>NZ_JBDIML010000003.1:0-638818 GCF_039614845.1 Ornithinibacillus xuwenensis | reverse complement strand
ACGATGAGGTTGATAGGTCCGAGGTGGAAGCGTGGTGACACGTGGAGCTGACGGATACTAATCGATCGAGGACTTAACTAACACTTTTTGAGTCGTTGTGTTGCTTATTTAGTTTTCAGGGTATAAATTACTCAAAATAATGCTTGATTTTTTCCTGAAAACTATTATAATAAAGTTTGTCACGAAAAAATTAAGATCACTTGGTAACAAGTAGTTTTATGTCTGGTAGTGATGGCGAGAAGGTCACACCTGTTCCCATACCGAACACAGCAGTTAAGCTTCTCAGCGCCGATGGTAGTTGGGGCATTGCCCCTGCAAGAGTAGGACGCCGCCAGGCAATTCCATTTATTCCACAGTAGCTCAGTGGTAGAGCAATCGGCTGTTAACCGATCGGTCGTAGGTTCGAATCCTACCTGTGGAGCCATGGAGAGCTGTCCGAGTGGTCGAAGGAGCACGATTGGAAATCGTGTAGGCTGCGAAAGTGGTCTCGAGGGTTCGAATCCCTCGCTCTCCGCCACTTAACTTTCACTTTACATGGCCCGTTGGTCAAGCGGTTAAGACACCGCCCTTTCACGGCGGTAACACGGGTTCGAATCCCGTACGGGTCACCAATATAATATGGAGGATTAGCTCAGTTGGGAGAGCACCTGCCTTACAAGCAGGGGGTCACAGGTTCGAGCCCTGTATCCTCCACCATTAGCTAACTTAATACTTTCTCACATCGCGGGGTGGAGCAGTCTGGTAGCTCGTCGGGCTCATAACCCGAAGGTCGTAGGTTCAAATCCTGCCCCCGCAACCAAATAATTCAATTAACTACGTTGAATAATCTTCTTCGATAATTGAATATCAGTAGTACTGTAAAGTGCAACGAAAAAAATCATATAGTGGTCCGGTAGTTCAGTTGGTTAGAATGCCTGCCTGTCACGCAGGAGGTCGCGGGTTCGAGTCCCGTCCGGACCGCCACTATAAATATTACTGAAAACACAAAATGGCTCGGTAGCTCAGTCGGTAGAGCAATGGACTGAAAATCCATGTGTCGGCGGTTCGATTCCGTCCCGAGCCACCATTTATGTTTTTTTCTATTTATGGAGGGGTAGCGAAGTGGCTAAACGCGGCGGACTGTAAATCCGCTCCTTCGGGTTCGGCAGTTCGAATCTGCCCCCCTCCACCATTTAAAATTAATAGTTATTTTTTCTAGTAGGGGTATAGTTTAATGGTAAAACGAAGGTCTCCAAAACCTTTGATGTGGGTTCGATTCCTACTACCCCTGCCATTTTTATTATGGCGGCCGTGGCGAAGTGGTGAACGCACCGGATTGTGGCTCCGGCACTCGTGGGTTCGATTCCCACCGGTCGCCCCATATTGGGCTATAGCCAAGCGGTAAGGCAACGGGTTTTGGTCCCGTGATTCCCAGGTTCGAATCCTGGTAGCCCAGCCAATAAAGCGCGGAAGTAGTTCAGTGGTAGAACACCACCTTGCCAAGGTGGGGGTCGCGGGTTCGAATCCCGTCTTCCGCTCCAGAATAGTGGCGGTATAGCCAAGTGGTAAGGCAGAGGTCTGCAAAACCTTTATCACCGGTTCAAATCCGGTTACCGCCTCCAATTTTAAATAGTAATATACATAAACTCTTTTGTTTTAGTTGCAAAGCTAGGTACTTGCATTTAAAACAAAGGAGTTTTTTTATTGGCTTAATTAACCAGTTGAACCATCCTATTTGATACTGTATAAATTTTACATCAAGGGCATACTAACAAGCATAAAGAAGATTTTCGGAGGTCAATTTTCGTTATGAATGTAGAACATCATGCACGTTTAAGTGCAACAGAAATTACTCAGCTATGGTCTGCTTATATGAATGATAGTATGGCGATCTGTGTACTCACTTATATGGATAATATAGTTGAGGATGAAGGTGTGAAAGAGATAGTCAATTATGGACTGAAATTGTCTGAATCACATAAGGAAAAGTTGAAGGCTTTTTTTAATATGGAAAAGTATCCAATACCAGTTGGATTTCATCTGAATGAGGATGTTGATGTTAACGCAGAGCGTCTTTATTCTGATACTTATATTCTAAATTTCATGCGGGACATGGCTCAGGTTGGTATGAATAACTATAGTATGGCTACTTCATTAGCAGCTCGTGAAGACGTTTATAATTACTTCTCAGCGTGTTTTGTGGAGTCTAATAAGCTACATCGGATGGCAAAGGATTTAATGCTCTCTAAAGGTGTTTATGTGCGTTCACCAAACCTTCCGATACCCAGTAAAGTAGATTTTGTAAAGAAGCAGAGCTTTTTAACCGGTTGGTTTGGGGAAAGAAGGCCTTTAACCGGAATGGAAATATCGAATTTATACGCAAACATGCAGCGTAATGTATTAGGTGTTGCAGCATTAATTAGCTTTTCACAGGTAGCAAAGTCCAAGGAAGTAAGGCAATTTATGCAAAGAGGAAAGGAAATTGCGGAAAAGCATGTGGAGGTTTTAGGGTCTATACTACGTGAAAATGAACTTCCTGCACCAATGTCATGGAATGCAGAGATTACAGAGAATACATCATTTGTTTTTTCGGATAAGCTAATGATGTTTCAAATAACCGCATTAGTTGGAATTGGTATTGGCAATTATGGCTTAAGTCTAGCAACAAGCCATAGACGTGATTTAGTTGCTCAATATACACGATTAACTACTGAAATCATGAAGTACTCAGAGGACGGCGCAAATATCATGATTAGTAATGGATGGTTGGAAGAGCCCCCTAGGGAATCGGATCGACAAGAATTGGCGGATGGGTAGTGTATAAAGATGTCAAAGGATAAGAAGGTTGAAGTAATATTTTGGAGTATTGCCTTTCCAGGGTTCGGACAATTTCTAAATGGAAAGCTGTTTAAAGGAGCTGTATTAATTGCTTTAGAATTCATTGTTAATGTATTTTCAAAACTAAATGCTGCCATTATACCGAGTTTTCATGGTGATATACAAACAGCAATCTCAAGCACTAATTATCAATGGTTAATGTTTTATCCATGTCTTTATTTATTTGCTATATGGGATGCGTATCGTGATGCTGGAGGGGGAGAGGCTTCCTATTCCTTCCTGCCTTATGTGTTCTCTGCATATATCGGCACTATTGGAGTAGTCTATTCTCCAACCTTTAATGTTAAAGGTATTTATTTCGGGCCGATTTGGTTACCAATTATCTTTCTTATATTAGGTTATACAATTGGTATGATTATTCGATTGATTGTGTTGAATTGGGTAAGAAAGCATGGGCAGCCAAGTTCGTGAATTATGATAATTATATCTACTTAATTAAACATTGACTTCATCCCCCATTCCGTGCTATATTAATATTTGTCAGTCAAGACTACGTCAAATTTTTAATATGCCGGTGTGGCGGAATTGGCAGACGCGCACGACTCAAAATCGTGTTCCTTCGGGAGTGTCGGTTCGACCCCGACCACCGGTATCGTATAAAAACCCATTAAACATTTCTAATGTTTAATGGGTTTTTTGTTAGCATTATTTTATTTGAAAAATTATATCCGTGAAGCTCTAATTGTAGAACAAAAGAGAAATCCAGCTTCTTAATACAATGGTTATTCCTCGATACTATATAATCTGCAAAAGATACTGCTCGATATTATTTGCCATTCTAGTAGAATTCAAATCCTGTAAGATTTGGATAGCCTGTTTTATTTTTGCAGTACCTTCTTCTTTGTATCCAACTCTAATAGAATAGGCACCTTTGAGCTCTAATAAAAGTACTCTTTCTGTTAAGTTACCTTCTGGAATGGCAATCGCCTCAAGATATCCCATAAATTCAGTCATTTCCTTTTGATATGCGAACTCTTCGTGAAATCGATTCACTGGTCCAAGCAAAAAGATAATGGTGTTAAAGAGCACGGATGTAATCGCATCAGTTACCTTATCATAATTTCTAAAACGAGCACTTTTCTCATATGCAGTTCTGGAAAGCAGCATGACCATATCTGGCTCGAGTAATAGTAACGTACCATTATAAAGCATTAACTCATAATATCCCCATACCTCTACTCGAAATAAATAATCAGAAAGGAGATGCGTATCAATTTCTTGTACTCCTTTTTTGATATAATCCTTATCTACGATACTTTCATATACTTCAATCAATAGAGCATTGCACTGGTAGGTTTCCACGCCGTATTGCTTCCACTTCTTTAATTGTCCGTTTTTTAATTGCTTCAATTGTTTCACGTCTCTATTTAAATAGGCAGTGTTCGCTGCTTTAAAGAATTGTTCCAATTTATCAGGTTGAAAATCGTGATGGATGAATAAGAACTCATCAAAGTTCATCATTAGCTTTTCTAACAGTCTTGTCATTAGACCAAGTGTAATATCGGAATCGCCGCGTTCAAACTTTGATAGAAAAGAAACAGAACAAATCCCATCTGCTAATCGTTTTAAGGTTATCCCTTTTTGTTTCCGAACTATTCTTAGTGTTTTTCCGTATTCCACCACTATTCAATCCTCCTCGAACCATGAAAATTCCACTATATGACATTTTTGAAAAACGAGTGTTTTAATCACTATACAATAAAATCAGAACATTGAATACAGATAAACAATTATAGGAGGAAATGCAAATGGGAAAATTACTGATTAAAAATGGAACGATTATCGATGTGGAGAATGGAGTATCTTTTGTAGGTGCAATTGAAGTAGAAGGAAATACGATTAAAAGAATCGTAAAGCAGGATGAAGAGTTGCCTGAGGTGCCAGAAACAATCGATGTAAAAGGAAACTATATTATTCCAGGCTTAATTGATATGCATTGTCATATTAACGAGGGATTTGCGCCTCATTTTGTAGCATCTGGAGTAACAACCGTGCGAAACACAGCTGGTAACGTCCTCTTACTTCATAACTTAATTCAAAAACCAGATTATGCACCGACACCAAGAGTGTACACATCAGATAGAATGATTGATGGACCCCCTGGACAATGGGGAGGAACTAGTTATGGAAATTTCGTAACAGATGACCCAGAAGAAGCTAGAGAAGAAGTTCGTAGACAAGCTGAAGTAGGAGCGAAGTTTATTAAACTTTATGGGTGGATTAAAAAAGAGGTTATGGAAGCGGCGGCGGATGAAGCAAAGATGATTGGTTTGGAATTAGCAATTGATCTAATAAACTCCAAGGAATTAACAGCATTAGATGCAGCGAAAGCGGGTGTTACATGGTTTGAGCATGCATCTGGATTTGCCCAAGAGATTTATAAAGGATGGAATCCACTAGTGGACCAAGTAGAGTGGAGTCATATAAATTGGGAAGAACCAGACCAAGCAAAAGTGAAAGAACTATGTGAGAAAATGTTAACGTACAATGTGAAAATCTGCCCAACGATGGTTCTGTTCGATCAAGCAATGAGCTTTCCAAACATTTGGTCACCAAATAATAAGGTGATAGAGTCGATAGAAAAGAAGAAGCATCCTGTAGAATATTGGAAAAGTCATGAAGAAATTATAGGGGTTATAAAAGAAAGTAATGCTGTAATAAATACCTTAACGAAAGCTATTGCTAAAACCTACTATGATATGGGGGGAACGGTGGTTGCTGGAACTGATACACCAGCCCTAATGTATACATATCCAGGAATGGCTTTGCATCGGGAACTAGAAATATTTGTGGAAATTGGGTTTACTGAAATAGAGGCACTACAAGCAGCAACAGTGAATGCAGCAAAGTCTATTAATCTAGAGGACATTGGAACAATCCAAGAAGGAAAAATCGCAGACCTAGTCATCTTAAACAAGAACCCATTAGAGAATATTAAGCATACACAGGATATTAATTTAATCGTTAAAGGTGGAAAAGTATACAATCAAAATGAAATTTTGCGCAGTATTCCAAGTGACGAAGATGTTGATAGACTAATGCAAGCATTTATGGAGAAATGGGAAGCGGAGCATGTAAATTAAGCTGCCATGATATACACGCAAATAGGTGCTTAAGATAACAGATGGGGGAGGATTACTCTTCCTTTGTTGATTTTTTTCTATTATCAACGTAATCGTTAACAATATGTTACATCTTTTCAGGGGTTATTAGAATTGTAGAATTCATTATACTAAGCTAAGGCTAGCATATTACTATTTCTACAACAAACACCCCAAAAGCAGAAATTGTAGATGAAATAAGCTAATTTTCACTTTTTCTCCTATTGAAAATCTAAAAATTTAGCCATAATAGAACACTCCAAGAGTGAAGTGCACCCCAATTGTTAGACACATCTAACAATTGGGGTGCACTATTTTATTATACATCCGAAGCTAAAACAGTACCTGTTCTCTCTTTCGGTTTTCTTGTTAATGAAAAGATTGCACATAGTAAGGAAAGGATTACGATTGCGCCTCCAAACCAAGACATGTGTGATACAGTTCCAGTTTCATTCAATACGATGCCACCAAATGCAGATCCAAGAGAAATACCAATTTGAATCGCTGAATTATTAAAGCTTTGCTGAATATCCGATGTAGCAGGATCTGTTTGAATCAGGTAGCTTTGCTGTGGTGGAGATAGGCTCCAGCTTAGCGCTCCCCAAACCATCATAACTGGTAGGAATACAATAAGTGAAAACGTAGTGAAAGGTAACAAGAATAGTACAGCTGCAAACAAACTGATAACAACGATGATGCTTTTTTTAGCTCCAATCGAATCGGATAGTATGCCCCCGAACGCTCCACCACTTACTGCCGCAATCCCAAATAATAGATAACAAAGACTGATCCAACTGGAATTTAGATGAAGTTCTGTTTCTAAAAAAGGGGTAAAGTATGCGTATAGCGTATAATGTCCTGCTAGCAAAAACATAGTTGCAAGATGTGCACTGCCTAATTTAAAGCTAGCCACAGCCTTGATTTGTTGTGAAAGTGGGGTCGTGTTTTCCCCCTGTATTCGCTCAAAAAAGATGGAAATTAGTATAAAGGAACCTATCGATAAGATAGCTATTCCAAGAAAAATAACGCGCCAGCCAAACGTATCGGAGATCATAATCCCAAGTGGTACACCCATGACTAGTGATGAGCTAATTCCCATATAAATGAGCCCCACAGCCTTTGCTCGATGTGTTGGTAGAACAATTTTTGCAGCAAGGGTTAATGATAACACAACGATAAGAGCCGTACTCATCGCACTCAACACCCTAGCAATCATCATAAAGGTAAAATTTGGACTGAAATAGGTCATGATATTGCTGATGAAAAAGATAAACAAGGAGATGAGATATAGCTTTTTGCGTTCTATTTTGCTAGTCACCACTAGTAATACTGGACCGGATACGGCATAAATAAGTGCGAAAACGGTGATTAGTTGTCCAGCAGAGCTTAATGAAATGTTTAAATCTTTTGCGATAGTTGGAAGTATTCCACCAATAATCAATTCAACAAGCCCAACTGCAACCGTTGATAATGCGAGTATAAAAACTTTTAAATTCATATTCTTTTCTCGTCCTTTCTCATGTTGGTAATAAGGTGATTTTGAAAACACAAAAATCCCGATTACAAAAAATGAATCATGTTCATTTTCTGTAATCAGGATTTTAAGGTTCCTGGTAGAGACCCTCAAGCCATATTCTTGAGGTTATACAGGTATATTTCGTTATAACACTTTGAATAGTGTACTAGCAATTAGTTTTTTTTTCAAGTGTTATTTTTCTGGAGGTGATATTACGGTTAGGAGCAAGGAGATGGCAAAAACAAAAAGTGCTGCTTTCATTACAAGTATTCTCGAATCTAAAAAGAGCATTCTAAGAGATGTATGGAGGATGCCGAAAGATTTTATTTAGAGAAGGTATTCCAAGTGAGGAAGATGTTGATAAATCAATGCAAGTATCTATAGAGTAATGGGAAGCCCAGCATGTAAGTTAAGCATTGGTATAAAGAAAGGGACATACCCATGTATTACATTTACACGGGTATGTCCCTTTTATCCTGCTTTCTTTCACATAGAACTTCCTATAGTTCCTAATAAGAACGCTCTAGTGACCCAATTGGTTAATGACTCTTTCTAGGAATTCACCCATCCGTTTAACGGCTGGCTCCGAAAAATCAAAATCGACCCCAGTTTCTTTATAAATAGCTGCAATAGGCTGATTGTAGTCGGCACTTGCACCTTTTTTAAAGGATTCGATAGCTTGCTGTGGGTCTTTTTGATAATTTTCAAGTAATTGAAGAGCACCAAGCATCGAGATGGAGTATTCAATATTATAGAAAGGAACTTGGAAATAATGAAGGGTGCCTGCCCAACTCATTCCAATTTCGTTCTCAAACCCAGAAGTTTCAACAGGATTTAATCCATAACGTTTTGAGATTTCAAAGTATTTTTCATCACGTTCTTTGGCCGTGTGGTTAGGATTCGTATACATCCAATGCTGGAAGAGATCCCCTGACAATGGGCCAAATAACATCATAAATGCTCTTCTTAGTTCTTCACGCTGTGCGCTCTTAAAATCTTCTTCTTCTGGATAAAAACGATCGAGCTTATCTAATAAGAGCAATTCCATTCCATGAGAATACAGTTCCGCTATTTCCATTCGATGTTGGTATTCTTCGATTGGACCGTGCTCTGCATACTCGAGGTATCCATTTACGGCATGCCCCATTTCATGAATTAATGCAATCAAAGAGAAAAACGATGGACTAAAGTTCGCAAAAACAAACGTTTCCCCTGAAACTGGTAAGCCGGTACAGAAGCCACCTGGACTTTTCCCTTTGCGGTCTCCAAGATCAAGTAACCCATTCTCTCTCATGTAATCAAAACGGTCTGCAAAATAAGCATCCGTTTCTCCAAGCATTTCTGAA
Source organism: Ornithinibacillus xuwenensis (assembly GCF_039614845.1). Taxonomy (NCBI): domain Bacteria; kingdom Bacillati; phylum Bacillota; class Bacilli; order Caryophanales; family Bacillaceae; genus Ornithinibacillus; species Ornithinibacillus xuwenensis. The sequence continues at coordinate 629,978 of NZ_JBDIML010000003.1, read as the reverse complement.
ACACCATCCATTAAAGTAGACACGTCAGCGTATGGTGGGTTTTTCATCAATTTAGCCGTGTTATCCCAAGGACGATATGTATCAACACCAAGCTTGGATTTAAACACTTCTGCCAGGCGATTCCAAGCCGGGATAATATGTTTCTCTACATTTTCATGAAAGTCATAGCAATCTTGGACACTATACTCACGGTTTTTGACCACAAACATATAATCACGATAATTTTCAAAGCCAGCATTTAAAGCGATTTGATGGCGTAGTTGAACGAGCTCATCCATGATTGCATCCATATCAGGCTTAATTTGGCGATAAGCTTCCATCATCTTGTTATATGCTTTTTCTCTGACAACACGGTCTAGATTGTCGAGCTTGGATTGGATAAATGGAAAAGGCTTTTCTTCCCCATCCCATTCAACCGTTAAGCCACCCATAATTTCGCTATACTTCGTTGAGAGCTCTTGTTCTTTAACCATTAATGGAATATTTTCTTCTCTAAATAGTTTCACTTTGGATTCGCGAACACGTCGCATTAAGCCGTAACGATCTTCATCTAATTCATTAAAATAAGGAGACTCACAGCATTTTTCATTCAGTTTTGCTTCGTATTTCAATAACAGTGGTTGAATCACTTGCTGATCGTGGAGATAAGTCTCCTTGATTTGAGCATCCTCCGTATTTCGGTTGAAGTCGACCTCGTGACCTATCATGGCCTCCGCAATTTTGTTCGTTAAATTCTTTTCATCTTCTAACCACTTTTCTAAATCAGAAACAGATTCAATCGGAGCATCAAGTAAGCGTTGAATTTGAGCTTCTACACCTGAAACATCTTGTAAATCGATTAATTCTTTATAATAATTATGACCTAAATCTTGTGTCATGGATAACTCTCCTTCCCCCTATTAAATTTATTGCCTCTATAAGTATCTTACCGAATCCTGTTTCGTAAATCTAGCATTTCAAAGAAGATGGAGAAGGAAGCAAATGACACACCCATTTTTTGTGTGCACAAAAGTCTTTAAATAAGAAAAAACGCCTGTATAAATACAGACGTTTCCTACGTATATTTGTGGCGAAGAATCATGTGTTCACATTCACATTATTGCGATTCCTCGACTTACACAAATCAGCTCATCGCTTAATTAGTATAGCATGGATTTGAAGAATTGGATAGGGAACTAATGCTTTCTTATAAAACTTGACTGAATATGGGTTAAGAATCAAATTTTCATGTGAAGAGTAGTTGTCAATTGAAACATATAGAGTTTATCGCTAATAGGAGCTTAATAAAAGAAGGAACACTGTATAGTGAGTTAATATCCATTTGACGTTCACGGTCCAAAAACCACAACTTTGTCCAAAATTGTATATTAATTTGTGATAAAATAACTATATAATAAGAAAATTTTACTATCAAAATTTCTATAGAAATAATTTTTTACAATGAAGATTCAGTTTTAGATCTAATCATTTCTGAATATAGAATTGTCTAGCTGGCTTTAATGAAACGTTAGAACAATTTTTCAATTTTAAGGACCAGCAGTTTTGAAAATATAAACTGGGAGTTATAACTAGATACACCTCGGATAGAGGAGTAAAAGATAGAATTCTTAGTTTGGAAGTCCGAAATAATTACAACGATGAACACTTTAGTCTAATGAAATGTAAGCTTAATCAGGACTAAGTGAGGTACATATACTTTGAAATAAACTCAAGGGATTAACTGGTGTAAAAAATGGACAGAGTGGACCCGAAGATGTCTTGGCGGATTTTTTTCAATATAGGGGTTCACTTTGATTTGGATAATAGCTACAAGAGTTTTAAGTTCGAGAAGGGTAAAATGTTGATCTTAACAAAAAAATAAATATATTTTAGAATTGTTATTCGTAATAAATAAATGAAAACTGATTATTTTAGGAGGAACAAATGAAGAAAGATATACATGTTGTAGGAGCAGTAATAGTTAAAGACGGAAAAATACTATGTGCGCAACGAGGTCCTGTTAAATCCCTACCGTATAAATGGGAATTTCCAGGTGGAAAGATCGAAAAAGGTGAATTACCAGAAGATGCTTTACGCAGGGAAATTGAAGAAGAGATGAAGTGTAAAATTAAGGTGGAGGATAAAGTTGAATATACAAGGCATGAATATGACTTTGGTATAGTTCATTTAACTACATTTATTTGTTATCTGGTTGAAGGAGCACCAACATTAACTGAGCATGTAAAAATCAAGTGGCTAGATCCTCAAGAACTTCCATCATTAGACTGGGCACCAGCAGATATTCCAGCAATAGGTAAATTAGCCAAAGGATTTTGACTATTGTCTATCCAACCAATTTAGTAGTTTATTGATGGGAATGGTAGAGGAGGATATTAATGGATCAACTTGTTAGGGATTTGGAATCAGCATTACATAAAGGATTTATTGATAGAAAAATTAGTAATAATGGTAGATATTCACCGAAATTCTTAATAAATAATCAAAAAAGAAACGAAAACGTATTAACTTCAATTGTAGAAGAATTAGATAACTGCAAAAGTTTTTTATTCTCTGTAGCATTCATTACTGAAAGTGGTTTAGCTACATTAAAGTCTCATTTACTTGATTTGAAAAGAAAAGGAATTTCGGGGAGAATATTAACTTCTACATTTTTAAACTTTAACCAACCAAAGGTATTTAAAGAACTATTAAAAATTACAAATGTTGAGGTGCGACTGGCGAATGTTGAAGGTTTTCATTCTAAAGGCTATATATTTGAAAGAGATAACTATTACTCTTTAATAGTAGGCAGTTCTAATCTAACTGCAAAAGCTTTGAAAGTCAATCATGAATGGAATGTGCAGTTGACGTCACATGAAGATGGTGATTTGGTTCAGCACTTTAAAGATCAGTTTGAAGAAATGTGGGAAATGGGCTTAATCTTAAATGATACTTGGATTAACAAATATGAAGAAGAATATAAACCAATAGATTATAAAACTGTAGAAAAAGTCGTTGATTTTCCTGAGGATTACAATCTAAACCCTTTGGAAGAATCTCTGAAGATAAAACCTAATAAGATGCAAGAGGCCGCTTTGAAACAAATTGCTAATGTGAGGGAAAAGGGCCATAACAAGGGATTAGTAATTTCCTCGACTGGTACAGGTAAAACATATTTATCTGCTTTTGATGTCAGACGTTTTGCACCGAAACGTATGTTATTTATTGTCCATCGGGAGCAGATCCTTAATCAGGCGAAGTCTGATTTCCAAAGAATTCTTGGTGGATTGGAAAAAGATTTTGGTATCTTATCAGGTTCAACAAAGCAGACTGAAGCTAGATTTTTATTTGCTACGATACAAACAATATCCCAAAAAGAGAACCTAGAAAGTTTTGATTCTAGTGAATTCGATTATATATTAATCGATGAGGTCCATAAAGCTGGAGCAAAATCCTATTTGAAAGTAATAGACTATTTTACACCTAAGTTCTTAATGGGTATGACCGCAACTCCTGAAAGAACTGATGATTTTAACATTTATGAGCTATTTGACTATAATATTGCATATGAAATTCGATTACAAGAAGCGCTAGAAGAGGACATGCTTTGTCCATTCCATTATTTTGGAGTTACAGACTTTGAATATAATGGTAAATTAATTGATGATACTACTATTCTATTTAAATTAGTAACAGAGGAACGGGTAACTCATATCTTAGATAAGATTAATTATTATGGTTATTCTGGTGAAAAAGTAAAAGGGTTAATGTTCTGCAGCCGGAAAGATGAAGCGGAAAAGTTATCACATGCTTTGAATGAGAGAGGTTTACGAACAGTAGCTTTGACTGGTGATAACGCACAGGAAGAAAGATTATGGCAGGTTTCTAAATTAGAAAATGGTTTGCTAGATTATATTATAACAGTTGATATATTTAACGAAGGTATTGATATACCAAGTGTAAATCAAGTCGTAATGTTAAGGCAGACGCAATCTAGTATTATATTTATTCAGCAATTGGGTCGAGGGCTTAGAAAACATGATTCTAAAGACTTTGTTACTATTATTGATTTCATTGGTAACTACAAAAACAATTATCTAATACCAATTGCTTTATCTGGAGATAAGTCACAGAACAAAGATATTATAAGAAGACATACTTCGGAAACTAGCTACATTAAAGGAATATCGACTGTTAACTTTGAAGAAGTAGCAAGAAAGCAGATATTTAAATCTATAAACAGTAGTAATCTTACTGCGGTAAAAGTGTTAAGAGAGGCATATATTGAACTTAAAAACAGATTGGGCAGAGTTCCCGATTTAATTGATTTTATCACTAACCACTCTATTGATCCGGTAGTAATTATTGATAAGTATAAAAATTACTATCAATTTTTACTAAAAATGAATGAAGAAGTGCCAAGTATAAATCTTTACGAAGAAAAAGTGTTAACAATGCTATCTATAGAACTTTTAAATGGTAAACGTAAACACGAACTTCTTCTTTTAAAACTACTTATAGAGAATGGAAAAGTAGATGAAACAGAATACCTTTCTCATTTGGAAGAAGCGGGATGTTCAACTGATAAGAAAACATTGGAATCTATGCAACGAATTTTTGACTTATCATTTTTTACACAGTCTGATAAGAAAAAGTACGGAGAACAACCAATTATCTTGTTGGGGCAAGACAAAAATTACTCATTTAATGAATCAATCATAAAGAGTTTACAATTAAATCGGTATTTCCTTCATTTAATAAATGATATTGTATCAAGTGGTATAGAGAAGAGTATTAAGTATAATTGTAGCCAAGCACTGACTTTATACGAAAAGTATTCAAGAAAAGATGCATGCAAGCTTCTTAATTGGGATAGTGATGAGAGTTCGACAATGTACGGTTATAAACCAAAACATGGTACATGTCCAATCTTTGTAACTTATCATAAAGATGATGAAGTAGAATCAAGTGTGGCCTATGGAGATGAATTCATTAGTCCTGAGATATTTAAATGGTATACGAGAAGTAATAGGTCAATTCAATCTGAAGAAGTTCAAAAAATAATTCATGCTTATGAAAGAAAAATGGATATTCATATCTTTATTAAAAAGGATGATGACGAAGGAAGTAATTTTTACTACCTTGGAAAAGCAAATCCGGATAAAGACACAGTTGAGCAGGACACGATGCTTGATAAGAAGGGGAATAATATTCCGGTAGTCCATATGAATATGATAATGGAAAAGCCTGTCCAGAATAAGTTATATCGTTATATTGTTGAAGGGATAAATGAATAAGGGTTTTGAGATTGTAAGCTCTTACAGGAAGTCTATCAATTTAGGATAGACTTCCTTTTATCATGGAACAATAAAGATAAAACTCACCAAATGCCACCACCAAACCCAAAAACATTACAAACAAACTCCACCTTTTTACTCACTACCATTGTTTATATAAATGAGACAACCTAATGAAAAAAACCCAAAAAACCAACTACATAAGCAGACTGATTTTTGGGTTCTTCTATCAATACCCTATACACGTTAACAATCAATCATAGATAACATCCTTACCTTCTTCACGTAATTTTTTTAACGAGGTAAGCATTTGATTGATTTCTTCATCCGTATGTCTTTCCCAAGAGCCCAATTCAGCTACTATTTTCAAAGGAGATTTAGATCTGTAGGATCGTGTTGGGTTTCCCGGAAATCTCTGGTCTGTTAAGTTCGGGTCATTTTCAAAATCACCTAATGGTTCCACAATATAAATTCTTTCTTTTGCCTGAGATTTTGCTAATTCGGCTCCCCATTTAGCGGCATTTAAAGTTGCGGTAAAATAAATATAGTTCGATTTTTTCTCTTGATAATTGGATAGGTGTTGAGGTTCTAATAGATCACCGATTATCAGTTCTGCTTTCGTACCATGAAAGAAGGGACCATTGTCTAAGACATTCTTTTTGTCATTCATCATGAAACACCCCTTATATTTTTAGACTTTATAACAGTATAGTGTAGGAACAATCAAAAGAACAGTCTATAAGTATTCTGATAATTGTTGTATACTATAAGTAGAGGAAGTATTACGAATTGTAAATGCCCATTACATATGCCTGACCTAAACGGACCATTGTTAATTGCATCCCCATAACCCTCTAGAGGAATCTCTCCAGCTTAATTTCAACAAAAAACCTAAGAATATTATTACTCCAACAAAGTTATCCGCAAACAAAACCACCTTTTCATGAACGTATCTTTATTCCAGCCTTTTGTATAATTTATATTACTAATCCGTGTCGGAAGTTTGTACCTGATGTTTCTCCGAATAATATCCTGCTTTAGAGGGGTGTGTAGTAAAGATAAATAATAGAATCGTTACTGCAAGCATGATTAAAGCTCCTAATAGGACAACAAACCTAATCGATAGCGATTCTGCTAGGATTCCAAAAATTGCGGTCCCAATAATGATGAAAAAAGCTTCGATGAAACCATATACACTACTAACCCGTCCCATTACCTTGACCGGAACATTATTTTGATAAAATGTATAAAATCCTGTATTAATAAAGGCCATCGAAAATGATAGAACGAAAAAACCTATGGCTGCTATCCAAAAATCCCCCGAAAAAGCATAAATCATATAACCAATCGAAACTGTTAAGGATCCAAGACCAATCAGCCAAGTGGTAGACACTTTTTTAACAATTAGTATGTTTACTATGGCACCTATAACTATTCCAACACCAGCAATACTTACCAGAAATCCATAATCTCTCTCTGATACAGAAAGCACTTCTGTAGCAAATGCTGCTTCCAGTGAATCGATAGCAGTTGCCAAAACCATCACGGCACTGAATAGTAAATAAATAACCATAATGTATATGTGTTTACGACTAAAATCAACCACTAATTTCCAATCATTTTTCAATACTTTGAAGGTTATTTTTTCGTCTCTTGTTTCCATAAAATCATTTTGTTCAACATTAGGCATAAATAATAGGAGTAATACTGATAAAAATAGAGCTATTGCATTAAAATATATCGCAAAATTAGGCGTGCCAATCATAAACATGACTCCCGCAATTGCAGGTCCGGTAACAAATGCTCCAGAATCAATTAAACTTACGAGAGAATTAAATTGTTTTCGTTGAGTATGAGGAATTAGCTTCGTTATATAAGTCATTGATGCAAGTTCATCCATGGAACTAGCTATATTGATTAAAAAGACAATACCGTATATTGTCCAAATAGAAGAAAATGATGGCAGTAAGGCAATAAATACTGCTTGGATAGTAGTAAGCCACATCATAAGATGCTTTTTATTCAATCTATCAATTAAACTCCCCGACCAAATGTTAGTAAATAAAGTAGATGAGGCTTTCAGTATATAAAGACCTGAGACAGCAAGTACCCCCATCCTATCAAGAACGATTAAATTCAGTGCTAAGAAATACACCCACTCTCCTATACTAGAAATACCGATAATGGACAATAAAATGGAAGGATATTTCCACGTTCTTACAAACTTTTTTATACGCAATTTAGTTCCTCCTTCGTGAATGGATATTTGGACAATAAAAAAACTCACCCCCAAGACCTTAAGTCTTGAGGACGAGTTTTTGTGCGCCGTGGTGCCACCTCAGTTTAATAATATGTCACCATATTATCCTTTTCAGGTACGGCATGAAAAACATACATATACCCTAGCTCTATAACAGGAGCTCCTGTCACACCATCACCTGTAGGGATCCGATGTGCTGCTCTGAGACTTGTTTCCAATCCTTAATTATTACTCCTTTTCACCAACTGGAGCTCTCTTTCAATAATTGCCGATTATACTCTTCTCTTCCTAGCATTTGTATTTGATTGTGACCTTTAAATTTTTCTAATCTTACCAAAGAATTTGAGAAAGGTAAAGAACTTTTTTACCATGTATTGGATATGGACTGGTCTAGAAATTTACTTGCCTCACTATTGAATTTCCACATGACACCAAACTGATCGACTACCATTCCAAAGCTCGCTGACCATGGCGTAGCAGCTATTGGCATGACGACAGTACCACCAATTGATAGTTTATCAAAAATTTGCTTATTCGTTTCTGAATCAGCGTCTATGATACTGATTATGACGTTATTCCCCTTTGAAATGTTGCCTGTTACAGCTTGCATGGAAGGGAGAACATCAGAGATCATTAAATGATTTCCGGAGAATTCAATACGAGATTCCATAATCATGTTTTGTTCTTCCTCTGTTAAAGGGTAGTTCGGATCCTGACCAAAAGCACCAAACTTCACCTTCTTTACGCTTGTTGCTTGTAATGCCTCTCCATAAAAGGTTAATGCCTCATCTGCCTTCCCATCAAATTGTAAGTATGTTATTGCTTTCATCCTGTATTACCTCCTTTTTATAATTGAAGTATAATAGACCATAGGAGACAACAGTATGTCGTATATTGGAGGATATGATGAAAAAAATAGAGCGACTTATTTCGATCGTGATGATCTTATTACAAAAGAAGGTTGTTTCTGCTTCAGAATTTAGTCGGCTTTTTCAAGTAACGAAGCGAACGATCCAGCGTGATATGGAAACCTTAAGCTATGCAAACATCCCTATTTATGCAATATATGGTGCAGAAGGAGGGTATGCCCTAATGGATGAGTATAAATTCGATAAGCGATTATTAAATAACCATGATATTGAAAATATACTCGTTGCATTAGGTGGTTTTGAGCGGCTGATTACGAATGAAGAAATCCAAATGACGATCCAAAAAATCAAAGGAATGACCAGCACAGATATTTCTCCTAATCTAGATCTAACTTTTTATGATTGGACAGGAAGAAGCGAAATCAAAGAAGATATTCTAGTTGTTAAGCAAGCAATTGAGAATAATTGGTTACTAAAGCTGGAGTATGTGGACCAAAAAGGAAACAAAACCGATAGAGTTGTAGAACCTTATACACTACATATAAGTGAGATGCATTGGTATCTGTATGGATATAGTATAGAGCGAGAGGATTATCGAACCTTTAAATTGACGAGGATATTAGATATCCAAAAAGTCGGTTCTTTTGTACCAAGGTCCAATAAGGAATATAAAGAAAGGCAAGATAAACATATCGAATATCAAAGCTTGATTGGGGTAGAGCTAGAGATTGATATTTCAGTTAGGGATCAATTTATTGAGAGATATGGGAAGAATGCCGTGACAAAAGTTACGTCTAGAAGTTACCTTGCGACAATTGAACTGCCTGAGAACCCATTTGCTTTTCAATTCATCGCTGGGTTTGGTAATAAGGTTAAAATAACCAAGCCAGAAAGCTTCATGGAGAAATATGTAAACTTCTTGGAAGAAGCAAGGAAACTTTATCGCTAACATACTGTGTTAAGGTTTAACCCTATGAGAAACAAACTAGTAAAAGTATGTAGAATCTAATAATCCTGATGCAGCTAAATAAAATGGGATGTGAAGGGGGAAGCCTCTGGCCCCCTATCACAAAATTTCACTTATCTACTACCCTATAATGCTGCCACTCCCAAGGCAATAACCCCTGATACTTCCTTTGCAAAAATCGATCATCCACTAGTGCGATCACACCAGTATCTGAATCCGAGCGAATTAGTCGTCCGCCAGCTTGTAGTACTTTATTCATTCCAGGATACACATACGCATAATCGAAGCCGTTTTTTCCAATGGATTGGAAATAGTCCTTTATAATATTTCGCTCCAAACCAATCTGTGGCATTCCGACTCCAACTACGATAACCCCCTGTAGTCGGTCTCCTTTTAAGTCTACACCCTCGGAAAAGATTCCACCGAGTACTGCAAAACCAACCAATCTTTCTTCTCGTTCTGAATCAAACGCAGCTAAGAATTCTTCTCTCTCTACTTCAGACATCCCACCATCTTGCATAATCGTATTTATATCAGGATATTTTTCTACAAATTGCTCATATGCATTTCTCATATATTGATAGGAAGGGAAGAAGATTAAGAAATTCCCTTTTGTCTTATCTAACACATCCTTGAAAAAGTGTACCATTGGCATTAAAGTATTTTCTCTATCCCGATACCTCGTCGATAATGGTTGAATGATGACCTCGGCATTTTCTCTTGCAAAAGGAGATGGGATGGAGATGACATAATCATCCGATTGTCCGCCAAGTAAATCCCTATAATAATCTGCAGGTGTTAACGTTGCAGAAAAGAACACTCTTGCCCGAAATCCTTTTCCCATTTTTAGAATCTGCTCAGATGGATCCAGACAAAATAATTTCAGCTTCACTTCACTTTTTTGAACGTCTATATACGTGATAAATCGTTCATTGTACAGCTTAGCAATTTTCACAAAGTTTTGAGCGGAGAAATACGTATCTAATAACAAATCATGATCGTTCCGTACGAGCTCTATCTCAGCCTCCATGATGAAGGTTTCTAGTAATTCGACTAGTTCCTCATCCAGGCCCTTCCGCAAGTACTCCTCTGACTTTTTCACCTGTAATAAGCGGTCATTGATTGCTTTAGCAGCAGTTCCAATGGAATTATTTTGAAAATCTCTTTTTAGCTGTAGGAAGTTGGATTTATTAATTTCAGCAGAGTACATTTCCCTAGCACGATCAACTAGGTTATGTGCCTCATCCACTAGTATGGCGGTTTTCTTTTTCTGATCCTCCATCAAGCGCTTCAAGGATACTCTCGGATCAAAAATATAATTGTAATCACAAATGACAGCATCTACTGCATAGGCGAGTTCAATGGAAAATTCAAAAGGGCAAACCCGATGCTTTCTAGCGTAAAGCTCGATTACGCTCCGATTCATCATGTTCTCATGCTTTAAAATATCAATAACTGCCCCATTGATTCGGTCATAAAAGCCATCTGCAAATGGACAGCTCTCACTTGTGCAAATGGTTTCCTCCTGAAAGCATATTTTATCCTTGGCCGTAATGGTGAGAACGTGAATATCAAGTCCATTTTCTATCAATAGTCGAAATGCTTCTTCAGCAGCTGTTCGTGTAATGGTTTTTGCGGTTAAATAAAACATCTTCTCCAGCTTACCTTCACCGATTGCTTTGACCGTAGGAAAGATAGTCGAAATGGTCTTACCAATCCCAGTTGAAGCCCGTGCGAACAACGTCTTTTTATCTGCAATGGTTTTATATACGGCCCCAGCAAGCTTTCGTTGTCCTTCCCGATAGGTTTCGAATGGAAATTCTAGTGTTTTACATGTTTCATTTCGATTCACCTTATGCTTAAGCTTCACCTTTAAAAATGCAGCATAATCCTTGATCACTTTGTAGACAAAGGATTCCATTTCCGCAAACGTCATCACACGGCGAAATTGCTTTTGTTCCTGCGTTTTTACTTGTACATATGTAAGCTGAATGGTCACTTCTGCTAAATCATGGTCAGATGCATAAATATATCCATAAAAAATAGCCTGTGCCCAGTGCACAGGATGGCTATCCTCCAGTACAGCATCCAAGGAATGTACAGTAGACTTTATTTCATCAATGGTGATGGTTTCTCCATCCTTTAGTAATCCATCACAACGTCCATCCACTCGAACAACAAAGTCTTCATAAGGAATCTCTGCTTCTACAAACACTTCCTTTTCATCGTGTTCCCGATAGCTTTTTTGAATTAATTGATGGATTCTCGTTCCTTCTGTCATAGAAGATGCCGTTTGAAAACCAGATTCAATACTGCCACTTCGATACACGTATTCCACTAAATGTCTAACCGAGATTTTCACTACGTTTGCCATCATATCACCTAACATTATTCGTTATTTCCAGTTTATCAGTTAACCATAGATAAGGGGAGATTTTATTGAGTTGTTCAGTTTTTCACCTGTGAATGTGAATTGACAGTATAGCTTATAAAAACTATACTTATCATAAGAAAAGGGTACTGAGTAGCTGTAACTACCCAGTACCACAACTACAGCCGCATAAAGAGCGGTCGACCATATGTTAGAGATTCTAAAAAGAAGTAGCCGATCCTTGGTCAGGGGTGGTTACTTCTTTTTATTTAGAAAGACGACAATGGTTACAAAAAGTGTAATTCCTGCTGTAATAGAAATACTAACTTGAACTAGTAAACTTAATGCTTCGTCAGTCGTCATCCTTACCACCTCCCTTCACAGGAAGTGGCCAACCGCCCACTATACTATGTAGTTGTTAGTGTTATACTATCATACTAACAAGTAGAATAATAGAACGAATGTTCCTTTTATTTCCGCTTAACAATAACAAAAGAAGCAACAACATAAACAAACGAAATCGAATAAAATAAGCTAGCAATTGTTAAAAAATCTATTAAATACCCCGTTAGAATAATTCCTATTCCACTCCAAAGTGATATGTGCAGATGATAGTTCCCAATTCTTGTACCTGCAGTATTGACATCTTTTTCATTGCGAGCTAGAAAAGCTTTTTCAGTATTCTTTTGAACTGCACCAAGAATCCCCATGACAATCTGTATCACATAAACCTGCCATACATGAATAAGAAGCGGAATAATCAGCATGACAGCTGCCATGCCTAATGTATAAATAAGAAGCATATTCTTATCGCCAAACCGATCACCTAGTCGGCCAATTATTGGATAGGAAAATGCTGCTGTTAAGGTAAATAATCCATAGGCCCAGCCGAATTGAGAGTAACTATCCCCAACATTTTTAATTAATAGTAAATAAAATGGAAAGACAACACTACTAGCTGCAATTAGGATGCTTTGGGCGATGAGAAACTTACGGAAATTCATTGGCTATACTCCTTGTAAAATAGATTCATAAATACTTCGTTTGGATCATACTGCTTCTTTAGTTGAAAGAATTCATCATTACGTGGATATGCTTCGTCCATTTGTTCTTGTGTAGGATATGAATAATAGGGCAAATAGTAGGATCCGTCATGCTCTAATGTAACATCAATCATCTTCTGGATGACTTTTTCGGTTTCTTCTATGTCCTCTCTGTTTTTACCTTGGTTAATTAAAAGAACAAGTGCAAACATATCTTCTTTGGCGTACGATAGAATTGCCTCTTCATCCTTATTTACATAGCGTACCGTGATATTTAGTAGATTTAAATCCTCTTTATCTAGTAATACTCGCAAATCGTCTAAATAGCTTGTGAATTCATCCACTGGGACAAAGTATTCTTGCAAGATTTCTGTCTTGCTCGGGTTGTCATATTCCATAAATTTACTGTCACCTCGCATCGCATTATTCCGTGTGATGTAGTCACCATTTTGGCCAACATAAAATTTCTCTTGTGTTTCCCAAAGAAAATTTTTACCCCAGTTACTATAGCGTGATAGTCCAAGCATGAACTTTTGAGGTGCGGCAAGTGAGTCTCTTTCTAGCTTTGCATAGTTTGCTAGATTATCTTGGTCTTCAGATAATTCATAGTCAGTAACATACATTTCTTCTAGTAGGGTTTCCGGTGCAACTGATAATCTAGCAATATGCATGCGAATATCGTTATTCCTTTTCACTTCATTCAGAAAATAATCGGTATAGTCCTGGTATTCAAGTGTTCTTGAGCGAATTTGATAGAGTTCATCATCGGTTAAATGTAATGTGACATCTAGAATAATACCGAACAAACCATATCCCCCGATTACGAGAGGAAATAGTTCACTATTTTCGGTTCGACTGACATCGATAATATCTCCTTCTGGAGTGAGTAGTCGGAAGGATTCAACGGCATCAATTAGCGAACCAAAGCGAATATCCCTCCCATGAGCATTAACGCTAATGGAGCCTCCTACCGTAAAAATATTTTGTGATTGCATGACACGAATTGCTAGATGATCAGGATTGATTTTCTCTTGGATATCCCCCCATGTAGCACCACTTTGAACCGTGATTGTCTTTTCGTCTGGGTTATAGTCAAGGATTTCATTATAATTCTTCATATCAATTACCATGCCATTCGGATAATAGGTATGTCCTCCCTGACTATGCTGCATCCCAGCGACAGATATTTTCTCACCGTTTTCAATCGCTTCTTTCACCCAGCTTTGCAAATCAGCTTCACTAGTTGCGCTATGAACCGCTTTTATTTTCGTGGGTAACAACTGCCCAACATCTTCCATGAATAATGGCTTTTGGGCATAAAGCCAAAGTGAGGCTGTTAACGCTATTCCATATAAAATTGAAATGGTTAAAATACTTTTCTTCAAAATAATTCTCCTCGGAAAATATGGGAATAAAAGGAAATGTAACTAAGTTTAATTTAGTATAGCTTTAATCATGATATCCTACAATGGTTTTTGATTTCGAAAATGCCGTTCTCCTATATACACTCCCGTGATTCTATCACTAATATTTCACTCCAACTGTGGAATACTCTTCTTATAAAGAAGCAGTTTGTTTAGGAGGATTCCAATGGATGAACCAAAAAAGGAAAGGCATCAATTAGATAGAATAAGTCCGTTTGAATTGAAAGATAAACTTATTGATTTGGCGAAGGGGAAAATGAGGATTACAAGAACAATGCTTGATGCGGGTCGTGGTAATCCTAATTGGATTGCAGCCTCCCCTCGAGAGGCGTTTTTTGCACTTGGACAATTTGCAATTACAGAATCTAGACGAGTCTGGGATGAGGGGGATTTAGCTGGCATGCCAAGTCGTGTTGGTATTGCAGATAGGTTCCATCAATATGCTAGAGAGAATCAGCAGGTTCCTGGTATTCCATTGCTTAAGGATATAATCGATTACGGAATAATGAAAAAGCAGTTTGAAGCGGATGCTTGGGTGTACGAATTAGTCGATGGAATCATTGGAGATAACTATCCTAATCCAGACCGAATGCTTGTTAGAACGGAACAGGTTGTCCATGATTTTTTATTAAGGGAAATGTGTGGGCAAGATACCGCTTGTGGCAAATTTGATTTATTTGCTGTTGAAGGGGCAACGGCAGCGATGTGCTATATATTTGAAAGCTTATATAAGAATCACTTACTACCGAAAGGATCAAAAATAGCGGTAATGGTTCCAATATTTCCACCGTACATCGAGATTCCAGAGCTACCCAATAATGATTACGAGCTTATTCGTATTGAGGCATCCGAAATTAGCGATAAAGGACAGCGTACATGGCAGTATCCAGATGAGGAAATAGAAAAATTAATGGATAAGGATATTAAAGCACTATTTCTAGTTAACCCGAGTAATCCACCATCTGTTTCGATTAAAAAGGAAACCATTGAGCAAATAATTCAGATTGTACAACAGGATAATCCAAATCTTATGATTATCTCGGATGATGTTTACGGTACGTTTGTAGAAGGATTTCGATCGCTAATGGCTGATTTACCGTACAATACAATTGGTGTCTATTCCTTTTCCAAATATTTTGGAGTAACGGGTTGGCGTTTAGGGACCATTGCGATCAATCAAACCAATGTCTTTGATAAGTTAATACAGGAGCTGCAAGCTGATGAGAAAGCCCTCTTGAATAAACGATATGCTTCCCTAACGCGGAATCCAGAAGAGCTTACGTTTATTGACCGAATGGTAGCAGATAGTCGGGATGTTGCGATGAATCACACGGCAGGCTTATCGACACCACAGCAGGTGCAAATGGCATTGTTTTCTGTTTTTGCATTGCTTGATACGAATAATACCTACAAGCAAAAAACTATGGACATCTTACATCGACGAATGAATCTCTTGTATGAGGGCTTAGAGTTGCCTAAGAAACATTTGCCAAATGATGCTGACTACTATACAGAGATTGATTTGGAAATTTGGTGTAATAATCATTATGAAAAAGGCTTTACAGATTACCTAAAGGAGAATTATAAGCCGGTCGATATTTTATATCACCTAGCCGAAAAATCATCCATTGTATTATTAAGTGGGGAAGGCTTCTTAGCACCAAAATGGTCCATTCGGGTATCACTAGCCAATCTAAATGATGAAGCTTATTCATCGATTGGCCAAGAACTTAAAAAAGTACTGGATGATTTTGTGGCGGAATGGAAGGAGAGAAATAGCAAGTAACTTTTGATCTATGCTGCTTTCCTTTTGCGGGAAGTGGATTCGCTCAAGAAAATAAAGTAGACGGTATCTTCAGTTGTAAGATACCGTCTCGTTTTATCAGAATGTTATTGTAGTAATTTTAATGCTTCACGATTGAAAGCGGGTAGGTCATCGGGAGTTCTACTTGTAACGAGATTACCATCCACAACTACCTCTTTATCTTTCACGATTGCTCCCGCATTCTCTAAGTCTTTTCTTACAGAAACAAAGCTTGTTAATGTTTTACCTTTTAATAAGTCGGTTTCAATTAAGAATTGTGGACCGTGACAGATCGCGAATACCGGCTTTTTAGCCTTCATAAATGCTTTTGCAAAGGCACCATTCTTTGGATTAATTCGAAGTAAGTCTGGGGAGAAACCACCAGGAACTAATAATGCATCATAGTCATTCGCATTTACTTCATCAATTCCTTTATCTGCTGTTAGCTCGTCTCCGTTTTTACCTTTAATTACTTTACCAGCTTCGTTACTAATAATTTCTACTGTATGACCAGCTTCTTTATAAGCCCTCACAGGATCTGTTAGTTCAATTTCCTCCACCATATCGGTAACGATTACGGCAATTTTCTTTGGCATTATATCTTCTCCCTTCCTTTATTTATTGCCATGGTATCGAATTTAAATTGCTTCGTAAAGTAGGATGCTTATGTAATTGGTATTGATTATCATTATCAATTAATAGTATGATGAAACCAATTATAGTATTAGGAAGGCTGGTGAATAAACAATGGCGTCAAGAGAATCAAGTGCCGGTAGTTCATTTAGTATAGTTCGGAATGTGCAAAAGATTGAAATCGATAAAGAAAAGATATTTCACCAAGCTTCTGGAGATTATCTGTTATTGCTCGGTATTGGTGGTAAGGTGGAAGGTTATCTCAATCACGAATTCTTTACATTGGATTATGGCCAAGCATTTTTCTGTAAAGGCAACTCGTTTTTATCCATTAAAGGGGATAGACAGACCGCCCGTGTTGTTTGTGTTTATTTTGATGTTCTAGAACGAGTAGAAGATTTGCATGAGCAAGTGCGCTCTCACAAGACTACTTGTACCTTCTTAAACGAAGGCATTGTTCAGGATGAACGTCTCGAAAGAATAGTTATTCTAGCTAATACACTATTGGATTTATGGCAGCCATCCAATGGGAACCAAAGCATTAGTTTCCATCGTTATTTTTATGAGTTGCTAGACAGGCTTCAAGAGAATGATAACCAAAAACCAGAGGATAAAGAGGATATGGAGCTCGTTCTTTCTTATATCGATGAGCATTATCAACGAAAAATAAGAAGAGAAGAGCTTGCTCGTGTGTCTGGGATGAGTCTTAAACGACTAAGTGTACGTTTTAAAGAAACAACGGGACAAACATTTACAGAATACGTTAATACAATCCGAATTAATAAAGCGAAGGAAAAACTACTATTAACAAATGACAAGCTTAGTGAGATAGCTGCTGAAGCTGGCTTTAAGGATGAGTTTTACTTAAGTCGGAAATTCAAACAATCTGTTGGGGTTTCACCTCTCATTTATAAAAAACGGCCAAAGAAGTTTGCTTCATTAGACCATGCATTTTCAATTGACTTGTTGACATTGGGTGTTGTTCCACACGTTGCACTGACTAATTCTTGGATTAATAGCCATTTTGCAAACGAAATCCAAACTGGCCAGTGCTATACCTATGACTGGGGTTGGAATAAACAGGATCGCTACCGGCTTCTAATGGAAACCAAACCAGACGTCATTATCGATACCGTACATCAAATAGAAGAATATGATCGCCTGAAGAAAATTGCACCTGTGATACAAATCCCTTGGCGTGGTATAAGCTGGAGAGACCATTTCAGAATGGTGGCGGAAGTTACGGAGCAGGAGCGGGAAGCAGCGATTTGGCTAGAACGGTTTGATGAAAAAGTTGCGTATGCCCGCACGAAACTTCTTGATGTGCTTAATCCATCAGAAACAGTAGCCATATTTAACTGTAGAAGCAATCATTTTTTAATATATGGTTCCGGATATATGGGTGCTGATTTACTTTATAGAACACTCCATCTAACACCCCCATGCTGGTTTAATCAAGGTGTTGTGGATGCATGTCTTTGGCCGGATATGATGGATAAGCTGAATTCGCAATATAATGCGGACCATATCTTTTTTATGATTGAGAATACAGAAGGCGGACGGAAACGAGCAGTGCAGCTTATGAATTCGGAGGAGTGGCAGAATTTTCGTGCGGTCCGTAACAACCAAGTCTATTTTGTAAGCATGGAAAAATGGTATGGCTATGGTCCTGCAGCCATTGAAGCACAGCTGGAAGAAGCTATGCGAATATTTACAGCCACAAAAGTACAAAAATATTGGAGCAATTATTACATGTACACCTTAAACCAAGGTTGATACTATATATAAATGAGAATGAGTATCATTGTTGATTAGGGGGATAAACATGAAATCTATTAAGCTATTAGCTATTTGTATAATTTCACTGTTTTTTATATTCATAACGAGTGCTTGTAGCAGTGAGGATGCGTCTGGAGAGGAAGGTACTAATCACGAAGCAGAGACGAGGATGTATGAGCATGAATTAGGAGAGACAAGAATCCCGGTTGAACCAAAACGGATTGTTTCGGACTGGTATTACGGTGACATGATTGCGTTAGGCGTCAGACCGGTTGGGTTAACAAGCTACGTGCTGAACAACCATCCCTACATTGAACCGGATGGGACAGAAGACATTGGCTCAGCGACAGAGCCTAACATTGAGAAAATCATTTCACTGAATCCAGATTTAATTATAATGTATGGCGATAATCAAAAAGTGTATGACCAATATAGCAAAATCGCTCCGACAATCGCTTTGGACATTTATCCTGATCCAAAAGAATCGGTTAAGACTTTTGGGGAAATTCTTGGTAAGCAGGAAGAAGCAGAAGATTGGATCACATCCTTTGAAGAAAAAATTGAAGCGGGTAAAGAAAAAATCGCTGATGCAGTTGGACCAGATGAAACGTTTACCATCTTTAATGTCTGGGATAAACACTTACGGGTCTATGGTGATATAAATATGGGAGGCTACATTCTGTATCATGCACTTGGGTTAAAACCGCAAGAAAACGTGCAAAAGGATATTATTGAACACGCCACAGAAAATGCTGGTACACAAATTTCACTAGAATCCATGCCAGATTACGCCGGTGATCATCTGCTTCTTACGGTTTATAAGGGAGAAGAACTGGCAGAGGAAATTAAGCAAGGTGCATTGTGGCAGAATCTTGAGGCTGTGAAGGATAAGCAAGTCTATGAGGTAGATTTTGATTTACTTTATAATGAGGATCCTGTTGCGATGGAAGAGCAGCTGGATGTATTAGTAGATTTAATCGTTTCAGGAAATCAGTAGCGAGGTAATGGAGGGTGAGTAGAATGAGTCAGAATGAGATATTTGATGTCACCATTATTGGAGGCGGACCAGCAGGCCTTTTCTCGGCCTTTTATAGTGGACTTAGGGAAATGAAAACGAAGATTATTGAGTATCAGGCAGAACTGGGTGGCAAGGTGCATGTGTATCCAGAGAAAATGGTTTGGGATGTTGGGGGAATTCCGCCGTTATTAGGTGAAAAACTTATTGAACAATTAGTCCAGCAAGGATTAACCTTTGAACCAACCGTAGTTTTAAATGAAAAAATTACGTCCATTTCTCGTGATGATTCAGGAGTTTTCACCCTTCATGGTGCATCAGGACAAAAGCATTATTCCAAAACCGTCATTCTCGCAATTGGTGGTGGCATTATTAAACCACAGCGAATTGATATAACGGGTGCAGAGAGATTTGAAGTTAATAATTTGCACTACACGGTTAAATCGCTAAAGCGATTTAAAGATAAGACTGTGTTAATTTCGGGTGGTGGAGATACGGCGATTGATTGGGCAAATGAATTAGAACCAATTGCGAAAAAAGTATATGTCACATATCGAAACGAAGCATTTACTGGCCATGAAGCACATATTACGCAGTTACTAAATAGCACTGCAACATGCTTTTTCCATACAACCATTACGAAATTAATCGCAAATACAAAACATGATTCAATTGAGCGGGTTGAACTAACGAATCATAAAACGGGTGAAATCGACTACATAGACGTGGAAGACGTCATCATTAATCATGGCTTCATCCGTGAAAAGGATTTAATCCAAAATAGTGCGTTAGAAATTGCCATGATGAATGAGTGGTTTATTGCTGGTGAAGTGACAAGTGCCACGAATATTCCAGGGATTTATGCTGCTGGTGATGTTCTAGGGCATGAAGGGAAATTACACCTCATTGCAGGTGCATTTCATGATGCTGGTAATGCAGTGAATCATGCTAAGCAATATTTGCACCCAAAGGCCAATAAAGGTGGCTTAGTTTCATCGCATAATGATATCTTCAAGGACCGTAATCGAGAACTAATTAAACAAATCATGAAATAAAAGGTGTTAAACCAATAGGAATATATGAGATTCCATATTGGTGGATGAAGGTGGATTAGACATGATGAGAGGAAAAAATGGGTGTGTTAAACAGACAGACAAAGCTAAACATCGAAATAATTTACGGTCTCGTTCATTCATTGTTACCTTAATTCTGTTCTTCGGTGTCATTGCATTGCTGCTAAGCATGGCGTTATCGATATCGTTTGGTGCGGCAGATATTCAATTAAAAACGGTTTGGGCAAGCGTGTTTCAGTATAATCCAGATTCAACCGCACATCAAATCATTAGGGAATTGCGTATGCCAAGGGCAATTGCCGCAGCGCTTATTGGCGCATTTTTGGCGGTTTCTGGTTCCTTGATGCAGGGCATTACAAGAAATCCATTAGCGTCTCCCTCCATTATGGGGGTGACGACTGGAGCAGCATTTACGCTTGCGATTGCCTTTGCTTTTTTTCCTGGAACCTCATCTGTTGGTTTCATGATTTGGTCATTTATTGGTGCAGGGCTAGGAACAGGATTTGTTTTGCTAATTGCAAGCTTGGCAAAGGGCGGGTTAACACCTGCTAAATTTGCATTAGCTGGTGCAGCCGTAACGGCGTTCTTAAATTCGCTCTCTACCATGATTGCCATCTATTTTAATGTCGCCCAGGACATTAGCTTTTGGTATGCGGGTGGAGTTGCTGGAGTGAGCTGGGTCAACATTCAAATTTTGATTCCAATTGCGATCATTGGGCTATCCCTGGCATTTGGTTTAGGTCGAATGATTACGGTTGTTAGCCTAGGAGATAGTGTGGCGATTGGACTCGGCCAACGGACTACCATAATAAAAGTCCTAGCTGCGTTTGCTGTATTACTTCTTACCGGTGCAGCAGTATCAATAGCAGGTATGGTTGGCTTTGTTGGACTAGTTACACCACATATTACACGGGCCTTAGTAGGGGTGGATTATCGTTGGATAATACCATGCTCAGCTATATTAGGAGCTTTGCTATTAGTGCTGGCAGACTTAGTTAGTAGAACAATCAATCCGCCCTACGAAACACCAATAGGCGCAATTACAGCACTAATTGGTGTGCCATTTTTTATCTATTTGGCTCGCCGAGAAAGGAGTGGAATGTAAGTGGGTGCATTGAAAAGGAAAGAAAGAAACCCAATAATTGTTTTAAGTGTATTGTTCTTCCTAATACTTCTTTGTTTTTTTGTGAGTTTGAATCTTGGGTATATTGGTTTGGGTCCACTAGATGTAGTCAAAACGATTTTTGGCGCAGGAACGGATCAACAGCAGCTCATCCTCTTTGAGTTTCGATTACCAAGAATGGTGCTTGCGTTGTTGATAGGAGCTGGTTTAGCAATTGCTGGTGCGGTTCTTCAAGGTATTACGCAAAACGATTTAGCAGATCCAGGTATTATTGGAATTAATACTGGTGCTGGCTTGGCAGTTGTCTTATTTATTTTCTTTTTTCAAGGTTCAATTACATCATTAAATACGTTATCCATTTTTGTTATGCCGTTTGCTGCGCTTATAGGTGGTAGTTTGGCAGCATTGCTCATCTATTTACTAGCGTGGAAGGATGGCATTAGTCCAATGCGGTTGATATTAGTGGGAATTGGGATAAATGCTGCACTTGGTGCTGTCCTAATCGTATTTCAATTGAAAATGAATCCGGATGATTTTATGCAAGCAACAATTTGGTTGTCTGGTAGTATTTGGGGAGCAGATTGGAGATACGTACTGACAATCATACCTTGGGTAGTCCTACTGATTCCGTTAGCAATCATTCGGGCGACCAAATTAAATGCACTTACCTTAGGTGATGATGTTGCAACAGGTATCGGAGTAGCAGTGGAAAGAGAAAGACGTATCTTATTGGCAATTTCAGTTGCGTTGGCAGGTTCCTGTGTTGCGGTTGGTGGTGGAATTGCTTTCTTAGGATTAGTTGCGCCACATATAGCTAGAAAGATCATCGGAGTAAATCACCAGCTTATGTTACCAGCTACTGCTCTAATTGGAGCATTACTCCTTCTGATTGCTGATACAATTGGTCGGAATGTTTTAGGTTCTTCCGAGATACCAGTAGGATTAGTGGTTTCTGCTATTGGCGGTCTTTATTTTATTTATTTATTGATTAAGGTAAATCGAAAAAAATAGTTAAACCAGAACCTGAATCCCCCCCTTAGGACAGTTCCACCTAAGGGGGTGATAAGTCAATACACTAGTATTTTGAATTCCGATAGTTTCTTAACGAATACATTTCAATTGTCTATGAAAAGGACATCTGGTAAGACCAGTATCTTCGTCCCGCAAAAAATATTGCTTCCACTCGTAATTATCAGCTGCACCATAACGATTTAAATCGCGATGTACGTCGATAGCATCATAGTTTTTCAGTCGTTTTCTGATACTATCCTTTATTTTCTTAGCCCGTACTTCTGACTTGTTAAAGGCTTGCAGAACCCATCTAGGGGTAATGGCGAGCATCATCGTATCAAAATGTCTACTCTTTCGATTGGAATGTGCAGGTGTTGCACAATACATGAAATATCTTTCTCCGTGAAAACAATATTCCCAACTCGGGTCATGTGCCTCTATCGTTATATCCTCTGGCCATTTGATTTCATCAACAGCTGTCAGTTGACTGAGCTGTTGCCAAAACAATCGCTCGTAATCCTCAACTGAATATGTTTCCTCCATGTCTTTTGGTAGCTGATAAAATATAATCAGTGAAGTGTAATCCCCGAATTCTTTTGATTTCTCTGTGAAAGCCTTTAAGATAACCGCTAGTTCATTGACCGTTGCTTCTATTCTTGGGTCACCGACATAACCGTATCGAAGTTGATTGGTTGAAAATCCAATTGTAGCAGGGATACATGGAAATGGATTTTTCTTGTCCTTCATTTTTATCTCAAATTTTTCAATTGTAGCTCTTTCCCACTCGTTTAAATTCTCTCGATTAGTAGGACTGTCTTGGAATAAACCGTGCATTCGAATCACCTCCACTAGCTCCCTATACAGTATTCGGCCTAGTGGGCATTTGGTGCTGTTTTAATCAATAATGGGCTCCAAATTTTCAGTATGAAATACACCGAGTACTTTACAAATCTTTTACATGACATACAGTATACAATGGGTTATACTAATGTACTCAAAAGGGAATGAACAGTCTTTAGAATGCCGGAGGAAAACAGATGGAATCAAAGATAAATTCGAGATTAATATTAGTAACGTTCATGATTGGTGCGTTCTTTGCTATTTTGAATGAAACCTTATTGAACATAGCTTTAACGGAGCTAATGGAAGTATTTGGTGTTGGTCGTCCAACAGTACAATGGATGGCGACTGGATTTATGTTGGTTATGGGTGTTTTAATGCCTATTTCAGCACTATTGATCCAGTGGTTTACAACACGAAAAATGTTTATTAGTGTCATGACAATATTCTTAATTGGAACAACGATTGCAGCATGTGCAATTAACTTTCCGATGCTATTGGTTGGGCGAATGACACAAGCTGTCGGAACAGGATTATTAATTCCTGTTATCATGAATGCCTTGTTATTACTCTATCGTCCTGAGGTTCGTGGTAAGATTATGGGAACTTTTGGCTTGGTTATAATGTTTGCCCCTGCAATCGGGCCTACATTATCTGGGGTAATCGTGGATCTATTAGGCTGGCGTTGGCTATTTATTATCGTAATCCCATTTGCGTTATTTTCTATTATTTTTGCTTGGAAGTATTTAGAAAATGTCGGGGAAGTTACTCGCCCTAAAGTAGATGTCATTTCCATCATATTTTCATCGATTGGAATTGGCGGATTTGTATATGGCTTTAGTAGTGCGGGACATGAAGCGGCTGGACTTTTTTCAACGAATATCATTGTCATTATTGTAGTTAGCTTACTTAGTATGGTGGCATTTATTATTCGTCAATTGAGGTTAGAGGAGCCTTTATTGGATGTTCGCGTATTCAAATATAAAAATTATACTAAAGGTATTATTATATTTGTGATTGTTATTATGGCAATGTTTGCTTCCGAGATTGTCATGCCAATGTACTTACAGGGACCTCTTGAATATTCAGCGAAATTGACTGGGCTATTGCTTTTACCTGGTGCGATATTAAATGGATTGCTGTCACCGGTGATGGGAACGTTATTTGATAAATTTGGACCGAGGAAGCTTATCATCCCAGGTACAATTGTGATTATTGGCGTCATGATATTCTTTAGTAATATATCACCGTCTGTGCCAGTCTGGGCGTTTATCCTTGTCTATATATTATTAATGGTTTCGATTTCAGCAATCATGATGCCATCGCAAACAAATGCTTTAAATGAGTTACCAAAGCACTTATATCCACATGGGACAGCAATCTCAAACACATTGCAGCCTGTCGCAGGTGCGCTAGGCGTATCGGTATTTGTAAGTATTATGACTCATGGGGAAAAATCCTATCTACGAGAGGTATCTGGACCAGTTACGGAGCAAGTAACAAATGATGCCATGACATTAGGTGTTCATCATGCTTACTGGTTTGCGTTAGCTCTGGCTTGTATTGCTTTTGTCGTTGCACTATTCATTCGGAGGTCTGTTTCCCCAGATTATTCGGATGATGAACAGAATTAAATAAAAATAGATAAGAGTCATTCTCCATTCCAAATAGGAGAATGACTCTTATTTATGATGTATTCCTAATAATATTCTGCTCAAACTACGCTATATAGCATCGTTCACGAAGAGTTTGTTGAAGTAGGCGATGAACCTTTACAACCAGGAACGGAAGTGAAGACAACTGCGAATCATATGATGGGCATGGAAGGTACGGTTCAGGAGATTATCTCTTCTGAAAAAACGACGGTTTATATGGTGAATTTTACAACAGCTGATGGGCAGGAAGCGGTCAATCACAAATGGTTAACGGAAGAGGAGTTAGCGCCTTTGGAATAAATGCGCATTTGTTTATAGAATTCTTAATGTAAAGGAAGATAAAAAATGAAAAATTTAGAAGACCCCAATCAAATAGGCTGGGAACTGGACAATAGTTATACCAGTTTACCTGATAAATTCTTCTCAAGAAACAAGGCGGATTCGGTACGATCCCCAAAAATCGTGGCGTTTAATACATCATTAGCCGGATATTTAGGCTTAAATGAGAAGGAGCTGAATAATAGTTATGGTGCAGCAATTTTTACTGGAAATGACATACCTCCGGGCTCAAAGCCACTTGCTCAAGCATATGCAGGACATCAATTTGGACATTTTACGATGCTAGGGGATGGTCGAGCTATATTGCTTGGTGAACAGATGACGCCATCAGGTAAACAATACGATGTACAGCTAAAAGGTTCAGGAAGAACTCCGTATTCACGTGGAGGCGATGGTCGTGCAACACTTGGCCCTATGCTGAGAGAATACATCATTAGTGAAGCCATGCATGGACTTGGTATCCCTACTACTCGCAGTTTAGCGGTTGTCACAACTGGAGAGACAGTAATGAGGGAAAAGCCATTACCAGGTGCAATTCTTACCCGTATAGCTGCAAGCCATATTCGTGTCGGAACATTTCAATATGCAGCAAATTGGGGGACAAAGGAAGAACTACGCTCCCTTACGGATTATACGATCAGTCGCCATTACCCAGAATTAGCAGCGAATGACAATCCGTATCGATTATTTCTTGAAAACGTTATAGAACGTCAAGCTAGCCTTATTGCTAAATGGCAACTGGTCGGGTTTATACATGGTGTGATGAATACAGATAATATGACGATTAGTGGGGAAACGATTGATTATGGCCCATGTGCATTTATGGATGAATATAATCCGGCAACCGTATTTAGTTCTATTGATAAACAAGGGCGTTATGCTTATGGGAATCAACCAAGGATTGGAGTTTGGAATTTAACCAGATTTGCTGAAGCGTTGGTACCGTTACTGCACGAGAACAAGAATAAAGCTATCGAGATAGCAGAGGATACCTTATCAAACTATTCTAGCTTATATCATGAATACTGGTTATCTGGAGCGAGGAAAAAACTTGGTATTCTGAATGAAGAGGAAGAAGACAAGGCCTTAATAGAGAGTCTTTATGAATTAATGGAAAAATACAACGCTGATTATACGAATACCTTCCGTGGTTTAACCGTAAATAGAATTGCGGATATTGGGCTATTAGATAAGGAAGACTTTAAGATATGGTTTGGAGAATGGAAAGAAAGACTGAGAAGGCAAAAAGAAAGTGAAGAAGTATCCCTTGAAGTGATGCGAAACAATAATCCTGCTGTAATTCCTAGAAATCACCGGGTTGAGGAAGCGCTAGAAGCTGCAGTAGAACAATCTGACTACAGTGTAATGGGGCGTCTACTAAAGGTTCTTGCTAACCCTTACACGTACGCTACTGAACAGGAGGAATATGCAAAACCTCCAGAGCCATCGAATCAGCCATATCAGACTTATTGTGGCACTTGATTTAATTCTAATAGGTTTCAACCACAAATTCTTCATTCAAAAATAGAAATCAAAAGGATAATTAGCTCACTTTTAATGAACGCAAACAAGATTTAATATAAAGGGGTGCTAAATTGCATAGATTTAGTACCCCATTTTTTAATGCTGTTTCGTATTCTAAAAAATTTGTTAATCCATAATAAAACGTATTGAAATACGCTTTATTACGGAAAAATATAACTTTTCACGAATTATAGTGAAAACTCTGCCGGGTTATAAATTTTAAAACCAGTGATATTGCTGTCTACTATTATGTCTTTCAATTGCTGGCTTATCATCAGCAATGCAGGAAATTCTGCGAGGCGGAAAATATGACCATGGTCATTCCCTTCCTCCAAATTCAGCACCAACTTATCAATAAATTGAATATCACCATCATCAAAATACTCCAGCTCCGATTCTTGATGATCGACACAGGCATATTTACCAATAACATTAGCTATGTAATAATTCTCGTTTATTATCTGTGTGCTCTGTTGGATTAGACGAGCCTTGAAATATTGGATATTACGAATACCTAGCTTGTCGAAGATACTTTTGACCTTTTCGTTTACGAATAAACCCATTCTAGTAGGTACAATAATGTTATCCGTTTTCCGTTCCTCAATATGCTGAGTAAAGGGGATATCAATTGTCGGCAGTCTATCTGGAATAAAGCTACCTTGATCCATATACAGGCTATGAGATTCTATAATTGGTGGTACCTTATCAATGCTAATTTCATACTCATCTGATCGTTCACTTACGAGCACCCAATACATACACTCACCTCAATGCTGTTTCAATACACTTCAGACTTTCGATTACTTTCATATATGCTGATCTGATTACGAACTAACCTTACAGAAATTTCTATATTTATTTTAACATAAATAGCTAGATTCCTTACGTTAGGGTTATTTCAAAGATATAAGGCATATAGATGTTGGTTATCAGATTAGTAATAATCGTATTCTATGCGTTCAAAAAAGTATTATAATAGAGCTATCTTTGACATCTTTAGGAGGAAATGTATTGCCAAATCATAAAGGAAACATGGAAGCGCATGGGGTTACGATTCCCTATATTTGGATGGATCGAACGGAAAAGTCTACAAAGCTAGTAATCTTATTACCAAGTAAAGCATATACGACGCAGGGACCTTTGTTTTGGTATACTAATCACATTTACTGGAATGAAGGTTTTGATTCGCTCCAACTCCTGTATACTTCTCAAGATATTGATGAGGAAAAATTACCAGTGATTGTAAATGAGATGATTATCACTTTTTTGCAACAGCATGAATATGAAACAATCCATTTTGTTTCAATGGGATTAGGGTCGACAGTTGCTGCTTATTTTCTCACCCATCAGGTATATCCGAATATACAGGCCGTTTGGTTTTCGCCCGATATTAATCATTCTAATGTGCTTCAGGCCTTGTTAAATCGGCCTAATAAAGGACTTGTTCTATTTGGGGATTCTGGAGACCTTATTCAGGAAGAAGGTGCTCAATTAGTAGAGGAGAAGGAGCATTTAATTGTTGCGCATGTAAATGGGGGTGACCTGCTCGAAGATATTTATCCGGAACTTAATATTGATACGATGAGATCAATCGTGCAAATTGTGCAGCAGTTTATTCAAACTGGCGTAATCGAGCTAATTGAGAAGAAAACGGAGATTCAGGTTTATATATGTCTCTATGGAGATGATTTCCCATTGGAGGAAGTCACCGAAAAACTAGGGATTGAACCGACAAACACAGTTAAAAAAGGGGATGAAATTATTCCTCCCAATGGGAAGATTAATCCTGATTTTAGAAGATATTATACACAAACCAGTTGGGAGTTAGAAACAGGTTATCAGGAAAACGTTGATTTAGAAGATGTCATGAACCAAATCGTCGGAAAGCTACGAAGTAAAATATTTGTCATAAATGAGCTGCGGAAAAAGTATGATTTGACTTCCCACATTCAAGTAGTCCTTCACGTAGAAAATGGTCAGATGCCAATACTTACATTGAATAAGAAGCTCATTAGTTTCGCTCATCAGATCCAGACGGAATATATCGATTTTGACTGTTATGTGATGCCGTTTGATGAAAATTTACGATTTGAAAATGATGGGATTAATTTTAAGGGTAGGAAATTATAATGGGTTGGTGATGAAAAAGACAAAATCACTAGGACTAGGTGGTAAAGCAGGTTCTGCACTTGACCCAGTCTATAGTAAGTGAATAACGATAATTTCGTAAAGGCAGTAGGGAGCTTCAGGTTCTCTGGTGCCTTTTTACAATGGTTAACTTTGTAAATTTTACAATAATAATTAAAAATTACTTTGACAGACCGAGTACAGTATATTATGATTACTCTATCAGATAGTATTCTATGTGGTAGGGTACTTAGTGTAGGAAGGGGTGGTACCTTGATTAGAAGTGATATCATTCGAGGTCATTTGGATTCGATTATCTTACGGTTAATCATGGAAAAGGATCGTTATGGCTATGAAATATCGAAGGAAATTAGTCAACGTACGGATGAGCGATTTCAGATAAAGGAAGCAACTTTGTATGCAGTTTTTCAACGGTTGGAGAAAAAGGAATTAATTGAATCCTATTTTGGGAGCGAGTCAAAGGGTGGTAAACGGAAATATTATCGCATTACAACACTGGGAAAAGCTTATTTTAAAGAGACTGTTGAAGAATGGGAAGAAACAAAGGAAATTATGAATATATTTATGGAGGGATTTAATTGAGAAAGCTAACACAGCATGTACATGAGTTGTTTAAAGACATTCCGGAAAGTAATCAAAAAGAGGTTGTGATGCAAGAGGTACTTCAAAATCTGGAAGAAAAAGTATGGGACTTAATGGAACATGGCAAAGAAGAAGAGGATGCAATTAATAAAGCAATTGTTGACTTTGGGGATATCAGTGACATTAAGAAAGAGCTTGGAATCACTGAGGATTACACACCTGTAAAGAAGTCTGATATAAAGGGGAGAAAGCTCAGCTTAAACTATTCGATTTGGGGGACTTTGTTAATTATTGGATTATTCGTTTTCATTAATTTGTACTATTCACCTGACGTGATTTGGTTTGTCTATCCAACATTTGCCGTATTATGGTGGCCACTTTCCATGTACTATAGATGGTCTAAGGTAAAAGGGAGCAAGTAATATGAGAAAATACGAATGGCGTTTTGTTGCCGCTGGAAGTGTATTGACGATTCTCTTTTTAATTGTGGTTAATTACGTAACAGGTGTGGAATATCCTTGGTTTATTTATCCCGTTCTATTACTTCTACTGCTGCCTTTTGGAATATACGCGATCATAGAAAAAAAGCAAATCCTGTTTTCATTAGTTGGTAGTTTTATCTTGCTTGTATATTTAGTGTTGGAGAACTATATCAGTACCCCTGATTATCCATGGGTCCTGTATACGATAGCACCGATTGTACTATGGCCGATTCTTACGGTTCTTGGAACAAGGAATAAAAACATGACTGTGGCAATATCGATGAGTTTGATTTTTACCCTATACTACGTACTCTTAAATGTTTATTTAGCACCAGCTTACCCGTGGGCGATTTTTCCTGCCTTTCTTATTCTTTGGTGGCCACTTTCTCTATATCATGCCAAGAGAAAAGCGTATTTTGCATTTTCCGTGAATGCTGCATTATTTATTAGTCTATTTCTTATCAGTGTTAATGTCTTTTTCTCACCGGATGCCATTTGGGCTGTCTATCCGATATTTGCAGTACTATGGTGGCCATTAAGTATGTATTATTTCTCTTATCGACAGAAGGTTTGAACAGTAAATCTATAATGGTATTGTTATTCTAAAGTTCAATAACTAACACAGTAGGCGCTTTCCCCAAAAAGGATAAGCGCCTTTATTAATACGTGTTAAAGAAACAAGGATAAATACATCGGATGTTGAATATAAAGAATACAGCAGGAAGAAAATTAGTCTGGGAGTAGAACGTTGGATGGGAGATTTCGCACCACGATTAGGAGGGTGATAATCGATGAGTAAATCAAAACAAGAGGTAATGAAAATTGCAGAAAAACATGGGCTTCATTTAAAAGAGGATACTCTTGTATTTAATGAATCAGGATTGGATTTTCAGGTTGTTTTTGCTTTTGATCAAGAAGAAGTAGAATGGGTGCTACGTCTTCCAAGGCGTCCAGATGTATTCCCAAGAACGAAATCAGAAAAGATGGCATTGGATCTTGTGAACGCACACACCAGCTTTGAAGCGCCAAATTGGGAAATTTACACCGAAGAATTGATTTCGTATAGGAAGTTAACAGGTGTTCCAGCTGGTACGATAGATCCTGAACGCAAAGTATATGTTTTTGAGATTGATGAAAAAAATGTTCCAGAAGATTTTCATCGGTCACTTGGTAATGTATTGGCAACACTTCATGGAATACCAAGTGATCAAGCAGAAGAGGCTGGGATTGTAGTGCAAACACCGGATGAAGTAAGACTAACCATGAAAAAGCGTATGGATGCCGTGAAGGAGAAATTTGGAGTGGGAGAGGCATTATGGAACAGGTGGCAGAAATGGGTGAATGACGAAGAAATGTGGCCTAAGGAAACTGGATTAATTCATGGAGATATACACCCAGGTCACATTCTCGTTGATAAGGAAGCTAAAGTAACAGGTTTAATTGATTGGACCGAAGCCAAGGTAGCGGATATTTCGAAGGATTTTGTGCTACATTATAGTGTGTTTGGTGAAGAAGGACTTGAAAAACTGATTAAGGCTTACAAAGAAGCAGGCGGATACCACTGGCCAAAGATAAAAGAACATATCATTGAATTAACTGCAGCATTCCCTGTTGATATAGCCGAGTTCGCATTAATCTCTGGACTGGATGAATATGTACAAATGGCCAAAAACAGTTTAGGTTTGAATAAAAATTAAAATTCTAATCGTCAGTCATTGTTCAAAATATGTTCAGCCGATTTCACTTTAGAATCGGCTTTTTTGTATCTACCCACAAGAATATATAACTGTAAAGGTATATTGCAAAGTTGAATTACTAGATATATAATGAGATAGATTACAAGTATACCCATAAGGGTATAAAAAAGTGGACGTCTGGGGGATATTAGTATGGTTAAACAAACAAATTTAATCCAGTCTTACATCGATAACTCTGAAAAACAAAAACAATTATATAAACGTACATTAGCCATTATTATTTTTGCGCAAGTTCTTGGTGGGGCGGGCTTGGCCGCTGGCATTACAGTTGGTGCTTTACTTGCAGAAAATATGCTAGGTTCTAATACATTGGCAGGAGTGCCGATAGCATTACTAACGCTAGGGTCTGCCGGAGCATCGTTAATTGTTGGAAATCTTTCTCAACGATTTGGACGTCGTGTCGGCCTTGCATCCGGCTTTATTACTGGTGGCATAGGTGCACTAGGTGTTGTACTTGCCGCTATATATAACAATGTAATCCTGCTTTTTATCGCTTTATTTATTTATGGTGCAGGGACTGCAACAAATTTACAGGCTCGTTATGCCGGAACCGATTTAGCTAGTGATAAACAACGAGCAACCGCTATTAGTATGGCAATGGTGTCTACTACATTTGGTGCTGTAGCAGGACCAAATGTAGTTGATGTGATGGGCAATTTTGCGCTGTCAATTGGTGTACCAGCATTAGCTGGGCCATTTATCCTTGCTGGATCAGCATTCAGTTTAGCTGGTCTTGTGTTCCTTATATTGCTTCGTCCTGATCCGCTTAAAGTTGCTCAAGCTCTTGCTATTCATAAAGAAAAGGGTAAAGAATCAACCAAGCCCAAATTGGTAGAAAATCCGAAACTAAATCAACGGACCATTACGATTGGTGCGGTAGTCATGGTCGTCACGCAAATTGTCATGGTTGCAGTCATGACGATGACTCCAGTACATATGGAGGAGCATGGTCATGGACTATCCGCAGTCGGGTTAATTATTGGATTTCATATTGGAGCCATGTACTTACCCTCACTTGTAACTGGAGTTCTTATTGATAAAGTTGGTCGAAAGAAAATGGCCATCGCTTCTGCTATCACCTTACTACTAGCTGGACTTCTAGCTGCTTTTGCTCCAACTGAATCGGTAGCTATTTTAACGATTGCTTTAATTTTATTGGGATTAGGCTGGAATCTTGGTTTAATTAGTGGAACAGCATTAATTGTGGATGGTACTACACCATTAAATCGAGCTAGAACTCAAGGAACAGTGGATGTTCTCATCGCATTATCAGGTGCAGCTGGTGGAGCATTATCTGGTATGGTTGTAGCAGGCTCAAGTTTTGCTGTTTTATCAATAGGAAGTGGTATCATTTCTTTATTACTTGTTCCAGTGATAGTCATGGTATTACGAAGGAAAAATGAATAAGAACATGGTGAAAGCTCATATTCGTGTTTGAATAACGTTTATGAGTTTTTATATTGTTAAATAAACAATTTGTATTATAAAAAATACCCAATCAGGTAATTAGAAAAAATTCTTTTGGAGACTATAACAATTGAATCAAAAAGGAGGTCTATACCATGAAATAAATTTCTGCAGAAGAGTTAGCTGAGAAAGTAAAAGCAGGAGAAAAGGTAAGTATTATTGATGTTCGTGAAGATGAAGAGGTTGCTCAAGGCAAAATCCCAGGAGCTAAACATATTCCATTAGGAGAAATACCGGAACGAATTGATGAGATTGATAAAAATAAACATCATTATATGGTCTGACAATCTGGAGGGAGGAGTAGTAACGCATGTAACTTTCTAATTGGTAAAGGGTATGACTTAACAAATATGACTGGTGGAATGTTGGCTTGGAAAGATGAAGTAGAGAAATAAAGGAGGATTCGTTATGGATTTTAAAGCGAATGAAATACTGGACGCAAAGGGTTTAGCCTGTCCAATGCCAATCGTTAGAACTAAGAAAGCCATTACTAATTTAGAACCAGGACATGTTATAGAAGTACAAGCAACCGATAAGGGATCAACTGCTGATATGAAGGCATGGGCAGAAAGTACAGGTCACCAATATTTAGGAACCGTTGAAGAGGGGGATGTCTTAAAGCATTATATACGGAAAGCTTCAGAAGCGGAAACTAAGGAAGAGACCAAACACGAAACTATAATAGATCTGGAGGAACTTCGAAATAAAATTGAAGGGGAGGAGTCTATTACGGTTTTGGATGTTCGAGAACCTGCTGAATATGCATTTGGACATATTCCCGATGCAATTAACATACCACTTGGTAAATTGGAGAAGCGTTTCCATGAAATTGACAAAAATAAAGACCTTCATGTTATTTGTCGGACTGGAAATCGCAGTGATTTAGCGGCTCAAATGTTAACCGAAAAAGGTTTTGACCATGTGAAAAATGTGGTTCCTGGGATAAGTAAATGGTAAGGCCCAGTTAAAAGGATATAATTAATGGAGGATAATTCATGGCAAATACAAGAGTTGCAATTATTGCAGCAAATGGATCACTTTTTGATGCTTATAAAGTATTTAATATCGCTACAGCAGCTGCAGCATCAGATGCAGAAGTAGGGATTTTTTTTACATTTGAAGGTTTAAATCTTATTCATAAGGAAGCTCATAAAAACCTGCCATTACCAGAAGGAAAGGAACATTTTCAGGAAGGGTTTAAACAGGCGAATGTTCCGTCCATAGAAGAGTTAGTGGAAATCTCACAAGAATTAAGAATTAAACTAATAGGTTGTCAAATGACAATGGATGTAATGAGCTTAGAAAAGGATGCATTTTTAGAGGGAATTGAAGTAGGTGGTGCTGCGACATTTATTGAGTATGCGAAGGACGCTAATATCACCTTGACTTTTTAATCGCTAGGAGGATATACATGGTTAAAATTATGACCACAAAAGAATTGGCCAAGAAGGTCATTCAACACGAAGAATCACTCATTCTAGATGTACGAAATACGGACGAATTTGACAACTGGAAAATAGAAGGAGGTAAAGTAGAGGTAATCAACGAACCATACTTTAA
Organism: Ornithinibacillus xuwenensis; assembly: GCF_039614845.1. Taxonomy (NCBI): domain Bacteria; kingdom Bacillati; phylum Bacillota; class Bacilli; order Caryophanales; family Bacillaceae; genus Ornithinibacillus; species Ornithinibacillus xuwenensis. The sequence continues at coordinate 594,976 of NZ_JBDIML010000003.1, read as the reverse complement.
CTTGCTTGATGGTGTGGATCCAGTAGCAGGAAAGCTTAAGAAAGAACAAGAGATCATCGTTGTCTGCGCTAAAGGAGGCTCCTCCGAAATGGTTGCAGAATTACTGGAGGATGAGGGATTCTCTAATGTGTATAGTCTCGAAGGCGGTATGAAATTATGGAGTGAACACCTAGAACCTATTAAGGTAGGCGATTTAAGTGGAGGAGGAACGCTTTATCAATTTGTTCGTTTAGGAAAGGGATGCTTGTCCTATTTTGTTGAAGTAAATGGGGAAGCGGCAATCATTGATTCCAATCGAATGACGGACATCTATGAAGAGTTTGCTAAGGAAAGAGGAGTAAAGATTACACACGTACTCGATACCCATCTACATGCGGACCATATTTCTGGAGGACGTCAACTAGCAGAAAAGGTTGGAGCAACATACCACCTACCTCCTAAAGATGCTACAGAAGTTACATTTGAATACACACCAATGGAGGAAGGAAATGATATTCAGGTAGGAGGAACTGTAAAAGTTCAACCAATCTATTCGCCGGGACATACTATCGGGAGTACTTCATTCTTAATTGATGACCAATATTTACTGACAGGAGATATTCTCTTCGTTAGGTCCATTGGACGCCCTGATTTAGCTGGTTTAGCAGAAGATTGGGTTAACGACTTACGCAATACACTTTATAATCGTTACAAAGAATTATCGGAGGACTTATTAGTTCTTCCGGCACATTACTCCTTTGCAGAAGAACTTGGTAAAGGTGGACTAATATCAGCTAGGTTGGGCGACCTTTATCAGCGAAATTCAAGCCTACAAGTGGATGATGAGGGCCAATTCAGGAAAATGGTTGCAGAAAATTTACCACCCCAACCAAATGCTTATGAAGATATTCGCAAGACGAATATGGGAAAAATAAGCCCGGAAGAAGAAAAGAAAAAAGAAATGGAAACAGGGCCGAACCGTTGTGCGGTTGAAGGATAAGGAGACCCATCTTTCTGGATCCTTTCCTACAAGGGGGGTGTTTCATGGAGTATAGTATTTTGTTTATTATAGCGATTTTCTTAATTGGTTTTATTGGTTCATTTGTTTCCGGTATGGTCGGAATAGGTGGTTCGATTATCAAATATCCGATGTTGCTTTATATCCCACCAATGTTGGGATTAACTGCTTTTACAGCACATGAAGTATCTGGAATTAGTGCCGTACAGGTTCTTTTTGCAACAATTGGTGGCGTATGGGCCTACCGAAAAGGTGGATACCTGAATAAGACATTAATCATCTACATGGGTGTAAGTATTTTAGTAGGGAGTTTTATTGGTGGATATGGCTCTCAAATGATGACTAGTGGCGGAGTAAACTTTGTTTATGGAGTATTGGCAACTATTGCTGCAGTTATGATGTTTGTGCCCAAAAAAGACATCGATGACATCCCGTTAGCACAGGTTACTTTTAATAAATGGCTTGCAGCATTCCTAGCGTTCCTAGTCGGTATTGGTGCGGGAATAGTTGGAGCAGCAGGTGCGTTTATTTTAGTACCCATTATGCTATTAGTGTTAAAAATTCCAACCCGTATGACTATTGCGACGTCTTTAGCGATTACTTTTATTTCTTCTATTGGAGCGACTACTGGGAAATTATTAACGGGCCAGGTAGTGTTTATACCAGCGGTAATTATGATTATCGCGAGTCTAATAGCATCCCCTCTAGGAGCTAACTTTGGGAAAAAAGTGAATACAAAGATCTTGCAATGGATATTAGCCATATTAATACTAGGTACAGCAATAAAAATATGGTTGGAGTTTTTGTGAAAAATTTTGTCACCTTGAAGAGACTTATTGTCTCTTTTTTTATATTAAAAAATGTTGATGACTTTCATCAAATTTTCATATTAGAAGGGTAAGATACAATTGGAAAGCGTATGGAAAGTGGGGAACAAGAAATGGCGATAGCAAGCAAATTAACAGCAATTGGAATAATTACTCTAAGTTTCGCAATAGGGTTTCTTTTCTTCTATTTATATAGTGACTTGAAAAAGGAACAAAAGAAAAAGCATTTTGAAGAACTAACCTCTCAATTAATCAACTTTGTAATCTTTATTTGGCTAGGGAAAATTGTTTTAAATCTTACTAGTTTTCTTTCAGATCCACTATCGGTTCTAGCTTATCCTAGTGACTCAAAGGCCTTTTATTTTGCTATCGTACTAATTACTTTGTTGCTTCTTAATAAGTCAAAACAAAAAAACATAAAAATACTTCCTTTAAAGGAATCCTTTGTTCACGTATTTTTAATTAGTTCGTTTGTATATGAATTCATACAATTGGTTGTAGAAGATAATTCGTATGCGTTCGGATATGTAATCCTGTTAGCAATTTTAATTGGTATTTTCTTTTTTTTACGGGAACGAATGAATATCCTCATCTTGTTCATGATTCTTGTCACAACTTGGTCACTTGGCATGGTTAGCTTAGCATTGATTCAGCCATTTGTTACGGTCTTTGGTTATATGATGGCACCTTGGTTTGTTGGAGTTGTTTTCATTGCTAGTATTGGTAGCCTGACATATAAATTAAAAAAGAGGGATGCATAATGGGTATTATTGAGACAGATACGATGTTATTAGTTGGAATGCTTTTGGCAATAGGAGCTGGTGCACTATCTTTTTTATCTCCTTGTGTTTTACCAATTTTTCCAGCATATATGTCGTACATAACTGGTATTAGTGTTAAAGAACTGCAGGGAAGTAAGGATAGCAGAATGGTTCGACAGTTATTCGCTCATTCTTTCTTCTTTCTATTAGCTGTATCTTTAGTATTTCTTAGCTTAGGTGCAAGTGCTTCTTTTCTAGGACAGTGGGCACAACAGCTATTAATCGGAGATTCCGGATTGCTCATTCAGCGGATAGCTGGAGTCTTCATTATCGTGATGGGTTTATTTGTAGCTGGATGGATTAATATACCTTCCCTAATGAAGGAAAGACGCTTTCATTACACGAAAAAACCAGCGGGGTATCTTAGTACTTTCTTTATTGGGTTAGGATTTGCAGCGGGATGGACACCATGTATTGGGCCTATGTTTGGTTCGATTTTGCTTTTAGCTGCTAGTAATCCAGGTCAAGGTATTTTTTATACATTGATGTATGTGATTGGATTCACATTACCGTTTGTAATCCTAACATTTTTCATTGGCAAAACAAGATGGATTATCCGACATAGTGAAGTCATTATGAAAATAGGTGCAGTCATGATGATTATCATGGGGGTAGTTCTGTTCTTTGGATTCATGCCACGTATTTCAGGGTTTTTACTAGATTTAGTGCAGGATACATGGTTAGCGAGATTAGGATAAAATTAAGGAGGTATATTCCATGAAAAAGTGGATACTTATCGTTGTTGTAATTGGTATGTTAGGGTGGGCATTATTTGATTTTATTAATTCCAATAGAAAATCTGCGGATCAATTTGCGAATGTGGAGGATGTGCAAGAAGTAGAAGAAGACTCCAAAAAGGAAGAGGCTGGTGATACAGGAACAAAAGAGCCTGTTATTGGATTAGAAGTTGGTAACAAAGCACCAGACTTTCAGTTGGATACGTTAACTGGAGATACGGTGAAACTATCAGATTTCCATGGTAGCCGAGTGATGATTAACTTTTGGGCAACATGGTGTCCACCTTGTCGAGCAGAAATGCCAGATATGGAAGAGTTTCATCAAGATAAGGATATTGTAATATTAGCAGTGAATTTATCAGACACAGAAAAAAGTGTGGAGGACGTGGAGAAGTTTACTGACGATTTCAAATTAACATTTCCGATATTAATGGATACGAATTTAGATGTGGCGAATCTCTATGCAATCCAACCGATTCCGACCACATATATGATTGATTCTAATGGTATTATCAGTTACAGGGCGTTTGGAGCAATGAATTATGATTTAATGGTTCAAGAATTTGAGAAGATGGAATAATTTTCATCTATTAAGGAGTTTGGAGGAGAAAGAATGAAGTTTCATGTAGGAGAGAATGGTGAAGTGCAAGGGGACTTCGAATATGGCATGTTAGCTATTTCAAGTAATCCCGAAATTGGCTTTCGGCCAGTACAGTTACTTGTTTCTTCACTTGCTGGTTGCAGTGGTGGGGTGCTGATTCAATAGATATAGAAACAGATATTGAAAGAAATGAAGAAGAAGCAAATAAAGTTACAAAAATCTCACTTCATTATATTGTTTATGGCAAGAATTTAGAGTTGTATCAATTACAAAAGTCTCTGGAATTAGCAGTGAAAAATTGTGCTATGGTACAGTCTGTTAAAGATGCTATAGATATTGTTGAAATGATCGAAATTCGAGATAAATAAGTATTTATAAGGTTTAAAGGATAATTAAATTTATACAAAAAAAGTTTTAGCCGTACTCTTTTTTAATGGAGAACGGCTTTTTATATTTTTATTTAGCCAACTATGTTACATCCTTGCAAGTCCCCTATCAAATGCTGCAAGATGGTTTGTTGATGCATTACGCAGTTGTGTAAAAACGAGTCGGACATCGGTTGGGATATTAAGGGATAAAAATTTATCGTACATAGCGATATTATCAATCTCCCCTTGTACGCCAGCAGCATACGCTTCCTTAATGTTATCTGGTATAGTAATAAATGAAGATGATATGTCTTCTGGAATCGGAATCTGGTAACGATAAAAAAGAGGTAATAATGCATTAATATGTCGCAATTCTGCTTCTCTAATTTGTGCAAATGTACGAATATAACCAAAGGTTTCTAACGTATTATTGTACCTAGCTTGAGCTAGATATTCGTCCTCAAGAGCATATGTCAACATTTGAGGTAATGTTAATGAGATAGCATTTAATGCTCCTTTTGCACCGTAATTTTCAACTTGACGAATTAAATTATCACCATACATTTGTTTTTTCCTCCTATTATTAGACTCTTAACATATCTTATGCACTTAATAGCTAGTAGTTCTAGATTACATAGAATGAATGAATAGGTTTTCGCCCATTCAGGCCATTACCTATTGCATAGTATGAATATTAGGTGATTTAACTACCTATTAATTGAGAGGAAGATGAATATGTACTTTGTTCCATATAACTATCTACATCAAATACCCTATGCCCATTATGTAAATGCTCCAATGAATATTGATATGAGACAGTCTAATTATTGGGACTACCAAGTGGGAATAAATCCAACCGAAATTAATTCGTTTAACCAACCTACAGCTGTTCGGGTTGTAGATAATGGGCCTAACCAATATGTTGTAAATATTAATCAGGCTGCAAAACAGAACAATACGTATCGTACCGCTATATGGACTGGAACACACTTACAAGTTACATTAATGAGCCTTAAAGCAGGAGAAAATATCGGTTTGGAAATACATCCTGACACAGATCAATTCCTGCGAGTTGAACAAGGTCAAGGAATTGTTCAAATGGGTAAGAGTAAGGATAACCTTGACTTTGAAAGAAGAGTTAATGATGATTCAGCTATTATGGTACCGGCTGGAACATGGCATAATTTAACGAATACAGGTAACACCCCATTAAAGCTTTATACTATCTATGCACCACCTCACCACCCGCATGGAACTGTTCATCAAACAAAAGCGGATTCAATGGCTGCAGAAGAAGGAAGTAATCAAGGAAATACAGATGTTTTTGGTAGAACACCAGATGAATGGGTTCAATATACGAAGTTTTTAGTAAATGAGGGGCTAGAAGATGTGAAAAGAGGTATTAATGCTACACATATTCTTCAAGAATTTATCTTGATGGGTGTTCTTGTCGGAAAGGGATATTCACCTGAGGATGCCTATGAAACAGTAGAAGAATGGGAGCGTACTGGAGAATCAAAACTTCTACAGCAAAGTAAAAATATGTATTGATTTGTTGTGAAAAACAATTATAAAAAATGAAATCTTGGCCGTTGATAAATTGATTACAAACATAAGTGATTTAAATACTTGATTTAAGGGTTTTGTCATCATGACGAAACTCTTTATTTTTTTGAATATAAATAAAAAGTTGAATAACTTTCATTGAATTTTCACATTGAAGAGATAAGCTAAAATAGCCATTGTTTGTATGTATGTAAAAATAATTGTATAGCAAGCTATTCTAGACATGAATAGTATATGTGATTAAGAAGCTAAAACATAGTGTGTAGTATAATGGGCAAGAGGTGAAAGAATGAAACAAACGATATTAGTTGTAGAAGACGATAAGCTGATTCGAGATCTAATTAGGATTTATTTGCAGAAAGCAGGCTATGAAGTGGTAGAAGCAGCTGATGGAGAAGAAGCGAAAGAGGTCTTTTTAACAAATCATCCTTGCCTAATTATACTTGATTTAATGCTTCCAAAACTTACTGGGGAAGAATTTTGCACATGGGTTCGAGCACAAGAAAGAAATGAAGTATCGATTATTATGTTATCCGCTAAGTCACGTACGGAGGATAAAATAAATGGCTTAAAAATGGGAGCAGATGATTATCTAGTTAAGCCATTTGAACAGGAAGAACTATTAGCTCATATTGAAGCAGTACTACGCCGAACAGGTCAATTTTGTCAAAAAATTACTTATGACGGGCTTTGTATAAAACCTCGGAAGGGTGAGGTAATGCTTTTAAATCAAAAGTTAAAGTTAACAAAACATGAATTTAATCTTCTATATTATTTCATGGAAAATCCAAATACTGTAATTTCTAGAGAAAATCTCATGAATCAGCTATATCCATATGCTGATAAATTAGTATTGGATCGTACTATTGATGCTCACATCAAGAAGTTACGGAAGAAAATCGAAGAAAATCCGGCTATGCCGAAGCGGATTATAACGGTACGAGGAATGGGGTATAAATTTGTTGCGGAATAAAATGAACAATCTACTTGTTCCTAAACAATTTCTTTTTCGACTAACGTTTATCAATATTTTGGTCATTACTGCCTTCGTTGGATTAAGTAGCTGGGCAATCTATAATACAGCTTGTGTTCTTGCTGATGGGTTAGTTACCATGAGCAATCAAAAACAGGCTCAATTCAAAGCAACACTATTTCAATATTTGTGGATGTTTAGTATTTCTACCATCATTATTGGCAGTCTAACCCATTTCTATTTAACGAAGAAGTTAATACATCCGTTAAGAGAGTTGATAGCTTCTACTAAAGAAATGAAGCAAGGTAAATATCCTAACAGAATTACTGTTAAGTCTGATGGGGAAATAGGGGAATTAATCCATCACTTTAATGAATTAATGAAGCAGATACAGGATAATGAACAACATAGAAAAAAGCTATTATCTGATTTATCTCATGAATTTCGTACGCCATTGTCCAATCTAAATGGTTATCTCCGTGCACTGGAAAATGGAATAGTGAAGGGCGATGAGAAACTATACCACTCTCTTTATGGGGAAACGAAACGACTAATTCGCTTAGTAGAGCAAATGGAACAATTAAAAGAGTGGGAGTACATCTCTACCCAGGCATTTTCTGAAAAAACGCCAGTAGATATAAAGAAACTAGTGGAACAATCGGTTGAAATGTTTCGCTGGAAGGTAAAACAAAAGAATATCATGATTTCAGTTGATGTCGATTCTGAGTCGTTGACCGTTAATAGCGGTGCCATTTCGCAAGTCATTAGTAATTACTTAGATAATGCGATCCGATATTATGAGGGTACTGGTGCTATTATCATAAAAGGGAGTAGAAACCAGTCGAACTATAAGTTTGCGATAACAGGCCCTGGCAAACCAATTTTCCCTGAAGAACAAGAAAAAATATTTGAACGCTTTTATCGTGTTGACCAATCTAGGTCACGAGAATTAGGTGGCTCTGGATTAGGACTGGCTATATCGAAGGAAATTATCGAATATCATCAAGGAAACATAGGTGTGACCTCGGAAGGGAATGTGCATTGTTTTTGGTTTGAACTGCCTGTCGGTGTGTGAAATGCATATGCCCTTTTGTGGGGAGATGCGGCCATAAGAATGGGATGCCCCTGTTAGCGAGAAGCACCGTAACAAAATCCTAAGTATCTATTCCAAACTAAATAAACTCAACTCATAAAAAAGTTAAGAACAACGGGTTGACTTTTTACCCCACGGGGTATATTATAAGTCATGTAATTAATTTCCCACGAGCGAAATCAGTGGGAACATCAAAAAGGCATCACATAATTGTCGTTTATCATAATGACTAATTTATTGCTAAAATTTATACCCGTATAGGTATAAAATAGATGTCTACATTACTTTATTTTTTTGATGAAAATAATACCTAAGGGGGTAACTATATGATTCAAGCAAATCATCAACTAGATGCAAAAGGCTTTGCATGTCCAATGCCGATTGTAAAAACGAAAAAAGCAATCACTGATTTAGAAGAAGGTCAGGTATTGGAAGTTCAAGCAACTGACAAAGGATCTAAGGCCGATTTGGCTGCATGGGCGGGTTCTGTGGGCCACCAATATTTAGGAACAGTGGAGGATGGCGATGTACTGTATCACTACATCCGCAAAGGTTCTAGCGAGCCAGAAGTAGAAAAAGCCTTTGAACATACTGTTTCATTGCAAGAAGTCGAATCACATGATGGACTACTTTTAGACGTACGTGAAGCAGCAGAATATGCATTTGGTCATATTGATGGTGCAAAATCGATTCCTATGGGAGAACTAGAATCACGCCTTGAGGAACTGGATAAAGAAAAAGAAATCTATGTAATATGCCGTACAGGGAAACGATCTGACTTGGCAGCACAATTATTAGTAAAGAATGGTTTTTCAAAAGTTTTTAACGTTCTACCAGGTATGACGGAGTGGAACGGAAAAATAACAAAAGATATCTAGGAGGAATTTATTATGTCAAATAAGGTAGCTATTATTGCAGCAAACGGTGGAATGTTTGATGCATACAAAGTATTCAATATTGCAACTGCAGCAGCAGCATCAGAAAAAGAGGTACAAATTTTCTTTACGTTTGAAGGTTTAAACTTAATTCATAAACAGGCCATGCATGCGTTAGAAATGCCTGCAGGTAAAGAACATTTTGCAGAAGGCTTTGAAAAAGCAAATGTACCTTCTATCCCACAATTAGTGGAAATGGCTCAAGAACTAGGTGTTAAATTTATTGCATGTCAAATGACCATGGATGTTATGGGACTTACTAAAGAAGATTTCGTAGATGGAATCGAAGTTGGTGGAGCAGTAACGTTCTTAGAGTATGCAAAAGATGCAGCACCAACGTTAACTTTCTAATAAGAGGAAAAAACTTCAGGCAGTGGAGATTATCTCCACTGCAAAAAAATAGATATAATTATACCTAGGGGGGTAATTAGGTGATGACAGTAAACAAATGGACAGCAGCACAGGTAGCCAGGAAAGTAATTGATAACGAAGCGTTATTTATATTGGACGTACGTAACGCAGATGCTTATGAAGATTGGAAAATTGAAGGGCACAAATTTGAGTATTTAAATATACCTTACTTTGAATTATTAGATGGAGTAGAAGAAATCCTACCGAAAATACCAACGGATAAAGAAGTAATAGTTGTATGTGCAAAAGAAGGCTCTTCTGTCATGGTTGCTGAAATGCTATCAGAAGCTGGTCTTGAGGTAGCATACCTCGAAGGTGGAATGAAATCTTGGAGTAGCTACCTGGAACCTATTAAGGTTGCGAATTTAGAAAATGGTGGCGAACTATACCAATTTGTTCGTTTAGGTAAAGGGTGCCTTTCTTATATGGTTCTCTCTGAAGGGGAAGCGGCAATTATTGACGCAGTCCGTTTCACGGATATTTTTACTGACTTCGCTAAAGAAAAAGGTGTCGAAATCAAGCATGTATTTGATACACATCTACACGCAGACCATATCTCGGGTGGACGTCACATTGCAACTGAAACAGGTGCAACGTACTATCTGCCGCCAAAAGATGCAACAGAAGTAGTATTTGATTACACCGCACTTACAGATGGTCTTAATGTCAAAATCGGTGCATCTCAAATTGATGTCAATGCCCTATACTCACCTGGTCATACGATTGGTTCAACTTCATTTATCATTGACAATCAGTTTTTATTAACAGGTGACATTCTATTTATTGACTCAATCGGTCGACCAGACTTAGCTGGACTAGCGGAAGACTGGGTAGGGGATCTGCGTAAGACACTATACTCTCGTTATCGTGAACTAGCTGAGAATCTAGTAGTATTACCTGCACACTTTATGATTATCGATGAATTGAATGAAGATGGTACTGTGGCCAAACGTCTTGGTGAGCTCTTCAAAGAAAATCATGGTCTTAACATCGAAGACGAAGCGGAGTTCAGAGGTATTGTAACGGATAACTTACCACCACAGCCAAATGCTTACGCGGAAATTCGTCAAGTTAACATGGGGAAAATCACTCCAAACTCTGATGAACAAACAGAAATGGAAATCGGCCCAAATCGCTGTGCAGTTCGATAAGTATTATGTGAAAGCTGCTTGCCATTCTTTGCTGATCACAAGATAAAATGGCTCAAGATAGAATAGAAGTGCTCTGAAAAATCTAATCAATCGATATAACTTTAGAAAAACGGAGGAGAATGACATGGATATTATCAAAACCTTAGATGCAAAAGGTCTGGCATGTCCAATGCCAATTGTTAAAACGAAGAAAGCAATTGACACCATTAATTCTGGTGAAGTACTTGAAGTGCTTGTAACAGATAAAGGCGCATTAAACGATATACCTGCTTGGGCAAAATCAGGTGGACATACTGTTTTAGAACAAAAGACAGAAGAAGAAGTTCTCTACTTTTATATTCAAAAAGCATAATGAAAAGTAAATAGCGAGTAGCAACAACTACTCGCTTTTCCACTTTTAGAAAGAAGGTTCAGCAATGGATTTAACTTTTATTATAGTCGTATTTGCAATTGGATTTATTGGTTCATTTTTATCTGGAATGTTAGGTGTTGGAGGTTCCATAATAAAATATCCGATGCTATTATATATTCCTCCTTTATTTGGTCTAGTAGCATTTACAGCCCATGAAGTGTCCGGAATAAGTGCAGTACAAGTATTGTTTGCTTCTATTGCTGGGGTGTGGGCTTATCGAAAAGGGGGATATTTAAACAAGCAACTCATTATTTATATGGGGGGAGCCATATTAATCGGAAGCTTAATTGGTAGCTATGGATCCAGCTCCTTATCAGAACAAGCAGTAAATGTGGTGTACGGTATTCTTGCATTAATTGCTGCTGTAATGATGTTCATACCAAAGAAACAAGTAGATGATATGCCACTACAAGAAGTGACTTTTCATAAGCCTTTGGCAGTAATCTTAGCTTTATTAATAGGAATAGCATCTGGGATTGTTGGTGCAGCAGGCGGATTTCTACTTGTACCAATCATGCTAACTGTTCTACACATTCCAACACGAATGACGATTGCAACTAGCCTTGCCGTTACGTTTATTTCCTCCATCGGAAGTAGCTTTGGTAAACTTGTGACGGGACAAGTAGATTATTGGCCAGCGATTATTATGATTGTGGCAAGCTTACTTGCAGCACCAATGGGGGCAAAAGCTGGCAAAAAAATAAATACCAGCGTTCTGCAAGTTATCCTAGCATTCATGATTGCGGGAACTGCAGTTAAGATTTGGTATGATATTTTAATGTAATATAAATATCGATACGATATGTCGAAGACACAGAAGTAGGACTTATCGAGACTTGACAAAATACCCTTATGGGTATATGATGAGTGTATTCTTTTTATAATAGGTGGTGAATATGAGTACCTATTTCATTGTAATTGTTGTTGGCTTGCTTTTATGTATAATGTTATATAGAAGATATTTTCCTTTGGTGGGTATTCCTTGTAAAAAAACAGGTCATGATAAGACAAGCACAGTCGTAGTAGATATAAGGGACTATAATATTGGGATGGGTAATCATCCAAGTGATTTACGTATTCCTTATGCATATTTAAAGCGATTTATTCAAGAAATCCCAAATCGAAAACTACATGTGATTGCAAATGATCGTCTAGAGCTTAATTTAGGAGTAAGGTATTTAGTAAGCAAGGGATATCAAGTAGACAGTTACCAGCTAAGTAATTGTTCTTGTGGAAATAAGGAGTGATAGTAATGGAATATGATAAATCAGTTGTCAATCGACTAAAGCGAATTGAAGGCCAAATCAAGGGTGTTTTAAGTATGATTGAGAAAGGCCAGGACTGTAAAGAGGTCATTACGCAATTATCTGCTTCAAGAAGTGCAATAGACCGTACGGTTGGATTGATTGTAAGTATGAACTTAGAGCAATGTGTTCGCGAAAATATTGCAAATGGAGAAAGCACCCAACAAGTAGTGAAAGAAGCAGTAGAATTACTCGTTAAAAGTAGATAAGTTCAGCAATTCAGGTAGAAGGAAGAGTTGATGGACTTTTCTTTTTAAGAAAATTATACCCTAATGGGTATATGAATTTGGAGGAAATGCTATGAGAGAAATCCCAGCAAAAGAACTAGAACAAAAATTATTAGCAGGTGAAAAACTAAATATCGTTGATGTCAGAGAAGATGAAGAAGTGGCAATGGGAAAAATTCCTGGTGCAAAGCACATTCCACTAGGGCAAGTTCCTAATCGTGTAGAAGAATTAGATAAAGAGGAGCATTACTATATGGTATGTCGTTCAGGAGGTAGAAGTGGGAATGCATGTCAATTCCTGATTCAAAATGGATTTCATGTAACCAATATGGTAGGCGGAATGCTTGAGTGGGAAGGAGATATGGAGTGATTTCTTCTTATCTCTTCCAAAAAATTTTAACAACATAGGAGTAATAAAATGGATACAATCGAGTGGATTCTATTAATTATAATCATCGCATTTTTAGTAAATCGCTTTATGCCAGTTAAAGGCATTACGAATATAAGTGTTCAAGAGGCAAAAGATAAGTTCAAGGATAACCAAGTACAATTTATTGATGTCCGTACACCTGGTGAGTATAAAGCTAATCACCGCAAGCCTTTTAAAAATATTCCCCTGTCAAATCTAGCTAGTAAGGTAGGTAACTTAGAGAAGGAAAAGGAAATCGTTGTGATTTGCCAAAGTGGTATGAGAAGTGCCAAAGCTGCTAAAATGCTTAAAAAACAAGGATTTCAAAAGATATCCAATGTAAGAGGCGGTATGAGTGCTTGGATTTAAGAAAGGGAGTCAATTATGGCAAAGCAAGTATCACCTGAAGAAGTTGTAAAACGTCTTCAGAATGGTGAAGAAGTAATCGTTATTGATGTTCGTGAGCGTAGTGAAGTAGCAACAGGTAAAATCCCTGGAGCGAAGCATATCCCACTAGGGCAATTAGCATTACGTAAGCATGAGCTAGACAAAGCAAATAACTATATTATTACGTGCCAATCTGGTAATCGTAGTAAAGCTGCCTGTGGCATTCTTGAAGCATTAGGGTATCAGGTAGAGGACATGATAGGTGGTATGAATGCTTGGACTAGTACTAGCGAATAACTAACATGCTTAAGGAGATGGATTACATGTTTCACTATACGGTTGAGACAGCCAAAACAATTGATGAAGCGATAAAATCACTGGAAGCGAATTTAAAGGAAGAAAAGTTTGGAGTACAGTGGCAGTTTAATGTGAAAGAAACATTACAACATAAAGGCTTTGATTTAGAACATCCTTTTACAATATTAGAGGTCTGTAATCCGCAAGAGGCACTAAACGTATTAACAGCAAACCAGTTGATTGGCTATTTTCTTCCTTGTAAGATTGTTGTGTATCAGGATAGCCAAAGAAAAACAAAAATTGGAATGCCAAAGCCAAGTGCTCTTATTCAAATGGTTGAAGATGAGTCTATACAAGAGGTTGCTACGGATATTGAAAAAAGATTAATTGCTTGTATAGATAAGAGCAAATAATTAAAGGGTCAACATAAGTTTCCTTAGCTATTGCGTAGAACTTGTTCCTTCCTTTACTTAAATCAATAGATTAGAGGTTTTTATGAATTGAATAACGAAATAACACTATACACAACAACGATGTGCCCAGTATGTAACATGGTTAGGGAGTTCTTAACGAATATGAATGCTGACTATAAAGAAGTAAACGTAGATTTAAATCCATTGGCAATGATTAAGTTAATTGCCAAAACACGAAAATTATCTGTTCCGCAGATAAATGTAAGAGATGAATGGATTTTCGGATTTGATCCAGTTCGAATGATAGAGGTATTAAATACGAAGGCTAATTAATCATGACAGCATTTGAGATAAATGATAGCTTCTCTTGGAGCTTTCATATGCTGAAGTTATCGATGATTATAGTTTATTAATCAGAAAAATACTGATCATACACCCGCAGAAAGCGGGTTTTTTTATTGCTATTATTCTGTAAAAAATCTATACAATACATTAACTCTCACCAATAAACCTTACCGAAGCAATATGAGTCCGTGATAATCGAATTACCTCCTCAATAAATTCCTCTTGTGAAGCTTTAAACCCTGTATTAATCCAGTTAGATAAAAGACCATAAAATCCATATGCAGTGTAACGCTTGAAGTATCCCATATCCACGGGTAAGTTATCTATCGTTTCAAATTGAAATTTTTCCTGATAGATTTTTAGGATGGTATTCGGAAATCTAGTATGCAATTCAGGAATGGTATCTTGGTAGTTAATCAACTCGAAAAAGTTACGATTTTCAAAAATATAGGAAATAATGCGAAATGACCTTGCCGTTAGATAATCCGTATTAACCTTTTGTTTCGAGTGATATGATTTCCCAACAGACTCCACTAGCCCATCAAGCATGGTACAAAGAAGGTCCTCCGCTAAATCAAATTTATCCTGATAATGGGTATAGAAGGTGCTTCGGTTGTATTTGGAATAGTTCACAGTATCTTTTACGGTTACAGACTGGAACCCTTTTTCTTTGATTAGGTCAATAAGTGCTAGTTGGAAATGTTCTTTTGTTCGATTTTTTCTTGGAGTTGATAGGTATTCAGACATGATGGTACCTCCTAGAAATTTAGAATAAGAAGACACTTTTGTATGTAATGTCTATTTAATAGACACGATAAATAGTATTGATGGTTGGGTTACAAAAAGCAAAATACTACAATAAAAGTGTAAACAGTTTCAATTATTAGCTGTTCATTACATTATACAGGAGGATTCGACAATGGGAAAACTACAGGATAAAGTAGCAGTAATCACTGGTGGAGTCTCTGGAATTGGTGCTGCCACAGCACGATTATTTGCTTCTGAAGGGGCAAAATTAGTACTAGTAGATATGAATGAAAAAACAGGTGTCGCTTTTGAAGAAGAATTAAAATCGCAAGGTGCAGAAGCTATTTTTGTTAAAGCAGATGTAACAATTGAAGCAGATGTAAAAAATATATTTGATACTACTTTATCTACTTTTGGTAAGGTGGACGTTCTATTTAATAACGCTGGAATTGGAGCAGTTAAGCCAACAGAGGAATTAACTTATGCTGAATGGAGAAAAACGGTGGAAGTTGATTTAGATGGCGTATTCTTAGTTGCACAAGCTGCTATTAAAGAATTCTTGAAAGCTGGTAGTGGTGTCATCGTTAATACAGCTTCTATGTATGGCTGGGTAGGGTCACCAGGAAGTGCAGCCTATAATGCAGCAAAAGGTGGCGTTGTTAATTTAACTCGTTCTCTTGGCTTGGAGTATGCAGAACGCAATATTCGTGTTAATGCACTATGCCCTGGATTTATCGAAACGCCAATTCTTGGTGAAACAGATAGAGGTTTCCTAACGAATGCAACACCAATGAAACGACTAGGTCAACCAGAAGAAATGGCAAAAGCCGTACTATTCTTAGCAAGTGATGATTCTAGCTTCATGACTGGTAACTCTCTTGTTGTGGATGGTGGCTATACAGCACAATAATAGATCGTTAACAGCATTCTATTTGAACAGTAAAATAATGTAACCTTGTTGAATCAAAATACCCCAAAAGTTAGGCCTTCACACTAGCATTTGGGGTGTTTTACATTTCTAGTAATCCTATGATTATTTCCGATAAATGATTGTACTGTAAACCTGAGCAGGTGCTTTGGGATTTAGGTATTTCGCTACACTGTTAACGGCAGATAGGGCTTCGGCGTAACCAGAAGCGATGAGCATTGTTTTTCCTGGATATGCTGCTGCATCTCCCGCAGCGAATATCCCTTCTATGTTGGACATCATCTGATGATTGACGGCTACTCGACCACCATCTGTATCTAATCCCCAGCTTTCAAATGGAGTGGAGACCATTTGAAGTCCATTAAAAGTAAGCAGATGGTCAACCCGAATTTGTTCCTCACCTTTTTCAGATTCCAGCGTTACTTCATGTAACCAACCATCTTCTCCACGAAGAGCCTGTAAATTACAATCCATTCTTACCATAATAGAGGATTTTTCAAGACGTTGAAGGTCATCCTCCGAAGCTTTCTGAAAGGTATTTTTCCGATTGACTAAATATACTTTTTCAGCAATGTTCACTAAAGCAAGCGCCCATTCCAATCCAGTTTTAAAACTGGAAGCTATCATAATTTTCTTCCCAGCAAATTGCTGTGGGTTGCTTATCGTATGATGAATGCTTTTTGCTTCAAATGCTTCGATATGATTTAGGTTCAGTTTTATTGGATCAAATCTACCATTTCCAGTCGCCAGGATTACGGTTTTAGCTTGATGAACTGCTCCATCTGATGATGTCAATGTAAACACTCCATCATTCGTTTTCGCTATCATCTCAATCCATTGATTCTGAATGATAGTCGGATGATGCAAGGTAGCTTGTTCTTTCATTTGTTCTACTAATGCGTCTCCCGTAATAGGTGGGATCCCACCAACATCATAGATGAGCTTGTCGGGAAACATTTGCTTCACTTTACCGCCGAACTCCGATTTAAATTCGATGAGTTTTGTCTTTAAATTTCGCATGCCACAATAGAAAGCAGTAAATAAACCTGTTGTACCGCCACCGATGATAATGACATCATATATGTCGTTATTTTCTCCCATAAGAATCTCCCTTACTTTGTGTTGTTTAACGATAGCTAGCTTTTCATGAGTAAATAGACGAAATAACAGCCACCAACTAGTGACACAATAAGCCCAACTGGAATTTCAGAAGGGGATAGAATATTGCGCCCAATTGTATCGGATACTAGCAGCAATAATGATCCCAGTAACGCAGTGATTGGGAGAAAGGCATAGTGACTAACACCTACTAACTTTTTGGATAAATGGGGTGTGACAAGGCCAACGAAGGCAATTCCACCACCAACAGCTACACTTGATCCGGCGAGTGCGACAGCGATGAAGAGTAAGCCAAAACGGTTTAATTCAACCCGTGATCCAAGCCCTTTTGCCACGTCATCGCCTAATTGTAATGCATTTAATACATTGGATTGATAAAGGGCTAACGGAATGAATATCAATACCCACGGAAGTAGTGCAAGTACATATGTCCAATCTGTTCCAGCTATATCTCCAGACAACCATACTTGTGCACGAGTAAAGTCAGTTGGGTCCATTTTCAATTGGAACATGATGATTAACGCAGCGAATGCACTGTTAATTCCAATCCCTACTAAAATCAATCGAATTGGCGAGATACCGTTCTTCCACGAGAGTAGATAAATCAAGACAGCGGCAACCAATGATCCAGTTAAAGCAGTAAGTGGTAAAAAGAAAATCGATGTTGTCGTTAATTCGGACAAACTGTTTTGAAATAAATAAATGTACAGAACAACCGAAAAACCTGCCCCAGCATTAATTCCGATAATTCCAGGGTCAGCTAATTCATTATGTGTAATACTTTGTAAGATAGCTCCTGATACAGCCATTGCAGCTCCGATTAAAATTGCAATCACAATACGTGGTAATCGAAATTGCATGAGTATCATACTGTTATAATCATCTCCGTGACCTAGAAATGTCTTTACTACTTCTAGTGGCGGAATACGGATGACACCTAGATTTAGATTCACTAATATCGTACCAATAATTCCAATGAGTAATATAATTGCCACTATCCATGTTCTATTTGTTTGACTAATGCCCACTTTCATTACATTTTTCCCCCTTCACGTCGTGCCAAATAGAGGAAGAAAGGAACCCCGACTATTGCTGTTACAGTTCCTACTGGTGTTTCAAATGGCGGATTAATCATTCGTGATGCCGTATCGGCAATGACTAGTAGTAATGCCCCAAGTACCGCAGAGCACGGCACAATCCACCTATAATCCACTCCGACAAGGAAGCGTGTAATATGGGGGATAACTAATCCAATGAAGCCAATTGTTCCAGACACCGAAATGGCAGCACCTGTGAGTAATAAGACAACTACGGTGCCTACTGTTTTGATTAGAAATGTTTGATGTCCTAGGCTCTTGGCAACGTCTTCTCCTAAGGATAATACAGTAATGGATTTAGCTAATAAAAAGGCAATGATAAAACCAATAAGTGCAATCGGCCACAACAGCTTGACATGAATCCATTGTACACTTGATACCCCGCCCGCATACCAGAAACTTATATCCTTTGCGACATTAAAATGAATGGCAATGGCAGATGATAAAGAGCTTAGTATTGCAGTTACAGCGGTACCAGCAAGGGCGAGCTTAACTGGAGTCAACCCAGACTTGGATATGGAACCGACACCGAATACGATGGCAACACCAATACCAGCTCCAGCAAATGCCCATAGCATCATGACAAAATTAGATGCTCCTGGCATGACAATTAACGCAATTGCCATCATAAAAGTTGCGCCAGCGGTTACGCCCATAATAGATGGAGAGGCAAGTGGATTTCGAGTCATTCCTTGCATAAGAGAACCAGAGATAGCAAGGGCAGCACCAATTAAAGCTGCTGCAAGAGCTCGAGGTATCCGTAGACCTCTAATAATTTGATGGGAAGTAGAAGCAGGATCGAAATTCGTGATGCTTTGCCAAATCGTTTGAAAGCTGATATCGGATGCCCCGTACAAAATTGATAATGCAATGGAGAGAACTAGAAAGACGGTTCCTCCACCTAATATAAACGTCGCAATAACTAGATTGCTTGGTTTTGAGAATTTAGTATGTATTTTTTCTAATGTGCTTTTAGCCATATACAGAACTCCTGATATCTTAATAATATTGCGAATAAGTAATGGTGAAAATCGTTATTATTATAGTATAAAAAGTAACTTTGAGCAAAAATATAAGAAGGAAGATATAATAATGATTGCAAATGATAATGAGAATTGTTATCATTTAATTTGTGAATCTATAAAATTACATACAAGGGGATAGTCAAATGAAATTCAAAAGCAAGTTTTACATAATTGTGAGTTTACTGTTGTTGGTATTGCTACTTGCAGCATGTGGTAATGACGAGAATGAAGATGCAGGACAAAATGATGACACTTCAGCCGAACAGAACGATAATGGTGAAGAGTCAGCAGAAAAAACAGACCGTACGTTAACAGATGCGATGGGAAATGAAGTAACAATTCCTGCAGAGCCTAAGCGTGTTATTGCTTCTTATTTAGAGGACTACCTAGTTGCATTAGGAATTACTCCAGTGGCACAGTGGTCTGTTAGTAACGGTACTCAAGATTATTTACAAGAATCCTTAAAAGATGTCCCGACAATACCGTACGATCTTCCATTAGAAGCGGTAGCTAGCTTCAAACCAGATTTATTAATTATGGATTCTGCAGCAATGGTAGAAGGAAATAAATATGATCAATATAGTAGAATTGCTCCAACTTATGTAGTGGGAACTGCACAAAATAATGATTGGCGCGATGAGTTACTAGAAATTGGTAAAGTATTCGGAGAAGAAGAAAAAGCAGAACAAGTACTAGCTGATTATGATGAAAAAGCAGCTGATGCTAAGGAACAAATCCAAGAAGCAATCGGCGATGATTCAGCAGCAGCGATATGGTTAGTAAGTAATACTTTCTATGTTGTAAGTGAATCCTTATCTAGTGGTGATGTTTTATATGGTGATTTAGGATTAACAGCACCAAACGTAGTAAAAGAGATTTCTGAAAGCTCAGAAGCGAACTGGTCTGAAATTTCCTTAGAAAAACTGGCTGAATTAGATGCAGACCATATTTTCCTAATCAACAGTGACAAAGGAAATGGCTCTGAAATGTTACAAGACGATATCTGGCAAAACATCCCGGCAGTGAAAAACGGTAACATCTACGAATATGAAGCAGATTCTAGCTGGTTATACACTGGCCCAATTGCTAATACACAAATGATCGATGATATCTTATCTGATCTAGTAAAATAAGATGAAGGAAGCACCCTAAAGATTATCTTTGGGGTGCTTTATAATGGATTTCTATTGTTTATTCTTAAAATCCGATGAATCTGTATAGTCATATCGAAAACCATCTGTTTGCGCAGAGCCTTTTTGTTGCTTATTTTGGTGCTCCTTCGGTTTATTTCTACCCTGATTTTTGTTATCCTGCATTGGAAATACCTCCTCTAGCTATTATTTTCCTATTGTTCCTAATAGACAGTGTGCTATGCATATGTAGCTTAGTGTTATCAATTTTAGGCAGATAGGCGCTTCGTTAGAAAATTCCTTTTCAAAGTCTTATAATGATAGAAGGATAAAAATTGAAATTTAAAGAGAAAAGTTAGAGTTTAGCTGAAAAAGGCTAAAGCATGGGTGGAAGGCTGAAGCTTGGCAGGGAAAAGCTAAAGTTTAAGCTGAAAAAGCTAAAGTTAAAGCTAGAAATGCTAATGAAGGGGCTGCACACTATCATTTGAGCCTGAGAATGTTGGGAACCAGGGCTCACACAGATCGGAATGTTTCTAAACTCAAAATTTGTGCTCAATACTGGTTACAGCGTCACCGGAATTTGGTTACCAACACCCACAGCGTAATTTTAATAATAATGTACATGGTAGAGGAGATATTATGGATAATATAGGATTAGTTTTAGAAGGTGGAGGAAGTAGAGGCGTTTATACGGCTGGAGTTATTCGCTATTTAATGGAGCAGGAGATTTATTTACCTTATATCATCGGTGTTTCTGCAGGTGCGTGTAATGGCTCTTCCTACGTTTCCCGGCAACTGGATCGGAATAGAGCGGTTAACATTGATTATATTGATCATCCTGAATATTTATCATTTCGCAATTTCATTAAAAAAAGACAGCTTTTTGGAATGGACTTTCTGTTTGACAGCTTGCCAAATGAACTAGAGCCTTTTGATTTTGATGCATTTTATGATGCGAAGGAAGAATTTGTGGTTGGGGTGACAGATTGTCTTACTGGCGAACCTGTATTTTTTAAAAGAGAAGATTATCAAATGGATATTCTTACCGTCATCCGTGCATCCAGTTCGTTACCGTTAGTTGCACCGGTTGTACCATACGGGGAACGGATGTTGATGGATGGAGGCATCTCAGATCCGATTCCAATTAGGCAATCTGTGAAAGATGGTAATAAAAAGAATGTTGTTGTTTTAACGAGAAATAGAGGTTATTCTAAAAAACCACAATCATTTGGA
Source organism: Ornithinibacillus xuwenensis (assembly GCF_039614845.1). Lineage (NCBI taxonomy): Bacteria > Bacillati > Bacillota > Bacilli > Caryophanales > Bacillaceae > Ornithinibacillus > Ornithinibacillus xuwenensis. The sequence continues at coordinate 573,423 of NZ_JBDIML010000003.1, read as the reverse complement.
TGGTACATCCGAAAGAAATATAAAGAATATCCAGGTCTAATAAAAGCAATTGAAAAGCGCCACAATGTCTATAATGAAACACTGGACTATATTTTTGAGGAAGAGAAGAAAGGAAATGTGTTTGTCATCAATCCTTCTGAAAAACTAGAGGTAGGACGCATTGAAAGAGATAAGGACAAACTGACAGCGTTATATCAGAAAGGATTAGCAGATGCCAAAAAAGTTGCTGAGCCTTTAAAGGAATTTTTATCGTAGCTAATTATTTTTTTTGCAGCGCTATTGCCTTTATCTTCAACAGCATATAAGAAAAAATCCCCTTTGCCCACTAAGCGAAGGGGATTTTTTATGTGTTAACAAAACAAAATCTATTATTCTCAAATTATATTGTTTTTAAATAAGTCCATACAGCATTGGTAAATCGTTGTACCTGTGATGCGACCGGTGTTCCCTCAAATAGTATAAGAAACGGCTTCAATAGCTTCTCAACAACAATCTTGCGGATGCGATCACGTTTTAATTCGCTTAGGATGGCATCAAATAAGTCCTGCTGTTCTTCATTAAAGTCAATATGGGCCTTTAATTGATCTGCCATTTCCATTAAATCAGGCTTAGTCGTCACTTTTTTATGGACATTCGTCTGAAGTAAATCGATTTCAAAACTATTTAACATGCTACTGCCCTTCTTTTTCATCTCAGGTATTAGCACTTCTATATAGGATAGGATGTTCTCGATTAGTTCATTTAATGAGAAATGACTGTTTGTTAGATTTAACGTAAATAACATATATTGCAGCATGCCAAAATATAGAACAGTCGCGTCAGTTGCATATTCTCTGATTTCTTCACCTAATACGTCAACTAGACGATTTGCTAGCCACTCCATTTCGATAACTCGATGCTGCAACACTAGTTTTTTTAAATCTGCTTGATTAGAAGAAAGAATGTTTTCAAATAGAGTTCGTAGATTATACTCCTCATCTAGCCTCATTAAGATGGTCATTTGTTCAATTAATACTTCCCGGTCCTGTGGGTTCTTTCCAATTTGCAAGGCAACGCGCTGTTGACTTGCATCATAGCGGATGTCTTCCAATATTTCTGCAATGCAATCATTTTTAGAAGGGAAGTAATTGTAGAATGTCCCTTTTGATATATTTGCTTTATCAATAATTTCCTGAATGGATGTTTGCTGAAAGCCTTTTTTAATAAAAAGCTTTAAGGCAATATTTGCTACTTTCCTTTTACGTTCATTCATAGTTTCCTTCATACCTTTCTAGTACCAAGTATACGTTTCTTTGCCCTCAATGACAATAGTTTTATACTAATGGTAAAAAAACATTGCAAAAATTGAACTATGGGTATAAAATAATCAAATGGCAAAACAAATTAATTTAGATTAGAGGTAACAATCATGAACACACAAGAGAATAAGACACCATATTTAATGATCAGTATTCTTTTCATAGGAGCTTTCGTATCGTTTCTAAATAATTCTTTGTTGAACGTAGCGCTTCCTTCCATAATGGTTGACTTAGGAATTGAGGATTATTCTAAGGTACAATGGCTTGCTACTGGATATATGCTTGTTAGTGGAATATTAATTCCTGCATCAGCCTTTTTAATTACTCGTTTTTCAAACCGTAGCTTGTTTATTACAGCTATGGCAATCTTTACGGTAGGTACAGCAATCGCAGCTTTTGCCCCTAACTTTGGCTTTTTACTAGGTGGACGTATGATTCAAGCTGCTGGTTCTTCTGTGATGGGACCATTGTTAATGAATATCATGCTTGTAAGCTTCCCACGTGATAAACGTGGTGCTGCTATGGGTGTATTCGGGATGGTAATGATCGCGGCACCTGCCATTGGTCCAACATTATCAGGTTATATTGTGGAATATCATGATTGGCGTTTATTATTTGAAATGATATTACCACTAGCAGTAATTAGTTTATTATTAGCTGTTTGGAAATTTGATAATGTGATGAAACAAGATAAAAGTGCAAGACTGGATTATTTATCGCTTGTATTATCAAGTCTTGGTTTTGGGGGTATCTTGTATGGAGTAAGTAATGCAAGCTCACAAGGCTGGGATGATACGATAGTTCTATCCACAATAATTGTAGGTGGAATTTCTTTAATCCTATTTATTGTTCGTCAATTAAAATTGGATGAACCATTATTAGATTTACGACCTTATAAGTATTCAATGTTTACACTCGCATCTGTAATTGCAATTGTTAATGCAGTGGCAATGTTCTCCGGTATGATATTAACACCTGCTTATGTACAGGATGTTCGTGGAATTTCACCACTGGATTCTGGTTTAATGCTTTTACCAGGAGCGATTATTATGGGGATTATGTCGCCAATTACAGGTAAGCTGTTTGATAAATTTGGGCCGCGTACTTTATCTGTATTGGGTCTTGCTATTACTGGAGTTTCGACCTATATGCTAGCACATGTACAAATTGATTCCACATACACGTTTATTGTACTTGTCTATTCTTTACGTATGTTTGGTATGTCAATGGTTATGATGCCGATTATGACAAATGGTTTGAACCAGCTGCCTACACAGCTGAATCCACATGGTACAGCAATTAACAATACAGCACAACAGGTCTCAGGCTCAATTGGTACGGCTGTCATGGTTACGATTATGAACTCTGTTGCTACATCAGAGGGTGAAAGTTTAATGAGTGGAGTAGATCCTTCGACATTGACAGAAGCATCAGTAGCATCTATTTCACAACAAGCATTGCTTAGTGGAATCCAGTATTCATTTTTTGTCGCTTTAGGAATTAACATATTAGCATTAATCCTAGCCTTATTTGTAAAACGAGTGGATACTAGCGAAACAGCTGTAAGAGAAATTGAAAAGCAAGGAAAAGGTCAGGTAGAACCTGCAGTATAATAATGCAAAAGGTATAGGTGTTGTTATCTACGAAGATACGACACCTATATTTTCTATTGGAAAGGGTCAGCCAATATTTCTTCATAACCTAACATACCTTCTGATTTTCTAGGAAAACTAGTTATTGGAGGTGAATGAGAATGGCAAAAAGAAAAATTGGTGTTGGAATGGGCTCTTCCGATGTGGAAGGCCAAGGTACAACAAATCGAGAAACTGGAAAAGTGAAAGTAGATTCGTCAAGAAAGAAAAAGAAACGGAATTAGTGTTTAATGGTAGAAGACTGCAGTCTCATAATAGAGGCTGCAGTCTTCTTTATGACTATCTTTATGATAGGCTGGATTTTTCAGAACGGTTCTGATTTTGGACCCTTCTTAAGTGAAATCTCTTAATGAACTGAATTAGCGGTCTAATTAAAAACAATGCACTGCCAATGATAAACATCCAGATAGCGTATATTTCAAGTGATTTCCAGAGAAAAAATATACTACCGATAAGAAAGCATAATGCTATAAAAACATCGTTTAGGTTATAAAAAAATTCATAGCGTTCATTAATAATAATTTCATGCTTTCCAATTTGTACATCAATGTAATTAGACTTATTATCGACTTTGAAATTCTTCACGATTTCACCTCATAAAACGTATTCCCGATGTGAAATTCTTACAAACATTCTTGCAGGGGTGAATGAAAAACAACCTGATAAGAACTTAATTCAATTCTTTTCTACTTTTTATCCGACCTATTCCGAGTTCTCTTGCTTCCTCACGTAGTCCTTTTACCAGACTGAATGCCATTAAAGCCATGATGACCGAAAATGGTAGAGCTGCAATAATCATCATATTTTGTAATGCTTGAAGCCCTCCAGTATATAAAAGTGCTATTGCTATAGCAGAGAGTAAGAATCCCCATGTGAATTTAATTTTATTCCCGGGATTGTGTGAACCATTCGTTGTCATCATTCCTAATACATACGTTCCGGAATCGGCAGATGTAATGAAAAACGACCCAATAAGTATAATCGCCGTAATAGATGTTACGAGTGGCAATGGATAATTTGAAAAGACACCAAACAAGGATTCTTCTGCGGATAGGCTTGATATTTCTGCAATATCATTATGTTCCAATAAAATTGCTGATCCACCGAAGGCTGAAAACCATAAAAAGATAACGACTGAAGGTACTAGTAATACCATAAACACAAATTCTCGAATACTTCTTCCTTTTGATACTCGGGCAATAAAGATACCAACAAATGGTGACCAAGCTATCCACCAAGCCCAATAAAAAATGGTCCATCCATTTATCCATCCACGGATGTCGTCGTTTAATGGAGAAATTCGAAAGCTCATACGTGGCAGTTGTTCAATATAGGAGCCGATGGTATCCGTAAATAATTGGAGAATAAATAGTGTCGGTCCGAAAAAAAACATTAATAGAAATAAAGCGGCAGCTAGCAGCATGTTTGCGTTACTTAATATCTTTATTCCTTTACCTAATCCAGACCATGCGGATATTAGAAATAAAACCGTAACAATAGCAATAATGATAAACTGAATCCAAATGTTAGTCGGAATGTCAAATAGATATGCCAAACCACCATTGATTTGAACTGCTCCAAATCCGAGTGATGTTGCAACTCCAAGTACAGTTGCCAGTACAGAGAAGACGTCAATAGCCTTTCCAGTTACACCGTTTACCTTATCTCCGAGGATAGGCTGTAATGTTGCACTTATTAGCCCTAATTTCTTATGTCTAAAATGAAAGTAAGCAATTGCTAGTGCAACGATGGCATAAATACTCCATGCGTGTATACCCCAATGGAAAAACGTAAACCGAAGTGAATCCTTAATGGCCTGGTCGGTACCAACTTCACCAGTAGGAGAACTTAGTGCATAATGGCTAACTGGTTCTGATGTTCCATAAAATACAAGCCCAATTCCCATTCCGGCACTAAATAACATAGCAATCCAGGTAGGTGTAGAAAACTCAGGTTTCTCATCTTGCTTACCTAGCTTAATTCGACCAACAGGTGAAATAATTAAATATAGGCAAATCACCGTAATAATCGAAACAATGATTAGATAATACCATCCAAAAGCATTCGAGAAGAAGGTTTGAATATTAGCGGTAACCTTCTCTAATGGATCAGGTATAATTATTCCGGCAATAACGAGTAAAGAAAGTATAAATACCGAAATGTAAAAAACAATATAACGTTGTTTCATCAATTTCCCTCCTGTAGCTATCAAGGATATCTACTAGTATTTACTTTTTACCTATTTTTAATGTAAAACGAAACCTAATTAAGGTTATGGAGTGTATATTACATAATCAAAATACATGAATAAATCAATGAAAATCTCTAAAAAAGTTATGGAATTGTTGTCCACATAAAGATAAGTTACAATGAAGTACTGAGGAATGTTGCTAAATATTAAATAGTTATTAATAGAATCAATATAAAAAGGAAGTGTAAATGATGAATTATGAAGCTGTTTTAGAGGAGCTAGAGACTCTCGGCAAAGAACGAACGAAAAAGATGTACCTATCTAATGGTGCCCGTGAACCACTATATGGTGTAGCTACAGGTGTTATGAAGCCAATTGCCAAAAAGATTAAAATTGATCAAGCTCTAGCTGAAGAACTATATGCTACTGGGAACTATGATGCAATGTACTTTGCAGGAATCATTGCAGATCCGAAAGCGATGACAGAAGCGGATTTTGAAAGGTGGATGGAAGGGGCATATTTCTATATGCTTTCCGATTATGTCGTGGCAGTAACCTTATCAGAGTCAGATTTAGCTCAAGACATTGCGGATAAGTGGATTGCGAGTGGTGACGAACTAAGAATGTCAGCGGGCTGGAGCTGCTATTGCTGGCTACTCGGGAATCGCAAGGACCATGAATTTTCCGAAAGCAAGATTTCCAACATGCTTAAAATGGTAAAAACAACGATTCATGACTCTCCAGAGCGAACGAAATCTGCCATGAATAACTTCCTTTACACTGTTGGGGTTTCTTATTTACCACTACACGAAATGGCAGTAGAGACCGCAAAGGAAGTTGGCATCGTTGAAGTCAAACGTGAAAATAAGAAAAACAGCTATCTAAACGCATCCGAAAATATTCAAAAGGACATTGATAAAGGGAGAATTGGTTTTAAACGAAAATATGTCAGATGTTAATCATTTCTCAAAACGATGCTAATCAGGATGAATTTTTTCGAAGGATATACTCTAAAAGGGGAAGGTTCTCAAGCCTACTATAGTTTAGGAAGCAAAAGAACCGTACCAAAATTTCCATATTAAAAAAGTATAGGCTACTTTTCTTCAATTTAAATGGTTTCAGGTAAAAGATTATACCCTGTTATTTGCGATAATATGAAACAAGTTCAGGGTAGTCCTTTATCGCTTGTTTGCCGTTATCACTAAGTACATACACACCTCTTCTAATCCGAACAAACCATCCGTAATAGTTTTTACTTAAGATAGATTGGGTTTTCTTACCGGTTCCCATTTGGACTAATGCCTTCGGTGAGAGCTCACCATGCTCCTCTAAATAACATGCAATTTGGATACAAGTTTCTCGGTAAGCAGTCATAATTTGTTTTCTGCTAGAGCCACCAATATTGTAATCGGCACTTCGTCCATTAATTTCTTTAATGATAGCTTGTCTGAGATATTTGGCTTTTCCCATACTGATTGGACGATGAAAAGGTGTTGGTTCCATTACAACCTCTACTCTTTTTCGCTCTCCAGTTAAGGAAACTAGAATCAAACCTAATTCTAATCTTCGTAATAAGTGACAGGTATCTCGCCATTTTTTAGAGCGCGGGTTATGCTTTTTGGGTTTTGGAATTGCAATATACACATGCTCAGATAACCGTTGTCTCTTGGATGCTTGGATGAGCAGGTCCACGCTTAAATTTAACTTCAATTCCACTATAATTAATAGGTCATCTTTTATCACTGCAACATCACAGTCTTTTACTTCCCCATAGACGTCATAACCCTTACGTTTAAAATATTTATTAATCGGTTCGTATAAATCTACTTCTTTCCATTTCGTGTTTTCCAATGCTAGCACCTCTAAAAATCATTCTATCATATTAATCTATTATTGATGATAGACCCAAAAAATTGTGTGTTATTTCGAATATAGTAAAGGTGAGCCTCTATAGAAGACCTATTCATGTACATGTTTAATAGGTTGAACGACAAAATAACCATAATAAGTGAGGGATTATCATGACAGCAGAGAATGAACTAATACATAAATCCTATTATCTAACTATGATAGATGAGCATGCAAAAGAGCATCCGATTCAGCAATTGGGTGTCATCTACGAGGAGGAGATGAAGAGGCAAAAGCCAAATTTATCTTCTATTCGATTTGCGCAAGGGGAAGTGTATTTTTTAAATAAGGATTATGAAGCAGCGATATTCAAATGGCGAAATCCACTAGATGAACAATTACTTCCTTGGGCACAAAAAAATATTGCAGATGCCCATTTGGAAATGGGGCTACTAGAGGATGCTGAAAAGTTCTATAAGGAAGTGAAGACGGAGTCTATTGCGTTAAGGGTGGAAGTTTTCCTGCAATTATTTTCACTGTACATCCAACAAGGAGAACAGGTTAATGCTGTGGATGCGATTAAACATGCTGTACAAATAGATCCAGATTATGCTGATGTCACGGAGATAGCGCAGGCTTTCTTTGAGAATATAGAAGATTGGGATAGCGCGGTTGAACTAGCAATAAAGGAAGCAATCCGTACAAAGTCACTTACCTGGTTTGAAGTACTAGATGGATACGCGGAGCAAGGGTATACCATCCAACAATCACCTAACTATTTTAGAGATGTATTATTGGCATTATTAGAGGTTGATAAATATCGATTTGAAAGTCTTTGTGAACGTATGTGGATTCGTTATAAACAGAGTGATTTTTATATTCAGTGGCTAGAGGAGATTAATCAGATTCTCTTGCACTATCAGGTTGAAGAATCGTATAGTTGGAAAAAGCTTCCGAGCTTATTTCATCGTTCTTACATTGAATTAATAAGTGGTCAATACTTGATAAGGGATATTTCCAAGCTTTTACAAGAACATTTAGCCAATTGGTTAAACCTATCATCTGTTTCGGATACGCTAATTTCTTCTACAGCCATACTTGCCTGGGATGAGATTTTTCACGATCTTGATGAAGAGTTGATTCACCATGCAGCATATCACTTTGAACATTCTAATGCCCCTCAAAACAGCAGACAAGAAGGTATTATGCTTTTTGAATCGATTGAGACATGGGCAGAGAAGGAAGGATTATTAACAGAGTTAACGGAATTTATTAAGCCAATGACGATGGATTATAATCTAGAAGGGGCAAGTTCTTCGAAAATCCGTAGTATCATTAAAGCCTCTATTGAATTCTTAATTGAAAAACGGATAGAAGTAGAACAAGGGATTGCCGAAAGAATTAATTGGAAGGAAAAAGTCATCGGAAATCTAAAGGCTCTACAGCTTGAGCTGGAGGAAATGGAGAAGGAAGAAGTAAACGTCATATTAGACTCATTCAGGCAAGTAAGTCATCTTTTTATGGACAATTTGATGAATAAGCTACCTGAGCTGCTTCAAAATTGTTCTGAAATCATACATGAGGACAGCGATTTTGGAAAAATCCATGTTGAAATAAATGATGAAATGAATAGGCGGATTGCTACGTATATGGAAAACACTGCCCTATCTGACTTTAATCATGCTATTCAGGGATGGCTTGTGGAATGTAAGCAGGAGTTTAAAGAAAGCCAAAATAAACTGGACGCTCTAAGTGAAGATTTTAATGTGCAATTTGGTGAAGAAAAACTTGTATTTGAAGGTGACTTCAAGCTATTGGATGATTGGAAGCGAGATTTGGATCGAATAGCAAGAGGAATGAGACATCGTGAAAAAATAAATATCATGCTTCGCAATAATCCTTCTCAGCTATTGCTAAAGGGTGCAGGCAAACTGTTAGGTTCCATAGCAAAAAATAAAGAAAAACTTCACATCAAATATAAGAACTATATTGAAAATGAAAACTATAGCGATACGATAAAGGAGTTAATAACCCCCTTCCTTCATCAGTTGGAATCTTTTCAGAGATCACTAGAGTGGGATGTGAATAACTTTTATGCAAATTCGCTTGGAGAGCTAACAGTTGTTAGTGACGAATTGCAGGGAGATATTGAAAAGCTTAAGAACTCACTAGATACAATGTATGAAAGTCCTGAAATCTATCGTGATCCGCTCACTTTGTTCGAATTAAGACTACGGCAATTTGAGTTAATGAATACGATTGGTTAATTATAGTAGTAAGAAAAAGCTATAATCTTTGTTTATCAAAACGAATTCCTAAAATTAGGCACTAGCCCTTCACAATTAGCTTTTTATACATAGGGTATTAGTGTAGCAATTGAAAGGAGGAATTTTGATGAATGGCGGATTTGCATTAATTGTTGTGTTGTTCATTCTTCTTATTATTGTAGGTACTTCCTATGTAGGTGGCTACGGCGTATAGTTATGTAAATTAAAATAATAATAGGGTTTTGGGAGTAGATTTCTCCCAAACACCCTTTTCTATTTCGTATGGCGGTATAGCCAAGTGGTTTAAGGCAGAGGTCTGCAAAACCTTTAACATCGGTTCGAATCCGGTTACCGCCTTTCGATAAGTTTGTCAAAGCCTTCTCATTGTTTTAAATAAACATTGATGAGGCTTTTATTTTCGTTAGAATTACATGTTTAAATAAAACCATGACAGGTTATACGTATAGTAGAATGATAGATTCTACAAAGGAGTGGATACCTGTTTATGGACATGAATAAGGTCATGGCAAAGCTGGAAAACATTTATCTTGAAAAACCTCACCGTGTTTTTAGTATGTACTTAAATACGGATCCGTCTGATCCGGATCAACAGGGTGGTGAATGGAGAATCCATCTTAAAAACGGACTGAATAGTTTTGAAAATTATTTGGAGGCTGAAGGAGATTCGGAGGAGCTACGGAACTATAGAAGCATTAAATCTAAAGTGCAACAGTATGTTAAAGAATGCGAGTTAAATCTCGCCAAAAGCATTGTTATATTTGCCACTCCAGACGAAAAGATTTGGTTTGCCGAACGATTCCAGATGCCAGTAGAAACGGTATTCTATTGGGAAGAAACAGCAAAGATAGATCAATTGAAAGAGATGTATCAGCAATTCCCTAAAACTGGAATAGTTCTGACGCAAAAGGAAGCAATTAAAGTAATTGATTCAGAGCTAGGAAGATTAAAAGATACCAAGATGTATCTTTTAGATCTTGAGACAGAGGATTGGAAGGAACAGACAAGTCAGGAGAATGAACAGGAACCTACTGAATTAGGTGGAAGCCATATGAAGCCGGATGACTTTCAACAACGGTTTGAAGCCAATCGCTATCGATTATATAAAACCTTTGCATCGAAGCTAGATAAGCTAGCGAAGGACAAGAAATGGGATTGCATTTACCTGGTTGGTGACAAAGTGGAAGCGCAAGACTTAATGAACAATATGAACAAACCCGTTACAGATATAGTAAATAAAAATATGCTGGACCATGAAGAAAAGAAAGTCATGGAAGCTGTTATGGCTTAAGGAAGCAAGTTAATAGTAGCTATTGATTTTATCCTCATAAATGTTGTGAAAACGTTTATGGGGATTTTTTATGCTTCCACTTATTCAAATAATGTAGAATTTTGTCGATATAAAAAATATTAAAGTAGAGGGGAAGTGCAACATGAAGAAAACGCAAAGTATTTCGATGAAATTAATTGCATTAATTACCGTAATTACGGCATTCACAGCTATTGTAATCGGTGTCTTTAGCTATCAAATAGCTAAAAAGGAACTATTAGAATCTGGTCAAAGTGAGTTACAGAAAATAGCAGATGGTGCTTATACGGTTCTTGAATTAATGGAGGAAGAGGTTCAGTCTGGAGATTTAACAGAGGAAGAAGCAAAAGATAAAGCAAGAGAAATACTAAATGGACCTGTTGATGAAAATAATGAATATGATTATACACAAACTAATTTTGTTTATAAAGACAGGGGCTATATTCTTGCATATGACCAAGATTTAGTATTACAAATTCATCCATCCAAAATTGGTGGTGAGCCAGCTGATGAACAAAACAGAAATAACCGTCAACGCTTAGTTGATGCGGGAATGGAAGACGAAGCTTCAGCTAGGTTTGCTGAATATAGTGATGAACAGCAAGATGGTAGTTTCCGGGATAAAACAGCTTATATGCGATATTTTGAGCCATGGGATTGGACAATTGGTATTACCGTTTTCCAAGATGAATTCTATGAAGATTTAAAAGTATTGAAAGCGGTTATTACGGGCATCACTGCACTGATTATTGTCTTAAGCTCAACCGTTTTTTATTTACTTACAAGGAAAAAACTATCGCTATTAAAGGATGTTGCGAATCAAGCAACTGAGATATCAAATGGAAGAATTGCAGAATCACATTTACCAGAGTCAAAGGATGAAATTGGTGTGCTTGCCCAATCCTTTAATAAAATGTCTAAAGAGTTACGTAATCTCGTAACAAATGTTCAGAGATCAAGTGAGCATTTATTAGATTCAGCAACTGATTTATCAGCGATTTCCGAGCAAACATCAGCAAGCAGTGAAGAAGTCGGTAATGCGATGAATGAAATATCAAAAGGTACACAAGATCAGGTAAATAGTTTAGAGGATATCCATTATCGCGTAGAAAAATTAACACAAGCTATTAATCAGATGAAAGCACAAACCGATAAAGTGGATCAAATCACACAAGAAACAGAAACCTTGTCCAATGAAGGAATTGAAATCGTCACAAAACTTCAAGACTCAAACCAACAGTCTGTAAAAAGGGCGAATAAAATTTCAGAGGACATCCAAAACCTTCATCAAAAAGTACAGGACATTACAGCAGTCATGGATACGATTGAGCACGTGGCAGAAGAAACCAATCTATTAGCTTTAAATGCAAGTATCGAAGCAGCAAGAGCAGGGGAATTTGGAAAAGGTTTTGCTGTTGTAGCAGACGAAATCCGTAAACTGGCAGAGCAATCGAAGGAAGCTACCCATCAAGTGCAACATGTTGTTTCAATGATAGTAGATGAAACAGAGAACACAGTACAAGCTGTTCAGGATAATCAGAAAATATCTGAAGGTCTAAATCATGATGTCGAACAAACAGAAATAAAATTCCAAGACATGCAGAAAGCTGTAAAAGACATCGTTACAGCCATGATCGAAGTTAATAATGGAATTAAAGGAATTACATCAGAATCTGAAATGATCAGCGAAAATGTAGAAAGTATTTCAAGTGTCTCCGAGGAAACGGCTGCATCTATTGAAGAAATTACATCTTCACTAGATGAACAAATCAATGCAATCGGTAATGTTGCAAACGCAGCAGAAACATTAACCAGCTTAAATCATGAACTGAGTGATTCCTTAAAGAAATATAGTATAGAATAATAGAACTTAAGGGAATCTCCTTATTTCTTCAAGTGAAGAAATAAGGAGATTTTTAATTATCACGAAGAGGCTTGTTTGGAAATGATCGATAGGAAGGGACAAATTAAATTATGATTAGACTTTGATGTATTACTTTTGATAAAAGATAATTATAGATAGGAAATATGAAAACGCCAACTAACTATTTTAGAGGTGGTAAAGTAAGGTTGCTCGGTGATTTCATTAGAATTTTGGTACTAGCGATTAAGTTGGGTGGAGAATGAGAATGGTGGGGATTGCCTTAACATTCAAGAACAAATAACACCAGAGCCAATAGACTATAAATATGGACCAGACCTTTCTCCATATCAACAAACTGTAATTGGCTCACAGTATTCATTTGAAAACAACGTAATTCAAAACGTAAGTGGATACTGATTTAAAGATGAAGAGTGTTCCATATTAAGTTGTGTCGTTTTTGATCTTAGTGAGACTTTTGTTTCAATTACTACTGGACCAATTATTGAAGTGAGAATAAAAGAATAGAAACCTGATAATCTAGGTGAATTTATTTTCTCTTTGTAATAAGAAAAGTCTATTGATAAGAAAACATTGCTTATCAATCTTATTGTTATTTAGAAATCCGTAGCAAACGAATTTGAGTTTGGAAGGTTTTTCATTTTTAGAACCTTTTCCCCATTAACTTTGTACCTCTTTTCTTCACTAAATCCTTACAATCTAGCAATAGTAGCTTAATAGTTTACCAGTAGAATACAAGCTGTAAATAAATTTTAGAGGAGGAGTTAAGTTGTTGAACAAGAAAATTGGTAAAAAGCTAATTCCAATTGCTGCAGTATCAGCAATCATCTTAGGAACAGTCTTAAGTGGATTTCCTCAGTCTAACCTAGAAGTAGAAGCAAGATCTGATCAACAGAATCAAGGCAGAATTAAGAATGTTATTTTTCTAATTGGAGATGGAATGGGACCGACTTATAATACAGCTTATCGCTACTACAAAGATGATAAGTCCACTCCATACATGGAAAAAACAGCTTTTGATAAATACTTAGTAGGAATGCAAGAAACCTATCCATGGGATGATCAGGAAAATATTACGGACTCAGCAGCAGCAGCAACAGCTATGTCATCTGGAATTAAAACCTATAACAATGCTATTGCGGTTGACGTGAACAAGCAGGAAGTAGAAACAGTACTAGAGAAGGCAAAGGAAAAAGGAAAATCAACTGGATTGGTATCTACTTCACAAGTAACACATGCAACACCAGCTTCATTTGGTGCACATGATGAATCCCGTCACAATTATAATGATATTGCGGATGATTACTTCGATGAATTAATCAATGGTGAGCATAAAATTGATGTTATTCTTGGTGGAGGGACATCCTACTTTGAACGGTCTGACCGAAATTTAGCCGAAGAGTTCCAGGAGGATGGATTTAGCTATGTGACAACAAAAGAACAACTCCTAAACGATGATAATGAGCAGGTAGTAGGATTATTTGCGCCAGTTGGTCTGAATTATGCAATTGATCGACCAGAAGAACAGCCTTCACTAGCAGAAATGACAGAATCTGCCTTAGATCGTTTAAGTAAGGATAACGATGGATTCTTTTTAATGGTAGAGGGTAGCGAAATCGATTGGGCTGGACATGATAATGATATTGTTGGAGCAATGAGTGAAATGGAAGATTTTGAAGAAGCATTTGAAGCAGCAATCGAATTTGCGAAAAACGACAAGCAAACTTTAGTCATTACGACAGCTGACCACTCAACTGGCGGATTTGCAATGGGAATTGCTGGTGAGTATCGATGGGATCCAACTTCTCTTCTAGCTGCTGAACGCACACCGGATTTTATGGCATCTGAAATTGCTAACGGTGGTGAGGTAGAAGAAGTTCTTTCAGAATATATTAATCTAGAATTAACACAGGAAGAAATTCAATCTGTTCAGGAAGCTACAGCTACAAATGATGTTGGTCAAATTGATAATGCGATTGAACGTATTTTTGATGTGAGATCTGGTACAGGTTGGACGACTGGTGGACATGATGGTGTCGATGTAAATGTTTATGCCTATGGTCCACAGGCAAATGAGTTCTTTGGTCTTCACGATAACCATGAGGTTGGTCAAAAGGTCATCGATATTCTAATGAACAAAAGAACCAGATAAAAAATCACCGATATCCTGCTGCCACTCAGCGGGATATCCTTTTATCTAATCGTGTAGGAGGACTTAATAGTGAAAAGAATGAGTATATATCTCCTAGCGGCGCTACTACTTGTTGGCTGCTCAGATGATCAGGATACTTCAAATACAGATTTAGTTGAGAAAGAAGTAAAGTCTACCGTTAAGCAAACATCCTATAATCCAGAAAAATATCGGGATAATCCCCAGGCTCCTGCGACTGATTCATTGACGGAAGTCGGACAGGTTTTTCGTGATGAGGATGGGAAGGTTGAGCTCATGGCTATAACGGACGACAAAGTATCAACTACTATTGGACCGATTAATTTCCAGCTATCAGATGTAAAAGTGTTGGATTTTACACCTGCTTACCACCTAATCGATTACTTTCACGGATTAACCCATCAGGAAACGAATTTTCTTTATGTGAAATTACAGGTAACCATCACAAATAACGCTGACCAAATAGTAGACTTTGCACCAGTGTCTGTCATAGAAACCAACCAGGGCGAACAAAAGAGCTTTGAGGATGATTTTTACCTTCAAAGTCTGAATGGTCCTATCCTAGCTGGAGATAGTAAAACTGGAGAATTGGCATTTATTCTCGAAGAGACCGATATCAGCGAATTAACGAAGCTTAGCATTACTACTAGTAATGTGTTTACTGAGGATAAAGAGGAATTAGCAGAAGGGAAAAAGATAGCTATTGAGTTTTAAAGTGAAAAGAAATTCGTATGTCCTAGTTCTTTTTTTAGATGCTTATTACGATGTAGAAAATTCCTTATTTACAGAATAACGAAAGAGTGCCATAATAAGGTGAAATTTAAAGGGAGGTAAGTAACTGTATGATGCCGACAAATTGCTAATTATTAATTGATTAAAATTAATATGGATTTTTAATGTTTTTATTTCGAATTGACCTTATTTATTAGGTTTATTTGTTATGCCATTAGGAATCAGGCAATTTTTGAAGGTTACTTACTACTGATACGGGATTATAATTTCATCATCAAGAACGGCTGTTCTTGAATACAGGTATGCACGAAGCGGCATTTTATGCTGTTTTTGTGTGCCAAAATTATATTCACATAGACTGTAAGAAGATAAATCTTCTTATGGTCTTTTTTTGTTGTACATCTAAATAGTGAAAGTCAACCTGGCCTGTCCAATAATGGTATAACGAACATTATGGATGAAGGAAGGAATTTTTATGTTAGAGCTAAAATTAACTGGTATTAAAAAATATATGGAAGCAACGCTCGTGGTGGAAGACATCACCTTTGAAGCTTATGGTGGTGAGCGGGTTGGAATTGTTGGTGTGAATGGTAGTGGAAAAAGTACCATTTTAAAGGTGATTGCAGGCTTAGAACCGATGAATTATTACCCAGGCTATCCACAAACGTCAAGCTATGGATATGATGAGGGATTACTTCATATGATACCTCGTGATGCGACAATAGCTTATTTGGAACAAATGCCTGAGTACCCACAAGGCTTAAAAGTAAGGGATATTCTCAACATTGCGTTTAGTGAAATTGATCAGATTGAAAAACAAATGCACGAATTAGAGGAACAAATGAAAAGTGTGGAAGGAAGTGCTTTAGAAAGAGCATTAAATAAGTACAGTGATTTAGTCCAATTATTTGAAGTAAAAGGTGGCTATGACCGTGAGGGGAAGTTAAGTAAAGTGTGTACAGGGCTGAAATTTGCTGAAAGCTTTCTACTTCGTGACTTTGATTCCTTAAGTGGTGGGGAAAAAACGACCGTTATTCTTGGAAAGCTACTCATTCACAGTCCAGAGATATTGCTGCTTGACGAACCGACGAATCATTTGGATATGGAATCTATTGAATGGTTAGAAAGCTACCTGAAAAGCTATAAAGGAATCGTTCTCATTGTTTCACATGACCGTTATTTTCTTGATCATGTTGCGACAAAAATTGTTGAAGTAGAGGATGGGAAGTCTGTTAGCTACAAGGGAAATTATTCTTCGTTTGTTAGCCAAAAGGAAGAAAATATACGCATCCAATTGGAGCAATATCGACAACAACAGAAGAAGATGAATACAATGGAGCAAACAGTCAAGGATTTAAGGGATTGGGCTATGAGAGCGGATAATAATAAATTCTTTAGAAGAGCTGCGAGTATTCAAAAGAAACTAGAAAAAATGGAGCAAATCGAAAGACCGAATACGCAACGAAAAAATATGCGTCTAGACTTTAAACGGTTTGAACGGTCTGGAGATGAAACGATTAAAGCCAAGTCCCTTACGAAAAGCTACAATGAGAAAGCAATCTTTAAAAATGCAGATGTCATGATTCGTTACGGGGAACGAGTCGGTCTTATCGGTCCTAACGGAAGTGGAAAAACTACCTTTGTTAGAATGCTGTTGGGGGAAGAACAGCCTGATTCAGGAAGTATTGAATTTGGTGCGAGTGTAAAAGCAGCTTACTTGCCGCAAAAAATTACGTTTCCTAATGAAGAGTTAATGTTAATTGAAGCTTTTCGTGAGGGTATTTCAATTCTAGAAGGAAAGGCTCGAGAATATCTTGCTAAATTTATGTTTTACAAGTCAAACGTCTATAAAAAGGTAAAGCATTTATCAGGTGGGGAGAGAATTCGCCTCAAGCTTGCGATCCTGTTGTTTCAAGAGATAAATCTATTAATCCTAGATGAGCCAACAAATCATTTAGATATTGATTCGATTGAAACGCTGGAAGAGGCACTTGAAGATTTTCAAGGCACCATATTTTTTATCTCACATGATCGTTATTTTATTAATAAAATGAGTGATCGAGTGATTGCAGTAGAGGACAATACTATAAAAAGCTATCTTGGAAATTACGATGATTACCGAAATGAGAAAGAGAAGTTAAGACTGGAAAAGGAGAAAAAGGAGACAGCTCAAGACTTGAACAAACTTGACCGAAAAATAAGTGACACACCAATTGAAAAGAAAGATTTAGACCTTGATAAACTACTAATTAAAATTGAAAGAATCGAAAAGGAACTACAAGATTTAGCGTTAGCCATGGAAGGCGATGAGCTCGAATATGAGGAACTTCAAGACTTATATCAAACCAAGGTTCAACTAAATAAAGAACTGGAATCGGCAACAGATTTATGGCTAAGCTCTATTTCAAATTAAAAGCGGATTAGAGAATAGAGTGGATATCACGAAATGTATAAAAGACAGGAAACTTGTCCTGTCTTTTTGCTTTCGGTTTTTTATACCCGGGGTAGAAACAATTGTTAAAAAGGCTGTTTTCACCTTGGTTTAAACCAATTGCAAGATATCGTAGAAAATGACGAAACCTTGATTAGTACATAAAAAAACTTCGATATGGGATCAAATTATCACTTTCTAATAGAACCACTGATGAAAAGCTTATCTACTGTTGTATCTAATACAGCGGCTATGTCAAACGCTAATTGTAGAGTAGGATCGTATTTATCATTTTCAATTGCATTTATTGTTTGCCTGGATACCTTACAGTGTTTCGCCAGTTCATCCTGCGATAATTTAGCTACTTTTCTTAATTCTTTTATGTGATTTTTCATTTAATCACCGAATTTTTTTCTGTAAATTAGTAACGTTACAAGGTATATAATTAAAATCAGCGTCAGAAACATTATTGGTGAAATTGCATACCCATTATTTGTAGTATTCTCTTGAAAAGCTAGATAAATGGATTGTGCCACTTCTAAAATCAGCACACCTATAACGACGACAAATGAATATGATTGTGCTTTTGCTTTGATATATTCCCTTCTTTCATCACCTTTTCGAGAACTTGCCACAACAAGAATCAAAATTCCACAAACTAACAATATGACGGAATACACAATTTTTACCCAATCCATTTTTGGTTTCCTCCTTAATAAAATGTAAAAAGTATTTGACATTAATTATTGTAACATTAGCTTCGGAAATGTCAAATACTTTTTACATTTATTGAATTGATAACCTAAAAACAATAACCTTTTAAAAAAAGGCAACCAAAAAATAATAAAAATACTTGACGTTCTACTATGGGTCACTGTAATATATAAATCGTAATCATTACGATTCGTAATGATTACGATTTAGAGAGGAGTGATTTGACGTTATGAAAATACATACTTGGAAATGGCTAGGGGCACTAGGGGTTATATTTCTTCTGGTGGGTTGTCAAGACGCGGCGTCATCTGAGAATGGTTCATCAGAATCTGTAGAAGAATCATCTTCCGATTCAGGTGAAGAAGCAGTTGAAATAAGTGTGACAGTAGCTGGGGTAGCTGAACACTATCATACTGGAGATCTTGTTGAATTAAGCGCGAATACGAATGAAGAAGTTGCTCAACCTCATTGGCATTGGTTTACTTTGGGCCTTAACGCCCAAGAGTGGGAGATAGTAGATGGCCAAACTAGCGAGCGTTATGAAGGAGAAGCTACTACCGATGGTATCCAAATTAAGGCCGTGCTGTATGGGGATGACCATGAAGTTATCGCAGAATCAGAGCCGGTAACCATCACCATTGATGATCATCACGGACATGACCATGGGCATGAACATGATGACGATATGCAAAAAATTTATGAAGGATACTTTGAAGATAGTCAAATAGAGGATCGTTCATTATCGGATTGGGCGGGCGATTGGCAATCTGTCTATCCATATTTACTAGATGGTACATTGGATGAAGTGTTTGCTCATAAAGAAAAAGAAGATGATAGTAAGACAGCTGAAGAATATAAAGCTTACTATGAGATAGGTTATCAAACAGATGTTGATCGTATTGAAATAGTAGGTAATATGGTGACCTTTCACAAAAATGGAGAAGAATATTCAGGTGAATTTACGTATGATGGATATGAAATCTTAGAGTATGAGAAAGGGAACAGAGGTGTTCGTTACATCTTTAAGCACGAAGAAGGAGTAGAAGGAGTTCCTACTTACATTCAATTCAGTGACCATAGTATATATCCAACAGATGCTCATCATTTCCACCTTTATTGGGGAGATGACCGACAAGCTTTATTGGAACAGCTTGAGAATTGGCCAACATACTATCCATCTGAATTAGATGGTGATGGGATTGTAGCAGAAATGCTTGCACATTAATTTCAATTTCGCGATAGATTAATTCCTAACACAGGGAGGTTTCGAACTCCTTGTGTTAGGTTTTATTCAATAAAGGAGGTTCATATGCCACATAAAATTCCTGTTACCATCCTAACCGGTTTTTTAGGAGCTGGAAAAACAACGTTACTAAATCGACTGCTCGGAGATAAACGAAACCAACATGCTGGTGTTATTATTAATGAATTTGGTGAAATAGGTATCGATTCTGAGCTTGTAATTAAGACAAAAGAAGAGATTATTGAGATTAACAAAGGGTGTATTTGTTGTAATGTTCGAGCAGATTTGATTCATGTACTAAAGGACTTAATTATTAAAATGAATAGACGGGAAATACAGCTTAGTCGAATTATTATTGAGACTACAGGTCTAGCAAGTCCTGCTCCAGTTATTCAAACCTTTTTAATGGACGAGGTTATGTCATATTGGTTTGAAATTGACAGTATTTGCACGGTAATAGATGCCAAGCATTTACCACTTCATTTAGAAGAAAAAGTAGCACAGGAACAGATTGCCTTTGCAGATTTAATTCTGATGAATAAGACGGATTTAGTATCTATTCGGGAATTGGAGGAGTTAAAGCAGCGAATTAAACAAATGAATGCTACTGCTGAAATGATTTGCACGACCAACAGTGAAGTTCCGATTAATAAACTTTTAGATGTAAGATCATTTGAATTAAGTGAAAAGCTTAAAATCCATCCAAACTTATTAATTGATACGCATCATCATCATCATCATGATGACAATGTAAATTCTATTGTTTTAAAATCAGAACAGCCTTTAATAGTAGAACGGGTAAATAAGTGGTTTTCTTATTTGGTTCAGATAGAAGGAGAGGCTTTGTATCGCTATAAAGGAATATTGAATATAAAGGATTCAGAATATCGCGTGATATTTCAAGGTGTACATATGCTATTTGCTAGTAAGGAGGACAGAAGGTGGAAAGGAGATGAAAATCGAAAGAGTGAACTCGTTTTCATAGGGAGTAATCTTAAAGCAGAGGAGCTTAACAGATCATTTCGGTATTGCATGGATGAATATTTTACCTTTTGAGTTATAAATCGAAATGGTTACGAATTAAAGAGTAGGAAGGAGAATATATATGAAGAAAAAGATTCCGGTTACGGTTCTTAGCGGTTATCTAGGGTCTGGAAAAACAACCCTGCTTAATCATGTTTTACATAATAGAGAGGGCTTAAAAGTTGCTGTTATTGTAAATGACATGAGTGAAATAAATATTGATGTGGGGCTGGTTGAGAATGAAGGAACATTATCCAGAGTGGATGAGCAGCTTGTAGAATTATCTAATGGTTGTATTTGCTGTACATTGCGTGAAGATTTGCTAATAGAGGTAGAGAAACTAACGAAGGATGGCAGGTTTGATTATATTCTCATTGAATCTACGGGGATTAGTGAACCGATTCCGGTAGCACAGACTTTTTCCTATATGGATGATCAATTAGGTATTGATCTAAATCAGCATTGTACATTAGATACAATGGTCACTGTCGTGGATGCGAGTCGCTTCTGGCATGATTTTGGTTCTGGTGAAAGCTTACTGGATAGAAAAGAAGCTGTATCTGAATATGATGAACGAGAAATATCGGATTTACTGATTGATCAGATTGAATTTTGTGATGTACTTATTCTGAATAAGTGTGATTTAGTTGATGAAGCTGATTTGGTTAAGTTAGAAAAAGTATTAAAAAAATTACAGCCAGAAGCTAAGTTCATTAAAACATCCTATGGAGCAGTAAACCCAAAAGAAATTCTACATACGAATTCCTTTAATTTTGATAAAGCAAGCTCTTCTGCGGGTTGGTTGAAAGAGTTAACCAATGGACCAGATCAGCATGTGCCGGAGACTGAAGAATATGGAATTGGTTCGTTTGTCTATGAACGAGTGCTTCCTTTTCACTCTGCTCGCATACTAAGGTTTATAGAGACGATGCCAGATAATATTATAAGAGCTAAGGGAATTATGTGGTGTGCAACGCGTAACGACTTTGCTATTTTACTTTCACAAGCCGGTCTAGCTGCTAATATCGAGCCGGTCACTTATTGGGTGGCAGCTCTTTCGGAGCAAAGAAGAGAAGTGATTTTACGGGAAAATCCGGAGGTGTTGCGATCATGGCACCCAGAGTATGGAGACCGTAAAACTCAGCTTGTTTTTATTGGAATTGATTTAGATAAAGAAGAAATTATAAATGAATTGGAAAAATGTCTGTTAACACCAGAAGAGATGGAAAGGGATTGGAGCACGTTACCAGATCCATTCGAGTGGACGATTCAATCTGTTTAAATAGAAGTAAGGAGGATAAAGCAAACATGGCAAAGAAATCAAAGGTAGCGAAAGCGTTAAAACAGCAAGCAATGGTAGAAAGGTATGCGACTATTAGAAGAGAACTGAAGGAAAAAGGAGACTATGAAGCGCTTCGAAGACTTCCTCGAGATTCTTCCCCAACAAGGCTGCAGAACCGTTGCGCTGTTACAGGGCGACCAAGAGGTTACATGCGGAAGTTTGGCATGTCACGAATTGCTTTTCGAGAATACGCGCATAAAGGTCAGGTGCCTGGGGTGAAGAAATCTAGTTGGTAGAAGATCAAACGTGATCAAAAAAGACAGGGTAAAATTTTCCTGTCTTTTTTGATTGCAGATTTTTCAAGTAGAAGGAAAAACTATTGAACAAATTACAAAAAAGATACAGGAGAAACTAACTCTATTTATGATAAAATGAAAGAATGCGCATTAGAATTATTTTTATTGATTACTAGCCTAGGAGTGTACAAATTTGAATAAAAAAGACATCGCAAACTTTCGTAAACAATTTAAAGTAAATAACGATCTTTTAAAAATACATGAAATTTTTTATGTGTACATTATGAAGGAATCCAGTGATATCTATCATCATCAAAGCTTCCCTTTTGAGATGCTAGAGCAGGAACAGAAAGAGCTATTTATGGATAACTTTAAGAAAGTACTATCCGGACAGCTGGATGAGAAGTTATTTGAATTAAAGTTCCAGCGTGATGTAGCAGATAATAGTCAGCTCATTCTTCACCAAGGTCTTTTAAGTCAGGATACGGAAGAATGGAAGGCACAAATGCTTCGCCTCGTAGAAAAAATGCTGAAGGATAAGCAATATGAAATGGATATTGTCGTAACCTTCATTCGAGGTGAATACATGAAGCCGATGAAAAGGCGGAGTGAAGAGTCGGAAGAAAGTGAACGAGATACGGTTTACTCCCATTCGTATATTTTATGTAGTATGAATAAAACACTAGATCCAAAGAAAGAATTATTGTTCGACTATGTGGAAAAAGAGTTCAAATATAATATTGTCGTTGATCCAATCATTAATCTGAAAGCACCAATATCCGGATTTCTGTTTCCTGCATTTACGGATAATGCAGCAGATGTTAATCATGTACTCTATTCTGCAGGAAAAAAGTATGAGCTGAACTATCATTTTATTGAGGAAGTATTGAACGCAGAAGAAACCATGACTGCTCAAGACGATAAAATTGTTTTTGAGGAAATTGTAAAGAAAGTAACGGGGGACCAAATTAATACCTCTACCCTATCCAATGTTTATGATGAAATTCATCGTGTCATGGAAGAGAATGAAGAGGAAGAAATTCCAAGGTTAGACTACAAGGATGTAGAAAAAGTTCTGAAGCATAGTGGTGTAAAAGATGTTGATACCGAAAAGGTAGAGTCAGCATTTAAAACCGTCATTGATGATGAAAAATATGAGTTTAAAGCAAATAATATTGTACCAAAATATACGTCTAAATCTATCAAAATAAAGACAAAGGTAGCGGATATTTCCGTAAGTCCACAGGACTTGCGATATGTACGTCAAGTTACCTTTGATGGAAAGCTTTGCTTGATGATTGAAGTCGAAGAAAATCCTTTAATTGAAGGTTTTGAAATGATACCAGAGGCACTATTCCATAAAGCAAATGACGAGCAGGAATAATGAAAAGACAGGAGATTAAGTCTCTTGTCTTTTTATTTTATACCATAAAGGCCTTTATTAACAAAATCATTAATAAGTCGAGCCATTTCCTCGGACGACTTATCCATTCCGTTAGCCATCCACATCTTTATTATTTGAATACTTCCACTGATAATAAAAGAGCTTAAGTAGTTAGAAATTTCCTTATCAAAATGATATATTTCCATCCAATTCTTCATAATAAATTGATGTGCTATGGTCATAACCTTCCGTTCGAAGGAGGATTGCCCACTTTGGTTAAGCAGTGCTTCACATTCATCCTGCTTGGAAGCGAAATATTCTAGTAGTTTTTCTGTCATGAGGATAGCATCATCCTCCTCATGTAGATTATACGTACGTAAGTATTTCTGCAAATCCTCAATTAGTTCTTCCTCAATTTGTGTGAGCAGGGCATATTGGTCAGCATAATGCGCATAGAATGTTGAACGATTAACATCGGCAATCGCACATATTTCTTTTACTGTAGTCGCAGAGAGTGGTTTTTCTTTTAATAGCTGCATCAGACTATCCTTTAGAACCATCCGCGTATACTTCTTTCGTCTATCTAATTTTTCAGATGTCATCGTTGTTTCCTCCAAGAACTATAGTTATCCAACACAATTAAAATGACTGTCGGGAAACCTACAAGTTATATAAAACTGTTTGTTGTAAAACCAACACCGTGTTATATAATGATAAAGTGTATTAGGTAATTATGCAAGAAAGGGTGAACGGAGATAGATATTGCAGCAAGGATCATTAAACAAAAAAAGCCCATCGTGATTTCATTTATCATCATTACATTCATTAGTGTCATTGCTCAGTTTGCGGTATCGGTAAACTACAATATGGTAGATTACCTGCCAGAGGACGCACAATCAACAGAAGCAATGGATCTAATGAAGGAAGAGTTCGATGGCTCTGTACCGAATACAAGAGTCATGATGAACGATGTTACCATACAGGAAGCACTAGCCTTTAAAGAGAAACTGTCAATTATTGAGGGCGTTTCAGACGTTACGTGGTTAGATGACGCCATCGATATGAAAACACCGATTGAAATGGCAGATGCGGAAACGGTTGAAACGTATTACAAGAATAGTCGTGCTTTATTTACCTTCAGTATTGCTTCAGGAGAAGAAGTAGCAGCGACAGATGCCATCTATGATCTCATTGGTGAATCAGGGGCAATGTCGGGTGAGGCATTAAATACAGCTACCCAGCAAAAAATGGCTGTGTCCGAGACGATGTATGCAGCAGCGTTATTAGTACCGATTATTGTCCTGATATTAATCTTGTCGACGAATTCATGGATTGAACCGGTATTCTTTTTAACTGCAATTGGGGTATCGGTATTAATCAACCTTGGAACCAACATATTTATTGGTGAGGTATCCTTTGTTACACAATCGGTTGCACCTATACTACAGCTTGCGGTTTCACTAGATTACGCTATCTTTCTCTTGCATAGCTTCTCAGATTATAGAAAGAAAGTATCCGAACCAACAGAAGCCATGAGACTTGCGATGAAGCGTTCATTTCCTGCGATTGTGGCTAGTGCTTCGACTACTTTCTTTGGGTTTATTGCACTTACGTTTATGGAATTTGAGATCGGTTCCGATTTAGGACTAAATCTAGTAAAAGGAATTGTTTTAAGCTTTATTAGTGTCATGGTCTTCCTGCCAGCACTAACATTGATGTTTTACAAATGGATTGATAAAACCAAGCACAAGCCTTTACTTCCGGCCTTTAAGAATATTGGTAAGCGTGTTGTGAAGGTAAAAATACCAAGCCTTCTTATTGTGTTCCTTCTTCTGATACCAGCATTTTTGGCACAAGGGCAGACCAACTTTATCTATGGAATTGGAGAGCAGCCAGAGTCAACTCGTGCTGGTAGTGATATCGTCAAGATTGAAGAAGCATTTGGTAAAAGTACACAAATGGTGTTACTTGTTCCAAAAGGAGATATTGCAAAGGAAGAAGAATTAGTCCGAGAGCTAGAGGATATGGAGCCTGTTAAAAGTGTACTTTCATACGTGAACACAGTTGGGTCAGCTATTCCTCCAGAGTACGTGGATGATGCTGTGAGGGAACAGTTCTATTCGGATCACTATAGTCGAATTGTACTTCAAACCAATACAGAGACCGAGGGTGATGAGGCTTTTAGCTTTATAGAAGATGTACAACAAGTTGCTGAAGGGTATTACGGAGATGAGTTTTTCTCTCTCGGGGAAAGTGTAACGTTGTATGATATGAAAAATGTTGTTCAAGAGGATAACACAGTGGTTAACTTACTGACTGTCATTACAATTGCCTTTGTATTACTTGTCACGTTTAAGTCGATTACGTTGCCAATTATTTTACTACTTACAATTCAGTCAGCAGTATGGATAAACTTGTCCGTTCCTTACTTTACCAATTCATCCTTGGTGTTTGTTGGCTATTTAATTGTTAGTACGGTTCAATTAGCGGCAACAGTGGACTATGCCATTCTTTTAACAGAGGCGTATAAAGAAAATCGAAAAGAAATGCCAGCATTAAAAGCAATTAAGAAAACACTGGATGAGAAAATATTCTCGATTGCGATTTCAGCGTCAATATTATCTAGTGTTGGGTTCATTCTATGGATGACGTCGT
Organism: Ornithinibacillus xuwenensis; assembly: GCF_039614845.1. Lineage (NCBI taxonomy): Bacteria > Bacillati > Bacillota > Bacilli > Caryophanales > Bacillaceae > Ornithinibacillus > Ornithinibacillus xuwenensis. The sequence goes on along the minus strand of NZ_JBDIML010000003.1, from coordinate 547,028 downwards.
CTAATCCAATTGTATCATCCATTGGTTTACTACTAGGGCGTGGGGCATTATTAGCATTTATTATGGTAGTATTTTTCCTACCTGCCTGTTTGTTAGTGTTTGATAAAGTAATCGATAAAACTACCTGGAAAGCAAATTATTATAAGGAGAAATGATGATGAGGAGAATGAAAAAGATACTACTTGTTTTAGCAGCTGTAATCCTTCTATTACCCTCATTTCTTATTACGGCTAAAACAAATGACAATAATGTAGAGGAAAGAACAATTCAAGGTGATGGGGAGGTTGCTTCGAAGGATGAAGTAATCTATGCAACATTGGATGCAACTGGAGAAAGTAAAGAAGTCTATGTCGTCAATACGTTAGATGTCATAAAAGAAGGATCGATTCTCGATTATGGCCATTACTCAAGCTTGCGAAACTTAACCAATTTGGAAGAAATTGATCACCAAGATGATGCGGTGAAATTCACAGCTTCAGCGGGTAAGTTCTATTATCAGGGTAATATCAATGATGCAGCTCTTCCATGGGATATTTCAGTGTCATATTTCTTGGAAGGGAAGGAAATTTCTCCAGAGGAGTTAGCTGGAGAAGATGGTCGTGTGCAAATTCGTATGGAGACATCTGCTAATGAAGATGTTAATCCGGTATTTACGGAAAATTATCTGTTACAGATTTCACTTACACTAGATACAGAGGTATTCCGTAACATTAAAGCAGCAGATGGTATGATAGCAAATGCGGGGAAAAATAAGCAGGTGACCTTTACTGTTATGCCTGAAGATGACGCAGAGCTAGTACTCGAAGCGGATGTTGAAGGATTTGAATTGGATGGCATCAACTTCTCAGGAGTTCCATCTTCTATGCCAATCGATGAAATTAACGTCGATGGAATGACGGGCGATATTAACTCCTTAACAAGTGCTATTGCTGAAATAAATGATGGTGTTGGAGAGTTAGATGCTGGCGTTACGGAATTGAATAATGGTGTCGTTCAATTAGTGGATGGATCGGAGGAATATAAAAACGGCGTAGCAGACCTTGCAAATTCTTCAAGTGAGCTGGTAAACGGCTCGAAGGAGATCAAGGATGCGCTTATTAATGTGAATAACTCGCTTAGCGCTTCCGCTGAAATGGATTTATCCGGAATGCAACAACTAATAGATGGACTTAACCAACTTTCCGATGGTTTAAACGATACAGCTGCGGGGTTGGATTCGCTTAAGACAAATTACGGTGATGCTTACCAAGCAATAGATTATGCTATACGCGCAATTCCTGCTTTTGAAATTACGGAGGCAGAACTAGAAGCACTATCTCAAAGTAATGCTAATCAAGCGGTAATAAATGAATTAGTGGATACCTATACTGCTGCTCAAGCTGTAAAAGCAACCTATACAGACGTAAAACCGGGATTTGATGCAGTAGAAACAACGTTAACGAATGTAAATGAATCACTTCTAAAAATGGCTAATGATCTAGATCTAATGACAAATGAAATTTCTTCTTCGTTAGAGAAAATGGAAGGCTTTGAACAACTGCAACAAGGGATTGGCAAGCTTTCTTCTAACTACAAGACATTTCACGATGGTCTAGTCGAATATACTGGCGGAGTTAGCCAGCTTTCGGATGCCTATCAGGAAATTCATCATGGTATGGTGGAGTTATCGGAGGGTACAGCAGGTCTAGGAAGTGGAGTTGGAAAGCTTCATAATGGTACAGCAGAGCTTAGAGATTCAACTAGTAACCTACCAGAACAAATGAATGAAGAAATTGATGAAATGATGTCTGAGTATGATAAATCAGATTTTGAACCAGTATCATTTGTTTCGAGTAAAAACGAGAATGTAAATTCTGTTCAATTTGTTTTCAAAACGGAATCTATTATCGAAGAAAAACCAGAAATCAACGAAGAACCTATTCAAGAAGAAAAAGGGCTATGGGATTTATTTTTGGACTTATTTCGATAATGCAAGATTTTAGAGGTGCCAGTAATTGTTGCGAGTGTGCAATGGTTACTGGCACTTTTTTAGTAAGAAATTATTTCTCTGATTGCTGTTCCCTAGACTACTAGAATAAAAGCAATCCGAAAACCATAGCAACTAGTAATCCAATCACAACTGGAATAAAGCTCTTGCGAACGAGGTCAATGACCGATATTTTAGCAAAGCCTGCAATGGCGATGATTGGAGACCACGCGACAAGTGTACCGCCACCTACCCATATTGCCCCAATTTGCCCAATGGAAGCAAGTGCAGTTGGGTCTATTTCAGTTGATGAAGCCAATGCTTCTGATAAAGATCCGATTAGTGGTAGTGCTGAGAATCCAGATCCATCAAGACCAGATACCATCCCTAATACTAAGATGCCTAATGCGGTAAAGAAGGCATTATTCGGAATATAGCCCTGCCCCTCTTGAACGAGGTCAAATAGGAACGAAGGTGTTGCATTAGGATCTGTGCCGAGGATTTGACCTGCCAGTTCACCACTACCGATGAAGAAAAATGCGGCTACTGGGATAACGAGCCCCATTACTTTAAACGCAAACACAAAGCCGTTCACAATATGATCACTAACCTCTTGTAACGTTTTTTTATAGTCGCGGAAAAGTGACATAATAATGATTAAGAGAATTGCCGTACCGCCAACAAGGGAAGAACCCGCACCATCTTCTATGGGTGGTAGAAAATCGGAAAAAGTCGCCACGACAACGTATAGGATAATAATCAAAAAGATGGAAGGAACTAGAATAGCAAATACAGGACTATATTTCCCTTTGCTAATCTCGGTGTTATCCGTTTGAATGTTTAGGTCATCATCTCCACTATTTTCCCAAATCGTTAGGTTATCTTTGGCTGGTTTTTTGATAGATTTTCGAATGTTGAAGTATGCGATGGTAAGTGAGACAGCACCAGCAATTAACGATAGTATCAAAGTTTGTTCCCCAATTGCGCTCGCTTCTAACACACTACTACTTGACGCAGTTAACTCTGGTGCAACCTTTAAAATAAAATCGGATGATAGTGCCATACCATGACCTGCAAGAGAAATAGCAATGGCAGTACCAATCGGTGGTAATCCAGCTTTTATCGCGACAGGAATCAAAAGCGCTCCAATTAAAGGTACTGCAGGAGCTGGCCAGAAGAATAATGATAAAAAGTATGTGACGACAACAAGCACCCAAAACGCTAATGTTCCATTACGCATAATCTGTTGGAATGGCTTAACCATTTGCTCATCAGCACCAATGGATTGTATCGAGCGGAGAAGTGCTGTCATAATCGCAATAATTAAGAAAATATTAAAAAGCTCTGTCGCTGCTGTAAGATTGGCATTAAAAATCGCTAATATCCCATCTAAAAAAGATCCAGTAAAGGACCATGCAACCAAAAATATCATGACTAATGCTGGGACGACGACGTTTTGTCTAAATAGCATTGTAAGTATAATGCACAATGTCCCAATTAAATATAACCAATGTGCCATCGTAAGTTCCATGTACAATATCTCCCTTTATTTCAAAATGAGAATTCGGGACTATTCTATGTAATCTTGTAGGCGTGTGTGATTGTTACGAGGTATGGAAGATTTATACATCTATCTTGTAGGTACTAATTTTTGCTAATTTAGAAAGCTTTCTACTTCGGTACTATAGAAAGCAAAACTAGTTACTTGGTGATATTTTTAGAGTTTCAATTGGATTATGAGAGTAGTTTACTTTAACATGATAGAAAACGAGTTGTTGAAAAGTTAGGAGGTAGGTAAACGCATGTTGCTAAACAAGGATACACAATATCTGAAAAGAATCCATTTGAAAAAGGAAAGCATTGCATCTTACCATACGTTTCCATTTAATCTACCTGTTATAAAGAAATTTGACCAAATTGACTTTCATCCTAATGTAACATATATCGTTGGTGAGAATGGAATGGGAAAATCTACTTTATTGGAAGCGATAGCGGTTGGTTTAGGTTTTAATCCAGAAGGGGGAACATTGAATTTTAATTTTTCCAGTTATGACTCTCATTCTAATTTACATCAATACTTACGAATCGCTAAGGGCGTTAACCGCCCCAAGAATAGCTTCTTCTTCCGAGCGGAATCCTTTTATAATGTAGCAACAAATATTGAAGCATTGGATAATGAAATCTCCTATGGTTCAAAAATTATTGATTCATTTGGAGGTACATCACTTCATCAGCTTTCACATGGAGAATCTTTCTTTGCGGCTTTCATTCATCGCTTCGGAGAGAATGGACTATACATTTTAGATGAACCAGAAGCGGCGTTATCGCCTTTAAGACAAATGTCACTGCTAGCAAGGATTCATGAATTAGCGAAAGACGGCTCCCAGTTTATTATTTCAACTCATTCCCCGGTGATCATGGCTTACCCAAATGCAAAAATCCTTCAGCTCACAGTAGAAGGAATGCAAGAAACTAGCTTACAGGAAACAAATCATTATCAAGTAATGCAGCAGTTTTTTGAGGATAGGGAGCGGTTATTACATCATCTGTTGGAGGATTGAGGTAGCTCGTATAGGATAGTAATGTGTGAAAGGTAAGGAGAAAGAAAATGGAGAAAATCATGATTATAGAAGATGACTTAAAAATTGCAGTATATCTTGGAGGTTACATAACCAAATATGGTTATCAAGTTGTCATTGCTGAAGAGTTTGAAAAGTTGATGGATATCTTTCGTAAGGAGCAGCCAGACCTTATATTGCTGGATATTAACCTGCCAAGCTACGATGGTTATTATTGGTGTAGGCAGATTCGAAAAGAATCAATTTGTCCGGTCATCTTCATCTCAGCACGAACTGGGGAGATGGATCAGGTAATGGCTTTGGAGAATGGTGGAGATGATTTTATTACGAAGCCCTTCCATCCTGATATTGTGATGGCGAAGATTCGTAGTCAGCTTCGACGTGCTTATGGAGCGTATGCTTCAAAACATGAAGAAAGAGTGCTTATACAAGATGGCTTGCAGTTATTTCCAGAGCGACTCGAGCTTTGGTTTGGGAGTAATGTCGCGACCTTAACGAAAAAGGAAACAGATATTATTGAGAGCTTAATGGATCGTTTTCCGCGTGTTGCAGGTAGGGAGGATTTGCTCGTTAAATTATGGGATGACCAGGCATATGTAGATGAAAATACTTTAAATGTGAATATTACACGTGTCCGAAAAAAACTACAGGAGCTAGGGATTGAGAATGCAGTCGAAACAGTTCGAGGAGCAGGATATCGACTCAAGGTCACATGGAATAAGGGACAAGCATGAAACTATTTATACGTGATCACTTTCTACTTATCCTGCTTCAGTGTATCCAACTTATTATGATAGCAACAATTTATTGGTTAGATGGCTATCATAATGTGAAACTGATAAGCTATGCTATTTTTCTATCATTCTTTTTCCTAATCTGCTACCTAACTTATCGATATATTCGTAAGCGAAATTATTATAAACGATTATCTAATCCTATGGAGAGCTTGGAGGCATCCTTAGAACACACTGGTTCAACTGCAACAGCGGTTGCGTTGGACCAATTGCTGCGTTCACAGTACCGTCTATACTTAGAAAAACTGCAAGAAGCAGAGGATAGACAGGATGAACACCTAATGTTTATGGATCGCTGGGTACACCAGATGAAGACGCCACTTTCTGTTATTGAATTAATGGCCCAAAGCCTTGATGAGCCGGAATCATCGAGTATTCGGGAAGAGACGGAAAGAATGCGTAATGGCCTGAATACGGTTTTATATATGGCTCGTTTACGAACAATCGTGGAGGATTTTCATATTAAGCCAGTAGTCTTGTCAAAACTTGTTCATGATGTAAACCATGAAAATAAACGCTTTTTTATCCGTAATGGAGTATATCCTCAGTTAAGGGAAGACAAAGTTAACTTAACAGTTGAAACGGATGAAAAATGGCTGTTTTTCATGGTATCTCAGCTTGTACATAACGCAGTTAAATATTCTGCTGGTAAAAGTAATCAGATTGTCATTGGGCTTTATGAACAATCAGGAGAAGCGGTGTTAGAGGTAAAGGATGATGGAATCGGTATTCCTGAAGTTGACCGAAAGCGAGTGTTCAACAAGTTTTTTACTGGCGAGAATGGCCGAAATTTCCGTGAATCAACTGGAATGGGACTGTACCTTGTTAAAGAAGTAACGGGAAAATTGGACCACCGTATCGAATTGGATTCCAAAGTAGGGGAAGGCACAACAATTCGGATTATATTTAATAAGTCGCAAAACCTTACATCAATGTAAGATTCATGAAAGCATAATCGATGGTTATCTAGGAAAAAATCACGCTATACTAAGACAATAAAATGAACGAAGAAGGTGATCAATTATGCTTACATTGAATCGAATAGGTAAAGTATATGAGGGAAAAGTTGCTTATCGAGCTTTACAGGATATTCAATTAGAAATTGATAAAGGTGAGTTTGTGGCTATCATGGGCCCTTCTGGAAGTGGTAAAACAACATTGTTAAATATTATTGCTACGATTGATGAACCTACAACAGGTTCCGTGGAAGTAGATGGGAAAAATCCACATATGCTCCAGAAGAATGACTTGGCCAAATTTCGGAGACAGGAACTTGGATTTATTTTTCAGGACTTTAATTTACTCCATACATTAACGGTAGAAGTGAATATTGTTTTGCCGTTGACATTAGATGGGGCTCGCGTGAAGGAAATGAAGAAAAAGGCACATACCATTGCAGATAAATTAGGTATTTCAGGAATTATGGGGAAGAGAACCTATGAAACATCTGGTGGTCAAGCACAGCGCGTTGCGGTTGCACGAGCCATGATTCATGAACCAAAACTTTTACTTGCTGATGAGCCAACTGGTAATCTTGATTCTAAAGCATCTAAGGATGTCATGGAGATGCTAGTAACCATAAATGAAAAGGAAAAAACAAGTTTATTAATGGTGACGCATGACCCACAAGCAGCTAGTTATTCAGATCGGGTAATTTTCATCCGTGATGGTAAGCTGTATTCGGAAATTCATCGTGGGGAGAGTAGACAAGCATTCTTTCAAAAAATAATTGATATGCTTTCCTTGATGGGAGGCGACGGTCATGACTTTTCGTCAATTCGCGTTTAAAATCGTACTGCGTAACAAACGATTGTATGCCGCCTATTTTTTAAGCAGTCTATTTACCGTCATGGTGTTTTTTACCTTTGCTATTTTTGCTTTTCACCCAGCTTTCTCAGGAGGTACGGTTCATTCAAGTGCCTTATTTGGAATGGTGGTAGCTGGAGGGATTATCTATCTCTTTTCTTTCTTTTTTGTATTGTACTCTATGAGTTCGTTTCTCCAATCACGAAAGCGAGAGTTTGGGCTATTAATGACACAAGGAGCATCAAGTAAGCAAATTCGTTTAATGGTGTTTTTAGAAAATATTTTGATAGGCTTTCTTGCGACAGTAGGAGGGATATTAATTGGTCTGGTTTTTGCAAAAGTCATCCTACTCATCGCAGAAAATGTATTAATTATAAGTGAGTCACTTAATTTCTATTTTCCAACCCTTGCTATTGTTGTAACATTTATTAGCTTTATCATTCTGTTTTTTATTATCTCCATATTTGTTGCATTTGTACTTCGGACGAAAAAATTGATTGATTTAATTAAGGGTGATAAGCAATCGAAGGGGGAACCGAGGGCTAATAGTTTATTAGCAATTCTTGCAGCACTCTTACTAGCTTTAGGTTATGGAATTGCTTTATATGTTACGGGGATTTATGTGGTTTATGCATTGGTTCCGGTAGTTATCCTTGTGACAATTGGAACGTATCTGTTGTTCACCCAGCTTAGTGTTTCTATTATTCGTCGCTTAAAAAGAAATAAAGCGATATTTTGGCGTAGAACCAATATGCTATTGTTTTCGGATTTAGGTTTTCGTATGAAGGACAACGCTAGAACTTTTTTTATGGTTGCGATTATTTCAACGGTAGCTTTCAGTGCAATTGGTACACTATTCGGTTTTCAATCTTACATTACACGTGGCGTAACGGAGGCTAATCCATTTTCTATTACGTATCTTCCAACGGAGGGTAATAGTACTGATGAAAATATTCAGCAAATTAATGAGATACTTAGGGAAGAAAATATCGAAGCAGAGATGAGACAAGTAGAACTGTCTTATTATGAATATTCCTCTCGTGATCAAGGTGTTTTGATTGTAAAGGCTTCAGACTACAATGACTTTGCTAGTTTAATTGGTGAAAAACAAGTCCAGCCTGCTGAAAACGAGGCGATTGTTGTAGATCAAAGCTCAAAAGTCTTAGCCAATTCAAATGAGGCTGAAGCACTGATGGAAACACCAATTATATTGGAAAATGAGACAGAGCTTCAACCATCTACCAGAATTCAAACAGAGGTATTTCCAGAGTTATCAGGTTACTATATTGTCCATGACAATCGATATGACGAGCTCAGTGCCCCTACTAGAAGTAATCAATACTATGTTTGGCAAGCGGAAGAAGGGCAGACTGACCAGCTTGTAGATGCAGGACGAATTATTGAAGATAAAGTTGGATATGAGGCACAAGTAATGGATTATATCACTTATCAAATCAATAAGTCCTATGGACCAATATTATTTATTGGTTTATTCATCGGTATTGTGTTCTTTGTATCCGCAGGGAGCTTCCTTTATTTTCGGTTATACACGGATTTAGACGAAGACAAGCGCAAATTTCGTTCCATTGCCAAGATTGGGTTAGCACAAGGAGAACTGAATAAAGTCGTGAATAGGCAGACTGTGCTCTTATTTTTTGCGCCAATCATGGTTGCATTAATTCACGGCGGTGTCGCTCTTACTGCGCTATCCCACTTGTTTGACTTCAATTTGACTAAGGAAGCTGTGCTTGTACTGGGAAGTTTTGCTTGCATTCAAATGATTTATTTCATAATTGTACGTTTTTTCTATGTCAAACAAATAAAACATGAAATATACTAAAATTAAGTAGGATGGGGAGTGTTACCCTGTCCTGCTTTTTGTTGGTTGTGAATATTTAAAGATAAACACAATCCTCCCCTTATACGATTGGAAGAACATAATTCTTTATATGTCATACGCTCTTTTGAAAATTGTACAAACCTGTTCAAACCAAGTGTGAGAACAGCAACTGATTCATCTAGATTAAATCGTCACCGACTTCTAGCAATGTCGAAATTATCAAATAATACTAGCTAATTAATTTTGACTCATAGTATAATGTATGATAAAAAACAACTATGTCAAAAAATTAGAGGTAGCGAACTCATGAAAATTAATAAAGTATTAAACAATAATGTTGTCATAACAGTGAATGAAAATAAGCAAGAATTGGTCGTGATGGGAAAAGGTCTTGCATTTCAAAAAAAGGTTGGGGAATCGATTGATCCGTCTAAAATTGAAAAAACATTTGTGCTGCAAAAATCAGGAATAACAGAAAAATTACATCAGCTATTAAAAAATACCTCTGAAAAATATTTAGATATATCCTCTGAAATATTAGAATTCGCGCAAATGAATTTGCCATACAAATTAGATGAATATTTGTATGTAGCATTAACGGATCACATTAGTTTTGCGATTAGTAGATACCAACAAGGGATTCAATTAAAGAACACTCTATTATATGAAATTCGAAAATATTATAAAAGGGAATTTGAGATTGGATTGAAGGCCCTGGATATAATAGAAGCGCATACTGAGATAAGGCTTGATGAGGATGAAGCGGCATCAATCGCGTTACATTTAGTAAACAGTGGAATTTCTGGGGAAAATATGGCGATGGCGATTCAAGTAACCGATGTAGTTGATAATGTATTAAATATTGTTAAATATCATTACAAAATGGAACTTGATGAATTGTCAATTAACTATGATCGGTTTTTAACACATCTTCGCTTTTTTGCTGTACGATATATTAGAAAAGAGAAAAATGAGGATACTTTAGATGATTTTCTTTACGAGCAAATCCAAAGAAAATATGAAGAAGCGTATGCTTGTACGAAGAAAATAGCAATCTATTTTAAAAATAACTTTGAATGGCTTCTCTCAAAGGACGATGAAGTTTACTTAACAGTCCATATTCATCGAGTAACTTACCGTCAGCAAAATTCTAGTCAAAATCTCTAACGAATGAAAACGTTTTATTTTTTTGTTGACATGGTATAAAAGTCATGGTAATTTTAAGATGTAAATTAATTTACGACAAAGAACTTAATATTAATAATTAGGAATGTTACCTATTTTGGGCATAACCTGAATCGATTTGAAACACACAATACCTGTGTGCTAATTCAAATTGGTTCAGGTTTTTTATTTGAAAAATTAAGGAGAGGGTGGAAAGATATGAAGTACAATCAATTGGCAAAAGACATTATTACAAATGTCGGCGGACAAGAAAACGTTAACAGTGTGGTTCACTGTATAACTCGTCTTCGTTTTAAGTTAAAGGATGAAAGTAAAGCGAATACAGATGTATTGAAAAATATGGATGGTGTTGTCACCGTTATGAAAAGTGGTGGCCAATATCAAGTAGTAATCGGCAATCATGTGTCAGATGTATATAAAGCAGTTTTAGCTGAAGGTGGTTTTGAAGCTGCAAAACCAGTTGATGAAGATGGTGGAGAGAAAGGTAGTTTATTTAACAGATTTATAGATTTGATTTCAGGAATTTTTACTCCAATTCTTGGAGTATTAGCTGCTTCCGGTATGATAAAGGGCTTTAATGCTCTATTTGTAGCACTTGGATGGTTAGATAATACAGGTGGAACATACCAAATCTTAAACGCAATTGGAGATGGACTATTTTATTTCTTACCAATTATATTAGGGTATACAGCAATGAAGAAGTTTGGTGGAACACCGTTCTTGGGAATGGTCATTGCGATGGCTTTGGTTTATCCAGCACTTGAAGGAATTCCGAATGCTGGTGATCCATTGTATACGTTATTTACGGGAACGATGTTTGAGTCACCAGTTTATATTGAATTCTTTGGTATTCCAGTTATTTTAATGACTTATTCAATGTCAGTTATTCCAATCATTATCTCAGCATTTTTTGCAGCAAAACTTGAGAAGTTTTTTGCAAGAGTAATTCCATCTGTTGTAAGAATGTTTTTAGTTCCAATGTTCACATTGCTTATTATTATCCCGTTAACATTTATCATAATAGGACCAATCGCAACGTGGGCAAGTCAATTATTAGGCCAAGCTACTATTTGGGTGTATGATTTAAGCCCTGTTATTGCAGGAACTTTCCTGGGTGGTTTCTGGTTAGTGTTTGTTATGTTTGGTCTTCACTGGGGTCTTGTTCCAATTGCACTTAACAACTTCACATCTCAAGGATATGACCCAATATTAGCATTAATATTTGTTCACTCATTTGCTTTAGCAGGAGCTATTCTAGCAGTTTGGTTGAAATCAAGTAACCAAAAAACAAAAACACTTAGTGCGCCAGCATTTATTTCAGCAATATTTGGTGTTACTGAACCTGGTATGTACGGTATTGCATTACCACTTAAGAGACCGTTTATATTTACGTTAATCACATCAGCACTTGGTGGAGCGATGTTAGGAGTTTTTGGTACAACAGGATATGAAATGGGTGGCCTTGGTGTATTCCAACTTCCTAGTTTCATTTCTCCAGAGGGTATAGATATGGGAATTATTGGTGCTATTATCGCTGCAGCAGTTGGTATGGTTTTAGCTTTTGTATTAACTTACTTCTTTGGTGGGATTCGCAAAGTTGAAGGAACTGCATCTCAAGAGGAAGCTTCACAAAAAGTTGCAGGTGCAAATCACCCAGAACAAAACGTAAATAATGAAGTTATTGTTAGTCCATTTAATGGTCAAGTGAGAAAATTAGAAGAAATTGGAGATACAGCGTTTAAATCTGGTGCTTTAGGTAAAGGGGTTGCTGTAGAACCTTCTGAAGGTAAATTATATGCACCTGTATCCGGAACTGTTTCAGCATTATTTCCTAGTAACCACGCAATTGGTATTACATCTGATGAAGGTGCTGAGATTTTAATCCATATTGGTATGGATACGGTTCAATTAAATGGGAAATATTTCACTACTCATACAGCACAAGGTAGCCGTGTTGAAAGAGGGCAATTACTAATTGAGTTTGATGTAAATGGAATTGAAGAAGCAGGCTTTGTTTTAACTACTCCTGTAGTTGTAACAAACCACGACCAATTTGAGATTTCTGCAATTAACGAACAAGAAGTAAAATCTCAAGATTTATTAATTGAATTAAGAGCAAAGTAAAGTGAGACGAAAGTATGAAAACTGCAAAGAAAAAGCGTTTCAAAGGAAAATGAAGCGCCTTTTCTTTACATAAGCATAGCTTGCTTAAATAGATGGCATAGGAGGAATAAAACATGGTAAACCGATTTCCAGAAGGATTTTTATGGGGTGGCGCTACAGCGGCCAATCAATTAGAAGGTGGTTTCAATGAAGGTGGAAAGGGTCTTAATCTTGCAGATGTTCTACCAGGTGGAAAAAAAGCGAGACTCAAATTACTTTCTCAAACTGGTTTCGATTTCGAAATTGATGAATCAAAATATATGTATCCAAATCATGAAGCAATTGATTTCTATCATCGTTATAAAGAGGATATTGCATTATTTGCAGAAATGGGCTTTAAAGTATTCCGTATGAGTATAGCGTGGAGTCGTATTTTCCCTAATGGTGATGAGCTTGAGCCGAGTGAAGAAGGTTTGGCATTCTATGATCGTGTATTTGATGAGCTTCATAAACATGGAATTGAACCACTTGTAACAATCGCACACTATGAAACACCTTTACACTTAATCAAAGCGTATGGTGGTTGGAGAAACCGTAAGCTTGTTGGGTTCTTTGAACGTTATGTAAGAACAATTTTAACACGTTATAAAGATAAGGTTAAATATTGGTTAACTTTCAATGAGATTAACGGAGCTACTCATATGCCATTATTAGGGCTTGGTTTTTCACCTGAAAGTGAAGAAACACGTTTACAAGATAGCTTCCAAGGGTTGCACCACCAATTTGTGGCTAGTGCACAAGCAGTTAAACTTGGACATGAAATTATTCCTGATTCACAAATAGGTTGCATGTTGATTTACGCACCCGTTTACTCTTTTGATTCGAATCCTGAGAACGTGATGCATGCTAGACAGGAAGCAGATTTATTCAATTTCTTTTGCGGGGATGTACAGGTTCGTGGGGAATATCCTTATTTTGCTGAAAGATACTTTAAAGAGAATAATATTAAGCTTGATATTCATGAAGGTGATCTTGAAGTCATTAAAGAAGGAACAGTAGACTTTATCTCATTCAGTTACTATATGTCAAGAACGGATAAAAAAGTAAAAACACCAGAAGAAATTGGTGAAGGAAATTTAATCGGGGGCGTTAAGAACCCATTCTTAGAAGCGAGTGATTGGGGATGGGAAATTGACCCTGTAGGTTTACGTATTGCATTAAACGAACTTTATGGTCGTTATGAAAAACCTCTAATGGTTGTTGAGAATGGATTAGGAGCTTATGACAAAGTAGAAGAAGATGGATCTATTAATGATGATTATCGTATCGATTACCTGCGTGCACATATTGAACAAATGGGCGAAGCTGTTGAAGATGGTGTAGACTTAATTGGTTACACAAGCTGGGGATGTATTGATTTAGTAAGTGCGTCATCTGGTGAGTATTCTAAGCGCTATGGTTTTATTTATGTGGATAAGCATGATGATGGTAGCGGTACGATGGAACGTAGCCGTAAAAAGTCGTTCTTCTGGTATAAAGATGTTATTACTTCTAATGGAGAAAGCTTATAAAAAAATTATTCAGTGGGGGGTTGTCCCTCACTGATTTATTTTAAGTATGGAAGGAGAAGTTAAAAGATGAAGAATGGTTTTCCGGAAGATTTCTTATGGGGAGGAGCAATTGCAGCAAACCAAACAGAAGGGGCATTTTTAGAAGAAGGAAAAGGTTTAACGACAGTAGATCTTCTTCCGACAGGTGAGAAGCGTTTCCCTATTATGTTGGGAAATCTTCCTTCTTTTTATCCAATAGAAGGTGAATATTATCCATCTCATGAAGCGATTGATTTCTATTATCGTTACAAAGACGATATAGCATTATTCGCAGAAATGGGTTTTAAAGCTCTACGACTCTCTATTTCCTGGGCTAGAATATTTCCAAATGGAGACGACGTAGAACCTAATGAAGCTGGTTTGAGATTTTATGATAATCTATTTGATGAACTTCGCAGTAAAGGAATTGAACCAGTTGTGACGTTAGCTCACTTTGATGTTCCTGTACATCTAGTTGAAACATATGGCAGCTGGAAGAATCGTAAACTAGTACATTTTTTTGAAAAATATGCAAAAACGGTATTTGAACGTTATAAAAATAAAGTTAACTATTGGTTAACTTTTAACGAAATAAATATGTTACTCCATCTACCTTTTGTTGGTGCCGGACTAGTATTTGAAGAAGGGGAAAACGAGCTGCAAGTTAAATATCAGGCAGCTCACCATCAGCTCGTGGCTAGTGCCTTAGCTGTAAAAGCAGGACATGAAATTAACCCTGATGCGAAAATTGGTTGTATGCTTGCTGCTGGTATGACTTATGCATACTCTAGTAATCCGAATGATGTATGGGATGCAATGAATAAAGACCGTGAATCGTTTTTCTTTATCGATGTCCAATCGCGTGGAGAGTATCCTGGATATGCGAAACGATTTTTCCAAGAAAATGCTATTGAATTGACAATGAATGAAGAAGACGAAGAAATACTTAAGAATCATACTGTAGACTATATTGGATTTAGTTATTATTCAAGTCGGGTTACAAGTACTGACCCTGAGATCCAAGAAAATACTACGAGTGGAAATGTATTTGGGTCGATTACTAATCCGTATTTAGAGAAATCGGAATGGGGCTGGACGATTGACTCGAAAGGATTAAGAATTACGGCTAACCAATTATATGATCGTTACCAAAAGCCATTATTTATTGTAGAAAATGGTCTTGGTGCCATTGATGAGGTTAATTCCAATGGTGAGGTTAATGACGATTATCGTATCGAGTATCTTCGTGCACATATTCATGAAATGCAGGAAGCAATTAATGATGGCGTAGAACTAATTGGATATACTAGCTGGGGGCCAATAGATATTGTTAGTGCTTCAACTGGTGAAATGAAAAAACGTTATGGCTATATTTATGTAGAACGTGATAATGAAGGAAATGGTACCCTAAAAAGAATGAAAAAGAAAAGCTTTGAATGGTATAAAAAAGTAATAGATTCCAATGGAGAGAATATTGATTAGTTGTATAAAGCATCTCTGATTCATATAGAGATGCTTTTTTTTGATATAAATGTCTCCTGAGTATTCCCTGATGAATACGCATTGCCCCATCACACTGACTAACGTACGAAGTAGTTAGTGATCGTAATCCTAGGTAATTATGAGTTGGTAAGTGGTTTTCTATTCCATCTATCGGGCAAAATGACGTCTAACCCCTTTTTACAAATCTAAAGTAGTAATTTCACAATTATTTCATTGTCAGTAGTTGCGTCTCCATATAACATAGTATAATTGTAGAAAAGGATGGGGTAACCCTTAAGTTTTGAGGAGTTTTTTAATGAAGAAAACGTATTTTATCTGGCTTGCGATCCATTTTATTGTATGGACGAGTGCATATTTCGAATTACCTTCAAAATTAAGTGAAATACAAATAGCGAGTATTTGTGTATTTTATATTATATTATTTGTTGTTCCAATATTTGCATCTAAACCAAAGCTCCAAGCCGTATTATTTTGTATACAAGTTTTAAGTACGATTAGCATCTTTTATCCGGTAGATAATGTGTTCAATTCGTATGTAGTTCTCATACAGGCGCTAGTCATTGCGGAGGCTGTGTTTTATCTTTCACGTTTTCCCAGTGTTATGGTAATAAGTACTCAACTGGGGAGTGCAGTTTTGCTTCTATTAGAAGCGGATCTGTCTACGTCTATCTTTATTTGGTACGGACTTACTTATATGCTAATAGTTATTGCCTTATTATATTATCAGGCGATACATAGACGAGAAGTTGATGGAAGAAGAAAGAACGATGCCTTGTTAGATGAATATAGAAGGATGAAGAGGCAGCTTATAACAGAAGAGGAGCAAGCAAGACAGGATGAACGAAATATGATTGGGCATGAAATTCATGATTCAGTTGGTCACAAACTAACCGCATTAATCATGCAATTTGAGGCATTTCGGTTATCTGCCGTGGACATAGATGAGAAAAAAATTACCATGCTTAAAGAGCTTGCAGAGGAAAGCCTGGCTGAAACAAGAACAGCAGTTAAATCCCTTAAGCAAAGAGAAGTAGGTGGACTACAAGGGATCATACGATTAATCCGTAAATTAGAGATAGAAAGCTTTATGAAAATTAATTTTACTGTAAAGCATGGAGCGTTTGCTGCATCATTAACCGGAGAGCAGTCCTTTGCGATCTATCGTGCCGTTCAAGAGGCATTAACAAATATTATGAAACATGGGGCCACAAGAGAGGCACAAGTAATCTTTGAGTCACCGGGAGGAAGTATATTTCGTTTTGAGGTCATTAACCGAAGTTCTACGAATCCTTTCTTTCAAGAAGGCTATGGTCTAAGAGCAATGCGCGATCGAATAGAAAAAGTTGGTGGTTCCTTGGAGATTAATCAGGATGAACGTCAATTTGTCATAAGTGGTACTATCCGATTAATAGAACGGAGTGGAGCAAATGATTAAGGTGTTGCTGGCAGAGGATCAGATAATGGTCCGACAAGGATTAAAAGCAATGATTGAAACAGATGAGGAGATTATCGTAACTGGAGAAGCAGCCAATGGTAAGGAAGCAGTTGCTTTATGTGAGAAACAGGTATACGATGTGGCAATCTTAGATATTCGTATGCCAGAAATGGATGGGTTAGAGGTTGCCAAGGTTTTACGTGCCCGTTTTCCACATATAAAGGTATTGATGCTCACAACATTTGACGATAATCACTATGTGATGGAGGCCTTGAAGCTTGGGGTAAGTGGTTATGTGTTGAAAAACGGGGATACGGAGGCGCTTATTCGTTCTATTAAAAGCTCATTAAATGGTGGCCTTTCACTGGAGGATCAGGTTGCGGCCAAGGTAATGCCTGTGTTGCTTCAAACCCAAAAGGAGGAGGACCAGATAGACCCCTCCTTAACACCAAGGGAACGAGCAATTTTAAAATGTATTGGTGAAGGCCTCAACAATAAAGAAGTAGCAGAACGGCTAGGATTGTCGGTGGGAACGGTTAAGAATCAAACAAGCCAAATCTTAGATAAATTAGAACTAAGGGATCGAACACAGCTAGCAATATATGCTATTCGTCATCGGATGGTTTGAGAAAAGAAAAAGTGACAAAAGTAATACGCGTCTTTTTGAGAAGTGACCAAAGTCAGTAGTGGCTTTGGTTGTTTTGTTTTATGATTCATTTATAAAATTGAAAGTAGGAGGAAAATCCATGCTTGAAACGATAAATTTAAGCAAGTCCTTTAAGGGAAAAAAGGCAGTACAGGACGTCAATTTATATTTAGACAGTGGGGAATCAGTTGGTCTACTGGGCCCAAATGGTGCTGGTAAATCGACTACGATTTCCATGATTTCATCGTTGGTAAAGCCAACTACCGGGGAAATAAAACTAAATGGAGTAAATATTATTCAAAAACCAGAGCAAATGCGAAAAGTGCTAGGGGTTGTACCACAGGAACTAGCTATATATGAAGATTTATCCGCTTATGAGAATCTTAAATTTTTTGGATTTATCTATAATTTGAAGGGGAAAGAACTCGAAAAAAGCATTCAGCAAGCCTTAGAGATTGTAGGATTAACAGATCGTCAAAAGGACTTGGTCAGGACTTTTTCTGGTGGGATGAAGCGCAGAGTCAATATTGCGGCAGCATTACTGCATCGCCCGGAGATTTTGATATTAGATGAGCCAACGGTTGGAATTGACCCCCAATCAAGAAATCATATTTTAGAAACGGTACGTATGCTAAACGAATTGAATGGCACAACCATTTTATACACGAGTCATTATATGGAAGAAGTCGAACAGCTTTGTGATCGTTTGTATGTGATGGACCATGGCGAAATTATTGCTGCTGGCACAAAAGGTGAGTTGCTTAGTATTTTGTCTACAGAGGATACAATTAAAGTAGAGCTAAGTAAAATGGATGAGATGTTTATCGAACAGGTAAAAACAATTGAAGGAGTACGAAAGGTAGAAGCTTCTCAGGTGAATCTAAAAATCATTGCAAAAAAAGGGATTAATCTAGTCAGTGAGCTAGTCCATCTTGCAGATCAGTATCATATCCAAATGGTTAATTTTCATACGGAGAGCCCGAGTCTAGAGGATGTGTTTCTTCATTTGACTGGTCGAACCTTACGGGATTAAGGAGGTGTAGTAATGGGGAGTTTTATCAAAAAGGATTTATTACTCTTTTGGCGAGATCGAAAAGAGCTTATTACGGTACTTGTACTACCAATTCTATTAGTAGTCGTTCTGAATTTCGCCTTTGCAGGACTTTTAAGTGATAATGCGAACGAGAATCTTGATTTACAACTAGCAGTTGTGAATCAGGATAACGAACTAGAGACACTTGCTAGATTAAAAGAAAAACTAATGGAGGAAGGATCGGTTTCTAATTCAGAAGCAGAAAAAATGGTAGAACAAGCAAGTCAGCTAAGTCCAATTCCATTATTGTTTAATTACCTCGAAAGTGATGAATTAAAAAGCTGGGTGACTGTTCATGAGCTTGAAGAAGGTGAGGCAGTAAAAAAAGTTGAAGACGGTGAAATTGATGGTATCCTAACCATACCTTCTGGCTTTACGGTTGATAGTTTATATGCTGCTCTAGCAGGAGAGGTACCAGCAACCTCATTGAAATTTAAAATGGAACGGGAAACGAATAACAATAGCATCTTATTTGATATGATTCATGGTTTTACAGATCACTTGAATTTCCAATTTGTCGTTCAAGAAATTGGCGCTTCAGATGCGGAGGTTTTCCTACCTGAGGGGGGATTCGAAAAAGTAGGTACAGGGGAAAGCTTTACGTTATCCCAATACTTCACAATCGCAATGGGTGCATTGTTTGCCTTGTTTCTTGCTTCGACAGTTGCAACGAAAACAGGCTTGGAGATTAGACAAAAGGTATTTTACCGAATCCAATTAACCAATAGTAATCCAATTCTATTTTTAATTGGTAAAATGGTATCTACTTTTTGCTTAGCTTGGCTACAGATTATGTTTGTGTTTGTTTTTTCGCACTTCATTCTAGATGTTTTTTCGGATCGGACGACTAGCTTTTGGTTAGGTGTAATAGGGATTGTTACCATACTTTCCTTAGCAATTGCTGCGTTAGCCGCTGTCTTCACAAGTATATCCCTTAGAATTACCAATATTGATGCGGCAAATGGAATTTTCATGTTGGTGATTTTATTTTTTGGCGTAGTCGGTGGAAATTTTGTTCCAATTTATATACTACCGAGCTGGCTTCAGAAAATTGGAGAATGGACGCCAAATGGCTCATCGTTAGTGGCACTGACAAATTGGATTCAGTATGAGGAGTTGTCCTCCATTGTCACACCAAGTTTATTTCTAATTGGATTCTTCCTACTATTCACAGTGGTTAGTGTTGCAATATATCCAAAAAGGGGGAAAACATCATGAAGTCCGTTATATGGGCACAATTTGCTAAGGATAAACGTAACCCATTATTCCTTCTATTATTTATTGCTGCTAGTATTTTAGCAACTCTCTTATTTGCTGGTGGTATTCAGGCACCCACAACAGTAGCTATATTTAGTGAGGAAGCGAATGCCCAAGAAATCGAAGCGAAATGGCAAAAACTATTAAATGCTAATGATACATTTCAATTTGAAATTGTTTCCCCAGAAAAAGCTCGAGAAGATGTTAGGAATGGAAAAATAGATGTAGCAGTAAAGGTCATGGAAATGGATTACCGATTAATCGCAGCTAGTGAACTACCAAGTGTTTCTTTTGTTCAGCAGCATGTAGAAAAGGTATTTCAACGGGAAGCCCAGATTCGTGCAATTATAGATGCGAATGGAAACGAACATGTTCGTAGTGAAATAACCAGCTATCTCGAAAATCCGCCAATTCAAATTGAAGCGCAAGGGCTAGATAGTGAAGAGGTTCCGAACTATAATATGAGTATTCAATTATTGTATGCTTTTACGTTTTTGATAGCGATGTTTATTCTTGGCTTAAAGGTAAATCATGTAACTCATGATAAGGTTGCGGGGATATGGAATCGGATGATCCTGTCACCAATGCGAAAAACAGGGATGTATTGTGGCTATATATGCTATAGCTTTCTCATTACATTATTTCAGGTTATTGTGGTACTCCTGATATTTAAGTATGTTATGAACTATGAAGTAGGGGATCAGTTATGGCTAGTTATTCTGATTGCCGCGTTCTTCATTTTCAGTATGATTAGTGTTGCGATGTTAATTACTGGTTTTGTAAAAACGCCAGAGCAATTTTATGCGATTTACCCGTCCGTAATTCCACTAATCCCGTTGATTAGTGGAGCCTATATGATGCCAGGAACGATTACCAATCCGGTGCTATTATTTGTTGCAGATATTTTTCCGTTATCACATGCGATGGAAGCGATCGTGTCAGTCGTTTTCTTCCACGCTGGACTTAGCGATGTGATAATGTCTCTATTCATGATGTTATTAATAGGTGTCGTAGCAATGGGGTTAGGGATTAATTTGATTGAGCGGAGAAGCTCGTAAGTATGGATAATAAATAACGAAAACCATAAGAGCTCTTGATCGATATCGATCGAGAGCTTATTGTTATTGGGTGCAAGCATAGTTATAGATTAATAATTTTCAATCATGTATTCTGTAGAAAGTGAATAAATTCAAATGGTAAAGTGATAGAAAGCAGGTGAGGGTAGTTATGCAAAATTTACATTTTAACCGAAAAACGATAGTTGCACTGTTACTCGCGGGTTCGTTTATTGCTATTTTAAATCAAACGTTAATGATTACAGCAATCCCTCCAATAATGGATGAAATGGGAATTAGCCCAAATACTGGTCAATGGCTAACTACTGTTTTTATGTTAGTCAATGGTATTATGATTCCAGTCAGTGCGTTTTTATTAGAACGGTTTACGACAAGACAGTTGT
Organism: Ornithinibacillus xuwenensis; assembly: GCF_039614845.1. Taxonomy (NCBI): domain Bacteria; kingdom Bacillati; phylum Bacillota; class Bacilli; order Caryophanales; family Bacillaceae; genus Ornithinibacillus; species Ornithinibacillus xuwenensis. The sequence continues at coordinate 525,773 of NZ_JBDIML010000003.1, read as the reverse complement.
TTATTACAGCAATGAGTATATTTGCTATTGGTACATTAGTAGCCGGAATTGCACCTAATTTTTCCACGTTGCTCATCGGGCGTGTCATTCAGTCTGCTGGTGCCGGGGTTATGCTACCACTGATGCAGACCGTATTTTTAATGATTTTCCCTGTCCATAAACGAGGAGCTGCAATGGGGTTAATTGGTCTTGTTATTTCATTCGCTCCAGCAATAGGACCCGCATTATCTGGTTATGTGACGGAGCATTATTCCTGGCGGGTATTATTCTTTATTATCCTACCAATTGCAATCATTGATATCATCATTGCCTTCTTTGCGTTGCGCAATGTAACGGAATTGCAACGACCGAAATTAGATATTCTATCAATTATTTTATCCTCATTTGGTTTTGGTGGATTACTTTATGGATTTACATCAGCGGGGAATAATGGCTGGGTAGCTTTGATGACTATCGTATCTCTTTCTGTTGGTGTGGTTGCTCTTATGGCCTTTATTTTAAGACAGTTGAAACTAAAACATCCAATGCTCGAGTTCCGGGTATTCACGTATTCCATTTTTCCACTAGCAGTTGCTATCGGAATGATTACCTTTATGGGATTAATTGGAGTAGAAACGCTAATTCCACTGTATATGCAAAACATGCGTGACTACACTGCTTTTGAAGCAGGGTTAGCCTTATTGCCGGGTGCATTAATCACAGGGTTTATGTCTCCGATTACGGGTAGAATCTTCGATAAGTTTGGTGCGAGAAAACTAGTGATGATTGGGTTAATTATCATTACTGCTTCTTCGTTTGCTTTTACGAGATTAGATACCTCGACATCGTTGACATATTTAACGATTATGTATAGTGTTCGAATGTTTGGCTTATCGATGGTGATGATGCCAATTGCTACAGCTGGATTGAATCAATTACCAAAACGGCTAATTCCACATGGGGCAGCGATGGATAATACGATGAGACAAATTGCGGCTTCAGTCGGAACCGCAATCCTTGTAACAGTCATGACGACCTCCGAGGAATCTGCTGCCAATAGAGAACTCGTTAATCCAGATATTTATGGTGCTAATGTTGCGTTTATCGTTGTTGCACTACTATCATTTATCGGATTAATTATTGCTTACTTTATCAAGGACCAAAAATCCTCACAGGAAGAAATCGATAAAAAAGATCAGGAAAAAATGAGAGAGAAGGAAGAAACTCAACAATCATCTATTTCCAATCCATAGGATTATCGACATAACTAGGATTTTAAGTGCTCTGAATTATCTAAAACAACCCAGAAACATTGCCTTCAACAATGTTTCCGGGTTGTTTTTTCTTATGATAATTGGTTTAAATTAGGATTGAATTCAGACGCACGAATTATTAAAAACAAACCTTTGAGGGCATACTAAACTATATTTGAAGCGGGAGGGTATCTACATGAAGGAAAGATTATCCATCTTTGCCCTTGGAGGCTTACATGAAGTTGGAAAAAATATGTACGCAATTGAATATGGAAATGATATTGTGGTCATTGACTGTGGGAACAAGTTTCCAGATGAAAGCTTACTTGGCATCGATTTAATTATCCCTGACATTTCTTATCTTGAGGAGAATAAAGATAGAGTTCGTGCTTTAATTGTTACGCATGGACATGAGGATCATATTGGAGGAATTCCTTTTTTCTTAAAAAAAGTGAATGTTCCAGTCTATGCAACTCGGTTTACGTTAGGGCTAATTGAAATTAAATTAAAAGAACATCGTTACCTCAGAGAAAGTGAACTGATTGAAATTCATTCCGATTCAGAAGTCCAATTCAACGAGATGACACTAGGTTTTTTCAAAGTAAATCATAGTATTCCAGATTGTTTAGGAATTGTGTTTCACACGCCAGAGGGATCAATTGTACATACAGGAGACTTTAAGTTTGATTTGACCCCTGCCAATAATGAGCGGCCAGAGATACATAAAATGGCTGAAATTGGGAAAAAAGGAGTGCTGCTTTTATTATCAGAAAGTACCAATGCCGAGCGTCCTGGCTACACGCCTTCGGAACAAATGGTAGGTGAAAATTTGGAAAGAATTTTCATCAAGAGTAATCGAAAAGTGATTGTTTCCACCTTTGCTTCGAATATCAGTCGAATCCAGCAGGTTATAAGTGCAACTCAAAAAACAAATCGAAAGCTTGCCTTACTAGGAAGATCAATGGTGAATGTTGTAGGCGTTGCGAAGGACCGCGGCTACATTACAATTCCTAAAGGTATGTTAATCGAACCTCGTGAAATTGATGAATTACCGCCAGAAATGGTAACAATCTTATGTACAGGCAGCCAAGGAGAGCAAATGGCTGCACTTAGTCGCCTTTCCACAGGCAATTTTCGTGATGTCTCTATTTTAGCGGAGGATACAGTGATCCTTGCAGCAGGTCCCATCCCTGGAAATGAGAAGAATGTAACCGGTATTGTCGATAACTTGTATAAACTAGGTGCACATGTGATTTATGGGTCGGGTAGTTCTTCTGGTATGCATGTTTCTGGTCATGGTTATCAAGAGGACTTACGTCTCATGCTAACCTTAATGAAGCCGAAATACTTCATTCCGATACATGGTGAATATCGAATGCTACATCATCACAGATTACTCGCGGAATCTGTTGGAGTAGAGGAAGGAAACACGTTTCTATTAAAGAATGGAGATGTTGTCGATATTGAAGATGGTATGGCACGTAGTACAAGAACGATACCGAGTGGTGACACTTATGTTGATGGGGTAGACGTAGGGGATATGGAATTTGTGTTACGTGACAGGCAAAAAATTTCAGAAGAAGGGATGCTTATGATCATTGTTCCGATGAGTAAGCAGGAAGAAAAAATGCTATCAGAGCCAGAAATTATTTCTCGCGGCTTTGTCGATAACAACTTCTCCGATTTGCGAAAAGGAATGAATCGAATTGTGATGGAGACAATCCGTGAGCTGCATGCAGCAAATCGAACCTCTTGGAATGTATTGAAGAAGCAGGTCAAGAAAACAATTGGGCAATATGTGAAAGATAAGACGAAGAAGGAACCAATGATTGTTCCTATTTTTATCGAGATTTAATGATGTAAGCTGAGGGCATGAGTCCGATATTAAGTCGGTCTGATGCCCTTATAAGTCAATAATCGTTTGTTAGAGGGAAGTTATTGTTATTAGAGGTTTTGATAGAAATTTTACAGGAATAGTTGAATACTTTCACAATACATGATAACTTATATGAATATAAATATAAAATATTCATATGTTCAAGTAGGTGGATAAAATGGTAAAGGGATTTACAGACCAAGAGAAAGAAATGATTATGACAAAACTGATTGAGGAAGGTAAGCAACAATTTGTTGCAATGGGAGTCAAAAAAACAAGTATTGCTCAACTGACAAAAGCTGCAGGAATCGCACAAGGTTCATTTTATCAATTTTTCTCGTCCAAGGAAGAATTATTCTTTAATATTTTAGAATTAGAAGAAGCACAAATTAAACAGAAGCTCTTAGAGAAAATAAATGTGCATCACATGACAAGACAATCATTTAAGGAAATGTTGTTATATAGTATCGAATTAATTGAGGAACATCAACTAGTAAAGACGCTATTTGATCGTGAGGATTTTGAAAGAATTGTACGTAAGCTTCCTCAAGAGACAATGGAAGAGCATATCAAGCGTGATGAAGACGTTCTAGAACCACTTCTGAAGCTATGGCAGCAAAATGGCTTCTTAGTTAAGAAGGACCCTAAGGTGATAACAGGTGCAATTCGGGGTTTTTTCACGATGTTATTACATAAAAAGGAGATAGGGGAGGAACTATTTCCAGAGGTAGTGGAGCTGTTAGCAGAGAGCTTAGCTGCCGGTCTTGTAGAAGGGAGAAGCTTATCATGATTCATGTCAACAATCTGATGTACCGATATCCAACGAAATCAAGCGATACGATAAAAGGTGTTACGTTTCAGGTAAATAAAGGGGAGATATTTGGCTTTTTAGGACCGTCTGGGGCTGGGAAGAGTACGATTCAAAAAATACTAATCGGAATATTAAAAGGCTATAAGGGAAGTGTGAGGGTTGAGCATCAGGAGTTGAATAGACTAGGTTCAACCTATTATGAACGTATTGGTGTTGGTTTTGAATTTCCCAATTTCTATCAAAAGTTTACTGGTTTAGAAAATTTAACGTTCTTTAGTAAATTATATCAATCTACTAAACGGGACCCTATAGAGCTTTTGGAACGGTTGGGATTAAAGGACGCTGCACATGTTCGATTTAGTAACTATTCAAAAGGCATGAAAATGCGTTTGAATTTTTGCCGAGTGCTATTGAATGATCCGGATATTTTGTTTCTGGATGAACCAACCTCCGGATTAGATCCGGTAAATGACAAAAATTTACGTGAACTGATAAAGGCTGAAAAAGCCAAGGGGAAGACCATCATTATTACCACACATAACATGAATACTGCAGAGGAGCTATGTGACCAGGTGGCCTTTATTGTGGATGGTCAAATATCCTTAATTGATTCTCCTAAAAGGCTCAAGGTTAAAGAAGGAAAGAAAGAATTGCGGGTAGAGTATCGTGATAAGACAGAAATAAAGACAGCACAATTTCCATTGTTAGGCATTGGTCATCATGATAACTTTCAAGAGATTATTAAAAACTATGAAATTATTACGATGCACACGCAGGAGGCTTCATTAGAGGATATATTTATAAAAACGACGGGTAGGAAGCTTGTATGAGATTACTAGATTTACTGAAAATGGATGTCATGTTTCAAGTTCGACACGGATTTTATTATGCGTATGCGCTTGTTAGTGCTTTTTACATTGGAGTCTTATTGTTTTTACCAGAATCTATCATTCAAGAGGCTTCTATTTTCATTATATTTACAGATCCATCTGTTTTAGGCTTTTTCTTTGTTGGTGGTCTTGTTTTACTCGAAAGGAATCAATCTATATTTAATTCATTATTTGTTACACCAATATCTATTCATGCGTATTTATGGAGTAAGGTTTTATCATTAACGCTTCTAGCTACGATTACTAGCTCATTCATTTTTTATTTCATCCATCACCATAGCTTTGCATTTTTACCATTTATGATGGCTGTTCTGTTTTGCTCTGTCTTTTTCACCTTACTTGGAATTGTGTTAGCTGTTCGGGTTCCGTCTATTAATGCTTTTTTATATACATCACCTTTATTGGTGATTATCTTTTATTTACCATTACTAAATTTTATAAACGTCGATTCTCAGATTTTTTATATATTGCCAACCCAAGCGATATTAATTCTATTAGAAGGAGCCTTTCATGAACTTTCTTTTAATATGTATAGTTATGCAACCATTACTTGCATCATATGGATAGGTGTTGCGTATTTTTGGGCTTATTATGAAACAAATCAATTCTTAAAGAACAAATGTTTTCAATGATAGGGGGTTGGAATGGTGGTAAAGCGTATATTTCTATTAGCTGTAAGTGATTGGAAAAATATTAGTAGAGATCCGTTATTAATTTTTTCAATGGTCGGCTCGCTGCTGTTAGCGCTACTAGTTCGTTTTGGGGTACCGGAGCTTCATGCTTTTCTAAGCCAACATATATCCTTTTCATTGAATGAGCATTTTTTAATTATTATTGGATTAGTATTATTAATGGCACCGCTTATGATCGGTATCTTGTACGGATTTATCCTACTAGATGAACGAGATGAAGGTCTTTTATTATATTATTCCATTACGCCATTAACGAAATCGGGTTATCTATTTGGGCGTTTACTATTCCCAATCGGTATTACTTTCTTATTAGCCTACTCCATTATCCTAATACAAGGAATTGTAGCTGTTCGTTTCGCTTCGTTTATACCGGTTGCCTTTTTATTCGCTTTGCAGACACCAATTATAACCATGATCATGGCGACTTTAGCCTCTAACAAAGTAGAGGGGTTAGCATTAACGAAGGTTATTAATCTATGTATTTTAGTTCCGTTAATTGACTATATTTTAGCAAGTCCCTTATTGAATGTCGTAGCGATGTTTTTCCCGGTATATTGGCCTGTTGCGATGTTGTTGGAAAATCAACCAACTCGCTATTGGATAGACTTTATCCTGGGTATCATGATGACTGTGCTATGGTTTACTGTCATTCATTATAAATTTCAGCGGAAAATTGAATGAATATCAGATGGTCACCATCTTATGAGATTCATTCATAGCAGATGTTTATTTAACATTTAACAAGCGAAACCCTTTACAACCTACCATAATTTATTTATTATTCGAATTAATTAAATTTACTGTTTTTTTTAGTTGGGAGAATGCGGATGGAAGAGCGTGTAAAGGAATTAATTCGTCAGAAGAAGCGGATGATGACAATATCATTAGGAATTGTGTTTATGTTTTATTTCATACTTCCTTTGTCTCTGATTTACTTCCCTGATGTCATGAATCGTACAAGTGTGATCGATGGTTTAACTTGGGCGTGGTTATATAGTTTCTTGCAAATTCCCATGACATGGATAGTAGGCTGGATTTACCATAATAGGGCGAAAAGGTTTGACCAGCAAATTGAAGAAATTAACCAGGGGGAGTAGTTGTGAATCTCACATATTTTTTATTTTTTATTTGTATTATAGTGTGTACCTTAATTATTACCTATTGGGCAGCAAAACGTAGTAATACTACCAATCGATTCTATATTGCTTCTGGTAGTTTAACAGGCTTTCAAAATGGACTGGCTATTGCTGGTGATTTTATTAGTGCTGCGTCATTTCTTGGGATTGTTGGGATGATTGCGATAAGTGGTTATGATGGTTTTTTATATTCCATAGGCTTTTTAGTTTCCTACCTGGTTGTTCTTTTTTTAGTTGCCGAACCAGTTCATCGTCTTGGAAGATATTCACTTGGTGATGTAATTTGCTCTCGGTTTCCGAGTAATAAGATGCGCTTACTGATGGCAGTTGGCGCATTCATGATCTCTATTCTCTACATGATTCCTCAACTAGTTGCTTCAGGGTTTTTACTTCGTTTATTATTAGACATCGATTATTCTATCTCTGTACTTGTTATTGGAGGATTAATGACTATTTATGTTGTATTTGGTGGAATGGTTGCAACCTCTTGGGTGCAAATTGTAAAAACCGTTGTTCTCATGTCAGGAACATTTTTACTAGCTTTAATCGTGTTTTCGAATGTTGATTGGAATTTGCCATACTTAATTGAACGTGTAAAGGCAGGAACGCCTTTAGGAGAAAATTTCTTTATCCCTGGGCATCTATTTGAAAATCCTCTAGAATTCCTTTCTCTTCAGCTTGCATTAGTGTTAGGGACAGCGGGATTACCACATATATTAATAAGATTGTTTACTGTTCGAAACACCATGGAGGTTCGGCGGTCCTTAATGAGCTCAACCTGGATTATTGGGGTGTTTTATATTATGACCCTTGTCTTAGGATTTGGTACCGTTGCTCTACTAGGCTATTCTGGATTAATCGGTGATGACCCAACAGGGAATTTAGCTGCGCCACTGTTAGCAAAAGCAGTAGGTGGTGACTTCCTTTTAGCGTTTGTATCAGCAATTGCATTTACTACGATTGTTGCGGTAGTAGCAGGACTAGTAATATCTGCTACAACAGCTTTTTCATATGATATTTTCCATCATATCTTGAAGAAAGGACAGTCAACTGAGATGGAGCAATTGCGGGCAGCTCGTTGGACAGCTGTTGGAATTGGGATTATTTCTACATTATTTGCTTTACGATTAGAAACCATTAATGTGACCTTTCTTGTATCGATGACGTTTGTTGTAGCAGCTTCTAGTAATTTTCCGGTTCTCGTGTTGACGATATATTGGAAGCGCTTTACACACGTTGGAGCCGTCACAGGGATGGTAAGTGGTATGGCAGCATCTATCCTTTTGGTCTTACTAGGCCCACATGTTATGAATCCTGCAGATGGTTGGATTGTAAAAGAAGCGGTGATTTCTCTATATAATCCTGGAATTATTGCCATTCCAATTGGTTTCTTAGGAGCTTATTTAGGAACTATCTTTTCCTCTAAGTATATGCAATCAGAGCAAGCATATAAGCGTTTCTTTATCCAGTCGCAAACCGGTATTAAGGCAAGGGGAGATAATAGGTGAGAGATTTAACAATTATTTTGTTTGAACGATTAGGTTTACTACTCGTTGTTGCCTTTGTGATGACACGCACTCCTGGATTCAAGTCCTTATTGTACCGGGAATATAGTGTGAAGATGTCCCTCCTTCATGCTGTGGTTTTTGGTTTTTTTGGAGTCGCAAGTACAGTGACAGGAATTATCATTACAGATGATACATCGATTATCCGTACTTTCGTTCTTCTACCAGTGGAAGATAATCAACTAATTGTTAGCTCAAGTTTGGTTGCAATTGTAATAGCAGGCTTATTGGGTGGACCTATTGTCGGGTTTGGTGCGGGATTAATTGCAGGTAGTCATTTAATGTTTGTAGGTGGAATTGGCTGGCTAGCCAATGGTTTGGTAAATCCACTGACAGGATGGTTAGCAGGGATGACCGCAAGATTTTTTTCCAATGAGCGGGTTATTTCACCGTTAAAAGCGCTGTTTATTGGTGTTTTCCCACCAGTATTACAAATGCAATTACTATTGATATTGTATACTGGTGGCGATGGTCTAGTTACGATCGTGGATCAAATTGGTTTGCCACTCGTACTATCCAATAGTATTGCTATTGCTATTTTTACGGCAATGATTGGAATCGTACTAAAGGAACAGGAAAATGAAGCGGCTTTGGCTACGAAACAAGCATTAACGATTGCAGAAGAGGCATTACCTTATTTAAAGAAGGATTCCAATCAAGAGGTAGCTAATGGACTAGCGAATTTACTATATGAACGGCTGAAGCTAGCAGCTGTATCCGTGACCAATCAATTGGAAGTATTAGCGCATATTGGATTAGGTGACAAGCACCATCAAGCGGGGGACCGGATAACAATCCCGCTTGCATTAGAAACGATTCATACTAAAAAAATTCAAGTAGCCTATTTGAAATCAGATCTCCATTGTCAGCATGAAAACTGTCCGCTCGAGGCAGCTATTATCATTCCTATTACGGAAGCGAATGATGTTACCGGACTCATTACCTTTTATTTCCGGAAGGCACAGCATATTTCACCAGTAGAACTGATGATGGCGGAAGGATTGGGACAATTTATCTCTAACCAGCTTAATGTGCTCACTACCGAAAAGCTACAAGATCATATTCGTGATGCAGAGCTTAGGAATCTTCAGGCACAAATTAATCCTCACTTTCTATTCAATACACTACAGCTCATTGCATCATTATTTCGAGAGGACCCAAAGAATGCTCGTCATCTAACGCTACAACTGGCAAGTTATATGCGTTTTAATTTAAGGCTAGTGTCAAAATCATTAGTCGAGCTTGAAAAGGAATATGAGCATGTAGAAGCCTACACCTCCATCATTCAGGAGAGGTTTCGCGGAAGGCTACAAATCGTAATGAATAAACCAGAGAAATTACCACGAATATTACTTCCGCCTTCTACTATTCAGCCCTTAGTTGAAAATGCCATCCAGCATGGCTTGAAGGATGTCACGGACAAGGGAAAGGTGGAGATTAAAATTGAAACTCAAGCAGAGGATATTTCGATATCGGTTCGAGATAATGGCTGTGGATTTCCCAAGCATATCTTACCTATTGTGAGTCATAAACCATTAGTAGGGACTCCAAATGGAGGTACGGGTATTTATAATGTAAATCAGCGATTGGTTCGGTTAATTGGAGAATCAGCTAGACTGCAAATTTGCAATATCTCAAGTGGGGGAAGTGAAGTGAAGTTCACCTTACCAGTTCCAAATGAATTTGTTGAAAAGCAGGTGATTGGATGAGTATTCGTGTGATGATTGCTGAGGATGAAATGATGGCTAGAAAGGAATTGCTTTATTTACTGAAGGATGAAAAGGATATCTATCTAACGCCTCATGCTGAGGCAGGTGAACAAGTCATTGAATTATTTATGGAGCATCAACCAGATGTCATCTTTTTAGATGTGCAAATGCCAGGATTAACCGGAGTAGATGCCGCCAAGTATATCACCGAAAAAACGGAGGGACAAGCTCCATTATTTGTATTTACTACAGCTTATGATGAATATGCGTTAGATGCATTTGAAATAGAAGCAGTTGATTATTTATTGAAGCCTTATGATGAAACGCGATTCCACAAAACAATGGTACGAATACGAAAAATTATGAGCACGAAGGTGGAATCGAGGTATCCAGTTATACAGAAACCATCTACAGCTAAGCTGCTAGTAGATGATGGGGAACGAATGGTTGTCCTTTCACCAGAGTCGATCTATTATGCAGTACCGAATAAGCGACTACTCGAAATCCATACAGAGGATAAGGTGATAATGAGTCGGATGACCTTACAGGAATTAGAGGATAAATTGTCTGATTATGAATTTTTTCGTGCACATCGTAGCTACTTAGTTAATTTAAATCATGTATTAGAAATTACTCCGTGGTTTAACGGAACGAGCAATTTGACATTAAAGGATAGGGAAAGGACAGTAATTCCAGTTAGTCGTAATGCTAGTAAAATTATTCTTAGTACTTTTCGAGTATAGGAAAGTCTTTATTTTTTATAAGAACCCGTTCATGATTGCATACAAACCATTCACCCTTCTATTTCTACCGTTGGCGCAAACATTAAATCAAGAATGTTCGAAATAATTATAATAATTAGTAAGCGCTTACAATGAAATAATTAGAAGGAGGATGGTTAGATGGCAGAGGCTAAGCTAATGGATGAAAAAGGAAAGCCTAAGGTGGATTATGTAAAAGTAGAAAGTAGCCCACAGTTTAAACAACTGATGGCGAATAAAAAGAAGTTTATCCTACCGATGACGGTGTTTTTCCTAGTGTTTTATTTTTTATTGCCAATCTTTACTTCGTATGGAACATTCTTAAACACACCAGCATTTGGAGATATTACGTGGGCTTGGATATTTGCTGTTGCACAGTTTGTAATGACATGGGTAATCAGTTCTATGTACGTGAAAAAGGCAGCTTCCTTTGATGATGAGGCTGATCAAATTATTGAAGATCAGATTCAAAAAGGAGGTAATCAATAATGGATCCAATTGTTGTCGTTTTATTCCTTGCGATTGTATCGCTGACACTTGTCATTACGTATTTTGCTGCCAAGCGAACGAAATCCGCTAGTGAATTTTATACGGCGGGTGGAGGGCTAACAGGCTGGCAGAATGGTCTTGCGATAGCTGGTGACTATTTATCAGCAGCGTCGTTTCTTGGTATTGCTGGAGCAATTGCCTTACAAGGGTTTGATGGATTTTTCTATAGTATTGGCTTTTTAATTGCTTATTTAGTGGTGTTGCTACTAGTAGCAGAGCCGTTACGAAACCTTGGTAAGTATACACTTGCGGATATGATTAATTCACGATTTGATGCGAAAAAAGTTAGAGGTGTTGCTGCACTAAGTACCATTACCATTGTACTCTTCTATATGATTGCACAGCTCGTAGGTGCGGGTGCTTTAATACAGCTATTATTTGATATTCCATATTGGATTGCCGTACTAATTGTGGGTGTTATGATGACAATTTACGTTCTATTTGGCGGAATGATAGCCACGAGCTGGGTTCAGATAACGAAAGCAGTTCTTCTGATGGCAGGTATGGTAATTATTTCATTCATTGTTTTGTGGAAGTTTAACTTCAATATTTCCGCTATGTTTACTGAAGTAAAAACAGCAACAAGTCATGGTGCAGATTATTTAAATCCAGGTATTAAATATAGTGATCCATTAGGAACACTATCGTTAATGCTAGCATTAGTACTTGGTACGGCGGGATTACCACATATTTTGATGCGCTTCTTTACTGTAAAGGATGCTAAAACAGCCAGAAAATCTGTTATTACAGCAACATGGACAATCGGTATCTTTTATATTCTAACCTTATTCCTTGGTTTTGGTGCGGCAATATTTGTTGGGGAAAGTGATATTTTAGCGGCCAACTCAGGTGGGAATATGGCCGCGCCATTATTAGCTGAAGCGATTGGTGGAAACATTTTATTTGCCTTTATTTCGGCAGTTGCATTTGCGACTATTCTTGCCGTTGTTGCAGGGCTTGTACTATCTGGTGCTTCAGCATTTGCACATGATATTTACGGGCAAATTATAAAAAAAGGAAAAACGACAGAAAGGCAGCAAATGCTAGCAGCACGATATGCAGCATTAGGTGTATCCGTGTTATCTATTTTACTATCATTAGGTGCACAATTCTTGAACGTTGCCTTTCTTGTATCTCTAGCATTCTGTATCGCAGCAAGTGCTAATTTACCTGTTATTCTCTACACTGTTTACTGGAAGCGATTCAATACTTCTGGAGCGGTTTGGGCATTATTGTCAGGTCTGATATCGGCTCTTGTCCTTGTATCATTGAGCCCGAGTGTATTCTCCCCAGTTGAAGGAGCAGCACTATTTGTTGGTGACCCAATCTTCCCATTATCCAACCCAGCACTTGTTAGTGTTCCGTTAGGCTTCATCGGTGGGTATCTTGGCACGGTATTCTCGAAGGAAAATGATTTAGCACGCTATGCAGAAGTCAAGGTAAGAGCGAATACTGGATATCGGGAGTAAATGGATGGAAGCTGAGCGGCTTCGGTTCACTGTAAAAATGAAAGTTTGGAGTAAATGCTAAAGATTTGTGGTAAAAGCTAAAGTTTCCCCCAAATAAGCCGAAGTTAACTCATAATAAGTTAAAGATGTAGCTGACTAGGAAAAGTGTGGCAGGGAGATGTGAAAATTGGTTTCAAATAATAAGAACCTGGGATTTTTTACCAGGTTCTTATTATTTGTGAATACATTTTTAACTTAAGAGTGAAGCATTAAGAGTAATGTTGAATTGTACTATAAATTAAATGCTAGATTTTGGGATGAGGATAGGTAAAGCTAAATTTCTTAATATGGAATCATTTACAACTAATTGAGTATTTACACTAGGATAAATGAAGTTATTTGTATGATATACTTTTATTGTTAGTAATGTGCTTGGGGGGAAATTAATGTCAACTAACAATAAAACAAAATATCTTTCATCAACAGCACTTTCTAAAGAATTAAATATTCCTACTAAGAATGTGTTTGAGATATTACAAACTAATGGTTTAATAGAAAGAGACAATGCTAACTGGATATTAACTGATAAAGGTAAAAAACTCGGTGGAGTAATTAAAACTCACCCTAGGGTAGGCGAATACATAGCTTGGGCAGAATATATTAAAACCAATACAATATTTAGTAGAACAGAAGAAAAATTACTGAATGCCACTGCATTAAGTAATCATTTTGGTGTATCTAAATTTAAGATGAATCCAATATTATCTGAGTTAGGTTTTGTGCAAAAAGCTGTAAAAGGATGGACAATTACTAAATTAGGGTTAAGTATCGGTGGTAAACAACTAGAGTATGATAAAACCGGTGTTCCTTATGTGAATTGGCCAAAAAGTATTTTAAGCAACAAGAGACTTGTGGAGAGTGTAAATGAGATAAATGGTGTTGAATTAGATGAAGTAACTTCCGATGAAATAAATAAATTAAATGACTTTAGAGAGAAATACGTAGCGAAACATAGAACAGCGGATGGGCATTATGTTCGTTCAAGAGCAGAAATGTTGATTGATAACTGGTTATACATGTCTGAGATTGTTCATGCATATGAAAGGAAGTTACCTGTTGAAGAAGATGTATATACTGACTTCTATTTACCTGTTGGAAAAGTATACATAGAATACTGGGGACTTGAAAATGACCCTAAATACATTAAAAGAAAAGAAGAAAAGTTAAATATTTATAACAAATATGGATTTAATTTAATTGAAATTCATGATGAGGACATTCAAAATCTAGATGATATTCTACCAAAAAAGTTGTTGAAGTTCGGAATACAGGCATACTAGAAATTTTAGCTTATTAATAGGCAGTACCCTCAAAAGGTACTGCCTATATAAATGCTATTTTACAACCAACACTGGGCATTCTGCCTCATCTACAACCTTTTTACTCACACTTCCCATTACAAGCTTCTTGATACCACTAATGCCGCGGTTTCCCATTACGACGAGATCGACATCTTTTTCTTTCGTGAAGTCTAGAATTTCATTAGCTGGTTTTCCATACAGTACTTCATATTCCACATTGACTAAGTGTGATAGTCTGTGGCTTGCTTCCGAGATTATATTATCGGGTGTGTTATCTTGTAGATTAGGCTCTGCCGCATTTATTTGTGAGCCAATATTTGGTGGTGGAATTGGCCCGACGTAGGTGTGAGATTGATACAAGTTTGGATCGGAGTCTTTTGTTAATCCTGGCGTCACTGTAGTATCGAGCGATGGCTCATGCACATATCCCACTGTCAAGCGAGCATCACTTAGCTTTGACATATACTCCGCTTTCTTCAATGCCTCCACACTATCATTGGAACCATCAAATGCTACAAAAATTTTCTTAAATCCTTTCATCATCATACACTCCTTCTTGAGTTTTGGATTTTTAAAGGACTTGCTATGTATATAGACGTTATTCGGCATTTTTAAACTTACAGAAGTGTTAAGCGAAGATGACATTGCGGTTACGTAATTTATTCCACTCAAGCTATTAAACTATATTCGTTGCCAAGCAATAGCTTTCATGTGACAATTAAATAAAGAAGAATCCATAAGAAGGAGAGGTATCATGATACATATAGGAATTATTGGTCTTGGTGCAATTGGTCAGCGATTAATTAAGCAATTTAAGGAGCATTCAGAAGTAAAGATTGTTGCGGTGTGTGACCAAATGGAGTCTCTGGTTAATGAAACAGCCTCTTCACTTGGAGGGGTACAAGCTTACACGGATCATCAGGATTTAATTGCAAATGATGGAGTAGACCTCGTGTATGTGGCAGTGCCTCCAAAATTTCATCATCAGATTGTGATGGATGTGTTGCATGCGAAGAAGCACGTACTGTGTGAAAAGCCTTTAGCTAATTCATTGGAAGAAGCTAAGGAAATGGCACAGGCTTCTAAGGAAGCGGGAGTTGTTCATGCGATGAACTTCCCACTTAATTAT
Organism: Ornithinibacillus xuwenensis; assembly: GCF_039614845.1. Taxonomy (NCBI): domain Bacteria; kingdom Bacillati; phylum Bacillota; class Bacilli; order Caryophanales; family Bacillaceae; genus Ornithinibacillus; species Ornithinibacillus xuwenensis. Next base: position 510,614 of record NZ_JBDIML010000003.1, on the reverse strand, counting down.
GAGTCTGCCGCTACAAAGTTTGCTGAATTAATTAACGAAGGTTATATTGGGAAACTACGTCGGGTACAGCTTTCCATGCATTTTCCAGAATGGCCGCGCCGTTGGCAAAGAAATGACTGGGTTGCAGGAAGAGAGCAGGGCGGCTTTGTACTAGAAGTGGGTGTTCATTTTATTCAACAAACCTTAAAGATATTTGGAGACCTGAACAATATCCAAACCCGTTTAGAATTGCCAGCTGATGCGGAGAAATGTGAGACGGGGATAATGGCAACAGCCGAACTTCATGATGGGACCCCTATGTTAATCGAAGGAATAAGTCAGGCTGCTGGAAAAGAGCATATCGGATTTACCGCTTACGGTTCAGACGGTGTTTTATCACTTGAAAACTGGGGCGTTTTAAAAGGTGGTAGGAATGGACAGGAAGTTAGTGAAATTTCAACAGATGGCCAACCTTTTCATAGACTAATTAATGAGTTAGTAAAAGCGATTAAAGGTGAAGATGCAGAAATCTATGACTTTGAAGTTGGAGCTAAAGCACAAGAAGTATTAGAACAACTTCGGAAAATATAGGGAGAATCCATATTAGACATCATCTGGATATGAAAACACGAAAAAGGCTTTCGCTCATATGCTAATGGGCGAAAGTCTTTTCGTCGTTTCTTCTCCTTTATGGTTGTGTTGTACTTGCACGCTCGCATTCTTCAGGTACTTCTATTGGCTCAAAAGGAAGAAATCACTGACATTGCTCCGTGATTTCTTCCTTTTGAATTAAGGTTGCACTTTTGTACGATTATACTTCCACATGATATAGCGGTAACGGATAAAACAACCAATACAAAAGCCACAAAGTGCGATGCTGGATGCAGCTAATACCATGATTGAAAATGTATATGCGAGAATTTCCAAGTTGGTATAGAAGAACAGTAGGGAAAGGCCAACACAAATGGTGGCAATCCATTGATTGAATAATTGTTGTTGTTTATCTTCTTGTTTATATTGACTAGGATCTTTTCTCAAAAAACGCTTACTAAATAGAATAATAGGATTTTGCTTCGTAATTAAGGTAATGACTCCAATTACAAACGGAGCTATCAAAATAGCCGGATTTATGATTAAGCCTAGGAGAACTGTCAAGACTATAAAACTCTGGTTAATCTGAACAAGCGGTTTTGGGATACTCATAAATTTCATCTCCTCTCATTAATTCTTATTATACATAGTAGTTTACTCGGAATAAAGTTTTTTTAACTTTGAAGGGGAGGAAGAGACTTAATTACTCATAAAAATAACTATTTTGATATGATGAAATGTATAAGGGTGATTAGAGATAGGAGTAATTTAGAATAGATGCGTAGATTGAAAGGGATGAGAAGGCATGCCTAAAGATAGAATAGTTAAAAGTGGATTCAAAACAAAGAAGAAACTTTTAATATGGTCTGGAATTCTGGTGATTCTTACATCATGTGTAAAAGTATACATCGATACCAATGTGATGAAAGTAAATAAAGTCCAGTTTCATAATGAAAAAATTCCAGCTGACTCCGAATTCACTATCCTACAAATTAGTGATTTACATAATAAGGAATTTGGTCAAAATAATGAAAAATTGATTCAAACAGTTAAGAAAGAAAATGCCGATATTATTGTGCTAACAGGTGATCTCATTTCGAGAGACACGAATAATTTTAGCAATGTATTTATGCTTGTGGAAAAAATAACAGCCCTTAATAAGCATGTGTATTTTGTTACAGGGAATCATGAATGGGATCATACAAATACACGTAATTTTGTAGAGGGACTTCAAGAACGTAATGTAACTGTCCTAAACAATCAATCTTCATCGATTAAGATAGGGCAGGTAATAATCAACTTAGTTGGGATAGATGATGTTTCTACTAATCATGAAAACATGAGTGCTGCCTTTGTTAATGTTGACAAAACGAACTATACTGTTTTACTTTCTCATGCACCGAATGTAGTGGAAGAATATGAGGATATTTCTGCTGACTTGATTTTAAGTGGCCATACACACGGCGGTCAAATAAGGGTGCCATTCATTGGTGCTATCGTTGCACCAGATCAGGGCTTGCTTCCGCAGCTGGAGAAGGGAACGTATGAAATAAATGAAAATCAATTTTTATATATTGATAGTGGTCTTGGTACAAGTGTTGCACCAGTAAGATTTCTGAATCAGAGTCAGGTTAGTGTGATAACAATTTCGGGAGCGCGTTAATAAGAATGGTAATTGCTAATCAACAAAGCCAGAAATCCGAGAGTGGATTTCCTGGCTTTGTTTTGACTTTATTCTGTTTAATTATCATAAGTAATAGGATAAAAAGGATGAATTATCCTCTAGAAGCGGATGGCTCCTCCCATTTTATCCTACAAAGTGGCAGTTAACACAATCGATAACCCGTTAAATAAACCATGAATGATCATTGCAGGATAAATGGAATGTGTTTTTTCATATGTCCAAGCAAATATTAGTCCAGATAAAAAGGTATATGGTAGTGAGTTATATGTAGGGATATGTACCAGCATAAAGATAAAGGAACTTATGAGAATCCCAGCCCTTACGCCATATTTACTCCTGAACCAACGATAAAGAAATCCTCGGTAAAAAATTTCTTCATAAATAGGTGAAATAATTGCTGCTGAAATAAAGGCAATGCTGATATTCATAAACGATAATCTTGTTTGTAAGCTCTCTGTCTTACTATTATCAGTTCCAATATTGATTAGCACTTCGACTGCTATTGTTACCAAAATAGCACTGATAATTAACATAATGGTCCATCCAATAGTTGGAAGCCAATATGACTTTGAGAATGGCTGTAGTCCTACTTCCTGCCAGGTGAGCTTTTTAGGTTTTATTGCAATGAAATAGACCCCAAATGTAAAAATAATGGCCATAATCAATCCAATAAGTGTGCCGGAATACAATTCATTTTGAAATAGATCCGTTAACGTATGCATGAACAAATACTCAATAAAAAAAGGTACGAGTACTAGCACCAGTACTAATAATAAAATTAATTCCTTCCAGGACCAGGGACTTTGCTTGAAAAATGTATTTTTATTGTTCATCTTGAATACCTTCCTTTTTTGTATGCTATAGTTAGTGTAATTGGTGACGTTACGTAACCTGCAAGTACTTTTTAAAAAAAGGTGGGCTAGGGATGAATTTTCACTCTACTGGAGAAGTGGCAAAGAAGCTAGAAATGTCCGTTCGAACACTTCGTTATTATGATCAAATCGGATTAATGACCCCAAGTGAAAAGTCTGAGAACGGGAAAAGGTTATACAGTGACGAGGATTTACTAACATTAGAAAAAATAACCATGTTAAAAATGCTGAACTTATCACTGCATGATATTGAAAAAATCCTTTCAAAAATTACTATTGAACAATTGCTTCATGCACATCAAGTGTCATTGGAAGAGAAAATGGAAGAACTAACTAAATCTGTTCATCATACAAACACGCTCCTCAATTTGGTGCATCTAGAAGGGGATCTAGCATGGGAACAACTAATACCTCTAGTACAGCAGGCACAGAATGGTGACAGAGTAAGTCAAGATTGGAATAAATATTTTAATCAGCAAGAACAGCTGGTATTAAAGGGAAAGCTTCCCAAAATGGAACAAGATGGACCAGAAATAAGACAATGGATTAATATTATGAGAAGAATTGAGCGATGTTTGGAACGGGGAGATTCTCCGGATTCAATCGAAGGTCAAATTATTGCTGAAGACACACTGATTTTATCAGATGCGTTATTTGGTGGAAATGAAGAACTTGGTAATAAGTTCTTTGAGATACGGAAATCACCAGAGAAGTCCAGAGAAATTAATCTTTATCCCGTGAGTGCAGACGTATTAGCATTTATGGAAAAGGCGATTGAACTATTTGAAGATAGTAAAATCGCGAAGTGTTAGTTAATATACATGATTGCTAAGTCTATGTCCTTTCCAAGATCTAAGTAACCGTACTATGATGAAATAGGAAAGAAGGGAAATTATGATACGTTTCATTCGTTGGTTGTTTTTTATTTGTGGACTACTAATATTTAGCTATGGGATTACAGTTGCTTTGAAGATGCAGTATCTAGGTGTTCATCCGTGGGATGTATTGAACGTAGCTTTATATGAAAAATTAGGGTTATCTATAGGTTCCTGGGCCATTATTATATCGGTATTATTAATTATCGTTTCGTTGGTTTTGGATAAACGCTACATAAAATTGGGGACATTTTTTAATGCAATTCTTGTAGGAGTATTTGTGGATTTCTTTTTATGGTTAGATTTCCTACCAACAGCAACCCATACATGGGTGGATTTCTTAATTATAATTATAGGAATTATTATGATGGGATTTGGCGGTGGTTTGTATAACGCTGCTGAGGTTGGTGCTGGGCCAAGAGACGGATTTATGCTATCCATTTCCGATAAATTAAATGCGCCAGTTGGAAGAATACGAATAATCGTCGAGTCGTTCGTGTTATTAATCGGACTATTCTTAGGTGGACCTGTATTTGTATTTACCTTTATTTTTACATTCATTCAAAGTCCTGTTTTTGCGTTTACATTTTCCAAATTTAAGCGCGCAATTTTTATTATCGAAAAGCAGTATCAGCAAAGACAGTTGTCTAAATCTAGGGCATAGTTTTTTGTTTTCTTTTTACGAGAGAAAAATTAATAATAAAGAGTGATGAGCATGAGTTATCAGCAAAAGAGACTGGTTTATTTCATCGTAGTTGTTATGATGATATTATTTGGCTTAGCTTCAAGAGTATACAGTCATTTTCTTCCGTTCGTGATTGCCGAAAATGCTGGGGATATACTGTGGGCGATGATGGTTTACTTTGGTTTCCGGTATTTATTGGTGCAAGGTAATATGCACACATCTCTTTGGGTGAGTCTTTTATTTTGCTTTTGTATCGAATTCTCACAGCTTTATCAGGCGAATTGGATTAATTTGATACGTAATACGATAATTGGAGGATTAATTTTAGGAAAAGGCTACCTCACGGTGGACTTATTTCGTTATACGAGTGGGATTGTAATTGCCTTTTTCTTCGATAAATTATTTCATGCTTGTTCAGTAAAGAATACTAAAAAACAATCCTAATGATTAGGGTTGTTTTTATTTTTGGTAACATATTTGAACCTGATATGTAGAAACATAATGAAGGAGGTGTTTACATGAGTAAGAAAAAGTTGCCAAATGGCGGATTTAGTGATGAACAAGCTGTCAGAAAGAAGCTATCTAAGCAATTCGATCATGAGTTTGCAAATGAACCTCTGACAGCAAATGAAAAATATAATAACAAAAAAACGAAAAAGAGGCAGTAAAGCTCATGATTCTAAGGAGTGCATTTAATGGAACGTCGAAATACTGGATCGGAAGTAACACCACATCGAGATGGTAAACGAGAGAGTATATTAAATGATGCAGAAGGAACTCAAATTGGTATGAGTACCAATATGGATAGAAATGAAAAATACTCTTCTTTAAATCAAATGCATGATGAGCAGTTGAAAAAGTTTGAAAAGATGATGCGAGGAAATCCGGTTAATCATGAGGATTAGTATGACTTTCTCCTTCAAAGTATTTCCGTAAATCAAAAAGAAGTAACCGCATAAACCTAGTTTAGAAGCGGTTACTTCTTTTTATCATTTTATACAATTCCACTTTTTTCTCCAAATAGTTTTTTAAAATAAGGAGCAGCTTCGATCATCTTCGCTCCATACCAAAACATTTCCCCGTCTACAATAATAGGTTGAACATGAGGTAATAATGCTTGGAATTCTTCTAAGTGAATTTGTCTAAACGGATAAGGCTCAGTTGCTAATAGAATGTAGTCCAATTCTGCTTGCTTAAAATCTACTTCGGATACGACGGGGTATCTTCCTTCCATTTCTGTAAATGGATTAATGAAGCCCATTTTACTAAGCAATGATTGAATAAATGTATGGTTACCGACAACCATATATGGCTTCTTCCAAATAACATATGCAACTCGTTTTCCGGATACATTCGGAAGTGTTTGGAATTCCGATTGGATTTGTTCCACGAGATTTGAAGATTTTTCAGTTCGGCTAGTGATATTTCCAAGATCGTTAATCATACGGATAACATCTTCCATTCCTGTGATTTCAAACACATAGACGGGATAATGCTTTTCAAGCGTCTCCACGATTTCCTTCGTGTTTTCTTCCTTTTCAGCAATAATAAGGTCAGGCTTTAAGGCATGGATGCGATCAAGTTTGATCTCTTTTGTACCACCGATATTTTCGGCCTGCTTTACTTTATCTTTCGGATGAACACAGAATCTTGTTCTCCCAACAATTTCTTGTTCGAGCCCGATATGATACATGGTTTCAGTAATGGCAGGTACAAGGGAAATAATTCGTTTTGGCGGAAAAGAAAAAGTGACTGTTCTTCCAAGGTGATCGGTAATGCGTTGCATTTCAAACCCTCCTTGTAGCGATATATGTACTTTTAGTGTAACGAAGAGTAAGCGTGTTGTCACGAATGGGGGTGACAATATTAGTTGGTTTCCGAAAATGTATTATTCAAGTAGGAAAAGTTTTTATTTTCAAATATAGGTATATTTTGTAAACTAATGAAGGAACTAGTAAAATTACCGGATTGGGGATGATTGTAATGAATGTATGGATATATAAGAACGTAGATACAGAGCGTGCAGAAAGTGCTCTACAAAATTCAGAAAAAAACAGAGGAGAATGGAAACGAAATGAACTCAGTTATCATAAGGAATTTTCAACAAACGGATATGCCCTTATTAGGTGATTTCTATCAAAAAGTTACAAAGGATAGAAAAGTAGTGTTTTGGTGGATTGGACCCGAGGAGAATTGGGAGAATCTTTTGATGATAAACAGATGATTGCGAAGGGGCAAGTTGAAGTTATTAATAGTGTTCCAGAGAGTCATCCAGCGGACAGTAAACACACCATTTTTCTCAATCTTAAAGCACTACCTGGTCGTGAGTCAGACTTTGATTTACTCAATAGCCTTTATGATCGCTTGCATGATCGTGCATTAACCATAAAAGAGGAGCTCTCATCTAGTCATCAAACCATTTTTTGTGTTGGAAACTTTAGTTCAGAGGTAAACAATAACCGATATTTTCTCGAGGAGAAAAATTTTAAGCCTCTTAATACACTATACACAATGAAAAGAGATCTTCATCAGCCGGTACAGGATGTTGCATTAGCCCATGGAAATCTGATATGGGACTTTTGGAAAATGGAAACAGTGGAAGAAGAAAAGGAATATTTAGCTGTAGAATGTGAAATTTGGCCAGATGCAGCCTTAGGTGAAAGAAGATTACATGAATACAAGGGTAACGAGGACTGGACAGCCATTTCAGTAAGACAAAACGGGAACATAATCGCATGTACAATGGCTTGGAAAGATGAAGAAATTGGCGTTATCGAAGATGTATTTGTCAGAGAAGCATGGCGAAAACAAGGAATTGCTAGATTCCTTTTGACAAAGGCGCTTCTTTACTTGAAGGAAAAAGGATTGGGTGAAGCACAATTAATGGTAGATACAGAAAATGAAAAAGCATTAAACCTCTACAAATCTGTTGGGTTTGAGGTTGTGGAAGAGGAAAAACGCTATTTTGTCGAGCTTGTTTAATGCGAAGAGGATAGCTCATCGAATTGACTCGGTGGGCTATCGATTTATTACGAATATTTCTCTAAAAATTGTCTATCTTCCTTTGATAATCGCTCCTTGTTTACGAATAATTCATCCACTAAAAGTACCTGTCCATCCACTAAAACTTCTTCTGTTAAAATACATGGAATCGTATATGTAATTGGATTACCAGCGTTATCATAAAATAAATAGCCTTCCTTTTCGTCATAAATAAAGGAATTTATTTTCATATTTGGTGTGATGAATAATGTAATCTTCTCCGTATCGTTCCATATTATTTTTATCACTGTTTTTTTCTTGGATTTCGATTCTACTAAAGCTTTTAAAGCGCTTAAGGAGACAGCTTTCTTCATAATCATATCCTCCATTTTCAGTTTCTTATTCTATTAAATAGGTAAGAAGATGCTGAAGGATTATTCCTCCAGCATCAATACAACTAACTGATCGCCTTCATCAAGCAAGATCTTTTCCTTAAAGGTGACAAAAACGAGGTTGCCATTTTTCTTTTTCATACATAAAGGTGTTCCATTTAATGGTAGCTCTTCTTTTAGTACTGTTTTTTTATTTTCAATTTCTATCGTTTGAAGAGAGTAGCCAATGTTAACCTTCTTATTTAGTTCTGTAAAAGTTTCCCCTTCACCAAAAAGTAAGTTTGCCTTGAGAGAAGATGGAAGCTCGGAATTCTTTGTCTTATGACTACCTACTGGCAGGGCGAAGATGTTTTGGTAACCGAATTCAGGAATATAGGATTGGCATACAAGCGCATTGTATGCGACATCTCCTGTCATGGATAAAATCATGTCATAAGGTGTCATGTCAATTTCAAATTCACTTTGCTCAGATAGGATTTCTCCATGGTAGGTTGCAATCCCTATCCTTCTAGCTTGGTGCAAGCGGCTATTAGATGTATCTGCTATTAATACAGGTGTGCCTAATTGTTTTAAATGCTCAGCAAAGGCGATGGAAAAACTACTTGCTCCGACAATAATGATACCAGTAGACTCTGTGTTAGCTAAACCCAGTTTTTTTGCAATAGGTCCAATGGAAAATCCATGTGCACAGACCGTAATAAAAACTAATGCTAAGGTTAGCGAGGTTAGAATAGATGCGTGCTGATAGCCATCATCTATCAGCAACTCAGCAAAATACCCTGAAACGGTTAATGCTACAATCCCTCTTGGAGCAATCCAGCCGACAAGGGTTTTTTCTTGTACAGAGAGCTCCGTACCTATTGTAGAAATCCAAATTGATAGTGGTCGGACTAAGAATAGCATTGCCAACACAAAGCTAAGTATTGGCCATGTGAATATTTCCAAGATAGTCTCCTGGGATAGGGAAGCGGTAAGCAAGATGAACACTGTAGAGGTCAGCATTACAGAGATATTCTCCATGAAATGACCGATACTACTGATGGAATGAACATGCTTTTTCGTTCGAGCTAATGTAAGTCCCATTACGGTTACCGCAAGCATTCCTGTCTCATGCATGATTGCTTCCCCTATCGTGAAACAAATTAATACAAAGCAAAATATAATAGGAGATTTCAAGTATTCTGGGAATACTCCTTTCCCCACAAGAAAACTCATGATAATTCCAATAACGAACCCGACAATGACAGCTATAATGGAGTCGACAAAGAAAGGGATGAAATCACTATAGCTAAAAGACTCTGCTGATGTAATTTTAATAATTTCATAAGCAAAAAGTGCAAGTAATGGGCCAATCGGATCAACAATGATTCCTTCCCACTTTAATACCGAAGCAATTCTTGATGTTAATTTTGCCTGTCGTAACAAAGGAATGATGACAGTAGGTCCCGTTACAACAAATAAGCCACCGATGATAAAGGAAATCTCCAGACTAAGCCCAGCAATAAAGTGGGCTGCTAATGAACCACCAATCCAAGCTATAAAAGTACCAATCGTTACGATTCGGTATACGGATTTGGAAATGCCCTTCAGCTCTCGGACATCGAGGCTATTACTCCCCTCAAATAAAATCAACGCAACAGCTAGGGAAATGATTGGACTGTAGAGGCTCCCAAGTGCTTCTTGCGGATTAATTAAACCAAACATCGGGCCAATTAGCAGCCCAGCAACTGACATAATGACGATCGATGGCCATTGAATTCGCCATGCTAACCATTGTGAAAAAATACCAAGAGAAATAACTATTACAATACTAATAAGTGCAAAATCTTGGTGGATAACAATCACCTTCTTAATTCTTTCAAGTAAATTTTGTCCAATAAAAGTAGTTTATCATGCTAAGTTGTAACTAGCTAATGTAATATCTATTCTTTGCTTGAATACCTTTTTTATCCCGTATGCACTTGGTCAGAAGCTTGTATTATATTAGTGGACACTACACGCTTAGAGAAGTTGACATAGCCTCAAATAACATGCTCAATTTGCGACAATAATTTAACAATCATAGCTAAATAGTACAGAAGGTTAAAAAAGTACAGATAATATTAAAAGATTACCACTTGTTAACGCTTACATACCAAATGCAAGTAGCTATAATGAAACTTGTAGATAGAAAGCACTATTAAAAAAGGGAGTTGGAAGAAATGAAAAAGACTTTGAAAGCGTTAACTTTTGGTCTTGTTGCCATCATGTTAATGTTCGTTCTTGCTGCATGTAATAGTGAAAGCAGTGGTAAAGGTGGGGCAGTTAGCGTAGGTATCGTATTACCTACAAAAGATGAGCCTAGATGGGTTCAGGATGAAGAAAGATTTAAGGCTGCTTTAGATGGCTCTGATTATACAACTGAGATTCTATTTAGCCAAGGTTCATCTGCTAAAGAAAAAGAAAATGTAGAAACATTAATCAGCAAAGGTATTGATGTTCTGATTATCGCTCCTCATGATGGAGCAGCAGCTGGTGCATCTGTAGAGGCTGCAAAAGAAGAAGGAATTACTGTTATTGCTTATGACCGTCTAATTACGGACACAGAAGCAGTTGACTATTATGTAACATTTGACAGTGTTGCAGTTGGAGAAGCGCAAGGTCAATACTTAATCGATAATGCAGAAGGTACTGGCGTTCCACTTTACCTATATGCTGGTGCTTCATCTGATAATAATGCATTCTTATTCTTCGAGGGTGCATGGAAAGTGCTTCAACCGAAGATTGCTGACGGAACTTTCGTTATTGCAAACTCAAGTGAAGCGGAAGCATTGAAGGATAAGTCAGAGCTTACTCGTGATGAAATGGGTGCTATTTTAGGTCAGGTAACAACAAACTGGGATCCAAGCGAAGCAAAAAATAAAGCAGAAACACATTTGACTGCTGTAAGTGAAGACATGAAAGGTGATGTCGCAATTCTAGCACCAAATGATGGAACTGCACGTGCTATTGCTGATGTATTCGGTTCAGACCCTGCAATTTCAAACTATGTTGTAACAGGTCAAGATGCAGAAAAAGCATCTATCCAATATATTCTTGATGGCAAGCAAACAATGACAGTGTTCAAAGATGTTCGTACACTTGTAAGTGACGCAATGGGTATGGCGATTGACATTCTGGAAGATAAAACTCCAGAAACAACTGGTTCTTATGATAACGGTGCAACAGATGTAAAAGCGAAGCAAACAGATGTAATCGTTGTGAATAAAGAAAACGTTCAATCTGAACTCATTGATTCTGGTTACTACGAAGCAAGCGAATTCACAGGATTAGAATAATAGAATAACAAGATGAAATAGTAATAGGCTTTCCTATTACTATTTCATCATTCTAACTTGTTTTGTAAAAGGGTGGTAGCGATGAGTGAATACATTCTAGAGATGGATCAGATAACGAAGGATTTTTCAGGAGTTAAAGCGCTAAACAATGTTAACTTCAAGGTGAAAAAAGGTGAAATTCACTGTTTAGTTGGTGAAAACGGTGCTGGTAAATCAACGCTTATGAAGGTTTTAAGTGGAGTTTATCCGTATGGAACTTATGAGGGCAATATTATTTTTAATGGTGACGTACAAAAATTCACGAAAATTAGTGATAGTGTAGATGCGGGTATAGCTATTATCTATCAGGAACTAGCTTTATTTCCGGATTTATCCGTATATGAAAATTTATTTGTAGGTAATGAAGTGCAACGCAAAGGCGTTGTTGATTGGAATCAAACAATAGTCGAGTCAAAAAACATGCTCGAAAAAGTGAAATTGAAAGTAAATCCTGATTCGTTAATTAAGGATTTAGGAGTTGGAAAACAGCAATTGATTGAAATCGCGAAAGCCCTCAGTAAAGAAGTCAAATTACTCATTTTGGATGAGCCAACAGCTGCATTAAATGAAGATGATAGTGAAAATCTACTTGAACTTCTCCGCGAGCTGAAGAAAGAAGGCATTACGAGTATCATGATTTCTCACAAGCTGAAGGAAGTAATTTCAATTGCTGATAGTGCTACACTACTTCGCGATGGAAATACAATTTGTACGTTAGACGCATCGAAAGGCGAAATCACGGAGGCTGCCATTATCAAGAATATGGTAGGACGAGAAATTAGTGATATCTATCCGAAGCGTGATAATAAATCGTTTGGTGAAAAAATTCTAGAAGTTTCAAATTGGTCAGCATATGATCCGCAAATTGGTAAGCAAATCCTAAAGGATGTTAATTTCCATGTGAGACAAGGAGAAATTATTGGGGTTGCTGGCTTGATGGGAGCAGGACGTACAGAGCTTGCTCAAAGTATTTATGGGAATCCAAAATCCTATAAATTGCAAGGTGACTTAACAGTTGAAGGTAAACGGAGAAAGTTTAAGCATACAAAAGACGCAATTAAAGCAGGCATTGCTTATGTGACAGAGGATCGTAAAGGTGATGGCCTATTTTTAACCCAAGATATTAAAAACAATATCTCCGTTAGTAATCTCAAAGAGATTTCTGCAAGTGGTGTGATAAATGAAAATGAAGAGATTAAAGTTGCAGAGGAATACAAGCAAAACTTAACCATTAAGGCTTCGTCTATTGAACAGCTGGTTGGAAATCTAAGTGGTGGTAACCAACAAAAGGTCTCTCTTGGTAAATGGCTTTTTGTTAACCCAAAACTGCTAATCTTGGATGAGCCAACTCGAGGTATCGATGTAGGGGCTAAATTTGAAATCTATACCATTATGAATAGTCTTATTGCGGAAGGGATGAGTATTATTATGATTTCCTCTGAGCTTGGAGAAGTTTTAGGAATGAGTGATCGCATCTACGTAATGGCTGAGGGTGAAATAAAAGGTGAGCTATCAGCTGAAGAGGCTAATCAAGAAAAAATTATGCAACTTGCTACGCAATAGGGGGTGGAGTCAATGAAATTTTTGACTGAATTAAAAACGTTATTAACAAACAATATTCGTGACTATGGAATGTATATCGCTTTATTTGTGATTATGTTGACGTTTACGATTTTAACAGATGGCTTGTTTTTATCTTCTCGTAATATTAGTAATTTACTAGATTCCGCAGGGTATATTGCTGTACTGGCAGTTGGGGTAATGATCGTTATCGTTATACGCCATATTGATTTGTCTATTGGCTTCCTAGCTGGATTTCTTGGTGCTATTGCAGCTATTTTACTCATGGAAGTTGGCATGCCAGTTTACTTGGCTATTCCAGTCATCCTTCTAATTGGAACAGTTATCGGTTTGACTACTGGTTTACTTGTTGCAAAAGTGGGGATCCCTTCCTTTGTGGCAACACTTGCGGGCTGGCTCATCTTTAGAGGAGCGCTCTTACAAGTAACAGAGGATTCTGGAACTATTATTATCCAAAATGATGCATTTAATGCAATCGGTAATGGATATATTCCGTCACTTGGCCAAATAGGTGGATTGCATTTGCTTTCTGTACTTGTTGGTGTATTAGGAATCTTATTCTACATTTATGGAGCTGTATCAAAACGTAGCAAAATGGTGAAGTATAATTTTGAGGTTGTATCAAAGCCGATTTTTATTGTACAGCTCGTGTTTGTTTCGGCAATTATTGCATACATTACCTGGATTCTGGCAGGTTACAATGGGCTATCATGGACATTGGTTATTATTCTACTTGTCGTGATTATCTACCATTTCATTACAACAAAGACAGTCATTGGACGTCATGTGTATGCGGTGGGAAGTAATCCAGAAGCGGCACACCTAAGCGGAATTAACGTTAGCAAAATCACGTTGCTAGTATTTGGTTCAATGGGATTGCTTTCTGCGCTATCAGGGATACTATTTACTTCTCGTTTACAATCGGCTACCACGACTGCTGGTACTTTGTTTGAGCTTGATGCAATTGCAGCAGCCTATGTCGGTGGAGTTTCTTCTGCAGGTGGTGTAGGAAAAGTAACTGGAGCAATCATTGGAGCTATTGTTATGGCTTCTCTTACAAATGGTATGAACCTATTAGGTGTCGGTATTTCGTATCAATATATGATCCGTGGGGGCGTATTAGCCTTAGCGGTTATCTTCGATGTAACGACTCGTAAACGTGGAAAATAGTTTTACGTGTAGAATAGAAAAGGGAAAAGAGGGGCTGATAACTGCCCTTCTTTTTGTCTTGTTTTGATTTGAATATTCTCAAAAGGAAACATTCTCCTTTTTCAAAATAATAGCAGAATTGCAGTATTCAACAGTCAACAATAGGTGGTATGATGATTATAGTTTCCTCTAGAAAGAATGATTTGGTTCATCCGGACTGGATAAAAGAGAAAGGAGCTACCTCTTTTGCGTAAGACAACCCTTATCATGTTAAGTACCATATTTATCATACTTTGTTATTTTACAACTGTATCTGCTGTACGTGTATTTCAATCAGACTTGGAATTGCCTAAAGAAATCACACCAGATCAAACCCAATATCGTTTAGTACTGATTACTCAGGATATTGACACACCTTTTTGGGATCAGGTAGGACGAGCAGCAGAGAATAAAGCTAGGGAACTAGGGGTAAGCCTGGAAATATGGGGAAATTACGGTAGTCATCAAGAGGATTTCTTGAAAAACATCGAAATTGCAATCCAGTCAAAAGTGGATGGAATAATTGTACAAGGACTTGATTCACAAGCATTTAAAGAGCTAACAAAGGTAAAGGCTTCTTTTTATGGAATTCCAATTATTACGGTGGCCAATGATGTTCCAATGGATGAAAGCCTTAGAAGGACGTATGTCGGTTCGAATCAATATCAGGCAGGTAGAATGATAGCGGCGCAATTGATAGCCGATATGGGACCGTCTGGAAATGTTGTCTTAATGTATAATCATAATCCAGAACATTACCAGCAACAACGACTTCAAGGAATAGAAGATAGTTTGAAGAATTATCCAGATATATCAATTGATTATGCAGAAACTGAGAGTACTAGAGACGAAGTAATCACTGCAACACAAGCGGTTTTAAATAAGGTACCTAACGCATATGCGTTTATAGCGGTTAATGCGAATACAGTTGGAGCAATGATTCAAGAAATAAGCAAGCGTTATCAGCCAGAGCCATTTTTTATTTATTCCTTTGATGATGGCCCTGAATCGTTAACATTAGTTGAACAAGGCTTATTAGACGGTATTATCAAACAATCTCCTGAACAAATGGGGAGCCAAAGTGTGAAGCTAATGACGGAATGGTTGAAAGGTGAGACCGTTCCACTTGATGCAAACGGCTATTTAACCGAAATTCAAATCATGAAGGCGACTGACATACCATGAGTAAAATACAGAAGAAGATATGGACGGTTTCTATGGTTATTTTGGCCATTATGTCCGCTATTTGGATAACACTTACTTACTATAATAATAAAACATTAAACCAATATAATGAAATTCTAGAGCGTTACTTGAATATGAACGAGGTGACCAATGCAAGTCAGCAGGTGATTGATGATTTAAATGATTATATGCTTCACCCGTCTTTGGATAACCTCGAGCAAATCGAATTAAGTAAGCGTAAAGTACTTCAAGCTAAAAATGACGTTTATAATCTTCGAAACGAAGAAAATAATTTTAACCTAACAAACTACATCCATTTAATCGATAGTTTTATAGAGGCAACGGATCGGTTTATTATATTTTATTCAGAAAATGAAGTGGAAGCTTCTGCAAAGGAATTTACAGAAGCAACGAGTATTTCAAACCATATTTCAGATATGACGCTCACATTAATCGACAAAGAATTAAAGACATATGACCGAATTTACCTTGGTATCATTACACAGTCGAAGGATTTAAAGGAGCTTGGCATATGGCTAATTCTTCTAATTGCTTTCATGCTGCTTGTTATGTCGTATTGGTTTTCACGTAGTATTACAAAGCCGGTTCTTCAGCTTACCAAAGCAGCGAATGAGCTATCAAAAGGACGTTTTGACGAACAGGTTAAAGTGGATACAAATGATGAAATTGCATTTCTAGCGAAAACCTTTGATCATATGCGAATAAACATCAATAAATTATTCCTCGAAACGAAGCAAAAGGCTCAACTCGAGCATGAGCTTCAACAGAATAAGATTCTTTTACAAGAAAGCCAGTTTCGTAGTTTGCAAAGTCAAATAAATCCACATTTTTTGTTTAATACGCTGAACACACTTTCGAAAAAGGCTTATCTGGAAGGATCACAGGAGACAAGTGATTTGCTAGTTAATGTAGCGGGGTTGTTACGATATAACTTAAAGCAAATGGATCGATCTGTTACCCTACGGGAGGAAGTAGTCGTATTACAGCAATACATGGAAATTCAAAAGGCAAGATTAACGGATCGTCTCAAAATTCATATGGAAATTGATGAAGCGTGTCTAGATATCAAAATTCCTACATTAACTCTACAACCATTAATTGAAAATGCAGTGATCCACGCTATTGAGCCGAGAGAGGATGGAGGCAATATATGGGTGCGCATCCTAAATGGAGATAAACGGATTACCATCGAAATTGAGGATGATGGTATGGGGATGGAAGCAGATAAAATTGAGCAAATTCTTCTGGAGAAGTATAAACAAACGGAAGGACACTCTACTGGTATCGGTTTTAGTAATGTTGTGAAGCGATTACGCCTGTTTTATGGTTATGATGATGTTATTGAAATTGAAAGCGTTTTAGATAGGTATACAAAAATTGTGCTGAAACTACCGATTTTAAGGAGGGAAAACAATGATACAGCTCCTAATCGTGGATGATGAACAGATTGAGCGAGACGGAATGAAGGCTATTTTGCATAAATCATTTCCGAGTCTAGATATCCAAGAGGCAAGGAATGGAAGAATGGCTATCGAAATGGCGGAGCAATTAAAGCCAGAGTTGATTTTAATGGATATAAAAATGCCTGGCATGAACGGCTTGGATGCGCTTGAACAAATCATTGCAATTAGTCCGACTACGAAATTTGTAATGGTTACAGCGTATGATACATTCGATTATATGCGTCAAGCAATTAAGCTGGGGGCTACTGATTATTTGCTAAAGCCCAGCAAGGCAAATGACATTGTGGAAACGGTTGGGAAAGTACTGAAGGAAATTGTAATGGAACAAAAATCCCGGGTGACTAATGAACGACAGCAGATTGTGTTTCAGCAGACAATGGCTGTAATTGAAACCGATGTTGTCACACAGCTTTTATTTGAGCATGTTCACGAGGTTCATTTTGATATGCTAGTAGAAATTTTAGATATTAACACGAACAATGAAGTGTTTGTCATGAATATCCGGATGCCTGCTGGCGCTGAGCATCTTTATTCTACGGTTAAAGAAAAGGTGCGACGAATAGGCTTTAGTTTAGTTGGTGCACTATATGAAAATCAACTACCAGTTGTGGTATTTCGAAATGGTGAAGCATCGTTTAGGTCACAAGCGGTAAAGCTAGCTCGTGAGGTTTTATCTGTAAAAAAGCTCTATGATCAAGCCGGATGGTATATTGGAATAGGTAATGTCTATCCCACATTAGCCGAGGTTAAGAAATCTTATCATGAAGCATTAATAGCAACAATGGAAAAAGCTTCGCTGGCGTTATACCAATTTCACTCGGAAGTAAAGTTCGTCGAAGAAGCATCCAATGAGCAGAAGCTAAAGGAATTGAAAAAAGAAATCCGTGACCATATTCGACTTGGGCACTGGGACAAGGTGCGTACCGAAGTGATGAGCGTTATTCAAATGCTTGAGAATAAAGGGACAAATGCGATGCAAGCACAGCAAAGGGTATTGGAAGTGCTTTGGGTAGTTTCAAGCATATTAGGTGCTATTGGTATGGAAACCAACACACCACTCTATTCCTTTCAAACGCCTGATTACCGACAGCTTCGAGCTGAAACCGGTCAATTACTAGACCAGATGAAGGAATTATACATTAATTATTATAAACGACTCGAAGCAGATAATATGGAGCAAATTAAACAATATATTATGGCGCACTCCCATGAAGAGATATCATTGGATACATTAGGGACAAAGATGGGGCTGAGCCCGATATACATCAGCAAGATGTTTAAGGAAAAGCTAGGAATCAATTATATTGATTTCCTTACTGAATGTCGAATTGAAAAGGCTAAGAATTTGATGAATGATCCTAATCGTAGCATTAAAGAGATTGCGATTGAGGTTGGGTATCATGAACCGAATTATTTCAGTAAAGTGTTTAAGAAAATAGTCCATGTCTCACCAAGGGAATATCAAAATACCATTCATGGAAAAAGGGTTAGTGACGGGTGATTTGGAGAAAGGAGCGCACGCATTGAATAGAAGTCTTGGGTTACTTACTGGAATAGTTGTTACGGCACTATTTTTATTATTAATTGGCTGCGAAGACGAAAATACGTCTGTAAAATCTCCTAATCAATTAGAAGAAGAAGTGTCCAGTGAAAAGGAGCCTACCTCCGATGATACAATAAAAATTGGTTTTTCCATGGATACGTTAGAGGAGGAACGTTGGGCGAAGGATAAGGAATTATTCCGGGAGGAGCTAGAAGCGTTGGGAGCGGAAGTGGAAATTATGGTTGCCAACGAGGATGCTGCCCTCCAGATTTCACAGGTAGAAACATTAATCAGTAATGGCGTCGATTTATTAGTTGTCGTACCCTATTATACCGAAACAGCTGCAGCGATTGTGGAAAAAGCACATCTAGCTGGAATTAAGGTATTATCCTATGATCGGATCATTAAAAACGCCAATATTGATTTATATGTTTCCTTTGACAATGAGATGGTTGGACAGCTTCAAGCGGAGGCAATGACAAATCTAGTTCCAAAAGGGAAATATGTATACATTGGTGGAGCAATAACAGATAATAACGCTATCCTAGTCAAAAAAGGTGTGTTTAATATTCTTCAACCATATATTGATCGTGGGGATATAACAGTCGTTTATGATCAATGGACAGAGGATTGGAATCCAGATAATGCCTATAAAAATATGCTTGCCGCACTAGAAGCCAATAATAATCAAATTGATGCAGTGATTGCTGCTAATGATGCAACGGCTGGTGGTGTCATTCGTGCGCTAAAGGAAAAAGGACTAGAAGGCAAGATTCCAGTTGCTGGACAAGATGCAGATTTAGCCGCAGCTCAGCGAATCGTGGAGGGTACTCAGACATTGACGATTTATAAGCCCATTCGTGCGCTTGCTAAAGAAGCGGCAGAGCGTGCTGTTCAGCTCGCTAGTGGAGAAGATGTGGAAGCCGACCGAGTTATTAATAACGGAAAAATTGAAGTCCCATCTGTTCTTCTCTCGCCAATCATCGTTAATCAAAACAATATCGATGAGACAATCATTGAAGATGGCTTTCATTCCAGAGAGGAAGTTTATCATCCATAAAGCCACTCTTGAACAGAGCACTATTATAAGCTAAGCTTAGGATAAATATAGTATCTAGTCAGTACAATGTAGTATTACACCTGTACTGACTTTTTTTAGGGGGAGAAAGATGGCAAATGATAAAAATACGAAAGGATATCGTGTTGTTGTAATTGGAGTTCTTGTCGTTAGTTTGATTCTGAATGTTGTTTTACTATCAAGGACAACCAAAATGGAAGCACAAGTAAATCAAGTAATTGACATGCAACACAATTTGATTAGTAATGTCGATGGTCAATCAGTTCACATACAGGGAATGCTTGAGGATATGAAGGAACAGCAAAGCTGGATTACTCCAATCACTTTGGATATCATTTCAGCGAAAGAAAATGATAGGCAATTTTCATTTGAATGGCAAGTGAAGGAGCTTCAAAAGAATTCGGAGATTCTATTTCATTATAAACTTGACAGTCAAGAGGATTACACCTCCATACCTGTTAAGGAGGTTGAGCAAGGCTTTTTTCAAGCAAATGTTTCAATAGAGGTCCCGTTGAAACCTGAATGGCATCATACCGTAACAACGCAGGATGAGGACGCTAAATATGATCAAGGAATAAAAGAAATACTCGAAGAAAATTATCAGGATAACGAATTAATGTATTATGTTTCTGTATCATCTAATGACCTAGTTAAAAGTGGAGAAGTTCAGTCAGAACATCTTGGAGACTTTGGGTCTGAGCAATACGGTATTATTCAATCAGAAACACATCTATACGAAGATAATTACAATTTCCTATTGGTCAATCATAATGAAGAGAATCCATCTAATGAAATAGAGGAAGTGTATCTTCTAAAGTATGAAAATGAAACACTTTTGGAGGAACAGATGCTGACGTTTGATAGCGGGACTAATTCGTTTAAGCTAGTGCAGCAAAAGCAATACGAGGATATGCGGTTAGTAGCTAGAGTTGTCTATCAGGATGGAAAGGTATTTGAAAGGGAAGTTTATTAGAAGAGCTACATAGTTTTAGTATAGGGAAAAACGTAATAGTCGAATAATAAGTTTTAATAGGAGTTATCGTGATACAACGATTTCTCCTGTTTTTTATTGCTACTAAGTCTAATGTTCAACATGTCTTAAAGAAAGGATTTTTATGATAATACTGTGAAAGCATACCATGAACTAGAAATTTGATAAAAACGGACAAAAGAAAATTTTCAAACTTTGATATAATTACTTTAAGAGAGATTGTTAACGATACTAGCTGGGATTAGGAACTAGATAGGTGGTGAAGGATGAATTACTTGGATTATGTTCAGCGTGCAATCGATTTTATAGAGGATAATCTGCAAGAGGACATAGAGCTAGAGGGAATTGCCAGAGAAGCTGCTTTGTCTGTTCCTCATTTATATCGAATGTTTTATTCCTTAACAGGGCACCCCATCAAGGATTACTTACGTAAGAGACGAATTAGCATAGCAGCAGAGCATTTGAAAAATTCGAATCTTACAGTGTTGGATATCGCACTTTCAAGTGGATTTGAATCACAGGCTTCCTTCTCAAAGTCATTTAAAAAGATTGTTGGGGTTAGTCCAAAGGTATATAAAGAATCTGATGTTCATTATTTCTATGAACGGATTAATCTATATGAAAAAGTAAATTATTTAGAAAGTCGTGAGTTATTTGAGCGATACCCTGATGTCAAGGTCATTCAACTGAAGAACATGATGGTGCTTAGCTATATACATAAATCAGGCTCAGCAGAAGGTATCGAGATGGAGGCATTCACGTCAGCACAAGCATTATTACATCGCAATAAAATTAACACGAAGAACATAAGGTTTTTTGGACGTAATGTGGAAGCTGATAACCAGAGAAGCTTCGAGCATAATAGAGATCATTTCCGCTATGAAATACTCGTACATGTCGATGAGGTCAATAATCTATCTATAAAAAATATGGAAGTGAAAGAAATAGCTGCTGGCCTTTATGCCGTTGGTGCAACCCAGGTAGATAAGGAGCAAAAAATTATCGGTCTATGGAATACCCTCTTGTCTGAATGGCTACCAAAAAGCTCATTTATTGAAGGGTCTCATACTTATTTAGAAGAGTATATTACGTATCATGATAAGCTCGTTCGAATGAAATTATATTTACCAATAGAGCGGAAGGCAAATCCAGAGGTAATGAAAGTGGAGGAAGTGGAACCGTTTTGGGTTGCTTATAGTCGTTGTTATGGAGCCGATTCACAAGAAAAAGCAGACATAACGTTGTCGAAGTGGTTACAAACGGAAAGTCATTTCATTGACCATTCTAATAATAATCTATATGTCTCGTATGACTTTGGTAATGAGAAGGAAGTAGCCCATTGGAGTGAATACGGAATCTCCTTTTCCAAACAAAACGAAAGGTCAACTGATTCGAATATTCAGCAGAAAATTCTTGGTGGAGGACTATTCGCTGTCATGGAAACGAAAGCATATGGAACACTTACAGGTGTCTTGGAGATTATTCATCGCTGGATTGTGGCGGAGAATAAGTATGTATTAGATAGTACAAGACAGTGGTTCGCGATGTACTATCCTTCAACCATTACCAATGACATTACGGTTAAATGTTACATACCAATTATGGAAAGGAGTATGTGAATGAATATAGCAAGTGATAAAAAAGAAATTATACCAGAAGATTTTCGGCCAAAGCAGACCCCACATTCTTTACGAGTCATCATGGGGAAAGCAAATAGTCAGGATATAAATAGGAGTAATGTTGTCATAAAAGAGCTTGGAGAAGTAAAGCTAATTGGATTTCGTGTGCTGTGTGGCAACAAGGACTATCAAGAAGAAATCCATAAAGCTGCATGCATCCTTCAAGAGAGAGTAAAAGAAATAAAGCATGTCATGAATTCGGGTAGGCAGGTTGGAGCGTATATAGTGGAGGATACAGTGCCTGAGAAGGATGGTTACTGGGTATGTGTACAAGTATCTAGTTTTCAGCAAGTACCAGAAGATATGGTTACCTTAACCGTTCCTCCACAAAAGTATGTAACGATGATGCATAAAGGTCCTAATACGTTAATCGGAAAAAGCTATGAAGTAATACATAATTGGATGGTTATAAAAGACTTAAAACGTGCTTCCTATAGCTGGAAGCTAGAATTATATCAAGCAAACGAAATTAATCCAACAGATCTTCATGTTGAATTGTATGACTCTATCTATTAAAAGGAAAAGCTGAAAGGTGGTATTCTATGCCAAATCATATTCGTACAGAAAACGTTCTAAAGGAATTCGGCGAGATTAAATTGGTAGGGTTTCGTGTCCTTTGTGAGGGAGATGCGTATCAAAAAGAAATACCAAAGGCGGCAAAAGAACTTGAAGAAAGAGTCAATGAGATTCGTTATCTAGTAGATACGAGACAAATAGGAGCGTTTAAGGTTGAAACGCAAGCTGCTGAGGAGGATGGTTATTGGATTGGTGTTCCTGTATCTAGGTTTAATGACATACCAGATGGAATGGTTGCCTTAACAATTCCTTCCCATAAGTACGCTTCCTTCATGCACAATGGACCTAAATATGATATTGGGAACAGTTATCAAATCCTGCATCAATGGATTGCAGAACATGGTTTAACACGCGCAACGAACAATTGGAGTTTGGAGTTTTATCAAATGGAAGAAATCTCCTCTGAAGAACTCCGTGTTGAACTGTGTGACGCTGTAATATGAAGAAATTTATCCATCAAAAAATAGAAGTAAAGGAGAAACGTCTATGAATGAAAAAGAAGTATCAAAATTGAATGCAAAACCCCTTCCAATTGAGGATTATAAGCCGCAACCGATTCCGCAATCTTTGAAGGTAATTTTAGGAGAGCAAAAAGAGCAGGGAGGTGAACAGAAATTGGAAGCAACTCTTGTTAAGGTGGATTCATTCCAAATGCTGGCAACAAAAGTGAAAGGGAAAATGAAGAACTTTGAAGCGGGCAAAGAGGTTCGAAAAGGCTGGAGGAGATTACAGGATGTTATTGCTCCTGATCGATCTATTTTAGTAGAAGAGAATGAGGGGATAGTCTTTTATAATCAAGCAGATATGGTACAGCCTGACGGTTCTATAGAACTTTGGGTGGGCGTCAAAGTAAATACGATTACAACTATTCCTGCTGAGTTTCAACTTGTAACCATCCCAGAAAGGAAGTACGCTAAAATCGAATGCCGTTGCTTTAGTAGAGAACAAATGGACCTTCGTTACAATTATTTAAGTCAATGGATGAATGAAGAAGGCTATCAACTTGATGATGGGCCAAATGCCTTCTCGCTTGAACCAAATCGATTAGATAAATTTAATACGTTTGAAGTTCCAGCTGACCAAATTCAAGCTTTTGATTTTGACATATTGTATCCAGTTAAAGAGGGATAAACACGTCCTGTCTCTTGGATAAATTCATTCGATTTATATCAATTCCAAAAAGCCGCTCGAGAATTTTTCTCTTGAAGCGGCTTTCACTATTCAATGGTTATTACCAAAAAAGCTAGCAACCTTGCAGTATTTTTCTGTCATTTTTAATTATCAAGTTATAAATATCCTTTTCTGTTTGGGTGATTGCTTCGTCAACAAGTGTTTGTTGATATGTATATTGTAGTAAGCTTTGTGTTTGTCTTAAGCTCTCAACTATTTTTGTCGTGTCTGGATATTTACTACCATTGAATTGTTTCATGCTTTTAAAGTGTATTTGGATGTTTTTTAAATCGTGTGAGTCTATTGGCCCATCTTCTCGCCAGCTCTTTAATAGATTTAATGTGCTATATGCTTCCCAAATAAATTCCTCATATACATGATGGTCATTATTACATTCTACCATTGCTCTTACTTCACCCCAAAAGTCCGACAAAACAAATGCTCAGTCATGAAAGAATCTCTCGATGCTGAATTACCATTTCCTTTATCTTTACTATCGTGCAAAATACCTATTATTCATTTTATACCCTCTATATGAGCGAATAAAGTTTCAATTAGCCACATTTTGATGATAGACTTGAAAAGATAACCGTGACAAATAGACACACTATAGATGCCTGAATTTTGTTACACTTAAAAAGTTAGTTCAACGAATCGGATGAAATAATTACCATGGAAGTGTTTACATACTCTATGTTTCAATAGCTTTGTATCCTTAAATCTAATCTAATTTAATAGGTTAACTAGATTTAGGTAAGGGGATTGGAGGATATATATGAAGAGAGAGTGGTTAATAACGATAAGGAAATCTCAAAACATGACTCAGGAGCAGGTTTCCAATGAAGCATTTATTGATAGAAGCTATTATTCCCAGCTTGAGAATGGAAAGCGAAACCCAGGAATTGAAGTAGCGATAAATATAGCTAAGGTACTAGATTTTGACCCAAGGCTGTTCTTCGAGGAAAGTCTATTAAAGGATCTGCAACGTGATAAAATTTCGATATCGGAGTATTTTAACAAGTTGAGTAAAGGGAAAACACTTTATCTCTATGAGAGTACTGAAGCATATATTTCGAATCTAATTTTATTTTTGCTGTCTGGTGTGAAAAATGATAGTTTATGCTTTTTAATAGAAAGTGATCATACCAAGGCGGTAGTCACGAAATATTTAAATAAACTATCAATTGAAATAAAGAATATATACTTCATTAATAAAGATAGAGACGTTGATCTGCAGCTTGAACAAGTTGATTCCATGATTAAAAAATACAAACTAAAGATTACAAACTTTCATTTTTGGAGCTTGGATGAACAAAGTGGAACCTTAGCTAAGTTGACTAAAATGTTGAAGGCAAATCAATTAAACATTCATTATCAAAATACTTTCTCTGTTTCTTCTTATAATGCTAAAGAACTATCCTCCGATAATTATATTAAAATGATGAGAAAATTTCCCTACTTAATGACCGATATGGAAATAGTCCTCTCTCCATTTTATGATTCCGGTAAAAATTTTAAAGTGTTTCCTTCATTTTTTAGGCAAGATAATACGAATTAAAATTGAATAAAGGTGAGAAGAACATGGTAAGATTGACAAAATATCTTGAAGTACAAAATAGAGCGCACATCCTATATTTTTTTCAAGCGCATCAATGCTATCTGCAAAATTTAGAAGCTTATATTGAAGAGGGATTAAAAAGAAAGCATCATCTCATAGTTATCGAGAATCCAGCTATATATAATGAATTAGAAAAAAAGTTTATCTTAAATCTTCCTAAGGAACAACAAGCTTACATTCACTATATCAATAATTTAAGCTACTATAATTATTATCATTCCTTTGACATACATAACATTATTGAAAAGTTTAGCGGACTACTGGATCCTTTTTTAGCTCAAAACATTGTCATGCGAACATGGGCTCATGTTGAATGGATGAACCAGGATAATATAATAGAAAAATTAGATGAGTTTGAAAAACTAGCTGATTGTGCGGTGAGCGATTTAGGGATAATGTCAGTATGTGCTTATGACTCATATGACATTACTGCTGCACTTCAAACCAAGTTGATGCGGAGTCATGAATATTTAATGACCGACTTAGAAATTGTTAAATCTCCTTTTTATCAAAAAACAAGTTAGATAGTTGTATGTACTTAAAAAATACCACGGTTTTATAAACTCTAACCCAAATAAAATGGGTTAGAGTTATTTAGATTGTAATATTGGGTCTTCGGGTTGCGGATTTTATTACTTTCAAAATTCTCCTTGGCTATAGGTTCTCACCTATAGTTCACGTGCTGAATATCGTATTGTGTTAAGCCAATAGCTAAGGAGGGATTTAATGGGATATTATGTTCCGGTAGAGCAAGGTGTAAATTTGTTTGTAGAGGATGTTAATCCGAGTGGTAATAAGAGTAATAAGACAATCGTATTTATCCATGGTTGGCCATTAAGTCATAAACAATTTGAATACCAGTTTGATGTGCTTGCTGGTAAGGAATATCGTTGTATTGGTATTGATTGGAGAGGGTTCGGTAAATCAGATAAACCAATACATGGCTATACGTATAATCGATTAGCAGCTGATATCCATGCTGTGATCCAAGCACTCCAATTAAAGGATGTGACACTTGTTGGGCATTCGACAGGAGGTGCCATTGCAATACGATATATGTCTAAGTACAATGGCCATGGGGTATCGAAGCTTGTACTGGTTGACGCAGCAGCACCAATTGGATTTACAGCGGAAAATGCAAATAAGCTACTAGAAGAAACGTTAAATGACCGGCCAAAGATGATGCAGGGTGTAACGGATAACTTTTTCTTTCAATATATTACGAAGCCATTCTCTGATTGGTTCTTTCAAATGGGCTTAGAAGCAGCAGGCTGGTCAACCGCAGCAGTGATTAAACTACTTCGAGACGAAAATGTATATGAAGACCTTCCGAAAATAGCTGCCCCTACTTTAATTATTCACGGTACACATGACAGCGTAATCCCATTTAAACAGGCACAGCAATTAAATCAAATGATACCAAAATCAGAGCTTATTCCATTTTATTATAGTGGTCATGGTGGCTTTTGGGAGGAACGTGAAAAATTTAATGATTTAGTCGTTCAATTTATGCAATAGTACGTACATGAAAAAACAGAAGAATGTCTAATTCTACTGTTTTTTTGTTATGATAGTAGGATAGTGATTACTTTGTGATGCTTAGGGCCCTACATAATAAGGTATACGGTCAGGGGATAGATTTATGCTTTTTCTCTGTTAATGATCAAAGCAGCGTGTTTTTATTGATGGGAGTTTTTGGGATGCACTGGAAAAAATATCTGATACTCTTACCTCCATTTGTACTAATTGTCATTTTGTTATCCATTTATTTACCCTCTGAGTATAAGCAGTATGCCATTATAGGTGTCCTATTATTTTGGGTAACTTATTACACATGGGTTTATTTGGACAAGAAAAAGCAAGAAAGGAAGCCTGAGTAACCCTTTCTATGTACCCAGCTATAATCCTGACAACTAAGTTTTTTTATGGAGCTGGGACAAAACTAAAAGGTAATTCTGAAAGGCCGAACGATAAACTAAACTAGATCCGGAAATATACGTAGACTCCTGCGGGAGGAAAGGCATCGGTGAGACCCCGCAGTGCGCTAGCGCGAGGAGGCTCACCAGCTGCCCACGGCAAGGTAGACACTGTGAGGTTGCTCACGAACAGTTGTCGCCCCTGTACTGGAAGTGAAAGCGAAGTATATTTCCGGATCGGAATATATGCACAAGCTATAATCGTTCGTTTTTTTCCTTGCTAAAAATACTTTTGTCCCTTCCTCTATATCTTAAAATAGAGGTAAATTATCCAGATTGTTTTCCTTAATTCCATCAGGCTCACTACGTATTATATCGCGCCCGTACTTATGGAATACATCAATGTGAGCTAAGTGACCTGCTTTTGCTTCTTCTAAAGCAGTGATATAATCCAACTCACGGCCCGAATTTGTCTTAAATGCAATAATGTCACCACTGTGATTTTTGCGGACTGCGACAATCTTTTCTGTATCATTAGGAGCTTCTTCATTCGAAATTGTTTCATGCTTATTTCTATAGTCGTTGTAGATTTGTTCGAAGTTTTTTTCTGTCAAAATTAAAACCTCCTTATGAATGCGTGTCGTCTTGTATTTGTTTTTTTACCGCTTCTGGATCGGTATCACTGTAGATGGATGTCCCATGACCTCCAGTCGTCCTCGCTAACAATTCTTTTACCTCATTATAGGAAAGACCTGAATTGGCATTTTTCTGTTTTACCTCTTCTATATTAGTTCCCGCAACCGTAAAGGAATTTTTTTCGTTCATACAGAGACTCCTTTTTATTGTTATGTTGTGTTACTTTCTAAATGAATACTCTAGAAATAATATTAAATTTCTGTTTTTTTAAACTGTCACATGAGATAATAAGGAAACAAAATGGAAGGCTTTTTGTAGCAATAGGGGGAGACATGCATGAAGGCAAAGGCATCATTTATCTTGGTAATGCTTCTGTTTGGAAGCATTGGGTTGTTTGTGAAAAATATTAACCTTTCTTCCAGTGAAATTGCACTTTTTAGAGGAGCTATTGGAAGTTTGTTTTTAATAGGAGCCAGCTTCTTTATCAGACAAAAATTTAATTTTAAAACAACAAAACGTAATTTGTTGTTCCTGGTAATATCAGGTACAGCGATGGGATTCAATTGGATTTTTCTTTTTGAAGCATATCAGTACACGACAATTTCAAATGCTACATTAAGCTATTATTTCGCGCCAGTGTTTGTAATGGTTTTAGCACCATTTCTTCTAAGAGAAAAATGGACGTTGAAGAAGGGATTTAGTATAGTTATTGCACTAGTCGGGTTGTTTTTAGTCGTACAGCCTGATGCAGGATTAATCAATCAATCCTATAACCATCCAATTGGTATTGCATTTGGATTACTAGCAGCTGGACTGTATGCGAGTGTTATCTTAATCAATAAATTCATAAAAGACTTATCGGATTATGAAACAACTGTTATGCAATTATCAATTGCTTCCATTATCTTATTTCCGTATGTCGCGTTTACGGAAAAAATGAACTATACCAATTTAGGTATGCAGTCTATTATTTTGGTTTTAGTTTTAGGTATTATACATACTGGGTTTGCTTATTTATTATACTTTTCTTCGATGAAGAAATTGAAAGGACAAACGATAGGGGTATTGAGCTATATCGATCCAATTTCAGCTGTGGTGATGGCAGCAATTATCTTAAGCGAAAGTATGAGTGCTGTACAAATGGTGGGCGGAATATTTATTCTAGGATCTACCTTGATAAGTGAGGTAACAATTAGGAAGCCTAAAGGAAATAAAAGGTTTGTTGGGGAGTAAGTATAGTCTGTTGAGATGGAAGTATTCTATGTACACCGCTGATTAATCAGCGGTTTTTTTGCGGTTATTTATAGGCTTCTTTAGTATATACGTTTGTTGCATTCCAAATGAGGTATTGTGTTATTCCTTGATCGTTTAGTGCTTTTATTTGGTTTTGTACGTCTTGAATGGTGTAACTACGCTTATAATCGAAATCCTGTATCCAAGGACGAATAGTGGCTGCGTGCTTTCCGTTGGTCTTTAACTTTTGATTTCGTTGTTTCGCGTCTTGCATTGCCTGAAGCATAACATCATATGGAGATGCATCCGGGTTCTTAATGCCGTATGAGCCTGGTGCATAATGGGAAGGATAGGTCATCGGTGAGATATAGTCCACATTTGGGGAAATATTCTCCCAAACCTGTCCTATTCCCATGTCATCGGTAGCCGTTGTAACGAGACCAAACACGTCAGCAGAAACATAAACGGGATATTCCTGTAACTGTTCATTAGAATAGTTTAGGAAAGCTAGAATGTTTTCTGCTTTTGTGCGGTTTTCTGGATTGGCAAAGGCTACTTCCTGATCTACTTTTTTTCCATTCTCAGGAAATCGAATATAATCATATTGAATTTCATCAAATCCACTGTCGGCTGCTTCTTGAGCAATCGATGTAATATAGTTCCATACTTCCTTTTTGTATGGGTCAACCCATTTTGTACCTGCAGCATCCTGCCATACGCTACCATCACTTCGTTTCATCGAAAAATCCGTTTTATTGGCAGCAAGATATGGGTCTTTAAATACAACGATACGAGCGATGGTATAGATTCCTTCTTCTTTCAATCGCTTGATGAGTTTTGCTAAATCTCTTGTTGCGGGATTACTATCGGAGCCAATTTGATTCACTAAGTCGATATTCGAATCATACGTTAGCTTGCCAAAATCATCCTTAATATCAATTACTGCCGCGTTAAGATTTGTGCCTTTTATGAGGTCAATATATTTCTGGATATTTTCTTCTTTTATTGAAGTACGGTTTAAATACAACCCTTTAACCTCTACTTTATCAGGCTTCTTCGGCGTAATATCTTTCTTATTCTCTTTTTGATTCGACTCTAAAGATGTGTCTTCCTGTAATAAGTCGGATATCCCAGTTGCATTCGCCGGGTCTTCAGAGCTTATTCGTTCATTACTTATTGGAGTGTTATCATCTATAGCATAATCGCCATCTGGTGTGATGGGCGTTGTTTGTGCTTCATCTTGTGCGTCATTCGTACATCCAGTGATGAACATGAATAATATGAAAAATGTAAGCATCCGTTTAATCAGATTAATCCCTCCTTTTGCTCTTACATTGTGCGCTCAGAATGCTTTGTATTCGAGTCATTTATTAGCAAAAGCGTTTGTTTTTTCTTATACATGATAATGTAGGTTAAGGGAAGGATAAAGAACGCATTGATAACATACAAAATTATTCGGGGGAATCTGTATGGGATTTATTCAACTTGTTAAGAAGGGAAATACATCTTCTGGAATAGCTGCATTAGGGAATGCTTTTTTGGCAGGAATTAAAGGTGTGGCAGCGGTGATTAGTGGTAGTGGGACGATGTTTGCTTCATCGATGCACTCACTCGCTGATGCAGTTAACCAAGGGTTTGTGTTTTTTGGGAGCGTTCTTTCAGAAATGAAGCCTTCCAAGCGTTTTCCAATTGGATTCGGGAGAGTCATTAATATATTTTGTATGGTTGCGGTAATCGTTGTGACGGTTATGGCATACGAAACAATTAAAGAGGGCTGGCATCTCATTCAGCATCCTCAGGAGGCAACCAATTTTTTACTTAATGTTGGCATCCTTCTTGTGTCCTTTCTTATTGATGGATTTATTTTAATAAAAGCAATGAAGGAAATTAAAGAAGAAGCCAATCTTGAACAAAGTGGAAACATCTTTGTATTAGCTTTTAAAGGTGCACGAAAAGCCTCTCCAGCAACTCGTTTAGTTTTTTATGAGGATTTAGTCGCCACTTCTAGTGCGGTACTTGCCATAATTGGTATTGTTTTGGCACAGTATTTCAATATTTTGCAGGCTGATGGGGTTATTTCAATCTTTATTGGGATATTAATGCTATTTGTGGCGTTTCGGGTTGGATATGATAACATGGTCGGCTTAATCGGCGTTTCGGCACCAGCAGACGTAGAAAATAAAATAGCAAAAGATTTATTAGCAGATGAAACCGTGATGGATATCTATTATTTACGGGTAATACAAGAAGGTCGTACGTATCATGTTGAAGTGACTGTTGAACTTAAAAAGGGATTTTCACTGGCTGATGCGGATGATATTAAATTTAAGCTAACCGATCGCTTATTACGGGAACCAGATATCGCGGATGTTGTATTGGGTATTATTGAGGATGATGAGGTTAAATCCTGGAAAGAAAAAAAGGAAAATAAATAAGCGAAGAATTAAAAACTCTTCGCTCTTTCACGAGAACCTAGACACCATTCTTCAAATTCATGAACAGGTATCGGTTTACTATAATAATATCCCTGACCATAAACTTCATGTACAGCAAGTAATTCAATTTGCTCCTTTGTTTCAATTCCTTCAACAACTACTTTTGTATTTATTTTTTTACCAATTTGTATGATTGCTTCTAATAAGGATTGGACACGATTGTTTTTAAAGGAATCATTTAAAAAGGAACGATCGATTTTTAATTCATCAATTTCAATATTTCGAATCATGCTTAGAGACGAATAACCTATACCAAAGTCATCGAGTGATACGCCAACACCTAGCTCTCGTAACTCTAAAATGTTTTCTTTGGCATCTTCATAATAAAGAAAAGCACTTTCCGTTATTTCTAGTGTTAGTAGCTGAGGATTAACGTCTTCCTCCAAAACAATGCTTCTTACACGATCAATAAAGTTAGGAGTCATAAGCTGTCTGGTTGAGATATTAACGGAGATTGGAAACGACGTAAATCCCTTCTCGTGAAACCGTTTTACATCTCGACAAGCTTGTCTTAGCACCCATTCGCCGATTGGAATAATGAGTCCTGTTTCTTCTGCAATTGGAATAAATTCATCAGGCGGAATTTTTCCCAACTCACATTCCCAGCGAAGTAGTGCTTCAGCACCGGAAATTTGATAGGTTGCAATATCGAATTGTGGTTGATAATGTACGATAAGTTCATCTTTCTCAATTGCTTTATGTAAATAAGTTTCTAAAATCATTTTTCGTTTCATTTTTTTATTTAGTTCTTCATTGTAGAACTGATAATTGTTTTTACCATTTTCCTTTGCTAAAAACATTGCAAAATCAGCTTTTTTAATTAATGCTTCAGCATCGTCTTCCCAATCATGATTAACACTAATTCCGATACTAGGAGTCGAAATAATCTCGGTTCCGTTTATGGAATAAGGAGCGTTCATTTCAAGAATTATCTTCCTAGCAAGTGTCTCAATCTCTGGCAGTTCACGATTTTCAACTAGCACTAAAAACTCATCACCACTTTGTCGGGAAACAATATCACTTTCTCTTAGGATGGTCTTGAGGCGATTAGCAATTCGAATCAGTAGCTCATCACCAGCACTATGTCCTAACGTGTCATTTACTCGTTTGAAATTATCAAAATCAATAAACATTATAGCCAAAGGGCGACTATATTTTTTGGTGGAAATTAATGCTGTATCAAGATAATTTTGAAACCATTTACGATTGGTCAATCCTGTTAATGAATCATAATGTATCAATTGATTCATTTTTTGTTCGACCTTTTTTTGACTTGTTATATCAAATACTACCCCATCTACGCGGGTTACTTCACCGTGTCTGTCTATGTAGGGGGTTGCACGATCTTGAATCCATCTTACTTCACCACTAGCATGGAAAAATCGGTAAGTAATACTAGTTTTTTTCCCTGCCCGTTGTTGCTCTAAAGCATTCAACAAAATTTCTTTATCATCCGGATGGACTACATCTAACCAAAGATTTGGGTTCTCTTTTAAAATGTCACTTGTTACACCATAAATACTGGCATAGCCTTCAGAAAAGATATGCTCATCAGTTTCCTGATTCCACGTCCAAAAAGTGATGTCATTGTTTTCAAATATCTTTTTTAGCTGAATTTCATTCGTCTTAATTTTCCAAGCAAGTGTACCAATTGAAAGTGCAATAAATAAGCCGATTCCATATGGAAACAAATTTTGAACAGAAAGTTCATTCGGAGTGGCAACAATGTTCATCATGGTATATATGCCACTGAGAATCACAATAAAAGCGACCCCACCATAAATACCACCATAGTATGAAAACATGGCCACTAAAATGATATTAATTGTCCAATACATGCCCTCTGTTTCAATTGGTGTATTGGTTTCAATATAGATGGAAATAGCTATAACCAATACACTAATAATCCAAAGACTTATAGGTATTCTTTTAATACTAAGTTTTGTCATGATATTCACCTGTCAAAAAATGTCGAAATAGTACTTGATACTTAGTAGTTTACCATAACTTTCAAAAATTGAAAAAGTATTATTTGATTAGTGTAGCATTTTCTTATAGTCAGAAATTAGTGATAGGCAACTATCTTATAAACGAGGATGTTTGTTTATGGAGAGCTTTTTTAATACATTTGGAAATATTGAAGCAATTAAATATGTCATGAATTCAATTGAAGATATGGTCTTTATCATGAAGGTAGAGAATGACCATTTTAAGTATGAATATATCAATGAGGCGACTAGTAAGGTATTAAATTATAGAAATCACGAGATTCGAGGGAAGATAATAGAAGAAGTAGTACCACATCATATATCCAGACAGTTAATTACGCAATATAATAAGGTTGCTCAAACACTACGACCACAGAAGTTTGAACTAAATTATTCAACAAAAAGCTTAGAATTAATTGGTGAGGTGTCATTAAATCCAATATTATCTGATGATGGTAAATGTATATTCATCATCGGTATTGTGCGTGACTTAACGGAAAGAGCGAAACAATATCAAGAATTACATGAGCTAAAATTAACGTTACAGTCAAAACAAGAGCAGCTAGCATTTAGTAAGCAGCAATATGAGGCGTTATTCCTCAATCATCCTGATGCCATGTTTTTAATGGACTTAGAAGGGGGATTTATTAGCTGCAATCCTGCAGCTGAACGGCTAGCGGGATATTCTCAAGCAGAATTAATTGGGAATTCTTTTACAGATTTTCTTTCGGATACTGAAGTTGATAATACAGTGGATAAATTTAATGCTTGTATAGCTGATAGAAAAGCAATAAGTTATGAAGTAGATTATCTTGATAAGAACCAGAATAAACTGACCCTTCTAATTACAAATATTCCACTGCTAGTTCATGATAGAATGGAAGGTGTATTTGGGACGGCAAGAGATATTACTGAAATTAAGCGACAACAGGAGCAGCTCGCCCAAATGGCCTATTTTGACTATCTAACAGGATTATCCAATAGACGAGTATTTGATGAGGAACTAGCATGGGCACTAGATAAGGCTGTATTAACAAATGAATCAGTTGCACTCATGATATTGGATGGGAAGGAATTTAAGAAAATTAATGATAGCTTTGGCCATGATACTGGTGATGCTGTTATTAAGGAGATGGCGAAACGAATCCAGGTTGCCGTCAGAAAGACCGATATCGTAGCAAGATTAGGTGGCGACGAGATTGGGGTTATTTTACCGGATATTGAGACTAAGGAATTGGTGGAAAATATAGCAGAAAGAATAATTAAGAGTATGCATGAGCCATTACACTTTAATAATGCTCGGATTCTTTTTGGCATGACGATTGGGATTGCGATATTTCCGACACATGCTAGGCAAAGAAACGATTTAATAAAATTTGCTGATGAAGCCTTGTATCATGCTAAGAGAAATGGTTTTGATTATTCATTTTACAATAAAAGTTAGTCAATTGGTAAAATTTTCATTAGTCAAGTATTATGATTATAATTTATAATTGTATATAATAATTACTTGCTAATGATTTGTTTAGTATAGCGTTAATAGGCAAAAAGACCTATTGTTTTCCTAGTAGTTATTTAGTATTTTTTAACTATACTCACGAGAAAAATAGCAAAATCTATAGTAATAAAGTCTATAGAATCGACGTCAATTCATAGATAGAGTGTGAGATTATATGATGATACAAAAAGAAAAATTCTTAAATAATGTCCTCTTAAATGGAATTCAAGATATGGTCTACATTATGGAATTAGGCCATAATGGGCAGTTTGTCTATAACTTTATTAATCTTGCAGTAAAAAAGTATGCAGGATTTACGGATGCTATTATTGGGAAGAACTTTTATGAAGTATTAGATAAACAAACAGCTGACTTCTTACATCAAAAATATGAGGAAGCGATTAGGACGAGAGATTGTGTCGTTTATGAGGATCTCTATCCATCTCCGCTTGGTGAAACTCGTTATGGTGAGAATGTGCTCACGCCACTCATTGATGATGATGGGAACTGTGTTAGTGTTGTTGCTGTTGTTAAAGATATTACTGAGCGTAAAATTGCAGAGCAGGCTGCTGTAAAGGCACATGAGATGTTGGTGGAAGGGAAACAGCGCTACCAATCTCTTTTTGATTATAATTTAGATGCTGTTATTGCTATCGATGAGGATGGAATGATAGTAGCAGGAAATCGTTCACTTGAATTAATTACAGGCTATACCTATCAAGAGCTGATTGGTATTCCATATACGACACTTGTCGTTGATCAGGATATTCAAAATGCAGAGAAGTATTTTGAAATCGCTATTAATGGTATTTTGGAAGAGTTTCGGATTAAGATGAAGAATAAGAATGGTCGTACGATTGAATCGATTGTGAAGTTTACACCCATTATTGTCAATAATCAAACAGTGGGAATTTATGCGATTTGTAAGGACATGACAGAACAAATCAAAATTCAAAACAAATATAATGAAAGTGAAAATAAATTCGAGATTATTGCGGAGAACTCTGGTGATCTAATTACTATGCTGGATTATAGAGGAAAAATAACCTATGTTTCACCATCTTATCGCGATGTGCTTAATTTTGATGCTGATGAGTATATTGGAAAAGATTTTTACCATAATGTTCATCCAGAGGATATTCAACCATTATTACAGTCATTTGAACAATCTAAGAAGAATCGAAAGCCTTGGGTTGCTCAATTTAGACAGAAGCATCAAACGATGGGGTGGATATGGTCTGAATTGAGAGGCTCTCCTGTTTACAATTATAAAAATGAGTTTAAGCAGATGGTTGTTCTATCCAGAGATATTTCGATGCGTAAAAACTATGAAGATAAATTGAAATACTTTGCATACCATGATTCCTTAACAGGACTACCAAATAGACGATATTTTAATATGCAACTAAAAGAAGCATTAGAAGAATATGAGCATGATGGTAGTAAATTAGCTGTTATTATTATGGATTTAGATCATTTTAAATCAATTAATGATACATTTGGTCATGATGTCGGTGATAAAGCGATATCAGAATTTGCCCTAAGAGTAGGTAAGAAAATTCGCCAGGCAGATACATTAGCACGACTTGGTGGAGACGAGTTTGTTCTTTTGATGAAAGACTGTGAAAATAAGGAAGAGGTAATTGGAATAGCAGATGAAATTATTGAAGCAGTAAAAGCTCCATGGGTTATTGAAGATGCAAAGTTTGTGACAACCACGAGTATTGGGATTTCTTTATTAGCAAAAGATAAAGCGAATACATTTGAATCCTTGATGAAAAATGCGGACCAAGCCCTTTATGAAGCAAAGAATGCTGGTGGCAATCAATATTTTTTGAAGCAGTAAAAAAACGTCTTTACCTAGTCGGTAAAGACGTTTTTTTTGGGGTAAATGGTTATTTCCATTGCAGGATGCTTTTAGCAGCTTCTGCTTTAAGATCAAGATTATAGTTCTCGATAACATTCCAAAGTAGATACCATGCTAGTCCTAACGCTGCAATGATGAATAATATGATTATAAATACGATTATTTTTCCCTTCATACAAATCACCCTCTAAATAGGTTCAGTCTAATCTATCGTTAATAGCTTAGCAAAACTAGAATTTAAAGTAAACTGAATCTATTTAATTGCCTCCCGAACATCATAGTTTTCTAAATTAATCTCGACTGTTTCTCCTAGAGCAAGTTTGGCAAGCTGTGTACCTAAATATGGACCAGTTGTCAGGCCTGAAGATCCAAGTCCATTTGCAATTAATAATCCATTAATTTCTGGTAAGCGCCCAATAACAGGAAGAAAGCCTGGGGTAAATGGGCGAAATCCAACTCTAGCTTCAATGATGGCACTTTGTTCTAGACCGGGTAGGACTTGTAATGCTTTTGAAAGTATATCCTGAATTCCCCCGGCTGTTACACGATGATCAAAGCCTGTATCATTCTCATGTGTCGCACCAACAATAATACGGTGTTGAAATGGTACAATCGATTGACTAGTTGGAGGCATTAAAACGGGCCAATTTGAGGAATCCACATTTGGTAATTCTAGATGTAGTATTTGTCCCTTTTGGAAGGATGACTGAAATTCGATTCCTAACGGGCGGAGGAAATCAGCCATCCATGCCCCGCAGGTAGCAATGACAGTATCAGCCTCATAGCGTTTTTTATTGATAAATATCCCATTTACGTTCTTTCCTGTATAGGAAAGGGTTGCATTTCCATGAATAAACGCAGCACCATGTTTTTCAGCTGCGCGAAGTAGCGCATTTCGAAAAGCTCGTCCATCAACTCTTGCAGCACCTGCAACGTGAACAGAGGAATACGTTGCATCTACCATGGGAAAAAGCGCTCTTGTTTCAAGAGAATTGAGTAGCTTTACTTCTCCAATTTCAGGAGCATCCTCTCTACGCTTTAGTGCTCTATCTTTCATCGTAGTTAATTTTTTTTCATCCTGATGAAGGCTAAGCGCACCTACCTTTGCATAGCCTGTATCCTCTTCGCCATCTTTTTGAAGTTCTTCTACTAAGTCGGGATAGATTTTGGCACCATTTTTTGCTAGATGATACCAAGCTTTGTTTCTCCTCTGGGATAACCAGGGACAAATTACCCCTGCAGCTGCATCAGTAGCTTGACCAGTATCTGGACGGTCAACAATAAGGACCTCTGCACCTGCTTTCGCTAGTTTATAAGCTGTGGTCGCCCCTAATATTCCGGCGCCAACTATAATATATCGCTTCATTGTAAAAATCCTCTTCATCTATAGTTTCTATACTCATAACTATAAAAACAATTGTTGAATTTGTAAAATATGATTAGGTACATAGAATAAATATTTAATCCAACAATAATTTATGGTAATCTTGTAACTGAATATGAAATGTTAAAAAATGCTATACATATAAAGGAGAATGAAGATGGAAAAAACGCTCGTTTTTGGTCACAAAAATCCTGATACAGATACTATTTGCTCTGCATTGGCATATGCCAATTTAAAAGCAAAGCTAGGTGTTCATGCAGAGGCTGCTAGACTTGGAGAAGTAAATAAAGAAACACAATTTGCATTAGATTACTTCCAAGTAGAGGCACCTGTATTTATTGAAGCAGTTCCAGAAGATGTTAAAGATGTTATTTTAGTGGATCATAATGAGTTTCAACAAAGTGTTAGCAATATTAAAGATGTTCGAATTACAGAGGTAATTGATCACCACCGTGTTTCTAATTTTGAAACAAAGGAGCCACTTTATTTTCGCGCTGAGCCAGTAGGCTGTACAGCAACTATCTTGAATAAGCTATATAAAGAAAATGGTGTAGCGATAACAAAGGAAATAGCAGGCTTATTATTATCTGCTATCATTTCTGATTCATTATTATTAAAGTCACCAACTTGTACACAAGAAGACATTGATGCTGCCCATGAATTAGCTAAAATAGCAGGAGTTGATCTTGATAAGTATGGTCTTGATATGCTGCAAGCTGGAGCTGATTTAAGTGATAAATCAGCACAGGAATTAATTACAATGGACGCAAAAGAATTTGCGATGGGGAATGCTAAGGTTGAAATCGCACAGGTAAATACAGTTGATGCAAGTAAAGTATATGAGCTTCAATCGGAGTTAGAAGAAGAAATGGATAAAGCGATAAATGACAAGGGATTAGATTTATTCCTATTCGTCGTCACGGATATTTTAAACAATGATTCTGAGGTATTTGCTCGTGGTACTGGTAAAGACAAAGTAGAAGAAGCATTTGGTGCATCCTTAGACTCTAATAATAGAGCGTTATTAAAAGGTGTAGTATCTCGTAAGAAACAAATTGTAACAGCTTTAACAGATGCTTTTACAAAATAATTATTAAATGAAAGAACCTCCAGGTTAAGTTAAGTGTACCTGGAGGTTTTTTAATGGAAGTATACTTCTACGGTGATGAATGGCTGCAGGAACAATCTAAATGCT
Source organism: Ornithinibacillus xuwenensis (assembly GCF_039614845.1). Lineage (NCBI taxonomy): Bacteria > Bacillati > Bacillota > Bacilli > Caryophanales > Bacillaceae > Ornithinibacillus > Ornithinibacillus xuwenensis. Next base: position 470,893 of record NZ_JBDIML010000003.1, on the reverse strand, counting down.
ACTTCATATTTTTAATCTTATTTACAATGCTGCTTACAACTTGGTTCATCGATTTGTCTGAGGTGTTCATTGAGGACATTTGATTACGAAGGTTACTTACATTTTGGTTGAATTTATTTTTAATATTTTGCATCTCAGCTTGTGCTTTGGTTTGAAAGTTTTGAATCATTATATTACCTCCTTTCTCGTAATAGCATATGATAGGAAGTAATAGTTGCTAGTATGTTTTCATCATTTCTAATAGTTTTAATAGAGAAAATAGATACTTGTTTAGTCTTCTTTATTTAACATTTTAGACATCATTTCGGTCATCTCTGCCATCTTTTTTTCATCATTCATCATTTCCTGCATCATATCCATTGCAGTCTCTTTCATTGCAGGATCATTCATCATTGTTTTAAGCATCTCAGATGTGTCAACATTATCACCGAGATTCTTTAGGACATCGGACATTTTTTTATCCTTAGACATCGTATTCATCACCCCTTTGAATGATTTTTGTTGTAAATATTTCCCTGCACTTGAAAGCATATTTTTTACATATGCTTTTCCTTTTTCAGATTTTATGGTCGAAAATATTTCCTTTATTTTTTCTCTAATTAATGCTTCTAACTCATTCACACCATCACCACTTTTTTGTTTAGATGTTTTTTCTTTATTAGACTTTGTAGCAGCGTTTATTGGATATATTTTTGTGCTTTTAGGGGAATGGTTTGGTGCGTCACTCACTTGATGTGAAGATTGCTTTTCTGGAGGCTGAATTTTCTGGGGATGCGTTTTATTAGTTTTTAATTCCTTATATTTCCCTGCTGCCGTTTTCTTAAAGCTGGATTGTTTCAATCAGTTCACCACCTTTTTCTTTGTTCGCTTACTATACATAGGTACGTTATATGTTCAACATTAGTAAGTGTAGATGACTATCTTTTCCTGGGAATTACTATAAAATATATGCTTGCCTACTAGAAACAAGGGTGTTTATCGCATTAATAGTATATAAATCCTACTTGATTCAACCATTTTTCAATAGAGAGGTTATTTCGTCCAAACTAAAAAGGTACCTTTTCATAGCTTATTAATGTGAGATCTCATAGAACACTATGGGAGGTGAGTTGGATGTTAGCAGCATTAATCTTGTTGTTTGTATGGTTCGTAATCTTCACTCCAATTATTTTGTTAATCGCGCTTCTTATTGCGTTATTTTAATTAATTGGTAGAAAAGTCTATCCATTATAATTCCTCTAGTTTAAATGAAGGTAGTAGCTATCTATTAGGTAGCTACTACCTTCTTTAATATAAACGTACATATGCATAAATTTTCACCTCCTCCCAACACTAAAGACATACCTTGAAAGGAGGTAAAAATATGGGTGGAAGACCTAAGGGACCAAAACAGCAGAAGCAACCTAATCTTCCTCTAGGACCAGAGATGCCATATGGTGAAGGCTTAGATGGATCTAAAAAGGTTAAGAATAAAAATCACTCACGTCAGAAACATAATCCACATCATGGGTTATAGATAGGTTAAAGGCAGTCATTCGGCTGTCTTTTTCTATTGCTTCTAGTGATAGGTTAACCTATTATAAAAATAATAGTGGGAAAGTTCAGGGATTCATTCTATATATTCATATGAATCCTTTCGTACATTGCTGGAAAAGGTGATAAATAGAGGAGGAAATGAAATGGCGGTAATAAAGGATTCGTGGTTTACGGTTGAGCAAATTGATTCAACAACCTATGCCATTAGTGAATATGGACATTGGGAAAAGGTCCACTCGTTTTTATTGATTGGGGAAGAAAGAGCTGCGTTAATCGATACGGGCTTAGGAATTGATAACATGAAGCGGATTACCGATCAGCTTACCGATTTACCGATTGTAGTGATTACAACACATGTTCACGCAGATCATATCGGCAGTCATGGGAAATTTGAAACCATTCTAGTACATCAAGCAGAAGCGGATTGGCTACTGAATGGAATCAAAGGCTTACCTTTGGAACAAATCCGAAAAGATATCAGCAGAGATATTACAATACCAACTCCAAAAGAATTTGATCCAAATACATATGTGCCATTTAAAGGAAAACCAACAGAGCTTTTGTCTGATGGTGACCTAATTGATTTAGGAAATCGCTTGTTAACGATTTTCCATACACCTGGACATTCTCCTGGACACATCTGTATTTTAGACAATGATCGGGAGTATTTATTCACTGGAGATTTATTATATACGGATACGCCAATTTATGCTTTTTATCCAACGACAGATCCAGAGGAATTAGTAAGTTCTTTAGAGAGGATTTCCTTTTTACAAGTCCGTAAAGTATATGGATCCCATAACACCTTAGGATTAGATCCAAGTATTCTTTTCGATGTCCAGGATGCTGTATATGAGCTACGGCGGAAGGACGTTATTAGACACGGAACAGGGTTGCATGAATTTAAAACAATTTCGTTGAAATTTTAAGGGGGGATTCCTTGTTTGATTCCATGCAAGTGCTAAGGATTGGAAATGTGAGACAACAGGCTGCATATCACGCCATTCAGAAATTAGAAATTATGGAAGCTTTGGCAGCTTATCATCCAACCCTATGTGGTACCATGCCGCTAGAAATTGATGTTGAAGGATCAGATCTTGATATTATTATGGAGGTAGAAGATTTTGATCACTTTAAAAAAGATGTTATGAGGCTGTATCAGAACAAGGAAGGATTTAGACTAAAAGAGAAGATGATCAGAGGAAATCATGTCGTAAAAGCTAATTTTCTTTTTCTGGATTTTGAATTTGAATTATTTGGGCAGGCTTTACCTGTAACGGAACAAAACGCTTATATTCATATGGTAATAGAGCATACGCTTCTCAAACATAATCCATCCATCAAAGAAAAAGTTATCGCGTTAAAGCAGGAAGGTATGAAAACCGAGCCTGCTTTTTGTATGGTGCTCGGGATAAATGGTAATGACCCTTATCAAAAATTAATCGAGTATGGGAAACAATTAAAGCTCGTAAAAGGAATTGGAATCCTAGAAAGCTTTCCTAACACTAAGCAGCAGTAACAATTTTTGTGTTATCCGTCTCAAGACTGAAACATTTTCAACCCAAGGGCCGTAGAATGACCTAGTGATGTTTTTTATACTACAAATAGAAATGATAAAGGGGATGAGACGAGTGACACAGCCTGTTGTTGAGGTGAAAAATCTTAAAAAGTCTTATAAGAAACGTAAGACCAAAGCGTACATAACTGCTGTTGATGATATTTCATTTACGGTAAATAAAGGAGAGATACTAGGTCTCCTAGGACCTAATGGTGCTGGTAAAACTACCACGATTAAGATGATTTGTGGATTAGTTGTTCCGGATAGTGGTTCAATCTTGATAAATAACACAGATAATCAGAAAAAACGCCTAAGAGCTCGTGAGCATATTAGTGCAGTATTAGAAGGAAACCGAAACTTGTATTGGCGATTAACCGTACGTGAGAACTTAGAGTATTTTGCAGGTAATCGAGGGAAATCACGTAAAGAGGTTTCCGCACAAATTGATGAATTACTTGAACAGTTTCACTTGCAGGATAAGGAAAATGAACTAGTCAATCGATTGTCGAGAGGTATGCAGCAAAAGCTGGCAATTGCTGTTGCAATGCTTGCAAATACAGAGGTTATCTTATTGGATGAACCGACACTTGGTATAGATATTGAAACTGGCTATGAAGTCCGTGAGATACTGCGCGATATCGTGAGAGAGCAAAAGAAAACCATTATTATTACTTCACATGATATGGATGTTATTGAGGACTTATGTGAACGCACTGTTATTATTAATAATGGAAAAATAGTTACCGATGATCGTGTGGAAAACTTGTTAAAGCTATTTGAGGTTCGTGCTTATTCCATTAAGCTTGGTGGGCATTTGAGTAAAGAACAACATGATACACTACTTCAAAAATTCCCTCAGCTCGTTTACACCCCTGATACGTATCAATCCATGCTGGAAGTCGACCTTACAAAGAGTGAAGCAATTTATGATTTATTTGATGTACTGAAACTAGAGCAAATCCCAGTGGATACGATTGATCGTAAAACAATTAATTTCGAACAGGTCTTTATGAAGATTGTAAAGGGGGAAAACGAATATGCGCTTCCTGAACGTGTTTAATGCCAATATTCGAAGAGAATACATTCTATTAAAACGCTATTTACCAAATACGATTGCCATGCTTATTACCTTCTACGTGCTTTTCTTAGGAATGTTTGCGGGGATTTCTTTAATCGGCGATCCCAGCTCACAGGATACTAATATTCAATACGTAATAGTCAATTATATATTCTGGTTCTTAGCGATGGTCGTTGTCAATGATATAGGCTGGCAAATTACAAATGAAGCAACACAGGGTACTTTAGAGCAGCTCGGAATGTCGCCAATTGGTATTTGGAAAATCATGTTGTCACGATTGCTGTCTTCAACCATAATTGAATTCATAATCATTGTGTTCTTATTATATGTAAGTATGCTAACAGCAGGGCAATGGTTGAATGTTGATGTACTATCGATATTACCGATATTAATATTGACACTGATTAGTATGTTTGGGCTTGGATTAATCATTGCAGGATTCACAATGATTTTAAAACAAATTCAGGCATTCTTACAAATACTTCAATTTATTCTTGCAGGATTAACATTTGTTCCATTATCGGTCGCACCATTTTTAGCTTTCTTCCCATTTGTAAAAGGGATCGATATGGTACGTGAAGTGATGATAAATGGTGTCACCCTAAGTGAATTTACGATGGGAGATATCGCGATATTACTATTTAATGCTGTGTTTTATTTTGCGATAGGGTTACTGGTTTTCTTACGTTGTGAACGCTTCGCCATGAAGAAAGGTTTACTTGCTCATTATTAAAACAGGGTAAAGTGGTACTGGTTTTCTGGTGCCACTTTTTTATACTCTTTATATGTGAATCATTTTATAGTGTTAGCGCGTCTAATGGATAAAGGGGGCGAACAACACATGAAGCTAGTTCGACTTTTGATTAGTGTCTCGCTAATCACGATGACAATTTTACTGATTCCGTTACCAACCTATGCCTGTTCTTGTGTAGAGCCACAGTCGGTACAGGATGAGTTAGAGCGTTCAAGCGTGGTTTTCCGAGGGAAAGTCATGGAAATGAATGATGTGAATTATTCAAAAAAAGTACTGTTTAACGTAAAAGAAATCTGGAAGGGGTTTGAAGAATCCCAAACCATTATTAAAACGGGAATGGGTGGTGGCGATTGTGGTTTTGAATTTAAGACTGGTCAAGAATATTTGGTGTATGCTAGAGGTATGAATGAATATGGAGACTATTACTCAACTGGGATTTGTGATCGAACATCAGTGATTCAATCAGCAGGTGAAGATTTGGAGCTATTAGGACAAGGAATGGCTCCATCTAGGGATATTGATTTATCTAACGAGGTCAGAAGAATTTTCCCCAATGGAATCGTTTTGGTAATGTGGATCGGTATTGGTATAATTGTCCTATTAACCGTTGTGGCGGTTTATCGCCTAAAGAAGAAACTGCCATAGGGATGTACCCTAGAAAAAATATCAGCGAATTCCCCGAAAATAGGTAGCTGTCTGATGCAACTATCCGTCAGCTGTCATAGGTTATTAGTGAACTTATCACAAGAAAGGGGATTTTAAATGGGACATCATCACAGACCACATTGTGGACGCCCGAAGCAAATTGTTTATCCTACAAAACAAGATGTTGTACATTGTTGCTCTGAAGAAACGATACAACACGTGCATCCTTCTCATACAACCGTAATGAATCATCATTTAATTAAAAACCAACACGTATACCCTCATTCAACATCTGTCGTAAATACAGTAAATAGTGTCAATCAATTTGGAGGAGCATTCAATGTACCTGCAGGCCCTGGAATGGGACCAGGTACTGCACCAGGTCAAGTAGCAGGAGCGATGGATCCTGGCGCAGGATTACCAGGCTGGGGAAACAACCCAGGAAATCCAGGGAACCCAGGTAATCCTGGTCAGGTAGCAGGAGCAATGGACCCAGGCATGGGACCGATGAATCCAGGTATGGGAGCTGGACCTCAGAACTGGAAAAAACCAAATAAATGGTGTTAACATGATAAAGAGCTGGCAATAGTCAGCTCTTTATATTTTGAAGGATGTGCTTACATATGAAAGTACTCGCAGTAACTGGTTATAAACCAATGGAAATAAATATTTTTAAAGAGACTGATCCCAAAATTGCCTTTATTAAAGCAGCTATTGAAAAAAAGCTGATTGGATTTATTGAAGAGGGATTAGAATGGATTCTAATTTCTGGCCAAATGGGTGTCGAGCTATGGGCAGCAGAAGTAGCCCTTGATTTAAAGGAAGAATACGATATTCAGATTGCGATTATTCCACCGTTTGAAAACCAAGAGAATCGCTGGCCGGAGGAATTGAAGATGAAGTATGAAGAAGTAACGATGGTTGTAGACTTCTATCAGCCACTTTATACCGGAGATTACAAAGGTCCTTATCAATTTAAAGCAAAGAATAAATGGCTTATTGAAAAAAGCGATGCATGTTTAATTTTATTAGATGATGAATATCCGGGAAGTAACCGCTTCTTTTATGAGGAAGCAAAAAATACGGCGAAGGACTACCCAATTTATTTGATTACACCTTCTGATTTAGATGAAATGGTCGAGGAATTACGTATGGGCGATCCCGATTATTGGAATTGACTATTAATTGTCACAGTTTGAAGGGTTTTCCTTTTGCGAACTCGTATATAGTTAACCTAACAGCATAATATTGTTCATGGAAGAGGGGAAATCAATTGGAGAATTTTCCACTATTATTTACGAGACGATTAAGATTAGTTAAAATTGACCATGGTTATGACGAAGCGTTTTTCAATATTTTATCACTCGACGATGTTACAAAATACTACGGTAGAGAAAGCTTGCAATCTGTAGAGGAAGCGGCTGAACTAATTAATTCTTTTCAGACAATTTTTAAAGATAAACGAGGAATACGTTGGGGAATTATGTTAAAAGAAACCGATGATTTTATTGGTACTATCGGTATACATAATTATGTTTCCCATCAAAAACGAGCAGAGGTTGGTTTTGAACTCCACCCCAATCACTGGCGAAAAGGAATCTTAACAGAAGCATTAGATCGTGTATTAGAATACTGCTTTCAAGAGTTGGGTATCTATCGAATTGGAGCTGTAACATTTCCGGCTAATACGGCCTCCAATCAGTTACTAGAGAAGTCTGGATTCAAGCAAGAGGGGAAGCTTAGAGGCTATTTGTATCAGCATCAGAAATCACAAGATGCCAACGTCCTATCCATCATAAAACCGGATTGGATCCGTAAAAGGAAACAACTAGAAGAGCCCGTCCAATATACAGACCATATGACAGAGATTATCAAGCGATCAGAAGCATCAGGTGATTTTTCTAATCTACCAGGAAAAGGAAAACCATTAAGTCTTGGACCTAGCTATGTAAATTCATCAGAAGCACAAATGTATAAAACGCTAAAGGATAACCATGTCCTTCCTGCATGGGTTGAGCTTGCCAATGAGATTGACACAATGAAGGAAATGCTAGTAGAACTGGATGGGAAAGAAAGACGCAAACTCGTTAAAGAGATTAATAAGAAGATAAAAGCCTATAACTACGCTTGCCCACCATCTTTGCAGAAGAATAAAGTGAGTGAATGATAATACCAGCCTCGATGGGGGCTGTTTTTTTGTTGGGAGAGGAGGATTTGAGCTTTAAGTGGAGAAGCTGAAGAATGAGAGAAGAAGCTAAAGTCCCGACGTCAAAAGCTAAAGTTCTCATGCTAGAAGCTAAACCCTCCACAGTCACACCAACAAAAACCAAAAGAGTGGGCATTTGCACAAAAGTACTTCGCCCACTCTCTATTAATCTACCATAAATAGTCTAGCATTTGCCCTTTGAATAAGTTTGTATCAATATTGCATGCTTCACCTTCAATAGCATATTGCCAGCCATATAGTTTGGAGTTCTTTGGTCCTTGAGAATTGTATTCTGGTGCGTTTTCTTTTGTAGTGATTTCTACTTGAGGGAATGCAGTCCATACAATGGTGTTTTCTTGAATACTTTGTTCCATTGATTTGTAGGCATTTAATATATCGCTTTCTTCATCGAACACGCCATAAACACCTGATTCGTAGTTAGAATCTGCTAGTGTTTCATACCATCCTTCCATGAATGCTACATCTACTGGATAACTTGGTTCAATATCAACAAATATTGCCACACCTTCTGGGACGCCAAGCTCTTCAGCCATAGAGATTGCTTGATTTGCGTGGTCCACTCCGTTATCATGTCCTCGTGCATCTTCCACGTGATTATAAATAATGAGAATCTGTATATTGTTGTCATGCAGACGTTTTACTTCGGCGGAGTCAAGGCCAGTAGATACATCCTCTTTATCACCTAAATACCTTCCCCAGACAACTGGTTTACCATAGTTATCAACAACACATCCGAGAAATTCTTCATCCGTATAACTTGCTGAATCTACACCCCAATGAATTTTAGCATTGCTGTTTTCTTTGTCAGATTCTTCCTTGTTGCCACCATTTTCAGCATCTTTATTGTCTTGATTAGCATTTTCCTTATTGTTTTCTTGTTCCTCTGTAGTGGGGTCACTGGATTCAGTCTGGTCTTGGTTATTCTGGAATATGTTGAACAGAATAGGGATGGCAATCACAAGAGCTAAACTAACTAAGGTGAAAAGTTCGTATTTCTTCATGATGGTCAAACCTCCCTTCAACCCCTATAGCAGTTTATTTCGGGAGGGAGGAATAGGTGTGGGCACAGAGGGCTTATTTGCACAAACGATTAGAAGCAGGAAAATCGGAGGATTTGTCGAATTTTAAAGTAATGACATTGGAGAAGGAAGATTATAATGGAGCGAATTATGAATATTCGTAAGGAAGAGAAAGCATATCATGATTATTGCTATGATAACTATAAATTATTTGCTGCAGGATCGTGGTTGCATAAACCTGTACAAACGGTACTTGATCAGTTACCTTACTTTACTAGCTATGAAACGCTTCGAGTGCTTGATTTAGGCAGTGGAGTAGGACGCAATAGCATACCAATTGCTAATATGATTCTTGAAAAAGATATGAAAGGGGAAGTTGTCTGTGTCGATATGTTAGACTCAGCGATAGCAAAATTAACTTGCTATAGCAGCGAATTTGGATTAACTTCCATTATTAAGGTGGAAAAGTCTACTATTGAAAGCTTTAACATTGGAAGAAATACATATGATTTAATTGTTGCGGTGTCAAGTTTAGAACATGTCGAGTCTGAAGCAGTGTTACAGAATAAATTAACGGAGATGATTGAAGGAACCAAAAAAGGTGGAATTAATTGCTTAATTGTAAATTCATCCTTAGAAGAGGTTGATATGGAAACCGGTGATCGTTTGGAAGTTAACACAGAAATTAATCTAAAAACAGAAGAAATGAATACTATCTTGCTCAGATTGTTTACTAATTGGACTGTGTTAAAGCATATGGTAAAACCTTTAGAATATCAAATAACTAGAAATGGTAGAAAGATTGCATTAAAGACAAATGCAATTACCTTTGTCGTAAGGAAATGATAGCTATTTAGTTCTAATAGATTCTATATATATAAAATAATTGTTTCGGAGTTGATAAACTTGGTATCTACATATGTTACTTGGGGAGAGGCAAGAGTGAAACTAACCTGGAAGCAAGATTATCTAGGTCCAAGAGAGTTGATGACAAGTGCACACGGATTCTGTTTTTGGAATGGAAAACTATTGATCGTTGATTTGAATCATCGTGGTTGGGACTTTCCAGGTGGGCACATTGAACCAAATGAAACACCGGAAGAAGCTTTTAAGAGAGAAGCGATGGAAGAAGGATATGTAGAAGGTGATTGTAGCTTTTTAGGATGTGTTGAAGTAAGCCATCACGAGAACCCAAATTGGAGAAAGGATAGTCCATATCCACTTGTTGGTTACCAAGCATTCTATCGAATGGATATTAAACAGTTACATAACTTTGATGCTGAGTATGAGTCTAGCAAACGTGAATTTATTGAGCCATATGAAATTGAAAACTATAAAAATTGGGATACCATTTATCAAGCACTGCTAGAGTATGCTATGAAAAAGGAAGCTGTTTAAGACGTAACACGAACAAAAATAGAGTCTTAACCTAGGGGGAGCATGATGAAACTTTATGGAGAGTTTACAAAAGAAGACTGGATGAACGCTTTGGGAATAGAAGAAAAGAATATTCCAAATACCTTTATCCTACATGGTGAATGGGAGCATGAGGACAACTTAGAATTATGGAAAAATCTATTACAAGCAGATCAATGGCATCCAACTTGGAATACAGTAATCGGTGAGTACAGTCAACAAAAAATTGGGTTTTCAAATGTATTTGGAGGACCTCATGCATCCATCATAGCTCACCGATATGCTGTTTTAGGAACCGATAAATTTATCCAAACTGGTTATTTTGGTGGTCTATCTCATCATGTTCAGTACGGTGATATTTTCATTGTTACTGGTGCATATATGGAGGATGGTGTTTCACAATGGTACTTCCCAGGAGAAACAATGGTTTATGCAGATTCGGGATTCGTGCAAGCAGCTATCGATTATTGTGAAGAAAAAGGCTACCGATATGTAACGGGTTCTGTTTTCTCTACCAGTGCTATGCTAATGGAAACAACCGAATTAGTGAAACGTTGGTCAGAAGATGGGCATATTGGAGTTGATATGGAAACAGCAACTACATTTGCTATTGCAAAGAAGTTTAATCGAAAAGCAGTTGGACTTCTGAACTTGTCTGATCATATTTTACAAGGTGATACATTTTATACGGCAACAGAGGAAATAAGGGTTATCGAAGCGGAAACTGATAGAAGAATTCGAGAGTTATCATTGTATTTAGCATCATTAAAGTTCTGATTATTAATAGTACATTTTTAAAAAAACGTAAAATAATCTACCTATATGGAAGTCAGGTTGGAATAGCAAAGGTTATAGTTGCTTACCGTTACCATTAACTTATCCCTTGAATAAGATGCACAAACGTCTTGCTGAAGGGTGATAGAACCAATGAACAATTACTTAGAAGAATTACTGGGCTCTTGGGTTCAGGCAATCGGTACTGTTATTGATGCCATAAGTAATACGCCCTCACGTAAATTAAGTGAAGAGCTACAAACGAATTTATCCATAACTGGTAATGTCATGCAAGCAACTGGAAATGCACTATTAGCGGATAGTGATAATACTCTTGATTTCGAGAAGATAGGAAACATAATCCAATCGATTGGGAACTTAACAGTCGTTTCAGGTATTTTAATAATGTCGGACGAGAAAAGAGAAACAGAATTAGAAATAAAAGGTAATTTACTTCAAACCTTAGGTAATCTATTGTCCCCTTTTGATATCTCAGTTGATGATAAGAGCTCTTACAAAGAAAACCTCTTGCTTGATGTAGGATCTATTCTACAAGCCATCGGAAACTCCCTTCAGGCAATGGCAGGAATCCTTAAGCTTCAAGGAAAAGAACAGGGAAATTTGAATCTTGTAGGGGGGTGGATCCAGGCTAGTGGAGCCGTTCTACAAGCCTTGGTTCAAAGTAAAAATAGTTAAGGGAGTTTTGTAGATGTTGCCTTCTTTGGGTGAAGGGAACAGCTAATTCTCTTGATACCAAACGAATTACAACAAAAAAGGCTGGGGTGAAATTACAACCCTCAACCTATTAATAGCGTTAATAACGAACATGTTAATGATTATTTTGCAGTTCGATTAATCTTATAACATCTTCATCATCTGCTGGATCAATATATACTGACTCTGTATTTTCAATAATCTTTTCTGTTTCCTTGCGCATGACACCTTCCTCTAACTCTTCAGGGGGGATTCCATCCCAGCGTAAAGGAACATTGTATACATTAATTGTTCCATCTCCATTACCACTATATGTTACGGACCCATCAACTAATCGTGAACCTGATAATTGAATAACATCTTCAGGATAAGTGGCGCTGGTGTCGTCATTTGGATTAATTAATTCTCCGGCAGAAATATGATTCACATACAGTTCATCTATTTCTTGATTTGGTCCAAGCTGCAACCAAACTCTAGCGTATTCAATTTGTTCACTTGAATACTGGGACAATGAATCTTTGTCTTCCTCATCATCTACATTTAAATCGCTATTCTCGGATGAGGTAATATCTGTATTATTGTTTTCAGATTCCTCGGAGGTACTTGCTGAATTGTTATTGTCTATTTCAGACTTATCTTGACTGGTCGACTCTATTGGAGAACCGTTAGTAGATTCTTCATTTGTACTGCACCCTACTAAGATAAAGACAATACTCAAATAGATCATTATTGTTATCTTTTTCATATGTTAGACCATACCTTTCATTATTGCTATTTAAGAAAATGTTTTTAAAGTCTACCTACTTGTTGGATGGATTCCCCTCACAATTTTACTATACTTCTTTTCAATATCTACTTATTTTAACATAATTTAACAAAAAATTATCATTTTAATCATGTGAAGACCAAAAGCTTTTTTACTAGAAAAGTTGGAGTCTAATGAAAATAGTGAAACGATGTAGTATGGGGATGAATATCCTAGCTATTCTGAGGAATGATAAAGAAAAAAAGGTAGTCATTGTAATGCCCAACTATATCCCTTATTTGATTCTTACAATAGTCAGTATAATCATATTGATTTTTGTTATATTTTCGAAACGTCAGTTTGGACTAATTGTTCTTTTTTTAGGATTTTCTGGATTGGTGTATGTTGCCGAATTTCTAGTCATGGTAATCGGAAATTGCTATGTATATTATCCAAACATACTTTCAGTCCAATATTATAATAATATACTAGGCGCAATTGTCTCCAATCTATTTGTTATTCCTGTCTTGGGTTTAGTAGCTGCTGTTTATCAGCTTCGACTACGTTGGCTTGTACTTTTTGTAGGAACTCTAGTGGGAATAGAATGGTTATTTGAGTGGTTAGCTATTTATCACACAAATTGGTGGAGGAAAGGATATACATTCGTTTTTGTGTTGTTATTCTTCATGGTTACCAAGTTCTGGGTGCGTGCCATTCAGTCTGGAGCGAAGTGGTCCCAATTTTTAATGTTGTGGATGCAAGCGTGGGGTGGTGCAAGTACGGTAATGTATATCATGTCCATTACTTTTATACGCTATTATGAATTCGGGGTTTTCGAAAATATTTATCGTGATAACATCTTTATCTCAGCCATCATGGGGTTATTAAAAGGGTTAATTTTTACGGTAGCAGTTATCATCATTCGAAAGCCTCATTGGCGTTTTCTTGCCCCAATTTTGGTTTTTGGAATTGATATGCCTTTGTATTACTTCGGTATATTGGTGGTCGAAATACCATTTTGGATATATACAATTGTTTACTTCGTGCTGGCGACTCTTCTACTATGGTGGACTCAGTATGCCTACTCTATTATTGCCAAAATGGCTAGGTAATCAGTAAGTAAGAGTTAGTGTTTATATAATTCAATTAATGTTATTCATCACAATTATTAAATAAAGATGGAGTCATAGGATAATGGCTCTTTTTTTATGGCTGGAAATTTATTCAGAATTTTTATAGTTCTTTATGATATTATTTTTTTAGAATGATTGTCGTTTTTAGTGTAATGTTTACCTTAGTGTTCGAGTAAATAGCTAAAAATCTAAGATTTAAAAAAAGTTTTATAAAAGCATTGACATTAAACTAGGTTTAACCTTTATCTTTAAAATGTAAAAATAATAAAGGAGTGAGTAATATGTATCGTTGGGATGGAGGATTTATCATGGTTGCACCGGAATCGTTTGATGATGGTGTGAAATGGTATCAGGAAGTTTTGGGCTGGGAATGTGTTGACAAAATTACAACTTGGGTTGGTAGAAAAGGGTTTATGAAACTACCAAGATCTGGGATGGTCACCATTAAATCTTTTGAAGGAGAGTATGAACACTTACAAGTATCTGAGAACGAGGGTAACACGAAGCTAGTATTTGTTACATATGATCTTGAAAATACCTTAAACTATTTAAGGAACAAACAGGTAAATGCTACTGAAATTAGCTTACTACCGAATGGTCAGAGATATTGTGATATTTATGCATTTCATGACACGAAGCTAACAATTGTAGAAGAAGATAGAAAAGATGATAATAATGAATACCCGGCTTCTGGAATAATTGGCTTCGGGAGCGTCAATACCATTATCCATGTTGAAGACCCAAAGGCTTCTGCTGAATGGTATGTAAAGAATCTTGGGTTTGAAGTAGTCGACTTAAATATAGAAGAAGGCTATGCACATATGAGGACAGAAGATGCGTATGATAGAAATGCGTTGGACGAACAATTTTGGGATTATATATGGCTGATCAAGGGCTCAAATCGTCCAGCTGAAAAACCGAATGATAATCATGCTAGAACATATTTTGATATTAGACCTGCTGTGTTCTTTGAGGAATATAATAAATTGATTCGTAACGGAATAAAACCCTCAGAAATTGCAGGCGATCCAATAAACGGCTGGGGTGGATTTCATATCTATGATCCAGATAACAACCGAATAAATATTTGGTCGTATAAATAATATAAATGGATAAATTATTATGTATCTTACCATAAAGGACTTTTCCAATAAGACAGGTCTACCACCTAGTAAACTAAGATTCTATGATAAGAAGGGACTATTAGAACCATCAGTCCGATTGGATAATGGCTATAGAGCGTATTCGGTAGAACAAATACATTTAGCAAAAATGATTGATTCGCTTAGACAGGCTGATATTCCGATACAGGATATTAAGCTATATTGTACAGTCAATGAACAGGAGAAGAAAAGGATACTTCAAACATGGAAAGTGGATTTGGACAGAAGAATGGAGGTTCTTCTTGCTGCTCAAAAATATATTGGTGGTATCAATGTGGAAAATCCTCAAACGCTGTTACTATCAAAATGGGAGAAAGAGAAGCATCTTGTTTGGCAGCGGTTTGAAGTGGAGAGAAAACCACACCCTTTCCATGCGTATTTCAGGAGTGCAAAGGATCATCTAGAAAAGCATGGAATAGAATGCTCCAATCAGGTATATATCAAAACTGACACGATTACTGATGAGAAAATAATAGGTGAGATAGGATTTGAGGCTATCAAAACTATTCAAAAAATGAACGATGAAAGCTTTCGATTTGAAGTAGTTCCACCGACGCTATTTGCTGTACTACAAGAATGTAAAGCCGATGATGCGTTCCTTTGCTTTTCGTACATACAGGTTGTAATTCGTTACGGCTTTCAACCTGCAGGGACGAAGCTAGAGAGATATTCTAACTTAAGTGCCGAGACTTTTGATTATTTAATTCCACTTGTGACATAAGTAATGAAAGAGAAAAAGCGATAAATTATCGCTTTTTCTTTTTGTTAATTAGACTGGTGTTTTCGGAATATTAAGTTGGTATTTGATGCAAGGGTTGGCATAGAATATCAATGGTTATAGAGCGGGAAATAATCTGGAAGTCAAAGTGGAGCATTATCGGATTAGTTTATTTCTACTTTCATTTTGATATTTCTTTATAATGGTTTTTTGGATAGAAATGGAATAGTTGTAAATGATAGAATTTTCACAACGGAGTAGTCTAGAAATATAATACTAAAGGTTCTATAATAAAATTATACAGAGTAATTTCAATATTTGTTTCGGAACTGATAATCTATTTGGCATTATCAGATAAGGGGAAAAGAGATATGAATGATTACGAAACCTATAGATTTTTTCGGAAAACGTACCCTGCTTGGAATATTCATCGTGTTAAGGACTTCTTTATAGAAGAGCTACAAGCGATACCTATTCCAATGGATCATCCGGACATACAATATCACCTTCAGGATCCGTATATACCCAAGAGAGAAAAAATTTGTGGTGTGTATGGTATTTATAAGAAATCAATCCTATCTGTACTCGAAGGAGAAGTAGAAAATATTAATGGAATAGACTTTGCGATGAAGAAGCAAAAAGATGTAACATTAAGTATTGATGATGTGGAAACAATTCTTGAGGTTGGAATATTAGTTATATTAGAGAAGGATGATCAGAAGCACGTTTCTGGGGCATTTATAGGTGGAAATGCTGGCAAACTATATAATTTAATTGATGTTTTCCGTGGTTTACCACCCTTAACACATTCGAAAGATGACATAATCTCTTTACGTAAATTTATGAGTAGTTTAGATACTGTCAACCGAATGGGTTTCTTGTAGACTAACACCCATCATTTTACATATTTAAAGCTTGGATAATAGGTAATCGAAGGTAGCGACAATAGAAATAGAAAATTATTGACTAGAATAAGCTTCTCTTTTTAAAAAATACAGGATAAATTTATACGAAGGAGTTCTTGTATGACTAGAAAAAAATATGTTTTTTATTTTATTGTTAGTTTTTTATTTGGATCATATATTTTATCAACATTATTAGATTTGCTAGGCGTTTCATCTTTCGCAGATGTTTTGGAATTTATTTTTGGGGAACCAAACATGCTAAGTATGTTAATTGTTGGTTTACTCATTATTGCAATACTTTTCTTTACTGGACGTAATTTTTATAAAGAATATAAAAAACTGCCTTAGCATAAGACGAGGGAGAGTGATAACAATGTCACTCTCTTATTTTTGTTTTTATAATTCAGATATTTTAAAAAATAGTTGGGATAATATGGTATTATGATTTTGTGAGGTGAATACTAGATTAGCTAAGGAGAGAAGAATATGACGAATAGCAAAGAACGGTATACGCAACTTGACGTAGAAAAACTAAATATTGTGGATAAAGATGGAAAGGTTAAAATGACATTATTTAATCAAGAAAATATCCCACCACTAATGATGGATGGGAAGGATATTTTACCTGGGCATAGACAAGATGACCCGATTGCTGGCATTATGTTCTACAATGGAAAAGGTGAAGAATGTGGTGGTCTTATTTATGGGAGTCAAGAAGATGAGGCAGGTAATGTATATGCGGGGGCTTCCTTAACGTTTGACCAATACAGACAAGACCAAGTGGTTCAAGTGCAATACGAGGAAGAAAATGGTCAACGAGAATATGGCTTTTATTTATATGATAGACCAAATACTCCTATGCCAGAAATTATTGAAAGGCAACATGAAATTACAAGTTCTGATTTAAATGAAGAACGTAAGCATGAAGAGTTGAGAAAGATTTATCAAGGAAACACTCAGCGGGCATTTTTTGGTAAGGATGCCAATGGGGATGTTGCTGTGCAACTAATGGATTCTAAAGGAAGGCAGCGTATTAGAATGGTGGTTGATCAACAAGATGTTCCAAGAATTGAATTTCTAAATGCACAAGGAGAGGTTACCTATACATTACCTCCTGAGGAATGAAAATGGTGTAAAAAGGAGCATTCTTTTACGATAAGTCTAGTAATAGTGTAGGAGTTGACCAAATACGAAATTAAGCTTTAAAGTACCTGATAAAGTATCTGAATACCTATCCAATTTTCAATAGAGGTCCTCTATGTAATGAAACTACTATAATGAAAGATAGGTTATCTGACATAACATAAACACCTTACGTAAGAAATTCTCTTACGAAGGTGTTTTTTTATCGTTAGACTATATGCTGTATAAATGATATTTTCTACAGCTTTCTTTTAAAGACTAGTTGATTAAATTCAACGGATGTAGTACCACCCATTCCCCCAACCTGAGGGATGATATTGACCAATTCCCAGCCTTCCTTTCCAAAATCATTTAATTTTTCTTCAAACTCCTGGCGATCAGCAGAGGTGATGGCTAATGTCCAAGTTTCAACTGCATATTCCCACTTTGTCAATTTATTCCCTCCATAGCTAATAATAATCTTTTCTAATTAATACTATACTACCATATTATGGATGTTATAATGTTTATAATATTTACTTTATTATAAAGGGAGTGAGTTGAATGACAAACGATTTTTATTGTGATGAGGTATTAAGTGGGAAGACAGCTGTTAAGAAAGTTTATGAAACAGAGAATGTTTTAGCTTATTATCATACTCGCCCGTTTTATGAGGTGCATATAGTTGCTATACCGAAGAAACATATTCCTTCTCTAACTAAAATCGATACTCATGACATGGAAATATTACATGAGCTAATAGAAGTAATTCAGATTGTAGCTAGTGAAGTGGAAAATAAATATGGTGCTTGTAGGGTTATGACGAATTTAGGTGCTTATCAGGAATCGAAGCATTTACATTGGCATATTGTTTCTGGTGACAGCGCTTAATCTACTTAGGAGGAATGTGGGATGGAGTTCAAGGAATATTCTGTTGTTCAGGTTCGAATTGCAAGACCGACAGATAAATTTAGTCAAGTAATAGATTTTTATGAGATTGGACTTGGGTTAAAACGGCTGACTGATTTTGGTGGACCTGGACATGCAGGATACAATGGAGTCATTTATGGATTACCCGAAGCCCCATATCACTTGGAATTTACAGAGCATGTTGACGGTACCCCTTGTCCAGCGCCAACCAAAGACAATCTACTAGTATTCTATATTCCTAGTAGAGAAGAAATTGATAAGCTTAAGGATAGGTTGGAGGGTATGGGCTACCCTGAGGTGGAACCAGAGAATCCGTATTGGAAGAATAGAGGAGTAACGATTGAGGATCCGGATGGCTGGCGGGTGGTTTTGATGAACACGAACGGAATTTAACGCTTGGAGAAAAGACGATGACAATTATCATGAAAGAATATAATCAAGAACAAGTAGAAAAATTAAAGCAGCTTATTTCAGTAAGTTCTTTAGAAACGGATGAAATAAATATTGTAAATCAACCTTATAAGTACGCGTATTCAGCCTTTCACCAGAATGAAATGATAGGGCTAATCGTTGCTTGGAAGAGTAGTTTTCATCCACATTGCACTTACTTTCGAGTTATCCATCATCCAGAATATACAAATCTAGTAGACGAACTGATAACGGAAATGGAAGAAAACCTTCATGAAGATGAATATCCTCTTCAAACCGTAGTCATGGAAAACACCTATTTGGATCGTTATTATGCAACGAATAGCTATCAAGTTGCGCGAAAGACCTATTTACCATCGGTGCTAGTTTCGCTTTGTCATGCTGAGGGAATCGAGTTGCCAGAAAATAGGTTAATTATGTCATTAGATGGTATTTCAACAAATCCCAATTTAGTGCAAAAGCTTATTAACTTAGTGAAAAGCGTCTATGAACAAACACATCTTATAAACCCTGTTGCAGAGCTTGAATTGGCTACATGGAGAAAAATGATTTTCGCTGAAGATACCATAATGCTAGGAAGCTATGTTTGCTTAGATGAAAAAGGTGATGATATTGTCGCTTTTTCCCTTCTTCATGAGTCAGATAAGCCGAAAACTATTGAACTTGGTTGGTGTGGATCGTCCTGTTGTGGAGAAATGAAGACGGTTACGCAATTAGTGAATAGCATTTGCAAGAAGGCATGGATATTCCTTATTAGAAGGAGAATTTGATACCACTAGTGAATATGCAATGGAAGTACTAAAGTCCATACCATTGCCAATGGAACCAACATTAATAACTTATCAAAAACAAAAAACACGTAGTGAAGAGGAGTAGGACATGGGGTCAAGAATCATGCATTTAATTATTGCAAAGCAAATTGCAGAACAGTTTTCTATTCAGGATAAGAATGCCTTCTTACTCGGTGGAATTGCACCAGATGCTGTTTCGCCAAAAGAAAAATCGCATTATTTTGAAGGAGATACTGAACGATATACGAGAACGATAGCTTACGAGAAATTTATTCATAACTATCATCAGAAGTCAGATTACGTACTAGGGTATTACACACATCTGATTGCAGATTATGTATGGCTGAAGGGATTCTATTTAGGTTGGTTAAAAAATAGAATGAATGCTGATAATAATCTTTATGAAAAGTATCATCAGGATTTTAGGCTATTAAATGGTAAGTTGCTTCATCACTATCAGATAAGTAAAGATATCCTTGAGAATGTAAACTTTAATACAATCCATGATTTAGATGAGGTGAAGGTAAGGGATGTTGTGGGGTTTGTACCGTATGTAAAAGGTGATTTTAATTATAAAAAGGAAACACTAAATGATAGCTTACAAGTGTTTTCGTTTCAACAGATAATCGGTTATTTGGAAACCTCTATTGAGATTGGATTGATGAGGATGAAAGAGGCAGGTATAACATGATTGGCTTAACACCATTAATCATGGAAGAAGATGTATTACATCGCGTTAATTCGCTATATAACCATGTTTGGAATGTTAATGGAGTTGAATTTGTACAACGAATTAAAAGACATTTTACGTATCCAGGCTTTATTGGAATATTGGCTAGTCAGGGGGCAGAAGTGATGGGCTTTGTATATGGGTATGCTTCCGTAAAAGGCCAATATTATCATGAACTGTTATGCCAACAATTAAGTGTTTCTGAACAGAGGCTCTGGTTAGAAGATTGCTTTGAATTGGTTGAATTAGCTGTTCACCCTTCCATAAGAAGACAGAGACTTGGGCAGAGGTTGGTTCAGTCACTTATGGAACAGGTAACGTGTCAAACAGCTATACTAACAACCCAAAAGAATAATATTCCTGCTCTGGGCCTCTACAAACAGCTTAACTGGGAAGTTGTGAAGGATGACTTCTTTCCAACCCAGCAACAGGAAGCCTATCTTATTATGGGCAAGGAACTTTAATAAAAAAATAAACATGTAGCCACAAAAAAATTAAGGCTATAAAGTATAGTTAAGGGGAATATTGATGAACGGGAAATTGATTTTACATCGATTTGGATTTGAACTAAATGAGGAACCAACAAGTATATACGCATTTTCACCAGTCTATCGAGTGAGGATTGATAAACAAGACCTTATTGTTAAACGAACACAAAGAAAAGTAGATAGCTTATTAGCTTATACATCCATGTTAAAAAAGCAAGAAGTCAATGTGGTGACACCAGTTCCATTAAAAGCAAAAAATCCACAGCAAATCGATGATACTAATTTTATTGTCTATCCATTTATTGAAGGAAAGCTTTATTCTGGTAAAGAAGAAGAAATCTATGAAGCAGGTAAATTTTTAGGGAGAATTCATCAGTTGTCTCCTAACGCAAATGTATATGAGTTGCCAGAATATGATGTATATGATTTTAATCAAGAAGAGGTTGAAGAGAGTGTTTCTTCTATTGATAAGCTAGCAAAGGCTGAAGGCGTATTGGTTGAGTGTGAACTGTTACAAGGGAAGCTGCTTGAAAGTGTTCAACGGCAATCTGATTTGCAGGAAGCAGGATTAATACATGTAGCAACCCCACATGATTATAAGGCCAACAACTTAATTTATACACCAGAGCCATATTTAATAGATCCAGATAATGCAACCTGGATTCCACGAATCTTTGACTTAGCATTGGCTTTGTTACTCTTTCATAATGAGCATAAGGATGCACCATATCGGACTTTCTCGCCAAAAGAATGGCGATTGTTCCTATCTGGCTATCAGACTTATGTGACTCTAACAGATAAGGAAAAATCATTGTGGATACATGCATTAGAGCACGTGTTTTTAGATGAGGTGATGTGGTTAATGGCAGAGGTTGAAGAAGATTGGCAGAATCCGGCGCAGAAACAGTTGTTTATTAGCTTGCTTAACCTATTGTATGATAGTTCTGGCTATAAACTAGATTAAACAGGAAAGGAAGTATATTTCCATGATTCACCTTAAGTCTGTCGCCAAACGAAACAAACAAAGTAATCATGAATATCCATTTAATTTGCCGTTTATTCAACAGTTTAAAGAAATGCATTTTCGCTATCCGGTTACGATTTTAGTAGGTGAAAATGGAACTGGAAAATCAACTTTTTTGGAAGCACTAGCAACTAATATCGGCAGCATTTTAATCGGTGGCGAGAACCTCGAGAATGATCCTAGCTTGACACCTGCACGAAAGCTTGGTAACGAGTTAAAGTTAACCTGGACCATCAAGACGAAAAAGGGCTTCTTTTTTCGTGCAAATGATTTTATTAATTTTACCAACAGGCTTGCAGCAATTAAAGAAGAGTCAAAGCAAAAACTAAAAGAAATACGAGAAAGAGACCCAAACAGTCTTGAGGTTCTTCCTTATGCAAGTACACTTCACGATTTAAACCATTTTTATGGAGAAGGTCTAGAGGTTCGGTCGCATGGTGAAAGCTTTTTGGATTTGTTCCAGGCCAGATTCCAGCCAAATGGATTATACTTACTTGATGAGCCTGAGGCTCCATTGTCACCATTAAAACAGCTTACGTTAATGTCTATGATTAATGAAATGGTAGAAGAAAATGGTCAATTTATTATTGCGACACATTCACCTATACTAATGGCTTTACCCAATGCCGAAATATTTGTGATAGAAGATGATGTATTACAACGAAAAAGTTATGGTGATGTTGAACACGTTAAGCTGACCAGAGATTTCTTGAGTAGTCCAGAACGTTTTTTACGGCATTTAAATTGATATACAGTCCCTTATTAGGGACTTTTTTTAATTGATTTCCAATTATTTGAAACTTTATTAGGGTTTTATTCGTCTATATATATAAGGTGATTTTTTAACATGTGACAGTCTCCATTATTAAAAAAATATTAAAATTCCCTCTGAACTGTATCCAAATTTACTTATTTTTCTATTATATGATGTAGCAAGTAAAAATTATTGTACATCATTCGTTATAACTAAGTGGGCATATTAGGTCCTGAT
Source organism: Ornithinibacillus xuwenensis (assembly GCF_039614845.1). NCBI lineage: Bacteria > Bacillati > Bacillota > Bacilli > Caryophanales > Bacillaceae > Ornithinibacillus > Ornithinibacillus xuwenensis. The sequence continues at coordinate 448,003 of NZ_JBDIML010000003.1, read as the reverse complement.
TATCAGGGAGGAAAACATGAAAAAGTGTTTAGCAGTATTGTTACTATTGATTATTGTTTTGGCGGGTTGTTCAGCACAAACGCTACAAGATGCAATCAGTTCAAGTGCTTATGGGGACTATGACAAACCAGAAATCCTATATCGAAATGATGACATTGGTGTCGTTATATTTTTAACAAAAGATGAAAATAACGAATTTGTCTTATGTCGTAGTACGTACGAGAAGAACCGTTTTAATCGATATGACTTAAGAGAAACCGATAATGATTATTCGATATCGGTTGATATTGGTAGAAAGTCTGAATTTATCACGGTAGATACAATTGATAAGGATTCTGATAATCCATTGCACTTAGTATGGGGAAGTATCTTTCATCACCCAGGAGCTGAACAGGTTGTTTATAAGGTTCATAATCAACAAGGAGACCGTTTATATGAGAATAAGGTTGAAATAAATAATAAACATATCTTTGTCGATATCGTACCAGAACAAGTTACCAACTCTTATACGATTAGCTTCGATATTGTTGACCAAGAAGGAAATATTGTATTTAGTAAACCAAATTAGAAGACCCTTTTGATCACGATCAAAAGGGTCTTCACGATATTTATTTGTTCATAACCCAAAAATCCTGAACCAATCGCTCCAGACACTTGGCTTAGTAAATTATTCCAATGGGCAGGTTATCTAAATTTATGGTTTCGGTAAAGCTTCTAAAAATCCTGGAAATTATTTATGAGTAACTCCGCTTATTACGTTTCACTTTCTGTAATGAATTAGCTCTTTTTCCAATGTTTCTTGATACGCTTTAGGAATTATAAGTAAATGGTCGATGAAGTGAAGTAATAACATAGAATTCACCCCAGATTTTCCTGCTGTGAAACGCTGGTAAACCGAGATTAATAGGTCACGTTTGATACTATAACGTCGCTTATCATGAAGTTTCGTCTTATTATTAAATAACTCGGCTAGTACTACAATTGCAAAAGGGTTTGAAGATTTTTGTAATCGATTCACATTTAGTTCTAGGAAATTAACAACATGATAGGTGTAGGTAAGACTCGTTCCGTAATAATGATAGGAATAGTAATTCTGCCTCGGATGAGTATTTCGATTTGTTAGTAATGCGATTCCATAGACTTCTTGGTTAAAGTGGTCAAAAACACTGTAAAAATACTGGAACATACTTTTTCTAAAGTCGTCTAAAGACATTTCTCGGTTTGGGATATGAATGAATAGCCACTTTTCTGTCTGATTACGTAAAGGTGCTTTTAAGATGTGAACGGTAGCAGTTTGTAAATTATCTTTAGAAAAAATTGGTTCTAGTTCGCTATGCTGAAGAAATACGGGAGGTTTTGTAAAATCAATAACTTCTTGTAAATTAGGTGCAAAAAACACAATAAATTCCTCGAACATTTCTTCAATCAGTTTCTTCCAAAGTTCATTATAGTAATGTGGTTTATAGGTTGAATTATTTTCGAGAACAACATCTATTAACAATATTTTCCACCCCTTTTTGGATATTGTACACGAACATACGTTTCTTTTCAAGTGATAAATAAAGGAGTTTTATAGATAATGTGGAATAAGTGTAAATAAGAAAACAATAGAATATAGAATCTTTTTAAACTAGTTATTCGTAGTAGAACTAGTAGAATTCGGGGGAATTCATATGATGATTAGATTACTGAATCCAGCGGATGCCGAGGAATATTCGAGGCTTCGAATTGAAGCCTTACAAGAAAATCCAGAAGCTTTTTCTTCAAGCTATGAGGAGTTAATTAGAAAGCCGAATTTAGTAGCGGAATATAGAAGAAATTTTCAAGAAAATAAAAGCTATACCTACGGTGCATTTAAGGATGGTGTGTTAATAGGGATGGTGACGTTAATTCCTGAAGGTAAGGAAAAATTAAAGCATAAGGCTACTATATTTGCTATGTACGTGACTCCAGGACATAGAGGTAATGGGATTGGCAAAGCACTCTTAGAAGCAGCGATTAGTCAAGCAAGAGAAATAGAAGGAATTAAGAAAATAAACCTAGGAGTCGTATCGATTAATAGAAGAGCTAAAGAGCTATACGTGAAATTTGGCTTTAACACATATGGTGTTGAGGAAAAAGCATTGAAGATTAAAAATGTGTATTTTGATGAGGAATATATGACGCTATTTCTTACGGAAGAGAAAAACTAGGCTAACAGAATTGAGGGGAAACATGGAATGGACTAATAGAAGCATGACAGAAAAACACGCAGTTGAGATTCTTAGCTGGAAGTACAGTAAACCATATGACTTTTATAATAATGTATTGTCAGGTGATGCATTATTAGAGATGACTAATGGAAGCTACCATGTCATCTTAGCTGGCAACCATCACATCATTGGGTTTTACTGTACGGGAAAATCAGCTCAAGTTCCAGCTGGTGACCTCGTTCATGCATATCGCGAAAATTGTTTGGATATAGGGCTTGGGATGAGACCAGACTTAACTGGAAAGGGACTAGGAACTGATTTTTTTCACTTTGTTTTAGCGGAAATCAAACAATGCTATAAGGGTGGAATCCGTTTGACCGTGGCTGAATTTAATAAGCGTGCGATTCGGCTCTATGAGAAATTTCATTTCGTAAAGCAGGGGGAATTCTTAAAAGGCGATACAAAATTTATTACGATGAAAATGGAAAACGAGGTAGGTGTGTGAATGAAGTTGGGTGGTATTAATCATATACTGTTCTCTGTGTCAGATTTAGATGTCTCAATAGCATTTTATCAAAAAGTGTTTGATGCAAAGTTGTTGGTGAAGGGAAGAACAACAGCATACTTGGACATTAATGGATTGTGGCTGGCACTAAATGAAGAAAAAACGATACCGAGAAATGAGATTCACAGTTCTTATACACATATCGCTTTTTCAATTGATGAAAAGGATTTTTATTATTATTGTAGGAAGTTAGAACAATTAAATGTTACGATAGTGCCTGGACGAGAACGAGATGTGAAGGATAAAAAGTCGATCTATTTCACTGATCCTGATGGCCATAAATTTGAGTTTCATACGGGTACCCTTGTTGATAGATTAAATTATTACAAACAAGATAAACATCATATGGAATTTTTTGATTAGTAGTGGACATATATTACCTAAGTGGGAGGTAATGATGAAGAAAGTATTAATTGTCTTGGTTGCTTTGACGGTAATTGTCTTAGGTTATGGTGGGTGGATATTTATCAGTTGGTTGAACGGTGAAAAGGCCGAAGAATCCAATCACGAAGGCACACAGGAGGAGCTAAGTGGATTAGTTGATCAACGTGAATTATTGCAGGGCAATGTCTCAGAAGAAGATTTAGCAGTATTTCAAGAGCAAAACTTAAATCCATTTGGACATTCTGTAGTGGAAAGTGAACTAACAGACGCTATCTATCAGGAATATATTCATGGTATGTCTCATCAAAAGGTGAAGGCAAGTGAGAAGTGGGGATTCTATGGAATACATCCGGATCGTATTGAATGGTTGCTAAATGGTTTGGAAGAAGTAGAACTTCGTCATGAGGAATTGTATCGAAGAATATTAGAAAAATGGTATCAGGGTAATTTTGCAACTGCTGCTGATGATCATAATGCAATTTGGGAGCTGCAAGGTGGAAGTATTGGGAAAGCAACAGGGGTGCTTAGTCCTGAAGAAGAACAAGCTTACATAGATAGCCAAACAAATTAAAACCACTTCGTTTGAAGTGGTTTTTGATTACTCTAATCCTAATTGTTCGATTTGATCCATAAAGCTCGTAATACTATCGATTGTTTGAAAAATCTCAGCGTTTTGTAGTTCTTCAATAGCTAGCTGGCCATCTTCTTGTAGATTGTTTATTTTTTCAAGCAGTATTTCATTATTGGTAAGAATATCTTGATGAATTCCTTCAGCTAGTTCTGGAACCTCGATATGATTAAATTCGGTAATGGTTTGCTCTAATGAAGTTAACTTTTCTTCTAGTGCTTCTGTATTAACCTCACCGTTAGCCAAACTAGCGGTTTCATCAGCAAACGTGCTAAGTTTATTGAAATATTCCGTTGCTTCATTTGCGTAATTAATTGTGTTTTGTGTTTCTTCAAATAATGCACATCCGGACAAAAAAATGATGGTTGTGACTAGAAAAACACGTATTGTTTTTTTCATTTAATAGCTCCTTTTTAATTAAAAAATTGAGACTCACACATAGAATAACACGCAATTATGTTACTGTCTGTAAGGAAGTTGCGTTTTTTTTCAGAATAATGTTGACATCGTATTTACTTATGGTTATATTATATATAACCAATTGGTTATATAAGAATTGAGGGATAACAATGCCAGATATTTATCGTGCATTAGGTGATCCAACGCGACGGCGTATACTTAGCATGCTAAAAAGAGGAAACAAAACACAAAAGGAGATAGTGGAGGCGTTTGCTATCTCCCAGCCTGCAATTAAGAAGCATTTAGCAATTCTTCTGGAGGAGAAGATTATTGCACAAGAGTTCCAAGGTAAATATCGAATCTATCGATTAAATTTGGATTCGCTACAAATTGCCTACAACGAAATGCTTCAATACATCGGAGATCTACTAGATAATCAGCTCGCAAGTCTAAAAGATTATGTGGAAAAAGGAGAGATTCGAGATGAATGACGTGAAGGATTCTGTACAAAGAGAAATTGTTGTGAATGCATCACTTGAGAAGGTTTGGGATACGCTTACAAAGCCAGAGCACCTAAACAAATGGTATACAAAGGATGCTCAAATTGATTTTCGTGTAGGTGGAAGAGGTTATATGAATCATGGTTGGGGTGCCGAAACAGAGGGGGTATACACAGAAATAGATGCAATGCACTACTTTGTTTTACAGGGGGAAGATGGTGATTTTACAACCATTACCACGTTGGAGGAAGTAGAAGAAGGAATTAAAGTAAGTATTGTATATCAAGCCTCCTATATTGGGAAAATGCAAGCAGCTGCCAAAGAAAATATGCTATTCGGTACTGGTCAATTTTTAGAGAACCTAAAAAGTGTCTATGAAACAGGTAAAGATAATCGTGTAAATCTGTGGAGAACTTGGATTGGTATCGCTCATACTACATACAATGGAGAAGGCACAAGGGTCTTACAAGTAAAAGAAGGTTCAACAGCGGCAAAAGCAGGTATACTATCCAATGATGTGATAACGGAATTGGATGGCGAAAAGATAGATGGATATGAATCCTTTGAAAGAAGCCTGAATGAGAAGAGCATTGGTAATACAGTTACTATAGAGGTTCAAAGAAACCAGCAGAAGCAGCAATTAAATTGTGTCGTAGAGCAATATCCCGTGTCATATTAATAAAGAATGAAAGGATGCTAACATATTTAGCGTCTTTTTTTGTCACAAAAACCAAGCCTATCTCGTTCTATTTATAAAATGGAATGGAGATGTATGCGATGAATAAAAAAACAATAGCGATAATTGGTGGCGGTTATGCAGGAATACATGCCATAAAGTCTATTCAAAAGAAAGTATCGAAGCAGGAACAATTTCGTCTCGTTTTAATTGACCCAAGACCTTCTCATGTAAGGAAAGTTCTTATGTTTAAGCCAGCAGTTAATGAGGTTGATATCACAGTTCCTTGGGAGAAGCTATTTCCAGAAAGTGTAGAAATTATTGAAGGGGCAGTAACCGATATAAATCATCAAACGAAAACAATTTTCTATCGAAACAATCGACAAGAGACTGGGATTCTTCCTTATGAGTTTGCTGTTGTAGCGGTCGGAAGTGTTATTCAGCAAGCTTCACCAGAGCAAGGAGGAATATCCCTTTCTAATTCAGAGGCAGCTATGGAAATTCGTAACAGATGGCAAAGTGATTTACGTAGGGCACTTCAGCTATCGGATTCTGTGGAACGTAAAAGATTAATGACTATTACTGTTGTAGGAGCTGGTATAAGTGGTGTGGAAACATCGGCATCATTAGCAGAACAAATGAAGCAATATGCACAAGATATTGGTCTTCAACCTAACAATATACGTGTTCATTTAATTAATTCCAAGGAAAGACTATTTATTGAAGGAAACAAGAGGATGAGTGCAAAGCTAGAGGATTTACTAACTAGCATGGGGGTAAATGTGTTGCATAATACAAAAGCTGTTCAGGAAAAAGATGGAGAAGTGCTGTTAACAACAGGTGAAAAAATCTCTTCTGGGTTATGTGTGTGGACAATCGGACTAATTCCTAATCCAGTGCTTGCTTCCTGGAGCCTTCCAATAACAGAGAATGGTAGAATTAAAGTGGATGAATCATATAGAGTAATCGGGAAAGCTGGAATATATAGTATTGGGGATTGTACTCGAATAGTTGACCCGAGAAATGGAGCAGAAGATACGATGACATGTAAAGAAGCGACCATGCAAGGTAAAAGATTGAGTAAGGTTATTTTAGCAGACTTCTATAAGCGAAAAGCCCCAGTTCATAAGAAGACAATTGCTACTTATTGTTTTGGAATTGGAGAGAAAAAGGGGCTGGTCTGGATAAGATTTTTGAAAATGAATGTGATTCTGTCAGGAAAGCTTGGTCTGTATATTAGAAAGCTAACTTGGGATATGGCAAGTTTGTTAAAATAGTGAAAAGGAAATCGGGGAGGGTATTGTATGGAGATAAAGGTAATGTATCAGGAATACAGACCTTTACTATTTACATTAGCATATCAATTGATGGGTACAACGGTGGATGCTGAGGATGCCGTACAGGACGTCTTTGTTAAACTACACAGTGTAGAGGTTGATAGATTAGAAGAACCAAAATCATATTTATGTAAGATGGTCACGAATCGTTGTCTAGACCATCTAAAGTCAGCTAAGAATAAAAGGGAGCAATATGTTGGACCATGGCTCCCAGAGCCAATTTGTACTTCTAATGAAGACGTGATGGATATTATAATCAAGAATGATTTACTCTCCTATGCAATCCTTGTTTTAATGGAGAAATTGACACTAGTCGAACGTTCTATCTTTGTATTAAAAGAAGCGCTTCGATTTGATTATAAAACGATTGCATCCATCGTTGAAAAGAGTGAAGTAAATTGTCGCAAGATTTATAGTCGGGCATATGAAAAGCTCCAAATACAGAAAGAAGATAAGACATTAGATGTACCAGCTAATTCTGAGTGGTTCCAAGCGTTTATTCATGCACTTGAGGCTGGGGATATTGAGCAATTACTGCCACTTCTTTCCGAAGACGTTACCGTATTTTCTGATGGGGGAGGGAAGGTTCCTGCGGCTATTTACCCTATTCATAGCCCAATGAATGTTATTCGTTTCCTGGTTGGTCTAATGCGAAAATTACCGCAGTTTGGCGAGGATGTCGCAGTAGAATTTATGACTTTAAATAAACAAGATGCGATTGTGATTTCAACCGCGAAGGAAATCCTTGTCGCAGCGATAGTAGAGTTTAGAGGTAACGTAATCGAAAATATATTTTTCGTACGTAACCCAGATAAACTTCAATCCATTAGATGATAATAAGGGTACTAACGCGTTAGAATGATAGACTTTCCTCTTTCCTTGCTATGAAATAATCTGAATCTTTTTTTATTCATGTTTTGGGTTGATTTTGTCAACTTGCGTGATATACTTGAAAACAATTAAATACTATTTTCATATAATCGCGAGGATATGGCTCGCAAGTCTCTACCGGTTTACCGTAAATGAACCGACTATGAAAAGCGGCAGAACGACATATTACACGGCTTTAATCGTGTAATCTTTTCGTTGTTTATTTTCGAATTAACATAGCTCGAAAACATTGCTTCTTCATAGTGGAGGAAGTATGTTTTCGGGCTTTTTTGTTAGGAAAGGAAGTTAGCTATGGAACGATTAAAACAAAAAATAAAGGAAGAGGGTACAGTTCTATCCAATACGGTATTAAAGGTTGATGCTTTTTTAAATCATCAAATCGACCCGGTATTAATGCAAGAGATAGGTAACACCTTTGCAGAGCTTTTTAAGGGGACTGGGGTTACTAAAATCGTAACATTAGAATCTTCCGGAATTGCACCAGCTATGATGACAGGCTTACAATTAGGAGTCCCGGTAGTGTTTGCTAGAAAACGCAAATCACTGACGTTAGTAGATCAATTACTATCGGCTAACGTTTATTCGTACACGAAAAATGAAACGAATGAAATTTCCGTATCGAATGAGTATTTAATAAAAAAGGATAAAGTACTTATTATTGATGATTTTCTCGCAAATGGTCAAGCCGTCCTAGGAATCATGAATATCGTAGAGCAAGCTGGAGCATCACTAGCTGGCGTTGGTATTGTCATCGAAAAAGGTTTTCAAGATGGTGGAGAAGTATTGCGAACAAATGGGGTTCGTGTAGAATCCCTAGCAATTATAGATTCATTACAAAATAGAAACGTAACCTTTCGTTAGGGGGAAATGAGAATGAAGACAGCAACACTTGGAATTCAGCATGTATTAGCAATGTATGCCGGAGCTATATTGGTTCCTTTAATAGTAGGAGAATCCTTAGGACTAACCTCTGAAGAGTTAACATACTTAGTTGCTATTGATATTTTAATGTGTGGAGTTGCTACGTTATTACAAGTTGTATCCAATCGGTTTTTTGGTATTGGTTTACCAGTGGTACTGGGCTGTACATTTACAGCAGTAGCACCAATGATTGCTATTGGTGGACAATATGGGGTATCGGCGATTTATGGTGCCATAATCGTATCTGGATTAATTGTTATCCTAATTAGTGGTTTCTTTGGTAAGCTTGTACGATTCTTTCCGCCAATTGTCACGGGAACAGTAGTAACTATTATTGGTGTGACACTTATTCCTGTGGCAATTAATAATCTTGGTGGTGGACAGGGAGAAAGTGATTTTGGTTCGATAGCCAATATTTCTTTAGGCTTTGGAACATTAATTTTTATTATTTTATTGTATCGCTTTACGAAAGGCTTTATCCGATCTATTTCTATTTTAATTGGATTAATTGTTGGGACTGCAGCAGCAGCTGTATTGGGAAGAGTAGATTTTAGTGCTGTATTAGAGGCATCTTATGTTCACTTGCCAGAGCCTTTTTATTTTGGAATGCCAACGTTTGAATGGTCAGCTATTCTTACCATGACTCTAGTAGCGATTGTGTCACTAGTTGAATCAACTGGCGTCTATTTTGCCTTAGGTGATATGACAGAAAAAGAATTATCGGAAAAGGATCTATCGAAAGGATACCGAGCAGAAGGGATAGCCATCTTTATTGGTGGAGTTTTTAACGCCTTTCAATACACTACTTTTTCTCAAAATGTTGGACTATTACAAATGACTGGGATCAAAACGAAAAAGGTGATTTTTGTAGCTGGCGGGATGTTAGTTGCCTTAGGATTTATTCCTAAAATTGCTGCTTTTACAACGATTATTCCGACTTCTGTTCTGGGAGGAGCAATGATTGCCATGTTTGGAATGGTCATCTCACAAGGTATAAAAATGCTAAGCAAGGATATAGCAAGTTCAACAGGCAACTCGATGATTGTAGCATGCTCCGTTGGGATGGGACTAGGGGTAACAGTCGTTCCAGAATTGTTTGCAAAATTACCGGATAGCATCCAAATTTTAACGGGAAATGGTATTGTTGCAGGAAGCGTTACAGCAATCGTATTAAATATAATCTTTAATATGTTACCAACAAAAAATACGGTCACAATACTACAAGAAAAAGAAGCCTAATTAAAACATGGAGAAGGAATTCGTTTTCCTTCTCCATGCTTGATTACTGACCTACTTCATATTTATTGTATGCACCATGCATAACTGGTCCTACATAATCATTTAGCTTCCAGCCGTGCTTAATGGCAGCTGAAACAAATTTCTTCGCATTCGTAACAGCGTCTAAGACAGATTGTCCATTTGCAAGATTAGCGGTTATTGCCGCAGCAAATGTACATCCTGCACCATGATTATAGGTTGTATCAATTTTATCACTTTCGAGTAGTGTGAAATCCTTACCATCGTAGAATAAGTCTACTGCTTTTTCATGCTCGATTGCGCTTCCGCCTTTTATCACGACATTTTTTGCACCAAGCTCATGAATCTTAACAGCTGCTTCCTTCATTCCATCAATTGTCTTGATTGGACCTGAAGTTTGTGCTAATTGCCAAGCTTCAAAAAGATTCGGCGTTGTCACTAGTGAGACAGGTAGAAGAACTTCACGCATTGCATCGGTATTTTCAGGTAGTAATAGTTCGTCTTCTCCTTTACAAACCATTACCGGATCTAGTACATACTTATCTATTTGATGCTCCTTAATTTTTCTTGCACCAAGCTGAATCACGTCAACTGTACCAAGCATTCCTGATTTCATTGCATCTACACCAACAGATAGAATGGTATCTAACTGCTTTTCTACGACATTCACATCAATTGTTGTCACATTATGATTCCAGCCATTTGGTTCCATTGTAACAATGGAAGTAAGAGCATTCATGCCGTATACCCCATGTTCTTGAAAGGTTTTTAAGTCAGCTTGAATACCTGCACCACCACTTGTATCAGAGCCTGCAAGGGTTAGAGCTTTTTTCATTGTCATGGTATTTCCCCCTTCTAAATAAATCATACACATGTACTAGGATATAGTATTTCTAATGGAAAATAAAGAATACATACTTATGATGAAAATGAACCCCAATTCTTAGATGAATTGGGGTTATGCCTTACATAATCGGACCGGGTTGGTCATAATTTGCTTGGTCTAATGCAGGGGGATTCATTCCAGGCATTGGACTGTTATGGATATATGCTGGAGCTTGTTGTAATTGTGGTACCTGTCCCATTGCTTCTGGTTTTGCGATATATTCAAAATTGGCTTGTTGGTCGATGCTTTGACCATTTGCCCATCTACCCTGTGCACTTTCCTCCCCTTTTGAAAAATTCATAAAGGCGTAAGATACTTCTTGCTTCTCTAGTTCCTGTGGGAATGTGCTTGGTACTATCGGTTTTTGTGTTTGTTCAAGCTCTTCGATTGCTGCCATCCATTGGTTTTGATGCATCGTATCACGAGCAATTAAAAAGGACAACATATCACGAACACCTGGATCTGTCGTGGATTCATAGAGACGAACAACCTGTAATCGGCCTTGTGACTCTGCGTTTAGATTTGCACGAAAATCAGCTAAAAGATTTCCGCTGGCAATCATATAACGGGCATTCCAAGGATAGCCAACACTGTCTGTGGCGGTAGCACCAAGACCTGAAACAATTGCATGCTGTGGATTCATTCCGCCTAAAACAGCAGCAACCGCAGGATTTTGAGCAGCAGCCTCTTCTTGTGCATTTGCAGGTGCTCCATCTAATAACTGCGCAATCATTGTGGCAATCATTTCAACATGTGCAATTTCTTCGGTACCAATATCGAGTATCATATCGCGATACTTTGCTTCTGCACGACAATTAAAACCTTGAAATAAGTATTGCATCATCACACTAATTTCACCGAATTGACCACCTAAGATTTCTTGGAGCTTTTTCGCATAGACTGGATCTGGTTGCGATGGCTTGGCATTGTATTGTAATTCTTTTATGTGGTAAAACATCTAATCAACATCCCTTCCTCTGAATGAATAATGTTAGGATTTACTAAAGCAAAGGAAGTATACTGATTTATGGAGTTAAATTACTTTTACTTATGTATAAGAGAAAGTACAATAGTAATAATAGAAGATACCAACCATGTTTATTAAACCTCTATGTTCAGCTTCTTATGTACATGGGGGTTTCTTTAGTTGAAGGGGGTATTTCAAGATGGCAACAATTGATGATTTTATGAAACTTGACTTGCGAGTAGGTACCGTTATCAAGGCAGAGCCTTTTCCTGAAGCAAGAAAACCAGCTATTAAGCTAGAGATTGATTTTGGAGAATTTGGTGTGAAACAATCTTCTGCTCAAATCACAAAGCGTTATGAATCGGAAAATTTGCTTGGGAGACAAGTTGTTGCAGTAGTGAACTTTCCACCGAGAAGAATTGCAGGGTTTAAGTCAGAGGTGTTAGTACTGGGTGGTGTACCAACAGAGGATGATGTTGTACTACTTCGCCCTGATGAAGAGGTAGAAAATGGAACAAAAATTTCATAAACCATGATCTGAAGGAGAGCTTTTCAATGCCAACAAACTCAGAACGATTTATTACTGCATTTAATCGGATTGATAAGGCTTTGGACTCGGAGTTAGACAATAGTAAGGGATTTGGATTTTCAAAGTCTGTTCGTATTTTAGCGAAATACAACGCCACTGTAAGAAGGTATAAGGAGGATTTATTAGAGTATGCGGAATTAAGAAATGCGATTGTACATAATCGCATGGATACTTTACAGGTTATTGCTGAGCCGCATGATTCAATCGTTGAAGAAATTGAGAAAATCGAAAGAGAGTTTACTCAACCTAAGCTTGTTACCCCACTTTTTGCTCGTGAGGTACAGGCGTTTCAATTGAAGGATCCGCTGTCCAATCTATTAGATGCCATTCATGAGAAAGGATATTCCAAGTTTCCTGTATATGATCACGACCATTTTAAAGGTCTTGTGACAGAAAGTGGGATCACGCAGTGGTTAGCGAAACATATGGAAGCCGAAATCCATGAGGTAATCCTGGAAGAAATATTGCCTTATCAAAAGGATACAAATCATCAGTTTATCCAAAAAGCGACCACCGTCTATGAAGCGGTCGAGATATTTAAGGATGAGATTGAAAAGGGAAATCGAATTGATGCCCTACTCATAACAGAGAACGGCATAGACCGTGAAACATTACTGGGGATCATAACGGCATGGGATATTATGAGTATTGAATAATATAAAAATAAGGAAGAAGTTCCAGTAGTAGGTAGCTTGAACTTCTTCCTTATTCGATTTGAAATTCCATATTAACTTCATAAGCCTGTTCACCAGCTTGAAATGTTCTTTCAGAAAAGGTTACATAATTATTATTATCGATCGTAACTACAGTTGAACAACGAGTTCCATAATCAGGTAACGCAATAAACATGGGAGATAATCTTTTTTCAAGCTCTTTATCAATTCCTGTGTCTGGAATTTCCTTCTCATCGGCTTCTTCTGAGTCTGACAAAATTTGAAAAAGATCCTCTACAATAATCTTTTCTCTATTCAAGGTGTACTCCTGAAGTTTCTTTTTGCCTTTTTCTACCTTTGGCCAAGGTGTATTTAAGAAATGATTGCTTAGCCCATGTGTACCAGGTGGAATGGCAGTCATACTATCCTCGATATTGTTGTAATAGGCAAGTTCATTAGGATTTCCAACTAACACATTGAAGCCTACATAATTTAATTTATCTTTGCGTAATGCTTCTAAATAATGTTCCGCTGTATCCATGCTTTCTAGATAATTCGAAACGATTGCACCACGAGAAAATTTACCGAACTTCATTTGCTTTGGATCACGGTAGTTCGTCAAGGCAGCAACACGACCTTCTTTTGTAATTCCTAACCAGGTACCCATTTGCTCAAGGTCTCTACCAGCAAGAATTGTAGGGGCAGTTTGCCAGAATTGTGCCTGTGCCGTTGGACGATTATAGAACTCATCTCGATTAGCAGTAAGGATGAGCTTGTAATGTGGATGTTCTTGTAATTGGAAAAGTATTAGCACATAACTTAAATACGTCCTCCTTTTACATTCATTATAAACGAATAGCTTAAGAAATATCATAAAATACCAAAGGATTTATGAGGTAAACATCTTGCTAAATGGGATACAATTCTCTAGTTCGTTTCCTTTTTTAAATATGAATGGGGATGTTATAATGGAATCTTGTCAAATTTCAAGTAGATAAGTATTCCACAATCTAGTCATAAAATACTAGCCTTGTGGTATCAATAAGTATGAGTAAATAGAGAAAGAAGGAAGCAGTATGGTTAAGAGTCAGGAGCAACCAGAACAAACGGAACAGATTCGAAAGGTTCCACTTATCATTGTACTATTATCAGGGGCATTCGTAGCGATCTTAAATCAAACGCTTTTAGCCACAGCGCTACCAGTAATAAAAGCTGATTTGCAAATCGATGATAATACAGTTCAATGGTTACAATCAATATTTATGCTAGTGAATGGCATCATGATTCCAATCACTGCCTTTTTAATTGAACGATTTACAACGAGAGGATTATTTATTTCAGCAATGGGTTCATTTGCTTTAGGTACCATTGTCTGTGCCTTCGCACCTGAATTTTTTACACTATTAATAGGAAGGGTTCTTCAAGCAGCTGGTGCTGGTATCATGATGCCATTAATGCAAACCATCATGTTTTTAATTTTTCCAGTGGAAAAAAGAGGTACTGCAATGGGGTTGTTTGGTCTAATTATCTCATTTGCACCGGCAATTGGCCCAACCTTGTCTGGATATTTAATTGAGCATTATCCATGGCGAAGCTTATTTTATGTTGTATTCCCAATTGCAGCAATTGATCTTATCTTAGCGTATTACGTTCTAAAAAATGTTACGAAGCAAACATTTCCAAAGGTTGATATCTTATCGATTATTCTCTCTACACTTGGATTCGGAGGTTTGCTATATGGGTTCAGTGTTGCTGGAAATACGGGCTGGACTAGTTTGCAAGTAATTCTGTCAATCTTACTCGGAGCGGTTACATTAACCTGGTTTATAGTAAGACAATTAAAACTAGAGCAACCAATCTTGGAGTTTCGAATATTTAAGAATCCAATTTTTACATTAACAACTGCTTTAGGTATGGCAGTATTTTTGGCAATGATTGGCGGAGCAGTAATCCTTCCATTGTTAATGCAGGATATGTTAGGATTTTCACCACTTGTCTCAGGGTTAGCCCTGTTACCTGGTGCAATTATCATGGGGATAATGAATCCAATTACTGGACGATTATTTGATAAATTTGGAGCAAAATGGCTCTCACTTATTGGATTGTTACTGATAACAGCGACAACATTTATGCTTACAGTTCTGACAACAGACACAACCTTTACGTATATTGCAACTGTTCAAGCATTTCGTATGCTTGGGATTGCGATGGTAATGATGCCAGTAACAACCGCTGGATTAAACCAACTCTCACCAAGAATGCTACCGCATGGAACAGCAATGAATAACACATTACGCCAGGTAGCCGGGGCAATCGGTACGGCATTGTTGGTTACGGTCATGACAACAACAGCTATACCATCAGAAGGATTGAGTGGAATTATTCATGGTGTCAATATGGCCTTTGCAGTAGCAGGCGTTATTGCTGCAGCTGGTCTTGTCATTACCTTCTTTATTAAATATGATAACCCGAGCCATATGAAACAGAATTAAGAAAGAAGCCAGGAAATAGTTATTTCCTGGCTCTTATTTTTAATAAAAAAGGAAAATAAGCAATTATGTTGAATAAATTAAGGGATAGAATCATGAGGAGGGGAAACCGTGTTTGTGAAACCCAAAAGTTTAAATCCAGGAGATAAGGTAGCAACTATTAGCTTATCTTGGGGTGGTGCAGGGGACAAAGAACTTAGGTGGCGATATGAACAAGGGGTTAAAAGATTGGAAGAGGTCTTTGAATTAGAGGTTGTGGCGATGCCAAATAGTTTAAAGGGTACCGATTATATCTACCATAACCCACAGGCAAGAGCGGAGGATTTCATGGCTGCATTTCGTGATCCCAGTATAAAAGGGATTATATCGAACATTGGTGGTGACGACAGCATTCGAATGCTGCCATATATTGACTATAATGTGATTCACAACAATCCAAAAATATTTATGGGGTTTTCGGATACCACCATTCCACACTTGATATGCCTAAAAGCAGGTATCTCATCCTTCTATGGGCCAGCAATCCTAACCGATTTTGCAGAAAATGTAGCAATGGATTCCTATACAATTGAAATGATGAAACGGACACTTTTCTCCAATAATAAAATCGGATTAATAGAACCTGCTGCAGAATGGACAAGTGAGCATATTCGATGGGAAGAGCAAAATAAGAATCGGAAAAGAAAACGAAAGCCAAATCGTGGATATGAGTTGATTCAGGGAGAAGGCGTAGTACGCGGTCATCTAATCGGGGGATGTATGGAAGTACTTGAATTTGCAAAAGGAACTAGCATCTGGCCGGATGAAGAGGTATTTGAAAATAGTATTCTGTTTTTTGAAACTTCTGAAGAAACGCCTAACCCTAGCATGATTCGATATTGGCTTCGAAACTATGGTGCACAAAATATTTTAGCAAAGGTAAGTGGCATCTTATTTGCTAAGCCTTTAGATGAAAAATACTATGAGGAATATAAAATAGAGATTCAAACAGTACTTAAAGAATTTCATTTAGAAAAGCTCCCAGTACTATATAACTTAAACTTTGGGCATACCGAGCCGAAATTAATACTTCCGTACGGAGCTATGGCGGAAATTGACTGCAATCAAATGACATTTTCACTAATCGATAATGGAGTGGAATAGTTTACAAACTGTCCATCATATGAATTAATGATGGAGAATTTTGATATTCCAAAAAGGGGATTTGTAAAATGAGAATATTAGTTGTTGGCGCGAGTGGGACAATTGGTTCTGAAATATGTAAAGTATTAGCGAATCACGAAATAATTCGTGCTGGTCGGAATGGGTTAGATGTATCGGTTGATACGACCTCTGAACAAAGCATTCGAGATATGTATAATCAAATTGGTAAAGTGGATGCGGTTGTAAACGCGGCTGGTGGAGCTAATTTTGCTTCTGTGTCTGAACTAACTCCTGAGCTAAATGAACGTGGTATTCAAAGTAAGCTAAAAGGGCAGATTAATTTAGTATTAATTGGAATGGACTATGTCAATGATGGTGGAAGCTTCACGCTTACAACTGGTGTAATGATGGATGACCCGATACCAATGGGAGCATCTGCGGCGATGGCAAATGGAGGGGTGAAATCCTTTGTGAAAGCAGCCTCCATCGAAATGCCAAGAGGTATCCGTATTAATAGTGTTAGTCCAAATATTGTTCAAGAATCATGGAGCAAAATGGAAAAATATTTTGCGGGATTCTCACCAGTTCCTGCGGTTCGTGTAGCGCTTTCGTATAAAAAGAGTGTTGAAGGTGCACAAACTGGTCAAAATTATGAAGTATATTAGAGATTAAGGAAGCCAAAGCAATAATTAGATATTGCTTTGGTATTATTTTTTTCTAGTATTTTTTATTCGGAATAAATTACTTTCAAATTGCTAGACTCCTAATATGGTACACTACTCTATAATGGAAATGGAATGAAATTACATACCTATCATCTAGTGATTGTCATCACGACATATAGTAAGTATCAAGTCAGAAAAATCACTTTCAAAAATATAAAGGGGAGTTCGATGAAAAAGGTAATTATATTTGATCTAGATGATACATTAATAAATGACAAAAAAAGTATCGATAATGCATTTCGTGCTACTTGTGGCATTGTAAATAGTCAGCATGGTATTGATTCCATACAACTAGAGAAGAAGGTGCGTGAGTTTGCCCGTGAGCTCTATTCTTCCTACGATACATACCGGTTTACAAAAAGGATTGGAATTAATCCTTTTGAAGGGCTTTGGGGTACATTTGTGGATAATGGAGAAGACTTTCAGAAGTTAAGGGAGATTGCTCCAGTATACCAACTAGACGTATGGAGAATGGGGTTGCGTGAATTTGGAATTGAGGATGAGGGATTAGCTAAGAAGCTATCCATGGCTTTTCCGATGTTTCGAAAGCGATATGCCTTTGTATTTTCAGAGGTCTTTCCCGTTTTAGAACAGTTGAAGGAACAGTATCAATTAGTGTTACTTACAAATGGATCGCCTTCCTTACAACGGACAAAATTATCCCTTTCCCCAAAGCTTGGTAACTACTTTGATTCTGTTTTTATTTCTGGTGATTATGGAATTGGTAAACCAGACCCTTCCATTTTCCAACATGTACTAGAAAGTGTAATGGTGGAAAAGGAAGAAGTGATAATGGTGGGAGATAATTTACATACGGATATTCTAGGTGCCAACCGTGTTGGAATAACGAATGTGTGGATAAACAGAAAAGCAATAGAAGCTGTAGACATTCGGCCAACCTTTGAAATTAGGACATTAGATGAGTTAACTCCAGTACTTCAAGAGCTTTGACTCCTATTGCTGGTGTAAAAATAATGTACGACATTTGCTTCTGAGCAAATGCCGTACGATTTATCTCATCTACCTGGATGAGATTTTCTTTATGTTGTCTTACGCAGTCCTCTATAACAAGCCCAAATTAACACAATTAGTAATCCGATTATGACAAATGCATCCGTTTGGATAGAATCTAAACTTGATAGTTTTCGAGTGAAGGCATTCCAAAACGGTTCTTCAATATGTTCACTCCGATCTTCTTGGTAGCGAATATGATGGACTGAATCTCCTGATATTGCTGGCTCCCACCCGTTATCTCCTTCTTCTAACCATATTTCAATCACATCTTCTTTGGCAATGTCCATCCTTTTTCCACCATTATAATTCTTGGCATCCCAAGCCGGAATATAGTGGTAAAATACGTCAACTGAACGATTACCTATCATGTTGTTTGGAGCTTTTATCACATCGGTAATATGAATCGTCATTTTTCGAAGCTGTATTGGATGTTCTTGGTCTTTTGTTACATCGCTATAAAGCTCATCTGAGGTAACCGTCCCTATGATATGATAAGGAGCATCACGATTAATTTGTTCTATTTCCGTTGGATCCATTGCTGCGAGTACCGTGTTAGTCACAAGTAAGAATAATAGAAAGCAAGTGATTATTCCTATTGTCTTTTTTAAACAAGCTTTTGGCATCGTTATACCTCCAATTTTTATCCCTTGTTAATGGGTAACGCAATTTCAATCCAAGACAAAGGGAATAGAATTATTTATAAGTCAATTGCTCTAACATAATGAATATCTTCTAACATCATTAGTTTATTTAATACGACTTCCTCTACATGCTTATCCACCTTTAACATCATAATAGCATCTCCGCCAATATCTGAACGGTCAACCTGCATCGTAGCGATATTAATGTCATGATTAGCGAGTAGGCTCCCCATTTTACCGATTACACCAGGTTGATCGGTATGATGGATGACTATAATATGACCTTTAGGGGTTACGTCTACACTGAAATGATCAATTTTGACGATTCTAGCTCCCAATCCATTTAATAATGTACCTGACACATTTCGCTTGGTTGATTTAGTTTTTAATTCTACCGTAATTAAGTTAGAGAAGCCTTTTTTGGTAGACGTTTTACTTTCGTGAATTTGAATATCCTTTCTATTGGCTAGATATAATGCATTAATTTCATTTACATGTGTTCCGAGATGTCGCTTTAATATTCCTTTTATGATTTTTCTACTTAGTGGTGAAAGCTCGTAGCTGGTTATATCGCCAGCATATGAAATTGTAATTTCCTCAGGTGACTCATCTGCTAAATAGATAAGAAATTCACCAAGCTTTTCTCCTAAGTGAAAGTAGGGTTCTATCTTGCGATAAAACTCTTTATCAAGGGAGGGAAGATTCACTGGATTTCGTACAACCCCACCATGAATATAGCGCAAAATATCTTGGCAAACATCCACTGCTACATTTTCCTGTGCCTCTATTGTACTAGCGCCAAGGTGAGGTGTTGCAATAACCTCAGGTAGCTCAAGTAGCTTATGTTGTAGAAATGGTTCCTCTTCAAGGACATCTAGTGCTGCACCAACAACCTTCTTAGAAATTATTGCCTCGTATAATGCATCTTCATCGATAATTCCCCCACGTGCGCAGTTTATGATTTGCACCCCCGGCTTCATCCTTTCAAATGCATCGCGATTTAGCAGATGCTTTGTTTCTTTAAGTAGTGGGGTATGTACAGTAATGAAATCCGCACTTTGTAAAACTGCTTGTATACTCCCATACTCAATACCCATCTTGGATGCCTTTTCTTTTGTTAGAAAGGGGTCATAAGCAATAACATTCATTCGTTGTCCTCTAGCACGATAGGCAACTTCTGCTCCAATTCGTCCAAGACCAATTATACCTAGTGTTTTATCCTTTAATTCCACACCAATATATTGCTTGCGGTCCCATTTATTTTGTTTTAATGCATGATAGGCTTGCGGTATGTTTCGAGACAAAGCCATCAGCATAGCCATTGTATGCTCTGCAGCAGAATTTGTATTTCCATTTGGTGCATTAACAACCAGAATTCCATTCTCAGTTGCTGCATCCAAATCTATATTGTCTACACCGACTCCAGCACGTCCGATGATCTTTAAGTTTGTCGCAGGTTCAATTATCTCTCTCGTTACTTGGGTCTGACTTCTGACGATTAATGCATCAAACTGATGGATAATTGCTGTTAAGTCTTTAAAATCCAGATTACTTCTAAGTTCCACTATTACATTTGGAGTTTCTTGTAATCGTTGAATCCCTTCATTACTAATTGATTCTGTAATTAATATCCTGAAGGCCACTTTTTAATCCCCCTCTATATGATTTAAATAAACATCCTGAGCTGCTTTCGTGCCAATACCAAGTGATGTTTTCTTTCCTAGCTTATACATTCCAATTTCTATACAGCTAATAACCTGAATCACGTCTGCTGGCGAACAATAACCCATATGGCCGATTCGAAATATCTTTCCTTTTAACTGGTTTTGGCCTCCAGCTAATACTAATCCAAAATCCTTTTTCACGATTTTCCTTAATAGGTCGGGTTGAAAGTCGTACGGCTTTAATGCTGTTACGGTTGGGGATGCTACTAAATCATTTGTTAAAAGTGGAATGCCAAGTGCTCGCATGGAAGCTCTTGTCATATTTTTCATTACTTGATGCCTCTGAAAGACGGCTGGAAATCCTTCTGATTCAATTAAAGTAAGGGATTGTTCTAATCCATATAAAAGGGAAAGCGCTGGTGTAAATGGTGTGGAGTCCTGTTGAGATGAATCACGGTATTTTCGTAAATCTAGAAAAAAGCGAGCTTGCTTGGATTCTTCTATTTTTTTCCATGCTCGCTTATTTGCAGCTACGAAGGTAAGTCCAGGAGGGAGCATGAGGGCTTTTTGTGAGCCTGTAACTAGTACATCAATTCCCCAGTCATCCATTCTTGTTTCAACTGCGCCAACGCAAGAAACACCGTCTACTATGAATAGTGCATCTGAAACCTGCTTTACAACTTGAGCAAGCTCTCGTATTGGATTTAATACACCTGTTGAGGTTTCACAATAAGTTGCAAAAATCGCTTTAATGGAAGGGTTTTGTGATAGGTATGCTTTTATTTGCTCAGGCTCTAGCGCTGTACCCCAGTCATAATCAAACCGATGTACAGTTAATTGGTAGGTTTTACATATCCTTGCAAAGCGATCCCCGAAAGAACCAGTAACTAGAACAAGTACATCTTCTCCGGGATTAACCGTATTGACAACAGCAGACTCGAGACCTGCAGTTCCACTACCAGCTATTACGGCGATATCTTGCAATGTCCCAAATATGTTTTTAAGTTTAGGTTGAATACGGTTCAGTAATGCTTTTGTCTCCTGATCACGATGACCAATCATTGGTGCAAGCATTACTTGTTGGACACTAGGTGGGATGGGAGTCGGTCCGGGGATCCGGAGTAATTGATAGTCTTGTAACATGTTATTACACTCCTTTTGGTTAACAAAAAAACATCAGGATATTCCTAATGTTCTATGTGCTCGTTACGACGGCTTCTTCGAAAAAATTTTTTGATAATGCCATTCTTTTCTTGGTCCTTTGCTTGCTTGCGAAATGCTAAATGATTCGATAAATAATATAGTCCTTCTTCAAGGAAGATTAATATGACAATAATGAGTACAATCCAAAACCACATTGAAATGCTCCTTTTCTCTAAAAAGATACAGCTATAGTTTACTTTTATTTTACCAAAAGTTTCAAGTGATGGTGTGAATTTTGTGATATTTCTATATGAACCTCTAAAAAGATTATTCAATATGTAATGGAAGGGATAGTTCTAATTGCACTGAGGTGATATCCCTCAGTAGGGATTAATAACTACTACAGAAGAAAGTGCTTCAAAAAAAGTATTTGACAAGAAAAAGAAAGCGCTTTATTATGTATGTAACGGGTTACACAAATAAATTTTAATAGATTTGTGTATTTTTTATCCTTCAATATGTAACCCGTTACATAAATTCTACAAATCTATTAAGCGATAAGAGGGTGGGTTAGAAGCATGCCTACAATTAAAGATGTTGCAAGTCTTGCAGGTGTTTCCGTGGCTACCGTGTCACGAGTATTAAATGATAGTGGTTATGTCAATCATGAAACAAAACAGCGAGTTAATGACGCAATATCAACTTTAAACTATCGACCTAATAATGTGGCTCGTAGTCTATTTAATGGACGTTCACAGATGATTGCATTATTAGTTCCAGATATAATGAATCCCTTTTTCCCAGAGCTTGCAAGAGCTGTTGAGGATTTTACGAAACAAAATGATTATACGTTTGTACTATGTAACACCGATGATGATCCCGAAAAAGAAATGCATTATATTGATGCATTACAGCAAAAGTCAGTCGATGGAATTATCATCGTTTCTAGTACGATTACGGAAAAGGAGTTAAATCAAGTTAAGGTTCCAATTGTGGCCCTTGACCGTATTTTAAGCTCTAATCTCTCTTCTGTTACGGTTAGAAACAGAGAAGGTGCCAGGCATGCTGTGAAATATCTAAAAGCTCTAGGCTGCAAACGGATTGCACATATATGTGGTCCAGAAAATGTCAGTAATACCAAAGATCGCTTAAGTGGTTATTTGGATGAAGTAAAAGATATGGATTGGTTTTTATCCAGTTATGTGGTTACAGGTGAATATCAGTTCGACTCGGCAATGGCTGCGACAAAAAATCTACTAATTAATCATCCAGAGATTGATGGAATATTCGTAGCAAATGATGTAATGGGTGTTGGAGTGCTAAAAGCAGCACAAGAGCTTGGACTCCGAATTCCAAAGGATCTTTGTGTAATCGGATTTGACGGTATATCCCTTGGCGATAAAATTACGCCATCATTAACGACGATAAAGCAACCAATTTATGAAATGGGAACACGAGCAGCAGAAATATTAATTCAGCAAATCAATGATCCTGTATTTACGGTACAGCGAGAAGAATTTGAAGTAACCCTACTTGAAAGAGAGTCAACCAGTGTAAGGAGGTAAGGCATATGAGTATGACAGCAACCGTTACTGTAGTCGGAAGTATAAATATGGACCTCACAGTATCCACTAAGAAAATTCCTGAAAAGGGTGAGACCATTCTTGGGGAAGAATTTGCAACCTATCCAGGAGGTAAAGGTGCTAATCAAGCTGTAGCAGCTGCAAGACTAGGCGCAAAAGTTAATATGATTGGTTCCTTAGGAAATGATGAATTTGGATCGTCCTTGTTAACAACTTTGAATGATGAAGGAATAAATACAGAAGGGGTCACGTTAGTAAATGATGTGGCTACTGGAATTGCAACCATTCTTGTTTCTGACAATGACAATCGAATCATTGTTGCACCGGGTGCCAATAAGAAGGTTAGCCCAGTGGTCGTTGAGAAATATAAACATCTTATTATTCAGAGCGACATCGTATTACTTCAGCTAGAAATACCAATGGAGACGGTTATTTTTACAGTGAAGCTTTGTAAAGAGCATCAAATTCCGGTTATTGTGAACCCTGCACCATATCAATCATTATCACAAGAATTAATCGAAAATGTATCATTCTTAACACCAAATGAATTAGAAGTGGAAGAAATGCAACAGGATACACTACTAGATTCCTTAAAAGATAAGCTAATTATCACCAAGGGAGAAAAAGGTGTCGGTTATTATCAAGAGGATAAGGAACAATTTGTTCCAGGTTTCGCTGTAGAGGTTCAGGATACAACTGGGGCAGGCGATACATTTAATGGTGCATTGGCAGTGCAATTGGGAAGTGGAGAAACAATTGAAGAAGCAATCCGATTTGCAAATGCTTCTGCCGCCCTATCGGTTATGAAATTCGGAGCTCAGGGTGGTATGCCGACCCGACAGCAGGTGATGGAATTCATGCAAGAAAGGAAGTTATAACAATGAAGAAGTCAGGTATTCTAAATCGAGATATTGCAGCAGTTTTGGCTAGGTTAGGACATACAGATACGGTGATAATTGCTGATTGTGGTCTTCCGATCCCAGATCATATACCGTGTATCGATCTTTCCATAAGACTAGGAAAACCAAGTTTTACATCAGTATTAGAAGCGTTGGAAGAAGACATGGTAATCGAAAAAATGATACTAGCAAATGAAATTAAAATAAAAAACAGTGGATTGCATACACATTTGGCAAAACAGTATTCTAAGATACCGTTGGATTATGTTTCACATGAAGAATTAAAGGAATGTATAGTAGACGCAAAAGTAGTGATACGTACAGGAGAAGCGACTCCATATGCAAATGTGATTTTACAAGCTGGCGTTTTATTTTAGAGAGGGGGGAGTTAAATGAGTGAAACACCTTTAGTAGAAATGACCGGTATTGATAAGGCATTTTCGGGAAACCAAGTATTAACGAAGGTTGCTTTTAATGTAAAAAAAGGTGAAGTTCATGCACTAATGGGAGAAAATGGTGCAGGGAAATCCACCCTTGTAAAGATATTGACAGGAATCCATCCTCGGGATAAAGGTCAAATAAAGATTAATGGCGAAGAGGTTAGTTTTACGAACCCAAAGCAAGCCGAAGCAAAAGGGATTGTCGTTATTCATCAGGAATTAAATATTATTCCACATTTAACCGTAACGCAGAATATGTTCCTTGGTAAAGAAATCACCTATGGAAAAACAGGAATATTAAATCATAAGAAAATGAAAGCGGAAACAGTGAAAAACTTGCACGCATTGGGTGTAAGTAACATCGACCCAGATGATCTTGCTGGTGATTTATCTGTAGGTAAACAGCAAATGATTGAGATTGCAAGAGCACTGGCTACAAATGCAGAGTTAATCATCATGGACGAGCCTACTGCGGCACTTACAGATCGTGAGATAGAAAGTCTGTTTAAAGTAGTAAACGCATTGAGAACAGAAGGCGTAAGTTTTGTTTATATATCTCACCGAATGGAAGAAATATTTGAATTATGTGATCGCATTACGGTTTTGCGTGACGGACAGTTTATTGGAACCGAAAAAATAGTAGAAACCTCATTAGAAGAAATCGTTAAAATGATGGTTGGTCGTGAACTAGGTGAACGGTTTCCTTCTAGAGACCACAACATTGGAGAAACAATTTTTGAGGTAACTAATCTCTCTAGTAAAGAAGGCTTATTCCGAAATATTAGTTTTGGAGTACGCAAGGGTGAAGTTCTTGGAGTAGCTGGTTTAATGGGGGCAGGTCGTACCGAAGTGATGGAAACAATATTTGGCTACCGCAAAAAGGAAAGCGGCACTGTTACGTTAAATGGTAAGTTGTTAAATACGAAACAACCAAGCAATCTAATTAAGGCAGGCATTGGCTTTATTACAGAAGATCGGAAAACAAAGGGGCTTGTTTTGGGTTCGACGATTCGGGAAAATATTGCATTAACTAATTTAAGCACAGTTTCAACGAATGGCGTCATATCGAAGTCAAAAGAAAAATCTTTGGTTAATGAACTGATTAAGCAATTAAAGGTTCGAACTACTGGCAGTGAGCAAGAAGTTAAATCATTAAGCGGTGGAAATCAACAAAAGGTTGTAATTGCGAAATGGCTAGGTATTGAGCCGAAAGTACTTATATTAGACGAACCAACTAGGGGAGTTGATATTGGGGCCAAAAAAGAAATCTACTCCATTATTAATGAACTAACGAAAAATGGAGTTGCAGTTATTATGATTTCCTCTGAATTACCAGAAGTTCTAGGTGTTAGTGATCGAATTATGGTATTACATGAAGGGAAAATCACAGCATTTTTAGATCGGGACGAAGCAAATCAAGAAAATATTATGATGGCAGCAACAGGGGGGAGTAAAGCATGAAGCGATTTATAACGAATAACATCTCTATTATTGGACCATTTATTGGATTAATCCTATTTTCTATTATTCTAGGAGTTCTAAGCGATAGCTTCTTTACCGTAGATAATATTCTAAATTTGTTAAGACAAATTTCAATTAATGCACTAATCGCGTTTGGGATGACATTTGTTATTTTAACAGCTGGAATTGATTTGTCAGTTGGTTCCATTCTTGCATTGGGGAGTGCGCTAACAGCCGGATTATTGACTAGCGGGATGGACCCATTATTAGCGGTGTTTATTGGGTTAATAATCGGACTTGTATTAGGAGCAGTAAATGGTCTGGTTATTACGAAAGGTAAGGTTGCCCCTTTTATCGCAACCTTAGCAACGATGACAATCTATCGTGGTGCAACATTAGTTTTTACAGATGGTCGTCCTATTACAGGATTATCTGATAGCTTCACATTTGAAATGATTGGAAAGGGTTATGTGTTTGGAATACCATTTCCTGTACTCCTCATGTTAGTGATCTTTGGAATATTATTCTTTGTATTGCGAAAAACTGTTTTTGGAAGACAAGTTTATGCCATTGGTGGTAATGAAGAGGCGGCTATTCTATCGGGAATTAAAGCAGATCGTGTGAAAATCTGGGTATATTCGTTAACAGGTATGCTATCTGTACTAGCAGGAATTATTTTGACTAGCCGATTAAATTCAGCACAACCAACAGCGGGTACTAGCTTTGAACTAGATGCAATTGCTGCTGTTGTTATCGGTGGTACAAGCCTTGCCGGTGGTAAAGGTAGAATTGTCGGAACGTTAATTGGTGCTCTAATTATTGGCGTTATTGATAATGGATTAAATTTATTAAATGTATCTTCTTTCTATCAACAAATTGTCAAAGGTGGCATCATTTTACTAGCAGTTTTACTTGATCGTCGCCAAAGCAAATAGGTTTTAATGATGTTTCAATAAACATCTTAAAATAAAAAAACACTTTTACTTATAGGGAGGAAACAAAAATGATGAAATGGCTTAAATCTTTAGGTCTTGTAACACTTTTATTGGTAGTTTTAGCAGCATGTTCAACGGAAGCACCTGGATCAGATGATTCAGATGATACTAGTGAAGGTTCTGGTGATAGTGATGTGAAAATCGGTCTATCGGTTTCTACACTAAATAACCCATTTTTTGTAACATTACGTGATGGGGCTGAAGCGGCTGCTAAGGAAGCTGGTTATGAAATTGTTGTTTCCGATGCACAAGATGACCCTTCAACACAGTTAAGTGATATTGAAGATTTATTACAACAAGATATTGATGTATTGCTTGTAAATCCAGTAGATTCTGATGCAATTGTTAGTGCTGTTGAGTTAGCAAATGATGCAGGAGTTCCAGTAATTACAGTTGACAGAAGTGCTGCTGGTGGAGAAATTGTAACGCATATCGCTTCTGACAACGTTGCAGGTGGAGAAATGGCTGGAGAATTCATTGCAGAAAAATTAGGAAATGAAGGAAATATAGTAGAACTAGAAGGTATACCTGGGGCTTCTGCAACACGTGAACGTGGAGAAGGATTCCACAATATTGTAGATGCGATTGATGGCATTGAAGTGGTTGCAAACCAAACAGCTAATTTTGACCGAAGTGAAGGCCTAACTGTAATGGAAAATATTATCCAAAGTACAGACGGCATTAATGCAGTATTCGCTCATAACGATGAAATGGCATTAGGTGCACTTGAAGCCCTTGATGCACAAGGATTATTAGAAGACGTAATTGTAGTAGGATTTGATGCAACTGATGATGCAGTTGCTGCTGTAGACGAAGGTAGATTAGATGCTACTATTGCACAGCAACCCGCTCTAATTGGAGAATATGCTGTTGATGCTGCGGGTAAAGTGGTAAGCGGCGAAACAGTAGAAGAATTTATTCCTGTTGAACTAGAATTAGTATCACAATAATAACAACAGGTCAGCCTGAAGTGGTTGACCTGTTGTTTTATTTTTAATTCCAAACTTCCTTTGCTATATCAACTATAAATTTTAATTTTGCCCACTGTTCTTCCTCAGATAATTTATTTCCGTGATGTGTAGAGGAAAAACCACATTGAGGACTTAAGCATAATTGTTCGAGTGGAACAAATTCAGTAGCTGCATGAATTCGTTGTTTAATGTATGCTTTCTCCTCCAATTCGCCAAATTTGGAAGTTACTAAACCTAGTACGACTCTTGCTCCATCTGAAGGAATATAATCTAACGGTTTGAAGGTACCCGAACGCTCATCATCGTATTCTAAGAAAAATCCATTAACCTTTTCTTTAGCAAATAACGTAGGAGCGATAAATGCATAACTACCTTCAAATGCCCATCTAGATTCGTAGTTTCCGCGGCATAAATGTGTCGTAACATATAAATCCTCGGGTTTATCTTCCAGTACGCCATTTACCACCCGCAGAGCTAAGTCTATCAATTCTTCTCTTGTCAGCTCTTGCTCATATGCTATTAAATTTTCCGTGTTTAAGCCTGCAATATACACATCATCAAATTGTAAATACCTTACACCAGCATCATAGAATGCTCGTAAAGCATCACGATAGGCATGAATAATATCATCAGCATATTCATCTATATTAGGGTATACAGCGATATTTCGAATTCCTCGGTGAAAAAGCTGATTAGGACTAGGTATGGTTTGTTTTGCAACTGCTCTCCCACCAACAATTTCATTGAATTCAATAAAATCTCTTATAAAAGGGTGATCTGGATTAAACGAGATTTTTCCAATGTTGCGTACATCATATGGTTCGGTTTCTATCCCTTCAAATAGAATACCTCTTTCAGGTACAAAACCCTCAAATCCATTAAGATTCTCCAAAAAGTCTAAGTGCCACCAAGAACGTCGGAATTCACCATCGGTTACAAGCTCTAGCCCAACTTCAATTTGCTTATCAACAATGCGTTTGATTTCCGTAGTCTCTACATCCCGGAGTTCACTTGCAGAAATAGTTCCATTGTTAAATTTTTTTCTTGCTTTTAGTAAATTATTTGGTCTTAATAAGCTTCCAACGTGGTCTGCTCGAAAGGGTACTTTATTCTTTATTTTGCTCATCATTATTCCTTCTTTCTATATATTATGGTAGTAATGCAAATGAACGTACTGGGAAGCCAGACGCTTTTTCAACTTTTGGTACGATATTAAAGATGACTGCACCATTTGCAGGTAATTTATCTAAATTTGTTAGTAATTCTACTTGATATGTATCTTGTTCTAGTACATAATACTCTCCTAATAGTGCACCATTCTTTCGGTAGTCAACAGCTGAGTCAGTATCAAACGTTTCATGGCCAATAGCTTTAATTTGTCTTTCTTCAAATAAAAATTGTAAGGCATCTATGCCCCATCCAGGTGCATGCGGATTTCCATTAGAATCTTTATTATTGAATAAATCATGATTGGGCCATCGTTTGCTCCAGTCAGTTCGAAGCGCAACAAACGTATCAGGTTCAATTTTTCCATTTTCAGCTTCAAACTGAAGGATATCATCTACTGATAACGTAAAGTCATTATTTAAAGCAGCTTCTTTGGACTTATCGATCACTATTAATGGTAATACAAGTTCCTTTAGCTCTAATTCTTCCAAATAACGTTTGTTCTGAACAAAGTGAATTGGGGCATCCAAATGGGTTCCATATTGTCCAGGAATAGTAAAACTTTGTGCAAAAAAGCCATCCTCATGTGTAAATAGAGTTTTGAATTCTGCTGATTCAAATGCTGAAAAATGTGGAGAAGTTGGCCCAAACGTATGGGTTAAGTCAATCCACTTCTTTTCTTTTAGAACGTTGATAGCTGTTCGTAACTCGTTTACCGTTTGCAAGTTATTCTTAGTCATACAATCACCTCATTTTATTTTTGAACAACTAAAAAACCTCTTCTTAAAAATAAGAAGAGGTTAACATACAAATCTCGCTATCTCTTCTTATCTTCAAGCATTACGCTTCTGGAATTGGCACAGTACTCTTAAGAGTCCGCTGCCGAGGCTTCAAAGGGCCAGTCCCTCCACCTCTCTGGATAAGAATTATCGGTAATTTAATTGTTAGTATATAATCTACACTCGTGATATTACGATGTCAAGAAGAAATTTCCAAGAAAATGAAAATTATGATGAATATGACATAATATACTGTTATGATTATCTTAGCAGAAAATTGATGAACAAAGGTGGGAATAGGATGGCTCCGTTAAACGCGGATGAAAGACGTGAGATATTCAGAGAAGAACTACATAAGCTGGTGAAGGCAAATTACGTAACTTTAAATTTGGCAGCACGAATCATCAATGCGCATGCGAAGTATTATACGACAATACCGAAAGTGGAACAACAAAGACCAGCAGTACAACAAAAAACACCAATTGAACAGCAACAACCAATTAATCAACAAAAATCTCAAGAGCCACAATTGAATCAATCGATAAAGGAGAACAAGTCACAAGTTAGACAGCAGTTGGATCCTGTAAGCCAAGAGCAAGAGACATCGAGTGGTTTAGCGCCACGACCGGTTATGGCTCCCAAGCAGAAGGATCCATTGACAGCTCAACAGGTTCGAGAACGGAATATTACGTGGGCACTTAACTTAGGTGTTATTCTACTTTTGTTAGGAGGTCTCGTACTCGCTACTAGTACCTGGGAAACACTTGGGAATTGGACTAAGACAGGCTTAATCTCACTTGTTTCGGTGCTGTTTTTTGGATTGGCATGGTTAACGAATCGAGTACTACATATTAAGAAAACAGCGCTTGCTTTCTTAATCCTAGGAAGTTTATTTCTCCCAATCGTGATTGTATCAGCAGGGTATTTTGAATTATTTGGTACATATTTATCCTTCTCTGGCGAAGGGAAATACTTATTTGGTGCAATCGGAACACTTGTTGTGTTACCAATATATATATTCTTTGCTTTTAGACTAGCATCACGACTATTTGTTTGGTTTTCATATGTGTTTATTAGTGTATTTATCGGATTACTAATAGCAGCACTATATCTCCCAGTTGACGGGTTCTATCTCGGAATTATGCTTTACAATGGATTATTAATTCTTGGATATCGTGGTGTCAGAGAAAATCCAAATCTGAAGGTGTTTACAAAGGAATTTATCCCATTTATTCAAGCAAACTTAATTCTTTCTACATTGCTCATGCTAGTTTTCTATGATCATGAACTAATGTATAGCGCGAATCTATTATTAACAGCTATTATTTATTTTTCGATGATTTACGTTACCAATCACAAGTCCTATCATTTTGTATTTACAGCAATGCTTGTGTATGGTGCCTATCAGCTAATTGAAAATTCCATGCTTGCTGGTGTTGAGGAAATAGCATATGCATTTCTTGGAATAATTTTCATTTTAATTCCAAGGATGATTAAGGATACAAAATCACTTCAAACTGTATTTCATGTAACAAGTGCAATCGTATCGTCACTAGCATTCTTATATATTAGTTTTGAGGGAATTATATTACGAATAAATGATCCGTCTATCGTTTTAGTTATCGCGTATATCATCATTGCCCTTAATTTTACGTACTTGGTGAAGTCTGTAACTAATACATTATTTACGTACTTAAGCCCCATTTTCTTTATTAGTGCGTTATATGAGTTAGCGATGCTTGGGAAGGATTGGATTGGATATGAAACGGTTACGTTACCATTCTTTGTTTTGGCATTTAGTTTCTATATCCTAGTAGGATGTTTGGTAGGAGGCTCATTCTTAGGTGCAATCAAACAGAGCTCTAGAGATATTAGTGGGATTGCGATGCTTCTAAGTCTATTAATTGGCTTGTCTCAAACGAATGCAATTGAACAGAGTATAATGCTATTGCTAGTAAGTATTCTCAGTATCGTAACACATCGATACGAGCCGCGAGCAGCATTCAAATTATTTACAACCTGGATACATGCAGTAGCATTAGCGTTAGCGATTACAGCGTTATATAGTGAATTAGTGGTGACAATGGACTCATTATTTGTGATGTCTCCATTTAATCAAGAAGGAGTCATCCTTGGAAGCATCGTTGTACTAATTATTAGCTATGTTTGGAAGGCTTTACGACAAACAAAATTTGCTAATCACAGCTTCTTTATAGCTCAAATGTTCTATGGTCTAGGGATTCTTATAAGCCTTGCAATGGAAACCGATTCTATCGTAAAGGTCTTCATTTCTCTAGGTGGAATTGGAATGGCATATCTACTGTATAAGAGGACTGATTGGTCAGCTATTCCGTATGTTATTAGTGGATTATCACTATTATTCTATCTAAATATACTAGTGGCTATGCATACAGAACTAGCGAATATTCCAGCTGCATTTGAATGGTTTGAATTTATTATAGGAGCAATTTTATTATTAGGAACGGGAATTATTATTGGGAAAAAAGACGAACAATTGATGAAGGCATATCAATGGGTAGGTCAAATCTATCTTCCACACGCTCTCATGATTAGTTTGTTAATCAACGGAGAGGATGCTATTTGGTCCTTTATTATTGCAACAATCGTGTATGCTTTATCGGTGAAATACGTTAAATCAGATTGGACAATTATTACGTTCTTATATGCAGGATTTACAACATTTTGGGTAATTTTATTATTATTATTTATCAAGCTTGATTTATATGATGAAATTCCTTATACATTCTTGATTTCAAGTATTGCGATGGCGATTGGTTGGATTATTTCGGATGAAGGCTGGAGAAAGCGGATCGCTTATTATCTAATTCCTTTTTCAAATATTGGTATTTTAAGCTTTTTAACAATCTATCCATATGAATTGGAAATGTTTATTCCGACCTTAATTTACGCAATTTTTGTTCTGTACCTATTCCATCGATTAGCTTGGGATTCTTTTTCAATTTTTACTCTATTAATGATTTTTGCAGCAGTTATAAGCTATAGTGATCAGTTTGATGAGCATTTCCAACTTGTAGCGTATGCGTTCTTTGGAATTCTATTAACTTTGTTAGGAATGGTCCTCTATCAATCAATGTATTTGTTTGCGAAAAACATATTAAGAATTGATTGGTATAGTATTCTAGCATTTATTGTATTTGTTAGTTTGTATGAATTTAGTAGTTTCAATAGTTTGTATAAAGTGCTCCCAGGTATTTTAATTGTATTATTCTTGTTCCTTCAACGAAATAGACTAACTGGCCTTTCACCAAGGTGGGTCACTTTTGGAGCATTTACGTATCTGCTACAGCCTTATTATGCGCTGCTTGGAGATGTTAATCTTCCAGATCTATTTGAACGTGAATTTTATGTGCTTCCGTGGATTATCGTTGTGATTGTTTTAAGAAGTTTTGTATGGAAAGAAAACAAACAGGCAACCAATTCTATCCAATGGGCAGTATTAGTGATTGTATCCTTATTACTTGTCCAGGACGGCTTAGCTAGCAATACAATTTATGATGCGCTCATCGTTGGTGTGCTCTCCTTAGCGTCACTAGTTGCTGGGATGATTTATCAAATAAAATCCTTCTTCTTTGTTGGCACTGGGGTATTATTATTCAACGTATTTATGCAGACCAGACCATACTGGGGCAAATTGCCGTGGTGGGTATACTTATTAATAGCAGGTTCTATCTTGATTACAATTGCTAGCTATAATGAATGGCAAAAGCAACGTTCCTCAGAAGGAAGAGAAACACTGGTATCAAAGTTTAAGAAAAATGTAATTGAACGGATAAAGAAATGGGATTAGTCGAAGTATAAGGTCGTGAGACGATGAAGGTATTGGAGAATATCCAATACCTTCTCTTTTTATGATTTGACGTGAAAAGCCTTTCATAAGGTAGAATGGGGTCAGAATTACAAAAAGGTATAAGAGGAGCAGAACCCATATGACAGAACAAAGCGTTATTTTCTTTGATATTGACGGCACTTTATTAGATCATGATAAACAATTACCAAAGTCAACAAAAGAATCAATTTTTCAATTGAAAAGCCAAGGACATGTTGTTGCGATTGCGACCGGACGTGGTCCATTCATGTTTAAAGAACTCCGAGAAGAATTAGATATTGATACATTTGTGAGTTTTAATGGGCAATATGTAGTGGTTAAGGGAAAAGTTGCGGATGTCAATTCACTTCATGTTCCTTCTTTAGAAAGGCTTACGAATGATGCCTTGCAAAAAAATCATCCCGTTGTCTTCATGGATCATGCTGTGATGAAGGCAAATGTACCAAGTCATCCATTTATTGAAGAAAGTATTGCAACGTTAAAGGTCGGCTTACCGACTCATGATCCACTTTACTTTCAACATAATGATATTTATCAAACCCTATTATTCTGTGAAGAAGGGGAAGAAAAACAATATGAAGAAGCATTTCCTGCGTTTGATTTTGTACGTTGGCATCGATTAGGAGTTGATGTACTTCCTAAGGGTGGTTCGAAAGCAAAGGGCATTGAAAAGGTCATGGAAAAGCTACAATTTCCAAAAAGTCGTCAATATGCATTTGGAGATGGTCTTAATGATATTGAAATGCTCCAAACAATAACGAATAGTGTTGCAATGGGGAATGCAGAAGAAACCGTTAAATCCTATGCAAAACATGTTACGAAGCCAGTTGATCAAGATGGCATTTATCATGGATTGAAGATGGTTGGATTGCTCTAATTATTAGCAAGTAACGGGATTATATTATGAAAGTGTGGAATGGCAAGGTTCAGATATGTGAAAACTTGTTTTCTTAATTCAACTTGCTATAAGATTCAACCTTGCGTTATTCCATATCTACCTGTAGTAATATAGACGATATGTCTAACTATAATTTGCTTGTGAAATTAACAGAATTTAATTCTTCATGTTATGATAGATATAAAGATCTATAAAGGAATGTACGATTATGAACTTTGTTTCCATTGATTTTGAAACAGCCAATGAAAAACGAAATAGTCCATGTGCGGTAGGGATTGTACTTGCAAATGAAACGGAGATTGTAGATGAGTACTATACACTTATCAATCCAGAGACAAATTTTAACCCATTTAATATCCGAGTTCATGGAATTACAGAAAGCGATGTGCTTGGCGCACAAACTTTTTCTGAGATTTGGCCGACATTGGACAGTTATCTCTCAGGGAATGTTGTGGTTGCCCACAATGCTAGTTTTGATATGAGTGTTATTCGGCAAACCTTAGATTATCAAGGACTTGCGTATCCAGAAATGGATTATTTGTGCACGGCAAATATTGCAAAGCGAGTATGGCCAAATATTGAAAATCACAAGCTAAATACACTTGCCAGATATCATGGAATTCAATTTGAGCATCACCACGCTCTAGAGGATGCACGTGTAGCGGCAAAAGTAATGCAAAAAGCTGTTGAAGCATATGAGACAGATTCTCTTGATATATTTATGGAGCGGTGTCAAATTACAAAGGGGAGAATATTTGAGAGAGGCTATTATCCTCCTAAAGTGAAACGTTCAAAAAAACATACAACCCTATCCTTATCAAAAGGAGAGATGTTCTAGCATCTCTCTTTTTTTATACCGAAATACTTGAATTTAAACCTATTAAGAGTTCGACCTAGTAAATAATTAGATATCCATTTCCAAATAGTGTATCCTTTTACTGTGAATATAATTGGTAAAAACAGGAGGATTTTGCATGAATAAAAAACGCTGGTTTGCTTTATTAGCAGCTATCGTATTATTTGTTGTTTCGATAGGGTTTCAACTCGTCACTAGCATTGCTAGTACTAATTTTGAACAGTTATTTGCTTTTCCAGAAAGCAAATTTGAAGAGGAAGTTATCGAGAAAGGTACAGATGGAAAACTTGTTGTGCTTCACTTAGATGGTGTCATCCAAGATACAACTCCAAGTACATTACTTAATACGACATCCTATAATCATCGACAGTTCTTGGAAATGTTGGAGGAAGCAGGTAAAGATCCAACAGTTGATGGAATTGTCCTACGCATTAATACGCCAGGAGGAGGCGTGGTTGAAAGTGCAGAAGTCCACGATAAAATAGTTGAAATACAAAATGAGCATGAAAAGCCTGTTTATGTTTCCATGGGAAATACAGCAGCCTCTGGTGGTTACTATATTTCGGCTCCTGCCGATAAAATTGTCGCGCATCCTGCAACATTAACAGGTTCGATTGGTGTTATTATGCAAGGTTATGATCTTTCTGGTCTAACAGATAAGCTAGGTATTGAATTTAATACGATTAAGAGTGGTGAATTTAAGGACATCATGTCAACTTACCGTGAAATGACCGATGAGGAACGTGAGCTTCTCCAAACGATGATAGATGATATGTATGCTGATTTCGTACAGGTGATTGTAGAGGGCAGAGGCATGTCAGAGCAGCAGGTGCGAGAGCTTGGTGATGGACGTGTTTATACAGGTGGACAAGCGAAGGAAAATGGTCTCGTTGATGAGCTTGGCTCACTAGAAGATACGATTACCATGATGAAAAAAGACTTGGATTTGGAAAATGCACAGGTTGTTAACTATAACAATCCAATGGGGATTGAGCAATTCCTAGGGATGTCAGTTCAGAGCTTAGTTGGACAAGATGAAGAATTATCAAATATACTTTCTATCCTACGTGAATCAAATGCGCCACGTGCGATGTATTTGTATTCGAATTAAAGGAGGATCAATCATGAACGAGAAAAGTGTAGAACAATCGATTGAGACTGTGGTTTCGAATAAAAGATACGCTGGTTTTTGGATGCGATTTTGGGCGTATTTTATTGATTTATTGGTCATTTTTAGTATCAATGGTATTTTGCTTTCTCCTTTTAAATTTATGAATGAGGGAATTGCGATAACAGTAGGTTTCTGGACGATAACTGGGATCGTTGGCTCTGTCGTCTTTTATACGTATTTCTTATTAATGACCAAGTTCTTTGGGCAAACATTAGGAAAAATGATTTTAGGAATAAAAGTAGTACGGGAGGATGATCAGCCACTTAAGTGGAGTGATCTTATTTTCAGGGAGTTTATAGGTAGGTTCATTTACCGCGTATTTTCAATCCTACTGGTACTTTATATTATCGTTGGGTTTACAGATGAAAAGCAAGGTTTACATGACATGATTGGAAGTACTAGAGTGGTATTTGACTAATAGTGAATTGAGGACACGGTTTACCATTTGAGTTGGTACCGTGTCTTTATCTATTTATATGGGTCGAAAATAAGCGATTTACGTTAGGTTTTGACAAAGTACATGTTACATATTGCTTCTATAAATTATCTGAATTAAAATAATAGATAGAATTTTAAAACGCTAAAGTCATCAAATTATTTGGAGGAGTTGTTGTTACATGAACACAGATTCAAATGTAGTTGATGAACTATCAAATGTACTGGAGCGTGCACGTAGAAATACATTAGGGGATTTACTTGCAAGAACAAGTGAACGAATGCCTGAGAAGTTTGCATTAGCTTATCGAGATAAGCGATTAAATTACGAAGAATTAAATCATGTGGTGAATCAAACAGCACATGCATTTGTGAAAGATGGCATGAAAAAGGGTGATATGATAACCGTGATGTCTAAGAATAGCTTAGATTTTGTCATCGTTAATTTTGCCTTAGCACGTATTGGCGCTGTGATGATCCCTGTTAATTACATGCTAACAAAGGATGATGTAGCATTTATTCTGAACCATGCTGGTGTTAAGGGGTTCATAGCATCAGAAGAGTATGCACCTTTATTAGACACAGCTGCTATAAATCGTGATATCATGTTTCGTTATTTAATGGATATTGATGACGCTGAAACTCTTGATGGAAGGCTTGAAGAATGGGTGCCATTACGTGATACACGTGAGAATCAACCGACATCCTTGGTTGATTTAGATTTATCGGATGATGATTTGGCGCATGTGCTCTACACAAGTGGAACTGAATCAAGACCAAAAGGAGTTATGCTAACACATAAGAATATCATTAGTGAATATATGAGCTGTATTGTGGATGGTAGCATGAATGAAGAGGATGTGTTAATTCATGCTCTTCCAATGTATCATAGTGCTCAGCTACACTGTTTTTTAGGGCCAAGTATCTATTTAGGGTCAAGTGGAATCATTCTTGATGGTGCTAGTCCTGAAATAATTTTACAGACTATTGAGAAAGAGTGTGCCACACAGTTATTTTGTCCACCAACAGTATGGATCGCATTATTACGTCATCCAGAATTTGAATCAAGAAACCTCTCAACGTTGGAGAAGTGTTATTACGGGGCGGCAATTATGCCAAGAGAAGTATTAAAGGAGCTATCGGAAAGATTGCCAAACGCAAGGTTTTGGAATTTTTACGGACAGACAGAGGTATCTCCACTAGCAACAGCATTACAACCAAAGGATCAATTACGCAAGCTTGGTTCCGCGGGGAAGCCAACCTTGAATATGCAGACTCGAATTGTAGATGATTGTAATATAGAAGTTCCACGTGGTGAGGTCGGAGAGATTGTTCATCGAACGCCTCATGCGATGAAAGGATATTTAAATGATCCGGAAAAAACTGCTGAAGCATTTAAAGGCGGTTGGTTCCATAGTGGAGACCTTGGGATAATGGATGAGGATGGCTATATTACTATTATAGATCGAAAAAAGGATATGATTAATACTGGTGGTGTAAATGTGTCAAGCCGAGAAGTAGAAGAGACAATCTACCAGTTAAATGGTGTGTCAGAGGTTGCCGTTATTGGTATCCCCGATGAATACTGGATAGAGGCAGTGACAGCCATTATTGTTCCAAAAGAAGGTGTGAACCTTACTGAAGACGCTGTTATGGAATTTTGCAAGGAGAGTTTGTCAACGTTTAAAGTTCCAAAATATGTTGCATTTACAGATACATTACCTAAGAATCCTAGTGGCAAGGTATTAAAACGAGAGTTGCGCCATGAATATGAAGGATTAAGTGAAGCGTAAGTATAAGATAAAGACATAAGCATATATTAGCTTATGTCTTTTTTATTGGAAATTTGGATAAAAGAATGATGTCTTGAAATACTAATAGTGGAGGTGTTAACGTTGGCAGAAAAAAGTGACAATTGGAGCAAGAAACGTGTTACATCTAGTGTGAATCCTCAAGGGCTAACAGAAGAAACTGCAGATCACCGTCCAAAAACGCAGTTAGAGGATCGAGCAAAGAAAAAGAATACCAAGATATAAAAGCAGGTGAGCACAATCGACCATACATTAAAGTACTTACAGGAATCATTATCAAATTACACAGATAATGCGTTAAGCGAATCTATTTATCAAAAGCTAAGAAATAATTCGTATGAAAATGAAGAGGAATTTGTTGAGGATTTAAATGATAAGGAAATGCAATATTTAGATCAAATTCTTGAAAGAGAAATTAACTATGCTGAGAATGTACAAGATGATGTTCGTGTTGCCCAACTACGTGAAGTGTATGAGATTATATTCTAGCACTAGTAGGATAAGCCTATTTTCCATAATTGGATGACATTGACATTGATATTTGTGATTAGAGATAGTATGATATGTATACAAGCTACGATGTACGTATTTAATTAAGTTTTAACCTCTAATTGGATAATAGGGAGTTTTACATTGGAACTCAAATGTCGGGCCGCCATGGATGAGCGGAAGACAGGAAGGTTTCTGCAAACACCCACTTTGGTGAAGTGGTGGTTTAAAACTTTTTATTACAAATACGGCATATGTGGCTGTTAACTAATGAATGATACCGACCAGTTTCCTGATGGAGACTGGTCATTTTTTTTGAATAAGCTGACGATTAATCATTCATACCATACCAAAAGGGTATAAGTGATTCTTTCAAGTATGTATTTGAAATTAGTATTTTATTTTATCTTTCTTTAGCTCTATGATGGAATTAACATGAGGATAGAGGTGATAGGATGTCTTTTCATTACGAAAAAATTGACCACGTTCAATTGGCTGCTCCTAAAGGCGGAGAAGATAGGGCTCGTGCATTTTATCAAGGTTTATTGGGCTTTGAGGAATTAGAGAAACCGGAGAATCTAAGAAAACGTGGCGGCGTATGGTTTCAGTCTGGTAGTTTCCAACTTCACATTGGAATTGATGAACCATTTTATCCAGCAAAAAAAGCACATCCAGCTATTCGTGTAACGAATTTAGAAGGCTTGAAAGATCGTCTTGATAACCATCACGTTAGCTATACTGTCGATGGGGATTTGCCTGGCGCAGACCGATTTTATATGACGGATCCATTTGGTAACCGATTAGAATTTTTAGAATGGTTATAAAGACAATAGGGATATCTTACTATTATCGTGAGATATCCCTATTTATGGTAAAATGATGAGAAAAAATGCAAGTTTTTTTAGCAATCAGGGGGAAATCAATTGAAAAAGAAACTGATGATTATTTTTGGAAGTTTGGTAGGAATAGTTGTAATTGGTCTACTAGTAGCAGGGAATTACTTTTATGCTGAAGGAATAAAACGTGGTACGGATATTGAATTGCATAGTGAGCCTGAAGAAGTCAATGCTGAAGCAAGCGAAACAGCACTATCCATTATTGCGGAAGCAGAGGAATGGTATGCTAACCAAGAGCCAGAGGTATTAGAAATCCAATCCTATGATGATTTAACCTTAAAGGCGGGATTCTTAGAGAATGACTCCAATTCTGGTAAAGTTGTGATATTGGCTCATGGCTATCGTGGGCAACGCGATCAAATGGATGACTTGGTTAAGTTTTATGATGACCAAGGGTTTGATGTGTTAATGCCTGATGCTAGGGGGCACGGTGAGAGTGAGGGGGACTATGTTGGATATGGTTGGCATGATCGCCTTGACTATTTAAAGTGGATTGATTTATTAATTCGTAAGTATGATGCAACAGATATCTTTTTACATGGTAATTCAATGGGCGCTGGGCTTGTATTAATGACAAGTGGAGAAGACCTTCCAGAAGAAGTGAAAGGGATAATTGCAGATAGTGGCTATACATCTGTTAAGGAAGAGCTGGAGCACCAATTAAAGTATTTATATCATCTTCCGGCTTTTCCAATTCTTGATATCACAAGTGGGATAACAAAGGTTCGAGCAGGTTATTTCTTTGGTGAGGCTTCTGCTATCGAACAGGTTAAGAAGAATACAAAGCCACTATTTATTATTCATGGAGATGCAGATGAGTTGGTTCCAACAGAAATGGCATACGAATTATATGAAGCAGCTGGGGGTGACAAGGAGCTTTGGATTGTTCCAAATGCTGGCCATACAAAAGCATATACCGTAGCGACAGAGGAATTTCAACAACGATTGCAGGTCTTTATTGACCAAGCATTAGAATGAATAATGCTAGTAGAGTTCGCATGGTTGGATGAAAAGAATATTTTTTGCGAAGAAGGACAGGCTGCGGTAGGAACAGTTGAAAAAGCCTTCTATGGAAATGAAGTTCAGAATGAGATTGACTCATCCGATAAACATACTAATTAGGACAGAAGTAGTTGTTATTATTTTGAAACGATACAGAGAAAGCATGTGTAGAAATGGTAACTTCACATGCTTTTTACTTGTCTTATAGCAAGATTTACTGTTTAGTATTTGTTCTTTTATTTTAAAAAATATTCCATGACTAATTCATCTTCAATCTTTTCTGCTGTCATGTTAAATCCAACTTTCTCATAAAAAGCGATAGCGGATTGGTTCTCAGGTACTACCGATAATCGTATGCGCTCACAATCTTTGTGCTTTGAAATCATGGCAATTAGTTCTTTCATTGCTTTTTTTCCGTATCCCATACCTTGGAATTGTTCACCAACCATAAAACGAGGAATCCAGTGCTTGTCTTCTGGTTCATTCTCAGGAATATATTCAACAGCAGCAACACCAACAACTGTATCTTCATGGTAAATGGCATATGGTGTGAAGGTTTCATCGACGTATGCCCATGCAATGGTTGCAACATTGCGTGCAACAAAGTTTTTTTGATCTTCAGCTACTTCTAAGCGGGCACAATCACGTATATTTTCTTTTGTAATCGATTTAATTTCTATATTCATTTCAAGTTTTCTCCTATTCTACTAAATATGTAACTTGATTCCAGGTAGCTTTCCAATTTTTTTGTTTCAATCGTCTAGAATAGATTCTCATTCTGTCTGAGGATTCTAAGAAATAAGGTGTTGGTCTTACGATAACATTTAATACATCCTCTACACCGTGAGGAGCTGTTAAATGCAATGAACCATCATTAGCAAATGTCAGACCGAGAGCTGTTGCTGTTTCAGGGAATTTCGAAATGGCATCTTGCGTACTTGTATAAGGGGAAATTCCGTTGATAAGATGCATTCTTGCTTCATTTTTAACTGACCATGGAACGGATGGAAGAATTTGCTTTAGTTTCTGCTCGTAACCCTTCTCATTCGCTTTGTCTGTATTGGTTTTATCGAAATAAACAACGTCAACATCATCAATGCGAGTCGGTTCACGAAAATTATGTATAATGTCCCATATTTTGGAACGTACAAACCCAGCACAAATCCACCAGTCTTTTAGATTCAAGGTTTGGGCGGCTTCAAGTATCTCCATCATGCGAGGGTCGTTACGGAAGGCTAACAGAATATCATCTTGACCTCGTAAATCCATTTCTTCTCTCTCCTAATTTAAGAAACTAATCCTATCATACAATAATTATGCAAAATTTAGCGGCTTTTTTAAATGAATTTTTATTCGTATGACAAGAAATGATTATGTCTTCAAGATAATACTATAGGTGACAGAATTATTGTTTGGGGGGGGTCATGATGTGCGATTATCAATTATTGGATAAATTTGAAATTTTCCTAGCTCACGCACAACACGTGAAATGGGGAGACCGACGACATTATAATAATCTCCTATAATTTTCTTGACTAGCGTAGCGCCGAAGCTTTGTATTCCATATGCGCCAGCTTTGTCAAAGGAGTCATTTGTGGCTAAATAAGCTTCTATTTCCTGGTGTGTTAATGGCCAAAACTCTACTAAAGTCTTTTCAACGAAGGAAGCTTCTTGTTGTTCTGAAAGGATTGTAACCCCTGTATACACCTCATGAACAGCCCCACTTAAGTTAGCGAGCATCGCATACGCTTCTTCTTTATCCTTAGGTTTTCCATAAATATTTCCCATGAGAGCTACAACCGTATCTGCTGCTAAAATTACCTCATCTTGCTTTGAGATAACTGTGCTTCTTGCTTTTAACATTGCGATTTGCTCAGCTTTTTCCTCAGGATCAGGTGATTGAATTAATCCTTCATCAACGTCTTGCTTTCTTGCAGTAAAAGGGATATTAACCTGTTGCAATAGCTCAGCTCTTCTTGGTGAGGATGAAGCTAAAATTAACGTTCTCTTCATGAAAGTACCTCCAGTACGTGAATCCTCGTATTATTATTAGGTAACAGTATACTGATAAAATTACAGGCCTTGCAAGAAATATATCTATACATGGCGGCGAGTATTTGGTATTTTTGAATAGGTATATGTAATTGTTTTAGAAAAGGGGGATTAGTATGGAAACACAAGTGACAAACGGGAAAGCAATTGCTTCATTAGTATTAGGAATCCTTTCTTTTATACCTTATATTGGAATTATTCTTGGTATTATTGGTCTTGTATTAGCGAACAAAGGTATAAAGGAGGTTGCTGTATATGGTCAAGGTGGTTTAGGACTTGGCATTGCTGGCAGAGTAACAAGCATTATTGGAATTGTTCTTGGAGGAATTCTTTGGTTATTTATCATTCTCGGAATAGCAATTATAGCATCCAATCCATATTATTTTTAGATAAATAGTATTCCGTTTCGTTTGAACGCTCCCATGAAATTGTTGGGAGTTTTTTTTATGCATTCAAAGAAGCTTGTTAATTAGCAAGCTTCCTTGAATGGTAATGAGTGAGGATGAAGCTACTAGCTATCAATGTATCAATGTGTATTGATATTGGAATTATTCTTATGGATGCTTTTATAAGGTTTAATAGTTATATGGATGTTTTCTTTTTCTAACTTAGGGAAGCTTACACTTTTGCTGAGCTTTTTCCACTCGTGATGCTTGAAT
Organism: Ornithinibacillus xuwenensis; assembly: GCF_039614845.1. Classification (NCBI taxonomy): domain Bacteria; kingdom Bacillati; phylum Bacillota; class Bacilli; order Caryophanales; family Bacillaceae; genus Ornithinibacillus; species Ornithinibacillus xuwenensis. The sequence continues at coordinate 403,907 of NZ_JBDIML010000003.1, read as the reverse complement.
CGATACATAAATTCTTCAAATTGATAGATGTCACTGTCTAACTCAAGACCTTTTATGTATGAATTGTATGCTTCGGTTTTGAGCTTCTCTTCTAATTTACGCTTAATTTCTCTCATATCTAGCTGATAACTAGATTCACGAATGATAGCGGAAATTGTAATATCTAGCTGAAGTTTAATGGAGTTATCCTTAGTTTTTACAATATGTTTCTTTAAATTTGGTTTCTTTAAGTCAACCTGAACATGCTTCTCGTCCTGCTCATCATCGGATACAACCACAGATGTTCGAATAGAATCATCGTTTACGTAAATAAACCCTTTCAAGTCATCAGTTGTCAAGAAACCCTTTAATTGATTCTGCTTCAATAAATAGGAACCATTTATTATTGTGACCGGAGTTTTTTCAAGGTCTTTATTAATAATTTCCTTATTGATTGAAACGGAAGGAAGCATAACCGTAGTCGCTTTTTCATTCAACTGATAGACAAGCTCCTGTAATGTAACTGATGGAATAGTAGATGCCTCCCCTTGTAGATAATCTGGTTGTACGATTCGAGAATTTGTATAAGGGTAATTAAATGGTACGCTGGCTGTAAAGATATCTTCTATAGATTCTCCCGTACCGTATGCCATACCAGTTAATCGAATACTAAAGTTCGTATCCAAGGAAAGAATTGTTTTTTTTAATCCTTTCTCAAGGAGTGACTGTCCAAAGATAAATAAGCTGATTTGATCAAAATTAATTGGGATTTGGATTCCACGATAAATTTTAAATATTGCTTCCTCTACTGTTTTGCCTTCTCCAGTTCCTAACCAAACCTGTCCAGGTTTATCACTTTTCCCCTCAGTTTTGGCTACATTTGAAAAGTCTAGAAATTGTAGCGTTACCTGATAGTTATCATCTGTGTAGTCTATTCCCATTCCCACTGCATATGCTTGGTTTTCTATTTCTTTCGTATCCGCACAACCAGTACAAATGAACAAAATAAAAAATATCATGAATAATCTTGTTTTCATCTAATCACCTGTTCTCGTTTTATCTTTAGGTAATAAGGATGATGCACGTTTTCTGAAAAAAGCGAGTGGTAAACGGAAGAAAGTAAATAAAATATCCAGACCATTTTGTGAAAGGATGTTTGAAAGAAGCGGTACACCGAAAGATTTTAGTTTTGATATATATAAGAATATAAATACAAGACTAATAAAGAATCCATATATTCCCATGAAATAGCTAAGTAGTAATACCAGAACTCTAATATAGAATAGGTTACCAGCCAGTGATTGATTTACTAAAGTGAAACTTGAAATCGCTGTGATACCTATAACGACAAGTGTTGTTGGAGAGGTAATCCCGCCTCTTATCGCGGCATCACCAATAATTAATCCTCCAATTACCGCAACAGTTTGACCAATACCTTTTGGTAGACGTGCGCCACCCTCTTTGAATAATTCCAGCATAATCAGCATGAGTAATATTTCTAATAATGGAGAAAAAGGTAAACCAATTCTGGAAGCTGTTAGCGTTGCAATTAGTGGAAGTGGTAATTGTCCAACATTATGTGTAATCAGTGCAATATAAAATCCTGGAAGAAATACCGTAATAAATAATCCAATAATCCGAAGCGATCGTTCTAACGAAGCAAAGTAAAAGCTTGTGTTATCATCTTCAGGTGTTTTATATAGCAAGGAAAGATCTGTAGGAGCAATTAATACGGTTGGTGCTCCGTCAACTACAATGGCAAATCGACCCTGATTTAAACATTGCACAACAAAGTCAGCTCTACCTGAATAGTTCATTAACGGAACAAGCGTAAATTTTTGATTAATCAATACTTCAATTAACATGGAAGAACTAGTTAAGATATCAATATCTATGCTTGATAGTCTGTTCTGAATATCAGATAAGATATCCTTATTCAAAATATCTTTGATGTAGAGAAGCGAAACCTTTGTTTGTGTTCGTTTCCCTATTGTATAATCCTCTGTCACAAAAGAGCTTGTTCGTAATCTTTTACGAATTAAGCCAATATTTGTTGTGATATCCTCTACAAATCCATCCTTAGGACCACGAATAGACACTTCTGCTACAGATTCATCTGGTTGCCTGTTAGGAGATTTGCTGATGTTATAGAATTTTATTGTTTCACTTGAAGATATAAGCATTAATTTTCCTGAAAAAATCGCATCCTCTATGTATTTTGAAGTCAGCTCGTTCTTATGGATAGTATCTAATTGTATCGATTGATAAATAGATCGATCATCTTCTTTGTAATCTGATGTTGTTAAGTCTTGAGCAAGACTAGTATCTGTTAGTGGCTTACAATAAACATATAACGTTGTGGATTGTTTATTTTTTAACTCTTTTATTTCAATATCTGTGGAATGGTTAAACAATTTTTGGAGACTTGTTTTTGTAAAAGGTTCTGGTTTCATGAAGTTGAATCATCTCCTAGGATTTTTCGCTGATTTATCCATAGATAAATCATTAAAAAAGTAATATGAGTCACCAAAAAAAAGAATGTAATGGGTCGAATATACTCGTACAAATAGTAGTAAAATTGATTTTGGTTGACAGGATATATACAAAAAGCGAGTAAGATAAGATAAATAAACCTAATTACCCGCTTATTTTGCTTCGCTTTTGAAAAAATAAGACTAGCAATTAATATAAATAAACTAATTCTGATTACACCGCCTGAGAGCCATTGAAATATAGCAAAGAAATCGGCATGGGAAAAATATTTACCTACTGTTATTAATCGCCACTGTTCATATGCTGGATAACGATAGATAGAGGCTTGTTGCGGACCAAATTCTACAATGGCACCAATAGTAGGTCCTAACATTAGAAAAATGATAAACAAGCCCAACATACTTAATTGCTTTTTGTTTATTACTTTTTTTAAGGATGGTGTCAAGAACAGTAAGACAAATAGCTCCAGAATAGGTAGGGATGTAAATAACAATCCCTGGATTGCTGGTAGGTATCCATCTGAAAATGCCGGAAACAACAAGTCATAGTTTTTTTTCTGTATGTTCGCAAACGAGATGAAAAACCCTAATAAAATAACAAGTGGACAAAGGATACTACTTAGTATTCCAATAGAAATAAACCCTGATTCCGAACAGATTAAACAAACTATTAACAAAACTAATGCCAGTGTAATATTATCGAAGCCTTGCATGTAGCTTAACTGTGACCACAGAATAATATCCTTAGAGGTAACAATTGCATTTAAAATCATGTATATTGCTAGCGGCAATAGTAGCAAATAGTATATAAACTTCTTATTCTGGTCATGGAGTACTGTAATAATGGATCTTTTTTTTATAATGGATATAATTTTGTTAAATATGTACAGCCATAATGGTAGAATTATAAATACTAATAAAACACTTATCCATGCATCTCTCTTGACGATATTTAGAAGTCCGGGAATTATTTCTACATGGGCAAACAGCCCTACTGATAAAAGCATCATGTATATAACTGAAATAAATCGCAATGTATTATTCATGTAAAGAACCCTTTTTAGTCTTAGTATTGTATTCTTTTACCAAAATTATCCTGTAAAATAGAGAATGAAAAATATATAAAGAGGGATATAGATGACGAGAGTTTTATTTTTTGCTTACCCAATGTTTGCCGATTTTGAAATCGCACATACACTATTCTTTTTAAGAAAAATTGGTAAAGCAACTATTACAACTGCAACAATAGATGGGAATCCTGTAGAAAGTCTTGGAGGAATTGTGACTCAAGCCAATGTGGATATTGCTGAGGTAATTCCAGAGAACTATGATTTAATCTTAATATCTGGTGGAGATGGCATTTCAGAGGTGTTGAATAACAGGGAAATTCACAGCGTTCTCGAACAATTTAATAGCTTAGGAAAACCAATAACAGCCATATGTGCTTCAGCAGCCTTACTTGGTAAAAGCGGATTACTGAAAGGCAATTCATTTACCTGTAATCCGAATAATTATGATGTATATCAGGAAGTTTTTACAGGAGCATCATATACAGGCAAAAGAATAGAGATTGCAGGAAATATCGTAACTGCAAAAGGTACAGCGTTTCCAGAATTTACGCAGGCAGTTCTTGATCAATTGCGTTTATGGGAGAGTGTAGAGCAACGTGATTGGGCGTACAAGTTCTGTAGGGGTGACATATAAAGAGGAGGAGTGATTATGTCGGAAAGGATTGTCGGACTACCACCAATTATAACCAAGCAGTCAACGGTATTAATTCTAGGTTCTATGCCGAGTGTCCTCTCATTAGATCAACAAGAATATTATGGGAATCCACGAAATCATTTTTGGAGAATTATCTATGGCGTGTTTCAGAAAGATGAGGATGAGGAATATATTTCTAAAATAGCTTTCATAAGGGAGCATTCCATTGCACTATGGGACACCATTGGTACGTGTTACCGTGAAGGGAGCCTGGATTCTGCTATACGAGATGAAGAACCGAATGATATACCAGGTCTTATAAAGAAGTATCCGAATTTGCGTTTAATCGCTTGTAATGGAACTAAGGCTTATAACACCCTTAGAAAGTATTTTTCGCCTGAGGATTTAGGGGAGGTAACTGTCGTCAAACTACCTTCTTCTAGTCCAATACCGGGACGATTTAATAAGACATTACCGGAAAAAATAGAAGACTGGAATATGATTTTGAAATATCTCGAAGAAAAATGATGCAATTTTCAAAAAAGTATTGTATGTGGCACATCCAATTATGTATAATAAACTTTGGGAGTGTCGTCAGCCTATTGAAGCAAGCGAGCCGTAAGCTGCAACTTACGACTCGGACAGTTACGTAGGCTTCGGCGACTTCCTTTCTTGGTGAAAAAGGTAATTATCCTGGTTCCTTAATCAGATACAGGGTGATTACTTTTTTTCACGGGAGTTCACAACTAACAATATGAGCGTTGAGAACATTAACATTAACTCGATCGTCTTGTCAATTGGAATCACAAGCTTCAACCCCTTTCCTGGGGAAAATTTTTTGAAGCCGCCGAGTAACTCCAATTCTTTAAGTCGATTCTAAAGCCTACCTTCTGTCTTCCTAATTATACTACAGATGAGGGGGTCAAGTATCGTGATTATTGTGAAATGGTAAAATATTCATAGAATTTAGTTTCTTGCTGCAAAATACCTATCAAATGCAATTTTTCTAGATTTTTGTCAAGCTAAGGACTAATGAACCAGCATATTGTAACAAGCGATTTTTTTAGTTAATATGAATATGCATCTGATCATCATCCTTATATTTTCGGTAAAAGGTAACCATAGACTCTAATGTGTCCTTTAAGTCTGGACAGTTAATGCCAGTTCCTGATAAATCACGTACTGCCTGACTACAATCATAGGATGAATGAATTGTAAAATAATCCATCGCCTCAGCCTCGACTTTTAACCATTTTCGTATCGCTTTTAACCCGAGTGCAGCTTTTGTAACCGATATTGGAATGCTCCCTTTAGGGGCCTTTCCTAGATATAGCTGTGCGAGCATTTTTTGAATCTCCCGCATTTTATATGGTTTGGGATCAGTTAGATGATAGGTTTTACCTTCTCCTATTGGATGAATTGCTAAATAACTAGTTGCATTCAATACATAATCAGAAGGCACAAAGTTTCCTTCTGGTGTCCCCTTCCCTAGATATGGAATGACGGGTGAGTATCGTAAACGATCGAATACATTGAGCATGAAATATAACCCATCAAATTTGATTGTTTGTCCTGTTTTTGAATTTCCTTTCACGACACCTGGACGAATAATCGTTGTAGGTATTTCATTCACTCTTTCCTTAACTAAATACTCAGCTAGATATTTGGTATGTTCGTAGTGATTCCGAAATTCTTGTCCTTCGACTAGTTCGTTTTCAAATATTTTTCCTTCACGTTTACCGGATACATATGCCGTGCTAAAGTAAATATATCGTTTCAGATTTTCAATGTTCCGCAACCACTTGTTCACGTTATCTGTTCCATTTACATTTACATTGTAGGCTACTGCCTTTGGAACAGCTAAATCATAGACTGCGGCGAGATGAAATAGATGTGTTATCTTCTTCGTTAAAGTTGGGCTTATAGTCGAGTCCAGCATAAGATTCTCTTTTGTAATATCGCCTCTAACGATTGTGAAATTTTCTCTGATTAATTCATCGTTTTCTATTATATGCCGTAATGATTCGCTAGCTATTGATTGTTGACTAGGTAATACAAGTAAATAGATATGTTCAACATTATTATAATGATCTCTGATGAGTTGTTTCACTAAGCTTGTCGCAAGAAATCCTGGAAAACCGGTAATAAAATATGTATGCTTCAAGCATATCCCCCCTATACATTTCAATTAATTATTCGTTAGAGAGCAAGATAATTCCTTTGTTAATTGCGAAAAATTTATGAAAATTTCATAATACGTTATGATAAAATAATATCTATTAAGCCATTCAAATTTTTTTGGATAGGAAAGTAGGTTTATCATGTTTTATTTTTGGCTCCGTTTTGGCATGTTTATCATACTATGGACCTATATGATCGTGAACTATAGTAATAATTTTGGTATAAGTATTCTATGTTTTGCCATTGCTATGGTATTTTTCTTTTTCCTATCTTTACGACAAGTACCAACATTTATATACATATTTCTATCGCTCACCATCGTTTTCCATGGTGTATACTTTGTTGAAGAAAATTGGTTTACCATTATTCTTTTATTATTTTCATCCATTATTTCTTCCTTACGTTTACATAGTAATTGGCTGAAAGTATATGTTTTGTTCAATTTATTGTTATCTATATTCATTAGCATGTTGCAAAACAATCATGTTATTGAATTAACAATAATGGCGGTATTCTTTTACTTTCTTATCATGGCAATGCATCAAAATTATGCTTCTTTTAAAGAACAGCAAAGTCTTTATGACCAATTACGGGGAGAGTACCGGAAATTAAAACGGATAAATCTTCTTGCTGAACAAGATGCACGTTTGGAAGAACGGAATCGAATTGCTCGAGATATTCATGATTCTGTTGGTCACCGGTTAACTGCATTAATTATGAAGTTAGAGATGCTAGCAATTCAAACAAAGAATGATGGGTACCGAGAATTAAAGGAAATGGCAGAGGAAAGTCTTGGAGAAACAAGGCAGGCAGTGAAAGCTTTGCAAGCGGAAGAGAGCGAAGGGATAGCTACTGTTGTTAATCTAATTCGAAAACTTGAAGCGGAAAGTCATATTGTTGTCCAGTTTACGATGAAACAGGGAGTGCTTTCGGTTCCATTATCCAATCAAAATAGTGTTGTTTTATACCGAGTTATCCAGGAAGCTTTGACCAATGCAATGCGCCATGCATACTCTAGAGAAGTCCATGTTGTACTAAGTAAATCTGCAATCGGTGATGTTGCCTTTGAAATTTCAAATGCTATTTATGATAGGAAGTCCTTTAAGTTTGGGTTCGGCTTATCCAATATGAAAAAAAGGCTTGAGGAAATAAGTGGTAGACTGGAAGTTTATCAAACAGAGAAAAAGTTCTTCGTTACTGGAATTGTTCCAGCACAATAGGGGGAAGCAATATGTGGAATGTTTTGTTGGTAGAGGATCAAGCAATTGTAAGGCAAGGATTAAAAGTAATTTTAGAACAAGACGAAAATATTCAGGTATCACACGAAGCAGCGGACGGACTACAAGCAATAGAAATTCTAGAAAAGCATTCAGTCGATTTTGTCATGATGGATGTTCGAATGCCTAATATGAATGGTATTGAAGCAACAAGTGTGATAAAAAAGCGTTGGCCAGCTATCAAAATTCTTATTCTTACCACGTTTAATGATGATCAATATGCGCTAGAAGCATTAAAAGAAGGAGCAAATGGGTTCTTACTGAAGACAGCAAATTCTACTAAACTCATTGAAGCAGTTCATAGCTGTATGCATGGAGGGATGACTCTCCATGAAGAAGTAGCGGCGAAAGTGATGCCTAAATTATTACATACCTCACCAAAAGACAAAGAGCCCGTCGCTGTAGCACTATCACCACGCGAGCTAGCTATAACGAAGCTAGTCGGAGAAGGTAAAACCAACAAAGAAATTGCTGACGAGCTGTTTTTATCCATTGGCACAGTAAAAAATCATATCACACAAGTCCTGCAAAAAACGGGGCTCCGCGACCGCACGCAATTAGCAATATATGCTGTGAAACATGATATATCTGATTAGGGATTATCCTGCTTTAAGCAGGATATTTTTATGGTGGATTTCTTTTTAATGGGGGGATCCGCTTAAGTGATGGATTGTTCGGATAATATGTCCAACCGACGAATTCCTCAGCTGAACAACGGAAAATGCAGAGAAACGCCAGAATAATTGGGTTAGCCGCCGGAATAGTGAGAGGGAGCGCCGAATAACAGACTGAGCCGCTGTGAAAAAGTTGATTCGCTGATATAACGGAAGAACCGCTGATATATTGAAATATTCGCTGATAAATGAAAGTGATTCGCTGATAAATGAAAGTGATTCGCTGATAAAACGAAATCTCCGCTGATAAAAGTACAGCCCCCGCTGATAATTCAATAGAACAGCTTCCATAATCACTTCAACAGAAAATTCACGAAATCGTTATAGCTATAATCTGATTCGGGTTAGTCTATCCTTTATAATATAGATAAGTAATTATGTTAGAAGGTGTTTCAATGCTCGATATTATTTTAGATGAATTTCATTTTGCCTCACTATGGAATGGAGGGATTTTTTTATTCCTGGCGTTCACGGCGATCATTTATTTATTCTTACTTCCTTCAGAGAAGAACCACTCTGCCGGGAAAACAATTCTATTTTTAGGTAGTCTTGTATTACTGTTTATTGCCGTAGGTAGTCCTTTAAATATTATTGGAAGGATAAAGTTTAGCACCCATATTATTCAGGTCGCATTGCTGGTGCTGGTCATTCCTCCGCTAATGTTGTTAGGATTGAAGAAGAAAGTGATTCACCAGGTAAGAAAGTTTCCAGTGATCAAGAAGCTGGAGAAGTTCATAACCAACCCTATTATTGCATTCGGATTATTTTATGGGTTTCTGTATGCATATCACCATCCACCAATTTTTGATGATGCTAGAACTGATTTGTTTTGGAATTATTTTTACTTACTGGGCTTATTTCTTGCTGCTATATTATTATGGGTTCCAATCATTCGAAACCAATTCGGAACAAAACAAAGAACGATTTTCTTATTGGCCATTATGGGAATGCTTCTACCGCTTGGAAGTATCTTTCTGTTTGCAAAGGAAAGCTTATATCAGACATACAGTAATTTAACTTCCTTTACTGAAGCACTGCAGTTATGCTTACCACCTGGTGAGACACTGTCTTCTGATTATATTCTTATGCTTTTACCATTTAAACCGGTTGCCGAACAACAGCTCGGTGGAATAATTTGGATTGTATCAGGCCTTGTTATCTTTGCTGCAATACTGTTGTGGACGAATCTTAAACGAAAATCGTAAGCTGCTCTCTTTTAACGAAGAGGGCTTTTTTTTGGAGAAAATGACTTAGGTCATAGTGTGACAACTTGAATTGATGACTTCCGATAGTATTCTAGTATGATAAAGTATCGTATGATTATCATAGGAGGGGAAGCGAATGATTGAATTAGTGAATTTGTCGAAGAAATATAAACAGGTGGATGCCGTAAAAAACTTAAATATGTTTATTGAAAAAGGAGAGATAGTTGGGCTACTTGGTCCAAATGGAGCTGGTAAGTCAACTGCGATATCAATGCTTTCATCACTTGTTGAACCTACTAGTGGTGATGTTCGTTTTGAAAATAATAGTATTCTAAAAAATCCTTCACCTTTACGAAAGGTAGTTGGAATGGTTCCACAGGAAATCGCTCTGTATACAGACTTAACTGCTGAAGAAAATCTTGAATTCTTTGGAAGGATATATAAATTAAGTGGGAAAGCATTAAAGCGAAAAATGGATGAAGTATTGGAACAAATCGGTCTAACAGATCGTCGGAAGGATATCGTAAAAAAATTCTCTGGTGGTATGAAACGAAGACTCAATATTGGGGTTGCAATGTTACATGATCCTGAAATGATTATTATGGATGAACCAACAGTTGGTATTGATCCGCAATCTAGAAATTATATTTTGGAAACAGTTAAACGATTAAATGAAGAGAGACAAATGACGGTGTTATACACTAGTCATTACATGGAAGAAGTAGAGTTTTTATGTGACCGCATTTACATTATGGATAAGGGAAATTTGATAGCTTCCGGAACGAAGGGTGAGATAAAACAAATTCTTTCCTCTGAAAAAACAATTTCCATTAAATTAGACAGATTAAATGATCAATTTGTAGAAGGATTACGGGAGAATCCATTGGTAAATCGTGTCACAGTAGGGGAAAAAGAAGTAACTATTCTTGTACCTAGAGAGGCGAATATGTTCTCAGACGTTATTAAAATTGCTGAAGCAGCTGAACTTGAGATATATTCCGTTGATAATAAAACACCTACTCTAGAAGATGTGTTTTTACATCTTACTGGCAGAGCATTACGGGATTAGGGGGGAGTATTGTGATTTGGAAAATCATTAAAAAACAAGCACTGTTATTTTTACGTAATCCCCAGCAATTAGTACTGCTAATTGCATTGCCAATGATACTAATTATGATATTAGGAACAGCGTTAGGTAGTGTCATGAATGGTGAGGGTTCGCCAATAAATCTGAAGCTTGCTTTCATCGAGAATGATGATGAACAAGAACAGGTAGAAAGATTTCTAACTGATCTTGCAGAGAAACTCCCACCTGAAGCTGTAACCGATATTGAGGCAACTATTTCCAATATGATGCCAGTTGACTTATTAAAAAAATCATTGGATAACAAGGAAGTTGATGATTTCATACAGGTTTCATACTTTGATCCATCTGAACGTGAAGCTTTACGGAAAGAGGAGTCTTATACAGCGATTATTGAAATTCCGGAACAGTTCACCTATAAAGTTTTAGAGGCGATGTTCCTTGGCAATATAGAACCACCTGAGCTTCAAGTAACTTATAATGAAGAAGAACAGGTTGGCACTAGTGTCCTAACAAGTTTTCTAACACAATTTCAAACACAACTAACAAAAGGGAATTTTTTAGGGGAAAATGGTATCGATCTCTCATCTATACAAATTGATGAAAGTATTATTGAAGGTGAATTGATAGCTGTCAACGAGAAGAACCCAATTACATCTTCAGCCTATTACACGGTTGGTATGGTTGTAATGAATGTCTTATTTATTGCAGGTGCTATTGGCTATTATGCATTTCATGAAAAAGAAATTAAGGTCTTTAATCGAATAATCATTGCCGATGTTTCAAGATGGGTTTATTTCATTAGTATACTCCTTTCTGGAACCATCTTTGCTTTTATACAATCCATGTTAATTTTTACTTTTTCCAGAATCGTGTTTGGTATTATCTGGCCAAATCTATTTTCATTTTTAGTTGTTACACTAGCATTTTCATTTGCGGTTGGAGGACTTGCGGTGCTCTTAACTGCATTAAACTATCGGGTGAATTCTGAAACCATTACGAATTTCTTTATGAATATTAGTGTTACTCTATTAGCTGTACTCGGAGGTAGTTTTTATCCAATTGGAGATTATTTACCGCTTATACAAACAATTGGAAATATGACCCCTAACGGCGCAAGCTTGACTGCTTATGTAACATTACTAAGAGGTGATGGTATTGCTGCCATTGATAGTCAGCTCATATATCTCGTATTATTTGGCATTGTGATGGTTATTATTGCTGGCCTTTGTTTTCCAAAAAGGGGGGTATCAGCATGATTGGGATTTTACTAGCAAAATTCAAAACGTTTATTCGTAGTCCATGGTCATTTGTCGTATTTACAGGTATGTCAATGGTGTTTGCGTTAATTTTTGGTGGAACAAGTATGGATAAAGCATATATACCTGTATATACAGATGATGAATTATTAAGAGAATCTTATATTGGTGAGGAATTAGAGAAGCAGGATGCATTCGGATTTAATTGGGTTACTAAGGATGAATTACAAAAACAAATATCGACTGGCATGGCAGAGGTTGGTGTTATCCTGAAAGATGAGGAATATCAAGTTATTGTTGGTGTTGATTCTTACAATGTTAATCTAGTACAGCAGATAGTGTCGAGTATCTATAAAGAAAAGATTGAAAGAGAACAAATCGCAGAAGCGGCTAATTTATCATCGGAAACGGAGAAAAAAAGCTTTTTAGAAGAGATGGATTTCGCACTAGAAAATCCAGTATTCAAGATAAAATCAGAAAGCTTCCGCGGGGAAGACGCGTTTGTATATGACAATTCATTGCATCGGTTGTTTGGATTTTCATTATTTTTCGTAATCTATACCATTGCTTATAATGTATTACCGATATTGGTGGAAAAGCGAGATGGTATCTGGGATCGTATGATATTATCGCCATTAAAGAAATGGGAAATGTATGTTGCGAATTTGGTATATAGCTTTATAACTGGCTTTGCTCAGGTCATCATTATATTTTTGATGTTCCGATATGTAATTGGTGTTGATTTTCATGGGAAATTCATTGAAACATTACTTTTGTTAATGCCTTATGTGTTTTCCATTGTTTCGCTTGCGATATTATTAACTGCTGTTGTTAAAACCGTGCAGCAATTTAATGCAGCTCTTCCAATATTGGCTGTAAGTATGGCGATGATTGGTGGTGCCTACTGGCCAATTGAGCTTGTAGAATCTAAGTTCTTATTAACACTGGCTAAATTTAATCCATTAACCTATGGTATGGAAATTTTGAACGGTGCAGCAGTATATGGACATTCATTAGAAGAATTACTGGTTCCGATTAGTATATTATTGCTGATGGGAGTAATAATGATGGGATTAGGAATTCATTTAATGGAAAGAAGGCATGTGTAAACGAAGAGAGGAATGGCTGTTATAGTGGCCATTCCTCTTTCTCTATGAATTGACGCACTTAATTGTTATAATATTCTTAATATAATGGATTGGAAGTGATCGAATGGAAGTAAAGAATAAGGCGAGGAAGGATTTAATTATAGAAATTGAAGGGATATCAGATAAGGAAATTAATCGTAGAATAGCAACGGATACATGGTCTATCGGACAGGTTTTAGAGCATTTGTATTACATTGAGAAAGCATTTATTAAAATGATTACGAGGCAGCTGGAAAGCGGAGAGGATGTTTTTGCGAAGGAACAACCAATTCAATTAACGGTTGACCGTTCATACAAGGTCCCATCTCCTGAATTCGCTATTCCAAGTCCCGAGGATAAGAAATTAGACACGTTAATAAAACAACTAAATTCCTCCCATCAAATTCTAGCCGACCTTATTCATCAGACTGAACCAGAACAATTAATCTCTCGTGGAATTCCACATCCAATATTCGGTAATCTTAGCTTGAAGCAAACAATCGACTTCCTTGGCTATCATGAAATGAGGCATATTGAACAGATAAAGGAAATAAAGCATGCTTTAGGTGTTACAAAATAGATTATTATGCCATCATCAATAAAAGATGGTGGCTTTTCAAATAAATACCAACGAAATGTTTCTATTTTTTGTGAAAATTTCTAGTATAATAGTATAATAGATAAATTTACATCAAGAGAGCACACCACAGGGGGACGGCAAGGTGAAAAAGGTATTAAAAATTGTTACAGGTCTTATCATTCTATTATTAATTATCGATATTATTGCTAGTTTTTATTTTTATGATCTTGCTATCAAAACTGGTCCTAAGGAATTTTTACAGGGAAACAAAGACCTCGAGGTTTCAGCCGAGACAATGGATGTTTTACTAGAAGGGTCCTGGCGTGACTGGGTAGCTAATCAAGACTTCGAGCGGATCGAGATGACATCAAGGGATGGTTTAACGCTTCAAGGTTACTTTCTTGAAGCCGAGGAGCCGACTAATAAACTGGTAGTCGCTGCACATGGTTATCTTGGTCGAGGTAGTGATATGGGATTATTTGGGCAATATTACTATGAAGAATTGGGTTACAACTTCTTTACTGCTGATGCACGTGGACATGGAAGAAGTGAAGGTGATTATATTGGTTTTGGTTGGCCGGATCGCTTAGATTACGTGGATTGGATAGACTTATTGATTGAAAGACTCGGTCCTGACACAGAAATCATACTTCATGGACTATCAATGGGTGCTGCAACTGTATTGATGACGAGTGGGGAAGAGCTTCCGTCAAATGTGAAGGTTTTGATAGCGGATAGTCCTTACACGAGTGTTCAGGAATTATTCTCCTATCAGGTTACGAGAATGTTTAACTTACCACCATTTCCTGTAATTAATACAACCAGTCTTGTCACAAAAGTAAAAGCAGGATATTCCTTTACAGAGGCATCTGCGTTGAAACAGGTTAAGAACACAAATATACCAGTCCTCTATATCCATGGTAATAAAGATACATTTGTGCCAACTAGTATGTCGCAAGAACTCTATGAAAATACCCAAAATGCCGAACTCGTTATTTTTGATGGGGCAAATCATGGTGAATCCTTTGTGATAGATGAAGAAAGGTATATTGAAGTATTAAATGAATTCTTGGAAGAGAATGATCTAAAATAAAAAGCTGACTGATTAAGACGATATCCTCTCTATTAGAAAGGATGTATCTTAATCGGCCAGCTTTTTTACTTTTTTCGATTATAGGTAGTTATCAAACCATCGAGTAATATGGTTTAGACGTTCTACTCGCATTTCCGGCTTACCACTTCTACTTAATTCATGGTTTGCTCCTGGGAATCTAACAAACTCAACTTCTTTCTTGAGATGCTTCAATGTTACAAATAATTGTTCGCCTTGCTCGATAGGACAGCGATAATCTTGTTCGCCGTGTAAAATTAATAATGGGGTCTCCACCTTATCTGCATATTTTAATGGGGATATATCCCATAAGGCTGTTGGATTATCTAGTAAATTGTGACCGTGCTCCCACTTATTGAAGAAATATCCGATATCACTTACTCCGTAAAAGCTTAGCCAGTTACTTATGGAACGCTGCGTAACAGCAGCTTTAAAGCGATTGGTGTGTCCGACTATCCAGTTGGTCATGAATCCACCATAGCTACCACCAGTAACACCTAAGCGGCTTTCATCTACAAAGTTATACGTTTCAACAACATAATCAACCGCAGACATTAAGTCACCATAATCTCCGCTACCGTAGTTCCCACGACAAGCATCAACAAATGTTTGTCCATAACCATGACTACCACGAGGGTTTGTGTATAAAACGGTGTAGCCTTTGGCAGCAAGTAATTGCATTTCGTGGAAGAATGTTTGCCCATACATGACATGTGGACCACCATGAACCTCTAAGATAAGCGGATATTTTTTATCTTCTTCAAATCCATAAGGACGTAACAACCATCCGTGAACATCCCACCCATCTTTTGCCTTGAATGAAATTCTTTCAGGTTCACTAAGTTCAACCTCATCTAAGAATTCTTTATTAGAATCTGTTAATTGAACTGCTTCAGCATTAGAATCTAGTAAATAGAAATTACAAGGATTTGTTGGTGTACTTACGCCAACAACAAAACGTTCTTGAGTTGCGTTATATGAAAAGCCAAACACATGGCTGTCCACGTTATATAACTCTTTTAATTCGCCTTGTAAGCTTACTTCATAAAGATTTGTTACTCCGTTATCTGAGCCAATGAAATATATATGATTTTCATCCTTTGACCATACCGGACCATTTTCTGAAGCGCCTAAACGAGTGTCACCAGCAATAAGATCGCCTAAAGGAAAATCCCATTTCTCGCTAAGACAAGATAGTTCCTTAGTAGATATATCATAGATAAATAGTTCTGTTAATGTTGCACCGGCAAATTGTTGTTTATGCCCTAAGAAGGCAATTTTGTTTCCGCTAGAAGAGAATCGAGCTGTGTAGTAAGATCCCTTACCATCTGTAAGCTTCGTTATTTCTTTTGTAGCCGTATCGATTGTATACAAGTCACTCTTAATTTCATAGTCAGCATCTTCACTAAGATTACCAGCGATTAGAATAGTTGACCCATCTGGTGAAATATCCTGGTATCCGTGATGGTGATTGCCACTTGTTAACTGTGTAAATGTCTCTTTCTCTAAATCGTACAGAATGATTTGTGACTTTTTATCATCAAGGAATCCTTGGGCATCAGATTTATATTTTAAATTTTTTACGATCAGAGGTTGTTTGCTTTTTTCTTCTCTTTCTTTTTGTCTTTCTTCTTTGGACAGTTCTTTTTGGTTTGTTACATCATCGTCCTCGTCTAGTGTTGCTGAAAAGATAATTAATTTTCCATCCTTTGACCATTCCGGATTCACAGCACCATTTTTGAACGTTGTAAGCTGTTTTGCTTCACCGCCATCAGTAGGAAGAAGCCATAGTTGTGGGACACCGCTTCGATTGGATTGAAACACAACTGCTTTTCCATCAGGAGAAAAACGAGGATTACTGTTTTTATCTTGGCCAAACGTCCATTGTCTTGTGGTTTTTTCACTTAAACCTTGTACAAATAGATTTGATTGATATTCTTTTTTATCATTGACAGTGGTTGATACAAATGCGTATTGAGATCCATCAGGTGAAAGCTGAGGATCACTAAATACTTCAAGCTTCATAAAGTCTTCTGTTGTGATTGCTCGTTTTGACATAAAAAAACCTCCAATAATCGTAGTGAATTTTCAAACTTATTTCTATTTTAAACTATTTCGTGTTTCGAAGCAATTAGATTACTAGATTAATTGGTCTGTTTTAAAGCTTCCAAAAAAGTGTTTAATTGTCTTCGGTTTTTGAAAATATGTATATCCTTACCCTGTAGGATGGATAATCGTTCATACATCTTAGGAGCATTGTTTTTATTATAGTTTTTCGTCCATCGAATAAACTCGAGATTCAATCGTTCTGGGCAGTCTTTGCCAATGTCAGGTCTGGTTTTGTTGCGATATTGAAATCTCCTTCTCGTGATTCCATATAGACATCTAATAGTTGAGTAATTAAGAAATATGATAGTATCTGCATCCTCTAATCTTTTTGGTAGCGTGACACTATAATTACCATCGATGACCCATTCTTTTTGTGTTAATATCTCATCGTGTTTTTGAAGTAGTCCTTCCTTATCAATTGGTTCCCATCCTGGTTTCCAAAAAATTGAATCCATGTGGTAAACAGGAATGTTTAATATTTCACCAATTATTTTAGCAAGAGTTGATTTACCAGCACCAGGGTTGCCGAGAATCGTAATCTTTTTCATAAATTCCTCCTCTTTCAAATCGTAATATTCTGATAAAATTGATGAAAATAAGTATCCCAAGTAAATGGGATACTTATTTCTATGCATAGTTTTCAATTAGGTTTTCTAGTATGTTAGCATCCTTTTCATATGCAGTTTGTAATTGTTTGGTGATAGGACCAGGTTTTCCAGTGTTAACCGGATGCCCATCTACTGTAACAATTGGTGTAATTTCAGAGGTACTGCTTGACAAGAATAGCTCATCTGCACTCCAAATATCATCTAATGTAAATGCTTCTTCGATAAATGGAATGTCGAATTCAAGAACAAATTGCTCTATTGCCATACGAACGCATCCATGTAGAATATTGTTTGTGGTTGGATGTGTAAATATTTTTCCGTTTTTAACTAAATAAACGTTGGATGAAGAACATTCTGTAACATGACCATTTCTATGAAGAATCGCTTCATAGCAGCCGTGTTCTTTTGCTTCCTGTTTAGCCATAACATTCGGTAATAAGTTTAAACTTTTAATATAACAATTTTCCCAACGGATATCTCGATGTGTAATAACACCTACTCCATTTTTCATTGTTTCTAAATTACGTGGCTGAGACTGTATATATGCATAGATGTTCGGATCGACATCTTTTGGAAAAACATGATCTCGTGGTGCTGAACCGCGAGAAACTTGCATATATAACTTTCCATCCTCTGTCATTTGATTTCGATTTAATAGTTCTTGAAGCATATGTTTTAACTCATCTTTCGTAACCATGAGTTTGATTTTAATAGCTTCTGTTGATCTGAAAAGTCTATCAATATGCTCATCTAATAGATAGTAGGTTCCTTTGTATATACGGATGACTTCATATATGCCATCTCCAAATTGAAGAGCGCGCTCTTCGAGTGGAAATCTTAGACTATCACGATGTGTGAATTTTGTTTGAGATAGTATTACTGGATAGACTGACAAGCTTTATCGCCCCCTCATTATTATGATTATTTTATTACTTCCTCGTACCATTGTAAATAATTGTTTTTATATATTATTCGATTCGAGAAAATAAGTTAAATAGTCCTAGGAATGCCTAATGATTTGCCAAAGGTAATTGTTCAATTTTGTAGACTAGTAGATATATAGTCTTGGCGATGAGTCACAATAAAGAAGGGAAATGAATATAGTTGTTTTAGGCAGATTTGGTGAAACGATGCAAAAGTATTTGTAAAGTTTTGTAGAAGAATGTATAAATATCCTCTTGCATCTATTTTATGTTCTTGTTATAATTACTTTTGTACTCAAAAAACAACTTATATGCGGGTGAAGTTTAATG
Source organism: Ornithinibacillus xuwenensis (assembly GCF_039614845.1). Taxonomy (NCBI): domain Bacteria; kingdom Bacillati; phylum Bacillota; class Bacilli; order Caryophanales; family Bacillaceae; genus Ornithinibacillus; species Ornithinibacillus xuwenensis. The sequence continues at coordinate 385,264 of NZ_JBDIML010000003.1, read as the reverse complement.
GTAAAACTCCAGCCACAAGCAAAGCTTCTGCCGACTAATCTGCGAGTTGCCCCGAAGAATATGCTTCTTCGATTTTGCTAGTAGATGCAGGGGCATGATTATGCGTACGAAAAATTTCATAAAATTTCTATTAATATGCGGGTGTAGTTTAATGGTAAAACTCCAGCCTTCCAAGCTGATGTCGAGGGTTCGATTCCCTTCACCCGCTCCATACATACATATGTCCTAACGCAGTGTTTCGTAATAAACTTACGAGGCGTTGCGTTTTTACTTTTTATCCCCTTATGAAATTGGATAAAAAGGGACCTCTAAAAGAATGAAATTCCACATAAAATATCTACAATGTCCCAATTACCAAATACAAATACTTAACAAATAATAATGCAGATAGTATCTTAAGAATAAATCAGGCTAAATGGAAGGGAGGCGCTGCAGATGAATACGAACCAGTTAAAACAAGAAATTATCGAATATAGTAAAAAAATCGGGATTGATAAAATCGGGTTTACAACAGCCGATGTGTTTAGTGAACTAAAAGAACGTTTGAAGCGGCAACAAGAGCTCAGGTTTCAATCAGGCTTTGAAAAAGGGTCTAATGAAGAACGTACCGAACCAAAACGGTTGTTGCCAGAAGCACAATCCATTATAGCTATTGCGGTTGCCTACCCTTCTCGAATGAAAGATGCCCCTAAAAGCACGAAAGAAGAGCGAAGAGGTTTTTTCTGTCGTGCATCTTGGGGGAATGATTATCACGATGTATTGCGAGAGCGTTTAGCAAAATTGGAGAGCTTTATTCATGCAAAAGTAAATGATGCTGTTACCAAAATAATGGTCGATACTGGAGAGCTTTCCGACCGAGCAGTTGCAGAGCGAGCTGGAATAGGCTTTACTGGTAAAAACACATTACTAATAACTAAGGAATATGGATCATTTGTGTATCTAGGGGAACTCATTACGAATATTCCATTTGTACCTGATTCCCCAGTTGAAGATAGCTGTGGTGAATGCAGGAAGTGTATCGATGCATGTCCAACTGGCGCTATTGTGCAAGGAGGTCAATTGAACGCACAGCGTTGTATTGCTTTCTTAACGCAAACAAAGGATTTTCTACCAGATGAATTTCGCGAAAAAATCGGAAACCGAGTGTATGGCTGTGATACATGTCAGCTCGTATGCCCCAAAAATAGGCAGGTAGATTTTCATATCCATTCGGAGTTCGAGCCAGAAGACGATATTGCAAAGCCAAAGCTTAAACCAATGCTTACAATATCCAATCGTGAATTTAAAGAGACATTTGGACATATTTCAGGTTCTTGGCGCGGGAAGAAACCAATACAACGTAATGCGATACTGGGACTTGGTCATTATAAGGATAAAACAGCAGTACCGGAATTAATTACGATTATGAACAATGATCCACGTCCAGTGATACGAGGAACAGCCGCATGGTCACTCGGGAAGATCGGAACAGAAGAAGCATTTGAAGCAATTACCAAAGCATTGGAAAAAGAAACAGATGTTGACGTACGATATGAAATGGATAAGGGATTAGCATTCCGTGAAGTGCAAGCTTCGCAAAAATAGGGGGAAGGAATTTATGTCGCTTCTATACGTTGATGAAATGGATTCACCTCTTGGAACTTTACTGATAGTCAGTGATGAGGATTCTATTTTGCGAATTGACTTTGGCTCGTATATGGATAACGAAGCTAACATTACTAGGTGGTCACAAAAGTACTTGAATCATAAAAATTTTGTCCACAACCCTGAAAAAGTTGTACATGTGAAGAAAGAACTGGAAGAATACTTTCAACAAAATAGAAAGGAATTCGGTTTTCAGTGTGCATGTTATGGGACAGCTTTTCAGAAGCTGGTATGGCAAGCGCTCATTGATTACATTCCATATGGAGTCACGAGGACCTATAAGGATATTTCCGTTGCTATAGGTAAACCGAATGCTGTTCGGGCTGTAGGTGGAGCGGTTAATAAAAACCCATTTTCAATAGTGGTGCCTTGTCACCGTGTTGTTGGGAAAAATGGAAAACTAATTGGCTATAACGGTGGTCTGGATAAGAAAGAATATCTATTAAGGCATGAAGAAATCGTGCTTTAGACAGGCGTTCCTTCCATATATATGCTAGTGGAGGGGATTATCATGGACTTGTTAAAGCAGTTTTGGATGGAATGCTTTGGATTAGATTATCATGATGAGGAATGGTGGCACCGGAAAAAGGCATCACTTGCAAATAGAAATGTACAAATTGTTCGAACAGCAGGTAAGGGTCACATCTTTCAACGCATTCGTTATGATCAAGAAGAAAAAGTGTATTATCACTTACATGTATCAATGCTCATGAAACAAGGGGATTATTTCTATCAGGAAGAACAAATAATTCCATATCAATTTCGGTTGAGATCTGGAAAGATTGCGGAACATAGACAGTTGAATGAAAATGAACCCGAAGAGCAACTGGAGAAGTTAATGCCAGAAGGCGAAACAGATCGTACTGTTCGATTCGCATATGACCGATTAGCAGCGGTTCAATATGCGGAAAGATGGTGGAATAGTTATAATCCTGCTTATAAAAAATTTGATGTAGATTGTACAAATTATATATCCCAATGTTTGCGAGCGGGTGGTGCACCAATGCGTGGTGCTCCTAATCGGAACCAGGGATGGTGGTACCAAGGGAATAATTGGAGCTATAGTTGGTCGGTTGCTCATTCGTTCAGGTGGTTTTTAAGTGGGTCGACGCATGGTTTAAAAGGAACGGAAGTCGATTCACCAGAGGAGTTAATGCCTGGTGATGTCATTTGTTACGATTTTGAGGGGGATGGCAAATGGAACCATACAACGATTGTTGTAGCAAAAGATGCCAATGGAATGCCATTAGTAAATGCTCACACTCATAATAGTAGACATCGCTATTGGGCATATGAAGATTCTACGGCGTATACACCAAATATTAAATACAAGTTTTTTCGGATAGGCGATTAGTGCTATAATAATAACGTTATGCAACTTTAGAGACATAAAAGAGCAAGGAGAAATGATTGTGAGTTTACATGTCGTTTTATTTGAACCAGAAATCCCAGCAAACACAGGTAATATTGGAAGAACCTGTTTAGCGACTGATACAACGCTGCATCTTATTCATCCGTTAGGATTTTCTACAGAAAATAAAATGGTTCGCAGAGCTGGCCTTGATTATTGGGAGAATGTTGATATAAAGGAGCATGATTCCATTCATGCCTTATATGAAAAATATCCAGATGGAAAGTTTTATTATATAGAAAACTTTGGCACGAAGCATTATACTGATTTTGATTTTAGTGATCGAGATGAAGCGTTATTTTTTGTATTTGGAAAAGAAACTACCGGTATCCCAAAAGAATTATTAGAAGGTAAAGAAGACCAGTGCTTACGAATTCATATGAATAATAAAGTTAGGTCTTTAAACTTGTCCAATACTGCTGCAATCTTAATCTATGAAGTATTAAGACAACAAGGGTTTCCCAATATGGCATAGCAAAAAACGTCACTTCCCTCTTAATATAGGGAGTGACGTTTTTTTAGGTTAACATTACTGGTTTTTCTTTGGTACTCCTGGCTTTGCTTCATATCCAGCAGTGAAGATAGCTGTAATGAACGTTATCGTTACACCTAGAATTAGTGCTAATTTCATAGTGGTATCCTCCTTTAGCATAAAACAATATGTAGGGACTGTTATAATATGTCCCTATTATAACGAATAAATGTTAGAATGTGAACTAGGATTAGGAACATTTGCATGAACAGATAAGTGTGAATATTCGTTATCTTTTTAATTCGATACAATTCTGGGATAATGCGCATAACATATATTGTTTCCCGTTATAAAATAAGGTATATTAGTTGATGAAGAATCTAGACAGTTCTATAATTAGAATTGTGTTTAACAACCGTTTTCATACGGAGTAAGTTAACTTCTAATGGGGGTATAAGACGTGGCACAAAATGATGAATCTTCACAAGGATTCTGGGGAGAGTTTCATGGTCCTAATATGGGGTACTTAGAAGAACAGTATGAACTATATAAAAAGGACCCTCAAGCAATTGATCAATCATTAAGAGAAATGTTTGATCAACATGGAGCTCCTAATTGGTTAAAGTCAACAACCAATACGATACAAGAAAGTTCTCAAACTACTTCTATAAATGATGTCAAAAAGATTACCTCAACAGTGAAATTTGTTGAGGCTATTCGTCGTTTCGGACATTTGGAAGCAGACATTTACCCAGTAAGTGTTCAGGATGAAAGAAAATCTGAATTATTAAATCCACAAACTTATGGTTTAACGGAAGCAGATTTGAAAGACATACCTGCATCTTGGGTGTGGGAAAAAGCGCCTATCGGAGTGGATAATGCGCTAGATGTTGTTCGAGAGTTACGCAAATATTATACGGGTACGATTACATTTGAATATGATCATGTAGACAGTGATGAAGAACGAAATTGGTTATCGGATTATATTGAAACGGGAAACGCTCGTTTGGATTTATCTGATGAAGAGAAGAAGCAATTATTAGACAGACTCGCAAATGTCGAGGGGTTTGAAGGTTTTTTACAAAAGACATTTGTAGGACAAAAACGTTTTTCAATTGAAGGACTAGAAGCGATGGTTCCAATGCTTGATCATATTGTCAAGCATGCAACGGAAGATCGAGTAGAAAACATTATGATGGGTATGGCGCACCGTGGAAGACTAAGTGTGTTAGCTCATGTATTAGGAAAACCAATTGATAAAATCTTTTCCGAGTTCCACCATTCGCCAAATAAGGAACTAATTCCTTCTGAAGGATCAAGAGGAATTAATTATGGCTGGACCGGGGATGTGAAATATCACTTCGGTGCTGTAAGAGATGTGAAAGATGGGGAAGAAACAAGAATTAGAATAACCCTTGCACATAATCCTTCACATTTAGAATTTGTGAATCCAGTTGTAGAGGGATTTACCCGTGCTGCACAGGATGAACGTTCTGAAAGCGGTTATCCAAAGCAAGATGTATCAAAAGCAATTCCAGTTCTAATACATGGAGATGCCGCATTTATCGGAGAAGGCGTCGTTGCCGAAACACTTAACTTAGCTAATTTGCCAGGATATACTACTGGTGGAACCTTGCATATTATTGCAAATAATTTACTTGGTTATACAACAGATCAGCAAGACGGTCGTTCCACTCGTTATGCGAGTGATTTAGCGAAGGGATTTGAAATTCCGGTAATCCATGTCAATGCTGATGATCCGGTTGCTTGTATATCGGCGATTAAAATTGCTTATGATTATCGCAAGAAATTTAATAAGGATATTTTAATAGACTTAGTTGGGTATCGTCGTTATGGTCATAACGAAATGGATGAACCACGGGTTACACAGCCTATGTTATATGGCCGAATCGATAATCATCCTACTGCCGCTAATGTATTTGGAAATGAATTAGTGGAAAAAGGGATTATTTCTGCTGAGCAATTCGAAAGCATGAAGACAAAGGTTGAGGAAGACTTACGTGCTACGTACGAAAGTATGAAAGAGACAGAGATTGCGAAGGTAGAATGTAAGGACATGCCTGATGCTCTCAATAACAACCTTGATCAATATAAAACTGCCGTTCCAATGGAAACGTTAGCTGAACTAAATGAGGGACTATTTAATCGTCCAGAAGGCTTTGTTGAGAATAAAAAGCTATCAAGAATATTTAAGCGTCGTAGAGATGCACTAAAAGATGGTAATACAGTAGACTGGGGCGCTGGAGAAGCACTGGCATATGCATCGATATTAAAAGATGGTATTCCAATTCGCTTGACTGGTCAGGACTCTGAACGTGGTACATTTGCACACCGACATGCGGTACTTAATGATGCTGAAACAAATAAAAAGTACAGTATCTTCCATGGTTTAAATACAGAGGCATCCTTCGATATTCGTAATAGCCCGCTTTCGGAAATCGCTGTACTAGGATTTGAATATGGCTATAGTGTTCAAGCTCCAAATACATTGGTTCTATGGGAAGCACAATTTGGGGACTTTGCTAACGTAGCCCAAACAATATTTGATCAGTTCATCTCAGCTGCCCGTGCAAAATGGGGAGATAAGTCCAACATGGTCATGTTGCTACCACATGGATATGAAGGTCAGGGACCTGAACACTCTAGTGCTAGACTGGAAAGATTCCTACAAATGGCTGCAGAAAATAACTGGATCGTTGCTTATGTTACTTCATCAGCACAGTTCTTCCATTTAATTCGCAGACAGGCAGCATTACGTGATAAAGAAGAAGCACGTCCATTAGTACTGATGACACCGAAGAGTAGTTTACTACGTAACCAGCGTATTGCTTCTGAAGCGAAGGATTTCACAGAAGGTAATTTTGAAGTACTGCGTAACCAGCCTAACTTGAAGGTGAGCAAGAAAAATGCAAAACGCTTACTAATTGGAACAGGAAAAGTTATGGTGGATATTGAAGAAGCAATTGTAAACTCAGAAGATAAGTTTGATTGGCTAAGAGCGCTACGTTTAGAACAAATATATCCATTCCCTACGAAAGAGTTGGAAAAGGAACTAAAAGAACTTCCAAATCTAGAAGAGATTGTTTGGGTTCAAGAAGAACCGAAAAACATGGGTGCATGGAGCTTTGTCGATGATTATTTAAGAGATGTACTAAAACCAGGTCAAACTTTACGCTATATTGGACGTCCAAATCGTTCAGCACCAGCAGTTGGAGATCCAAATGTCCATAAAGCAGAACAAGAGAACATTGTGCAACAAGCAATTAACCCGACTTTAGGAGGAGATTCCAGTGAAAGAAATTAAAGTACCTGAACTTGCCGAATCAATTACAGAAGGAACAATTGCCGAGTGGTTAGTTAAAAAAGGGGATCGAGTTGAAAAAGGTGACCCGGTTGTTGAGCTAGAAACAGATAAAGTCAATGTAGAAGTAAACGCAGAGGTTTCTGGGGTTATTACAGAAATCGTTCGCGAAGAAGGTGATGACGTTGTTGTAGGCGATGTTATTGCAAAGGTAAGTGAAGAAGGGGAAGCAAGTGCTGAGCCAGCTCAGGAAGAAGCACCAGCAGCAAAAGAAGAAGCACCAAAATCAGAACCAAAAGTAGAAGAATCACCAAAAACGGAAGAGACACAAACTTCTAAGCATGATGTAATTGCATCACCAGCGGCTAGAAAGCGTGCTCGTGAATTAAATATTGATTTAAGTGCTGTTAGTGCTCGTGATCCTCTTGGCCGAATTCGTCCAGAAGACGTAGAAGCAGCAGCGAAAGGAGAAAGTACTCCTAAGCAGCAGGCTCAACCGGCAAAGCAAGCTGCTCCTAAAGAGGAAACTACTGAATTTAATAAGCCGGTTGAACGTGTGAAAATGTCTCGTAGACGTCAAACAATTGCTAACCGTTTAGTAGAAGCACAACAAACAGCAGCAATGTTAACGACGTTTAATGAAGTGGACTTAACGAATGTGATGAAGCTTCGTGGAGAACGTAAAGACAAATTCGTAGAAAAGCATGGTGTGAAGCTAGGTTTCATGTCATTCTTTACAAAAGCTGTCGTTGGAGCACTAAAAGACTTCCCATTACTAAATGCTGAAATCCAAGGAAATGAATTAGTAATTAAGAAGTTCTATGATATTGGTATTGCAGTATCGACAGAGGAAGGTTTAGTAGTTCCAGTAGTTCGCGATGCAGATAGACTTGATTTTGCTGGCGTAGAACGTGAGATTTCTAACCTTGGTAAAAAAGCGCGTGACAAACAATTAGGACTTAATGATTTACAAGGTGGAACCTTTACGATTACAAACGGCGGAACATTTGGATCTATGCTATCGACACCAATCTTAAATGCTCCACAGGTTGGTATTCTAGGGATGCATAACATCATAAAACGAGCAGTTGTTATGCCAGATGATTCGATTGAAGTACGTCCAATGATGTACCTTGCTCTTTCTTATGATCACAGAATTGTAGATGGGAAAGATGCTGTACAATTCCTTGTACGTGTGAAGCAGTTGTTGGAAGATCCATATGATTTATTATTAGAAGGGTAAACAACTTCCGATTTAATAAAAACTCATGATAACCATACGTTGTCATGAGTTTTTTATTTAAATCAAGATATTAGTAAAATTCTGACTAAAATCTTTCCTATGGTTTTCCCTGTTAATTTATCCTGCATTTAGGGTAAACTATCAAAGTAACAAAATTTTATAGTAAAAAGTAAGGAGGCTTTATACCCGTGGATATTCTTCTTGGAATAGTAGCAATCATTGTTGTCCTCGGTCTATCGTATTTATTGTCGAATGACAAGCGTGTAATCAATTATAAAGGAATCATAGTAATGATCCTTGCGCAATTATTGATTACTTGGTTTATGTTTTCTACGACAATAGGACAAACCATTATTAATGGTATATCTGCAATATTTAATAAACTAATTGAATTTGGTAAGGCAGGAGTAGATTTTATTCTTGGCGGTGTTGTAAGTGAAGAAGGTGGTATATTCTTTTTCGATGTACTGTTATTAATTATCTTCTTCGCCACTATCTTATCGGTGCTTACATACCTGAAAATATTGCCAATCATTATTAAATATATCGGGGGATTAATCTCAAAGGTAACAGGATTACCAAAGGTAGAATCCTTTAATGCAGTAAATAGTATCTTTTTTGGTCAATCAGAGGCCCTAATCGCCATTCGTTCTCAGTTTCACCATTTGTCGGCGAATCGACTTTATATTGTAAGTGCATCTGCAATGGGATCAGTATCTGCTTCAATCGTAGGAGCCTACATGCAAATGCTACCTGCAGAATTCGTTTTAGTTGCACTTCCTTTAAATATGTTTAGTGCGCTAATTATCGCTTCTATTATTTCTCCTGTTCGTGTGCCGAAGGAAGAAGATAAAGTAGATATTAAGGACGTTTCGAATGATTCGAGTATCTTTGAAGCAATGGGAAATGGTGCTCTTGAAGGTGGAAAGATCGCATTAATCGTAGCCACTATGTTAGTTGCCTTTATTGCGTCACTTGAACTAGTGAATTGGATTATACAGTCGGTATTTGCAGGGGTAACACTACAGCAAATTCTAGGCTATGTATTCGCGCCAATTGGTGTATTAATGGGTATTCCAACTAGTGAAGTAATAGAAGCAGGAGGAATAATGGGTACAAAAATTGTGACAAATGAATTTGTAGCCATGTTAGATTTCCAACCTATGTTGAAATCAATGTCTGAAAAAACAATTGGGATTGTAACTGTATTTCTAACGAGTTTTGCTAATTTCTCTTCAATTGGTATTATCGCTGGTACAGTTCAAGGAATTGACCGTAAAAAAGGTGGAGAGGTTTCAAAGTTCGGTTTGAAGCTTTTACTTGGAGCAACGTTAGCTTCTATACTGTCAGCAACAATTGCGGGCTTATTCCTATAAAAATGAAAACTCATCTGCAGATTAGGTTGCAGATGAGTTTTCTATTTGATTACGGTATTTCTTTTGAATGTGGATTAGTCTTGCTAGTAGGGCTAGGGCTCCACAGCTTAATCCAGTAATAATTCCAACCCAGTAACCAAATGGTTCAAGTGACGTGTAATTCGCAAGTATCCAGCCAGTCGGTAAACCAATTACCCAATAGGATACAAGTGCAATTACTAATGTCATATTCACATCCTTATATCCACGAAGGGCACCTTGTATTGGTGCGCCGAATGCATCAGCCAATTGGTACACAATGGCAAAACCAATAAATTGTACAGTTAATGCAATAACATCTGGGTCTGTATTATAAAGACCAGCAACATAGTCATTAAAGGCAAATAGGACAATACCATTAAATAATGCGATAAAGATGCCACCGCTAATTCCGATATATCCATATACTTTCGCATCTTGCATTCGTTTGGCACCAACCTCAAATCCTACTGTTATGGTTAATGCCATCCCAACACTCAACGGAATCATATAGAGTAATGAAGAGAAATTCATCGCTGCTTGGTGAGCGGCTATTGTATTTGTACTATAGGCACTCATTAATAAGGTTACGGCTGCGAAAATGCTTGTTTCAAAGAAAATAGCGAATCCTATTGGAACGCCTATTTTTAGTTGTTCTAGCCATTCCTTCACCCTAGGTCTTACCCAAGATGAAAATAGCTGATAATCCCGAAATGGTGCTACTTTATATAAGATCGCAATAGCTAACAAACTGATTACCCAATACGTAAGAGCAGTAGCGATACCTGCACCAATTCCTCCAAATGCAGGTACACCAAATTTACCGAAGATGAAAATGTAATTAAATAATAGATTTATTGGAAGTGCAATTAAGATGATAATCATAGACATCCTAGTTTGACCTAAAGCATCCATAAAACAACGTAGAGTGTTAAAGATGAATAACGGGATAATTCCAACACCTAATGTAATAAGATAGAATTTAGCAATATGGCGTACTTCATATTCTAAATCCATTGTATTGAGGATGGGATTTAATAGGATAAGGCCAAGTAATAAGATTGCAATCGCTAAACCAACAGAAAGATACATGGCTTGCTGCACTTTTTGTTTGATGGATTTATCTTCTTGAGCACCTAGTAATTGAGCGATGATGGGTGTGATGGCAAGAAGAATACCATTAATACCAGTGAATACGGGGACCCATAAACTTGAACCAATCGCAACACCTGCTAAATCTTCAGCACCAGCTCGACCTGACATGACGGTATCAAAAAACGTCATGAGGTTGAGGCTGACTTGTGTGATTAGGATTGGAAAGAATATGATCATAAACAATTTGATTTTTTGTTTTAGATTATCTGTTTGATACATATTATGCTTCCTTTTTCTGTGATTTTTTAATAGGATAGAGAAGTAATGGAATTACACATATAAAAGCTATTATAAGGCTATAATGTGTAATTGGAAAGAGGGGACTACCAAAGCTTATGAAAAACAAACGAATTCTGTTCACTGGCGGTGGAACAGCAGGACATGTAATTGTAAATTTAGCATTAATTCCTGTATTTCAACGTGAGGGATGGGAAATTGATTATATTGGTTCAAAAGATGGAATAGAGCGAAATCTAATAGAACAATTGGAGCATGTGACATATCATCCAATTTCAACAGGGAAACTAAGAAGGTACATGTCTATCGAGAATATAAAAGATCCATTTAAAGTCATAAAAGGTACGTTACAGGCATGGAAAATTATTGGAAAGCGAAAGCCATCCGTCATTTTTTCAAAGGGTGGATTTGTATCTGTACCTGTAGTACTTGGAGCGAAAATGCGCGGTGTACCAGCAGTTATTCATGAATCTGACTATACGCCAGGTCTAGCTAATAAACTTGCCATCCCATTTGCACAAAAGGTGCTGTCTACATTTCCTGAAACAATGGAATACTTACCAGATAATAAAGCTGAATATGTAGGAGCCGTTATTCGTGAAGAACTATTTCAAGGTATTAAGGAAAAGGGCTTAGAATTATGTGGATTTAATCTTGAAAAACCAGTTCTATTAATTATGGGAGGAAGCGGTGGCGCAAAGAAAATAAATGAAACAGTTCGAGCATCATTAGATAAACTGTTACCTCGCTTCCAAATTGTCCATATCTGTGGCAATGGAAAAACAGATCCGTCCTTTAATCAAACAGGATATATACAATTCGAGTATGTGAATGAAGAGCTAAAAGATCTCTTTGCGGCAACAGATTTTATTTTATCTCGAGCTGGTTCGAATGCTATTTTTGAATTTTTAGCATTGCATATTCCAATGCTTCTTATCCCACTGTCTAAAGAGGCTAGTAGAGGAGATCAAATTATAAATGCTAAATCGTTCCAAGATAAAAAATATGCTAGGGTGTTAGAAGAAGAAGATTTATCAGAGGATACTCTTATACAAGAGCTTGAAAAGCTAATGAGTCAAGCACCGGTTATGCTGGATAAAATGAAAGCTTATCAAAGTGAAAAGTCACGTGACCGAGTCATTGGAATTATTAAAGAATCCGCTAAATAAAATTTGAAAGACTGTTCTTCATTGGAACAGTCTTTATTTTTTAAAGGAATTTGTAGTTATTTGTCGAATACTATAATGGTAACGATAAGGAGGTTATCTATTGGGATATATAGAAGATTTACGTCAATTAGTGGGAAATGAGCCGTTAATTTTAGTTGGAGTTGCTGTTGCAGTTATCAATGAGAACGCTGAGATACTTTTACAGAAAAGACATGATGGTGTTTGGGGTGTACCTGGTGGGTTCTTGGAATTGGGAGAGTCGACAGAGGAAGCAGGAAGACGAGAGGTATTCGAAGAAACAGGACTTGAAGTTGGAAAACTAGATTTGGTTGGTGTGTTCTCTGGAAAAGAACATTTTGTGAAGCTTCCAAACGGTGATGAGTTTTATCCTGTAACTGTCTCCTATGTAACAACGGAAATTAAGAGTGGAGAGCTTAAAGTGGATGGTGTTGAAACAGTAGAGCTAGCATTTTTTAAACCTAATGAATTGCCTGAGGATTTAAATCCGATAATAAAAAATCTTATTAAACAGTATCTTTTATCCAGGAATAGATGAATGTTACTTAATACAAGATTAGCAGTATAGGTAAGAAAACGAAAGAGCATCGTATTTTCACGATGCTCTTTCATAATTTATTATTATTTCATTTTAAATGGCCACCAATTAATTTTTCCAAACAATCGAACCATAACAGGAATAAATAATGGTAACATAACGAGTGCATATAGGAATAACCCTATTAGCACCACCGTCGCGATTTGCAAGATGGATAATACCCCTGAAGGAAGCATAGCAGCAAATGTTCCACCTAAGATGACCGCTGCTGAGATGATTACAGTTCCCATCTTCTTCATAGCGGTTAGCATTGCTTCTTTTAGATTTCCTTCACGATATTCATTAAATCGGTCCATTAAGAAAATACTATAATCAATCCCAAGAGCGGTAAGCATAACGAAGGCAAAGAATGGAACTGCCCAAGTTAATCCATCATAGCCCAAGATATTTACGAAAATAATTTCACTGAATGCCATGGATGTAAAGTATGTTAATACTAATGATCCAATTAAATAGATTGGCATTACGATAGAGCGAAGAAGGATTATTAGAATGATGAAAATACCACCAATCATATAAAGTACAGTTCTTGAATAATCCTCATCTGATACATTTTGAAGGTCATTATTCGTACTACTAATCCCCCCAAGAAGCTGCTCACTATTTTCAAAAATAGTGCCTTGTTTTACCTCATCAACCTTATCGTTAATTTTATCAACCATGTTTAGTGCTTCCGTAGAATATGGATTATAGTCTAGCACTACTTCAAATTTAACGATTTTTTTATCGTCTGAAAGATACATGCCTGCACCTTCCATAAACGCTTCATTTTCTAAGGCTTCATGTGGAATCATCACAATTGGATTGTTTTCATCTGTTTCAATATCAGCAAGATAGCTCTTAACCTCTGACAATCCATCACCTATTTGTTGTAGTCCGTCAGCCCCTTCAGATAATCCACTAGAAAGCTGTCCAAGCTGATCCTGCATGTCTTGGAATGCTGTTTTCAGCTCTTCCTGACCACCGTAAATCTGTGATAATCCATCTTGTAGACTAGGAATATTGGATACAACCTGCCCTTGCCCATTTGCTGCTTGATTTAAGCCAGATTCTAATTGTTCTAAACCAGTTATTAATTCTCCAAGACCGGATGAAAGTTGTTCTTGAGCTTGAATGGATTGATTTAAGTTAAATTGCTCATTTTGTTCATTTAATTGTTTTAATGGTGCAATAACTTTAGAATTCATTAATTCCTGTATATTAGCTAAAGAAGCAGTTTCTTCTTTAAGTTTTTCTAAAGTTCCATATGCAGTCATAAAGTCTGTGTCGTTTCTCAAACTTGGGTTATTAGTAAGAACAGTAGTTAAGGTATTGTATACCTGCTCAATAGTACCTGGTAACTGACTTAATGAGCTAAATTGTTGTTCATTTATGGTAGTTAGTCCGTTTGTAACTTCCTGATAACCTTTCAACAACTCTTTATTACCAGCAATAATCTGGTCTAGATTATCTTTTATCGTTTGTAATCCATTTTTAGCATCATTAGCTCCGAGAGCACCGGATTCAATACCATTCTCAATTTGTGCTAAGGCATTTTTCATATTTCCAATACCTGAATTAGCAGCTTCTGTACCGTCCAATAATTGGTCGACACCATCTTGTGCTTCTTGAAGTTGCGGTTCAGCGTTTGATAATTCACTAGATGCTTCTTGTAATCCAGTTTGTATCTCTGTTAGGCCGTCTGTGCTTTTACCAATTCCATCTGCCAGTTGGCCGGTTACATTATCAACTAGAAAGTCTTCGATAATCGAACCGGTTGGACGTGTTGCACTACGTACTTGATCAACACCTTCCATTTGTGTTAATGAATCGGAAATTTGCTCAATCTGCTGATATTCACTCGCTGAATCAACAGGTTCGTCTGTTTCAAATACAACAGTGGTAGGCATTGTTTGCCCTGGACCAAAGCTATCAGAAATATAATTAAACCCTTTAACAGATTCATAGGAATCTCCAATTTCCTCAAGAGAATTATAGGATTTATTTCCGTCATAGGTTAGTAAAGCTGGCACGACGATGACAGCTACGATTGCTAGCGCAATAAGTGGCCTCTTCCATGCAAAGGAGCCTACGCTACCCCATAGTTTACTTTCCTTATGCGATACTGCTTTATCAAATGGCCAAAAAAGTTTTTTGCCTAATACCACAAGGAAGAACGGTACAAGTGTTATTAAAGCAATCAATACGACAGCAACCCCAACAGCAACGGCCACTGCTGATTGATAAAGAGAGAAAGTTGATAATCCGATAGTTGAGAATCCGATTAGAACTGCCAGCCCAGAAAATAGAACCGTTTTGCCACTTGATTTATACGTACTTAGTACAGCATCTTTTATTGAATCTTGATTTGCTAACTCTTCCTTAAATCTACTAATTAGTAAGATACAGTAATCCGTACCAATTCCAAACATTACAGCTACCATAAAAATTTGTGTAAACGTAGAAAGTGGGAAATCAACTTTATCTGCCAAAATAGACACAATTCCTTGAGCAGCCAAATAAGAAATCCCAACTGTTAATAATGGAATAAATGGAGCCACAAAGGACTTAAATACGATAAATAGAATGATGAGGATTAAGCCAACCGTAATAATCTCAGTCTTTTTTAATCCTTCTTCTGAATTCGTAATAATGTCCTGAGAAATAAAGGCTTCACCGGTTAAGTAATGGTCAATCTCTACTTCTTCTACTATTGAATAAATACGCTCAGAAGCTTCATCAATCTCTTGATTTTTTAGAGATACCTGGAATGGTACAATAATGGTCTTACCATCCTCTGAAACAGTTTGTTCCTCAATGGCAGGATCTGAATTAAATGCAAGTATTTCAGATATACCGAGGTTATCTTGGTTACCTTCTAAAGTGTTTATGGCTTTAATCACCTGATTTTTTTCGGCTTGATCAAACCCATCCTCTTCACGAAATACAAGTACTGCACTCGTTACATTACTTGTATTGTTGTCAGACATCGACTCTAGCAATTCACTTGCTTGAACTGATGGAGAATCCTCTGGTGCCGCAATCTGTCC
Organism: Ornithinibacillus xuwenensis; assembly: GCF_039614845.1. Classification (NCBI taxonomy): domain Bacteria; kingdom Bacillati; phylum Bacillota; class Bacilli; order Caryophanales; family Bacillaceae; genus Ornithinibacillus; species Ornithinibacillus xuwenensis. The sequence goes on along the minus strand of NZ_JBDIML010000003.1, from coordinate 369,572 downwards.
TTTTTCCCGGACAAGCTCTTGTAAGTTTGGTGAGAAAATTAATAATATAGTAGCGACTGCAATCCAAGCAACTGCAATGAGCCACCTAAAACGAACGATTTGTTTCATTCTTTTTCCCCTTTCTATTCTTCATTCATAACCTTTGCTAATTTCTCTAAAGAATGGATAAATGTATAAATTTCTTCCTGGTCAAAATTCGTTAAATATTTCTCCAACTCACTAAATAGCGCTTTCTCTGTAAATTCAACAAAATCAATTCCTTTATCCGTTACATGTAAATAAATCACTCTTCTATCATTATCATCACGATCACGCTCAATGAGCCCTTTATCGAATAGACGGTTAATTTGTGCTGTAACAGCACTCTTTCCAACACCAAATTCATTGGCAATATCCGTACTTGTACATTTCTCGTTTTTGGTAATGTAATGAAGTGTGGCAAATTGATCTGATGTAATGTCCGAATGAATCTTCTCCTTTAAGAGGATATTTACTCTTCGGTATACTTGATTCATGGCGGTTTGATATCGTTCAATAAGTTCTTTCATCTGCATGGGTGGATACACCTCCAGTCTTGTCTATAAAAGTTCACTTTATGAATAGTTCACTAAATGAACTATATTATCATAACAGGTTTATGTAGAAGTCGCAATTATTTTTTCCATTATTTTATTGTTTAGTATTTCATCTTATTGGGTATTTAATTTTATTGGTATTACTTGAAGGTGAGGTGAATAGCAGGTGGCAATTTGTAAGTAGAGCAAATGTAAGCGGATTATAGGTGAAGCCTTATTCTGCTTTAATAAATTCTAAGAATACTAGAGTTATATAGAGAATTATGGGCAATAAAGCTAGATAAGGTAGGTATTGTATACTAAAGTCTGTAATATCATAGATAATTCTATTATTTCCGTTAATACGCCATTTGATAGAAGTGAAATAATTCTGTAACATTAAATGTGTTGTGTTCATGTTAAATTCTTTCTTTACCTCCACACAAATTCAAGTAAAAACTTCTTTTATTGGATTAAGTTCACCTACCTATTACATTTAATCGGTTTTATATTGAGAATAAAATAAGTGGACAGATAACGTATCTCGTTAATTTTTGGATTATTGGGAATTTTGTGTTGTTAAAATGGGATTTCATCATGAATTTAGAAGACAAAAAAGTGTAACACAAAGGAGTTTTATCATGAAAAAACTAGGAATTGCTTTACTGGCAGTGTTTTTTGTAATTTTATCTGCTTGTAGCTCAGAAACAGAAGGAGAAATTGAAACGATTGTTCTAGCGGATGCTGGATGGGATAGTATTCGTGTCCATAATAGTATTGCACAAATTATTATGGAGGATGGCTTTGGATATGATACAGAAGTAACATCTGGTTCTACAGCAGCAACCATCCAAGGTCTACGTCAAGGTGACATTAATGTATACATGGAAGTTTGGACTGATAATATTAAGGAAGTTTATAAAGAAGCAACAGAAGCAGGAGATTTTGAAGCGGTTTCTGTAAACTTTGATGATAATGTACAAGGTCTATATGTTCCAACTTATGTAATAGAAGGGGACGAGGAGCGTGGAATAGAACCTGCTGCTCCAGATTTGAAAACGGTTGAGGATTTAAAGAAATATCCCGATGTATTTGCTGATCCTGAGGACCCAGGTCGCGGACGTATTCTAAATGCACCAAGTGGCTGGGCTGTAGCTGAAGCGATTACAGCAAAATTTGATGCATATGGATTAGATGAAACAATGAATAATTTTATGCCTGGTTCAGATTCAGCAGCAGTAGCTGATTTAGTAGATTCATATGAAGCTGGTGAGCCATGGGTAGGCTATTACTGGTCACCAACTGCAGTAACAGCGAAATATGATTTAACATTATTAGAAGAGCCAGAATATGATGAAGCGGTTTGGAATGAAACAAAAGGAACGGAATTTCCTCCAAATGATGTCGTTGTTGCTGTTCATAAAGATTTTGAGGAGCAAGCACCAGAAGTATACGATTTCCTAAGTAACTATGAGACTAGCAGTGCTCTAACAGAGGAAGCATTAAAGTATATGGATGAAAATGATGTAGAACCTAAAGACGCTGCCATTTGGTGGATGAACCAACATGAAGATATATGGACTAGCTGGGTATCAGAAGACGTAGCTGAAAAGGTTAAAGAAGCTCTAAAGTAGTAAATTAGGAGCAGCTGGCCGGAGGGTTGGCTGCTTTTCTAATCTAAAAAAATATGAAAATTAAAGAGAGGTGAGAGGACTGCAACTTGCAGTCTACCTATGGGAACTTTTCCTGATATACGAACAAATTTAGGTGATTACATTGATCAATTTGTTAGTTTCTTAGATACAACATTAGAAGGCTTTTTTGATTTTATCTTTTTTATTTCATCTAGAACGATAAATTTTATTGATGATATGTTAGTAGCCATGCCTTGGTGGAGTTTTATCTTAGTTATTTTTATATTAGGCTGGTATTTTAAATCGTTATTTTCTGGCGTACTTTATGGATTTTTTGTATTCCTTATCGGTAGCTTTGGATTATGGGAAGATATGATGACTACGATTGCCATTATTTTAGCAGCAGTAATCATTTGTTTAATTATCGGAATACCAATTGGAATTTGGATGGCATTTAGTAAAGGATTCTCCAATGTCATGCGTCCATTATTAGATGCGATGCAGACGATGCCGAGCTTTGTATATTTAATACCTGCTATTTTCTTCTTTGGACTAGGTAATGTCTCTGCGATATTTGCTACATTAATTTATGCGCTTCCGCCTGTTATTCGATTAACTGAGCTTGCTATTCGCGGTGTTGATAAGGAAGTTATCGAATCAGCTCAATCCTTCGGGTCTTCAAGAGGTCAAATGCTTAGAAAAGTACAATTACCGCAAGCTATGCCAACCATTATGGCGGGTGTTAACCAAACCACCATGATGGCACTAGCAATGGTAGTAATCGCTTCTATGGTAGGTGCTAAAGGACTCGGGGAACAAGTTCTTGTTGCGATTAATCGAATAGATATTGCACTAGGATTTGAAGCTGGCATTAGTATTGTATTTTTAGCGATTATTATTGACCGTATTACAAATGGTGTGGCAGCCAAGTTCCAAAGGGGGGTTAAGTAATGGAAACAAAAATAAAAATTAATCATGTATCCAAAATCTTTGGGCCAAAGCCAAAATCAGTTATACCGCTAGTGAAGGAAGGAAAGACAAAGGAAGAGATACTAGCAGATACTGGGCACACAGTAGGTGTTTATGATGCTTCTTTTGACATAAAGAAGGGTGAAGTTTTTGTCATAATGGGCTTATCCGGTAGTGGTAAGTCTACCTTAATCCGTTGCTTTAACTTATTGAATAAGCCAACAGATGGGTCTATATATATTGATGATACGGATATTACGAAATCGAGTAAACAGGAGTTAAAGCAGATTAGACAGGAAAAAATCGCGATGGTATTCCAACATTTTGGACTTTTTAGCCACCGTACGATTCTAGCTAATGTAGAATATGGACTTGAAATTCGGGGTGTATCAAAAGAGGAACGACGTGAGATTGCCCTGAAAAATATAGAAGTTGTTGGCTTAAAAGGATATGAGGATAAATATCCAGATGAGCTATCAGGTGGTATGCAGCAGCGTGTAGGGTTAGCTAGAGCTCTAGCTAATGACCCTGATATTCTATTAATGGATGAACCATTTAGTGCACTCGACCCATTAATCCGCCGTGAAATGCAGCTGGAATTATTGGATATACAAGAAAGACTTCAAAAAACCATTATCTTTATTACACATGATGTAAATGAGGCATTTAAACTTGGGGATCGTGTGGCAGTTATGAAGGATGGTCATGTTGTGCAGGTAGGAACTCCAGAGGAAATTATCGAAGCTCCTGCGAATGATTATATCTCCGAATTCATTAAAGACATTGATCGTTCTAAAGTATTCCAAGCCGAACATGTGATGATTAAGCCGAATGCTTTAGTTTCGCTTAAAGATGGACTTAATGTTGCAATTAAGGAAATGGAAGATAATGGGATATCAAGTGTATTTGTAGTGGATCGTGCACGACAAGTAAAAGGGATTGTAACGATTGATGATGCTATTCAAGCAAAGAAAGAAAAGCAATCGTTAACGGATATTTTACGTGATGACTATTCCGTTGTTCAACAAGATGAATATATAAATGATTTAATTCCAAAGGCATTAGAATCGAAATATCCGCTGGCTGTTGTGAATGAAGCTGATAAATTGGTAGGGTTTATTCTACGTGTTCATGTTCTCTCCGGACTGGTATCAGAGGATATTGATGAAAGTGACGAATATTATAATTAATGGATGAGAAATAGGTCAGCTACTGAACTATACGATAGAATGAACAATAGGTTAAGGGGTGTTTACTAGCTATCTGTACTAGTACCGTTGCATCCTAAAATTATGCCTATAAAAATGGTAAAATAACAAAAAAACCGAACGTATTTAAATTCTAGTTAAAGAATATTGAATACGTTCGGTTTTTCTTTCGTTAAACAAATAAATCATTCTTTATCACACTCAAGAAATTATTTTTTTTGTTAAAAGTAATTGCAAGAAAATTCATAACTATGATATCATAATGATATAAATATGATATTTTGAAATGAGATGGAGGAAGAAGTATGAATGGGATGAAAGAAAGAAATGCTTGGGCGATGAATGGATATCTTGGCATTCTAATAATTGCTGGATTGATTGCTGGTACTGTATTTAGTATTATGGAGGAGCAATTTATATTAGGCGGTATGCTAATTGTTCTAGTGATTGTGCTTGGGTCAGGAATAACCATGATTCAACCAAACCAGTCTGTAGTTGTTATGTTTCTTGGTCGATATATGGGGACCGTACGTCGTGAAGGAATTGTTCTAACAGTGCCTTTCTCGGTTAGAAGAACGATTTCACTTCGCGTTAGAAATTTTAATAGTAATCGTTTAAAGGTAAATGATGTAAATGGTAATCCAATCGAGATTGCGGCAGTTATTGTATTTAAAGTAATTGATGCAGCAAAGGCTGTTTTTGATGTTGATCGATATGAACAATTTGTTGAAATTCAAAGTGAGACTGCAATTCGTGCAGTTGCAACAAAATATCCCTATGACAACTTTGACGCGGATGAATTAACGCTTAGGGGAAATGCCGAAGAAGTTTCAACAGAATTAACGACGGAACTACAGGATCGATTAACCGTTGCCGGTGTAGAGGTTATCGAAGCAAGATTAACACACTTGGCATATTCTACTGAAATTGCACAAGCCATGCTTCAAAGACAACAGGCAAGTGCAATTATTTCGGCTAGAAAACAAATTGTAGACGGTGCTGTAGGGATGGTACAAGATGCTATTGATCGAATTGAAAGAGAAGGTATTGTGGAATTAGATGATGAAAGACGAGTAGCAATGATTAATAATCTTCTGGTATCAATTGTTTCCGACCACGGCACACAACCAGTTGTGAATACAGGGTCATTATACCAATAAAGAAGGGATAAAATGGCAAAGAGGAAGAATTTCCCATTACGTATTGATCCGAAGCTTTATGATGCCTTAGAAGCTTGGGCTAATGATGAATTTCGAAGTGTTAACAGTCATATGGAGTTTCTACTAAGGGAATCACTTAAAAAGGCAGGAAGGCTACCAAAGTTACAGGAAAGAAATAAAGAAGAGGATTAAAATAGTTTACGTTATGTTTAGGGGCTTGTTATTTTCAAGCTCCTTTTTCAATAAAATTATTCTATCCTCTCTTTCACAAAATGTAACCATAGTCTAATGAAGGCTTGTATTTTTTGATAAGCTGAACGAAAAAGCATCTGAAATTCTAGCATGTTTTTGATTTTATCCGATTCATTCTTTTCAGTAAACTTGAAATAATCACTACCAGGAAAGGAGAACTTGTATGAACGATATCCCGGTAAAAGAGCTAGCTAATGGTGTTAAAATTCCACAGCTTGGATTAGGTGTCTATAAAGTATCATCGGAACAAGCATATGAGACTGTTTCGAATGCATTAAAAATTGGTTATCGACATATCGATACAGCAAGCTACTATCAAAATGAGGAAGAGGTTGGTCGAGCAATACGTGAATCTGGAATTCCTAGAGAAGAACTATTTGTTACTACGAAAGTGTGGAATGACGAGCAGGGATATGATCGAACATTAAGAGCTTTTGAGCAGAGTAAGGAGCGACTAGGATTAGACTACATCGACTTATATCTTATTCATTGGCCAGTCACGGATCGTTTTCCGGAAACATGGAGAGCCTTGGAAAAACTAGATACGGATGGTGAAGTCCGTGCAGTTGGAGTCAGTAATTTTTTAAAACATCATTTGAAAACGTTGATGGAGACAGCAATTATCAAGCCAGTTGTTAATCAAATCGAATTACATCCTAAGCTTGTAGAAAAGTCCACGATTGCATATTGCAAGGAGCAGGGCATTGAAATTGAATCCTGGTCACCATTGGGAAGGGCTAAGTATTTAGATGACCCAGTTTTAGTTGAACTTGCCAGTAAGCATGATAAATCACCTGCACAAATCATGATTAGATGGCATATCCAAAACGACTATATCGTCATTCCAAAATCTACCAAGAAAGTTCGTCAACAGGAAAATCTAGCTGTTTTTGACTTTTCATTAGATAAAAAGGATTTGGAAAAGCTAAATCAAATGGAAGCTGGAGAACGAGTTGGTTCACATCCAGATCATATAACAAGATAGAGGGCGTCCATTTAGTTCGCCCTTCTCTTTATAAATTTATTTATTTACTGTTCCATGACGAATAATATCTACATTGACAGTAAACTTCGATTCTATTTTCGGAAAAAGTTTATCCCACTCTTTTTTGGTAAGTTTGCCGTCTTTATTATTAATTCGGTATATGACCCCATAACCAAATGCATCACTATTTAATTCCTTTAACTGTTTTAGAATTTTTTCATATCTTTTTTTAACTTCTTTTTCAACTTCTTTTTCTAGGTCTTGAATCGCCTTCTCTTTTTCAAGGTCATATTTTTTGGAAATCTCCATGAGGTTAAGCTCTATATCGATATTGGTGTCAAATTGTAATTTTTCTTTGTTCTTTAATTTAATGTCTCCAGTGCCATGTTCAATTAAGAATGTCGTTGTGAAGTTCTCTTCACTATCACCAGAACTTTCATCCTTAATGTAATCTGATAATGCTTCAGTAGGCAACTGTACTTCAAATAACTGACCTCGAACTGTTCCCTGAATCAGCATAAAAAGTTTTTCTTCCTCGATGGGTACCTCTCCAACCAATTTATCATTTTTAAAGAGAGCAATCCCTTTTATTTTAGGAACACCTTCATCAAGCCCAATTATCGGTAGGATTGGGTCAATTCCTTCATTATTAATTATTGTTGAGAGCTGTTGCAATGAAACACTAGGAAATAATTTCGTTTGGATTCCAGTCTGGACTAATCCATGTAGAAACTCTCCAATATTAGTAGATAACCCAGATTCTTGGGTGTCAATTATTTCCTTGCCAGTTGTTTCACTGACCGCTAAGAGCATTGTATCTGGAATCGTGGCGTCACGCCTGAGTGTGTCTAAGTATGGATTTATTCCTTTTTCCGCAACGCTTTTACCATAAATTTCCAACTCTAATTTTCCACCTACTATAGTTTTATTGGATCTTTTATCCGCTTCATCTACAGCCCCCTTAATAGAGTGAGATTTACCAGTAATTACTTTCGTGTAATCTTGAGAATCTGCTTCAAATTGAAGTACGGCCATTGTAATTTCAACCTCATTATTGTCTGTTAAGTCCACCCCTCTGGAAGCGATGATTCCTAGTTGTTCAAGCTGCTGTGTTTGTACACAGCTTGAGAGGAAGATTACCGGAATTAAATAAAGAATGAAAAGGTAACGTCTCATGAAGCATCACCACTTTTAGATTTTTGAATCCTTTTCTTAATGAGGACAATCGGTAGCAAAATAAACGGATAGACGTAAATAATCCAAAATCCAATTCTTGCTACAAGATCTGTCAAATTTGAGATTTGGTAATCATATTGAAAAAAATTAACAGCTATAAGCACGATAATTGTTATTGTATATAAAGTGAATCGTTGTGGAACCTTGTATAAGCGTTTTAGCCCGTAGGTCATGGACCACATGATGAGTGCTAAATTAGGTATTATTACCATCATCCACACAACAATTACAATATAGTCCAAACGTTCAATAAAGGTAAAGGAAGCACTTTTTACTAGGATTAATAGTGCCCAATCTACACCTTTTAGCCCAACAGGACTAAAATAACCGATTGAGATGATGGTAATGATCAATAATACAAGTGATGAAAAAGCAAGTCCTAAGAAAACCGGAAGCTTTGCCTTTTCTTTATTCTGTATAAATGGATATACAATTAATAGGATTTCAAAGCCTGCCAATGTATACGATGTTGCTTTTGCTCCTTTTAATAGCTCTGTAAAAGAAGAATTAAATACTGGCATTAAATTAAACCAGTTCATTCTCATAAAAGGATCGTATAGCACGATTAACAGCCAAAAGGTTAAAATGAAAAAAACAAAGGAAACACCAACTACTACTCGAAATCCTCCCAGTACAGCGTACATGATAATAATCATTAGTAAAATGGTTAATAGGAGATTAGGAAGTGTATGATATAGAAAAATTTGTACGACTTCAATATACGTTAACAGAATGGAAAGAAAGCTTGCCCCTAGATAAATGATTAACACAGTTCCGAAGAATTTACCGATCCATTTACCAAATATATCAACATGAATTCCGAAAAAATCTGCATTTTGATACTGCCTTAAGGTGAGTAGCATTACCCATGCCACGATGCATATATAAAAAAAGGCAATAATAATCGCGATCCAAGAGTCCCGTTCAGACTCCATATAAATAAAACGGGGAGCCCCGATAATACCGACCCCAATCTGGATACTTGCTATGATGAAAAACAGGTAAAAAGCACGTATTTGAAGATTTGGTTTAATTGTTTGATTGATCTCCATGTTTCACCTACTCATCGATATCACGTATTTTCTGAGAGTCTTTTTTGCTATATCGTAATTGGCGCTTTGGTCGGTAGGACATTGCGCGTCTACTTGTGTAATTAAAAGGAGTTCTGAAAAATGCTTTATTAAAGTCTTTTAGCTTTAATGGATATAACGGTGTTAGGTATGGTCTGCCTAATGATGTTAATCGTAATAAATGGATGATTAAAAAACAAAGGCCAAACGCGATACCAATCAATCCTAATAATCCCGCTAGTATAATTAATGGAAATCTAATCAATCGTACGGTTGTTCCCATCATATAGCTAGGGGAAGTAAAGGAAGAAAGTGCACTCATCGCTACAACAATGATTAGGATATTACTGGTTAATCCTGCTTCTACGGCTGCCTGACCAATAACGATACCACCAACAATACCCATCGTTTGTCCGACCTTAGTAGGTAGTCTAGCTCCAGCCTCTCTTAGGAGTTCGATTAAGAATTCCAAGAGTAGTGCCTCTATAAGAGGTGGAAAGGGCACTGCAGCTCTAGATTGGCCAATTGTTATGAGCATTTGCGTCGGAATAATACCATATTGATACGTTACAGCTGCGACATAGGTAGGTGTGATCAGAATAGAAAATACCATTGCAATGAAACGAATCATTCTTAAGAAAGACCCTGCCTGCCACCGCATATACACATCTTCTGTAGACTCTAAAAAACTAAATAGCGTTGTTGGAGCGATGATTGCAGACGGACTATTTTCTACTAAAACACCAACTCTTCCTTTGGTAATATTATAGGTAAAGCGATCCGGTAGCTCCGTTGTATCAAATTGTGGAAAAAGATTGGTTTGAGAGTCTTCTAAATACTGCTTCAATACAACTGCATCTTCGACCTCGTCGACATCCAATTCACTAATCCGTTGTCGCATAGTATTGACATCATCATCGTTGGCAATCGATTTGATATATACGATTCTTATCAGTCTTGGTGATAGTTTTCCTACTGTTAATTCTTCCATAACTAAATCAGTAGATTTAATTCGCCAGCGAACAATGTTCATATTCATATGCAAGGATTCAGTAAACGAAATCTTTGGACCAAGCACTAATGATTCTGTTTCCGCCTTTTCTAATGAACGGCTTTCCTTTTTGAGGAGACTGTAGCTAACCGCTTCGTTTTCTCCTTCAATATATATAAAGACTTCACCTAGAATGATTTTCTTAAAAATATCATCAATTGTTTTAAAGGTTGAGCCAGAGCTTAAAGGAAGCCTCTGTAAAATTACTTCATTCGTAATTTCTGTTTTATCTTCCAATTCCAGTAACGGCTCAAGCAAATCTCGATGCATGACGTTTGTATCGATTTGATAATCGATGAAGAAGATTGCTATGTTTTTTTCATTTTTCTTATAGCATGAGAAGCTTAAATCTGGACTATTTTCAAACTTCTCCTTGAGATAAATCTCGAGCTTATCAAGTGAGATAGGGAAGATAGGATTCTGTTTTGTAGCTGCTTGTTTTCTTCTTCGCATAGCAACCTCCAAAAGCATATGATCTAGTAATACAGGTTAGTATGTGAAGAATAGTTAAAAATATGAGTAGAAGGTAAAAGCAGGAAATAAGAAAAGCGAGCAGTAATTACTGCTCGCCAAATTAATCTTCTCTTGTAACGACATCGACCTTGCCAGTGCCAGGATCAATGACTAATCCATGCACTTTTACATAGTCTGGAAGGAGAGGATGATTCCGAATAAGGTTTACACTTTGTTGAACCGATTCTTCAACAGTTTCAAAGCCATGAAACTCGTCCTCAAAATCGATTCCAGCATGCTGTAACGTTTTAATTGTTTCTTCTTCTATTCCTTTATCCAACATCGTCTGTGTTAATTTCTTTGTATCAACTCGAGACATTCCGCAATCGTGGTGGCCAATGACGGTTACTTCTTCTGCTTTTAGCTCAAAGATTGCGACAAGTATACTCTTCATGATGCTATCAAATGGCTTGCGGATAATTGCACCCGCGTTTTTCACCATTTTTACATCTCCGTTTTGGATGTTGAGAGCCCGTTGTAATAACTCAACTAAACGGGATTCCATACAGGTGAATACAACCATTTTTTTATTTGGAATACTATCAGTCTGATATTTTTCGTATTCCTTTCCTTCAACAAATTGCTTATTAAAAGCTAACATTTCATCAAGATGCATGTTCAACACTCCTTTTACATTAAATACCCTATTAAAAACTATAGCAGTTTTCGAATCATATAGAAAACAAAATAACTGGGGTTTTATTTTTTAAGGGGGGAACATCGATGTGCGAACATGTTCGGAATTGCAAGTTGTGTCAAAAGCAAATGAGATACAGTGCGTTCTTTATATGCAAGGAATGTCTCATTGAAATCGATACGATCGGTAATTATATAAAAAAACATCCTCAAGTATCTGTCAGTCAAATTGCAAAAGCAACCAATCTATCAACAGAAAGTGCACAGAAGATTATTACCTATATGATAAGTCGAAGTACTTTGTTTATGATGTAATTTTTTTAGAAAACAAAATATTTTAAAAAGTTATTGACTAATCGTCATTACCAATCTATAATGATGAGGTGTTCAAAAAATGAAAAGGAGGTCATGAAAATGAAAAACAATATCATTGTTCAAACTAAAATTGATAATTTAATATTTCTAGTGGCCTCTTACGAGCGGAAAATTGGTTTGTAATACATACATAAAATTTTTTTCGATTAAGTAAAGGTCACAATGTGCTGTGGCCTTTTTGTAATATATGGGGGAATCTAGCTATTTCCTGAATTCTTACATGCATGCGTCATTGGCGCATGCATTTTTTGTTTTTTGAAAATTATTAACAACCAAAGAGATAGAGAAGGTGAAAAAATGTTTCAGGTATTTAAGAAATTAGATTGGTTTTTTAAGCATTATTGGAAACGGTACACATTTGCTATTATTTCCTTAGTTATTGCTAGTGCAATTGGTTTAATACCACCAAGGTTAATTGGATATGCGATTGATCAAATTCAATATGAAACACTGACTTCGCAGCTGTTAACCATTATTATTGTAGGTTATATTGTGCTTATTATTGTCCACTACAGTATTTCCTTCTTATGGGACTATACCCTATTTAGTGGAGCGGTAATCTTAGAGCGTTGGACTCGGACCAAATTAATAGATCATTTTCTAAAAATGACACCTACTTTTTACGGGAAGTATAAAACAGGTGACTTAATGGCTCGAAGTACGAACGACTTAAAAGCGATAGCTCAAACGGCTGGATTTGGAGTACTTACATTAGTAGACTCGACAACATTTATGTTTATGTTAATTGCAGTGATGGGATTTACGATTAGCTGGAAATTAACATTAGCAGCATTGATACCACTTCCGCTTATGGCAATCATTATGAACAAATATGGTTCAGCCATTCATGCACGCTTTACAGAAGCACAAGCTGCATTTGGGAATATGAATAATGAAGTATTAGAATCAATCCGTGGTATCCGTGTTATTCGTGCTTTTGTTCAAGAGAAGCAAGATAAAAAAAGATTTGAAGATATGACCGAGGATGTTTATCAAAAGAATATTTCTGTAGCAAAAATCGATGCGATGTTTGAACCAACGATGAAAATATTAGTTGGCCTGTCCTATACAATTGGTTTAGGATATGGAACGTTGCTAGTCTTTCAAAATGTTATTTCATTAGGAGATTTAGTTTCCTTTAACGTGTATCTTGGGATGTTAATTTGGCCAATGTTTGCAGTAGGTGAATTAATTAATGTATTGCAACGTGGTAATGCATCGCTAGATCGGGTTAATGAGACAGTTAATTATAAGGCTGATGTACAAAATCCAGAAAAACCTATTTCTGTTGGATATGTGGATGCTATTCATTTTGATCAGGTATCATTCTCCTATCCAGGTACAAAAATGAATCAGCTAAAGCAAATTAACCTTCGTATCAAAAAGGGGCAAACCATTGGAGTCGTAGGTAAAACTGGTTCTGGTAAAACAACCTTATTTAAATTATTGTTACGTCAATATCCTGGTGTACAAGGTACCATTAATATCTCAGATGTCAATATAGACTCCATCAGCTTAGAGGAGACTCGTAGCTGGATTGGCTATGTACCACAGGATCAGGTGATGTTTTCGAAAAGCGTACGAGAAAATATTCAATTCGGTAAAAGTGATGCAACAGATGATGAAATCTTTCGGGTAATGGAGCTTGCGCATTTCTTAGAGGATATTAAACAGCTTCCACAAGGTTTAGATACGAAGGTAGGAGAAAGTGGTGTAACGCTTTCTGGAGGACAGAAGCAACGTGTTGCACTTGCTCGTGCATTCATTAAGAACCCCGAGATATTAATCCTGGATGACTCGCTATCAGCAGTTGATGGTAAAACCGAATCTAAGATTATTGAGCATCTACGAAGTGAACGTCGTAACAAAACAACTTTTATTGCCGCACACCGCTTATCTGCGGTTACCCATGCGGATCATATTATTGTGTTAGAGGATGGTAAAATCGCTGAAGAAGGCACCCATGAAGAACTATTGAAAAATGGTGCTTGGTATAAGGAACAATATGAACAGCAACAGCTTGATGATGAGGAGGTGATCTCCTAATGAAGAAGAGATCGACCGAGAGAAGACTCTTTCAATATGCACTACAATTTAAAAAACGTATTATTATTGGTGTTGTTTGTCTAATGATAGCAACTGCCTTAGAATTAGCTGGGCCGCTAATTGCAAAAACAATAATTGATGAGCATATTGTTGGAATTGAAGGAACATGGTATGAGGTTGAAGATAATAATGACCGAAATACAGTAGAATATGAAGATAAAAATTATAAACGTTCCGATCGAATCTTAGCAGAAGAGGAGATTGTCGCAACAAATACGATCTTACAAATTGGTAGAGAGTATTATTTAATTGAAGGTGAAACACCTTTACAAGGAGAACGAAGTGTAGATGGAAATGTCATAACCATCACAACTCCAACCGATGACTTAACCTATACTGGTAAGAAGATTTCCTTAACAGATATTTATTCGTTCTTTAAACCAGAACAGCGTCCAATATTAATGCTCTTAGGGTTATATGTTGGGTTGCTTTTAATCGCAGGGATTTTCCAGTTCTATAAGACGTTCATGTTACAAAAGGCGTCCAATCAGATTGTAAAGAAAATGCGTAATGATATTTTTGAACATACACAACGAATCCCAATTAATTACTACGTAGATCAACCAGCAGGTAAAATTGTTGCTCGAATTACAAACGATACAGAAGCCATTCGAGATTTATATGAGCGAGTGTTAAGTATTATTGTAACAAGCGCAATCTATATGGTAGGTATATTTGTGGCATTGTTCATTCTAGATGCCAAGCTTGCTGTATGGTTCTTAATTTTAGTTCCACTTATTATTGTATGGATGAAATTTTATAAGGCATTTGGAACGAAGTACAATAAAGTTATTCGTTCAACCATAAGTGATATAAATGGAAAAATTAATGAAGCAATTCAAGGTATGACAATTATTCAAGCATTCCGTAGAGAAGAAAAAACAAAGGAAGAGTTTGAGGTGTTAAATAATCGTCATTTCACCTACCAACGAAAATTAGTAAAATTAAGTGCGTTAACATCGTATAATCTTGTTACAGTGTTTCGTAATATTGCATTTGTCGCATTTATTTGGTATTTTGGTTCACAATCGTTAGATCTTACTAGCATCATCTCAATTGGAATGCTGTATGCGATTGTTGACTTATTAACAAGGCTTTTTGAACCTGTAAACGATATTGTAAATCAGTTGCCACTACTTGAACAAGCAAGGGTAGCCGGTGGTCGAGTATTTGATTTAATAGACTTAGATGGAGAAGATGTTGTTCATGAAAAGATTAATCGCTATGAGGGCAACATCAAATTTGACCATGTATCCTTTGCATATAATGATGAAGATTATGTATTGAAGGATATTTCATTAAATGTGAAAGCTGGCGAAACCGTAGCCTTTGTGGGGCATACTGGTTCTGGTAAAAGCTCTATTATGAATTTACTATTTCGTTTTTATGATCCACAAAAAGGTACCATTACAATTGACGGTAATGATACAATGCAATGGTCTAGACAACAAGTTCGTAGTCATATGGGAATCGTACTACAGGATCCGTTTCTTTTCTCGGGTTCGATTATTACAAATGTCACCATGAATGATCCAAAGATTTCAAGAGAGAGAGCGATTGAAGCGTTGCGAACAGTTGGAGCAGATCGATTTATTGAAAAGCTACCGAAGAAATATGATGAGAAAGTTACGGAAGGTGGAAGCACCTATTCATTAGGGGAGAGACAGCTAATCTCATTTGCTCGTGCCCTTGCATTTGACCCAGCAATTCTTATATTAGATGAAGCGACTGCTAATATTGATACAGAAACAGAAACTGTCATTCAAAATGCACTAGAGGTATTAAAGCAAGGAAGGACAACGCTTGTTATTGCACACCGACTTTCTACAATTCAACAAGCAAATACCATATTTGTACTGGAACATGGTAAAATTATAGAACAAGGTAACCATGAACAACTTATTACAGAAAAAGGTACCTATTATCAAATGTATAAGATGCAGCAAGGAATCTCGCAAAAAGCAGTTTAGTTCCATACAAATGTGGGGTGACCTATGGATAAAGAAAAAAAAGTCAAACCAGATATTATTGATGATGATTTATATGAAGAATTTGAAGATGACGAACTCTATGAGATCGTTGAGCAGGTAAGACAAGATGCGCTTAGAAAAGCAGCAATGAAAGAGGAAAACAAACAGCCAAAGCGTCCATTTCCAAAGTGGGCGTTTTGGCTTATTGCTATTGCGTTGCTATTGAATGTAATTGCCATATTGCCTAGAACCTTCTCCATTCCGGCAATTGATTTCTTAATAACATCGGCAAAACTCTCTACAGATGAAGAAATTCAACAGTATAAGAAATCAGTTGTGGTGGTGGAGACAGAGGAAAGTAAAGGTACAGGATTTTCAATTTCTAGTGATGGATACATTTTAACGAACCATCATGTAGTTGATGATGTGAGTGAAGTGAAGGTGGGCTTTCCGAATAACGGTATATTTACTGCGGAAGTAGTCGAAAGGTATCCCGATGTTGATTTAGCTCTTCTTAAAACAGAAAGTGATGATAAGCTTCCGTATTTAACATTAATCGATAAAACGGTATTTGAAAAAGATGAACCCATTTCTTTTATCGGTAACCCGCTTGCATTTAATGGCATCGCTAACCAGGGAACCATAATTGGCTATACGGAATTGAAAAGCTGGGAGAAGCCAGTTGTCATGATTAGAGCCCCGGTATATCGTGGAAATAGCGGAAGTCCAATTATTAATCAAGATGGGAAAGTAATAGGTATTATCTTTGCCACAATAGATCATGATGAACACGGGAAGGTAGGCTTATTTATTCCGGTCGATTATTTTTATGAACAACAAAATAATTTGTAATACTATCGATTCCGAATAACGAACCGATAAAATAGAAGAGAGGATAGATTTCCTGCTCTTCTATTTTATATTGAAGAGATATAAACCTAATTTTATCTACTGTTTGAATATTTTACTTTATATGAAATATTGCTCTTTTGGGGGCAGTTACAGTTATTTAAACAAACTGTAATTATTCTGTGATAGCTCCTGTAATACTAGTGAGGTAATATGGTCATATTCAATTAAATTTATACTAATACGATAAATAATGGTGGTTTTATAGATGACCTTTTTAAATAAAATTTGCGATAATTTGATATATTTATTACTTGCTACACCCAAAAAAATTGTAACACAATCGAAATATATGAATGATTGGGGTGGTCTTTTTGACAATGCCTAATTTAAAAGACATCTCAATGGAAGAATTAATAACAATTGCACAGCAAGGTGATGAAGCTGTTCAAAACTATCTGTTAAAGACTTATCAGCCATTTATTGCGAAATGTGTATCTGAAGTGTGTAAACGATACATTGATCCAGAGCATGATGACGAGTTTAGCATAGGGCTGTCTGCTTTTAATGAAGCAATACGAATGTTTTCGCCAGATAGAGGGAGCTCCTTTTTAACATTTGCTAATTTAGTGATTAAACGAAAAGTTATCGACTATATTCGATATAATAATAAGTATCCGACGGCTATTTCTTTGGATGAAACATATGATGAAGAAAAAATGGAAAATCCAACTGAAATTGAAGCGGTAAAAGAAATCTATCAGCAAGAGCAGGATGCTTGGTATCGTAGAGAGGAAATTGCAGAATTTAAGAAAAAGCTATCTGCGTATAAATTATCACTTGCTGAGCTTGCCGAGATTGCACCGAAACATCGAGATGCAAGAGATACAGCTGTAAGGATTGCTAGACTTATTCGTGATGATACTGAATTAAGTGAATTTGTTGAGCGGAAGAAAAAACTTCCAATTAAAGATTTAGCCAAAAAAGTGGATGTTAGTAAAAAAACATTAGAGCGAAATCGGAAGTATATTTTGGCAATTTTTATTGTTTTAAGTGAAGATTATGTATTTCTACAGGATTATCTTAAGGGGGTTGGCCAGTGAAAAAAGGTATTGTCATGGAGCTGCATCGTAAGTACATTATTGTAATGACTTCAGACGGCTCATTTGCAAAAGCACACACCATAGACAATGTAGTAATTGGCTCTGAAGTAAACTTTGAGCCAGTTGCAAAAAAGCCATTTATAAATACGATTCGGGAAAATCTCTTCACCCTCCGTGTTGTGGCAATGGCTTGTATATTTTTGATTGCACTTATTCCATTATATATGATGGTTGATGGCGACACAGCTTATGCTTATGTTGATATTGATATCAATCCAAGTATCGAGCTAGAAATTGACGACGATTTAGAGGTATCCGAGATAACTCCTTTAAATGATGATGCGGTTAGTTTACTAGAAGAAATTGGTGATTTAAAAGGAAAGAAGCTCGCACAAGTAATCGAAGTCATTATGACAACGAGTGAAAATAGAGGGCTTGTAAATGCTTCAAAGAATGTATTGGTCGGGGTTCATTATACGGATGAGGAAAATGAACAAGACAAGCAAGTTCTGGAAATAATTGATCGACACTTCTCAGAAGAGGAATCGGATTGGGAGGTAGTTACGGTTGAAATTCCTGAAGAAATCCGCGAAACCGCTGAGGAAAACAAGCAGTCAATGAATGAAGCGTTAGCTAATTCTTTTGAGGATGAAAAAGTAGATGAAGTAGCTGAGATTGAAGCGTTAGACAAAGAAGTATTGGAATCATTTTATCGTAATAATAAAAAAGAAATCGTAACAGACTTTCCTGTTAAGCAAAAGGAATTAACAGAGAGGTCAAAAATTACGGAAGAAACGCCAACTCAAAGAAGTGAAAGATCAACGGATGAATTACACCCAAGTGATTTAAAAAGTGAAAATGGCGATAATAATTCGGAGCATAAATCAAATGACCGTGGGAATGGCTTAACACAAGAAGAACCAAAAGGGAACCGTGATACCGATACCAAGAAGAATAATGATAATGCTAAGTCTAATCAAGGTAAAGGAAATGACAACGGTAGAGACAATAAAGGTAATGATGAAGATGACAAGGAAAAGAAAGACAATCGTGACAAAAGAAACAATAATAATCATGGTAACAATGGCAAAAATCATAACCATAACAATGGAAAACCAGAATTTAAATAAGGGAATGCACATTAACGTGCATTCCCTTTATTGTTTTGGTGTTATTCATGGTTATACTTCCATAACTGCGGCTGGAGTATATTTCATTGCGTGATCAATATAATAAAGAAGATTCTCATGCGATTGAACAATTCTTTGTTCATCTAATGAATAGTGATAGGCATGTAGGAAATTTTGTATTTTTTTAGACAGCATATCATCCTGCGTACGTACCATTAGGACGAGCAAATCATCCCATTGTCCCCAAAGTGTGTAATATAGCGCCTTGTCATAATCTGGAATGTCCATGAATTCCCCTCCTTAGAATCAAGGGTAGTAATAGTCTCCCCGTAATATATATATATTTTCACAAACAAATTTGGTGTGGTTTCCAATTTAAGGTTCAGCCTTCATTAGCATAAACAGTTGAGTGCGATACATACTAAAATTGAACAGAAAGGGAGGGAAAAT
This sequence comes from Ornithinibacillus xuwenensis, assembly GCF_039614845.1. NCBI lineage: Bacteria > Bacillati > Bacillota > Bacilli > Caryophanales > Bacillaceae > Ornithinibacillus > Ornithinibacillus xuwenensis. The sequence continues at coordinate 350,321 of NZ_JBDIML010000003.1, read as the reverse complement.
CTGTTTATGAAAAAACAAATACTAAGTATTGCTGCAGCTACATTATTTATTGCTACTGGTTGTCAAGCTGATAATGAAGAAGGTCAACAAGGTACGATGAATAACAATGTGGATCCTGTACGATATGAAAATAATGATGAGAATCGAAACTACACAATGCAACGCGATCTTGAGGAAAGAAGGAAGACAGCTAACAACCTTGGCACACAAAATATAAATAATGATACAAATAATGGTAACAACGATAACAATAATCGATACGATGTAGCGGAAGAAGCGGCAGAACTTATTGCCAATAAACTAGATGAAATTGACAATGCATATGTTCTTACAACTGAAAACAATGCATATGTTGCTGCAGAACTCGATACACACCAAAATGGAAATAATCTAAATCACAATAATGAAGAATTAACCGATGAGGTTAAAGAGAAAATTTCTTCTATTGTGAAGTCAGTTGATAATAATATCGATCATGTATACGTCTCTACAAATCCAGATTTTATGGACCTTACCAATAATTATGTAGACGATGTTAATAATGGTGAGCCTATCGAGGGATTTTTTGAAGAGATGGGTAATATGATTGAACGAGTTTTTCCTCAAAATCGTTAATAGGGAAGTGCTTCCAATTATTAGGAAGCACTTCTTTTTTTTGATAAATTCATCAACATATGTTAGTGTATTACATATAATCCATATTAAACATAGTGGATTACTATGTTTTAAATCTGATGTGGAGTTGAATGAAATGGGTAGAGAATTTTTAGATATTTTTGAAGAGTGGGCTGAGGAGTACGATAACAGTGTAACGGGTCAGGACCCGCAATATAAAGAAGTATTTCGAGATTATGACATAATTTTAGATGAAGTTTCTGCTAACTCGATTGGTTCTGTCTTAGAGTTTGGCGTAGGAACTGGTAATTTAACAGTAAAGCTACTTGAACGTGGACATCATGTTTTTGGTGTAGAGCCTTCTGCAGCAATGCGAGAAATTACAAGTGAAAAGCTTCCAGAAGCCGATGTAGTGGATGGAGATTTTCTTCATTATCCCAATCCACCGTTTCCGATTCATACCATTGTGAGCACATATGCATTTCATCACTTAACAGATGCTGAAAAGAATCAAGCTATTCGAAAATTTTCGGAAACATTAGCTCCTAATGGTAAAGTAGTATTCGCGGATACGATGTTTGAAACCGAGATTGCGAAACAACAAAAGATTGATGAAGCACTTGCTTTAGGCTTTCATGATCTAGCAGATGATCTCAAGCGTGAATATTATCCACTCATCGGGACGATGGAAGAATTGTTTAAACAAAATAATTTTGACATTTCATTCAAACAAATGAATGATTTTGTTTGGTTAATCATAGCTAATTACAAATAGGGAATAGTAGAGGAGAGTATGTAAAATGAAAAAAATGAATGTAGAAAGCTTTAATTTAGATCATACAAAAGTAAAGGCACCATACGTACGCTTAGTTGGCGTGACAGAGGGTGCAAATGGAGACAAAGTATATAAATACGATATTCGTTTTAAGCAACCAAATAAAGAGCATATGGAGATGGCTGGACTACATTCAATTGAGCATTTAATGGCAGAAAATATTCGTAATCATATGGATAATGTATTAGATATTGGTCCTATGGGATGCCAAACTGGTTTTTATTTAGCAATATTAAACAATGATTCCTATGATGAAGTACTGGTTACCTTGGAAAAAACGCTACAGGATGTTCTAGAAGCAGATGAAGTTCCAGCTTGTAACGAAGTACAATGTGGTTGGGCAGCTAACCACAGTCTTGAAGGTGCAAAGGAAATTGCTAAAGAAATGCTAGCAGGGAAAGATGGTTGGCACGAAGTTTTCTAATGTTAATATGAGGTGAATCGAATGGCAATCTATAATTCCTTAAACGAATTAATTGGCCAAACACCACTCCTAAAGCTTAATAATTTTAATGTGCCAGACGGAGTCCAAATTTATGCGAAGTTAGAGTTTTATAATCCTGGTGGAAGTGTCAAAGATCGTTTAGGAGTCGAGTTAATACGAGATGCGATACAGTCAGGGAAGCTTACTCCTGGAGGTACTATTATAGAACCAACGGCAGGAAACACGGGGATAGGATTAGCTTTAGCAGCTAGAGAAAATGGATTAAAGGTTATATTTGTTGTTCCGGAGCATTTTAGCCAAGAAAAACAAATGATTATGCAAGCACTCGGTGCAAAAATCATTCATACCCCAAGGGAATTAGGCATGATTGGTGCTATTGAAAAAACAAAAGAGTTAGTCAATCAAATACCGAATAGTTTTTCACCCCAGCAGTTTCATAACCATGCAAATCCGAATACCTATTATAAAACGCTTGCCCCTGAAATATGGGATGACTTAAATGGTAACATTGATATCTTTATTTCCGGTGCAGGCTCTGGTGGAACATTTATGGGATGTGCTCGGTATCTGAAGGAGCAGGACAAGAGAATTAAAACAGTAATTGTCGAGCCGGAGGGCTCTATTATTGCAGGCGGAGAACCTGGTTCACATCGAACTGAGGGAATTGGAATGGAATTCTTCCCGCCTTTTGTTGACCGTTCTTACTTTGATCATATTTATACCGTAACAGATGAAAATGCCTTTCAAATGGTAGAAAGTCTTGCTAAGAAAGAAGGCTTACTAGTAGGAAGTTCATCAGGAGCAGCCATGTATGCTGCATTAGAGGAAGCCAAAAATGCAGAAGAAGGCACAACAATCGTAACGATATTTCCAGATAGTAGCGATCGGTATTTAAGTAAGAATATTTTTCCACAAGTTAGAAGTGCGGAGGTATAATATGCGTTCAAAAACGAAGATGGTACACGGTGGTATTACAAGAGATGAACAGACTGGTGCAGTATCGGTACCAATTTATCAAGTTAGTACCTATAAACAGGACGGAGTTGGAAATTTTCGGGGCTATGAATATTCACGTACTGGAAATCCAACTAGACATGCATTAGAGACTGTAATTGCAGATTTAGAGAATGGTAACCATGGCTTTGCATTTGGTTCCGGAATGGCGGCCATAACAACTATTATGATGCTATTAAATGCAGATGAGCATGTTATTTTAACAGATGATGTGTATGGGGGCTCATATCGATTAATGACGAAGGTATTGAATCGTTTCAATTTGGATCATACCTTTGTTGATACAAGCAGCCCTGAGCGTGTTGAACAAGCAATAAAAACTAATACAAAAGCATTATATATCGAGACGCCAACTAATCCGCTATTAAAGATTACAGATATTAAAAAGATGACTGAAATAGCGAAGAAGCATAATTTGCTACTTATTGTTGACAATACATTTGCAACGCCATATTGGCAGCAACCACTTGATTTAGGCGCAGATATTGTTCTACACAGTGCCACTAAATATATTGGAGGACATAGTGATGTTGTCGCAGGATTAGTGGCTGTTAATTCAGATGAGCTAGCTGAAAGAATCCATTTTCTTCAAAACTCTGTAGGTGCTGTCTTGGGACCACAGGATTCGTGGTTGCTCATGAGAGGGATAAAGACGCTAGCATTAAGAATGGAAGCAATTGAAGCCAATACAAATAAAATTGTAGAGTTTTTACATGCACATGAAAAAGTCTCTTCTGTTTTTTATCCGGGAATGAAAACACATCCTGGACACGACATAGCCAAATCGCAATCAGCAGGATTTGGTGGAATGGTCTCCTTTGATGTTGGGAGTGGAGAACTGGCGGAGGAAGTATTAAAGCGAGTCAAGTATTTCACGTTGGCAGAAAGTTTAGGTGCTGTAGAAAGTTTAATATCGTTACCAGCAAAAATGACACATGCCTCAATTCCTGCTGATCGCAGAGCTGAACTTGGCATCACGGATGGATTAATACGCGTGTCTGTTGGTATTGAAGATAGTGAGGATTTAATTGAAGATTTAGCACAAGCATTAGAATCATAATGGGCAACCTAGAGGTTGTCTTTTTTTATGGTATATCTTTCTTAGGTAGAAGCTAGTTGTTCGAAAACAATATATGATAAAATATACATCATATAATGGTAGAAGGGATGTTTTGGATGAGCGATAAAGCATTAGAATACTTAAGAGAAAATAGAGACCGTCTATTACAAAGATTGAATGATTTTTTATCAATTCCTAGTGTAAGCACCGATAGTGTACATAAAGAAGATGTAAGAAAAGCGGCTGGCTTTTTAGAAGACTATTTATCTGAAATTGGCTTTGAAAAAATAAAGCAAATTGAAACGAAAAAACACCCAATCGTTTATGCGGAGTATACAAATGCTGGTCCTGATGCACCTACTGTGTTGCTGTATGGCCATTATGATGTGCAACCGGTTGATCCTATTGAATTATGGGAAAGTGATCCATTTCAGCCTGAGGTTCGAAATGACCGATTGTATGCACGTGGGGCAAGTGATGATAAAGGACAGGTTTTCATGCATCTTGCAGTGTTTGAAGCGATGATGAAAACAGAAGGAGCTCTTCCTATAAACGTTAAGGTCTGTTTAGAGGGTGAGGAAGAAATCGGTAGTGAAAATCTCTATGATATGCTTCATGAGAGAAAGGATTTGTTCCAAGCAGACTTTGCTGTGATTTCAGATTCTGGAATGGTTGCAAAGAACCAACCGACAATTCTTTATGGATTAAAGGGCTTCACGGGTATTGAAATTACCGTTACTGGTCCAGATCATGATTTACATTCTGGTATGTATGGTGGTGCTGTACGAAACCCAATTATGGCACTATCACATATATTAGCTTCCATGAAAGATAAGGACGAAGTTGTTACAGTAGATGGCTTTTACGATGGTGTAGAAGCGTTAACAGATGAAGAGAGAAAGTTAATTGAACAAGTTCCGGGCGAAGATTTTAGAAAGGCAACTGGCATTACGGAGACGGTTTCGGAAAAAGGATATACGCCAAAAGAACATACAATGGCAAGACCAACCTTTGAAGTCAATGGAATTTTTGGCGGTTATCAAGGTGAAGGAACGAAGACGATTATTCCAACATCAGCAACTGCTAAAATTACATGTCGCTTAGTGCCTGGACAACATCCAGATGACATACAAGCTGCTTTGGAAGCACATGTTAAAAAGGTTGCTCCTAAGGGAGTAACGGTAGAAGTCAAAAGAGAGAAGCTTTCCGCAAAAGCGTACAAAGTAGAGCCTACTCATCCTTTAATTCAAAAAGCAGCTGAAAGCTATACAAAAGCATTTGCTAAGGAAACTGTATATGTACGAATGGGAGGATCCATACCTGTTGTCGAATGGATTGAAGACATTTATCATATTCCAATTGTGTTATTAGGATTTGGAACTCCTGAGGATCGCCTTCATTCACCGAATGAGAGCTTTCCTTTAGACAGCTACGATAAAGGCATGGAGACATTGGTCTATTATTGGAATGAAGTAAATAAGAAGTAATCAGTTTCTAGGTGAGACCTAGTGAGTTGATTGGGGGAATTATCATGGAGAAGTCTGTTGAATCCGTATTTCACCCAGAAATACGAGAACATTTTCTTCGTGCATATCAATTAGATAGCACGTATAAATTATTAGGAGACTTTGAAAACTATGTTTACGAAGTGACGAAAGACAATCAAGCTTTCATTTTACGAGTTACACATAGCTCCCATCGGTTGGAAGAAGAAGTATTAGGGGAAATTGAATGGGTGAACTTTTTGCATTCGCATGATGCAAATGTTCCAGTAATCTATCCTTCACGTCATAATAAGTTAGTGGAAAAGCAGATAGCTGAGAATGGAACTGTGTTTTATGCAAGCTTGTTTTCTAAAGTGAATGGTAGTCCTGTAAGAGCTAATGATGATAGGTTTGATCGTAAGTTATTTTATAGCTGGGGGAAGGAAATTGGGAAGTTACATCGCCTAACGGAAGACTTTCAACCAGAAACAATTGTCCGGAAGCAATGGTATGAAGATGACTTGTTTGAAATTGAAAAATACATTCCACAAGAGAAAATGGTTATTAAGCGTACAAAGGAAATCATGGAACAATTGAAGGAGCTTCCAAAAACAAGCTTTGGTCTCATTCATAATGACGTGCATCACGGTAACTTCTTCTATGATGACGATGAGATTCAAATCTTTGATTTTGATGACGCCTGTTATTTTTGGTATGTTTCGGACATTGCTATTCCACTTTATTATACTTGTTTTTCCTTGTTTTCAGATGACAAAACGGATCGTAGTGGAAAACAAGAATTTGCTAGACAATTTTTAGATGCTTTTATGGAAGGGTATCGACAGGAGATTAATCCTCCTTTGAATTGGGAAGAACAACTTTCCTTATTCTTGAAAGTAAGGGATATTACCTTATATTCTGCCCTTAATAAAAAGATAACACCTGAGTCAAGAAGTGAGGACTTACAAGGTCAAATGCAGCAAATTAAGCAGCGTATTGAACAAAGTGAACCAATCGTATCCATTAATTAGCGAATTGAGGTTTTATTAATGAAAATTGCACTAGTTACTGGGGTATCTAAGGGCTTAGGAGAATCCATAGCGAAGATTTTTTTAGAATCTGGTATTCATGTCTTTGGTATCTCCAGAACCGAGAATAAACGATTAGCAAAGATTGCTGAGAAAAATAATGTGAACTATCAGCATTATTCTTGTGATCTCGGTAATATAATTCAAATAGAAACAACGATAGAACATATCAAGGTTGACTTAGATAAAGATGGGCAATCACTATTATATTTAATTAACAATGCAGCAGTAATCGAGCCGATTAATCAAGTTCTGAAAGTTGATAATCAAGCTCTCGCCTACCACTTTCAATTAAATACGATTGCTCCGATTCTATTAATGAATCAATTTCTACAGTATGCTAGTGAAAAAAATACGGATTTTATTGGTGTTAATATTACTTCTGGTGCTGCAGAAAGACCTATATATGGTTGGAGTGCTTACTGTAGCTCGAAGGCGAGTATAAACATGTATACGAAAACCGCAGCCCTAGAACAAGAAGAATTGAAGACAGGACATAAGATTATCGCGTTTAATCCTGGAATAATGGATACATCCATGCAACAACATATACGATCAAGTACCAAGGAAGCATTTGTTGAAGTTGATAAATTCAAAGGATATAAAGCAGCGAATCAGCTGCGGGATACAGATACTGTAGGTGGAATATTAATAGATATTCTAAACGATGAATCAAGTATCCAAAATGGAAAGATTTATCAAGTAAATGAATATTTCTAACGCAAAAAGGTCTGCATCTATTGCAGACCTTTTAAACTGCGCACACTGAGCGCAGAATTCTAAAAACTTGCATCTTACCCATTATGTTCTAATGAAATGTGTTTATATAAAGGTGACTTATGACCACCAACTATCCCCATATCCGTACCCATAGTTATTGCCGTACCCATAATTACCACCAAGTGCACTTGCTCCAACTATAATCAATAAGATGAACAATACAACAATAAGCGCAAAGCCTTTACCATATCCACCTACTTCTTCACTCATTCTTCCACCTCCTCTCCTACAATATATGTGTATACCCTAATAACGACCGGGCGGATGTACGAAAAGGTTTAGAGATAAGAATGCGTAGGTCCTAGTTGATACTGAAACAGAACGTAAAATGTGGTACACTTATGAAACGTAAAATATAATAATATAAGTGATTGCTTTAGCTGATTCATAGAAAGGACGTAGTGAAATGATTAACAGAAAGAGTAAACGAGAGATTGAACAAATGCAAAAGGCAGCAGACTTGCTTATTCAAGTGCATAAAGAAATTGCAAAGATGATAAAACCAGGAATTACGACACTAGAAATTGACGCATTTGTCGATGATTTCTTAGAAAAACATGGTGCGACCCCTGAGCAAAAGGGTTATAATGGTTTTCCTTACGCTACTTGTGCATCCATAAATGATGAAATCTGTCATGGATTTCCACGTGATGAAAAATTAAAGGATGGCGATATTGTTACAATTGATATGGTTGTTAATCTTAATGGTGGTTTAGCAGACTCTGCTTGGACATATGCGGTTGGTAATGTAGATGAAAAAGGTCTACGTTTGATGGAAGTAACGAAGAATTCTCTCTACAAGGGGATTGAACAAGCAAGGGCAGGAAATAGAATCGGGGATATTGGTCATGCTATCCAAGTGTACGCAGAAGCAGAAGGCTTCTCAGTTGTTCGTGATTTCACAGGGCATGGAATTGGTCCAACTATTCATGAAGATCCACATATTCCGCATTTTGGGTTGCCGAATAAAGGTCTACGCTTAAAACCAGGAATGGTCATTACAATTGAGCCGATGCTAAACGAAGGAGATTGGCCAAGTAAAGTTGATAGTAATAACTGGACTGCTAGAACAGTAGATGGTGGACGTTCTGCACAGTATGAACATACTATCGTAATTACGGATGGAGATCCGCTAATTCTAACAGAACAAGATTAATCAGTTAGAAACCTGTATCTAAATGGTGCAGGTTTTTTTATTTTTTCGTTAGATGATAATGATTACAAGTAACCATTATTAAAGCGTTAAGTAAAAAGGCTCATCCACCAAAAGTACTTTTTCACATGCAGTCTAATTTTTCAAGCTGTTGCACTTTTTACTTCGAATAAAATCAGTTATAATTATGAGAACTTTTAGTGGGGGAGAAACGGAAATGGATACTGTACAGGAAAAGGAACGGACAACATCAGCTAGTTCCGTGATTAAACGAGGATTTGGGGTTGGTTTTCCAATCATGCTGGGCTATATTCCAATCGCAATCACTTATGGAGTACTCGCAAAGCAAGCAGGTTTGTCCATTACAGAATTAACGCTCATGAGTGTTTTGGTGTTCGCCGGTGCAAGCCAGTTTATGGGAGCGAACATGATTGCCTTAGGAGCAGGAGCTGTTGAAATTATTATCGCTACTTTCGTTTTAAACTTTCGTCATTTTGTCATGAGCTTATCCTTTATGAATCGTATGCGCCCAGTTGCATTAAAGTGGAAGCTGCCAATTTCGTTAGGATTAACGGATGAAACATTTGCGGTCTCTTCCTTACATCCTGAGGAGGCAAAAGAAGAAAAAGGATTTCTGTTTTATGCTTCGCTTACGTTAACAGCTTATTTTGCTTGGGTCTTTGGTTCATTTCTAGGTGGTGTTTTAGGTGAAGTAATTCCGGAAACATTAAGCCAAAGCATGGGAATTGCACTATATGCGATGTTTATTGGTTTATTAGTGCCAACTGTTAAGAAGGAATTACGAGTAGGATTAATTGCTATTATTGCAATGCTAATAAACGTTATTTGTCTCCAGTTTATGAGTAGCGGATGGGCAATCGTTGCCGGAACTGTATTAGGTGGACTAAGTGGTGTCTTTTTGTTGAAGGAGGAGCAGGTATGATCTTCATTATTATTATTGGAATGTCTATTGTAACACTCTTACCAAGAATAATTCCTGCCTTCATCGTTGATAAATTGCAGTTTAAGGAATGGGTGAATCGATGGTTGAACGCTATTCCTTACGCAGCATTAGGAGCGCTTATTTTTCCAGGTGTTCTTTCAGTAAATGCGGATAAACCCTATATTGGTCTGATTGGCGGCATAGTAGCAATTATGCTTGCTTATGTAGGGCTAAATGTTATTTTTGTGGTCATTGGTTCGATTTTGTCCGTTTTTCTATTAACAACAGTTTAGAGTGTGAAAATAAAAAAAACTGGTAAGTATGAGACAATCTCTACTAACCAGTTTTTTATCTTAGGTGACACTAATATTCCATAGAAACTTTAAATAAGTCCCAAAAATAGTTCCTCTTTATAGGAAAGGTTCAATATGAATATGGGTATGTAAAATCCCGTGCTTATCCGCTAATAATCGCTCAATATTAACAGTAATATCATGACTTTGTTTTACATTTAACTCAGGATTAACCTTAATCGTTACGTCCAACACAGGTTGATTACCGAGTACCCTACCTTTAATATCTTCTACTTTCTTCACTTCAGGTATTTCGGAAATTGTATTGCTGATATAGTTAAGCTTACCTTCGTCAAATGCATCGGTCAATGTTAGGGTAGAGTCTTTAAATATTTCCCATGCAGTTTTACAAATGATGAAGCCAACAATCAATCCAGCTAGTGGATCTAACCAATAGATGCCAAATTGTGCACCGAGAATTCCGATAAATGCGCCTATACTAACAAGTGCATCCGAACGATTATCTTGGGCAGCTGCATAAATGGCACGGCTATTAATTTTTTTAGATAAGTTGAGATTGTAACGGTAAACGACATACATGACGATTGCAGCACCAATTGCGGTCCAGGCCGTTAATAAGTTTGGTTGGGTAACCTCAGGCTGAAGTATCTTTTGTATTGTAGAAAAAATTACTTGTATTCCCACTGCAACCATAATAAATGCTGCTAGTAGAGAAGCAATTGTTTCTGCACGATAATGCCCGTAGCGATGATTGTCATCAGGTGGCTTCTGGGATATTCGTAATCCAATTAAAATAGCAATCGAAGCAATTACATCGGTTGAATTATTTAGACCATCCGCCCATAAAGCCTCGGAATTACCAAAGCTGGCAATAATTAGTTTTGAGCTAGCTAGGAAAAGATAGGCAAAGATACTAATCCAAGCCCCCTTTTCTCCGCTTTTTAAATTATTATTTTGGTTCATTGAAATAGCCTCCGTGGTATTCTGCTAATGACTTTAATTCTGACGTGGGGTACTAGTACTCTTACTTTTAAGCCTGGATAAGTGGTATATGAATATAGGTCCTCCAATGAATAAAGGTACGCTTTATTATTCCCATATTCAAAAAAATGGTTACAACATCACAAAGAATTCTTATGTAAATTAATAGGTAACCACTAAGCTTATCATTAGCACATTAACTGTTACACTATAACAAAGCAATAATGGGTGGGTCTAGAGAAACATAAAAGCACGAACGAATATCAATTGAAACACTATAATTATGTTTCCTAAACGCAATAAAAATGACCAGGTGCTAGTTGTACTTTTTCGAAAATCCCATTGCAATTATTCATAAAATTTAGGATAATGGAATAAAGGAGCAAAGGGGCGTATTCCCATGAAGAAGGAAAAGGTAATTTATCGCTTTTGTCCGTATGAAGGAAAGGTCCTAAACGCTAAAAGAGAAATATCCTTTGAAATTCGTTTAGCATCTCGACTGCTTTTAGATGAGTTGTGCTTTAAGTGGAATAAAAAAATGCTAGAAGAAAAAATAAATGATTCGATTGAAAAAGGGAATAGAGAAGAATTTGCAAGCGTCCGCGAAGAATATTTAAACTATATTTGGGAATAAAATCGTACGCATCTTTCAAATAGCCTTGCCTACGTTTGGTAAGGCTATTTTGGTGTACAGATAATGATAAAATGAATTTAGGGGGATAATATGAAATTAGATCTAACCATTCTAAAAAGACAAAATCGTATACTGTTGTACATACTTTTATTTTCACTTTTACTTGGACTGGGAGCAGAGATAGTCGTAGGGGCACCAATTGAAAATATGGTGGCTATATCACTAGGTGGAGGTGTCGGAATTGTATTAATAGCTGTTTTCAATCTTAAAGGCATCTTTACACAGCTTGTTCCATATCTAGCAATAGTAAGTCTAACGGGAGTATCATTCATTATTATGCTGAGCTCTGACTATGTAACCAATATGTTGTTCACCTTCTTTTTGTTAGCGGTTTCATCTATAGCGTTGTCTCGAGCTGTGCTTACTACTGGGGGTGTTTTGGGAATTTCTTTACTAATCTTTTTTATTATCTCAAAAGGACAAACAGTAGGATTTGATACAAGGTCTGCAGCAATTACAATCGTGTTTTTTGTATTAATTTTTCTTATACTGTTTATACAAATTAAGGTCTCCAGAAGCTTTTTAACAACGATGCATCAAACGTTATCTGGAATGAAGGCAAAATCTGAAGAAGACAAACAACGTTCAGAACTTGTTCATGCGGGTGTTGAAGTAGTTAGAAAACAAATGAATATCATTGAAAATGATAGTAATTTAAACCAAAAGCAAGCAAAGGAGATGTTGGAAGGGTTTCGTGAAATTGCAACGGCGAGTCAGTCACAAGCAGAGACTGCTTCAGAAATATCAGAGACGACAACGATTAACCATAAATCATTAGAAAAGATGATAGAATCCTTCTCAAGAAGTGTGCAGGATGGGGAAGAATTAATTCTGCTATCAACGAAAGGGAAGGAATCGATGGATACGTTATCCAATACAATTGAAAAATTCCAACAATCTTTTGCTAATTTAACAAACAATATGGAAAGTCTTGTGAATAGAATCTATGAGAACAACTCAAACGCGGAGAAGATACAAGATATTGCAGAACAAACAAATCTACTCGCATTAAATGCAAGTATAGAAGCAGCCAGAGCAGGGGAATATGGCAAGGGATTTTCAGTGGTTGCCTCGGAAATACGTAAGCTGGCAGAGGTGTCACAGTTAACGGCAAAGCAAATTCGTGAAAATCTTGACATGATTGAATTCGATGCAAAGAATACGCAATCAGAAGTAAGCAATAACGAAGACAAAATAAGGGCTAATAATGCACACACGAAGACAGCAAAAGAAAATTTTGAAAGGATAACAGAGCAATTACACAGCTTTATAAAATATCTTCAGTATTTACACGATCAAGCAAGTGAGATTAAAGGGTCATCAGAGTCGATTGAACTTTCCGTCAATAATCTTGCCTCGATTATTGAAGAAACAACCGCAACGATTGAAGAATTAGAAGCAATTGTTGACGAGCAAGTGAATCGTATGGGGAACTTGGTTCAAGCTATTGAAAAAACAAATGAAGCGGCCGCTGCAGTAGAGAAAGCATAAAATTTACCAATTCTTAACACAGTGGTCCAATTTATTTGCTATGCTATTGATGAGAGGAGTGTAAGTATTTTGATAAAAGACAAAAAAACTCAGTTAAGTTGGGCACTCTATGACTTTGGAAATTCGGCATTTGCAACAACAATGTTAGCTGCTGTTCTTCCTATATTTTATTCAAATGTTGCTGCAAACGGCTTAGAGGATGGCTTAGCAACAAGCTACTGGGGTTATGCCAATTCGATAGCGGTTTTAATAGTCGCTATTTTAGCACCAATACTTGGAGCAATTAGTGATTTTTCTTCGTCCAAAAAGAAATTTCTGCGCTTCTTTGCTTTTATGGGAATGATTGCAAGTATTTTATTAGCTTTTACTGGTGAGGGAGATTATATATTTGTTGCACTTTTATTTATCATCGGTTCAATCGGTTTCTCAGGAGCTAATATTTTCTATGATGCTTTCCTGCCAGAAGTAGCAGATGAAAGAGATATGGATAAAGTCTCTTCAAAAGGTTTTGCACTTGGTTATGTGGGTGGCGGAATATTATTACTAATTAATGTTCTCATGATTTTAAAGTTTGAATGGTTTGGGTTACCGGATGTTACTTCTGCTATGAAGGTGTCATTTTTTACGGTAGGTTTATGGTGGTTTATCTTCTCCATACCACTTTTAAAGAATATTCATGATGAGAAAAAGGCACCTATTAAACGGGATAAAGCATATTTATCCATTGGTTTTTCTAGAATTGGAAGTACATTTAAAGAAATTAAGCAGTTCAAGCACTTATTGATTTTTTTATTTGCCTTTTGGTTATACAATGATGGAATCTCCACGATTATTCGTATGGCAACTATCTATGGAGACGATATCGGAATTGATCAAAATAGTCTAATTGTTGCATTGCTAATTACACAATTTGTCGGTATTCCATGTACCTTTTTCTTTGGTTGGTTAGCAGGAAAAATTGCACCAAAGAAAGCATTAATTATGACGTTAGTATTCTATTTAGGGATTGTAATACTTGGGTATTTCATGAATTCTGCACTTCATTTTTACTTGCTAGCTATTTGTGTAGGATTTGTCCAAGGGGGAGCACAAGCTCTAAGTAGATCTATTTTTGGACGTATGGTACCAGAAAATAAAAAAGGTGAATTCTTTGGTTTTTACGGTATTTCTTCCAAGTTCTCTGCAGTATTTGGACCATTCTTATTTGGATTTGTCGGTCAAATTACTGGTAACAGTCGATTTGGAATTCTATCCTTGGTCTTCTTCTTCGTTGCGGGTATTATATTATTGAGCTTTGTTAATGTTGAAAAAGGAGCACAGGCAGCAAAACAACATACGGCATAAGTCGGCCGCTTATTTGTATGGTCGGTAAAAACGCTAATCGAAAATAGATTAGCGTTTTTTAGTGTAGAAAGGTGAAACCTTTCAAGAGAATAGTCGTATACATCTAATGAATGTAGAAGATTTTTATATTCAAACGCTTCAAAAGATGTGACTTTCCGCTTTTTCTTAGGGAGAATAGCTTAATCAGGCGATGGAATATTATTTGAATCAAACGGAACGCCAATAGAAAGAATAGCGAACAACTAAATTTCTTGCTAGTGGCATTATAATGAAAGCGTGGATGAGGAGGAATAATAAATGATAACTGTTAATGGAACCGTTGAAAGAGAAATAGAAGAAATAATTGTTCCATACACGAATAATAAAACAAATCTAATACTAACAATTGGAATAATCAAGGATGGCCAAAAACAAATTTATCGTAAGGGTAAGCATAATGAACTGGAAGAAACGAATATTGAAGACGGGATATACGAAATAGGCTCGATTACGAAAGTATATACATCTTCATTGTTAGCCAAGGCAATCGATGAAAAAAGAGTCTGTCTAGATGACTCCATAGTACAATATGTACCTTCCCTAAGCCAAAATAAACACTTGAACGAGAACCCTGTTACACTTCGACATTTAACGACACATACTTCAGGATTACCTTCTCTACCCCTTGGTTTTACGTTAAAAGTACTTTTTTCTAAAAAGGTAAGAAATAATCCTTACGTATATTTTTCAAATCAAGATATGTTCAATTTTTTAATGAAGTATAAATTTCATCTGGAAAGAAGGAATTTTAATTACTCAAATTTAGGTGTAGGGCTTTTGGGGCATATCTTATCCAATGTATATGAGGAGGATTATGAGACCGTCATTCAAAATGAAATATGTAGACCAATGAATTTAACGAATACTGCCATCCGTTTGTCAACAAATCAGAAAAAACAACTCATACCTGGCTTTGATCACAAGAATAGGGCTGTAGACAACTGGGATTTTAACGCACTTGAGGGAGCGGGGGCGCTTCGTTCAACAATTACGGACCAGCTTGCTTTTTTAGCGATTCAGATGGATGATACGGAACAGTTGAACTGGGATTTGTCTCAAACACATAAGGTTCACTATGACGAACCAAAGGGTATTAGCGTTGGTATGAATTGGATAATTGACAAGGGAAAAAATGTTATCTGGCATAATGGAGGAACTGGTGGTTATTCGAGCTTTATGGGATTTCATAAAGAGAAAAACTTAGGAATTGTAGCGTTATCCAATTATGCACCTAGCTTTTCGAAAAAGGCAACGCTTGACCAAATTGGATTCCAACTATTGAAGCAGTTATGACCCTGGTAGTGAATGAAGAGGCATGAGTCGCGAACTCATGCCTCTTCGACTATCCAGCAATATAGATTACTTAAACAATTGGTTCACTATACTTGTTCGATAAGTTTAAATGTAGTGGTAACCCGGTATCGTAAGAGATATCTCCAATAATGTCGACTAAATCAGAACGATTAGAGCTATCATCCTTCCAATAATCCAGTACTTTTCTCATTACCTCGATACCTTCAATACGTGCTTGCTCATACAAATCAATAAAGCTCTTTTTGGATGCCTCGTTTGTTGCAGGATGATACCATGTCGTATGTTCTAGATTTAAGTAATCCTTATGCTCCGTAATAGGCTGATGGGAGAAAGAGGATACCATTGATTTTAAAAGTTTATTTTTCCAGCCATGCGGATCTGCTAGTAATTTCAGTGCAAGATGCATATCACTAAAAGCTTTTTGAATATAGTCTGAAGAGCTTCTCTTCACTTCGGGATAGTGCTTTAATATGACTTGATGAAGTACCTCCGATATATCCTGTTTCTGTTTTTTATGAAGGTGTATTTCCTTATAGACAGGTGTTTTCCATGTTTTCAGGTTTTTATATCGTTCCATCATTAACGTATCGATAATGACCTCTAGTTTTTGATGTTTATTTCCTTCATAGCCCGCCCGATAATGGATATAAGGGTGTGCATTACGGTCTAAAATATGGTGAGTCACAAATCCAAATACATAGGATTTTATTTCAACTGACTTGTGTTTAGCCAAGTGAATCAAATCGAGTAGAAATTCTCCGCATTTTTCAGTATGTAAAAGATTCCCTATTTGATGAACAGGTTCATCTTTAACCCAAGGCCAAAAATTGAAATAAAAGAAAGGATCTGGACCTTGTGCTCCTAAATTAATGATATAACTATGCTTTGGTAATGACTGGGGATTACCAATTGAGTCAATTACATCTTCGCAAAAAAGCATATGTGTCCATATATTAGGCATATAAAGTCCTCCAATCATTAGAATTACGATATTTTTATCCTTTTAGATGTCTAATTACTAGTATAAAGGTAAACGATGGGATTAAGCATTACAATTTTGTGAATTATCAAGCGGAGCAAGAAATATTATTTTTAGGGTTGAGAATGTGAAATAGATTTTCATTTCTAAAAAATTTGGTACAATAGAGGAAGATTCAATTTGAAGAATAATACATTGGGGAGGCAATACATATGGATTATCGCATAGAACATGATACACTAGGTGAAATTAAAGTACCAGCTGATAAACATTGGGGTGCTCAAACGCAACGCAGTAAGGAGAACTTTCCAATTGGAAATGAAACAATGCCAAATGAAATAATAAAAGCGTTTGCAATTCTAAAGAAAAGTGCAGCAAAAGCGAATCGTGATTTAGGTTTACTAGATGCGAAAAAAGCAGATGCAATTGAACATGCTGCATTACGAATTCTAGAAGGCAATTTGGACGAGCATTTTCCATTAGTTGTATGGCAAACTGGAAGTGGTACACAATCTAATATGAACGTAAACGAAGTAATTGCATTCGTAGGGAATGAGTGGTTAAAGAAAGAAGGAAGTGATTTAACACTACATCCAAATGACGATGTTAATAAATCACAGAGCTCAAACGATACCTATCCAACTGCAATGCATATTGCAGCATTACTAAAGCTTGAGGATGTTGTGTTACCGGCATTAAAGACATTGAAGTCTACTCTAAAAACAAAAATGGATGCATTCCACGAAATTGTGAAAATCGGCCGCACACATTTACAAGATGCAACACCTTTAACGCTTGGGCAAGAAATTAGTGGTTGGCACCGTATGTTAGAGAAATCAGAAAACATGATTGTCGATAGCTTAGAATATTTAAAAGAGCTTGCTATTGGTGGGACGGCAGTTGGAACTGGATTAAATGCTCATCCGGAATTTTCTGAGCGCGTATGTACTGAAGTAAGTAACTATACTGGGAAATCATTTGTTTCTGCTCCCAATAAGTTCCATGCATTAACAAGTCATGACGAAACAGTTTTTGCACATGGTGCCTTAAAAGGTTTAGCAGCAGACTTGATGAAAATCGCAAATGATGTACGTTGGCTTGCTAGCGGTCCTCGTTGTGGTATTGGAGAAATCACGATTCCAGCGAACGAGCCTGGAAGCTCCATTATGCCAGGGAAGGTTAATCCAACACAGAGTGAGGCTGTTACCATGGTAGCTGCACAAGTAATGGGTAATGATGCAACAATTGGGTTTGCAGCTAGCCAAGGGAATTTTGAATTAAATGTATTTAAACCTGTCATTGCTTACAACTTCCTGCAGTCTTGTCAGTTACTAGCGGATAGCATGCTATCCTTTGACGAGCGCTGTGCACAAGGAATTGAACCGAACCATGATCAAATCGAAAAGAATCTAAATGATTCATTAATGCTTGTGACTGCTTTAAATCCTCATATCGGCTATGAAAATGCTGCTAAAATTGCCAAGAAAGCATTTGCTGATAATGCGACATTGAAAGAAACTGCAGTAGCATTAGGTTTATTAACCGAAGAGGAATTTGATCGTTATGTAAATCCAAAAGAAATGACTTATCCAAAGTAAACAAGCAAAGAAAAACGAATCCTGCACCTTTCGTGCAGGATTCGTTTTTTTTTCATGCTAGCCATTTCATCAAACCACAAATTACCAGTGTTTATTTATAATAAGATTTCTAGATCTGTTAACAATACTTAGTACAGGAGGTGATAAACATGGCTAGCAACAACAGTTCAAACCAATTACTTGTACCTGGCGTACAACAAGCTCTTGACCAAATGAAATATGAGATCGCTTCTGAGTTTGGCGTAAATCTTGGTGCTGATACAACTTCTCGTGCTAACGGTTCTGTTGGTGGAGAAATCACTAAGCGTTTAGTTCAAACTGCTCAACAACAACTAAATGGTAAAATTCAATAATGATGGATTCGGGGGAGGAATCCCCTTCCTGAAAGGGAAAGTCGTAATGGCTTTCCCTTTATTTATTGTTAATTGTATTGTTTCCTAATATCTAGAAATAATTCCCTAATTTTTACAAAAAAAGTAAAGCAAAGCAAAAAGGAGGACAAATTAATTTGTCCCCCAAGAAAACTATAACCGTTATTTAATTCTTTCTTCTGTTTCAGCATCAAAGAAGTGAGCTTTATTCATATCCAAAGCTAAATCGATTTTTTCTCCACCTTGTATATCGGAACGAGAGTCTACTCTTGCGATGAAATCCTGATTGCTTACTTTTGAATATAAGTAAGTTTCAGCTCCCATTAATTCAGCTACATCGATTGATGCAGAAATTTTTGTTTCCGGACTTGATTCGATGAAGACTAATTCATCATGAATATCTTCAGGGCGAATTCCTAGAATCACTTCTTTATTGACATAACCTTTTTCTTTTAATAGCTTCATTTTTCCTTCTGGTACTTTAATGTTTACTTCATTCATGACAAAATCAGTTTCTGTTAACTTACCGGTTAAGAAGTTCATAGAAGGTGAACCAATAAATCCACCAACGAATACATTATTCGGGTTGTCGTAAACTTCTTTTGGTGCACCAACCTGTTGGATAACACCGTCTTTCATAACCACAAGACGAGTAGCCATTGTCATTGCTTCTGTTTGGTCATGTGTTACATAAATAGTAGTAGTTTGTAGACGCTTGTGAAGCTTTTGAATTTCAGCACGCATTTGAACACGAAGCTTAGCATCTAAATTGGATAACGGCTCATCCATTAAGAACACCTTTGCATCACGTACAATTGCACGCCCTAATGCAACACGTTGACGCTGACCACCAGATAATGCTTTTGGTTTACGATCCAAATACGCTTCCAAACCAAGAATTTTCGCTGCATTTTGAACACGCTTATCAATCTCATCTTTTTTGAACTTACGCAACTTAAGTCCAAATGCCATGTTATCGTAAACATTCATATGTGGGTATAACGCGTAATTTTGGAAAACCATCGCGATGTCACGGTCTTTTGGAGCGACATCGTTCATTTTCTTATCATCAATCAATAAATTACCTTCTGTAATTTCTTCTAGTCCTGCAATCATGCGCAGTGTAGTAGACTTACCACAACCAGATGGACCAACAAATACGATAAATTCCTTATCCTTGATATGCAAATTAAAGTCATTTACCGCTATAACCTCTTTATCGTACTTCTTTTGAATATGTTCTAATTTTAATTCAGCCATTGGATACTCCCCCTAATATTGAAAGCGTTTTAATTGATATGTCTATTATAGTAAAGATTTCATAAGGCTAAAATGGCAAACATGCACAAAGAATCTTTCTGTCTTTGTGCATGTTTACTAATAAAAACGTTATTCAGTTGATATAAGAGCTAAATAAACGGTTAGTGCCTGATGAAATTCTCGTACATCAATCCCAGTTTTTTCGTGGAATTTATCGATACGATATTGAAGACTGTTACGATGCATGTATAATTTCTTTGCCGCTACAGATAAATTTAAATTGCTTTCAAGGAATGTGTAAATCATTTTAATAAACTCTGTATCGTGTTGAAAATCCTGCAATACGACTTTTTGAACTTCTTTTTTAAATGTAGGATCTATTTGCTCCATGAGAATATAAGGTATTGCTTCTAAATAGGAGATGACATGATGATCAGAATACTTAAATGCGATATTAGCACCAGTAATCAGGTGTTCATAATGTTGTTTAACTCCCTTTATGTCTGAAGTAAAAGGGCCGACAAAGAATTTGATATTTACATAGATATCACTCATGAAAATATCAATTATTTCTTTATAGGAAAGCTCTTCATCTATCCCATCTTGTTGAATTTCAATGATTACTCCTTCATCCTCGTTTTTCCACAATATTATTGTTTCTCTTTCAAATAATTCATTTAATGCTTCCTTAAATGCTTGTGGATCTATTTGTTTAGTTGGTATAGAAAAATACACAAATCGATAATTAATCGCGATGTGTGGAACTATTTCTTCTTGGAAAATCCATCCCTTCCATTTTTCCTCTTCAGAAGTCATTTGCGGGAATAGATGATGAAGTGGTCGTAATAATGCGTTTAGTAAGGCGATATCTTTTGCTTCTAATTCACTTTGATGAATTCCGATGATATGTGATTCTTCCGTTATGTACCATTTGAATGTATCTTCTAGAGTTGAGGGAAGTGTCTGATGATAGCAAAGTGTTGGAAAGATTTTTTTTAATTGCTCAATCAATGGGAATACCTCATTTTCTGTAGTCTTCTTTTTATTATAACAATTGAAGCAATGTATAAAAAAGATTTTAAATAATTTTGTAAATATGATTTCAGTATACATTGAGCGAGGGGTTTGTTATAGTGGGTGTAATCGTAACCAAGGAGGAATATGTTTTGCCAAATATGTATGATAGTGCTTATGAATTAGAAAAGGCGATTCGTGAGAGTGAAGAGTTTAATGGGCTAAAAGCTGCGTTTGAAGCGGTTATGAGTGATGAATCTGCAAAAAAAATGTTTGAAGATTTTCGTGACACACAAATGGAACTTCAACAAAAACAAATGCAGGGTCAAGATATTACAGAAGAAGAATTAGAAAAAGCACGTAAGGTTGTAGAGCTAGTCCAACAGCACGATGCCATTTCTAAATTAATGGAACAAGAGCAACGTTTAAATTTAGTAATTAATGAAATTAGCCAAATTATTACAAAGCCACTAGAAGAGTTATACGGATCACAACAAGGATAATAAGAGCGTATTTTAAAAGCAGGGATAGTTTTATCACCCTGCTTTTTTTGTTATATGAGATTATTCTTTGAATTGGTCGATTGTTTCTTTGTCATCCCCAATGGTGTAGGTTGTAAAGGTAACCTCTGTTCCAGATTCATACGAATTTGATTCCAGTTGCTTTTTCGCATCTTCAGAAAGACGATAGGTAATATCCTCGCCTTCAACCGTAATGATTATCTCATCTGAGGAATCGATGCTTTTGATTGTTCCGACAGTTTCAGGTGCTTCCTGACCGGCAAGCATTGTTCCAGAAGTATTTTCATCCGTTGATTCTAGACCACTATCCTCATGTTCCTCAACGGTAAAACCACATGCTCCTAGGAATAATAAGCCGAAGAGACTGACAATCAAGATGCCCTTTCCCATATACTTCTTCATATAACCACCTCCTTTGGTGATACACTTTATACCTGTAAGACGATGCGTTTAAATAAAATGTTTCGCTAATTAGAATTGTAAGGTTCGTAGCAGGAATTTATCAGCTGATTATCGAATAAGGTTTGTAGATTGTTTTCATTTTGAGGGGGAATAGAAAATGGATTTTGTAAAGCATGAGAGCAAGGACAATATTTCTTATATTACACTTGCCCGTCCGGATCGATATAATGCACTTAACAAAGCGTTTCTAGAGGAATTACTAGAGGTAGTGAAAGCTGTTGAAAATAATCAAGATAAAATAATCATTTTAGCTGGTGAAGGCAATGCATTTTGTGCTGGGGGCGATATCGCCATGATGAAGGACTTTTCCAACAAAGTGTTTTTTGATTCGGTAATGCAGACCATTGCATCCATTGTTAGAGGTCTATATATGATGCCCAAGCTTGTAATCTCTGCCGTACAAGGTTCAGCAGCGGGATTAGGTCTAAGTATTGCATTAACAGCGGACTATGTTGTAGCACATCACCAAGCAAAATTCGGTATGCTGTTTAATGGGGTAGGGCTTGCACCAGATGGTGGTGGTCATTTTTGGGCAGAACAACGTCTTGGCACACAACAAGCAAAACAGTTTATTTGGGGGAATCCGAAGCAGGTAAAAGGTGTGGAAGCAAAGAATATGGGACTTGTAGATGTTCTCACGGAAGAAGAAGTACTTACGGAGGCAAATAAGCTAGGAAATATTCTCTTGGCATCTCCATTAGTAGCCATGTTAAAAACGAAAGCAACCTATCATAAACAGCATCTGGGTACATTAAATTACTATCTTGAAATGGAGCAACAAAATCAATGGGAACTACGAAATACTGCGGATCATCAAGAAGGAGTTCATGCATTTTTAGAGAAGAGAAGTCCAGTTTTTAAAGGGCAATGATTTTGTTTATTGATCATCTACAAATACAATGAGTGGGTTAACACCCACTCATTGTATTATTTTATATGATTTATTTTGACTAGCGATGAAATAAAATTAATTTAGCGTCTGGAGAAACGCATCGGTGGGTATGCTCTAAGTAACCTTCGTTAGCTAATCGTTCTTCTCCAAGCTTTTTAGCTTCCAGATCATTTGCAGCTTC
Source organism: Ornithinibacillus xuwenensis (assembly GCF_039614845.1). NCBI lineage: Bacteria > Bacillati > Bacillota > Bacilli > Caryophanales > Bacillaceae > Ornithinibacillus > Ornithinibacillus xuwenensis. The sequence goes on along the minus strand of NZ_JBDIML010000003.1, from coordinate 327,449 downwards.
AAAAGATTCATCTAATAATTTTTCCCCTGATTTATCAAATACCGTTAGCACATATGTTTTCATTTCTTTATCTCCTCCTGAAGTAACTTCTATAAGGTTATATTCGCTTTTTTATCAAAAAATCCTTCTCGGAATCCATTATTATTTCTTATGTAAAGTTACCTTGACATGACTAATAGTGTATAGTAAGCTTTACGTAAAGTTAACTTTACAAAAAAAGTAGGAGATAACATGAAAACGTTAATTCGTGAGAAACGAATGGACAGAAATATGACACAAGAGGAGCTCTCGCAGGCTTTAAAGGTATCGCGGCAAACCATTATCTCATTGGAAAAAGGTAAGTATAAGCCGTCACTTGTGTTAGCACATAAACTCGCACAAATTTTTAAATGCCAAATAGAGGAGTTATTTATTTTTGAGGGGGATGAGAATGTTCAGTGAAGAATTTCTAAATAATCCTTGGATAGTCGTTATTCTGTTTGGAACTTTTGCTTGGATATTGGTTGCGTTTAGGATTCAGCGTAAGATTGGGCAAAGAGAACACCGTTATGATGAACGGTATGAATATGAAACTAATCGAGTGAAAAGCAAAGCCTGGGATATTATGCTGCTAGTTATGCTAGTAGCGATGCCAGTTGTCATTATTTTCGATGGTGTATCCTTCAGTTATTTTCTTTTAATGATTCTATATACGATACATTGTTTGTCAATGGGGATTGTGGCTATCTATTATCGTATGACATCGTAATGTCTATGTGCTTTCAATAAGGGGGATAAAAATGCTTAGTGAAGAATTTTTAGAAACGCCGTGGGTTGTACTCATATTAATTGGGAATTATTTGCTGATGCTCACGATATTTTTCGTGCAACGTTATGTAGGTAAGAAAAATCATCGCTATGATGAACGGTATTATCAGGTGAACAATCGAGCAAAAAGCCGAACATGGGATATTATGCTGGTCGTAATGCTCATCGCTTGGCCAATTGTAATCATGTTTGATGGAATTTCATTTAGCTTTTTTTTATTAACTGCATTATATATGCTGCATTGTATTATTTTTGGTATATCGGCTGCTTTTTATGGTAGTAGAGATTAAAAGAAAGGGAGTGTAATAGATGACCTTAGTATTAAATAATGTAACAAAACGTTTTGGAAAAAACACCGCAGTCCATAATCTTTCTATTGAAATACCTGAAAATGAAATGTTTGGTTTTTTAGGTGGAAATGGTGCTGGAAAAACCACTACATTTCGAATGATATTGGGCTTGCTCGATCACACTTCAGGTGAAATCACTTGGAATGGGGAGGAAATCGACTATGGTAAAAGCAGTGTCATTGGCTATTTACCTGAGGAAAGAGGCCTATACCCCAAGCTAAAGGTAAGAGATCAAATTGTATACTTGGCTCGATTAAGAGGAATGGGAAAAAATGATGCGGTTCAAGAATTGGAAAAATGGTTAGAACGCTTTCGTGTTCCGGAATATATCGACCAAAAAGTAGAGGAATTATCAAAAGGAAACCAACAAAAAATCCAATTCATTTCCAGTGTCATCCATAGACCAAAATTATTAATTCTAGATGAACCATTTTCTGGGTTGGATCCAATTAATGTTGAGATGTTGAAGGATGCTGTCGCGGACTTGAAAAATCAAGGAACCTCTATCGTATTTTCATCCCATCGGATGGAGCATGTGGAAGAGCTATGTGAGCACGTATGTATATTGCAAAAGGGTACACCTGTTGTCCAAGGAGCTTTACGGGAAATAAAACGGTCCTTCGGTAAGAAAAATCTGGTGATTCATGGGGATTTGTCATTAGATTTTCTTGAGAATTATGATGGTGTTATACGGTATAAAGCCTTATCTGAAGGTTGTCAGCTACAAATTGTCGATGAAAATGTCTCACAGGATATTTTCAATGCCTTACAAGGAAGGGGCTTTATTCGAAAGTTTGAATTAGAGGAGCCATCACTAAATGATATCTTTATTGAGAAAGTAGGTGCGGCTTATGAATAAGTTTTGGATTATTGTATCGCATACCTATATGTCTAGGTTAAAGACGAAAATGTTTTATATTAGTACAATATTAACGCTGTTATTTATTACGCTAATGGTAAACTTTGAATCAATCGTTGATACCATTTCAGGTGAGGATGATAGAAATGTAGCTGTTATTGATGATTCGGGGGAGCTTATAGATTCGTTAAGCACTAGTGTTGAAGCAAGTAATCTCGGATGGGAAATTACCTCTTACACCCAATCAGTGGAAGAAGGGAAGGAAGCGGTGAAAGAGGGAGACTTCTCTGCACTTGTCACACTTTCTTTAAATGAAGAGGGCTTTCCAGAGGCGACATACTATGCAAATAATATCGCAGACTCAGAGTTACAAACCGATTTACAGCAACAGCTGCAACAATTAAAGATTTCGATTGCCACAAAAAAAGCAGGACTTGACCAAGAAACAATTGGAGAAATATATGAGCCGATTACCTTTCATTCGGTTTCATTGGATCTTAATGGTAAATCTGAGGAAGAGTTAAATCAAGCTCGTGGGATTGTTTATGCGATGCTAATTTTACTTTACATGGCAGTTTTGATGTATGGAACCCTTATCGCGACTGATGTTGCATCCGAAAAATCATCCCGTGTGATGGAAATATTAGTGTCCAGCGCTTCGCCTGTAACACATATGTTTGCAAAGATTGTTGGCATTGCCTTACTAGGATTAACACAAATCGCTATATTTGTAGGAGTGGCATTTGGTATGCTTCAAACGAAGCAAGATGGTGCAGGTGGATTGTTAGAATCGTTTGGCTTTCATGGAGCGTCGATCTCCATCCTTCTTTATGGTGTACTATTCTTTATTTTAGGCTATTTACTTTATGCGACGTTGGCAGCAATGTTAGGATCCCTTGTAAGTAGAGTTGAGGAAGTAAATCAAATGATAACACCAATGATGTTACTGATCGTAATTGCTTTTATGCTAGCTATGTTCGGAATTAATGTTCCAGAGTCAACGGTTGTTACGGTAACCTCTTATATTCCGTTTTTTGCACCGATGCTAATGTTTATTCGAGTAGGAATTCTAGATGTAGCAATGTGGGAAGTTCTTTTATCGGTAGGCATTTTAGCTGCCACTATTTTATTATTTGCTTTCATAGGTGCTAGAGTCTATAAGGGTGGCGTATTACTCTATGGAAAATCAAGCTCATTAAAGGACATAAAGAAGGCAATTGTACTATCAAAGAAAGAATAGAATGGATTAGAAAATATGAAATGAAAGACCGCTTATGGGAAGCGGTCTTTCTATGTGTGGAGTAATTAGTATTGTATACCGAACGAAGAAAATGGAAAATCTATTACGAACGTGCATTCGTGTATTGTTTTTGGTAAAATAGAATAATAAAGTTAGGAGGTATGGTGGTGGAACAGAAGATTTCCTTTATTCATGCAGCAGATTTGCATTTAGATAGTCCCTTTAAAGGGCTTTCCAATGTAAGTGAAACGATTTTTCAAGAAGTACGTCAAAGTACATTTGCTGCGCTTGATAATTTAGTCAAAGCAGCAATTGAAAGAAATGTAGATTTCGTATTGCTTGTAGGTGATTTATTTGATAACGAAAAGCAAAGCTTAAAAGCACAAATTAAGCTGAGAAATGCATTTCAAGAGCTACAACGCCATCATATAGAGGTATATCTATCCTATGGCAATCATGATTATATAAAGGGGAATATCTACCCGATAACCTATCCAGACAACGTTCATATATTTTCAGGTGAACAGTTATCGTCATTTTTATATCAAAAAGACCACCAAACATTAGCAGCCATATATGGATTTAGCTATGAAAATCGCGCAGTTACCAGAAATAGAGTTCAAGAATATCAAATAATTGATTCAGAGATTCCCTTTCACATCGCTATGCTTCATGGAAGTATTGAAAGTAATACAGAGCACGATACGTATGCACCCTTTCAACTAGGAGAGTTAATAGATAAGCCTTTTCACTACTGGGCTTTAGGCCATATTCATAAAAGAGAGATTCTGAAAAAGAACCCTTTCGTTATCTATCCTGGTAATATACAAGGTAGAAATAGAAAAGAAACAGGTGAAAAAGGCTGCTATTATGTAGAGATGTCCGAAAGTGAAGCCGAAGCAAGCTTTATACCATTACAGGTAATTCAGTATAATTCGATAACAATCGATTTATCAGCTTGCAAAGCCATTCATGATATAGAGCAGGTAATAAAGGATAACTTAGCAGCACTTGAAGCACCTGTACCTCAATTAGTGGATCTTACATTACATAGTAATCAAAGTAATCTAATCGAATGGAAAAACGAGGATTTAATAAATGAAATCATTGATATCATCAACGATACATTTGAAAATCAAAAGAATTGGCTTCATATTTTTCGTTATACAATTCAAGATGGCTATCCACTACATAATAGTCCTTTAAAAGGTGATCACTTCCTAGGCGAATTAAGCAGTCAAATGGAAAAAATCTCGGTTAATCAGATTGTAAGTGAGTTATTTCGACATAAAGAAGCTAGAAAATATATAGAAGCTCTTGCGAATGTAGAGGAGGAAAAGATAAAGGAAGAGGCCTTTCAATTACTAACTCATGAGCTGATGAAAGAGTGAGGTGAACGCATGAAACTCAGAAGTGCAATAATTTATGGTTTTGGAAAATGGGTGGATTATACAATCGATTTTTCCGAGCAGTCTTTTATTACCATTTATGGTGAAAACGAATCAGGAAAAACAACGCTTCAACGTTTCCTCATATTCATGCTATTCGGTCTTCCTCCAAAACAACGAAAACACTATCAGCCCAAGACTAGCAGTAAGATGGGTGGTCTTTTAACAATCGTGGACTCAGAAATAGGAGAATATACAATTGAACGATTACATGATGTTCGTAATGGGACAGCAAAGTGTTTTACTTCAGATGGAGGAGAGTATGATGAAACCTGGCTCCAAGAGAAACTACATGGTATGAATGCAAAAACCTTTCGTTCTATTTTTTCCTTTTCTGCAGTGGATTTAAGTGCAATACAATTCATGAAGGAAGAAGATATCAGTGACATATTACTTGGAGTAGGGCTCACCGGTTCGACGCATATATATACGATTGAAAAGCGACTTGAGCAAAGGCTGGCAGACTATTTTAAGCCATATGGAAAAAACCCAGAAATTAATCAACAATTAGAGAGATTGAAACAGCTGCAACATGAATTGACAACCATAAAGCAAGAGGAAGCTACCTATCAGGAAAAGAAAAATGCAATAATGGAGCTTCATGTCGAAATAAAAATGCTACAGGAAGCCCTTCAGGATGAGAAACAGAAGCAACTATACTTTGAAAAGGTAATTCAAGCTTTACCACAAATTGAGGAATATATTGTATATCAACAGCAATTAGCTGAATATCCTCAGCAGATAACGATTCCTGAAGAAGGGATTGAAAGACTTGAATACGTGAAAGATAAGCTACTTCCTATAAAAAGTGAGCTCACAGTACTTCAGCATAATCAAGAAAAATTTACGAAAGAGAAGGAAGCATTAGAAGAAAGCATAGATGCTTTTCCATTAGAGGATGCAAAGAAAGTTACTTCGTTACTTTCTAGTAATTTGGAGCATGAGAAAGACCTTCAACGGATACAAAACGAAATTAATAGGCTAGATATGGAGATAAACAATCAGATTCTAAGCTTAGATATTGCGCTCACTATGGAAGAGTTAGAAGTTATGAATTTGCCATTTCATGTAGAAAAGCAATGGAATGATTTAAAAGTCAATATGGAAGAAATAGAGCGTGAAAAGCAATTAAATGCGGAACAAATGCAACTTGCGAATAGTAAGCAGAAATTCCTAGAGGAGCAACTAAGTGAGATTAAAGACAATATTCTCCCTGTTGAAAACAGAAAAGAGCTAGAAGCGTTATTAAACAGGCATAAAGAAGGCTTATTACGTGAAAGGCTTCAACAAGAAGCGAGTAGAAACAAGGAAAATTGGCGAAAAACAAAACAAAAGACAAATTCTAGAATAAAGCTCATTTTAGGATTATCCATTCTTGTTGCGATAATATTTGTCATATTAGCAGTTGTATTCAAAGATTTCTTATACACGAATTATATGGTGGTTAGTCTTGCTGTTGGTTTAGCACAGTGGTTCTGGGGGAAAAAATCTATTACTGACATGCAAAATATGGTCATCCAATTTCCTAGTGATGCACCTTCTTCTATTGTTTCCGAGGAGGAGAAGAAGCATGCTGAAATGCAAATCCATCTAGATCAAGAGTATACGAATGAAATGACATTACTATATGAGCAGCTGAAGGAAGCAGATATTCAGCTTAATCAAGTTCAGGAACAAAACATTTTAGTAGGTCAACGACAAGTGGAGCTCTTGGAGCAAATTGACAAACAAAAGAAGCTTTATCCTTTTTTACAGGTGCTCGATGTACGATATTGGCCAGAGTTGTATCATGCGATAAAGCAACTTATCCGAAAAAGTCACGAGAAAAAGCAGCTTAGAATGGAAGCCGAACAGTTGAATCACAAGCTAGATGATTATAAGAATATAGTGCGTGATTTCTTTGAAAAGAATGATGTGGGACAAGCATCGAAATCAACTACCAGCCAACTAGAGTTACTAGCATCTAAACGTAATAGTCTTCAAGAAAAACAAACACAGCTACATCACATAACGAAATTGTTAGAAGATAATTTGCAAAGAGTGGAAGAATTAACGGTAACATATGATACCTATGAGCGTGAAATGACAGCACTGTTTGATATAGCAAACGTAAAAACGGAAGAAGAATTTTATAGAAAAGCAAAAACATTCTTTGAAAAAGAGAAGCTTCAAGTTAATTGCGAAAAAATCAAGACACAGTTCTCATCCTTTTTTTCACCAGAAGAGTGGAAGGAGCTAGTTCTAAACAAGCCCCAACATAATTCGATGGAGCTACAGAATAATGAAGTATTCCATACGATTCAACAACTAGACAGAGACATCGATGAAAAACGACAGCAGCTTGCCAATTTAAAGGCTGAGATTCAGCAGTTAGAATCCTCTGATACCTACTCTAAATTGGTCCATCAATTTGAGGCCGAAAAAGAAAAGCTAAGTGAGCTTGGACGGAAATGGGCTATTTATAAGACAGCAAAGGAACTTTTGACTGAAACAAAGGATTCGTATCGTGATAAATATTTATCAAAAGTATTGGAAAAGACATCACAGTTTTTTTCGATATTGACAGAAAACGTATATATAAATGTATATGCACCTTCAAAGGACAAACCATTTGCGGTTGAACGATTTGATCATATCCGGTTCCATGTTAATGAATTATCACAAGGTACCATGAATCAGTTATATGTTTCCTTACGTTTAGCAGTATGTGAGGTAATGAGTGAAAGCATGGAACTGCCATTTATTATTGATGATGCATTTGTGCATTTCGATCCTATTCGAACGAAGCGGGTTATTCGCTTATTAGGGGAAATAGCAAGTAATCATCAGGTACTCTTATTTACCTGTAATCATGAGGGATTGCCCGAATTTAACAGCAGTAAACCACTCAAGTTGACAAATGCGGTTCCAATATTGGAAAATAAGTGGTAAACTGATTGCAAACTAGCTATACAGTCTAACTAAAAATTATTTGAATACATGATGTGTACTACTGGAGATTTATTATTTAATATTAGTATTCGTAATTACGAAGGTAAACGTGCATCTTGTTAAATGGAGGGACATCCATTGCCTGAAGATAAGCAAAATAAAGAATGGGATAAATATGAAGAAACGATTGATAAGTTTATCCAAATCATTGCAAAAAATATGAACCTATATGGTATTACATCTTCTATCGGAAGACTATATGGCGTACTCTATTTTTCTGATGAACCAATGACACTTGATGATATGCGAGATGCATTGGAAATGAGTAAAACAAGTATGTCAACAGGTGTACGTGCACTTTCGGATATGAAGATGGTCGAATCAACCTTTAAAAAAGGGATTCGAAAAGACCTCTATCAATCAGAAGAAGACTGGTACAAGTCTTTCACATCACTGTTTGGTAATCGCTGGAGAAAGCATACTGAGTCCAATATAGAAGAGGCTGCAGAAGCCATTGATGAGTTACAAAAGCTTTTGGAGCTAACAGTGGATGAAGAATTAAAGATGAAGATAAGCAATGATATGGAACGATTACATTATGCGAAAAATTATTATGAGTGGCTAATGAAGTTTATTCACGTCATCGAATCGGGCAAGATTTTTGAATATATACCAAAAAATGAATAACGATTAGAACACTTCTGGGATTGACAATTCGATAAGCACTCTAAAATAGATTGCTTGCCAATCGTCAATCTCATTTTTATTAATTGGGGGAGGATTGCCTTATGAAGAGGGGAATCGGGAATCATCAAATTGGAGATTCTTTCGAAGGATTTGTACTGATTAAAGAATCGACTAAAGGAACTACTACAAACGGAAAGCCGTTTTTAACATTAGTACTCAGAGATGCAACTGGAGAAATTGAAGCAAAGCTATGGGATATTAACCATGAAGATGAATCAGTTTTCGTTCAGGAGCAGATCATTAATATTAACGGTGAAATTAATCAATTTCGTGGAAAAGCACAGATGAGAATTAATACCATCCGTTTAGCCCAGCCAACGGATGGGGTACAAGTAGCGGATTTCATCGAAAAAGCACCTGTAGAACGAGAAGAATTGATGGAAAAGCTAACAGAAGCTATTTTTGAAATGAAAAATCCAGCAATGCAGCGCATCGTACGAGCAATTATCAAGAAATACCAGGAGCCATTACTCTTGTATCCGGCGGCGGCAAAGAATCACCATGAATATGTATCTGGACTTGCACATCATATTGTGAGTATGTTGAAGATTGCTCGGGAGCTTTGCGAGTTATATCCAGAAGTTAATAAAGACCTATTATATGCAGGAATTATACTTCATGATATTGGTAAGCTTAAAGAGTTATCTGGTGTGGTTTCAACTTCTTATACGCTACAAGGAAAATTACTTGGACATATTCCAATTATGGTTGAGGAAATAGGAAATACTGCCAAGGATTTACAGATCGAAGGAGAAGAGGTTTTAATCCTACAGCATATGGTTCTATCCCATCACGGGAAGGCCGAGTGGGGGAGTCCAACACCTCCATTAGTTCGAGAAGCAGAATTACTCCATTTTATCGATTTAATTGATGCTAAGATGAATATGCTGAATCGTGCATTGGATAAAGTAAAGCCTGGAGAATTTACGGAGCGATTATTTGCAATGGATAACCGTTCCTTTTATAAACCAACCTTCGAGGATTAAACTGGATACTTGTAATTATTTTGCTCCCTAGAACATATAATTGTGATAGAAATGATGGACAAGGGGGTTAAAACATGATATTTGGAATGCCTTGGTGGATTTTTGTGTTGATATTGTTTATTTTCTTTAGTGGGTATATGGCATTTCGTGCAATGCGTGCCGAAAAAGAGCTTGAAAAGCACTATATTGAACGAGATGGTCAAGTGTATATGAAGCGAATTGAAGAGGAACGCGAACAACGTTTGAAGCAAAAAGAACAGCTAACCAATTAATAAAAGGCTAGTACATAATCATGTACTAGCCTTTTCAAATTTTAGCCTTGTGCGGCTTCTTCAATTTTAAATAAGTCTTTGTAATCTTCAATTTTTACATCGATATCTGCATCTTTAAGAAGAGAATTCATTTTTTCTTGGACTGTTGCATTATCAACCTGTTCCATTGCTAACTGTCTGCGTATATCTTCTGTTTTTTCTTCTAATGTTGGAATATCTGTAACTTTAATGATGTGATAACCATGTTCCGATTTAACTGGACCACTCACTTCATTTTCTCCTAGGCTATAAGCAGCATCCTCAAATTCTTTTACCATTTTGCCAGTTGCAAAATAACCTAAATCTCCACCGTTAGCAGCTGAGTCATCCGAAGAATATTCTTGAGCTAGTTCTGCAAAATCAGCACCATCGTCCAATTTCTGCTTCACTTCCTTAGCAGTTGCTTCGTCCTCTACTAGGATGTGGCTTGCACGGATTTCAATTTCTCTATTTTCTTTCATTTCATTAAATTTTTCTTCTATTTGCTCATCGGAGATTTCAATATCTTCAAAAACAAGCTTTTCTTGTAAAAGTCTTTGATAAGTTTGTTCACGGAAAGCATCTTCATCTGGGTAACCTTGTTGCATTAACCACATGGAGAACATATCACCTTGCTCATCCTTTACTTTTTGAACTGCTTCATCCACTTCTTTGTCTGTTACTTCATATTTGTCCTCTAATACTTTTATCACAACCATGTTGTAAAGCATACTTTCACCAACATAGTCCTTCATTTCTGAATAAAATTCTTCTTTTGTAATGTCCCCTGCTTTTGTTTCAACTACTACTTCAGATTCTTTGTCAGAGCTACAAGCAGAAAGCAATAATGCACCAGCTGTAATAGTAGCTATTGTAAGTTTTTTCATGAAAATTACACTCCTAATCTAATTTGTTACTCTGTGACTATTGAATAATATACCATAACTAGTCCATAAATTAATAGTCTAAACATTAAATTTATAAAGCCTGCTACTGATAAAAGAAAGAATTAAATCATTGCATTTAATACTTTAACGTATGAGGACACTAGTAAGATAAGGATCATAATATTTGTTACTCGAAATACGTTTGCTTGTTTCGCAGCATTCATTTCTAACTTTTTACAAAACTTATCCGTTAATGAATTAAAAATAAATAAAATAATTGAAGCATATAAAAGGAAAATAATAATCATCTATCTTACATCCTCCCCCAAACATGAATAAATCTAACCTAATATCTATGCGAAATTATATAAATCATTCTTCGTGAAATATCATTTATATAAAGATTTCTAATACATACTGTAACAAAATTTTCACTTCATGAATAGTAAAGTTACAAAAAAACGGCCTTAAACAAAAAAGAAACCTGGAAAAATCCAGGTTTCTTAGTTTGCTTTTAAGAGGATATCAAATCCGTCATCGCCATTTTCAATATAGGCATTTCTTGGAGCTCTAATTAGATGTCTAATATAGAGAAAATCAATGACAGTCATGCCAATGTTAATAGAAGTGGCAATGAGTAAATAAACATACAAACTTGGAAATAAGAGAGCCATGATAATTCCAGGAAGTGTAATGGTAATCGTTGGCGCTATCGCTGACAGTATGGATGCGTATTTACTTACATGCGAATCGGTATAAAAAGTTAAGATTGGCAATACTCTTTTTCGAATACAAATTAATTTTATTCGTTTATTCAGTACGAATAATGGTAAAATATGCATTAGAGAATGAAGGGTCGGCAACAGGATTATGGCAAGCACAAATAACATAATTCCTGAGTCATGTACTGGTTTTCCTTCATGAAACATAGAAAACGGTACGTACATAATAATAAACGCCATAAGACCAATTAGAAAGGAAATGAATTGAAGCCATCTTATCCCATATTGTTTATCTAAGTTGATTGATTTCCAGCAGTTCATTTTGAGATCCCTCCACTTCATTCAGAACAAGCTTTGTTATTGATAGAATATTAACGTAGTCCAATAATCATTACGGTTTATTTAAGCCTTTTTGATGATAGTATCTTATGCAAAAAAAAGCAATACCTTTTACAAAAAAAATTATTAAAAATTACTAATAATAAAAAGTATATTCAGATAATTGGATGTGGTATGGGTCAAGGAGGGGGTTTTGACGTGTGTGAGGTTAACAATTTGGCAACATTTCAATTACAGTTACTTTCAAGAACAATTGATGAAACACAATACCCTTTCACAAAGCTTGTAATTGAACGGAATATTACAGAGGAAGAATATGATGAATTGTTTCAATTACTGGGACGAATTGAAGAGCAATATTTGGAGCAAAAGGAAGAGGGATTACTTAATTTTTCTTCACTTCTAGTGTGCTTTGCTGGAATGCTAAATGAGAAGCTAGAACCAACGGAAACGGTAATGGCCTTGAAGGACGAAGGATATTTTCCATTACTTCTTGAAGAATTTATCAAATTAATAAACGAAGGTAAACTATGAAAAAATTATAGAAGTTAAAAAACTCTCAGAGCAATAAGTCTCTGAGAGTTTTTTAATTTTTAATCTCGGAAGCTTCTTTGAAAAAGCTATCTAATTGCTGGTGAAATTCGATAATGGACTCTAGCTTTTCTTGGAGATTTTGACTATCGTTTTTGGAAGAGAGATTTTCTAATTGGTATTTAATATCTAACAATGCTTCTTTACGATCTTCGGATGCATCAATCCACTTCTTCATATAAAAGCTCATAAATTGCTTGAAAAGATACGTATTTGCTTGATATAAATCCTTTCGTACACCTTTTTTCCACACGCGCTTTACAAGATTTAATTCTACTAGACTACGGACACTGGTACTCATCGAAGTCTTGCTTTTTCCTAGTGCATCGCTCATATCATCTAATGTTAAGGCTTCTCCCTCTACATATAAATAAGTAAATAATCGAGCCTCTAATGGGTTTAAATCAAATAATTCTACGGTTTTTGCAAATTCAAGTAGAATTCGATTCCTAATTGTTTCGTTGCTGTTGTCCAACATGCAAACCTCCTAAAACTAGCCTATAACAAGGGTACAACACTAATCCTTTTTTTGAAAATGCATAGTTGTGCTGGAAATGGGAGGTATTAGGAGTATTTATAAGGAAAACCTGTGAAAAGTACGTACAGTTTTAACTGTATAAAAAATACAATCAAAAATAAAGGTATATAAAGTTTGTCCTGTTCATATAAAAAAGTATATAGTATTACAGTAAGCGAAACGCGGCTAGCTTTTATAAATTCTATTAATCTACGATTTCAAAGAAGTCATTTCGCAGAATGGCTTTTCAAAAAGAGGTGAAAGATATGCCGATAATAGAGGCAAAAAATTTAACAAAGGTTTTTGGTAAGAATCCAAAGGAAGCATTAGAAATGTTAGCACAAGGTTCTGCCAAAGATGAAATATTAAAGAAAACGGGCAGTACAGTTGGTGTTAACCGTGCATCATTCTCCGTAGAAGAAGGAGAGATTTTTGTCATCATGGGCCTATCCGGAAGTGGTAAATCAACATTAGTTCGGTTAATAAATCGATTGATTGAACCAACTGAAGGAAGCATATTAATTGATGGGCAAGATTTAGCAAAAATGGATAAGAAGGGACTTCGAGAAGTCCGACGTGAAAAACTCGGAATGGTTTTCCAGCGATTTGCGCTATTCCCGAATCGAACAGTCCTGCAAAATGCTGAATACGGATTAGAAATCCAAAAGGTACCCAAAGAAGAAAGAAGTAAGAAAGCAAAAGAAGCACTTGAACTGGTGGGACTCGGTGGTTATGTAGACCAAAAGCCTGACCAATTATCAGGTGGTATGCAGCAACGTGTCGGGCTAGCAAGAGCATTAGCTAATGACCCGGAAGTTTTATTAATGGACGAGGCTTTCTCGGCTTTAGACCCATTAATTCGTAAGGATATGCAAGATGAATTAATAGAATTGCAATCTACTATGAAGAAGACAATTATCTTTATCACACATGATTTAGATGAAGCATTACGTATTGGAGACCGTATCGCACTAATGAAGGATGGTTCTATTGTACAAATAGGTACACCTGAAGAAATTCTGGTTAATCCTGCCAATGATTATGTTGAGCGGTTTGTAGAGGATGTAGATCGTTCAAAAGTCCTAACAGCACAACATATTATGAAGCGTCCTGAAACAATTAATATTGAAAAACACGGTCCTCGTGTGGCATTGGAGCGTATGAAGGAATCCGGTATATCAAGCATATTAGTAGTGGATAGCAAGCGAAATCTTAAGGGCTACGTGACAGCTGATGATGCGTCTGAGGCCAAGAAAAAAGAAATTCGCGACATTCAGGAAATATTAAGAACTGATATTAAACAAGTGGAGAAAGATACAGCTATGCATGATATCTTTGCTGTGGTGAATGGTTCACCGGTGCCTGTTGCTGTTGTTGAGAACAATAAGCTAGCAGGGATTATTGTACGGGGTGCTGTTATTGCTGCACTTGCTGGAGATGGTGAGGTGAACATCGAAAATGTTTAATACATTAAAAAATTGGTTTACAGAAGGTATACCAATTGATGACTGGGCTGAAAGCTTTACAGAGTGGACAAAGGAAAGCTTTGCTGTTTTATTCGAGCCAATAAAAGAGCATTTAGGAAACTTTATGGAATGGTTTTCTGAGGATGTATTAATGCTTATTCCAGAAAGTGTCTTCATTATTATAGTTGCTGTATTAGCATTTATTCTATCTGGAAGAAAACTTGGACTTACGGTCTTTTCGATAGTTGGTCTGTGGTTGATTTCGAATTTAGGATTTTGGGAGCAGCTCATGAGCACAGTGACACTCGTTCTGATTGCGAGTATCCTTTCTGTCATTATTGGGGTGCCAATTGGGATATTAATGTCCAAAAGTAAAACGACTGAAGCAATTATTAAACCAATACTTGATTTTATGCAGACGATGCCTGCATTCGTATACTTAATACCTGCTGTTGCCTTCTTTGGAATCGGTATGGTACCGGGAGTATTTGCATCATTAATATTTGCAACTCCACCAACAGTAAGGTTTACGAATTTAGGTATTCGAGAAGTATCCAAGGAATTAGTTGAAGCATCCGAAGCGTTTGGAAGCACAGGTATGCAAAAACTATTAAAGGTTGAGCTTCCAATGGCGAAAACAACGATTATGGCTGGGATTAACCAAACCGTCATGCTTGCCTTATCGATGGTTGTTATAGCGTCCATGATTGGGGCACCAGGACTTGGTAAGGAAGTATTAACAGCGCTACAACGTTCTGATGTTGGTACAGGATTTGTTGCTGGACTAGGTATTGTTATTCTAGCGATTATTATTGACCGCTTTACACAAAGCGTCAATAAAAAAGCATAAGGAATATATAATGTTGGCAATCTTTTCATTTGAAAAGTTCCATATATAAATTACAAAAAAGGGGAGATTTAGGATTATGTTTAAACGTAATTGGAAACGTCTAGGAATCATTGCTGGACTTTCATTATCACTATTTGCAGCAGGTTGTTCTTCAGACGAGGATACATCGAATGGAGATTCTGAAGGCTCATCATCTGTTGGTGATGGACAAGAAATCGAACTTGCTTATGTTACATGGGACACGGAAATTGCTTCTACTCATGTTGTTGGTAAAGTACTTGAGGATTTAGGTTATGATGTAACATTAACAGCTCTTGATAACTCAATCATGTGGGAAGCCGTTGCAAACGGTGAAGCAGATGCGATGGTTGCAGCTTGGTTACCAGGAACACATGCGGAGCAGTTTGAACAATATGGTGATCAAATGGTTGAGCTTGGACCAAACCTAGAAGGAGCTAAAATTGGTCTAGTTGTACCGTCTTATATGGATGTTAATTCTATTGCTGATTTAACAGATGAAGCGGACATGAAGATTACAGGTATTGAACCTGGTTCTGGTGTAGTTGGTTCCGCAGAGGATGCTTTAGAAGAATATGATAATCTTGCTGATTGGGAAGTTGTTACTTCTTCAAGTGGTGCAATGGCAACTGCTTTAGGTGAAGCTTATGATAATGAAGAGGAAATTATTGTTACTGGTTGGTCTCCACACTGGAAATTTGCAAAATATGACCTTAAATATTTAGAAGATCCAAATGGTACATTTGGTGGAGCTGAGAAAATCGAAACAATGGCTCGCGAAGGATTAGAAGAGGATATGCCAGAAGCATATCAAGTACTTGATAACTTCAATTGGACTACAGAAGACATTGAGTCTGTAATGCTTGAAATCTCAGAAGGTGCAGATGCAGAAGAAGCTGCAGCTAACTGGGTTGAAGATAATCAAGAAAAAGTATCAGAGTGGACTGAAGGTATCGAGTAACACTATGAAACCTGTAAACTTTAAAGTTTACAGGTTTTTTGTTGTTTGAAAGTTAGGGATCAGTAACTTAAAAAGTTAAATAAACAAGGATAGTCATCAAAATAAATAAAACCAGCACTGTTATTGTGCTGGCAGGGTCCTTCATTATGCATTTTTCTTGTTACTGGAATTAACTTTTTCTTCTAAATCCTTTAGGCTTGTCTCAATTTGCTCTAAGTATTGATGAATATTTTGTTGGTGTGGCTCGACTGATTGCTTCCACTCTGTTACAGAGTTTTTCATTTCTTGCGTTAAATCTTTTATTAAGCCGACACCTTCTTTCGATGTTGCGGCGATTTGTCTTTTCAAACGTAAGCCATCTAGTTTAAGACTTAGCAATAGTTCCTTCCATTCCAAGCTTTGGGATTTCACCTTACCTCTTAATTGCTTCCCAGAAGCCGGAGTACTTAATAATGTTGCAGTAGCACCAACTACACTTCCAACCATAATACCAAAAATTAATGATTTACCTCTTGCCATAATCATTCCGCTCCTTTCCCACTTACTATATTTTTCTCTTTTTATGTTAGATAATACGTATACCTACAGAAAAAATGGATTAGCATTAACGATATGTATTTTAAAAAATCCTCTGACATTACAAAACGCCAGAGGATTTAACTATCGTTATTAGACTGTAATTGGTTTGGATCGTCGCAAAATTTGCTGTACAACTGGATAAATGATAATCATTAGTACCGTATTTAATCCAGCAGCAGGTAATACCGCTGTAGCAAATGCTAGTAAGAATGCACCCTCCATCAAGCCAATGACGTAAAGTGCCAATCCAAGGAAAATTGATCCACTGATCAATGTACCAATTGCAGTTAAAATCGGTGCACTAAATCTTATATTCGCTCTGTCTTTTATAAGCAAAAATAATGCAAAAAACACGATTGCTGTAATCGGCTTTTCAACCATGTTTGCAATTTGTCCACCTGGTGCCTGTGTTGTTAAAGCTGATAAAACACCTGTCGTAATAGCTAAAACTACTACATATTGGAACTTAGGAAATAACATTATTCCTAAGAACATCATCGCTAACATCATGTCAGGCGTGACACCGTAAATCGATGGCATTACAAAATGTAATGCTGCGCCAATCCCCACTAATAGTGATAAAATGACTAGTACCCTTGTATTCATTTGTATCTCTCCTCAACTAAGCTAACTCAGCTCTATTTTTTAGTTCCTCAACTGTACACTCGTTGTCAGTTGCAGAAACTTACTATTAGTATAACAAATATCAAAATAAATAAAAAGCAGTATTTTGAAGTGTTTTCTATTTTTGGATTATTTAATTTCCTTACCTATGTTATTTGCTATTTGCTGTAATTCTTCTTGCTGGTAACTCTCCGAATGGACTGTCCAATTAGCAGAATATCCATCACCCTCACCATACCGAGGTATTAAATGAATATGTAAATGAAACACAGATTGATCAGCTGCAGGCTCATTATTGTTTAACAAATTCATTCCACTCGGTTGAAAAGCAGCCTTAATTGCATTGGCTATTTTAGGTACCCGTGCAAAGAGGGAGCTAGCAACTTCACTTGGCGTTTCATAAATATTCTTTGTATGAGTTTTGGGAATTACTAACGTATGACCCTTTGTTACCTGACTAATATCTAAGAATGCATAGACATCTTCATCTTCATATACTTTCGCTGATGGAATTTCTCCAGCTATTATTTTGCAGAAAATACAATTCTCATGCGCCATTCATAGTCAACTCCTAACAGTTTTCTTATATTGTAATGAGTTAGACCAAGGTATGTAAAGTCTTAACCATTTAAAAACAAAGAAACAGGCTCGCCCTTAAGGGCGATGCCTGTTAAGAAGAGCCGAGGACATAATACTAATGTGGGGACTTGTAATTACCGTTTTTTCGCATTAGCTACTCATAGGTTTTACAAAAAACCTTTTTGCTAGTATCCCTTGGCGTTGAGATTTCTTCTAACAAAAGAGTTTTATTTCATTAGATTATTTTTCACCGACACCCCATTTGTTTTTTTAACACATTTAATTTAGTGAAGCATCACTTTTTCCAACACTAACACCTCATTTGTGTTTAACAATTGGTAGTACTGTGAACCTTCCTCGACTCTTCTCTAGTATTTTGAGCAATTTTTTCATTTCTATACATTCCTTTTTAAAAAAATGTCGAAAATCGTAAGAGAGTTTCCTTTGGAATTTGTAGGCAATAATGATAAAATTTTTATCAAGTGAGCAGATTAGGGGGAAAGCTTGTGAAACCGTTACTTCACATTGACAATTTGGTTGGGGGCTATACCCATAAAAATGTACTCCATGGTGTTTCGTTTGAGGTGAATTCCAAGGAGATAGTCGGATTAATTGGTTTAAATGGAGCAGGAAAAAGTACAACCATTAAACACATTATTGGTTTAATGCAACCAAAAAAAGGCAATATTTCCATTAATGGAAAGACATTTCGTGACAATCCATCCGAATATAGAAATCAATTGGCATATATTCCTGAGATGCCAATTCTTTACGATGAGCTAACGTTATATGAGCATTTGCGTTTAACAGCAATGGCTTACAATATACCAGAAGATACTTTTGAAAAAAGACTACAGATCTTATTGAAAGAGTTTCGAATGGAGAAGAAACTAAAATGGTTTCCGGTTCATTTTTCTAAGGGCATGCGTCAAAAAGTCATGATTATGTGTGCTTTTCTTATTGAACCACCTCTGTATATTGTGGACGAGCCATTTGTAGGATTAGATCCACTAGGAATCCAATCCTATCTAAATTTAATGGAAGATATGAAGCAAAAAGGGTCAGGTATATTAATGTCGACTCATATTTTAGCGACAGCGGAGCGCTATTGTGATCGGTTTGTGATTTTGCATGAAGGAGATATTCGAGCGCTTGGTACATTAGAGGAATTACGGGAGCAATTTGATATGCCGCGTGCAACATTGGATGATTTATACATCCAATTAACAAAGGAAGATAGCCATGTTTAATTCTCATGACTTTTTTCTGAAGCGTTTTAACGCCCATTTGAAAGAAACTAGCCGATATCTTCGTTACATATTCAATGGTCATATTGCATTTGCAATGCTTTTTTTAGTATCTGCACTAGCATATTTCTACCAGCAATGGTTAACGACATTACCAGAGAATTTTCCTACATCTTGGGTCATGGGAATAGTTCTTGGGATTATTGTTAGCTATAGCCCAGTCAGAACACTTCTGAAGGAGCCTGATTTAGTCTTCCTTATTACTGCTGAGCATAAAATGGGGGCCTATTTTCGAAATGCATTAATATATAGCTTTGTTATTCAACTATATATGGTTGTGATTGTATTTGCAGCATTTGGTCCACTGTATTTTGCAACGTTTCCAGATCGAACTGGAGGTACTTACTGGTTGACATTAGCTGTAGTTTTAATTTTTAAACTCTGGAATTTAATGGCGAATTGGTGGATGCTAAAGGTTCGAGACAATGCAATTCGCTATACGGATCAGGTTGCGCGTGTATTTCTAAACATTGCTGTTCTTTATTTTCTTGTTAGTGGAGAAATGCTATTAGCGGGCATTACAACCATTATGTTCATTATTGTATTTTTGTATGATTTAACGTTATCAAGAAGACAAGCAGGGCTTGCTTGGGAATTGTTAGTGGAAAAGGATTCACATCGAATGCAATCCTTTTACCGATTTGCAAACATGTTTACGGATGTTCCGCATTTAAAAAATCGTATTAAACCTCGTCATGGATTAGTATCTATCATCGAAAGAAACATTTCATTTGAGAGAAAGCATACATACGATTACTTATATCGAATTACATTTCTACGTGGTGGCGATTATTTATCTATGTACATTCGGTTAATCGTAATTGGAGGTTTATTCATTTATTTCATACCTAGTTTTTGGATGAAGATTGTCTTTGCATTACTTTTCTTGTATATGAGCAGCTTCCAAATGATGACGCTGTATCAGCATCACCGAACGATTATTTGGTTAGATTTATACCCTGTTGAAATCGAACATAGGAGAAGTGCTCTATTAAAGTGGTTGTTTCAATTAGCATTTTTACAACTCTTTATATTCTCGATTATTTTTCTTTTCATACAAGCTTACTTAGGTTTTGCGATTACCTTAGGAGCAGGACTCGTTTTTACGTATGGCTTTATCAATGGCTACGTAAAGCAAAAATTGGCATAAAGAAGCAGTCGTTGGACTATTTCCGACGACTGCTTCTTTTATATAAGGAATTAATTTGTTAATAAGCTTCATACAAAGTGAAACGGATTTCATTTATTTTCGTTTCAATTATTTATTCTGATAAGCATAATAAGCACCAATCAAGGTTTTTGCGGCAACTGGCATCGCTCTTTCATCAAAGTCAAAACGTGGGTGATGATGAGGATAATAGTTGCCTTCTTTTTGTGCTCCAGTAAAGAAATATGCCCCAGGTTTTTCAAGTAAGTAATAAGCGAAGTCTTCTCCACCCATTACAGGAATAATTTCTTCTGCGGTTTCAACTTCTGGAATTTCTCTACTCACGTCCAATATTAATTGTGCTTCTGCTGCATGATTTTTTACTGGAGGATAACCCTTGTCGTATTGGAACGTATAGGTACAGTTATTGGCAACTGAAACCCCTTCAATGATTTTTTCCATTTCGTGAATGACTTGGTCTTGAATTTCTGTGTTCAAATAGCGAACAGTTCCAACTAATCTGGCGGTGTCTGCAATGATGTTAAAAGCATTACCTGCTTCAAAAATTCCAATAGTAAGTACTGCAGTTTCTAACGGGTCAATTCTTCTACTAACAATCTGTTGGAGCTGTGAAACAAGCTGTGAACCGATAACAATGGAGTCTTTTGTCTCGTGTGGATATGCTCCGTGTCCACCTTGTCCTTGGATGGTAATTTCAAAACGATCTGCACCAGCCATTAAGACATCTTTTGAAGTTTGTATCCTACCGAATGGAGTTGTTGCCCATAAGTGCGTTCCCAATACTGCATCTACATTATCTAGTGCACCAGCTTCGATCATTGGCTTAGCACCACCAGGAGCATATTCTTCCGCATGCTGGTGGATGAAAACTAATGTACCAGGTAATTCCTCCTGATGTGCTTGCATCACCTTCGCTACAGCTAATAAAGTTGCAGTGTGCCCATCATGACCACATGCATGCATAACACCATCAACTTTTGATTTATATGGCACATCCTTTTCATCTTGGATTGGTAGGGCGTCAAAATCTGCTCTAAGTGCAATTGTTTTACCGGGTTTAGCCCCCTTAAGTGTAGCAACAATTCCATTACCACCAACATTTTTTTGATAAGGAATACCTAATTTATCATAATATTCTGCTATGTATTGTGCGGTTTTAACCTCTTGAAAGGATAGTTCTGGATACTGGTGTAAATAGCGTCGAATCTCAACCATATCAGGAAATAATGCATCGATTGCTTGATAGATATCTTGAAGCATTTACCGTTCCTCCTTTGATTTTTCTACTATTATAGCATCTTTTTTTCTAGTGAAAAAAATTAATTTTGAATAAACTTCTGGATAAGCTATGATGGAATTAACGTTATTTTAACAGGAGGCTTCACATAGATTGAAGAAACGTAATATTGTCATCATATCATTTTTTACAGTTATGTTAATCGTTATCGGAATTTGGGTCGTCAAAATTATGCAGGGTGAAATCCCTTATATTGATCAGTGGACTAGATCGTTAGTAAGCACTTTTCCAGATACCTATACATATGACTTTTTTAGAGAAGTTACTAATTTAGGATCAAAGCAATTTATGTATCCATTCACAGGTGTAATGGTTGTCATTCTTATTATTATATTTCGAGACTGGCTACCGGGTGTTATTTTTGGCGCTGGGATATTTGCCACGCATGAATTTAATAAATTGATAAAGCTTATTGTTGGACGTGATAGACCTTCCATACTAGAAGAGGCGAATGCAGTAGGCGAGAGCTTTCCATCTGGACATGCCATGATTCCCATGGTTTGTTATGGGCTTTTATCCTATTTTCTAGCTAAGAAGCTGAAATCGACAAAGATAATTTTAGCATTGCAAGCTTTCTTTGGTTTACTTGTATTATTAATAGGAATCAGTAGATATGTCATTAATGTTCATTTTCTCACCGATATTGTAGCAGGATTTATTATCGGATTTTTATGCTTACTAGCCCTTATTTATCTATATGAATTTATACAGAGAAAAAGGAATCGGTCTAAGGTCTGAGATAAAAGCATTCTAGAGATGGTTTTCCCCTTTTAAGGAAATGTCTAAGATAGAGATAAGAGAAGACAAGAGGGGAGCATTAACAATGGAAGCTATAGTAAAACAGGAAGAGTTAAAGGTTCCGATATTTCATAATCGAAACTTTGTTCTTTTATTAATTAGTGCATTGTTTTCTTCACCTGGCTATTTTGTCTATTTAATTGGAGCCGAGTGGTTGATGTTAAGTATAACCGATAATCGTTTTTACTTTGGAATGCTATTTTTTGTGGCTGCTATACCAAGATTAATATTTCTGTCTATTGGCGGATTAATTGCCGATCGAATGAATAAGCGGACAATCCTATTTTGGTCAGACCTCAGTCGTGCAGTTTTGATAAGTATTTTGGTTCTGTTAATTTGGACTGATTCCGTTGCCGTATGGCATCTATTAGTTTTAGCGGGGCTATTTGGTGTTTCGGATGCTTTCAGCTATCCAGCGATGAATGCATTAGTACCAACGTTACTTGAAGAAAAACAATTACAAAGAGGTAATTCCTTAATTCAAATGACGAGTCAAATTAGTCCAATTCTTGGTCCAGCACTAGGTGGTACATTAATTGCTTTACTAGGCTTTAAAGGAGTATTTTCCGTATCACTAGTGATGCTGTTAATAGCGTCTTTTGCAGTATTGTTCATCCGTATGAAAAAAGAGGAAGATGTTCAGGGAAATAAGCCTACTCCATGGACCGAGTTAAAAGAAGGCCTAAGCTACGTCCGCAAGAATGAACTTGTAATTTCCATTGTTGTAATGGCATTGTTTATTAATTTCTTTTTCTCGGGCCCATTTTCAATTGGAATGCCAATAATCGTGAAGGATATTTTTGGCGGAAATGCCGTTAGCTTAGCAACGATACAGACTTCTATGGGGGTCGGAGCATTAGCAGGTGCAATTTTGTTAGCTGCCATTAAGTTGAAAAAACCGGGAATAACCTTGGTCGTTAGCATTATTGGCTTAGGGTTGTTATATATCGCAACAGGTATCTCGGCTAATATTGTACTTACGGCTGGTTTAGTAGCACTTATGTCAATCCTGACACAATTAATTAATATCCCTTTAATCACTATGTTGCAGCAAACTACTGAGAAACGTATGCTTGGTAGGATGATGAGCCTATTTATGACGGTTTCTACAGGATTAATTCCTATATCATATATTGTTACTTCATCGCTTATCGCAATTGGTGTAAGTATTCAAACAATCATTATCATAAGTGGAATTATCGTTACCCTTATTGCAATCTACAATCTAAGAAATAAAAAAATACTAGGATATAAATTTTCACAAGGGAGAGAGATAGGATGAAAAATGGTTTTTTCCGTTATCTAATAGCCGCTGCACTGATTGGTTTCGGTGTTGTACTGGTATTAGAAAATATAGGAGTAATGGATTTTAATAGTAGAAATGCATGGAGTTATATCTATCCATCGTTATTTGCATTAGTCGGTATTAAATGGGTGGTAGATCGAGTAAGGCACCGTGGTGGTAGCTATTTCTGGGGATCGTTCTTCTTTATATTTGGAGCATTGCTATTATTAGATCGCTTTGAGGTAATATCCTTTACGTTTAATGATGTATTCAAGCTATGGCCGTTATTAATTGTTTATTTTGGTTTTATGTTTATCGGAAAATCGACAAGACCTAAAGTGATTATTGAAAGTAGTAGTGAAAAGAATGATAAAGAAAATCATAACAGTTCTTTCTTTACTGTAGGTAATCATGAATTTAATCAACCAAATTGGAAGGTAGAGCCAACTACCATTAAAACATTGGCAGGAGATTTCTATTATGACTTCTCGAAGGCATATATTCCTGAAAAGGAAATCCCAATTACAATTAGTGCACTAGCTGGGGATGTCCACATTTTAATTCCAGAAAATCTTGAATTCCAAGTAAATGCATCTGTTAAGGCAGGGGATATTGATATTGTTGGCCAAACTGTAGATGGAATTAATCGCTCCCTTAAATATGTGTCAACAAATTATGATAATGCCACTAGAAAGTTAGATTTAACTTTAAAACTAAAGGCGGGTTCAATCAGGGTTGACTCCGTATAAGGGGGATTATAGTGAAGAATCGTTTTTCGAGTATTCGTTATAGCTATATCATTTCGCATTTTAATGGATTGTTTTTAACGACGGTAACCATATTAGCAATTCTACTCTCAATCTATGTACTCATTAGTCCCGAATGGTTAACGTCCAATAGCATTTATTTATTTATTATATTGTATGGGTTAGTCGCGTTTTTTGTATCCGTTTATGTTGGTTTTCGATCAAGTGGTGATTTGAAGCAGCGCATGGATTATCTCTCTGTTTTGATTACCCAATTCGCTAATGGAAACTATCAATCTCGCATTTACTTTAATGAAGGTGACGAGCTCTCTCGTATTGGAAATGAGTTAAATGAGCTTGGGGAAAAACTACAAAATCAAGTAAAGTCACTGCAACGATTAGCAGATGAAAAAGCAGAGTTAGCCAAATCTGCACATAAGTCTGCGGTAATTGAGGAAAGACAGCGAATTGCTCGTGATTTACATGATGCAGTGAGTCAGCAACTATTTGCCTTAACGATGATGTCAGAAGCTTCCATTAAACAATTGGATATAAATCCAGAATTAGCGAAGGAGCAAATGATGGAAGTCGCATATGCAGCACTACAAGCACAAACTGAAATGCGGGCACTTTTATTACATTTACGACCAGTTCACCTTTCTGGAGATCCATTACCTAAAGGAATTCAAAAGCTTGTTGATGAATTAAGTCAGAAATCACAAATAGATTTTCAATTAGTCATCAACGATAATTTAAAGCTTTCTGAAGCAACGGAGGAGCATGTGTTTCGTATTATACAAGAGTCCTTATCCAATATCCTTCGCCATGCTAATGCTACTGTTGTTAAAATAGATATCTCGCTTCGTGGAAATGAACTATTCATGCATATTGCTGATAATGGCAAAGGATTTGATTTAGAACATGATCATGCCAAAAAGACATCCTACGGATTAAAAACGATGAAGGAAAGAAGCGAGGAGTTAGGTGGTACATTCACCATAAGGTCTAACATTGATGAAGGCACATATATTGATATTCGAATACCATGCTAAAGGCTAATTTTGATATAGTGATGATAAAGGGGTTAGGGGGAGACTGAAAATGATTCGAGTTGTTGTTGTTGATGATCATGAGATTGTGCGTAAAGGAATTATTGCGTATTTACAAACTGATCCAGAGATCGATGTTATCGGTCAAGCGAGTAGTGGGAATGATGGAGCAAAGCTTATCTTAGCGGAAAAGCCAGATGTCGTGTTAATGGATTTAATGATGGATAACGGTACGGGAATAGATGCTACAAAGCAAGTTATGCAGCAGTATCCATCTTGTAAGATTATTATCCTAACAAGCTATTATGATGATCAACAGGTTTTTCCTGCACTTGAAGCTGGTGCATTTAGTTATTTATTAAAAACGTCATCGGCGGATGAAATCGTCACCGCTATTAAAAAAGCCGCTACTGGAGAGAATGTAATTGAACCAAAAGTAGCTAGTAAAATGATGACGAGTTTTAGAGGGGAGAAACGAAAACCACACGATGAATTAACGGATAGAGAAATGGAAGTGCTTCTGTGCATTGGAAACGGAATGACGAACCTAGAAATTAGTGAGAAACTCTATATTGGTATTAAAACAGTTAAAACACATGTAAGTAATATCCTAGCAAAATTGGATGTGCATGATCGTACACAGGCAGCAGTTTACGTTCACAAAAATCAATTATTAACGCAAGAGGGCTAAGCCCTCTTTTTTGTTATTTTGAGCAAACCCTAGTATAATACTAGGGAAAATTAAAATAACGAGGAGACTTCCGAAATGGATCATTCGAAGAAGAAAGAGAATTTTCTACTTGGAATATGGGGAATTGCAGCTGTCGCAACTGCAGGGAGTTTGTTTTTTTCAGAAATAATGGGATATGAGCCGTGTGAGCTGTGTTGGTATCAACGCATCTTGATGTATCCGCTTGTTGTCATATATGGGACAGCGTTATTAAAAAAAGATTTGTCCATTGCATTACCTGGATTAGTTATGAGCGGAATAGGGATGTGCCTATCAGCATATCATTATGGTATACAAAAATTGCCTGCCTTAAGTGAAGCAGGTGGTTCCTGCGGGTTGGTTCCATGTAATTTTCAATACGTAAATTATTTTGGGTTCATAACAATACCATTTTTAGCAGGTACAGCATTTATCCTAATATTCATTGCCCATGTAGTACTATTAAAACAATATAGGGGGAAATAAAATGCAAAAGAAGATGCTAGCAATTGTCGGCGTAATTGTTGTGTTAATAATCGCGCTGTATTTTGTAATAGACTATAAGAATAATAAGGCGCTTGAAGATAATCCATATGGAACGAATGACCTAGATCAAGCAACAATTGATCAACTGGATGATCCAAACTACGGAAATCAAATATTACCAGATGACTTAATTGAACAAATTGATAATGGTGACGCTGTAACCGTATATTACTACAGCCCGATATGTGTTTATTGTCAAAATACAACACCATATCTTTCGCCATTAGCAGAAGATATGGGAGTAGATATGAAGAAATTGAATCTGTTAGAGTTCAGTAATGAAGTGACTCGATTTGGAATTACATCTACTCCGACTCTTGTTTATTACGAGGATGGAGAAGAGGTTATTCGATTAGAAGGTCAGAAAACGGAAGAAGAATATGAGAAGTTTTTTGAGGAATACGTCCTTAATTAGCGAAAAACCAAGCACCATACTAGGTGCTTGGTTTTTCATTATTTCTTGTCTTTTTCTATCATATGGTATGTGTTTACAAAAGGTCTGTCTGCAAAATAGGCAGATGGTTTTGTATCGACATGAGCCTTTTGAAATCCTTCAGAGTCTTTCCATTGTTCAAAGCTATCCATGGAATCCCATTGCGTAAATACAATATAGGTATTCCCTTTCGTTGGCTTCAGGAGACGAAAAGCTTGAAAGCCCTCTTGCTTGTCAATCGCCTGCTGTCTCTTTTTGAAATTATCTTCAAATATAGGAACACCTTCATCGGTTACTGGGATATTATTCATTACAACGTAACCACTGTCCAAAATGTCCCCAGATTGAACTAAGACTTCAAATGCTCTACCTGAAACAAAAACACTTTGCTTTGTACCTTCATAATATGCTACGTCATTCGAAGTACCTTTCATAAAGTGGAATTTAATTGCAGGGTATTTTTCTGCTAATTTCAAGAGAAAGTCGTATGTACCATTTGTCATAAATGCATTCATTTCGTAACCTCTCCTCCAATTTTTCCTTTGTTAAAATAATTATTAATTAGTAATTCCTATCAGTTTAAGTTTTTTACTAGTTGTCGTATAATGTAAATTGTTGATTAAGTGGTAATAGCGCTACACACTTATTATAGGAAATCATTTAGCTTTGTATCCATTTTAACATTTTACCGTATAATATTTAAATTTATAACCGAATCTTCTACTATACAGTATGGTTAGCAATTGATGGAATTAATATTACATAACTATTAGCCAAATGAATTCGACAAAATAGTCGATATTTCCCAGGCAATATGTTTAATGAAGTGCATGTATGTCTTAACATCCCACAAATGGCGTATAAAGTTATAATAAATTAGACAAATTCATGACAATAGTCATGTGTTGCTATACAGTTATGACGGAAATCGGTATAGTAGAAGAGGATGATGACCTATTAGATCGTGGGCCTATGCCCGAAAGTAATTAAATGAATAAATATGGATGTTGGTTAGAAGATAAACTTCTTCATTACGTCCAAAAAGGGTGAGAAAATGAAGCTTAATGACACTATTATTCGCGCGTATAAAGGAGAAGCAACAGCTTATACTCCTGCATGGTTTATGAGACAGGCAGGTAGATCTCAAGAAGAATATAGAAAGATAAAAGAAAAATATTCTTTATTTGAGATTACACATCAGCCAGAGCTTTGTGCATATGTAACAAGGCTACCAGTTGAAAATTATAATGTGGATGCAGCAATTCTTTATAAGGACATTATGTCACCATTACCCGCAATTGGAATTGATGTTGACATTAAAGCAGGAATTGGTCCAGTAATTGCAAATCCTATTAAAAGCATGGAAGATGTTGAAAAACTAGGCACAATTAATCCTGAGGAAGATGTACCATACGTATTAGAAACAATTCGATTATTGACAGAGGAACAATTAACTGTTCCATTAATTGGGTTCAGTGGTGCGCCGTTTACGCTTGCTAGTTATCTTATTGAAGGTGGACCATCAAAAAATTATGGCAAAACGAAAGCATTCATGTATTCACAATCAGAAGCGTGGTTTGCATTGATGGATAAGCTTGCAGATATGACTATTACATATGTTAAATCCCAAATAAGAGCGGGTGTCAAAGCAATTCAATTTTTTGATTCTTGGGTTGGTGCCTTAAATGTGGCAGATTACCGTACATTTATTAAGCCTGTTATGAACCGAATCTTCTCTGAGCTCCGCCATGATGATGTGCCATTAATTATGTTTGGTGTTGGCGCAAGTCACTTGTTATTAGAGTGGAATGATTTGCCAATTGATGTAATTGGCTTGGATTGGAGAACTTCGATTAAAGAAGCCCGTGATCTTGGAGTGACGAAGGTATTACAAGGGAACTTAGATCCTGCAATTTTATTGGCAGATTGGGATACGATTGAGAGTCGTACAAGAGCAATCCTAGATCAATCAATGGAAGATGGTCGTCATGTGTTTAATTTAGGACATGGTGTGACACCTGATATTCAACCAGCGACATTAAAAAGACTTACTGACTTCATTCATACGTATTCGAAACGATAGTACATTGAATCAAATCATACTAAAGAGGTGTAGAATAATGGGAAGAAAGAAAATGGGACTATTAGTGATGGCTTATGGAACACCATATAAAGAAGAGGATATTGAGCCATATTATACACATATTCGTCATGGTAGAAAGCCATCAGATGAGCAATTACAGGATTTAAAGGACCGTTATAAAGCGATAGGTGGAACTTCTCCTTTGGCTAGAATTACCGAAGAACAAACAAAAGCTCTTGAAACAAAGCTTAATGAAATGCAGGAGGAGTACGAATATAAAGCTTATATTGGATTAAAGCATATCAATCCTTTTATTGAAGATGCTGTTGAGGAAATGGGCAAAGATGGGATTCAGGAAGCAGTGTCCATTGTACTAGCACCACACTATTCAACATTTAGTGTGAAATCGTATAACACACGTGCACAAGCAGAAGCTGATAAATACGGTATTTCTATTAAGGCTGTAGAAAGCTGGTATGATGCGCCAGGTTTTGTTCAGTATTGGGCAGAGCAAATCAATAAACAATATGCAAAAATGACGGATGAAGAGCGTGAAAAAGCAGTATTAGTAGTATCAGCGCACAGCTTACCAGAAAAAATTCTACAAAATGGAGATCCTTATCCAGACCAGTTAAAGGAAACTGCAAAGCTTATTTCCGAAAAAGCAGGTATCAAAAATTATGAGTTAGGCTGGCAGAGTGAGGGAAATACACCTGATCCATGGCTAGGACCAGATGTTCAAGATTTAACGCGTACACTTTATGATGAAAAAGGATATCGTTCATTTGTTTATGCTCCAGTTGGATTTATCGCAGATCACCTGGAAGTACTTTATGATAATGATTATGAATGTAAAGTTGTTTGTGACGAATTAGGTGCTAGCTACTATCGTCCAGAAATGCCTAATGTTCATCCTTTATTTATCGAAACATTAGCAACGGTTGTACAAAATCGAGTAAAGCGTGATGCGTAATGGAAAAACAAACAATCGTAATAATAGGCGGCGGAATAACTGGGTTAACCGCTGCCTATTATTTACAAAAAGCGATTCGTGAAAAAAAATTACCGTACGACGTTAAACTAGTAGAAGCTAGTAATCGTCTAGGTGGAAAAATTCAAACCTATAAGCAGGATGGCTTTACGATAGAACGTGGACCAGATTCGATAATTGCTCGAAAAAAGCCAGGTGTAAAACTAGTTGAGGAGCTGGGCTTAAAGGATGAAATGGTGCGCAATGGAACTGGACAATCGTATATTCTAGTAGAAGGTAAGCTTCACAAAATGCCAAAGGGTGCTTTTATGGGAATACCAAAGCAAATTGGGCCGTTCCTCCGTTCGGGATTAGTTTCACCAATTGGTAAAATGAGAGCATTACTAGATTTGACAAAGGCAAAGGGTGAGGAGAAATCTGACCAATCGCTCGGTGCTTTTATGCGAAGACGTTTTGGGAATGAATTAGTTGAAAATGAAATTGAACCATTACTTTCAGGTATTTATTCAGGTGATATTGATAAGATGAGTTTAATGGCTACTTTTCCTAACTTTTATCAGCTTGAGCAGAAATATGGTAGCTTGATAAAAGGATTGAAGCAAACTATGCCAAAAGCGTCACAAACTACTGGGAAAGTTCCTGGTGCGTTTTTCTCCTTTCCAAATGGTCTTGAGACGATTGTTGATAAATTAGTAGAAAATATCGATCAAGAATCTATTCTATTAAACGCTGCAGTAGATCATGTGGAGAAGAAGGAATCTGGGTATCATGTACTGTTAAGTGATGGGAATGTCTTGAAGGCTAGCTCGTTAATCGTAACAACGCCACATAAAACAATACCGAAATTGTTTAGCCAATATGATTTTATGAAGGTGTTTACAGAAGTGCCATCAACTTCTGTTGCGAATGTCGCGATGGCTTTTGATAGATCCGCGATAAAGCAGGACATTGATGGAACAGGCTTTGTTGTTTCACGAAATAGTGATTATCGGATTACAGCTTGTACGTGGACACATAAAAAGTGGCCTGCAACAACACCAGATGGAAAAGCGTTAATTCGATGTTATGTTGGGAAGCCAAATGACCAGGAAGTAGTGGATTTAACAGACGATGAAATAACATCCATCGTGTTAAATGATTTAAATAAGACAATGAATATTACAGCAGAACCTGACTTCAGTGTCATCACTCGTTGGCATAATGCAATGCCTCAATATACTGTTGGGCATCTTGAGAGGATAGCTACAATTCGTAAAGAAGCACAGCATCAAATTCCAGGTGTGTTTTTAACTGGAAGTTCCTTTGAAGGTGTTGGAATACCAGATTGTATTGAGCAAGGTGAAAAAGCAGTAGTAGATGTCCTTTCATTTTTACAAGATTAATTAAGTATTCTATATCAACCGAGAGAATCTTTAACAAAAATAAAGTATCGGATAATCTACAACTTAATTGAAAAGCACAGCATTCACGTATCGTGTATGCTGTGCTTTTATTTTACTCCATGATGCGACGGGAGAGGTATTGTATCGTTTCTTTCTTATTCATAGCTTTGTTCAAGCTGATCAACGAGTGAACCGACAAATGCAACAGCTTCGCGAATTGCATCTGGCTTAGACATATCAACGCCAGCCTGTTTAATCAAATCAAGCGGTTTTTGTGTTCCACCTGCTTTTAAGACATTCAACCAGCTTTCAACGGCTGGTTCTCCTTCGGTCTGAATTCGTTTTGCTACTGCAGTTGAAACAGTCAATCCAGCGGAGTACGTATATGGATATAATCCCATATAGTAGTGAGGCTGGCGCATCCAAGTTAGACCTGCACCATCATCCATTACAACAGCATCACCCCAGAAGCTTTCTAGAGCTTCACGCTTCTGCTTTGTTAACACACTTGCAGTTAAAGGCGTACCAGCTTCAGCTAGTTCATATACGCGACGTTGATATTCACCTTCTAGTAGATGGGTAACAAAGTTATGATAATACGTACCTAGTAATTGTGTGATTACCCAGCGTTTCATTCGTTTGTCATCTGTTTTACGCATTAAGTGATCCGCTAAAAGCAATTCATTAATTGTCGATGGTGCTTCAACAAAATACGTAGAAGGTCTTGTATTAAATAATGACTGATATTTACCAGCAAGATAAAAGTGTCCGGCATGACCTAATTCATGTGCTAATACAAATGCACCACGCATCGTATCTGTCCAAGTAATTAAAATATATGGATGCACACCATAGGGGCTTGAACAGAATGCACCAGTTGATTTGCCAACATTATCGGCTAAATCAACCCAACGGTCATTTAGTCCTTTTTCCATAATTTCGATGTATTCTGGTCCCATTACCTGTAGAGAATCTAAAATAACAGATTTAGCTTCCTCATAACTAGTTTTTGGGTTGAATTCAGGATCTAATGGAGCCTTTAAGTCACAATATCGAAGTTCATTAAGACCTAGCTTTTCTTGCTTGAGCTTAGCATAACGGCGCATATGTGGTGCAAGTTCTTCTTTAATGACGTTTAATTGGTTCTCATACATTTCTTTGGTTACTTGTTGTGAAGCGAGTAGCATATCTGTAACAGAATCATAGTTACGGAGTCTTGCCATCGTTACTTGCTTAGTAACTTCAGTTGCGTAGGTTGCCGCAAATGTATTTTTATATTGATCTAATGTTTTCACGAATGAATCATATGCATCACGACGAAGTATTGTGTTTGCTTCTAATTCATAACGATCTTCATATAAAGCAGCAGACATTGGTAATTCATTACCTGATTCATCCTTTACGGAATCAAATACCATATCTGATGATTTACTACGTGAATAAATCATGTATGGTGCCCCATGTACTTCACTTAGTGCAGCCAGTGTTTCTTCAATTTCAGGTGAAAGCGTATGTGGCTTGTCCTCCAAAATATCATCAAGCATCTTTTTATAAGGCTGTAATGCTTTTTCTTCGTTTAGGAATTGTTCAATTTGCTCTGTCGTTAACGTTAATAGTTCTGACTGAACAAATGATAGCTTTGCTCCAATACTTGCCATAGCAGAAGATACTCTAGCAGCATCTCGTTGATTATCAGGATCACTTCCATCTGCACTGGATTTTAAGCTAGCATATGTACCAACACGTACTAATCGTTCTCGATAGTTTTCTAATGTTGTGAGACAGTCTAATAATGTTGCGGCATCATTTCCAAGCTTGCCTTTAAATTGTGTAATCTTTGTAACGTCAGCCTGCACCGCATTCAGTTCAGTTTCCCATGAATCGAAGGTTGGAAATAAATCGGTTAAGTCCCATTTTTGTTCTTCAGGTACCTCAGAGCGAAGTAGTCGTTTTGTGTTTGTAGTTGCCATAATGAATTTCCCCTTTCCTAAAAAATATTTCGGTAGTCTAAATAATTATAATATAAAATTGGTTAGAAGGATATGATTTTTCAGATATTTTCACAAAAAAATACAGCTATTGATTAGCTGCGCAAAAGTTGTTTCCTAGTATCATAAAGCTTACAATTGTGATGAATCAGTACGATTCGTCGTTTTTGCTTTATCTAGCTGGGTGATCACACTCTTCACAAAAGTTTGTATAACAGTCGGCTTGCTCATTTATTTCTTGACCGCATTGTTGACATTTTTTCTTGGGAAGGTTTCGGAAAAACTCAAGCACATTTGTGATCATACAGATCCTCCTTTATCGTAGTAAGTTTATTGTATTATAACAGTATGATTTTGGTCAATTGTGTGTTACAACAAAATTAGAAATGAGGTGACAGAAATGAAGTTAACAGTAATTGGGTATTGGGGTGGTTATCCTGCACCTGATAGTGCAACATCATCTTATCTAATAGAAAAGGATGGATTTTCATTATTAGTAGATGCAGGTAGTGGTTCAATATCCAAGTTACAAAAGTATAAAAATATCATGGAAATTGACGCTGTTATTCTATCGCACTACCATCATGACCATATTGCAGATATTGGCGTGTTACAATATGCCTGGTTAGTGCAATCCTATTTGGTTGAAAACAAAGACATCTTACCTATATATGGTCACACAGAAGACAGGGTGGGATTTGAAAAGTTAACGCATGAATTTACCGAGGGAATTGCCTATGAGCCAAATGAGACGTTAAGTATTGGTCCATTTACCATTAATTTTTTGAAAACAAAGCATCCAGTTCCTTGTTATGGTATGCGAATAACGGATGGAGAAAATGTAATCGTGTATACAGCAGACACAAGCTACTTGGAGGAATGGATAGAATTTAGTAAAAATGCCGATTTGCTGATTACAGATAGTAATTTCTACGCCAATCAAGATGGCTCTGCTGCTGGCCATATGACTAGTCGAGAAGGAGGAACGATTGCAGAAGCGGCTAATGTGGGAGAGTTAATATTAAGTCACTTACCACAGTATGGGAATCGAGAAGAACTGATTACACAAGCAAGTGATGTCTATAAAGGAAAAATCCTTCTTGCTGAAGAGGGGTTAATCTGGGAAAAATAAAGACAATTTTCTTTGCTTGCATGTCTTTTTTCGATAAACTTATAGATGGAAAAAATTTATAGGAGGGGCAAATCGTGAAATTTATTGATAACCAAGGCATTACGGATCCAATGATTAACCTGGCAATTGAAGAATATATTTTGCAAAATTTTGGGGAGAAGGATACATATTTATTATTCTACATTAACAAACCTTCTATTATTATTGGTAGAAACCAAAACACCATTGAAGAAATTAATACAGATTATGTAGAAGACAATGACATTAAAGTTGTTCGTCGTCTTTCCGGTGGAGGGGCTGTCTATCATGATGAACAGAATTTAAACTTCAGCTTCATTACAAAGGATGATGGAGAAAGCTTCCATAACTTTGCCAAGTTTCTTCAGCCTGTTATCGAGGTATTAAATGACCTAGGTGTTCCTGCTGAGCTTCAAGGAAGAAATGATGTTGTTGTTAATGGACGTAAAATTTCTGGAAATGCGATGTTTTCTACAAGAGGACGCATGTTTAGTCATGGTACATTAATGCTTGATTCTGAAATTGAAAATGTTGTAAAAGCACTAAAAGTTAAGAAAGAAAAAATTGAATCTAAAGGTATAAAATCTATTCGTAGTCGAGTAGCCAATATTTCTGAGTTTCTTGATGAAAAAATTTCAATGGATGAATTTAAAGCACGTATCTTAAAACACATATTCGATGTTGAGGATGTGAATGATGTTCCTCGTTATGAATTAACAGAGGAAGACTGGAAAAATATTCATCAGATTTCAGAAGAACGTTATCAGCAATGGGAATGGAATTACGGTAAGTCTCCAGCATTTAACGTTCAAGCATCTCATAAATTCCCTTCAGGATTATTAGATGTACGTTTTGATGTGAAAAAAGGTGTTATTGAAAACTGTAAAATTTACGGTGACTTCTTCGGTTTAGGGGACATTCAGGACCTTGAAAATAAACTTATCGGTGTTCGACATGAAAAACAAGCAATTGAAGAAGCTTTAAATGATATCGATGTTGCTCATTATCTTGGTAAAATTGGTAAAGAAGATTTTGTAAATCTATTATATTAACCTGAGTAAAACAAGCAGAAATGTAATACTAACATTTCTGCTTGTTTTATCTTATTAAAATGAGTATGATTCCCCATTATTTGGTACGACAACAATACAAGGGATTTAGAAAACGTGCATTACCTTTGTTTGTTTTATTATAAATTATTGGAGTATACGGATAGTCTCTTTTGTATGCCCTCTAAGACGTCTTTAGGGGCTTCTCTAATTTTGATATCCTCACCTAGAAAAAGAACCCAATTTATTATTTCAGTCAATTCTTCGGTATTTTTAACATTGATAAATGTCTTTAGTATGGCGGTAGTTTGGTAAGGATTTGTATAGGATATAGATACTTTTAAGGGATGATATTTCTTGAACTGGGAAATTGCTTTCGGACCAAGTTCAAGGAAAATATTGCTTGTTTTCTCCTGCATACTTAGTTTATCTAAGATTTTTTTCTTACTTAATCTATTTTTATTCGAGTAGGGTTTGATAGCTGTGAGATGGTCGACTGGGATTATTTTCTTTTTTTCTTCCTCTAAATCAAATCCTTCAATTAACCAAACACTTTTCTCATGATACAGGTGCATGAGATAAATTGGATATGAATTTATCAGCTTCTCTTCTTCGATGGTAACCAATAAGTATCTCTCCAATAGAAGGATTTGAATGAGTTTTTCTAACATGGGATGGGGAAGATCTGACAAATCTAATAGGTCAGGATTATTTGGGTTGGTCCCTTCAAAAAGCAAGAGTTGATTTAAGAGAACAAGGTCATCTTGCTGGTTTTCTGAAATGAGTCCGAGTAATTTTTCAGCAAGAGACTGGCGACTCTTAAGATAGGGAAGCTGCTGATTTCTTGTGGCCATAAAGGCAATAAAAAGAGCTTTGACTTCATTATCAGTAAAGTGAACATCGGGCAGGACAGAATTGTGCATGACAGAATAACCACCATCCCTACCAACTTCAGAAACAAGTGGCATACCCATGCCTTCAATTTCTCTGATGTCTCTAATTGCTGTTGAGCGAGAAATATTAAATTCTCGCATGATTTCAGTGATGGTAAAGTGGGCACGATTATTAATAAACCGCATAATCGTATTAATCCGTTCAACTTTTTTCATCAGGACTCCTTAACAGTATCATTTTTTGACATGGTTTAAGGCTATTATAAAACTATCAAGTGAAGAAGACAAATTCATTTGAAAAATTTAATAAAAGGAAGGTATTAAATATGACAAATTATAGTTTAGAAGAAAAAGACAGCTTTACAGTATTAGGGTTTGGAACAGAGCTTAAGAGCGATTACACAGACTATGCTGGAATAAACAAGGAAAAGTCAGACTTTTGGGGGGCTGTTGAAGAGGATGGAAGGCTTGATACGTTAAAGGCTATTGCTACAAACGACTATATATTTGCTGTAAACGAAGCGGTGAATAACAAAATGATGCATTATGCAGGTGTCATGACGGAGGAATCACTTCCGGAAGCATCGAGAGCTATCCAATTTCCTAAGGGGGAATACTTAGTTGTTAAAGGGGAAGAAAAGACTGCTGAAGAGTTGAGTAATAAGCTTACTGGTGTCGCATTTGGTGAAGCTTTACCTAATGCAACGAATATTGCTTATGTTGGTGGACCCAATGCATCAGTTGTGATGGGACATCGAAATGGTTTGGTTTATGGTGAAATGTGGATTCCAGTTGTGAGGAAGTAAGGGATTAAAGGAGAGATGAAAATGTCTTTTGTAGTTGATTTTAAAACGGTGTCTACAGTTGGTATAGAGTCTTCACCTGTAGTAGAATCACTTGCTGGTTTACGTGCTAATGAAGCTCGTTATTTTATGAACAAATACAAGCACGAATTTACGGTAGTTCCAGCTAGTGAAAGCCAGGGGACCCTTGATTATGTGAATCGAATTTTGAAAGAGGAACGCGATATTGAGTTTGCCGCTAAACCTTTAGAAACGTCTCGCTTTCAAGTAGAAAATATCCAATTTGCCTATGTCTTTTATGAGGATGGTCTTGTTGTCAATGTGATGTATACCAATGATGATCCGAAGAAGCGGGCCGTTGGTTTTAAGCTTTCGGAGGAGATGGAAGTACCGAAGGAGTTAGAAGGAAAGTTTAAGTTTGCTAAGCAGAAGTCTAAACTAGCTGGAACAATCCGCGGCTCGTTCTTTGTCATTAAAGGAGAATATTAACTAGGCAAACCTATATAGGCGAATCTAATGGAGTCTATTCGATAAATATTATTCACTGAAGTAATTGCTAAATAAACTCTGTTAAGAGGTTTAGAAAAGAATATATGTCGTATTTCAAAGTGATCGTAGAAGTGGATCACTTTTCTTTTTTGGTAAAAATTAAATTCTGTTTTAGAGAGTATTACGTTAGTATTAAAAGTAGATTAGATAAAGGGGCAGGCTATTTCATGTTGTTCCACCTTGGGGGATCGTAATATGTATAATGTTTACTTTAGGGACATTGATGATAAAAATGAATTTACGGTTAGAAATATAACGTTAAAATCTGGACAAGAAAATTTTATTGAAACTGTCGATGAATGTTTAAAGGAAGCAAGTATTTATCCTGAATGGCACCCAGTAGCAATCTATAAGGATGAGATCATTATTGGATTTGCTATGTACGGTTCCTTTGGCCCTAATAAAGATACTTGGATCGATAGAATCATGATAGATGAAAAATATCAAGGTAATGGTTATGGAAGGATTGCAATGAAGAAGCTTATTGATATCGTTTCAAAAGAATATGGAGTAAACGTTATCTATTTAAGTATTATTGAGGAAAATAAAGTTGCTTACCGTTTGTATACAAGTATGGGATTTGAATTCATGAATGAAAGAGATCCAAATGGAGAGCTCTTATTTAAGTATACTATTTAATAAATATTTGCAGATGAATATTAGTGTTTCGTAACGGCTTCGGGTTCGGTTGTCCATTACTTTTTCACCTAACCGAAGTAATGTGATAAGAAAGACATCATTTTCTTACGATGCAGCACCACATTATTATGAAAATCAAAATTTATAGTTTGATAAAAAGTGCTTAACCATGGTATAAGTGTAAAGGAAGCAGAGATATCTTTGCTTTTTATTTTTGGGTCACATCAGGTTGTCCTGATCCCCGATAATGAGAGGATTTGAATTTATATATGTCAGACAATTTTTGGCGTGATTTACCACGACCGTTTTTTATACTAGCACCAATGGAAGATGTAACTGATGTTGTTTTTCGCCATGTAGTGAGTGAAGCTGCTAGACCTGATGTGTTTTTTACAGAGTTCACAAACTCGGAAAGTTATTGTCATCCAAAGGGACACCATAGTGTACGTGGTCGTTTGACCTTTACAGAAGATGAACAACCAATTGTGGCCCATATTTGGGGAGACAAACCGGAGTATTTCCGAGAGATGAGCATCGGAATGGCGAAAGAAGGTTTTCGTGGTGTAGATATCAATATGGGCTGTCCTGCACCTAATGTTGCACCGAATGGGAAGGGGTGTGGTCTCATCCGTCGTCCAGAAGTTGCAGCAGAATTAATACAAGCAGCAAAAGCGGGGGGCTTGCCTGTAAGTGTGAAGACAAGGCTTGGTTACACGGATGTAGATGAATGGCATGACTGGCTTACACACGTACTCAAACAAGACATCGTTAATCTCTCTATTCATCTGCGTACCAAAAAGGAAATGAGTAATGTAGATGCGCATTGGGAGCTAATTCCTGAAATTAAGAAGCTTCGTGATAAAGTGGCACCAGATACGCTCTTGACGATCAATGGGGATATTCCTGATCGTCAAACTGGCATGGAGCTTGCTCAAAGGTATGAGGTTGATGGGGTTATGATTGGTCGTGGTATTTTTAAAAACCCATTTGCCTTTGAAAAACAGTCGAAGGAGCATAGCAGTAAGGAATTGCTCGATCTCTTAAGGTTGCATCTTGATCTTTATGATCAATATTCAAAGGAATATGTAGCCCGTTCATACAAATCTCTGCAACGTTTTTTTAAGATATATGTTCGTGGGTTTCGAGGAGCAAGTGAGCTAAGAAATCAATTGATGGGCACAGAATCAACTGATGATGCCCGTACATTGCTCGCTAATTTCGTGGAATAATCTCTTAAAGGCATGCATGCATCAGTGAAAGAAAAATGAGCAATTTCCAATCGGAAATTGCTCATTTTTATATTTTCCAGACAACTAATATTATTTCCTGGTCTTTGAAATTCCAATTTATTCTTTCACTTCAATAGTAAACAAACGAATTGCTTGCTTAAATAATTTTTTAGTATGAAAAATATGGAAAAAATGCATACTATAGATAAAAAGGAGGAGAATTTTGATGGCTAAAAAAGAATTACTTCCGGAATTAGAAACCTTTACACTGCTTAATCCAGACTTTGATCTTCCATTAGAAGAAAATATGGAAGTGAAGCAAGAAAAAGAGCATATTAATGAAAAAAATCCTGAATTATTAGGAAATGCTGACTGATTAAATAATTTTTTGAAAAATTATGATTTGATATAGGAATATTCAATAATATTTGTTACATTAATACGTAAGCCTCTCCCTTTCATTCTCATGAAAGGATGATATTAAATGATTAATAATACGTTTTATGCTCCCTTACATGAAATTACGCCACTCACCCTAGCTGTAATCGCCCAAAAAGATGAAGAAGGAAATAGTTATACATCAGTTCTAGAAGAAGAAACAGAGTATGTTGTGGAGCACTCACCAAGTAAGTTGATTGATTATGCATGTAAGTTTTTTGGTGCCAGTTTGAAGGGCAGGCAAGATGGAACACGTAATATTTGTGGAATTACACATAAAGCTCCAATCTCTATAGACCCCTCAAGTGGCATGTATTTTTTCCCAACTACCTCTCCCACGAATTCAAAGTGCTCTTGGATTGCACATTCCCACATTGACCAAGTGAATCGTGCTGTTAATCAATGTACAGAGATTGTTTTTAAAACCGGAAGAACAATCACTTTGGATACATCATATGGTTCTGTTATGAACCAAATTCATCGTACTGCGCAATTTCGGTATTTATTAGATAATCGAATTAAGCATTTGCAACAGTAAGGGATTGGCTTTGGGATAAAGCCTTTATCATAAACTCCTGTACGATTTCCTCAACCTTTTTGCGAATAGCTGGATTAAAATAATTTCGTTTTTCTTCTTTCCCCTTACAGAGAAAAAGATAGGAAGAGAAGGAATCATTTTTATTGATTAACATTACTTGAAGTCTCTTCTTTTCCATCTTTGTTCGTAATTGTCTGCGTTCTGTTAATGCTTCTGTATTCATTCTTTCCAAAAGCT
Source organism: Ornithinibacillus xuwenensis (assembly GCF_039614845.1). NCBI lineage: Bacteria > Bacillati > Bacillota > Bacilli > Caryophanales > Bacillaceae > Ornithinibacillus > Ornithinibacillus xuwenensis. The sequence continues at coordinate 286,351 of NZ_JBDIML010000003.1, read as the reverse complement.
GAATATATGGTTCTTTTATTTTAAAAGCTCCCTTTTGGACGTGCTGAATATCCTGTTGAATCACGACAATTGCCATCGAAAGAAAAAGAAAGCGTGTAGTCATTGCTAATTCTTCATCTGTAAGATAGCGCATAGTTACCCCTCCAAATAAGAACGTTTGTTCTATTATACGCCAAATAAACGAAAAATACACTAATAAACAAGAAATATTTTTTGGGAATTGAAAGGGTAGAAGGCTATAATTTCCAATTAATAAGTAAAGTATGGTACCGGATATTTTATATCGTGTTAGGATAGGATTAGTTATAGTAGTAATATGCTCAATGTGTATTTATATAAGAGAAAATAACGACTTAGAAATGCCATGCTTAATAAAACTTTTCATAATGTTTAATTTCAATTAAAATGGAGTTAGTACATAAAAGAATAGGCGTTTTAGTTGGATGGGGAGATTTTACTAAATGTATCTTTTTAACATCATTACTGAATGGAAAATAGCATTTGAAAATGACGAGCTAGATCAATACATTATGGAACTATTACAGGATTATGAGCGCTTAGGGCCATTACCGGGAATATTGCTACCTTTTGTCGAAGCATTTCTCCCTTTCTTACCATTAGTGGTATTTGTAATGGCAAACGCTGCAGCCTATGGACTATTAGAAGGCTTTTTACTGTCTTGGGCTGGATCTACCCTTGGAGCAGTACTTGTTTTCTTAATCGTTCGAAACCTTGGCGATAAGAAAATCTTCGTTTCCATACGAAAAAACAAGCAGGTAAAGAAGGTAACGGGATGGTTGGAAAGACATGGATTCGGTCCATTATTTTTATTGATGTGTTTTCCGTTTTCACCATCGTCTGTTATCAATGTGGTAGCAGGATTATCAAATATTAGTATTTACCAGTTTATATTGGCTACGATATTAGGTAAATCTGTCATGATTTTTTCCATCTCATATATTGGTTCAAGTATTGTATCATTTGCAAAAAATCCTACCAAAACAATTATTGTAGGAGGCTGTATTGTACTTTTTTGGGTAGTTGGGAAATTCATTGAAAAGAAGCTACACCAAAAATCCAAGCTGCAAGATACTTCGGATTCAGAGAAAGTATAGTATAATTTAAGACAAACGAAAAAATCAAAACTTCTGTCTCTTATTAAGTAAATAGTCAGGAGTTTTTTTCATTCACTGTACATTATCTAAGGGAGGGGACTCATGTGGGACTTCGTTTTATATTAGGAAGAGCAGGAACAGAAAAAAGTAGCTACGCATTTAACGAAATAAAGGAGAATTCAACTGTAGACCCGCAAGGTCCACCAATATTTTATATTGTGCCAGACCAAATGACTTTTGAGCAGGAATATGCTTTATTCCAAGACGAAGCTTTTCAAGGTAGTATTCGGACACAGGTAACGAGCTTCTCGCGCCTAGCGTGGTTAATACTTCAAGAAACTGGTGGGGCTACAAGACAATTCATAAGCTCAGTTGGTATTCAAATGATGCTGCGAAAAATCATCGAAGAAAAAGATGGAGAATGGCATGTATTCCAAAAAGCTGTGGAGAAACAAGGATTCTTAAGCCAATTGGAAAAGATTATTACCGAGTTTAAACGATACGAAGTAACGCCAGAAATGCTATTGATGCAAAAGTATCAAATTAATCAGTATGCTCATAAAGAGCCTGGGGAGCAAGCTTTGATTCATAAGCTAGAAGATTTGCACTATATTTACCAGAAGCTTGGACAAGCACTAGCAAATAACTACATTGATAGTGAAGACCAATTAAGTCTTCTAGCTGAAAAAATAACGGAAGCAAACTCGTTAGAAGGTGCTGAGATTTATTTTGATGGTTTCCATCGTTTTACACCGAAAGAGCTGGTGGTAGTCGAAGCATTATTCAAAAAATGCAAACGAATTACCGTGAATCTAACAGTTGATAATACAGACCTAGAAGAATTATCAGATCTAGACCTGTTTTATCAAACGAAGGAAACTTATCACGCTTTAAAATCTCTTGCAGAGTTAAATCAAGTCAAAATTGAAGATAATATTGTACTTAATCCAGTGGAAGGGGTCTTTAAGAATAGATCATATTTTGCACATCTCGAGAAAAATTTTGATGTTCGGCCAGCGCCTGGTTATCAGGAAAATGCACCGATACAAATAGCCGAAGCTGTTCATCCTAGAGCGGAAGTGGAAGGTGTTGCACAAGAAGTATTACGTCTTGTTCGTGAAGAAAATTATCGTTTCCGAGATATTGCTGTCTTAATTAGGCAAACCGAAACCTATCAGGATATCATCTCGACGATATTTGAAGATTACAATATTCCAGTTTTCATAGATGAAAAGCGTACTATGCTGAACCATTCCTTAATCGAATTAATACGGTCAGCGCTTGAGGTTGTTGATGCAAATTGGCGCTATGACGCTGTTTTTCGCATGCTTAAGACCGGATTTATTCCAGCAACAGATGAGGAATATCCATTAACTGATGATGCAATTGACGAGCTTGAAAATTATGTCATTGAATATGGTATCCGTTCTAGGAAGCAGTGGATGTCAGAAGAAAATTGGATTTTTCAACGGTTTAGGGGATTTGAGCAAGCAGTTCAAACCGATGCAGAGAAAGAAATGCAAACACGTATAAATCATTATCGTAGACAGGTTGTTCATGCCCTAGCAACATTTGATGAACAAATGAAGTCCGTATCTACCATTCAGGAGCTATGTGAAACCACGTATAGATTGCTGGAGCATATCCAGGCACCGGAAAGACTTGAAACGATGCGAAATATGTTTGATGAGAACGGACAACTATCCAAAGGACGTGAGCAGGAACAAGTATGGAATGGCATTATGCACCTCTTGGATGAAATCGTTGAGATGGCTGGAGAAGAAGAGATGGCTTTATCAACGTTCCGAGAAACATTGGATGCGGGATTCGAGACGTTGAAATTTTCTCATGTACCACCAAGTATTGACCATGTTATTGTTGGGACAATTGACCGCTCACGAATTAGTGGTATTAAATGCTCCTTCTTAGTAGGCGTAAATGATGGGGTATGGCCATTAAAACCACCTGCTGATGGGATGATTAATGAGACTGAACGAGAGCTCTTGGCTACCCATGGTATGAAGCTAGCCGATACAAGCAAACGCCAATTATTAGATGATTGGTTCTACATGTATTTGGCCTTTTCTGCTGCATCTGATTATTTATGGATCAGTTATCCAATTAGTGATGAAGAAGGTAAGTCGAAGATGCCATCACAGCTCATAAAACGTATGAAGGATATGTTTCCGGCATGTAAAACGCCAATTCTATTACAGGATCCAGATGAATTATATGAGGCAGATCGATATATTACGTCGCCAATCAAGACAAGGTCTGCCTTAACGGCTCAGCTTTCTAGAAGTAGAAAAGGGTATCCAGTCAAATCTGTTTGGTGGCATGTATTGAATTGGTATATGACCAATCAGCCAAGACATGAGACGACGTATACGATATTACAAAGCTTGTTTTATGAAAACACGCCATCGGACATTGAAAAAGAGACAGTTGAGGCATTATATCCGAAACAGGTAATGGCAAGTGTGTCTAGGCTAGAGACATATTATCGTTGCTCTTACCAGCACTTTGCTAAGTATAGTCTAGGATTAAATGAACGAAAAACATATAAATTGGATGCACCAGATATTGGTAATTTGTTCCATGAGTCATTAAAAATTATTACAGAATGGATTCAAGAGGAAGGTAAGGATTTTGCTCATTTAACAAAGCGAGATACGGATTCTTATGCTGCACGTGCAGTCACAACGCTTGCACCAATTTTACAGCATCAGATATTGCATAGCTCTAATCGTTACCAATATATCCAACATAAATTGCAGCATGTTATAGCACGTGCAGCTTATGTATTAAGTGAACAAGCAAGATTAAGCCAATTTTCACCTGTTGGTTTGGAGCTTGGGTTTGGATCAAAGCGAGACAAGCTTAATCCGGTTACATTACAGCTACCGAATGGATATGAAATTATGCTTCGTGGTCGAATTGACCGAGTAGATAAAGCATTGAACGAAGAAGATTTATATTTGAGGATAATTGACTATAAATCCAGCGCTAGAGGTCTGGATATGGTGGAGGTTTACTACGGATTAGCCTTACAAATGCTGACGTATCTCGATGTTGTGCTATCACAATCTGAGCAGTGGCTAGGGAAAAAAGCTACACCTGCTGGAGTCTTGTATTTTCATGTGCACAACCCAATGATTACAGGTAATCACAAGCTGTCAGATGAACAGCTAGAGGAAGAAATTTTTAAGAAGTATAAAATGCAGGGATTGCTTATTAATAGTGAGCGTGTTATCCAATTGATGGACACTTCACTAGAGTCAGGAACAAGTCAAATCGTCCCTGCAGGGATTAAAAAGGACGGTGCGTTTAATAAATCATCCAAAATAGCAAGTCAAGAGACGTTCTCAAGCTTACAGCAGCATATCCATCACCTCATGATGAATGCTGGAATTGATATGACACTAGGTGCAGTTCATTTAAACCCATATCAACGAAAGCAAAATGTGGCGTGTACGTATTGTCCGTTTTTATCTGTCTGTCAGTTTGATACGACTCTAGAAACAAACAACTATCGAAAACTGCCAGAATTAAAAGAGGAAGAAGTACTCGAGAAGCTAAGGGAAAAGGAGGGAGACAACATTGGTTAAATGGACAAAAGAACAAGAGGCTGCAATTTATACGGAAGGCAGTGATGTCCTTGTTGCAGCGGCGGCTGGCTCAGGTAAGACTGCTGTACTAGTAGAACGTATTATTCAAAAACTATTAAAGCAAGAGAATCCGGTCGATATAGACTCCCTCCTGGTTGTTACGTTTACGAATGCAGCAGCACAGGAGATGCGAAACCGAGTTGGTCAGGCACTAGAGAAAGCATTGGAGCAAGATCCAGGCTCAGCACATCTGAAGAAGCAGTTATCACTGTTACAACGAGCATCCATTTCAACGTTGCACTCATTTTGCTTAGATGTGGTCAAACAATACGCCTATTTAATCGACATTGATCCGGGGTTTCGGATTGCAAATGATATGGAAGCAGACTTAATGCAGCAAGAGGTACTAGATGAATTATTCGAGGATTGGTACGGTCGAGAAGGGGAGGAGCAGGAACGTTTCTTCCAAGTGGTAGACCGATTTTCTGGGGATAGAAATGATGTTGATGTCGAGAAATTAGTACTATCATTGTACAATTTTGCTGTTCAAAATCCACGACCACATGTCTGGCTTGATCGTCTAGCTGAGGTTTATGCAATACCGGATAACTGGCAAGAGGAAGACCTGACATGGTTAGAGATTATTAAGCGAGAAGTGCGTGATAAATTCCAAGCTATTGAACAGGAAGTTAATCATGCCTTGACATTAACAAAGGAAAATGATGGACCTTATCAGTATACGGAAACGATTGAAGCAGATTTTCAAATGCTAGAAAAGGCACTTACATTGCTTGATGATTGGGATGAGCTTCAGGCATTTATGAGTGGAAGTGACTTCAAAAGGCTGTCAGGAAAAAAACAAGAATGCAATGAAGATAAGAAGAACAAAGTGAAAGCATTAAGAGATAGCTATAAAGACCGTTGGAATGCAATGAAGGGGAACTGGTTTAATCGAAATCTAGTATCTCATGTACAAGATATGCGAGAGCTTGCACCAGTAATCAAGTCATTGACAGATATTGTGAAGGATTTTATTCATCGTTTTACTCAAATGAAACGCGAGAAGGCAATCGTTGATTTCTCTGACTTGGAGCATTTATGCTTGCAGTTATTAATTGAGGATTCTTCTAGCTTAGATGTGCCCAAGCCATCTAGTGTTGCTAAAAATTTACAAAAACAATTTAGTGAATTATTAGTAGATGAATATCAGGATACAAATTTGGTGCAAGAGACGATACTGACACTTATTAGTGATCAGATTGGACCTGGAAACATGTTTATGGTAGGAGATGTTAAGCAAAGTATTTATCGATTTCGACATGCAGAGCCTTCTCTTTTCATCGATAAGTATAAGCGTTTTGCAGAGGAAGATCATGTAGCGACGCGAATTGATTTAGCAAGCAATTTTAGAAGTCGTGAGCTGGTGTTAATTGGTGCAAATTATATCTTTAGACAAATATTAGATGAAGAACTTGGGGAAATCAATTATGATCAAGATGCAGAACTGATCTATGCAAACCGTATGTATGATTCTTTACCATTAATAGAACCGAGTCCAGAGCTTCTAATAATAGACCGTGAAAAGCCGGAGGACCAGCTACCAACAGATGACGAAGAGGATGAGAACTATCAAGATCTTGAAAATGCTCAATTGGAAGCAAGAGCATATGCAAGGAAGATAAAACAATGGATTGGTCAAAAAGATGCACCGCCTCTTCAAGTGGTGGAAAAGTCTACAGAGACCCAGCGAGATGTCCAATATCGTGACATTGTTATATTACTTCGTTCCATGACTTGGGCTCCGACAATTGTTGATGAGTTGAAGAAGCAAGGTATACCAGTTTATGCGGAACTATCGACGGGATATTTTGAAGCAATTGAAGTTAAAATTATGTTAAATCTTTTAAAGGTAATTGATAATCCAAGACAGGATATTCCGTTAGCTTCCGTTCTGAAATCACCTATTGTAGGATTAAATGAAAATGAATTAACTAAAGTACGATTAGCAGATCAGCGAAACACGTATTTTGATGCCGTACAAAAATATCTCCATGAAAATGAAGATGTTCTAGCCAAAAAAGTATCGCGTTTTATGGAATTGTTAAATCGTTTTAGACTATCAGCTAGGCAAGGGGCCTTATCAGAATTAATCTGGCAGGTCTATCGTGAAACAGGGTATTTTGACTTTGTTGGCGGAATGCCAGGTGGACGGCAACGACAAGCAAACTTGAGGGCGTTATATGACCGGGCTCGAGGTTATGAAACAACTTCTTTCCGTGGTTTGTTCCGTTTCTTACGCTTCATTGAACGAATGGAGGAACGAGGAGATGACTTAGGTGCTGCTAGAGCACTAAGTGAGCAGGAAGATGTTGTGCGTATTATGACCATTCATAAAAGTAAAGGCCTTGAGTTCCCAGTTGTAATTGTTGGGGCAATGGATAAACAATTTAATATGCAGGATTTGCGACAGAATTACTTGCTTCATAAGGATTTAGGATTTGCTTCTAAGTATATTGATCCAATCAAACGAATAACCTATCCGACTTTATTCTATCATGCCATTAGAGAAGAAAAGCGAAGAGAACTTTTAGCAGAAGAGATGCGGGTGCTCTATGTCGCGCTAACACGAGCAAGAGAGAAACTCGTAATGGTTGGTAATGTAGCATCCTTTCAGAAAAAACAGGAGACCTGGCAATCCATTATCGACCATTCAGAATGGATTTTACCAGCACACTTCCGAATTCAGTCGAAATCATATTTGGATTGGGTAGGACCGGCATTAGTGCGTCACCACGAAGGTGTTGCGCTGCGTACAGAGGATGTACAAGATGCGGTTCTAGAAGAGATTCGAATCGATCCATCTAAATGGGAGGTATCGATTCTCCATGGAAGTGAATTAGCCAATCTGGAAGAATCCTCCGTAGAGGAAGATTTGAAATTAAAAGAAAAGATTCGTGCATGGCAGCCTATTGAATTAGAGGAACCAGAACTTGATGAATTTGTCCATAATCGACTTGCATTTGAATATCCATTCCTAGAGGCAGCTCATTCCAGAGCAAAGCAAAGTGTTACTGAAATTAAGCGACAGCGAGAAATAAAGGATGAATATAGTGCCAATCAGCTTGTTCAGCCTTTTAAGACACCAATTGTTAGAAAGCCCATTTTTATGCAAAAGGAGAAAACTCTCTCAGCTGCTGAAAAAGGAACAGCCATGCATACCGTGATGCAGCATCTTTCGTTTAAGAAAAAAATGGATGAACATGAAATTGTAGCGTTCGTTGAATCATTAGTAGAACGTGAAATTCTACGGAGACAAGAAGCAGATTCCATTAACATTGAAGCAGTAGAAAGATTTTTTGATACAGAGATTGCAGCGCTAATGATGAATGCAGATAAGCTTTACCGAGAAGTACCTTTCAGTATCACCTTACCTGCAAAAGAAGTGTATGCAAATTGGAGTAGTGAAACAAGTGAGCAGGTACTTGTGCAAGGGGTATTTGATGCAGTTATTCCCACGGATGGTGGTTGGATAATTTTAGATTATAAGACTGATAGTATTACACAGGAAGTGAATGACACGGTTATCAATAATCTAATAAACCGGTACAAGGTTCAATTAACCCTATATCGTCATGCATTAGAAACTATTTGGAAGTCGCCAGTAAAAGAAACCTATCTATACTTCTTTTCCAAGCAATTGCTTATTAAGGTACCAAAAGCGTAAGAGGATGTTCCGTTATCGGAACATCCTCTTTATGCATTTGCAGTTTGGTTTTGATCATTAACATCAGGATCAAAAGGGTTAGTCGAGCTTACACCTGTGTTGGTATTAATAAAGTCACCTGTATTTAGAGAACCGGAACCAGCATTGGTTTTAGAAGTACTCTTTGGAGATAAATAGAAGGCATCTCCAAAGTTTACAACGCCGCCTCCAACACTATTGATCTTAATTGGTCCGACGATTGATGGCATAGTCATACACCTACTAAATAAGAGTTTACTTTACGATATGAAGATGACTAAAGAACTGTGTATATTCTATTCAAAGTTATCTTCTTCATTCCGTAAAATACGAATATGTTTTATTCTTGCCTCGGCGTCTATGTGTTGAATTCCTCCAACTTGAGCGATGGAGGATTGACTCACCCCTGTGATGGATACGTGACCAACGTGAATATGATCATTATGGTGAAAACTCCTCTCATGAACCGGAATGTTGCTCTCTAACCATTTTGGTTTCATCCGAAATATCGGAAAATCTTGAAATTCCTTCTCGTCATCACTGGTAAAAATACTGCCTTCTTTTTGGACAGCAATTGCCCTTGATCTTGGCGTATAATAAACAGCATCTCCTATATTTATCATAGAGCTAAAGGCAATAGATGTTATACCAATTCTTGAAACATTGACTAGTCGTTTTTGCACTGAACCACCTCACGCTAAAACTATCTTGTTATTATAATAGAAACGATTCATCATTCACTCACCAAAAGTTATTCTGGTGATAATGGAACAATTGTACCAATTACATACGATTCAGGTGGCGTATCATAAAATGAAGAAAGCTTAATCGTTTCGTTATCACCAATTAAAAAAGCAGATGAGGAGGCGATTGCTTCAATTCGTACGTCTCCCACACATAACCCCCAATTATGCACTTCTAAATTCATGATGATTCTCCTTTTGAATGCTGACCTTGCATGTATTTTTCAATGGAATGATATATTTCTTTTTTAACTTGATCGGTAATATAGCTTTCTAATTGATTCCGATTTGAAATTTGATGCTTTTGCTTCGCTTCTTTTTCATAGAATTCAATACGACTAGGAATTTGATTTTTAATATCGTTAATCATAGCTACTTCAAAATCTTTTTCAATAGGTTTTTCATATTTAGTTGATAGGGTTCGTATCATTTCAGGTCCTTGATTTTGTATATAGCTATTTAAGTTAGGAATGAGCTCTTGCTCTACTGCATGAAACTGTTTATCTTGCATATGCTTTTTTGGTTTAGGGATATCTAAATCATCAATGTTTGCTAATTCGGAAGGTGATAAACCGATGTGTAACGTTCCATCTAACCGTTCAATTTTAAGCTGATCAAAATGGTACTCAATCGTTTCAACTGAATGTGTATTTTTCTCGTTGATTAATGCTTCAAGATGATTAATCTTTGCCTCTAGTTCTTGAATCTGTTGATTTTGTTTGTAGATAGTTTGCTGAAAATCGTACAAATATTGATTCCACTCATACATATTCATCAAATCGCACTCCTTTACTAGGCGAATACCTATAATAATGTATGCGAATGTTAAAAATATGTTATTGAACAGGCTGTGTTAGTGGAATCAATGGTAATGTACTTGACCCAGCAGGTGTTGCCTCTTCTGCGAGCTCGGTAAATCCTCCAGTATTATAGATGTCAGACTGAGCTAATATGCATCCAGTACTACCAATTTGTAATACAGAGGAGTTTGTAATTGCTCCCACACGTAATAGATTGATATGAATCGACTGGTGAACCGTAATATTCATGCTTCTCACTCCGATCTTGACTGGTCAACGATGTCCTTGTCATAGACATACGTATTCGATTGATTAAGGTTGATTCGTATACCATCACCAGTATTAAATGATCCCCCACCAGCAAAGGTTTTCGCAGAACTTACTGGACTCATGGAATATACGTCACCAATGTTAAAAATACTAGATGACGAAACATTATTAACTTTTACAGCTCCTACTTTTGCTGGCATATGAATCCTCCTCATCATCAGTTTATGTAACGGTTTAAAATTGTTGAAAGTTATAGGGCGGGGGGTAGTATTGTTAGTTGACTAAATAAATTGGGTGCCGCTAATATATGGAGGAGATTCGCTGATAAAATAGTCTGAACGCTGAAATGTGGAGGTGATCCGCTGATATAAATGAAAAAACGCTGATAAATGGAGGAGAACCGCTGATAAAATTGGGTGCCGCTGATAAACAATTAACTCGTCGAATTACCAACCAACCATCCAATCAATCCCGCGCAGGTTTTTTTCCGAATAAAAAAGGTGCCACTCGGCACCTTTTTCGTTTAACCTTTTAATACTTCTTTTATATGTCCTAATGCCCAGTCTAAATCCTTTTTGTCAATGATTAGTGGTGGAGCGAAGCGAATTACATTTTCATGTGTTTCTTTACATAGTAATCCTCTTTCTTTCAATGCTTCACAATAGGAACGAGCAGGTTCGTTTAATTCAACACCTACAAATAATCCTTTACCACGAACTTCTTTAATGACTGGATTATCAATTTTTCTTAGTTCTTCCATCATGTAGTTCCCTAGCTCTAAAGAGCGTTCCGCTAATTTTTCCTCTTCCAGTACTTCAAGAGAAGCTAGTGATACGGCACATGCCAGTGGGTTACCACCAAATGTTGAACCATGTGATCCTGGGTTAAAAACACCAAGAATATCTTTATTGGCAACTACACAGGAGATAGGCATCACGCCGCCACCAAGTGCCTTACCTAAGATTAGCATGTCAGGCTCTACTTCTTCCCAGTCACAAGCAAACATTTTACCTGTACGTGCTAGACCTGCTTGAATTTCGTCCGCTATGTATAGCACATTATTATCTTTACATACCTCATATGCTTCTTTTAGGAATCCTTCTGGTGGAATTACAATACCAGCTTCACCTTGAATTGGTTCAAATAGGAAACCAGCAGTATTCTCAGTTATCGCTGCCTTTAATGCATCAATATCGCCATAAGGAATTAATTTGATGCCTGGAAGCATTGGACCAAATCCACGTTTATATTCTTCTTCAGATGATAGGGAAACAGCAAGCATTGTGCGACCGTGGAAGTTTCCTACACAAGCAATAATTTCTGCTTTATCTTCAGCAACGCCTTTTACATCATATGCCCAACGACGTGCGGCCTTGACCGCAGTTTCAACAGCCTCTGCACCAGTATTCATTGGAAGGGCCATATCTTTATTTGTTAGCTGACATATTTTTTCGTACCATGGGCCAAGTTGGTCATTGTGAAATGCACGAGATGTTAAGGTTACTCTTCCTGCTTGTTTAACCAAAGCATCAATAATTTTTGGATGACGGTGTCCTTGGTTCACTGCGGAATATGCGCTTAACATATCCATGTAACGATTTCCTTCAGGATCTTCAATCCAAACACCCTCAGCTTTTGCTACAACAACTGGCAGTGGGTGGTAGTTTTTCGCGCCATAAGATTCAGTTTGGTTAATAATCGATTCACTTAATTTTGCCATAAAATCCCTCCTATAATAGCAATGTAACACAACTTCGCAAATTATCAAATAGATAGCATATGTATAAATATACATTTTTTCTTATTATAATAGATTTTGTGCGGAAAGAGAATAAAAATGAAATTTATTGTCAAAAATTTTTCATATGTATTTAAATGCGAACATGTTATGATAGGTTAGAAATGTTATAGGCTTGTATGAAAAAGAAAAGAGTATGAATTAGGAGGAGTTAGATGAATACACATCTACATATTACAGCATGGGCACTTGCTTTCATATTGTTTATTGTTGCAGTGATATTACATAAGCAAGGTAGTGAAAAAGCTTCAAAAATTGTGCAAATGATTCTTCGTTTAGACTATCTATTAATTTTGTATTCTGGTGGAGACCTTATCGCTACATTCTTCAAGGGAGATAATCCGTATTTGGTCGAAGCGATTATTAAAGGCCTGGCTGGTGTTTGGGTAATCGCAGCAATGGAAATGACATTAGGAAAAATTAAAGATAATGACTCGGCAAAAGCTGGGTGGATTCAGCTTGTAGTAGCATTTTTAATTACCATTGCTTTAGGCTTCTTCCGTTTACCAAATGGTGTTTGGTTCGGTTAAGGTACTATGAAAAAAAGCTATTCCGTTATTATTGGAATAGCTTTTTTTGTGGCGTATTTTTAACAATTTGGTAGATATCGTTGACTATTTGTATGAAAGGTTAATAATAGTACAAGAATGATTAAAAAAGCTGGAGGAAGATGAATGAAGAAAATTGCAATACTATTGTTAATAGCGATTTTATTAATTGTATATACATACCCAGTTGTAAGCTTTGCAGCGGAAAAATCAATACAAAAAGAAATAATCTATGAGGTGATGGTTGATCGTTTTAATAATGGGGATCAAGCATTTAGTGATGAGGTTCGAATTGATGATCCTTATGCATACCACGGTGGGGATTTAGAAGGAATAAAGTTAAAGCTAGATGATTTAAAGGATTTAGGATATACAACAATATCACTTTCTCCAATAATGGAAAATGCTCCTGATGGCTATCACGGTTACTGGATTGAGGACTTTTATTCCGTGGAGGAAGAATTTGGAACGATGGAAGACTTGCATGAGTTGGTGGAAGAAGCTCATAAACGTGATATGAAGGTTATGCTTGAGCTTGTGACAAATTATGTAGCTGAGAGTCATCCAATTGTTGGTGATCCTGAAAAAGAGGACTGGTTGATAGATAAGGCTGATGCGAATGTAGTGAATGCCGAGTGGTTTGAGAATGTTGCTGTATTAAATCAGGAAAACCCAGATGTTCAAAACATGCTATTGGATATAGCAAAATATTGGATGAACGAAGGAAATGTTGACGGATTTATTTTACATGCGGCTGATAAAGCGTCTGTTGGCTTTATGGGTACCATGACAGCAGAGTTAAAGAAAGAGAACTCTGATTTTTATATTGTAGCTGATGTAGTAAATAATGCTTCTGAAGAGCTTGTTGATATTTCAACGATAGATGCTGTAGAGAATCAAGAGCTTTCAAAGGCAATGGCTGATGTATTCATCAACGTCAATAATCCTGTTGAAGATATTTATCAAGCATGGAAATCAAATGAGAATAAAGAAGGGCTCATTTATTTAGATAATAGAACAGTGGAACGATTCACGCAAAGAGCAGCGGAGAATGGAAGAAATGCTGTAACAACCTGGCAACTCGCATTAACTTATATGTTGACAAGTCCTGGGGTCGTCTCTATTTTTCAAGGGTCTGATATCCCAATGTATGGGTCTGGTATTGAAGAAGCACAACGATTAGTTGATTTTAACAGCGGTGAAGAAGAATTGGAGGAAGTATACTCGAAGGTACTTGCTCTCCGTACAGAATTTCCAGTCTTACAATATGGTGATTTTGAACTCGTTGGATCTGATGAAGGTATGAGTGTGTTTAAGCGCTCTTATCAAGACGAAACCATGTATATTGCCATTAATAATGACAGTGTTTCAAGAGCAGTTTCCATAACTGACCTAGACTCAAATGTGCAGTTACGAGGTCTATTAGGTGATAATCTAGTTCGTCAATTGGAAAATGGTGACTATAAAATAGGATTAGCAAGAGAAACAGCTGATGTGTTTGTTATTGAAGAAGATACAGGGATAAATTGGGGATTTATTGCACCAATTGTAGTTGTTTTCCTATTGTTTATAGCAGGCGTTATATACTTGAGTAGAAAACAGAAAAAAAGAGAAGGTAAGTAATGGAAAGCAGCATTAGGAAACTAATGCTGCTTTTTGCTTGTTGTAACTGTTTTAAATATTAGCTAAAATTAAATGAGAATAGTTAAAATTCTTTGAAAGAAAAATAACAATCAGTGAAGGCAAGGATAATCATTAATATTCATTAAAGCCTTACATGCATTCTCCTGTTGGATAATCTATTAAAAGGCTATACTATTACAAAAAGAAAGGGAGCGATAGGATGTACGAGCTAAAGACGAAAGAAAATGATAATAGTGTACTAGAATTCATTGAAGCTGTAGATTCTCCAAAGAAGAAAGAAGATGCATATAAACTTCTAGATATTTTTACAGAGACAACGGGATATCCTGCCAAGATGTGGGGACCTAGCATTATTGGTTTTGGATCTTACCATTATAAATACGCGTCTGGTCACGAAGGTGATGCTCCACTAGTGGGATTTTCACCTCGTAAAGCAAAAATTAGTCTCTATTTTGCAACAGGTGACACGGAGCGCGAAAAACTATTAAATGATTTCGGAAAGCATACAACTGGAAAAGCATGTGTCTACATTAATAAAATAGCTGATATCGATGTTGATGTATTAAGGGCATTAATTCAACAATCCATAAAATTTTTACAAGAAACCTATCCAGATAAAGCGTAATCATGCATAACGAATGGCTAGCGGTTTGGATAACCATTTTAGATGCCAGATAATTTATTCGATGAATTAGGAGGTACATGATGGGAAGCCAATATGATGTGGTAAAAGATATAAAAGTATATTGCCAGGAAGAATGTGGTAATGCTCCAAGAAAAGAGATACTCAGACAATTCAATATTGCTTTAGTAACCGCTGATATAGAGTTGCTGAATGATTTTCTTTCGGATGAAGTGATATGGAACCAAATCGGAACAAAGAAAACCAAAGGGAAGAAAATTGTTATGGAACAATTTCAGCAACTCCTAAAAAACAGCGTTATTGCGTTACATATAGAAAATATAATTACACATGGAAGTAGCGCTTCTGTTAATGGATACTTAGAGTTTGGTGACCAAACAAAACAGGATTTTTGTGACGTTTATCGTTTTGTCAGTGCAGGCAAACATGCCAAAATGAAAGAAATAACATCCTATCGAATTTAAGTGAAAGCTGAAAGGGAACCTTGCTTCGTACAGGTGATAGCACCAAGTTTATTAGCGAATTCAGTGTATTCCCGTAGCTTCTGGATATTAGTCGGCAGTCCCTTTTTATCAATACAATGTAGTATACCAGCCATAAATGCATCGCCCGCTCCTGTAGTATCAACGACATCCACATGGGAAACGGCAACTTCGATACGGATCTGATTATGAATGGCGATAGCACCATTTTCCCCTTTAGTAATCCAAATAAATGGAATATGGTAATGGGTAAGCTTCTGTAATGCTGCTTCAATAGTTGAGGACTGCATTAAGAATAATAATTCTTCATCGGATAACTTCAAAACATCGATAGCTGGAAGGATATCCTTGATTGTCTCTCTACAAATTTGTTCGCTTTCCCATCGCTTCATTCGAATATTGGCATCAAAAGCTACAAGTGTATTGGAGTTCTTCGCTAATTCAATTGCAGCTTTTGTAGTCTGTCGAGAAATCGGATTGAAAAGGGTACCAGATCCAACGTATAGTATAGCAGCATGATGAAAAAAATGAGCATCCAACTCATCCTCTTGCAACTGTTCATCAGGCGTCTGGTCAATATAGGTATGGAAGTAACGGTCACCTTGTTCATTACGATGAATATAGACCCTACATATTTGTTTGTTCGGACTAGTTTTACTATACGATACATCCACTCCTTCATTTTTTAGAGCATTCACAACAAAATCACTTGTTTCATCCGTTCCTTTCTTACATAGATAAGAAGCCGGACTTCCTAATCTACGCACACCTACCGCTACGTTGATTGTCGTTCCTCCTAGATAGCGATTAAATCGATCATTATTCTGGTCTATCGCAATATAATCAATAAATGCTTCTCCATATGAGATAATTCCCTTCTTCATTCGATGACGTCCCTTTCTATACAATCTATTTGCATTCTGTTGAAAGTTAAAGGATTTTTGTGCTTTTAATCGAAATATAATTATAAGCATAAGGTAGCTGAAAATTTGTGTAAAGAATTTTACAGGTAATGGGGGGAAGAGTACCATGCGCATAAGAGAAGGAAAATTTTCCGATGCGAAAGCAATAGCAAGGGTGCATGTTGATTGTTGGAGAACTACCTATAGTGGAATCATTAAAGATGAATATTTAAATAGGCTTTCCTACGAACAACGAACAGAGCTTTGGGAACGCAATATTAGTAGAGATGACAATCATGTATTTGTAGCTGAAAATCCTGAAGGTAAAATTATAGGGTTTGTAGACGGTGGGAGAGAACGAAGTGGCAATTACCCCGGCTATGATGGAGATATTACCTCCATCTATATTTTAAGCGAGTATCAAGGTCAAGGTGTTGGTAAGCAATTATTGCAGGTTCTTTTTCAAAGATTCATCAGTCTGCAAATGAATACAGCATTAGTTTGGGTGTTAGCCGATAATTCTTCTAAAACCTTTTATGAAAATATGGGTGCAAGGCTAATTGTTGATAATAAATCAATTACAATTGGAGGAGATGATTTAGTTCTTCTTGCATATGGTTGGGATGACATACAGTTAATTGCAGAATAGAGATAGTAAAGGAGAAATCAGAGTGGTTTTCATGAAGAATAATGGCTGGAAATTTCGTGATTTCATTAAAGTTGAAGAATCAAGCATGAATACATATTATCCATTAGCAGGTTCGTTTGCTGTCATTCGATGCAGTGGGAAATTTCTTCTATGTTATAATATCTGGCGCAAACAGTGGGAAATACCTGCAGGGAGTCGTGAGGGGAATGAGACTCCAATGGATTGTGCCAAACGAGAGCTGTTTGAGGAGACAGGGCAACTTGTAGCAGAACTGACTTTTAAAGGCTTATTAAAGTCTGAACATATTGAAACAGCCAGCGTAAAGTATAACCCTGTATATACCTCAACCATAGATCGGTTGATGCCCTTTCAAGAGAATACTGAAACCTCTCAGATTATACTATGGGATTTACAAGAGGAGATTGGCTATATCGATGAAGTAGATTATCGAATCATTTCTTGTATCGATTGACATGAAAGTAAGGATTAGAGTGGAGGAGAGAGATGAAAGAATGGTACGGTTCAGCAGCAATTTGTATTAATGACCAACATGAGGTTTTAATGGTAAAGGCAAACGACACAGAAGGCTGGGCAGTTCCATCGGGTGGGATGGAAAATGGTGAGACCCCTGAGGAATGCTGTATTCGTGAGGTGAAGGAAGAAACTGGCTATTCAGTAGAGATAATCAATGAGCGCTTTGTCAAAGAAACTGAAATAGAAGGGATTTTCGTTAGAACGTCATACTTTCTCGTTCGGAAAATAGGTGAAAGTCTCGGTATACAAGATCCTGATAACACAATCATTGAGGTTGGTTGGAAGTCATTTGATGACGTGGCTTCAATGATACATGCGTACCCTGAGGATCAAGATGTACTATTAGAATTGTTAAAGACAGATGCCAGTTGTTGACATAGCATCCTGTCATAAAGTTAGCCATTTACAATGGTTCCACCATTTATGTGGATCACCTCTCCTGAGACGTAGCTCGAGTCTTCACTTGCTAAATACACATATGCTGGTCCGAGTTCTTTAGGCTGGCCCATACGTTTCATTGGAGTATTAGATCCAAAGGTATCGACCTTTTTTGCATTAAAGGTAGAAGGGATAAGTGGGGTCCAAATCGGACCTGGAGCAACAGCATTCACACGAATCCCTTTGCCAATTAATGATTCCGATAGGGACCTTGTAAATGTAGTTATTGCACCTTTGGTAGAGCTATAATCAATTAAATCCTTATTTCCTTGATATGCTGTAATGGAGGAAGTATTAATAATGGTACTTCCTTTTTTCATATGAGGTAATGCAGCTTGCGTCATATAAAACATCCCAAATACATTCGTCTTAAAGGTACGCTCCAATTGATTTTGGGAGATATTCATAAAATCACTTTGTGGATGCTGCTCTGCTGCATTATTAATCACGATATCAATTTGGTTAAATTGATCCATTACTTGCTTAACTGCCTGATTACAAAATGCAGGATCTGCAATATCCCCCGCTATTAGAAGGCATTTCTGCCCAGCACTTTCAACTAATTGCTTCGTTTCATGGGCATCTTTATCCTCGTTGAGATATATAATTGCGACATTCGCACCTTCTTGAGCATAATGCACACTTATCGAACGCCCAATACCACTGTCTCCCCCTGTTATAATAGCAACTTTACCGTCTAGTTTTTGACTTCCTTTATAGTCTTTTCGGATATACTCTGGCTCTGGATGCATGTTGGATTCAATTCCCGGTTGCTGATCTTGCTCCTGTGGTGGTGGAGTTTTTGGGTCTTTATTTGCTGTCACGTGATTAGCCTCCTATGTAAGAATATGTTATCCATTTTACCCATTTTCAGCGAAACCATGAGAAAATTTTATGCAAAAGAAAAAGCCCTAGCTTAGGACTTCGGTTTCAATTATACATATTCGTGTGCTGAAGTAGCACCCTGTTGATGTAAGAAATTATATATGTCTCGATAGGATTTAATATCAATGTCACCAGCAATATACTTCTTTTGAAAGTAGTCTAATAAATCATTTAGTGTTTTAGGGGATTCTTGTCGTTCCGTTTCATAGACAGAAATTAATTCGTTTATTAGCATATCTATCCTCCTTCTGAACATATACCAAGTACGACTGTATAAAAAATATATGTGAGAATTTAATAAAACATGCTAAAAATGTGAAAAGGCTAAAGAATGGCAGAAAAAGGTTAAAGTTCCGTGCCAAAATCTAAAGTCCTAATAACAAGCCAACTCACATGCAAAAAAGGAGAATACATCATTTGTATTCTCCCTTCTAATTAATAGTTGATGTGAAGCTCGGGTAAGTCAACGGATTTCACAACTTGTTGGCTGGAAATATCATATACTTTCATTTGATTCCATGAGAATGTGTACAGTGTATCATCAACGGATACCATTCTCTTTATCTCCGATGTCCATTCTGGATATTCATCAAACTCAGCTTGATGCGTAACTGTATCATACAGTTGTATCCCATCTTCAGCAGTTATTTTGTAGAGGATTGCCCCTTCAAAAATAGGATTGTACTCCTCATAGGAAATATCTCCTTTATTAATGAGCTTAGTTTCGGATAAAACTGCCGGGAAGCCAAATAGGTTTTCTGTCGGGTGTTGATATAAAGCCTTGTGATTATGCAAGATTTCAGAGTATGAACCCCCTTGCCCAATAACTTCACTGTATTTTTCTGTTGGGTTTGTTGGATCACTGACGTCAAAAACAGAAATTTTTACTCCGGCTGTTTGGACCCTTGGTTCATTCATACCTTCTTCTTCGATTAGTTTGGTATGTTGTCCAAATCCTATGACATGATTTTCATCTAATGGGTGCAAGTAATTACTAAATCCTGGTATTTTTAATTCTCCTAATACGGTAGGATTTGCAGGGTCTTTAAGGTCGATTACAAATAACGGGTCAACCTGTTTGAATGTTACCATATACGCTACATCTTTCATAAAACGAACACTATAAATTCGTTCTCCTTCAGCAAGTCCTTCAACAGAACCAAGCGGTTGTAGGTTCTGATCAAAGGTGTACAGATTATTGGTAGAAGCTTGCTCATCATCCTCCCAGTTCTCCTTGGTTGTAGCAACTCGAAAGGTGTTGTCGCGTTCGTCCATTGCAAATTGATTGATTAGTGTACCGTTTACTACTGTAGAAGCATTATATGTTAATGAACCATTATCAATTTGAAACTGGGTAATTTCAGTATCGACATTTTCTGGTCGCCAAATCATAATCTCTGCCTTATCACTTGATGTTGATTTAGAAGACTCCGTATCCGTGTATTTATTTACTGCTACATAAAGATTTTCTTGAGACATATAGATTTGTTCAGAGGCGCCAAGGTATGTCTCTATATTGGCCTCCTTTTCCATATCCTCCAAATCAATAGATGCCAAAATTAAAAACTGCTCCTCATCACTCTCTGGGAAGAAGTACATATCGTTAAAATCTACTGGCTTACTGGCTTCGCTAATTGCTGTATCCTTAATAAATGGACGTACTTCTACATCTTCTTGTTCTAGGATATGAAAGGGAGGATGTTCATTGGCTATTAGATAAAGATAACCATCTAATATTCTGGAAGTATTGTAATAGCCTTCATGACTTACTTCACGTATTTGTTTTGGTTCTTCTGGGTTTTGAACATCGTAAATATAGACTGTTGTTTGACTAGAATACATTGGTTCATAGATGCCAATTTCACTGTCAACCGTTTCTCCAGGCTCTTTATCGGATTCTTTAACTTTCCGCAATGGCTCAGATTTATTTCCTATCGTTATTAATAGCTTATCGTGCAAATATATTTCATTTGGATAGTAATTTTCTAGCTTAATTTGGCTGAGTACTTCACTATTTTCTTCATCTGTTGAGGTAATAATTATATCACCGTCTCGAACAAAGAAAATTGATTCTCCGTTTGTTTTTATGATATCGGCCTCATCGACCCCATCCACTTGGACATTTGTATTAGAAGAGCCATCACCGGATGAGCTTTCATCAGCTACTGCCGTATCCGCAGATTCCTTAGCCTCAGCGCTACCAGTATCACTTTCAAATGTTACAAATTCATTTTTTTGCTGCGCTTCCATCCGCTCTTCAAGTAAGGTGATAAGCTGCTTTTGATCCTTAATACTTGGCAGTTCCCCGACAGCTGTGAAGTTATGAGAGAACTTCTTTGATAAATTTCTACCTGATGCAGTTTCCACATTATTTGAAATAACTATTTGATATGTCTCATCAATGCTGTAGCCTCTTTCAGGTGCCCGCAGTGTTAAGATGGTGTTTGCTTCATTCCATTCTAATGTTACAGCAATCGGTTCTCCACTTTTGTTTTGTACAAGGACGTTTTCTTCCGTGAACGTATCTGGATTCATCGGTTCGGAGAAATGTACCGTCCAATCTTTATAAGTTGGTACAAAACTGGAGGCAGAAGGAATTTCTGCTGTAATCCGATTTGTAAACAGGAATATCATGAGAATAACAATGCTAATAACCCCAATACTAATTAACCCAATTTTCTTTTTCATTTTTTTCACCCCTTAAATCAGAAAAACATTTCATTTTCGAATAAGACGTACCCATTGAATGATTTGTTTCAAAAAAAAAGCATGGCTTTCAAAAAAACGAAAAAAACTGACTCAGGTCATTGAGTCAGTTTTATTATCTGGTTATTATTCAAAAGATTTATTTAAGAAAAATAGTGCAAGTGTACCAGGTCCAGAATGGGCACCGATTGCGGAGCCGACAAATTCAATAATAACATCTTTAACGCCAAATTTCTCTTTAATCATTTCTGCTAGCTTTTCTGCGCGTTCTAAATCGTCACCATGGCTAATACCGATGGTTTGATTTTCGAAGTTTAAGCCACGTTCTTCCATAATTTCAAGCATGCGACCAAGAAGCTTCTTCGTTCCACGCATTTTTTCAAGTGGAATTAATTTTCCATCCTCTACGTGAAGTATTGGCTTAATATTAAGCAAGGTACCAACAAAAGCGGCTGCTTTACTTACTCGTCCGCCACGTTGCAGATATTCTAAATCATCTACGGTAAAAATATGCTCCATATGAAGTGCTCGTTTTTTCGCATCCTCCATGATTTCTTCCTTTGATTTACCTTCATTAGCTAGTTTAGCAGCATTCAGAACAACTAGGCCATAGCCAATTGATGCGCATTTCGTATCGATTACATGGATATCAGCATCCGGATACTCTTCCTTTACTTCTTGCTCCATCATTTTAGCTGTTTGATATGTACCGGAAAGCTCGGATGAGAAAGCTAAATAAACCAAAGTTTGTTTAGACTCCGCATAAGAGGTAAAAATAGTTTTAAATGTCTGTGGTGATACCTGGGAGGTTTTGGGAGATTTGCCTTCCCGCATTGCATCAAAAACATTTTTTGGTGTAATGGCTACTCCGTCCTCATAATCCTTGTCATCTAAGTGGACGGTCAAGGATACCATCTCCATGTCATATTCAGTAAAGTAGCTTTGTGTCAGGTCACTAGCTGAATCAGCCATAATTTTCACACTCATCGAATCACCTTCAATTCTAATAAATAAATGATTTTATGTTTAGTTTATAGTTATAATGGGATATAGTCAAAATAATTGATATAAAAAAGGAGCTTGCTATGTTTTTAGTAGAAGCAAAAAGAATCGCTGTTGTCATCATCGGATCCTTGTTTAATGCCATATCATTAAACTTCTTCTTAATTAGTGCGAATGTGTATGCGAGTGGATTTACTGGAGCGGCACAGTTAATTTCGAGTGTTTTCAATGACTTTGTCGGAATCGGTATTTCTACGGGGATTCTACTATTACTATTAAATATTCCAGTCTTCATATTGGGTTGGTTTAAAGTAGGAAAAGGTTTTACAATTTATAGCATTGTCTCGGTCATTTTTACCTCGTTATTTTTAGAAGTAATACCGCTGGTTCAGTTATCGGAAGATATTATTTTAAATGCAGTATTTGGTGGACTAGTAGCAGGTATCGGTGTCGGATTTACACTGAAAATTGGTGCATCTACTGGTGGTATGGATATTGTTGCAATGGTTCTCTCACGAATAAATGATAAACCAATTGGCATTTATTTTCTATCCTTGAATGCGGTCATTATTGCATTTGCAGGTATTTTATATGAACCAGAAAATGCACTTTATACATTACTTACGCTATATGTCACTACACGAGTAATTGACGCAATTCATACAAGACATGAAAAACTCACGGCCATGATAGTGACAAGAAAGGCAAAGGAATTACAACAAGCCATCCACAAAAACATGGTACGTGGTATAACCATCCTACCTGCAGTTGGTGCGTATACCAATGAAAATAAGAATATGCTCTATTTAGTCATTACACGCTATGAACTATATGATTTAGAGAGAATTATAAAAGAAGTGGATCCAGATGCATTTGCGAATATCGTTGAAACGGCAGGTATATATGGCTTCTTTCGCAAGGAATAGTGGAAGAGGAGTTAATTTATGCTGCCAAAGCAATGTTATGTTTAACAGGATTTTTAGAAAAGGACATAAATAATCCTTTTATGACAACAGTAAATTGAAAAAAACTTGCAGAAACTATCCTGCAAGTTTTTTTATGTATTAATATCCGTGCTTTTCAAACACTTCTTTGACACTTGGGGTTACATCGTCCCATTCTGCATCAAAGCTTTTGTTTACTGTGATAAAGTTTTGGTAGCCAAATACATTATCTACGCCTTCAAGTTTCATTAAATCATTCATAATTTCATGTTCACTTGTATCACCGGGCATAACCGAAATACTATTTGTACCTTCAAAGATTAGCTTGTCTGTTGTAAATTTAATCGCATTTGGGTTTGGTGTCGCTTCAGCTCTAACTCCCATCGGATTACCTCCCTAATATTGCATCTTTTAAATCTATATTAGCAGAAAAATGTGTAAGAAAAAAGCGAAATAGAAAAGGGTGCTCCAATTCTCCTTGGAACACCCTTGGAAAGCCTGCTTATTCAGTAATCCCGTTTCATCCGGAGAATGAATTGGCTATTACCATCACAAGCATTATCGTACTTTTTTGGGGATATACGAAATGGATAGAAAAAGTCAATGCTAACGGAGGCTAGCTAAGTTTGTGTTGCTCAAGCTGCTGTTGTAGCTGCTGTAATTGTTGCTTCTCTTCTGGAGTAGCATCGGTTAAAGCAGCTTGTATTGCATTATGAGCAGCTTGTTGATCTTGTTCAGAGGCCCCGTTCATATTTGTTAAACGAGACATAGCATCTTTAGCTTGCTGAAAAAGGTTGTTCTGCATTTAAAACCCTCCTACCGTATGGTTATCTGCTTCTTCCTGTTTTCGCTCTTTATCAGTAAAGTTAGAGCGATAAGGGAATTTTTCATCATGCTTTCTTACAGCATCAGCACTTTGTTGACTAAATCTTTTGGATTTGCTCCCTTTGCCCAAGACGATTCCTCCCAACAAAAAAGTGAACGCTTATATACGTTCACTTATAGTATGGAATACTGGTTTAATTTTATTGTAGGAAAAATTCGGTAGGCTTGCTTTTACTTAACATTTGAAGGCTCTAATTTTAAGTAATCTTCTAGAAAGACACTAATACCATTTGCTTCATTCGTATCGGTAATATGTTTCGCCAAGTTTTTTAATGGGTCAATTGCATTTCCCATAGCAACACCAACACCTGCGTATTCAATCATTTCGAAGTCATTATCCTCATCTCCGAACGCAATAATTCGTTCTTGAGGAATTTGATAGTAATGGGCAATTTTTTGTAGCCCCACTGCTTTATTAATTCCTTTTTTCACGATTTCAATGATATTCCAAGGAGCACCCCATTTACGGTGTTCAATAACTTCTGCATGAAAATCATCGAGGTGATCACGTAGTGAAGCGATATGATCTTCTTTTGGATGAATTAGTAATGATGTAGGATCTTCTGTTAGCTTACTCTTTAAACTTCCGATGGTAAAAGGAGAATCATTTTCAGTTTGATGGAAGATATCAATTATATTCTGATCGAATTTATCAAGAAATACATTATCCTTAACCTCGGCCAGAACATTATGTACATCTAAGTTATAGCAGGTTTCTACGATGCTAAGTGCGGTTCTTTTTGGCATTGGATTATGAAGTGCATCCCATTTTGAATCTTCTGGATGGTGAATCAAAGCACCGTTGAAGTTAACCATAGGTGTTTTCAGACCTAGTTCTTTATAGTATTGAATACTAGCACGATGTGGTCGACCTGTTGCAATGACAACGATATGTCCTTCATCCATTGCCCGGAATAAAATTTGTTTATTTTTTTCGCTGATTACTTTCTGATCGGATAGCAACGTCCCATCCAAATCTAATGCGATTAAATGTTGTTTTGTCATTTGTTTCACCTCGTATGTCATTAGTTTATTCGTGTTTTCTGAATATGTAAAGGATTAAATGTACAGGATTAATGTAAAACTTCAGAATAATCTCGGTTAAATTAGTTTCACTATTTCCAAAAAAATACTATTATAGAACTAGAAAATGAATATGGCTGAGAGGATTATGTAGATGATTGGAGTACACAAGCAAGAAGTAGGGGGAGTACCAAGCTTAGTGGTGGTGGATTCTAATAGAGACAAGGACGCACTACCAACTGTCGTTTATTTTCATGGAATTACCAGTGCGAAGGAGCATAATTTACCACTAGCATTTTTATTAGCGGAAAAAGGATATCGGGTTATTTTGCCGGATAGTGAGTTTCATGGTGAACGTACCACAAATCAAATCGCTGATGTGCGAATTTATTTATTTAATATCGTATTACAAAACATAAAGGAATTGAATGATATTAAGTCATTCTTAGATCATCAAGGGTTGATATTAGATGGAAGAATAGGTGTTGCTGGTACGAGTATGGGTGGTATTACAACTGCGTCTGCATTGTCACATTATAGCTGGATAAAGGCTGCTGCTGTTTTAATGGGGTCACCCAAAATAACAACCTTTGCGAAAGAACTGGTTGCAGGGTATAAAAAGATGGGGGCTCTTCCATTAACTGATGAAGAAATAAATCAATTATATGATAAGTTGATTACATATGATTTATCTTTGCAGACAGAAAAACTAAATGAGCGACCATTGTTATTCTGGCATGGCGATCGTGATTCGGTAGTCCCATTTGACCATTCCTTTAGTTTTTATCAGCACGTTACGAAATTGTATCAACAAAAGGATAATATTAAGTTTTTACGAGAGAAAAACCGCGATCACAAGGTAAGTCGTTTTGCTATTTTGGAAACTGTAAAATGGTTTGAAAAACATCTTTAGTTTAAAAAAAGTGGAAATTATGTTTAAATGATAGGTATAAGAAAGAAGGAGGGAAAACCATGGATGAAGCATTAAAAGAAAATCTCATGGGAGCTCTTGAAAATGTAATTGATCCAGAGCTAGGGATTGATATCGTTAACCTTGGATTAATATATGATGTTGATTTAGATGATGACGGAGTTTGTGTTGTTACGATGACATTAACAGCAATGGGCTGTCCATTATCTGCTCATATTGAAGCCGATATCCAACGTGCACTATATGATCTTCCTGAAGTGAAAGAAACGAGAGTAAATATTGTTTGGGATCCACCTTGGGGCAAAGAAAGAATGTCACGATATGCAAAAATTGCTCTAGGCATTCCAGATTGATCGGATAGAAGAAGCTTGATTCGTAAATACGAGTCGGCTTTTTTTTATGAAGTAAAAAGCAAACATCGATTAGCCGAATTATTTGCCATTTCGCCGAAATAGACGAAGAAGTGCTGAATTCTCTGTTCCTTTCGCCGAATATCCTACTGTACGCCGAATTAACCATCTTCGAAACCGATAAAATGGTATAGATCCATTTAAAAAAGAACTGGATTAAATCCAGTTCTCTGCAATGTTATTCTTATAAGAAGACTACTACTAGAATCCCAACGATAAAGCAGTAGAATGCAAAGTACTTCAGATTGCCTCTAGCCATAATGTTCATGAACCATTTTAAGGCGAAGTAAGAAGCAATAATGGAAGAAATAAATGCTAGAATATATGGAATCATTAATGTATCAAAATTCTTATCATGAACAATATCATCAACGGAAAGTATTCCGACTCCCAAGCTCACAGGTATGTATAATAGGAACGAAAAGCGTAATGCTGTTTCCTGCTTCATGCCAAGCAGCATGGAAGCAACAATAGTAGCACCTGATCGACTTATACCCGGAACTAAGGCAATGGATTGAGCAAATCCAACAATAACAGCATCCTTGAATGTAATTTGTTTATCACTTTTATTACCTCGAAGATTACGAATTACCCAAAGTGCAACACCTGTAATCAGCAATGTTATGCCGACAACAAAGGATGTACTCAAATCACCGATTTTATCCTCTAATAAAACACCGATTAAACCTGCAGGGATGGTTGCTACAATTAACATTAGAATAAAATGAAAATCCTCTTTTGCAGTCGGATCTTTTGTAAAGATAAAGCGTACACCATTTTTAACTAACCGAAGGATATCTTTCCGATAGATAAGCAACACAGCGATTAGCGAACCAAAGTTCACGAGACTCTCAAAGGAAAGTCCATCAGCCTCTACCCCAAGAATGTCTCTTGCAAGTACTAAATGTCCACTTGAGGAAATAGGAATTGGCTCTGTAAATCCTTGTAACAAGCCTAAAAAAGTATATTTAAGTAACATCAGAAATTCTTCATTTAAGAAATCCACGGATTTTTCCCCCTATATAAATTGTTTGTTACATCTGGATTATTCTGTCACCACCGTATAGGCAAATGAATAGGCTAATTTGTGAGGAGGTCGATATGAATGGCTCATAAACATAAACATATGTATGACCAATGCAAAAGCCATATGCATTCCTACGTACTAGTCCAATTAGAAGATGGCACGAACTTTGATGGTATCATCACAGGCTTAGATGAAGACTATGTCTATTTTGCAGTACCTATTGATGGAGAAGAAGGTCAGCAAATGCCGAATACAATGGACCAACGCCAGTTTGGTGGCTGGTATGGTGGATACCCAGGTTATGGCTATGGTTATCCAGGATACGGATATGGCTATCCAGGCTATGGATTTTATGGCCCACGTAGAAGATTTAGACGATTAGTCTTACCGTTGGCAGCTCTTACAGCTCTAAGTGTATTACCATGGTATTAAACTATTGATTTACCATTGACAGAATGGAAGAAGACAAAGAAAACCCTTGCCAATAAAATTTAGGCAAGGGTTTTGTGTTCAAGCTTCAACAAATGAAGAAAAATTATTGCTCTTTTTTCTCTCGCAGTAAGCCATCACCTAAAATGAATACAATGATTGAAAAGATTGCGGCAACAACAAACGTGCCAACAAGATCAAGTGTTTCTCCAGCCATACTTGAAAGAACATAAGAAAGAACAAAACTAATTAATACTGCCCAGCCAATCGTAGCGACAAAGCGCATATGTAACACCTCATTTTTCCTAAGTTCATTATCTTTAAACGATTATTAATTCCCTATATAGTTTACCAAAACAACTCATAAAATAAAAGTATTTCTTCATAGGTTACATAAAAGGAGGAGTAAGTGATGGAAGTACTCGTATACAATTGTTTTAACTGGATTGGATTTCACTATGTTAATTTTTTGCTTCATAAAGGGATGGTAGTCAAGGGAGTCGACAAAGTAGACTCCGATAAAAAAGAAAACTTCTATATGTTTGTGGGAAGAAATAGTTCATTTGAATTAATCGATTCCTTGAATAACAATGAATGTAACCTTGCAATTGTTATTGGAGAACATTTTCCAACAGATAAACAAGATTTCAATCGAGTAGTTAAGATTTGCAATGAACCTCAAGGAGATGATAATAATAACAGTTGTGTTATGGTTAATGCTCCTTTGCTTTTTGGCGAGTGGATGGATATGTCAGAAGAAGGCATCCTATGGAAGAACAGAATGATTTCTTTTTCCTCTCAAGAATTTCTTGTTAATGCAGTCTATATTGAAGATTTTATAAAAGCCACTTATCCGTTATTAGATGGAACCCTAACATCTGAACAAATTATGGTATATTCGAAGAAAAAAACGCAAGGTGAAGCACAAAAACTTGAAAATTCTATTTCGATTCGTGACAATATACCTATAGAGCAAAATGTGAGGAAAGTCTTGGAGCATTATCAGCGTTATAAGGATTTGTATTAAGTAAAGTCTAAGGTTTGAATGGAGTGCTTTAAGCTTGAGAAAAAAAATTAGTATTATTTTTTTATCTGTTTTAGGAATCATATTTATTAGTGGCTGTTTAGAAGCTGAGGAGCAAGGCAATCTTTATAAGGCTGGTATGATTGTTGAGGGAACAATTGATTCTCAGCCTTGGAATGAAAAAGGGTATAATGGGTTATTAGAAATTGAAGAAGCGTTCGATGTAGAAGTTGAAGTGGTAGAGAATGTCCAAACAGAAGTAGAAATCTCTAAGGCAGTTAGTGATTTAGTTTCTAGCGGAACAAATTTAATCTTTGGTCATAGTAGCACATTCGGAGAGCACTTCTATCGAATAGCTACTAATTATCCAGATGTTCATTTCGTTTATTTTAATGGGAACTATTATAGTGACAATTTGACAAGTATGACCTTTAATTCCCATGCGATGGGCTTTTTTGCAGGGATGCTAGCAAGTGAAATTTCGACTAATAATCAGGTTGGAATCATTGCTGCATATCAATGGCAACCAGAAATTGAGGGATATTATGAGGGGGTAAAATACCAAAATCCTGGTACAAACGTTCAGATGGAATTTATATATGATTGGAATGATACTAATATAGCGATCCAAGCATATGAACGGATGAAAGCGAATGGCGTAGACGTATTTTATCCTGCAGGGGATGCCTTTAGTGAAGAAGTAATTAAAAAAGCAAGTGAAGATAATTTATATGCCTTAGGATTTGTGTCTGACCAACTAAAAGTTGAACCTAATACGGTATTAACTAGTACTGTACAGCATGTAGAGCAATTGTATATGCTAGCAGCAAAGCAGTTTAATAAGGGTGAACTAGAGGGTGAAGTATTATCCTTTGATTTTAAAGACGACTATATCACCATGGGTGAATATAGCTCAGAGGTTCCAGATTATTTTCGAGAAGTATTAAATAAAGCCATTGAAAAATATAAAGAAACGGGCTTGCTACCGAATCAATACTAACTCCAAAATCGTGATATATCCCTGATTAGGAAGTTGTATCTTGCAAGTCTTTCTTTTTTGCTTTAAAATTAGTACCAAGTCATAATATTTGATAATAACTCTAGAGTGTAAGGGGATGTAAATATGGGTGTTGGCGTATTAGGTGTAGGTCATTACGCTCCAGCAAAGATTGTCACCAATCAAGATTTAGAAAAAACAGTTGATACAAGTGATGAGTGGATTCGAACACGAACTGGAATAGAAGAAAGAAGAATAGCAGAAGATGATATGGATACTTCTGACATGGCTTACCATGCATCGTTAAGTGCATTAGAAGATGCAAATGTGAAGCCGGAAGATATTGATTTAATCTTAGTTGCTACGGTTACACCAGATACACCATTTCCATCTGTATCCTGCATAATTCAAGAGAAGTTAGGTGCATGGAATGCTGCTGCAATGGATGTAAGTGCAGCGTGTGCAGGATTTATGTATGGCATGGTAACAGCAAAGCAATTTATTGAATCAAAGGTTTATAAGCATGTACTTGTAGTCGGCGCAGAAAAACTTTCTAAAATAACGGACTGGTCCGATCGTAATACTTGTGTATTATTTGGAGATGGTGCAGGTGCAGCTATAATGGGTGAAGTATCAGAATCAAAAGGAATTCTATCGTTTGAGCTTGGAGCAAATGGTTCTGGTGGAGCTCATCTATACCAGAAAAAAGACGGTTTTCTATCCATGAACGGGCGTGAGGTTTTCAAGTTTGCGGTTAGACAAATGCCAGATTCATCTGTCAATGTAATTGAAAAGATTGGATTAGGTAAAGAGGATGTGGATTACTTAATTCCTCACCAAGCTAATATTAGAATTATGGAAGCTGCAAGAGAAAGACTAGGTATATCTGAAGAAAGAATGGCAACAACCATTAAGAAATATGGTAATAACTCTTCAGCTTCTATACCTATGGCTTTATCAG
The DNA here is from genome assembly GCF_039614845.1 of Ornithinibacillus xuwenensis. NCBI lineage: Bacteria > Bacillati > Bacillota > Bacilli > Caryophanales > Bacillaceae > Ornithinibacillus > Ornithinibacillus xuwenensis. The sequence goes on along the minus strand of NZ_JBDIML010000003.1, from coordinate 255,211 downwards.
AAAGTGTTAAAGATGGTAAAATTAAGGAAAATGATTTAATCGTTTTAGTAGGTTTTGGTGCAGGCTTAACATGGGGAGCTATCGCGTTACGTTGGGGTCGATAAGCCTAACATGTCAACTGTAATAATCACGCATTTATTTTAATTATAGGAGGAGTACCAATCATGACGGAAAGAAGAGTAGTTGTGACAGGTCTTGGAGCAGTTACCCCCATTGGAAATGATGTACTCACAATGTGGGGGAATCTTCTAGCTGGAAATTCGGGGATTGATTATGTAACACGCGTAAATAAAGATGAATTTCCTGCCAAGGTCGCAGCTGAGGTAAAGGATTTCGATCCAACCTTATATGTAGATAAGAAGGATGCAAGAAAGATGGATGCTTTTACACAATTTGCTGTAGCAGCATCAAAAATGGCGTTAAAGGATGCCAACTTAGAAATAACAGAGGATATTGCACACCGTGTTGGTGTTTGGATTGGATCTGGAATTGGTGGAATGCAAACCTATGAAGATCAATTCAGAAAGTTTATCGAAAAAGGACATAAACGAGTAAGCCCATTTTTTGTACCAATGATGATTCCAGATATGGCGGCTGGTCAAGTTTCCATTCAAACGGGTGCAAAAGGAATTAACTCCTGTTCAGTAACAGCCTGTGCTTCAGGGGCAAACTCTATTGGTGATGCTTATAAGGCTGTACAACGTGGAGATGTTGATTACATCATTGCTGGTGGAGCAGAAGCACCAATCACAAATATGTCATTTGCTGGATTCTCATCTGCAAAAGCATTATCGTTTAACGAAGATCCAAAGACAGCTAGTCGTCCATTTGATAAGAACCGTGATGGTTTTGTAATGGGAGAGGGAGCCGGGATTCTGATTCTTGAAACCTTAGAAAGTGCAGTAGCTCGTGGTGCAAATATCTATGCGGAAATCGTAGGCTACGGTGCAACTGGAGATGCTTATCATATTACTGCTCCAGCAGAGCATGGTGAAGGTGCAGCAAGAGCCATGCAGCATGCATTACGTGATGCTGGATTAAAACCAGAAGATGTCGATTATATTAATGCGCATGGAACAAGCACTGATTTAAATGATAAATTTGAAACGGAAGCAATTAAAACTATTTTTGGTGATCATGCGTATAAGCTGGCGGTGTCATCAACAAAGTCGATGACTGGACACTTACTAGGTGCAGCTGGTGGTGTAGAGGCGGTTATCTCTGTTAAATCAATTGTAGATAGTGTACTACCACCAACTACAAACTATGAAACACCAGACCCAGATTGTGATTTAGATTACGTACCAAATAAAGCAAGAAAACAAGATGTTAATGTCGTATTAAGTAATTCATTAGGATTTGGCGGGCATAATGTATCTCTTATTTTTAAAAAATATTAGTAAAATGATTAAGGCTGACGAGGGTGTCAGCCTTTTTTTATGTGTTGATCTGGTTAATTGCTAATTTTATAGGAGAAGCGCAGAGAAGTTTAGATTATTCGCTGTAACTTTTACGATACGCTGATAAAATTAGCTTAATCGCTGATATCTGATAAAATCCGCTGATTTATTAGCAGGTTCCGCTGATATCCTCAAAGAACCGCTGATAAATTTATATATTCGCTGATATCCAATGCACGACAAACCCATCGCTGTACATCACCCTCTTCTAATTTTTCTCCTTCTCCAATCAAACATACATACCTCACAATCAGTTTAATAGCTCTAGCAACTTTTCAATCATGTAAATCTCCGCCCCAGCATATCATGTAATAAAAGGACAAGCATAGGTGGTCATGGAATGGGATATATATTTTTATTTTTGATTGGGTTTGGACTAGCAGTTACAGGTGGTGTAACGCTGATTTCGTATATGAATTTTTTGCCTGCAGGTGTGTCATGGGCAGAATATTTTATTTTTGTTAGTGGGCGAATGGAGTGCTATTTTCTCCCAATCGGTTTTCTATTGATGACCTTTGTTATATACACCTATCCGAATAAATCCTAAACGGTTTTCGGCACAATCGAATAAATTTCTAAATGATGGTCATAATGTATTTTAAGTGTATGTTCAAAAAGAACTGGAATAGATGGTAAATTTTTGAACAACCTCAATTGATTCATTCGGGAAGTGAGGGGTGTTGTATGTTATATTTACACGATGTTTGGGTGAACTGGTTCGAAGGAGAAGAAAACGGCTATAATGTTTGTTATTTTCATGAATGGCGAAAAGATGATGGTATTGAATTACTTGATCAAGTTCCATTAGTATACATAACTGAACCATTGTATCGATACATTGAAAATGATATGCATGATTTGCCTCAAGGTTTACTTGATGCAATTTACAAACGCGCTTATACTCGAAAAGGCCAAGATCGTTCGGTTGTCGATTACGCCTGTGTCGTAACAGATGGAAATGATATCCTAGTGTTCGATACAATTGGCTATCGTATTCCAATCCGAAAGAGCCGACTCATCCCTAGACAGGAACAGCTTGTATTTGAAATGATTGAAAAAGCGAAGCCACAGAGTTTTGGCTTTGATGAAATGACTTATGAAAAAGAATATCATATGCTTTCTATGTCGCCGGACTTAGTATTTGGATTGACAAGAAGAGAGCGGCAGTTAAAGCAATTGTTGATGATGGGGTTAGATCAACTACGTACATCGAATAACATAGAAGAATTACGTTATTGGTTAACGGAATGGAATCCAAAAAAATACCCATTTATTCGCTTTATGGATGAGGATGAAGTGTGGCAGGCTTTATATGATGGTGTTAAGTTCGGTTGGAGTCTTGCACATGAGGAGCTTTGTGAGAAAATTATTAAGGGGCAACCATTTCTTGAAAAGATGTGGGAGCTTGAAAGCAGTTATGCAGAAGGAGCATCCAAACAGAAATCAAAAAATCAGTGAGAAGCACTCACTGATTTTTCTTTTTGACTCTACCAAGTCCCATTGCTTTTTTCGCTTTTTGAATAGTCTTATTCGCAACTAATGATGCTTTTTCAGCACCTTGATCTAAAATTTGGTCCAATAAGGCTGAATCAAGAATCTCATAATAACGGTCTTGAATCGGTTTTAGAACATTAATAATTGCATCTGCAACACCTTGTTTAAAATCGCCATACCCTTTTCCTTCATATTTTCTTTCAAGCTCTTCAATCGTCTCACCAGAAAATACAGCGTGTATATCTAATAAATTTGAGACACCTGGCTTATTTTCTTTATCATATTTCACAATACCTTCTGAATCGGTAACAGCGCTTTTGATTTTCTTTTCGATTTTTTTCGGATCATCTAGCATGAAGATGGATGCTTTTGCATTTTCATCAGATTTACTCATTTTTTTTGTTGGCTCTTGTAGTGACATAATACGGGCACCAACTTTAGGAATGCTAATTTCCGGTACGGTAAATACATCTAAGAAGCGATTGTTAAAGCGCTGCGCTAAATCTCTCGTTAATTCTAAATGTTGTTTCTGATCGTCTCCAACAGGTACTAAATCTGTATTGTATAAAAGGATATCAGCTGCCATTAGAGATGGATAGGTAAATAGTGCTGAAGATACAGCTTCTTTCCCCTCGGATTTATCCTTAAATTGTGTCATCCTTTCCAATTCACCCATATAACTGATGGACTGCATCATCCATCCTAACTGTGTATGAGCAGGTACTTCTGACTGGATAAATAGGGTTGATTTATTCGGGTCAATCCCTGATGCAAGATAAATTGCTGCTAGTGACCGGATGTTATCACGTAGCTTTAATCGTTCTTGTGGAACCGTTACAGCATGCTCATCTACAATACAAAAGAAACAGTTATGACTGTTTTGTAGTTCGACGAATTGCCGGATAGCTCCAACATAGTTGCCAATGGTTAAGGTTCCACTGGGCTGAATACCAGAAAAAATTGTACTCACTGTAATTCACTCCTAATCAAGTTAATTAATGGTTAGGGAATAAAAAAAAGCCCATTCATTCCCTATAGAAAGGGACGAATGAACCGCGGTGCCACCCTTATTACCTTACTTAAAAAGCAAGATCACTTTAAACGTTTTGATAAAGCTCCAAAGTCCAATTCCAATATACCTTGATGCTTGTTTCCACCGACCACAAGCTCTCTAAAATTCAGCGGGCAATTGTACTACGCCTTCTTCATAGCCATATTGAGTTTTTATTATTATATATAGACTTGTTATGAATTGCAAGAAGAAAAATTTAAAAAATCTTTCTTGTTTCGTGAGTTTCCTAAATCAGTAAGCGAGGAGTAGCTAAAACATCGTTTTAATCCGCATAAAATTATAAAGTGTTCTAGCGTGACGGCCCTTTTGTGTTTGTCGATTAATTTTTGGGCGTAATTGCCGGATAAATGCTTCATCACATGCGCGTCTATTTCCGGATCTTCGATAGCATTCATCATGAGCCTTACAAAGGGCATCCACATCATTAACTGGGGCTCCTGGGCCACTACAACCAGGTCCACACCAATTGTATCCAGGGAAGATACATAATCGAAAGCCTCTATTTCGAGTGTTCGACACCATTTTTATTCTCCTTTCTTTTGGGATATAGCTACTATAATTTATTCATCTAAGGTTATAATTGCTTAAGCCAGTACCTAGTGATGGTTACTAAAAAAATCATTTGCCTCCAGGATGAAGCCTGTTTGGCTAAGAAGCAATTAAACATGAGCTGATGAGACCAAACAAAAAAAGCGGTATTCACCACTTTTTTAGATAGAATTTTTATTTATAGCAATGTTAACGACAGAAAGTTCCATCAAACTCCTAATCTTTATTTAGTTCATGTACAAATAAATAATTCCAACTCCCACCAATCCAATAATAGTTGAATATATAAGGTTGGATTCTTTCACTGCCTCTAAAAATATTTCTCTAATGGCCACCATAAATATAATTGCAATGGCTAGGTTAATAAGTAGGGCTAGTAATGAGGGCATATTGATGTGAAAGGCTTGTCCAAGTAATGAACCAACTGCAATTGGGAATGTTACAAGAATCGTGATTAATATCCAAGAAAGTAACCCAAATCCAGCAAGAAATAATGGGGTAAATACAATGATTCCTTCGGGGATATTATGTAAGATTAATGTTGTTAGCATTAATCCTCCTAAATCTGTACCAAGTGTTGAACCGAGTGCAATACCCACAGGGAAATTATGTATCGCTATACTAATGGCTAACAGCGTACCGGAACGAATAAAGATCTCCTTCCTGTTACTATTCGTAATAATGATAATGTTGTTCATTATTTGATGAAGAAAATGAAATAACACAAGCCCAAATCCGAGACCAATTATTAGAATAATCCATCCACCCAATTCAATACTTTCTGGAATCATCTCCAGACATAATAGCCCAATGATAAGTCCAGCGCAAAGCGAATATGTAAAGGCAAAGCCTTTTTGAATACCTTTCAATAACCAAGCTAGTCCACCGCCAACACCAATTCCTAGTGCAGATGCAATCGCGCCCATTATCCATGCTGTACTCATCTAATCGCTCCTTAACAATGTCCTTATTATTCTATATTACAATCCAGTGAGATATAGACTAGTAAATAAGACATGAGAGTATTTTACAGAAAAGTATGCTTGCAGTAATTGTTCGTTTACTGATTATATTTTACCTATTTCAGATGCTAGATAAGTTTAGGGTGTGAGTTATTCACACCCTAATCCGTATTAGACCCGAAGTCTAATTTCATCGTTGTATATAGGTCTTGAAAGCCAAGTTTCCGATAGAGATTTTTTGCTCCATTTCCAACAAATACATTCAATTGAATTTCTTGACACCCTTGTTGTTTTAAATGAATTGTTGCTTCTTTACATAACTCCCGTGCTATTCCCGCATTTCGATATTCTGGTAAAACGTATAATTCTTGAATAAATCCAATCTCTTTATCCGTATAGCTGTCATAGGTGACACCTATCCCAATCCAGCCTTTAATTTTGTTGTTTTCTGTATTTATGAAATAATATCCCCCGTTATTTAAAAATAATGAAACACTTTGGAGTGCCTTATCCCAGCTAGGCTCTATATGGCCAACGGTGGATTCCGTAAAAACATTTATGGCATGATTTAAAATAAACTGTGTTTCGTTATAGGTCGCGCTTTGAATTGTCATTTCATTATTACTCCTCTACGATTATAGTAGATAATTTTTCTGAAAACAGATTTGCCCGAAGTTATCTTAAAATAATCTCCATTCATCAACATAATCTGGTTGATGAATTTCTCTCTTCTAATTCTTGTATATAGTGTATTGTCAATGCTATTGTATGGTCACTTCTTTATTAAAAAGTAGTATACGAAAAGAACGTAGTCATTACGATATCAGTTCCATACATAGGCATCATCGTTAATCTGAACTTTTCGTGACGTGCGTGAGTTAACCAGTAGATGTATGGATCTACAATACCTCGTAAAAATAAATAGCAGTTTCATATAAGGAAATCGCCCATTACATTTTTGTTGGTGTTCCATAGGCTATAGTGAATAGAAATAAATTATTTCTAGGAAAGGGAGAATCAACATGCATGGAGTAAGAAATAACCTACCTATGTATAGAGGACCACAACAAAGATTTGGAGCAGGATTTGGTGGTATAAGTCCTCTAACTGCAGGACTAATTGGTGCTGGTTTGGGATTTTTAGGTGGAGAATTATTTGATAATGGACCAGGTTTTGGAGGATACGGACCGGGCTTTGGCGGATATGGTCCTGGATTTAGTGGACCTGGATATTACGGGAATGTACCGGGATATGGTTTTCCTGGATATCAGGCAGGATTCCAAAACCCTGTATATGGATATAGACCAGACTTCTATTAATTTTTCCTGATAAGAAATGTATAAATTGACTAAGGACCTTCTATATTGCTGAAGGTTCTTAGTTAATTAATTGTGCATATTTGGACTCTGTAAGGACTTCTTAGGAAAAATTAATAAAAGGATTCTCAGGACAAGTCTCAGAAAAAGTGAAAATAAATATGAACATGCTTGCAAATAATTTAAGAACGCAACATTCTTATCAAAACAGAATTTTGCATTTTTTACCAAATGCATCGATATTACTCCCTCTCTACGATGATGTATATTTCTCATCCTAATGCCAACAATTAATAGAGTAGCACAAGATAAAGAGGCGAGAGGAAATGAACTTTTTTCGGGGAGATGCCCACAAATTGTTTTTAACATTAAAAAAACAAAAGGATTTAGAATCCAATAAACTACTAAAGGAAGCTTCTGATATTAGGTCTTTCTATGAATCTCTTGACAGTAAGATTCTTCAGTTAGTCTATTATCGTATGATTAAAGAACAGAATGGAATGGGTGTTATTCCAATATTTGTTACTTCTATTCCTTGGCTTTTATTTCTGTTTTCAAGTAAGCTCCAAGATGTTTTGTTTAACGATGGCAATATGATCTGGATAATCTTTATATCCGTTTATCTAATATTACTTACGATTAGTGTCACATTTCATTTTAGAGAGAAAGCATGGGCAGCATTTCATCTTGAAATTATTAGTGATGTACTAAGCGAACGAGAATGTAGTGACTAAAAGGAATTCAAATTTAATCAATTTGGGTTCTTTTTTTATTTTCTAATCGATTGTAGTTTATGAAAAATACTATCGTTTCTATGAAAATTATGAATATCTATGAAAATTATGGAAATAATAGGGACTATATAATGAATTGGAGGTAGTTTATGAAAAAACTAGTCTTAACAAGTTTATTCGTTACAATGGTTTTTATAGTAACAGCGTGTGGTGATGATGAAAATTCATCTCATGATCAATCAACTACGAGCGAAAATCAACCAGCTATGAGTATAGAGGATGTTGTAGAAAAAATGGATGCATTGGATTATTCTGTTGTAGATTTTGATGTGCTATACGCTGATACAGAATTTGAAGGTGAGATTGAACATGATGCGGGATTAGTAGAAGCGGAATTTTATTATCCGTTAGAGGAAGTAGACGCTCGTGGAAAGGAAGCTTTTGATGCAATTTTTCCTTTTGTGCAGAAATTAGATGTACATTATGACATGACGGATGAAGAAGCAATAAAGGCATCACTTGAGGTATTCAACCTGCCAGAAAATTTTTTGAAAGCTGAATTAGAAGTAAAGTTCAAGGATGGTACACAGAAGACATTTATAGTAAACAATAACGAAATGTAAGTGATGTAGAAAAAGAAAGTAAGAGGTGAATATTATTGAAAAAATATGGTTTTTTAGGGTTGATTGGCTTGCTTCTTGTTGCAAGCGTTGTTATGCTTTTATCGAATAATCGGAACGTAGATGAGGAGACTAAGCAACCTACTCATAAAGATAATAAAGATGCGATTCAGGTTTTGGAAGAATCCGTTGAGGTGGTTTCTTCAGATGATGGAAATATCAATGCGAATAAGCTTTTTATTCCTTGGACAATCAATAAAAATGGAAGCTTGTTTTACTTAAGTCAAAGGGATGGAACCGTGGTGGAGATTGATGGGGATTTTGGGCTAGTTGAGGTCCAGGATGTACAGGTTAACGAAGCAATTCTTCATGAAGGTGAAGGTGGCTTTCTTGGATTTACGTTAGCTCCAGATTTTGAGACTTCAAAGAAAGCATTTGCTTTTCATACGTATGAAAAGGATGGGGAAACCCTTAATCGGATTGTCTCTTTAGTTTTGGATGGAACCACGTGGAAGGAAGATTCTGTATTATTAGAAGAAATTCCTGGTGGCGAGCTTAATAATGGAGGCAGGGTTCAAATTGGCCCAGATGGTAAACTGTATGCTACTACTGGTGATACTGGAAAAGGTGAGCTTGCACAAGATCTAGATAGCCTCGCTGGAAAAATTTTAAGGTTGGAGCTAAATGGGGAGGTACCGGAGGATAATCCATTTGCAGATTCGTATGTGTTCTCATATGGACATCGTAATTCTCAAGGGTTATCTTGGGATGATAATGGGACCTTATATAGCTCGGAGCACGGTGAAGATGGTCATGATGAAATTAATATAATTGAATCAGGAAACAACTATGGTTGGCCAGAAATTCAAGGTGATGAGGAAGCTCCTGATATGGTGACGCCAGTGTTTCATTCTGGAAATGAGACATGGGCTCCATCTGGTATGGCTTTTCGTGATGGACAATTGTTTATTGCCTCCTTGGCAGGTAAGAAAATTTTCACATATGATTTAGCGAATGGTGAAATTAAAGATTTCTATGATGAAGCGGGAAGGCTGCGTGATGTTCTAATCGAAGATGATGGATTATTTACCATAACAAATAATCATGACAGTCGCGGTGAACCAACAGAAAAGGATGACCGATTAATACACGTTCCACTAGCAGAAAAATCATCCTCAGAATAATGAAACAAAGGTAATTGCTAATCAAGCAATTACCTTTGTTTTTTTGCTTATTCATCCTTATTCATAAGTGTCTTTAAATACTCCACCAGAGCATTAATTTCTTCTTCTGACAATATGTCTTCAAACTTTGGCATAGATCCGCCGCCCTTTTTAATTTGCTCTACTAGTTCCTCATCGCTAAGGGTAGCATTTTCTATGTTTGGTCCATTATGGCCACCAACACCTTCGGCACCATGACATGCTAGACAATTGTTTTCATATAGCTTTAATCCTTGTTCGGCAACTTCTCCGCCGTCACTTTCTGTTACACCTTCACTATTGTCATTGTCAGTATCCTTGTGAACTGGAGATGTATTAATGGCGTCCTCTGGGATATCCTCTAATGATGCGTATTCTCCTTCTAAGGAGAATGTATAAATTTTATCCCCATGCTTACTTCCGGCTAAAGTGTTTCCTGCTGAAAAGATTGAAATATACTGTTTGCCATCAACCTCGTACGTAATTGGGGGAGCGTTTGCACCAGCATCGGTCATAAATTCCCACACTTGGTCTCCAGTTGTTGCATCATATGCAATAATCCGTCCATCATTATGACCAGTAAAAACGAGATTCCCTTTTGTGGTCAATATTCCACTGTACGCAATACTATCCCAATTTTTTTGCCAAACAATTTTATTGGTTTTTATGTCGATAGCGGTAACTGTTCCTCGACTAGGTGTATTCTCAACCGGCTGCCAAATACTCCCAATCCATTCTTTCCCCTCTACAAACTTATTTGCTTCATCCTCTGCATAATGAGCGTAGGCGAAATAGTTGTCATTTCCTAATACATAAAACATTTCAGTATTTGGATTATAGGCAGAAGGTGGCCAGTTTGCTCCACCTTGAGGAGATGGTTTTATCGTCATTGGCTCATCCCAGAATGGTGTAAACATGTCACCAACCTTACCTTCAAAATCTTCTGGTAAATCATTTTTAATATCCTCTTCCGATATGGATTGTGGTACAAAGTTATCACCGATTGGAAATGGTTGTGTAGGAGATGTTTTTTGTCTATCATCCTGAGGAACTGGTTTTTCTTCAATTCCGATTAACGGTTCACCGTTTGTTCGATCCAGAATATACACCCATCCGGTTTTTCCAGCTTGAGCAATACCTTTTTTCATTTGCCCATCCATTTCAACATCGAATAGTACAACCGGGTTGGCAGGGTCCATATCCCAAATATCATGATGTACCTCCTGAAAGTGCCATTGATAATCACCAGTATCTGCATCTAAAGCCAGAACCGAGTCGGAATATAGATTATCACCTTCACGATTACTTCCATCTAAGTCAGGTGATGTGTTTCCAGTTGCAAAATAAATCATTCCTAACTCTGGGTCTACAGCTGGCGTCTGCCAAATGGGAGCCCCACCAGTAATGGCGCTATTACTATCCTCTGGCCAGGTTTCTGATCCTTCCTCACCAGGAGCGGGGAGTGTATACGTTCGCCACAGCTCTCTACCCATTTCGGCGTCATAAGCGGCTAAAAATCCTCGAATCCCATATTCGCCACCAGCAATACCGGTATAAACCTTTCCATCATAAAATAGTGGAGCACTTGTTATCGTATATCCTTTTTCCCATTCTGCCACTTGTGTCTCCCAAACTAACTCACCGGTTTTTTGATCAAGAGCAATTAGGCGTGCATCTAATAATCCGACAAATACAAGTCCATTTCCTAAAGCAACTCCTCGGCTTGTCCACCCACAGCACACCGTATCTAATCCGTCTGCTATCTGAGGGGTGTATTCCCATATTATTTCACCTGTTTTGGCATCGAGAGCCTGTACAACATTCGCTCCTGTAATAGTAAACATAACGCCATCATAGACAAGTGGTGTTGCTTCACCAGAATACTTAAATTCAGAACCAGATCCCAAGCTCGTAACCCATTCAACCTTAAGGTTCTTCACATTTGATGTATCAATTTTTTCTAATGGTGAATACCTGCCATTATAAATATTTCCACCATTGGTCACCCAGTTGCCTGCAGGATCCTTTGTCAACTCCTCAGCTGAAAAGTCGGGCGCTACCTCTGCCTTATAGTCCATATGTTGAACAGAACTATGCGCATCTTTTTTGTCTGAATCGTTTTCTGTTTCTTCTGTTGGTGTTTCTTCTTTTTGCCCTTCATCCTTTGTTTCATCTTGATTCCTACATCCAACGAGTATGAAAAGGATCGTGCCAGTAATAATTAACCATTTACGCATATTCACACGTACAAAACTCCTTTCTTGTGTCTAGATGTATATTCTTTTGTAATTTGCCCGTATCTACTTAAATTAACCTTTTATGTAAGGAAACGATTTGTAGTTAAAAAATGGCAAAATTAGAAAATGAGCTAATCCTACAATTGGAAATAGCTTAAATCGTTATTTCTTGCTTTTATCCGACATAAATAAGGCAAAATATCGACATAAATCTAGTATTTTCCATTCAAATTCTAACATTTCTGTTTTATAATAGATTTAAAGTGTTGCAAACGAATAGTTGTGAAATCAACTTGAGGGAGCATACTTAATTTTTGTTTAGGAGATTGATAGTATGAAAAATACACAACTTAAGAGACTCATTATTCCAATAGCTCTCCTACTCGTAATTATACTTCCGTTTGCAATACCCGAAAAAAGTAGTGGAGATGAAGAATTAGTTGCATCTGACCATCCACAGAGACAGACAAGTATTCAGCCGTTGGATGAAAGTGCAGATCTAAAGCGCTTTGTTTTTGATTCGGGTTATCATTTTGAATATCCAGATGCGGTAAGAGGGATTTATGTAACAGGACATTCTGCTGGTGGTAGTCGTTTTGATACGTTATTGAATTTAGTCAATACAACAGACCTTAATGCAATGGTTGTTGACATTAAAGATGATCATGGGTATTTAACGTATAAGACAGAAGAAGGATCTCCTTATGCAGATATTGGCCAAAATTATATTAAGAATCCTGTTCAAATGATGGAAACTTTGGAAGAAAATGAAGTTTATCCAATTGCAAGAATTGTTGTATTTAAGGATAGTGTTCTTGCAAAAAGCCGTCCAGATTTATCGTACACGGAGAATGGTGAAGTATGGAAAAATAATCGTGGTGAAGCTTTTGTAAACCCATTTATGAAAGAAGTTTGGGAATATAATGTTGAAATTGCTAAAATGGCAGCTGAAATGGGCTTTAAAGAAATCCAATTTGATTATGTTCGTTTCCCAGAAGGATTTGAGCATCGTGATCATGAGCTAGGTTACTCGCAGGGTGATTACGCAGATTCTGAGTTGGATAATGTGCAAAGACGTGTACAAGCTGTGACAGATTTTGTTGCATATGCAAAAAAAGAGCTAGAGCCTTATGATGTTGATGTATCTGTTGATATCTTTGGATATTCTGCAACGATACCAGAAGCGCCTGGGATTGGTCAAAACTTCTCAAAAATATCATCGAATGTCGATGTTATTTCTTCGATGATTTATCCTAGTCATTGGACCAATAATTACTTTGGAATTGCAGTTCCAGATGCGGAACCATATCGCTTAACAGCTGAATATGCAAAAGTAGAAAATGAAGTGCTCGGAAAACTTGAAAACCCGCCGGTATCTAGACCGTGGATTCAGGATTTTGAAGCTCCTTGGATCTATTCAGGAACTGGTTTACCAGTTACACAGTATGGTAAAGCGGAGGTAGAGGCACAAATCAAGGCGCTTCAAGATAATGGAATAAATGAGTTTTTAATATGGAATGCAGGAAATACGTACTCGGAAAACGTTGATTATACGCCATAATATAGGAAAAAAAGCGAAACTGTTAATAAAAGTTCCGCTTTTTTTCGTATAACTACATATACTGATACTATTCAACCCGAAAGGCGATTTAACATAATATAGCGTTTTCGTTATAATTAATATAACTTGTAAATGTTAGGTTACCTAAGACATGTACTGGCAGTATAAATTTATAGCATTTCACATATTGTACTAATGGTACTGTGTCACACAAACAACGAAAGACGAAGGAGTAGATCAATGGATTGGTATGAAAAGCTAAGCAAGTATTTCCCGATAGAGGAAATGAAATCTAAAGAACATATGGAGCTACTATTAAAGGAAAAAGGTGACGTATATCATAAAGATGAAGGTCCATTTCATGTTTTGATGTATGCTGAGTTTGACACCTTTATTTTCATCGATTATGTATGGGTTTCAGCAAAATCAAGAGGACAAGGTATTGGTCACAAGCTAATTGAGAAATTGAAACAGCATAATAAGCCGATAATTCTTGAAGTAGAACCGGTGGATTATGATGATACAGATACCGAAAAGAGACTACATTTTTACAAACGTGAAGGATTTACACATGCACAGTCAATTGGATACAATCGTCGATCACTTGCGACAAATAAAGAAAACGCAATGGAAATCCTTTATTGGTCACCAAGTAATGAATCAGAGGAAATGATTTACGAACAAATGCGTAAAATGTACGAGTATATTCATACTTATAAGGATGAAGAAATCTATGGTCAGGCATATCAGCCTGTCGATGAAGTGCTAACGTATAATGAGGATCGAGAATCAGAAGATATCTTAGCTGGGCTAGAACAAGATCAAGTCAAGTAAATATAAGCTTTCCCATAATGTAATATGATGTATGTGCGTGAATTATTGTAAATACAAACGCAACAAGCCTCTTCCAATCAGGAAGAGGCTTGTTGCGTCACTTTTAGGGAGTTGCTATATAGAAACTAATGCTGATAAGCAATAGTGTTCTACCATTATTGAACGGTTTTACTTTTTGTTTGACTTACCGTTAAGTTGTTTAAACGATCTGCTAGGGCAAGGCCAGTTGCAGGAGATTCCATATCATCATTTGTTAACAGTGTTTCTTTAAAATCATAAGCGTTCGATCCATGCTCAGCAAAGTCTAGACCAGCAATCTCTTCTTCTTTGGCTACACGAATAGGGGAGATTGCATTTAATAACAGCGTAAATCCACCAATTGTAACAGCTACCCAAGCGATGACAGCAAGAACGCCAACTGTTTGAATTCCTAACTGTGATAAACCGTGTCCATAGAAAACACCCGTAGAGGTGGAAAACAACCCTACTGCTAAAGTTCCCCAGATTCCCAAAAGGCCATGAACGGTAATGGCCCCAACTGGGTCATCAATTTTAAGCTTCGCATCTAAGAAACGAATACCCTCTACTAGAATGACACCAGATATCAATCCAACGATAATAGATCCGCCAAGTGAAATTTCTGCACAACCCGCCGTTATTCCTACTAAACCAGCTAAAACTCCGTTAAGCGATAATGAAGCATCTACACGTTTAAATCGTAGTTTTGTATAAGCGGCTGAAGATATAAGTGCTGCGGAAGTAGATAATAAGGTTGTTCCAATCACCATTGGCACTAATTCTGGGTCAGCAGCTAATGAGCTACCACCGTTAAAGCCGAACCATCCAAGCCATAGTATAAACACACCGAGAGCTCCTAATGGAATATTATGCCCAGGTATGACATTGACTTTCTTTCCGCTATATTTTCCTAAACGAGGACCTAAAATTAATACAACTACTAGTGCACCTACAGCACCAGTTAAGTGAACAACTGTTGAACCTGCGAAATCACTAAATCCTATATTAGTAAGCCATCCCTCGCCTTGCCAAACCCAATGACCAACTACCGGATATACAACTGCAGTCATGGCAACTACAATTAACATATAGCTTCCAAGTTTCATTCTTTCTGCTACAGCACCCGACATGATCGTTGCACATGTTGCAACAAACATTGCTTGGAATACGAAGAACCCGATATCACCCACTTCACTTAATAAGAAGCCATCAACACCAATAAACGATCCCATAGTACCTCCAAACATTAGTCCGTAACCAACGATAAAAAATAGTATTGCGGATACACTGATTGTTAGGAAGTTCTTCATTAAGATATTCAATGTGTTCTTAGACCTAGTAAAACCTGATTCAACCATTGCGAAGCCTGCATGCATAAAAAATACAAGGAAAGCTCCTAACATAACCCAAACGAGATTGATGGATAACGCTAATTCCTCTGGACTCATAATTATTCCTCCTTAATTCGTTTGAAATTTATAAAACAGCCTTTGCACCACGCTCTTTCGTGCGAATTCGAATGACTTCTTCAATTGGATGAATAAAGATTTTTCCATCTCCGACTTGACCTGTGTTGCATGCATCAATAATGATGCCCACAATTTCATCCACTTGATCATTATCAACTACCATTTCAACCTTTAATTTCGGTAGAAGCTGGATTTGAAAAGTTGTTCCTCGAAATAATCCTTTTTCTCCTTTTTGTTTACCCGTTCCAGCTGCTTCTGTAATTGTCAATCCACCAATACCAATCTCAGAAAGCTTACTTCTTAAACTCTGAAATTTTTCTGGACGGATGATTGCTTCCACTTTTTTCATTGTTCTCCCCCCTAATATAATGTAAGGTTTTATTACATCAAATAATATATAATACTTATCATAAGGGTATTATTTAACTAAATCAAGTGTTTTTTGTGATTTTTTTGAATAATACAACTTAAAATGTAAGGAAACCTAACATTATTTGAATTGTTAACAAAAAAATATAGACAATAAATGGGTTTTTACAAAGAAAAAGGTTTAATTGAGAATCGTTTGGGGTAAGTTATAGGTAAATGAAAACATTTTGTGAACATCAAGCAAATAATCGTTTTTTCCTTATGGATAATCTACCTTTTGCTTGACATGTATAGTATACTTATACATATAGGTTAATTAAACTTATTTTAATTTAATAACAAATTAAATGTTTACAAAGTGTGAGCAGAATGAGGAGTGAAGTATCATGGTAACACTTTATACCTCACCAAGTTGTACTTCTTGCAGAAAAGCAAAAGCGTGGCTAGAAACTAATGACATTCCTTTTAAGGAAAGGAATATATTTTCTGAACCATTATCATTAGACGAAATTAAAGAAATTTTACGTATGACTGAAGATGGTACAGATGAAATTATTTCAACTCGCTCGAAGGTTTTTCAAAAATTAGATGTTAATATTGACCAGCTTCCTCTAAAGGAACTATTTACTTTGATTCAACAAAATCCAGGTTTATTAAGAAGACCAATTATTCTTGATGAAAAAAGGCTGCAAGTAGGCTATAACGAAGATGAGATTCGCAGATTTCTACCTAGAACGGTACGTACCTTTCAACTACGCGAGGCTCAGCGTATGGTTAATTAGATAGACAATGATGAGAAAAGTGAAAAGCGCAGATCTATATTAGTGATCTGCGCTTTTCGTATCTAAATGATTGATTTGTGTATGATATTAGTAATGACAAAATAACGAAAGTAAGTTAAAATAGTGTTTTAAATAAAGATATATAGGCATATTAATTTTCAAAATGCAATATGCTAACATACAATTAAATAAAGATAGAATATTATTCTTTCTATAGATCAGGTGAAGAAGCTCTTCTGCCTATTATAAAAAGAAGGGAGAGAAAATGCATGGAAATCGAAAGAATTAATGAAAATACGGTCAAATTCTTTATCTCTTATATCGATATTGAAGATCGTGGATTCCAACGGGAAGAAATTTGGTACAATCGCGAGCGCAGTGAACAACTATTTTGGCAAATGATGGACGAGGTAAATTACAAGGAAGACTTTCATGTAGATGGCCCTTTATGGATTCAGGTGCACGCACTTGAAAAAGGTCTAGAAATTGTTGTCACAAAAGCGCAGCTTTCTAAAAATGGTGATAACCTTGAATTCCCGACAGAAGATGGCTCAACAATCGATATTCCAGTAGATGAAAAAGTGGAATCCTTCTTGGAAGAGAAATTTGGAAATAGTTCAAATGAGAATTCAGAAGAGGACTTTATTGAAGAAAATCTTTGGATTGTTGCAAGCTTTAAAGACTTTGAGGATGTAATTCAATTAAGCCATCATTTTCAAGAAGAAACGAATAGTGAGGAAGAAACACTATATTATTATAATGGAAAATACTATCTATATATGGAATTTTCAGAGGATGTTCTCGATGAGCATACGCAAGAAGATATCATATCCAGAGTACTTGAGTATGGTGATGACTCAGATATGACTATTCATGTATTAGATGAATATGGTAAAAAGATATTTGATACGAACACCTTCGAAGAGGTTAGAGCTCATTTTCCAGCAACTATTTAGATACCTATCAAAGGTGTCTTTTTTTTTTGCGCAAAGCAGGAATTATCACTTAAATAGCGAATATAAGGGGATGGAGGTGTTCAACTAGTATGCTTCAAGCAAAACTAAATACAGGAGAGCTGATAACGCTGTTCCAATTGTCTTCTGAAGAAATTGAAAAACTTCGATTCAAGGCGCGATTTTTTTGTCCAACTTGCCACAATCAGGTAATTATCAAAGCGGGCAGAAGTGTAACACCGCATTTTGCTCACAGCATTATGTCAGGCTGTCCATCCGGTGATGGAGGAGAAGGAGTTTACCATGAAAAGGGAAAGTATTTATTATTTCACTGGCTTCAACGTCAAAACGTGAATGCTTCATTGGAGGAATACATTCCTGAAATTAATCAGCGCCCAGATCTCTTGTTAAGAATCAATGAGAAGAAGGTAGCCATTGAATTTCAATGTGCCAGAATTTCCATACAAGAAATCATGAAACGAACAGAGGGCTATGTGAAAGTAGGGATTGTGCCAATCTGGATACTTGGTGCAAACCACTTTAAACGTAAAGGTACAAATCTAGTTCAGCTTGATCAGTTTACGCTTCATTTTATTCATCAATTTACCCCAGAACTTCCACTTGTTATATATTTTTACGACCCGGCATCCAGTCTTTTTATTACTGCTACAGATATCATTCAAACCACCAATTCCCAAGCAATCGCTAAACTATCATTTCGAAAGCTTGAAGACATGAATTTTTTAGGTATGTTCAAAGGTATGTTCCTTTCCAGTACTATGATCGTGGATGAATGGAAAAAAGCAAAGCAAAAATTCCGTATGTATCAGCCACGAAGACTTTACGGGAAAGAGTTAGCGTGGCATAGATGGCTCTATCTGAAAGGAACACATCGAGAATATTTGCCATCCGTCATTTATCTTCCTGTTTCATCGCAATATTTGCTGAATACTTCACCGTGGGATTGGCAAAGTCGTATTTGCCTCGAACTAATCACCCCTAGATCTACTGGGGAAATTATTTCATTACAGGCTTGTCAACGTCTATTAAAGAATTCGATTACAACCGAATCGCTACCTCTTATTCAACCCTCAAAAGATCCTATTATGGAGTACCTACAATTATTATGCAACCTTCAATTTATGACGCAAGTATCAGCTGAAGCTTTTGTGAAAACACACGATTTTTGCCATTATTCTCATATAGAAGAAGCATTAATAGGAGATACTAAACTAATGGATGTCCTTTTGCAAAAATTTTCAAGCAAATTACGAGCATGATACATAAATGATTCGTTATACTAAATAATATAGTTATTCAGTAGGAATATTTTTCTTGATGTCGAATTACTATGTATAGAAAGATTTAAAAGGAGGAACTACATTGGCAAAAGCAACAAAAGAGCTTCAATCAAGAAGTGAGGTACCTGTAGAGCGTACGTGGAGATTAGAAGATATCTTTGCTAGCGATGCAGCGTGGGAAGAAGAATTAAATAGCTTAAAAGGCGACATTCCAAAAATATCAGAATTTCAAGGGAAAGTAGCAGATTCTGCAGACTCTCTCTTTCAAGTATTGGAATTACAAGATCAATTATCAGCAAGACTGGGTAAGTTATATACATATGCGCATATGCGCTATGATCAGGATACGACAAACTCATTTTATCAAGCATTAAACGCTAAGGCTGAGAATGTCCTTACGTTAGCGCAAAGCGCTATGAGTTATTTAATTCCTGAAATCCTGAAGATGGAAGAAGCAACAATCAAAAGCTATTTAGAAGAAAAAGAAGAACTAAAGTTATATGAACATGTACTAAATGAAATTATTAGACAGCGTAGTCATGTTCTAAGTGAAACAGAGGAAGCCCTACTTGCTGAAGCTTCAGAAGCTTTATCAACAGGTTCCCAAACATTTGGTATGTTAAACAATGCTGACCTAAAATTCCCTAGCATTAAGAATGATAAAGGGGAAGAAGTAGACTTAACTCATGGTCGTTATGTAGGATTCTTGGAATCGAAAGATCGTCGTGTTCGTGAAGATGCTTTTAAGGCAATGTATAATACCTATGGACAATTTAAAAATACATTTGCATCAACATTGGGTGGTACTGTAAAAACACATAACTTTGGAGCAAAGGCACATCATTATGATTCTGCAAGACAGGCAGCATTAGATAACAATAATATTCCTGAGCAAGTATATGACAATCTTGTAGAAGCAGTAAATGAAAGATTGCCTTTATTACATCGCTATGCAAAATTACGAAAGCAAGTGCTTGGAGTAGATGAACTACATATGTATGATATGTATACATCATTAGTTCAGGATGTTGATATGGAAATTCCATATGAAAAAGCACAGGAATATGTGTTAGACAGCCTTGAGCCGCTAGGTACTGAATATACGGATGTCATCAAAGAGGGCTTCCAAAACCGTTGGATTGACGTGGAAGAGAATAAAGGAAAAAGAAGCGGTGCTTACTCATCAGGTACTTATGGAACTAATCCATATATCTTATTGAACTGGCAGGAACGAGTAAATGATTTATTTACGCTAACACATGAGCTAGGTCATTCCGCTCACAGTTATTTCACAAGAAAATTCCAACCATATCGTTATGGTAACTATTCTATTTTCGTTGCAGAAGTAGCCTCTACATGTAATGAAGCGTTACTTAATGATTACATGTTAAAGACTTTAGACGATGAAAAACAAAAACTATATTTATTAAATCACTTCTTAGAAGGCTTCCGTGGTACGGTATTCCGTCAAACTATGTTTGCTGAGTTTGAGCATGAAATTCATAAACGCGCACAAGCAGGCGAAGCATTAACAGCGGATTACTTAACGGAAATTTACTATGATTTAAACAAAAAATACTTTGGAGAAGATGTTGTATCCGATAAAGAAATTGGCTTGGAGTGGGCGAGAATTCCTCACTTTTATTACAACTATTATGTATACCAATATGCAACTGGATACTCAGCAGCAACAGCATTAGCAAACAAGATTCTATCAAGTGAAGATGGAGCAGTTGATCGTTATCTAGACTTCTTAAAAGCAGGAAGCAGCGACTATCCAATTGAGGTATTAAAGAAAGCTGGCGTTGACATGACTTCAAAACAACCAATCCTTGCAGCATTGGATGTATTTGAAGAGAAGTTAAATGAGATGGAAAACCTATTGTTAAATAAGTAATGACAAAAAAAGGATGATTCCCCTGTATTGGGTGATCATCCTTTGTAATGCAGAGATAAGTTCGGTTATGTAAGAAATTCCTCACTTGGGTTCATCGCATACGACCTCGATAGGAATTTCGATGTGTGAAGGAAAATACAGTAAGGTAAATACAGAGAAATAGAATCGGTAATGTTAAATAAATTGGAATGAGTTGCATCAGCCCGAAGATGTTTAATAGGACAGCGAAAAAGGTAAGGATGATAAATAGATAAGGGAGTAGCTCTCGCATCGGAATATCCTCCTTTTTTCTGAATAGCAGTAGTCTATTAGATATATATGTTGCAAAAAATGTATTAGAAGTGACAGATTTGTGAAAGGAAGTACAATCTTATTGATAAAATAGATAGACCTTGCTATAGTATATATGTGAGATGAATCACAAACAAAACCCCTTTGTTTGATCATGAAACTTTCTCCCATCCCCCTTTGTTTATATACAAAGAAGTGAGAAAAGAAGGATATACGCTGCCCCGTATATCCTTTATTTTTTTGCAAACAAAAAATCAAGGAGATGTCCTTGATTCTACGTTAATAATGGAATGATAATAGCATTATTTATTTGTTACAAATTTCCAGAATGCACCATATTTGGCGGGGATTTTCTCTACAATTTGTTTTAACTGAAGCTTCTTCATTTCTCTTTCTGCTTTATTCAAAGACCAGTTATAAACAACGGATACCTCTTTTGTCCCAACCATTCCATAATTTTCAACAAACTCCTCCAAGGATGGATGCTGTGATGGAATCGGTAAATGCTCTAACATTTCACTTAACACTCGTACATAGATCTCGTATGGATATAGTCCTGAGATTTTAATGCCTTGTTCTTCGACATTTCTGTGAAAGAACACCATTGTAGGCATATAGTCAATTTCCATTTCTTTATTAAGCTTCAAATCACATTGAAGTGCTTTCTTAGATGAGACAGAGTGTAAATCATTTTGGAATTCCTGAAGGTCTAAATTTGCTGCCTTGGCACATTCCAGTAAAACTTCTTCATCGGATATATTTTGTTTTTTTAGGAATAGACTTTCTTGAACTTTTCGTAAGAAAACTTTCCCAAACCGAATTCCTTGTAGCTCTGCTGCTTTAATTGCTAAATATGCCGTAATTGGAGAATGGATTGGATTCTCAATCCATAAGTCACCATCACAGCTCATTCCGGTTCTGGATGCGGTTTTTTCCCATATTTTTTTGAGTTTTCTTGGTTGTTCAAAATTATCATGGGTTAATGGCTTCGAGGAACCAGAAATGATTGGCCTTATGGTAAAAAATCGTCCATATTCAATTGATAATTTTTTAAGATAAGGCTCAAGTGACCAGCATTCTGGGCACATTGGATCTATAAAAACGTATATTTCAATCGGTTTCTTGGCAATGTCACAACTATATTCAGGCGATGTGTTTGTTTTCTTTGAGCTCATTAGCTCAGTATGTTTCCAACTCACATCGATTCTCCTTTCTAATATTCGGGTGTATTCATCATGTGATTAGCGGTCATTGTAAGCTTCTCAAATATAGCTGTTCGATAAGGTTCATCAATATTTGCTTCTTCTAAAGCAGCTTCCATGCATTCTAACCAAGCATCTCTTCTTGATGGTGTTATTTCAAAGGGTAAATGTCGACGTCGAAGCATTGGATGACCGCGTTCTTCTGTGTATAATTTTGGTCCGCCAAAGAACTGCGTGAGAAAAAGACTTTGCTTTCGTGCAACCTCTGTTAAATCGTCCGGAAAAATAGGGGTTAACTCCGGATGATTCCCAACACGTTTATAAAATGAAGTGACGAGGCGGTCAATTGTTTCGAATCCACCTATCGCTTCAAAGATTGTTCCAGGTACTGTTGTCATACAGGTAACTCCTTTAAGATTTGTCTTTATTGTAGCAACAATACGATTAATGGAGCAAATTATCTGATTGCAATATTAGTAAATATTTCCTATTTTATTCTGCTAAAAAAACGAGCGATTTTATTAGGGGTCTCCTTACGCTCAATACCCCAATCATTTAATACGGTGTCAAGTGCCTGTAGCCCTGCCTGTCGATTAGTAGCTTCTATTTCTAATTCATAATCCTCATGGTCAAGGTAAATACTATGGTCCAATACATAAATTAATCCATCTTGATCGTATTCATGTCGGCTAGTCATCAATTTTCCTTTGTATATTAAATCCGCAACACAAACCCCCAACTGGTTTAGCTGTTTTGTCGTAGCTTCCTTAGGTATTGGATTCCCATTCATCCATTCCATTGCCTCTCTTTTCGTTAGAGAATCATGAGTTTCCAATAGCCCCTCTGGATGAGGCTCTTTCAGGGTTAACTTGAACGCTTCATTTTTTTCACGGATTCGTAAAGCAGAATTCTTTATTTGCAATTTATTGTCAGTCGTCTCAAAATAGTAGTTTGTTTGGTTCTGGCCTTCTTTTGGAAAGGGAAGGCGATCCAAAAGTAATACATATTCTGCTTTCGTTAATAAATTCTTAAATTCAATTTCAATTTCTTGTGCCATATATGGCCCTCCATGGGTATTAATTGTCTAATTATATTGATTATGGCTAATAAGACGTAATTATGCAAAGAATATCCATTCTATTTGTGTTAAAATAAGGACGAATCATGTTAATAGACACAGGTGGTGTTTTGATGAACTGGGAAGCAATACTTGCACCATATAAACAGGTGGTAGAAGAATTAAAGGTAAAGTTAAGGGGAATGCGTGCTCAATTTGAATATGAGTCTAGACACTCACCAATCGAATTTATAACTGGTCGAGTAAAGCCTGTAAAAAGTATATTAGAAAAAGCAGAGAAAAGACATATATCATTTGACCGTATGGAAGAAGAAATTCAAGATATAGCTGGGGTTCGCGTCGTATGTCAATTTGTAGACGATATTTATACGGTTATCGACATGCTAAAATCTCGGAAAGATTTTACGATTATTGAAGAAAAAGATTACATATCACATAAAAAGGCGAGTGGATATCGTTCCTATCATATGATTATTGAATATCCTGTGGAAACGATACATGGAATGAAGGTTGTTCAGGCAGAGATTCAAATTCGTACACTTGCAATGAATTTCTGGGCAACGAATGAGCATTCATTAAACTATAAATATAAGGGGAGAATCCCGGAAGAAATAAAGAAACGATTACAACGTGCGGCAGAGGCAGCATTTAAGCTAGATGAAGAAATGTCTAAAATTAAGACAGAAGTGCAAGAAGCACAGCGAATATTTCATCGGAAGTAGCATGAGGGAGGGCATTCAATGAAGTTTAAAATTATTTCAAAAGGCGATGAACGATCCAATCAAATTAAGGCAACCATGAAGCAACATCTAATTGATTTTGATCTAATCTATGATAGAGCAGAACCTGATTTAGTTATCTCTGTTGGGGGAGATGGTACTTTTTTAGAGGCGTTTCATCGGTACAACCATCGTCTTCAATCTACCGCTTTTATTGGTGTACATACTGGACATTTAGGTTTTTACGCTGATTATGTTCCAGAGGAATTGGAAAAACTCGTGATTGAGATTGCCAAAACACCATTTCAAGTCGTCGAGTATCCATTATTAGAGGTTATTATTCGATCGAAAACTGGAAACAAAGTCGACTCCTATCTAGCTTTAAATGAAGCAACGATAAAAACACCAGACGGTTCTGTTGTATTCGATGTGGAGATAAAAGGAGAACGATTTGAGACATTTCGCGGTGATGGGCTTTGTATCTCAACTCCTTCTGGTAGTACTGCTTATAATAAGGCACTTGGTGGTGGAATCATTCATCCTACATTAGAAGCTATTCAGTTAACTGAAATGGCTTCAATTAATAACCGTGTCTTTCGTACAATCGGCTCTCCACTTATTTTGCCAAAGCATCATACTTGCTTATTAAAACCATTGGTTGAACGTAGCTTCTTTATCACGATTGATCATATTACCCATAATTATACCAATGTTAAATCGATTCAATGTCGAGTAGCGAAAGAGAAAATTCGTTTTGCTCGATTTAGACCATTTCCATTCTGGAATCGTGTACGGGATTCCTTTATTACTGAAAACTAGGTGACATGATGCAATGGCAGATTACACAAGCTAATAAAAGCATACTATTGCGGGACTTTTTACGAAACGAACAAGGCTTTTCTAGGAGAATCCTGAAAAGCCTTATTTATGATGGTGGGAAATTATTAGTTAATGGTCGAGAACAAAATTTACGGTATGAGTTACAGATTGGCGATGTAGTATGTGTAGAGTTCCCAAACGAGAGAAAGGGAACCCACATGACCCCGGAGGAAATCCCTCTAGATATCCTGTACGAGGATGACTCTGTATTAGTTATTAACAAGCAGGCAGGGGTTGCAACCATTCCATCCTTCCATCACCAAACTGGGACAATTGCGAATGGTGTGCTACATCATTATGTGAAACACAACATTCCTTATACGGTTCATGTTGTAACAAGGCTTGACCGTGATACTTCTGGCTTGTTACTGATTGCTAAGCATCGTTACAGTCATTCCATTTTATCAACTGCTCAAAAGCAAGGAAAAGTGAAACGAAAGTATTATGCAATCGTAGAAGGTAGTCCAACCCATAGAAAAGGAGTTATTCGTGCAAATATTGGTCGGAAAGCAGACTCCATTATTGAACGGGAAGTCCGTGAAGATGGGCAGCATGCTGTAACCCACTATCAAGTAAAGAACAATAACCTAAATCATGCATTAGTAGCAGTTCAGTTAGAAACTGGCAGAACCCATCAAATTCGTGTTCATTTCTCCTTTATTGGACATCCACTCGCTGGAGATGATTTGTACGGTGGTTCGAAGGAGTCGATTACAAGACAAGCTTTACATTGCTTTGAACTTGGCTTTGAGCATCCGCAAACGAAAGAGTGGATGACATTTTCTGTGCCTCTTGCGAAGGATATGAAAAAGATCCTCTCAGATGAACATTAATTATTCATCTGGGAAGGATCTAAATTTTTCTTCAAGTAATGGTTGTTCAGAAGGGATGGAAACGGTAATTTCTTCTGGAAGTCGAAATGCTGTTAGCTTATTTCCAAACACACAACCAGTATCGATATTAATGGTTCTATTGATAATTCTAGGATTAAGCACAGGTGTGTGACCATAAACAATCCACGTGTTTCCTTGATAATGCTGTGCCCAGTCCCTTCGAATAGGTCGACCATCCTCATCAAACTCTCCGGTAATATCACCATATAACACAAAGGTTTTCACTTTTTTATCATGTCTGCCAATATAGGATTGTTTGATTCCAGCATGTGCAATGACAGCATTTGCTTCTAGTAATTGTAAATAAAGTGGAGCATCTTCATACAAGGTTATGAATTGTTTGCGGACCTTTGCTTGTTTTTGTTTATCAAGTGTTTCATATTCAGCAACGGTTGTCTCTAGTCCATGTTGCTGCTGCACTTTATTGCCTAAAAAGAACCGATAGAGCTTATTACAATGATTCCCCGGTACATACCGTGCTTTCTTCTGTTGCACCACCATTTCATATACAAGTTCCATCACTTTGATGGACGCCGGTCCTCGGTCTGTTAAGTCACCAACAAATACTGGAATCCTACCATCCTGATGTACGAAAAAGTTCCGTTCCTTTTTATAACCTAATTCTAGAAATAACGTACATAGCTCATCAAAACAACCATGAATATCACCAATCACATCTATTTTCATGTCATCACCTCTTCTATAAGAAAAGCGAGAATAGTATGTGCTATTCTCGCTTATTCAAACATATATTTTTTCGTTCGCGAATGTATATTTAATACAATCCCAATTGCAATTAAATAGGTGAGTGTGGAGCTCCCACCATAGCTTAGGAATGGAAGCGGCAGACCTGTAATTGGGAGTAATTGAATAGACATCCCGATATTTTGAAAGATTTGATAGGCAAACATCCCGACAATACCAGTTATAATATAGCTTGCATAATTATCATTACTTTGTATTGCAATATGGATTAATCGGTAAAGCAATAAGAAAAATAACGTGACAACAATACTAGCACCAATAAAACCAAACTGCTCCGCAACTCCCGTGAATATCATGTCAGTGTGACGCTCTGGAACATAGACCTGCATTTGCTGGATACCTTTTCCGAACAATTGACCGGATCCAATCGCCATCATTGCTAGCACAAGTTGAAAGCCGGAATCGGAATATTGCTCTGGAGCGAGCCAACCATAAAATCTACTAGAAACATGCTTGAAAACAGTTTCTTCTAAAAACACTGCAACTGTATCAGGGAATAAGAAATAGGCTCCAACAATTAAACCAATTATTCCGATCCCTATTAGAAAGATCGAAAAAATAAGCCGCCATCGAATACCTGAAACAAGAATCATCGCACCAACGATTGCTGTTAGTACTAAAAACCCGCCTAAATCTGGTTGAACAGCTATTAATCCCATAGGAGGCAATGCGATAACAATTATTTTTGCGAGCAACCAGAGGTCGCTTTTAGTCGTTTGATTTATGTGCTTCTTATTATGACTGTACATGACATGTGCTAGGGTTAAGATTAAGATTACCTTCATAAACTCAGCAGGCTGTAAGGTACCGATTACCGGGAACTTAATCCAGCTAACTGCGTCATTTGCTTCATGGATAATAGGTGATGGAAAATGGAAGAATAGCATCAATAATAATACCATTCCAATACTGTACATCACCCAGGTTAGCTGTCTAAAGCGGTCATAATCAATTAACATAATAACGGAGATGATTATTCCTCCTGCAATATACCAAAGCGTTTGCTTAAATGTCACACCTTGATATTTGAGTTCTAAACCAGGCTCGATTGTACTAATTGTAAACACACTAATAATTCCCAAAAGCAATACGATTGAAATTAATGTATAATCAATGTTATTTTTTGATGTGTTCATAGGATATCCTTACTTTCTGTATAATTCTTGCGCTACTTCTAAAGTTTACACGATTTTCAAGTATTTTTCACGTTAGGATTCAATAAATTTTCATGTGATGTGATAGGTGGAGACATTTGGTAGCTATTCTTCAATCCGTATAGATAACCTGATAGGACGTCTCCATTCTCTCGCTAAGCATTATATCATTATAACATTCTTTCACTATGTTAGCTGAACATTTTTTAAGGGTATGGTATAACTATACTAGTAACTAGGTAAAGGGGGCTGTGCCATGGAAAACATAGACGAAATAAAGCTAGAGCAATTGAAACAGATCCAACAGCTATTGGATGGGGAGAAAATTGAGGAATTTCGGGAACAATTCTTAGATATGCATCCATACGACCAGGCGCAGTTTTTTATGGAAATAGATGCAGCTAACAGAATGCTCCTGTACAGCTATTTATCACCAGAAGAAGTTGCGGAAATGATGGAACATATTGAAATTGAAGAAATACAGCCATTTTTTGCAGAAATGGATCCAAGATTTGCGTCCATGATTTTTGCAGAAATGTCTACAGATGATGCGGTTGATATCTTAAATGAAATGGATAAGGATAAAGTCGTTAGCTTTCTGACTATTATGGATGATGAAGATGCTGACGAGATTAAGGACTTACTTCATTACGAAGAAAAAACAGCCGGTAGTATTATGACGACTGAATTTATCTCAGTTTATAAAACACAATCCGTTAAGGCTACAATGGTCCAGCTTAAAGAGGAAGGGCCCGATGCGGAAACAATTTACTATCTTTACGTGGTTGATCAGGATAAAAGACTAGTTGGCGTTCTTTCCCTACGCGATCTAATCATTGCAGAAGATGATACAAAAATTGAAGCGATAATGAGTGAAAATATCTTCTCGGTATCTGTTGCAGAGGATCAAGAGGAAGTAGCTAAAATAATGAAAGACTATGACTTTCTAGCTGTGCCAGTTGTAGACTTTCAGCATCATTTATTAGGGATTATTACCGTAGATGATATTTTAGATGTCATCGAAGAAGAGGCAAGTGAAGATTACTCTAAGCTAGCCGGTATAACAGATGGTGATAAGCCTGATACCAACCCAATTGTTGCAGCGAAAAAGCGGCTTCCTTGGCTAGTTATCTTATTGTTTTTGGGATTGTTAACAGCTAGCTTAATCGGGCAGTTTGAAGCTACCCTTAGCCAAGTAACGATATTGTCAATCTTTATTCCGTTAATTGCTGGGATGGCGGGAAATACTGGTACACAGGCCTTAGCGGTTGCGGTTAGAGGACTTGCAACAGGTGAGTATGGAAATGAAGGAAAGTTGAAGCTAGTGATTCGAGAAGCAGGAACAGGGCTCATTACTGGAACGGTTTGTGGAGTCATTATTACTGCTGTCATTTTCCTATGGAAAGACAATTTTTATCTTGGAATGCTTGTAGGATTGTCCATCATGTTAACATTAATTGTTGCCACGCTTGCAGGCTCCTTAATTCCAATCCTTATGCATCGCTTGAAAATTGATCCAGCGGTAGCATCTGGACCATTTATTACGACAATCAATGATATTATCTCAGTACTTATCTATTTTGGTTTAGCTACAACATTTATGAATTTATTATTGTAAGATTGGAGAGCGTCTCTTTAGGAGAATGCTCTCTCTTATTTTTGGACGAGTCTGTTTAGGAAAACATATCACAGACTGCCATTATCCTGTAGATATAAATAACTAGCTTCTCCTGATATGCCGATTTACCTGTCTGGACAATCTCCGCATTTAACACAAATTAATTCTTAGGTTCATATAATGAGTTGACGAATGGAATAGAAAGGAGAAAGTATATCATGTCAGAGCGTAGTAAGTTTGCTAATGAACCTTTAATGTATATTAACCAACCGACCATCAATAAACCTAGTGCACCGATGCAAAATTTCTACACGACTCCCAAAAAATCCCTTAATCATACACCACAAACAGATGAAAAAACGCCGCAAAAAAAAGTTAAAAAAAGATCATCCAATTTAGGTGCCTTTAGTCAGGTTGTTCCAAATCTTAAGGAACCACAAAAAGTTGAAAAAAAACATAGCACTACCAATAGGCTAAATAGCGATAAGAATGAGGATAGTTACGCGCAGTCAGAAGAAGAAAATAATAATGAACGAAAAAAATTTAAGGACATGTCCTTAACAGAGAAGATAGCGTATTTTGTTAATACTCCTAATCACTTACCAAAAATGCGATGTGAAGTAAAAACTGCAGAAAAGTCCCATCGAGGCATTATAAGGGATTTTAAGGAAGACACGGTATATATGCAAGTCGGAAGAAGATCTTCGAATACGACAATTAAATTAGAGGATATTACGGAGATTCGCTTATTAGGATTTTAAATAGAAACACCCTGGAAAGAGGATATAACTCTTTCCAGGGTGTTTTTTACTATTATTAATCAAAGACACTAATTGCTGGCAAGCAAGTAACGTGGCAGAAGCAATCTAAGTCGACAGTGATACAAATTCCAGTGTTTTCTAGATTGTCGGTGTCTTGATCACAAGGATCTTTTAAGTGGTCGCAATCGCAAGGGTCATTTGGATCAAGCAATAATTCTAATACTGCACAGCAGTCATCTGTTACTGATTTAACACGGAAGATGAAGCTTGCTTTTAAGTCTCCAATTGTACCAAGACCATTTCCACGTTTTGCACCAAATCCTTTAAATGGTTTACAATCACCTGCACAATATAAGATTACAGGAACTGTATCCAAACCATTGCCGGGATCAGTTTCACCTAACAAATCATTAATTGATTGTTCGCAGCTACTATCACAACAATTTTCGATAACATCGTTTTGAGCATCAACAATATCACGAAGGATCTCACATACGCAGTTATCTGTTGCTGCACCTTCTACTCTACCATGGCCACAACCCATGAAACATTTCTCCTTTCTAATGCTTATTGACTTATTGTCCCTAATAGAATATGTGTGATATCCCATATGGTGTGGGCGACTGTAGGATATTTAAAATTAGAATCAGAATGAGTAAATAATCCAAAAAAAAGTTGCCAATAAGGACATTTGACCATACCTTATGATTTCACTTACATAGACTAATATCGAGCAAACTATCACGAAGGAGTGACATTGAATGTCTGAAAATAAAAGAGTAATTCGCGTTAAAGACCTTGTGATTCAAGCAGATAATGTCTTTATCGAGCCGGCTAAACGACGTGATCCGTTTTTTGGAGGATTCAGACGTAATGTGGATGATCAAGTAGAATCAGCCAATAGAGAGTCAGAGAGCCGTGAACATCATGATGATCGTGATGACAACGACCGAGGACCGTTCTCCTGGATATAAATACCAACAATCCGTACCATTTTCCATACCCATAGCAGCTTTTATAGCTGCATTTTTTTTGCACTTATAAGTAAACGCTAAAAAAAGACTTGCTAAAAGCTAAGTCATTTGCCATTTCTTTGAGAAGGAGGCGTCGTTCTATATGGATACCAAAAAATTATTAAAGAATCTCGGTATTATTCAAAAGCATCTCGAAAAAAATGAGAAGTGGTTTCAACATCCCGAAAAAAAGATGGGGCAATTTGAAAAAGATATGGATGAATGGAATAATCGTTATCTAAAGTCGATGAATGAGATTGAAAAATGGATAAAAGAGCTGGAAAAGAAGCTAGATGGATAGATATTTTTTCTAAACCGTCATAAACTAAAGGAAAGTAACGAATAATATAATACCAAAGTTGAGGAGGTAGATATATGGGATACATATTGCCAATTCAACAGCATGAATATGCAGATTATCAAAAAAGGATGGTCACAAGAAAGAGGACCGTTCCATCGGTAGAAAGGACTTACCGAGCAATACTTGAATCGAATTATGAAGAGCTACGCCAAGAAGAAGAGCTTCGTAATCAACAAGTATCGAATGTACCACATAAGTCAGAAGAAATGGAAACTCCGTTAGGGTATACAGATGAAATCTATACGGAACTAACTGGTTTAGGACAATATGTAAATGAAAGAGTCTAAGAGGACTGTCAGGTTCTATCTGACAGTTCTTTTCGTTTGTTATTAGTGGAATCTTAACAATTCTTCGTAATGTCCAAGTGGTTTTCCGAACAATTTTTTGTTACGCGATTTTGAGACGAACCGGGGGGAAATTAATAGCATCACATGATTTTGAGTATCCGGTTGTTTCAATAGGACATTTTTGGTATCTCGATAGATTACAATCCGCAAGCGATAATGAAGTAAGCTGTCTACTGAAATTGTAAGAGAAATAGAGGTTTAACTTACGTTATCTATAGTTCTGCACAGAAAAAAATCCGCTAAAAGCGGTGTTGTATTATGCATTAATGTTTTGGCTTTCCACGATTCACGAAAGGGAGGATAAGTAGTTCTTCATCCTTTAAATACTCTGCATAGAAAACTTCTTCTACTTTATCAAAGCCTTGTTCTTTCAACTGTTCCATCAACCATTCTTCTGTAAGATTCTTCTCCTCTAGATTATCATAAATAATTTCACCATCATTTATCACCATTGTAGATAGGTTAACTTCCATAGGAGAGAGTTTCATATCTTTCCGTGTAGGATTTTGATAGTCTGACTTCCTAAGCACAGATATCTCCCCATTTGTTTCGAGAATAGCATATTCAACCTCACGAACAGAAAATACATCCTTTGATCGTAATAAATGTTGTAACTGATTAACATCCAGCTTGTTTTTCTTCATCACATCACGAATCATTTTTCCATTTCTAATAACGATTTCTGGACTGCCTTCTAACAGAGCGCGTGTTCCCTTGAATTTTTGTGTAATAATTTCTGTTATATACAGTAAAGCTCCCCATAAAAAAAGGACGTAGGCTATTTGTAGCACGCCTGCATTGTCATCAAACAGTGCATTCCCAACTAATTCACCTAAAATAATAGCTGAAATAAAGTCAAAAGCTGTCAGCTGTGAAATCTGCGTTTTTCCGAGTACCTTTGTTAAGATATATAAAGCAAAGAAACCAAACAACGTATCTGCTAGCATTTGTGTATATGATATCAACGTTATGTGTCCCCCTTTCAAGTATTAGCTTTTCCTTTTTCCATGAAGTCATGCGTAGAAATAGGGACCAGTAAATGTAATAAAAAAACAGTTCGTATCATTACGAACTGTTTCTTCTTAAAGTTGTTTCTTAATCATTGTCACATGGGGTATTCCAGCATCCATGAATTCATCAGAAACTGTTTCATACCCGAGCTTTTTATAAAACTCCTCCGCATGTGTTTGCGCATTTAATTTAGCTTTTTGATAACCGTTTTCTTTAATAACTTCTTCCATTGCCAGGATGATTTCTTTCCCATAGGACTTTCCACGAAAATCATGTAACACACAAATTCGTTCCAATTTACCGTAAACATCTACAAACCGTAAGCGGCTAGCGGCAATCGGCTTATTGTTCTCTATTCCTAAAAAGTGGATCGCAGTCTCATCATATTCGTCTAGTTCCTCTTCAGGAGGCACACCTTGTTCCATAACAAATACCTCGGTACGAACCTGAAATGCTTGATCTTTTTCGTGGTTTGTCTCAGCAATCTTTATTTTCATAGAAGTTCCTTTCCAAATACAAAAGACTCATACACCGTCCAAGAGCCATTTTCTAGTTGGTAAAGTAGTTGGAATCTATCAACTTTTTCTTCGAATTTAAAGCTTCTCATTTTCATTCTACCAAAAATGTCGGAGTACTCATCATCCAATAGCTTTTGTCCTATAGTAATATGCGGCACAAAATTAAAATTTTTATTCTGTGGAAACTTACCAGAGTGAAGCTTTTCGTAAAGTTTATCAAGATTTTCTTCAGGCTCTACCTTCAGGTAAATCGTATTAGTAACCGGTACAAAAGAGCTTACTTTGTTAATCCGAATGTTAAACGGCTCCATTTCATTGGCAACTCGCTTTAATTCAGGAACAAGCTCATCGATTGTAGAGTCATCAGCTTCAAATGCTTCTTTTAATGTTATATGTGGTGGTATTAATGGATAATGTGGGTCATAGCGCTTACGATAAGAATTGGCTTCATCTTGAATTTTCTTTGAAGGGAATATAGCAATACCGTATTTCATGTTTTAACCTCCTATTAATCGTTATATCGAGATAGTTTCTCTTAATTTATAACAAATTGGTTTACTTTAAAAGTGTTTTTATACCTATTCTGATAAAAAATTGAAATTATTAATTATGAAAGATCGCTTTCAGCGCTTGAACCATATCCTTTTGCCAATACTTCCAAGTGTGAATACCTTCAGGAATCTCTTTATAGTAATAGGTTGTACCCTTTTGCTCAATAAGATCCTTAAGCCTTCTGTTAGGTGTGAGGAAATCAACATCTGGATTTAGTGTAGTTTCAACATTTGTTTCGGCTGTACCAATGGTGTGATAAATATCTAAGCCGTGTAAATTCTCTGCTTGCTTAACCAAATCAAGCACGACATCATCTACTAATGGAGACTGCATGATGACTTTGCCAAACGTGTTTGGATATCTAATTGCAATTGTTAATGCAAGTGTCCCCGCAAGCGAATCACCCATTAGGGCACGTGTACCACCCATGTGATAGGTAGGGAGGAAGTCGTCCAGTAATGGTACAACCTCCCGCACTAAAAATTTTGTGTATGCTTCATATTGCTCTCCTGAAGGGTGGTATTTTTTCAGTCGGTCCTGGCGATCTTTATAGTGAATTCCTACGAATACTGTATTCTCAATCTCTGCATCATCATGAAGCTGGTCGCTAAAGGTTGCAATCCTTCCAAGCTGATAATAATCATTACCGTCCTGCATGATACAAATATGATATTTATACAATGGTGAGAAGGATTCTGGTTGATAAATCTTAAGTGTCATCACTTCATTTAAATAATCACTTTCTATTTGTCTTTCGAGCATTTTACCTTTTCGGCCCATTTCATTCACCTCATAAACAACATTACATAGTCATAGTGTATCATGAAATGGATTCCTTGTAACGCTAACTACCAACCACTTCACGAAGCTGACCTTTGTAAAGATTATAGTAATTTCCCTTTAAACTTAATAATTCCTCATGACTACCTTTTTCTAAAATATGTCCATGCTCAAGCATAACGATTTGATCTGCCTCTTGAATTGTATTTAAGCGATGTGCAATGATAAAGCTTGTTCTACCTTTCATGAGCTCTTTTAGTGCTTGTTGGATTTTTACCTCTGTAATGGTATCAATATTACTTGTTGCTTCATCAAGTATAAGGATTGATGGCTCCGCAATAAATGCACGTGCAATCGTGAGTAATTGCTTCTGCCCCTGACTTATACCACTACCATCTTGGTCTAGTATGGTATCATATCCTTCAGGAAGTTGTGAAATAAAATCATGTGCATTGGCTTGTTTAGCTGCCTCGATGACTTCTTCATCGGTTGCATGTAGCCTACCATAGCGAATATTTTCACGAATTGTATCACGGAACAGGAATGAATCCTGAAGTACAAAAGCCATGTGTGAACGTAGACTAGAACGCTTAATATCCTTTAAATCAATCCCATCTAGTGTTATTTTCCCACTATCATAATTATAAAAACGAGAAATTAGATTGATAATAGTTGTTTTTCCAGCACCAGTATGACCGACAAAAGCAACTGATTGACCAGGCTTGGCTTCAAAACTGATGTGATCAAGAATTGCTTCTTTTTCATATCCGAATGATACATTTTCAAATTTAACATGGCCCTTCGTTTCTGGAAGTTCTTGTGCATGTTCTTCATCAAGCTCTTCTTGTGTTTCATCGATTACATTAAAGACACGCTCAGCACCTGCAACAGCGGATAATAGTAAATTAAATTGGTTGGACAGTTCATTTAATGGTCGAGTAAATTGTCGTGCATACTCTGTAAAAATAACAATAATCCCAACTGTTACAAGCTCTGTGTTAACAGCTAAAAGACCACCAACCAATGCAATCATACCGAAGCTTAGGAAGTTTAGCATGTTCATCACCTTTGGAATAAATCCTGCAAGCGTTAATGCCCAAAAGCCGGAATGGTTTAAATCTTTATTCTTAACCTCGAACTCACCAATAACTCGATCCTCTTGGGAGAAGGTTTTTACCACATGTTGACCAGAGATCGTTTCTTCGACATAACCATTAAGTTCACCTAATCGTTTTTGTTGTAGCTTATATAATGGACCTGTACGCTTGGTAATCCAACGTGTCGCATAAAACATGACTGGAATAATCGACATCGTAACAAGGGTTAATATTGGGCTTAGATAAATCATAACGCCAACAGTACCAACAAGTGTAAGAACACTTGAGAACACCTGAATGACGGATTGGTTTAAGGTGTTATTAATATTATCAATGTCATTTGTAATACGACTCATCAATTCCCCATGCTGCCGTTTATCAAAATAGGCAATTGGTAAACGATGGAATTGCTGAAACAAATCGGAACGTAAATCATAGACTGTATTTTGGGCAATACCAATCATCCAGAAGCTTTGTAAAAATATGGATAAGGAATGGAACAAATAAACAACTACTAAACCAATTACTAGTAAGCCTAAGCCAGAAGCCTCTTTCGTAACAATAAAGTCATCAACTGCCATCCCAACCATGAATGGTCCTAGAAGGCTCATAGCAGAGCTTACAATAACAGCTAATATCACTAGCCACAATCTTGCCTTCTCACGTGCTAAGTAAGACCAAATTCTTTTTATTGTTCCAAACGTATTCTTAGCTCTTTTTTCCTTCACTGCATCCGGAATCTTCTCAATCGGTATTTTTTCATATTGAAAAGGATCTTTTAGCGATTTAATGGACATTTGGGTACTCCTTTCCAAATTGAGATTCAACAATCAATTGATAAAGCTCAGACTGTTGTAGTAATTCATCATGTGTACCAATGTTTAGGATTATACCATTATCGAGTAATAAGATTTTGTCTGCATTCATTGCTGTAGAAACCTTCTGAGTAATGATAAGCATGGTATTAAGGTCCTCTTGAATTGCTTGAAGTAGTCGTGCCTCAGTCGCTAAATCCAATGCACTTGTACTATCATCTAGCATTAAGATTTTTGGTTTTCGGATTAATGCTCTGGCAATAGAAATACGTTGTTTTTGTCCACCAGATAAATTAACTCCTTTTTGACCGATTTGGGTTTGATATTGTTCAGGCAAATCCATAATCGTTTCATGGATTTGGGCATCACGTGCTGCTTTTAAAATTTCTTCCTGTGTCGCATTGTCTTTTCCCCACGAAATGTTCTCAATAATTGGACCACTGAATAGTAATGGACTCTGAGGAACATAGCCGATGCTTTTACGCAGCGTCTCTAATTTATAGGAAGAGATTGGTTTGTCATCAATGAATATTTCCCCATTTGTAACATCGTATAGTCTTGGAATTAGCTGGAATAACGAAGATTTTCCAGAACCAGTTGCACCAATAATTGCCAGTTTTTCTCCTGGATTAACCGTAAAGGAAATGTTGTACAATACTGGGCCATCAGATGTTGGGTATTGGAATGAAACATTCTGAAATTCAATTTTTCCATTCTTAACAGTTTGCTTAATCACAGCATCGTCTGAATCAAGTAGATCAATTTCCTCTACTAGTACTTCGCTAATACGTTCAGCAGATGCTTTTGTACGCGAGAATGCCATAATAATGAAAGAAAACATGGAAATAGCCATTGCAACACGCATTGCATAGTTAACAATTGCGACGACGTCCCCAACCTCAGTTGTTCCTGCAATGGATTGGGTGTTTCCTATCCATAGAATTGCAATAATACTTAAATTCATTACAAATAATAGAACAGGCATCGATGCTTCTATAAAACGGAAAGTTTTTCTTGTATTGTCACGTAAGTTTATATTTGCATTTGTAAAACGTTTTTCTTCATGATTCCGTCTGAAAAATGCTTTAATTAAACGCATTCCAGC
The DNA here is from genome assembly GCF_039614845.1 of Ornithinibacillus xuwenensis. Taxonomy (NCBI): domain Bacteria; kingdom Bacillati; phylum Bacillota; class Bacilli; order Caryophanales; family Bacillaceae; genus Ornithinibacillus; species Ornithinibacillus xuwenensis. Next base: position 217,422 of record NZ_JBDIML010000003.1, on the reverse strand, counting down.
AAGATTTTCCTGCATCACTCGATTGACATAATCGATGCTCTTTTGAACGCGATCGAACATTTTACTAGCTTTTTTCAATACCCAAAGTAAAAATCCAACTAAAAGTGGTACGGTAATTAGAAAAATAACCGCAAGCCTAGGATTTACGATAAATGCCATCACGACACCACCAATGCAAATCAATGGTGCTTTAACCATGATTCGTAGTGACATAAAGATAGTATTTTGAATTTGTCGAACATCGTTTGTGAACAATGTCATGAGACGAGAGGTAGGATATCGATTTAAATTTGCAAAGGAGAATTCTTGTATTTTACGGAATAATCTTTCGCGAATATCATGTGCAAACCCCCAACTGACATGGGAAGCGTAGAAGGAGTTTGTAACCCCAGAGATAAAAGAAAGTAACGCCAAGCCAATCATAATACTTCCCCACATAATGATGTTATTCATGTCGCTATTTAACACACCATCATCAATCATTTTTCCAAGAAAGAAGGGAAGGAGTAGCTCGACAGCCAATTCTACGAGCATGAGGCATAAGGCAACAAATGCAGATAATTTATAAGGCTTTAAAAAGGAAAAAACAGTTCTCACAAGAGTAAACCCCCGTTGTCAAAATTATTAGTCTTTTAAAATTAGTGAATTTAATATCATCTTATTATAAATGATAAACAGGTTTTTATCCAAGGATTTATTTCGAGTATCGAATGATTTTCGGGCAGGTGAGCGGAGGACGAAATTTTGAATACGCTGATATATAGGTAGATACGCTGATAAAATGAAACATTCGCTGATATAAATATATTTAAGCTGATATAATAGAAAATTCGCTGATATATGAATAAAGGCGCTGATTTAACAACACTCCCATTTACGGAAGTAAAACGTATTGACAGTAATTACTAGATTCCATATAATTATTTCACAACCTAAATTTATACGATTCCGTAGCTCAGCTGGGAGAGCGCCACCTTGACAGGGTGGAGGTCGTTGGTTCGAGCCCAATCGGAATCATACAATGTTGATGAGTCTGAATCCTTGTTTTATCAAGAGATTCAGGCTCTTCTTTTTATCGTCCTTAAACGTAATCATTTTTGTGAATTGCATGCATCTATCGTTACCTAAGTGATTTTGAAGAATATAGATTGGTCATTTTTCGTGCTTTCCTGTCGTTAATATTCTTTATTAATAAAGTGCTTTCTCTATAAAACGCGATTATATAGCACATAACATTATTTCAAATATATTAAAGTTATGTTACTATTTGTTAAAAGGTTCAGAAAATAATTAATTACCGGATAATTTAGGGGTGTTTAATGTGAAAAAATGTTTCCTTTTTTTCTTAATGCTAATAGGAGTTACTTTGGTCGGATGTGCGGAAAATCCAGCATTAATAGGATTGAAAGAAGAAGTTCAAGAGTCACCTATTAGTAAGGAAAGTGAATCTGAAAAGGAAGAAAGCGGAAATGTGGCTAAACCTCCTGATGTTCAAGTGTGGACTGATGAAGATTCAACTGTTGTTGTACTTGATGTTTGGTGTTGGAAAGAGGTAAGCCTCTGTTCGTTGGAACCGAATCCTCCAGAGGAGCAATTGTATGGATCTCCACCTTTAAAGGTAGAACCAGGTGAGGTATTTGAATTTGCTATTTCAACTTCTGAAATACCCGAATCGGATCATATATATTTCCCCGATTATATTGAATTAACTCAAATTAGACTAGATGAGGAGAAAGAAGTGGAAGTCACTAATAGAAGAATAACCGCCCCAATGGAAAAAGGAAGATATTATTACGCTATGAAACTGCAATGGGAGGGTGAAGTAGTAGGGCAGGCTTATTATGTTTTTGGTATTAATGTTCAGTAATTCTATGAAGCAGGGGGTGTTTCTTTGTTAAAGCTAATTTTATTTGAAATAAAGAAGGTGTGGAATACCACCTTCTTTCGAATACTTTTGGTGGCATTGCTCGTATTCATTATTGGATATTATGTATTTGTTTATGTCAACACAACGCGTGTTGAGGATGTCATAAAACCATTAAAGGATGATATACAAATAACGGAACAGGCTATTGAAGAGGATAGAAATGCTTTAGAATTCGCAGATGAATCAGATGTCAGGGAATTAGAAGAGTCTATTGAGTTTAATGAGAATTGGTTAGAAGAAAGGCAAACAAAAGTAGAATTATTAGAGAAAGAAAATTGGGATGCTCTCCTACAAATTGAAATTGAAGATACCGAGCCAGTTATTGGCCAAATGCGATACGAAAACCAAACGCATACCTATAGCCACCCTACTTTATTTACATTAGAAACCTATGTGGGAATGAATAAGTGGATGCAAGATAAGGGTGTTATCCCTTTATTGCCTTTGGATCGATTCTTTGCTTATATGACACTATACGATAGAGAAGTTAGTAGTACTAGTACAGCAGAAGCGGAAACTATTATGGAATTTTTAGCAGATAATAGTAATAAATATTCCTCTACAAGTTTTCATTATCTCTTTCGACTTTTTAATCTGTTATTTAGTTTAATAGGTGCCGTTTTCTTTCTTTTCCTATTTGGAGATATCGTTACAAAGGAAGGCTTAGGACGAAATGGACCAATTCATTTACTACAAACACAGCCAATTGGTCGGAATAAAATCATAGCTAGTAAATTTATTACTGCAATTTTAGTTAGTATAATGATCTTAATGTGTGCAGTTGTCTTTTCGGTTATAATGGGAAGCCTTTTTGATCGACTAGGAGACTGGCAATATCCCGTAGTAATTTATGGAGAAGATAGAACATTCACCCTCATGAGCATAGGTGTATTATTAGTCAAGGCAATTGGTATGTTCATGTTAATCCTATTATTCTGTTATTCTATTTTATTCCTATTTTCCATTTTGACCAAACGTGTACTGGTGGCAATAGGGTTAACTGTGGTTACCGTATTTATCGGGTATACAATAAGTGAGGAATTAGCAACTTCCAGTATTGCACACTATATTCCATTTCAATATTTCTCTGTTACTGACGTGTTAACAAATGAGCTAGCATTAACCTTAGATAATTTTAATCTTCGTTATTCGAATGGATTGATTTCGTTAAGTATTGCTAGTTTAATTCTCTTCGTTGTAACGTATGTTGTCTCTATTATGCAAACTAAAACTGGTAATTAGTATTTGGGAGTGATGACATGATTGTAGAAGTAAATAATTTAAAGAAACGTTATAAAAAGCAACTGGTACTAAAAGGAATTAATATAAAAGTTGACAGTCCAGAAATAATAGCGTTAGTAGGCCCAAATGGTTCTGGAAAAACAACTTTATTAAACTGTATGACCAATCTACTTTCCTTTCAAGAAGGAGATGTTAAGGTATTGGGAAAAAAACATACGGATGCTAATCTTTTCTATGATGTATCTTATTTACAGGATAACCGTATTCTTTATGGAAATCTAACTGGTTATGACCATCTGAAATTTGTTTGTAGTGTGCAAAAAATAGCCGTTTCTAAGATTAAAGAGGTTGCAACGCGGGTTGGAATGGAAACGTATTTGAGAAAGAGAGTACGTAATTATTCTCTTGGCATGAAGCAACATCTTTTACTGGCAATGGTTATTATTAATGAGCCGAAGCTTTTATTAATGGATGAACCATTAAATGGATTAGATCCAACAAGTGCGCTTAATATGCGTAAGATTCTACTTGAATTATATAAAGATGGAACGACCATCATTGTTTCCTCACATAATTTAGATGAGATTGATCGCCTAACCAATACGATCTATTTTATGAAAGATGGTGCTCTATTAAAAGAATCACTCCAAGATATTGCAAAGAAAAAGTACCTCATTACGGTGAATGATATAGAAAAAGCTAAGAAAGTATTGAATGATAAGGATATTTCCTATTCCATAACTGATCAATACCAATTGGGATTTGAAGAAACGGATACGGAATTGCAGTGTTTCATTGACTGTTTAAATGACAATAGTATTATGATTACAGATATTGAAGTTCAAAAAGTGGGAGCTGAAAAACGGTATCGTGAATTGTTTGAAGAGGAGTTATCCTCATGAGACTGTTGTCATTTGAGTTAAAAAAGATACTGTTTAGTAAAAAATTCTTATATATCTTAATTGGGATTGTTATTGGTGTCGCTTTTTTGATGGCCCGAAATTTTATATTTGAATCGTCTATTGAAAAAGAGGCCAGCGAGCGGGTTGATGAGTTATTAGAGATCAATTTTGCTAATGCAAAGATGCACCAGTCTATCCTTGAGGAAGATCCAGAGAATGAAGAGGAACAGGAACTCAGACGGTTAAATAGTGCTATGATCAATAATCTGTATGAAGCGAGGAATGTACTAGAACCAAATCAATTTCAACAAAGATTGAGACTTCAGAATGTGTACTACTCAACTGGTAAGGAGTATAAAGAAAAAGGGGGGGAACACTCGTTAACCTTTCAAGAAATCTCCCATTCTTTAGCATTAAATAAAAAACTGCTCGAGTCAACTATCCCACCTGAACATGAAACTTACAGTAGAGCCTTTCCGAATTTTATAAAACAAGTGATAGATTTGTTTATAACGTTAGGTGCGCTTATTATTGTTTTATTAGTACTGGGAGAAATAATGTCATCCGAGTTTGAAAATCGTTCTATTAATTTATTGTTTACTCAGCCATTAAAACGGACTCATATTCTAGCAAGCAAGTTTTGGAGTTCGATTATTGCTTATATGATGACAACCGTATTTCTATTTGCGGTAACCTTCATAATTGGATATGTATTTGGATATCAAGGAACATTTAACTATCCTATTGTTATAGAAGTGAATGATACGATAGAATTTTTAACAATAGCAGAGTATATGATGTTTGCCATTATTGCAGTATCATTAAGTGTATTTATGATTATTGCTCTTTGTTTATTGTTTAGCTTGTTTTTTAAACATACATTAGCTACACTCTTTGCTGTCTTATTAGCACTGCTTGTTGGTTATGGGCTGTCTGCGATGGTTTCATGGACACCGTTCACTTGGGTTAACCCATTTCAATATTTACTTCCTAAAGAGATTATCTTGTTTCAAAATGGAAGGGTTTGGTGGCAAGGGATTCCAGCTATTCTTGTGTTGACGACTTGTAGTTATTTGGTAGCTAACCAGAAGGTTAAGACAAGTAAGGTGGATTAACTATCAAATCTTAAACAATACAAAAATGCCAACGTAATCCTATAAATTTCGTTGGCATTTTCCATTGCTAAAACGTAAATCAACCCCAAAAGCTAGGTATAGAAAAAGAATTCATCCGTGGAACAGTTTCATCAGCACTACCACCGAAGGCGTATATTGTTAGTGTGAGAAAATTTTTATCTGTAAAAACATATTTGTAATTGGAATATTTAATGTCATAGTAATAAATGTTGTGAAAATTTCACTTGTGTCTTCGTTAAAAAGATACCACACAAAAATTGTAACACTATTTTGATTGACTTAGAGTTAACTTTAAGGAGTAAAATAACCACAACAATTTGAGGGGTTTTGATATTAATTTGTCAATATTAAATGTAAGGAAAAAATAACTAAAGTACATACTAATTAATTCGAATTCACTATATGGAGGTGTAAAGATGGCGTATCGCATTGGAGAGCTCTCAAAACTAATAGGAATAAGTGAGCATACATTAAGATATTACGAAAAAGAAGGTCTGGTGGTACCTGAGCGAGATAAGAATAATATTCGGCACTACTCTGAAGACAATAAATTATGGGCAGAATTCATCTTACATATGAAAGGAACAGGAATGTCATTAGATGATCTGAAAAGTTATACTCAGTTATGGAAATCAGGAGAAGAAGGTACTGAGGGACTGCTTGAGATTCTCATTAGTCACCGAGGAAAAGTAATGAATCAGTTGGAAAACTATAAAAAAAATTTGGAGTTATTAAATACTAAGATTGATTTTTATCAGAGTAGTATTGAGAAAAATAAGGCGGCCAATCTATATGAAAAATTTGTCCACATAAAGAAAAATAGAGATAAGTTATAAATAATGAAAGACAAATCTTTTTAAAAGCAACTGCTGATGAATGTGTTAGTTTGCTCAGAAATTCTTACTTATGAGGAGGATCTAAATGGATATCCAAGATTTTTTAGCGCATTTAAATCGTGGTGAAACAGTTGAGGGTGGTTCTGAGATACACCAAAAGATGCACAAAGTCTCTCAAGAAGCTTTAAAATTAACCGCTGAAATGAACGGCCACTATCATACTCCAGAAAGAATTATTGAATTATTTTCCCGTATAATTGGCAAACCGGTAGATAGTACATTTGCCATATTTCCTCCTTTTTACACGGATTGTGGAAAAAACATTAGTGTGGGTAAGAATGTTTTTATCAACTCAGGATGCCGATTTCAAGATCAGGGAGGCATTACCATTGGTAATGGTGTTTTCATTGGGCACAATGTAGTATTGGCTACCCTTAATCACGATATTAATCCTAAAAAGCGTAGCACCATGCATCCTGCACCAATAAGAATTGGTGATAATGTATGGATTGGCGCAAATGCCACGGTCTTACCAGGAGTTACCCTTGGTGAAGGGGCTATTATTGCTGCTGGTGCAGTTGTAAACAAGAATGTACCTCCCAATGTTATTGTTGGAGGCGTACCTGCGAAGGTAATAAAAAAAATTGAGATTGAACAATAATATTTTTTCATTATGTTTAACATCCTATTAATATATGAGCTCAATAGCAGAAAAACAAGATTCTACCTAATACTAAGGTGAAATCTTGTTTTTCTCATTAGGTACTATTCATAGAAAAACTAATTTTTATGACAATGTCCGATTGTAAATTTTTATTCTGTTTAACCTCTTGGCATCAACTTTATTGTAGCAGAACGAGAACGTTCGCTAATCATTGGACTAAGATATGGACTATTATGATATTTTTTGCGATAGGCATTGTCAATAGTCTCGTTTATTGAATCGTTAGCAGGTTCAAAAGCGACTTCCTTTGTTAATCCTGCAATCGTAATACGACCCGCTTTCTGTTGTAAAGCTGCATTATACCAGCTAGAACTTTGCCCGTTGTATGCCCGTACATAGAGGTCATCTTCAACTACTACAGACCAAATCCAGGTCGGTGTGCCGTTTGTAATCCCGTCCTCACGAAAAGGTGATATATGAAGATCATCCGCTGCTTTGATTTTACCAAGCTCTTCTTTTGACCATTTTGACATTATTAATCCCCCTATAATTTACTGAGTATATGATTAAAATAAATAGTTAATAGGTACGTATACTGTTTCTTTTAGTCAAGTTGTTCATATTTATTCATTTAGTCACTCCTTTAAGAACTTTTTCTCACAAAATAAAGTCTATTACTTAGAGTAGGCTTTAATGCAAGAGGTAAGCCTTTAGAGAAATAGAAAAACAATTCAATGTAACTTTTTATATGTACACTTTCAAAAGAATTTAACATGATATTTTCCTTGTATTAACTCTGAATTGTCTATAGATTAATCTCATAATATTTACAGCTGAAATATTAAGATATAAGTCCGTTTTTACTCCGGGGATGTGACATTTTTATATACAAGTTACTATGAACTTATTCCTTCAGGGGAGTTTGGCAATTGTATTTAAGTCATTATTGAAGAATTTATTTTTCTATAATTTTTAAAAAGAGTGTTGACCTAAAGTGAACTCTAAGTAATATACTTTGTTTATTACGTATTTAGGTAAATGTAATAGATTCATTTATTTGGAATATGTAAGGGCAGCTTACCAATATAGAATATAAGGAGAGGTTTTATATGATTTTACAAGAAAAATATAATTTACCTAATGGAATTGAGATTCCTAAATTAGGTCTAGGAACGTGGATGATTGAAAATGAAGATATGGCACAAGCTGTGGTAGATGCTGTGAAAATCGGTTATCGTCACATTGATACAGCACAGGCATATGCCAATGAAAGTGGTGTTGGAGACGGAATTAGAGCTTGTGGTGTAAACAGAGAGGAATTGTTTATTACTACAAAACTTGCTGCAGAAGTAAAGACATATGAAGAAGCTATTACAGCAATTGATCAATCACTTGAAACTATGGGACTTGATTATATTGATATGATGTTAATTCACAGTCCACAACCATGGATGGAATTTGGTGAAGAAGACCGGTTCTTCGAAGGAAATCGTGAAGCGTGGAGAGCTCTTGAGGAAGCTTACCAAGCCGGGAAACTTCGTGCTATTGGTCTATCTAATTTTCAAAAAGAAGACCTAGATAATATTCTTAGTACTTGTACAGTTAAACCAATGGTAAATCAAATTTTAGCGCATATAAGCAATACACCGCTAGAATTAATACAATATTCCCAGAAACTAGGCATTCTAGTAGAGGCTTATTCACCGATTGCCCATGGAGAATTATTGAAGAATCAACAAGTTGTAGATATCGCAGAAAAATACGGTGTTTCAGTACCTCAATTAAGTATTAGATATGATATACAGCTGGGTCTTCTTCCTCTACCTAAAACTGCAAATCCAGAGCATATGAAAAATAATGCAGAAGTAGATTTCATTATTTCTGAAGCTGACATGGAGTTCTTGAGAAATCTGGAACGCATTAAAGATTATGGTGAGGCAAGTGTAATGCCTGTATTTGGTGGTAAGCTGAAATAGTCAGTTACAAAAACGAATACGAATAAAAGGTCAATTATCCTCAAAATATTGATAGAGCAGAACTATCTATTCTGCTCTTTTTACTATTTATCCTAGATGCTTTAGTTAAATGTTAAATTAGAAAGTCTCTTAGTGAGTAACCAGGGAAACTAAATGGCTAAAAAGCAGTTGAGGTTCATTTGATTTACGAATCAATAGTCCTAAGTAGTATAGGTCAAGTTGTACATTTTAAAAAATAGCTACTAATGATTTAGAGTTATGTCTACGGATATAATGTGGACTGTACTATAAATTTTATTTAATTATGTTATTGTATTCAAGTTTACTGTCTTTTAAATATTCGGATGAATGTAGTCGTTTAATATGGAGGATTGTCATGAATCGTATTGAAAAGAGTAAGGAAAAACTTAACCATCTATTTGGTGAAGTAATACCAGCCACATATATTACCGATCCAAATTTTCAGGAATCCTTAAGTCGTTTTATTTTTGGCGAGGTATTTTATCAAGGTGATCTTGATGATAAACAGCGTGAGCTTATCACATTGGTAGTGCTTACCACTAACCAGACTTTGTCACAGCTTCCTGCACATGTTCAAGGTGCACTAAACGTTGGATTGACAGCTTTAGAAATCCAAGAGGCAATTTACCAGTGTGCTCCTTACATCGGGTTTCCTAAAACGCTAAGTGCTCTAGAACAAGTAAATGAGGTATTTAGGGCCAACAAAATTAAAATGCCAATTGAAAGCGAAAAGCAAGTTGATGAAGATAATCGTTATGATAAGGGACTGGCAGTACAAAAAGAAATTTTTGGTGACATTATTGAAAAAATGCAAGAAAGTGTTCCATCAAATCAAAAGCATATACAGGAGTATCTGTCTGCTTTTTGTTTTGGTGACTTCTACACCCGTGGTGGACTTGATTTGAAAACGCGGGAGTTGCTTACATTTTGCATAATAAGTTGCTTAGGAGGTAGTGAAGTACAAGTAAAGGCGCATGTACAGGGAAATATGAATGTTGGTAATAACAAGGAAACATTAATAACTGCAATTACCCATTGCATTCCATATATGGGTTTTCCGAGAACGTTGAATGCATTAAGTTGTGTTAATGAAGTTATACCTGAAAATTAATAATAAATAAAGTTACTTGAACAATCCCCTTATACACTGAACAGCTTATAATTCTAATTAATTTATACTTAGTTACGTTCATTATTTCAGGACAATAAATAATACAAAAATAATTGGAGGAATTAGAAATGGCGAAGCATGAAGATGTAAAGAATGGTGTTATTTTTCCTGTAGGTGAAAAAAATGAAGCATTTTCTCAATTTTTTGTAGGGCAAAGTTATCTTAAACCACTGATTTTTGATCCAAAAGTGAATGTGAATGTTGGAAATGTGACCTTTGAACCAGGATGCAGAAATAACTGGCATATTCACCGTGATGGTTATCAGCTGTTATTGATAACTGGTGGCGAAGGGTGGTATCAAGAAGAAGGAAAGCCTGCTCAATTTTTAGAAGCTGGTGATGTTGTCGTAACTTATGATGGTGTTAAACACTGGCATGGTGCTACAAAAGACAGCTGGTTTGAACATATTGCAATCACTGCAGGTACGCCGGAATGGTTGGAACCAGTTGCCGATGAAGACTACAATAAATTATAAAATGAAAAGCGCATCGATTCACTTGATTCGGTGCGCTTATCGTTAATGTTTAACTATCATTTAGCTTTTGGCGCTGCCATAATATAACGTATGTAATGAAATCTAATTGAGGCATTAATTTTGCCATTGACAGAGCATCTAACTAGTATTGTATAGAACAAGTTCAAAGACCTGTGGTCTGAACATCTCTATAAAATAAAGGTGAATACTAATATGCTTAGTACTCACCACTAACAAATTACGATGCTTCGGGTTCAAATTTTAAATAGGATAATCCAGAAATCTTTAATTTTTGTCCTTTCTTTAATTCAATTTCAATCTTGGAATCTGTAGAACTATTGAGTATTTCATAAAGTTTAGGCGATTCTCCCTCTTCAAAAACCTGTAAATCTCCAAATGCAAATTCGGATGCGGCAATCACCGAATACTTTCCTGCTTCAATATCCTTCCCAACTTCCCATATCCCTGCTGTTAGTTCATTTGAAATTTGTGTAGAGGCAGGAACAATCAAGGCTTGATCTAATCCATCAATATGAACTTTATGTACGCCATTTAAATCAAGGGTTACACTATTAACACCATAAGCGCTATCAACTAATTCATTAAGTAGAAGCTGCCCTTCGTCATCATAGACGAGAATTCTACCTGACTGGGGAAGACCGTCGAGTACTTCACCAATACCAATCACGTATCGTCCTTCAGGAAGAACAATGTCCTCACCCTTGCCTTCGATAGGGTGAATGAACACTTCTTTTGCTTCCAAATTACTACGGTCAATAGAATCGTAAATGGTATCGCTAATATCGCCAATTATTTCCTCTTTTTCTATGCCGATGATTTCATTGTTCGCTTGATAATGTAATACCTTTTCCGAAGGTTGTTCTTGACAGCCGATTAACACGGATAAACTAGTGACAAAAACAAGTCCTATCATTCGTTTCATTTTGTATGCCTCCTAGCCAATTGCTATCATTTTTCATGGAAATATTTTTCATAGTATTCTGGTGTTCCCAGTGGTCCAATCGTTAGTTCCTTTTCTTTGTAATCAGATAGTCTTTCAACCCATTCCTTTTGTGTTTCCATATCCATATTAGCAATTGGGATACAGCATAATCGTTCGGCAATATAGAGGTGATCGTCTGGCAGTGTATATTTCATTTTTTCATATTGTTCCAGCGTTAACTCGAGTTTTATATATTCTTCCGTTGATTCATTTAAGGATTGTTGGTGAACAATATCACCAGCTTTTAAATATAGAACACGATCTGCGTATAAGTCCAGATTCGCTAGTAAATGAGAAGCTACGAAAATGAGCTTTCCATCTTGCTTCATCTTCATTAGATGTTTAGAAATAAGAGATACATTGGCTATATCCAACCCGTTCATTACTTCATCCATAAGCATGATTGGTGTGTCAGCTGCTGCAATCATGGCAAAGCATAGTCTTTGTCTCATACCTAACGAATACGTTTTTACCTTCTTTTTTACGTAACTTTCCATTTGTAATTGCTCATATATGTCTTTAACATGCTTCGTTGAGCCTTTCCACATATTAGCATAAAGCTTCATATGATCAACGCCAGTCAATTCTTCAAATAAATCACCCTGGTCTGGGAAAGTAGCCAGTTGTTTGTGGATGGAAATCTCTTTTCTTTCCGTTTTGTATTGAAGATTTTCATTAAACGTAACACGACCCTTATTTGGTTTTAAAAAGTTCGATATTACGTTAAATAAGGTAGTTTTACCTGTCCCATTTGGGGCAACTAATCCAATTATTTCCCCGCTGTTTGCTTCGAAAGATAGGTTGTCTAATACTACTTTGTCTTTATATTTTACAGAGATATTTTCCAGTTTTAACATGACAATCCTCTTTTCTAATCATAATATGAAAGCCGATCTTATCATCTATTAAAAAGCTCTTTCTAACGGTAAATCTTTTGGAACCCTATGATAATTAAATTTATTGATGGCATAAATCGTTGCAAATACGAGAATAGTGATAATCCCTAAATAAGCCATCGCATTCCAATAATCAATGGAACTATTTCCTAATTCTGTAGCTAGTTCACCTGAAAGAACTTTGTTAACATCAATAAATTTAATAGGATGTAAAAATGTTGCTTTAAATCCTGCTGCCATCGCAATATCAGGAAGAATAAATATACCTAATCCAATTAATATATTGGCGAATGCATTTTTGAAAAGCATATTAAGTAAAATAGATAGAAATAATAATAAAAGAGTAGCCAGTGCTAGTCCTAAGAACATATAGAGTAGATACTGTCCAGTTGAAACAGCGATATAATCTTCATTTTGATAAATTAAGATCGGAAAAGAAAAATCACCGGCATTAAATTTCTTCGTGACATAGATACTTCCAATAACAAAACCAACAAGTAAAAAGGCTATAATGTGGAAAAATTGAATCATCACTTTACTGATGACCTTGCTCATGAACGATAAAGGAAATCCTCTCATGACAGATTGATGACTTTTTTCATATAGTAGCATTTCATTTCCGCTAATTAATACAATGACAAGAAATAATAATCCCGACAACATGGTAAGTACATTGGTAAAATAATGGTTCGTAGCAAAGGAGTCCGACTCAATTGGTAAATCATGGTCTTGAATATAATGTAGTAATGCATCCTCTTTTAGTATTTCTTCCTTTGGAACAATTAAGTGATCAGGAATTCCAGCATTCCCTAGTTCATGTACTTTAAGACGTAATTGATTTATCTCCAGCCCATTCTCTATATACTGCTCACTATCATTCCCATTACCAATAAACCAAAGCTGCATCCCTAATAATGACTGGATTTGTGTGTGATAATTGTATACTTCTGCAACTTCAGGAATATCGTGACGCAATAAATCAAGGTGCTCAAACACTGCATAGGACGTATTCGTTTCGGTTCTTTTCTGATCTGTTAAAGGTATCGGTTCCTCTTGGCTATAGTACATGAAAAATAAAATGAAGAAGAACAATAGGAATACCGCAATGAACCAACTTTTTCGGTTTCTTAATAATAAATCCATTTCAAAGCGTGTAAATTTCCAAAACATATCGACTTTCCTTTCTGACTTAGACATCATGCCGCTTTTCTGTAAAAACGACGTTTACTTACGATTCGAGATACTACAAAAAGGCAAATTTCTAGGACTAGAATTGTACAGAGTAAAACTAGAATTCCTTTTTCATAGGTTATTGATTCTAAATGGACTAAATAAAATTTTTCACCTGAAATTACTCTACCAAAGTCAAAATAAGTCTGTGGTAAATTACTTATTTCAATACCAAATAAATCCGTTAATGTTCTAGAATAGTAGATTCGCTCTGAGAATAAAATTACGCTGCTAACCATCAGAACAATCCAAGAATTTTTAAAAATTAGGCTTAATATTGCATTTAAACGGATGAATAGATAAACAAGAATCGGTATCATACCAAGAGCTAATAATAGGAACTTCGCTATGGAAATCGTATCGTATTCACTAAATCGATAGCCGAAATAATCATCCGGCTGAGAACTAGGTAATGTAATTGGTACAGATAATTTTAAGGATCCAAATCCACTTTGAATCGATATAATAATCAGTGCTAAGAGTAGTAAACCAAATAGAATAAATAAGGTATAGCCAAATATAACCCCTGATTTTACATTGATTAGTCGATACCATCCGATAGGCATCCCCTGTAAAAGGGTTCGGTGCTGCCGGTCCTTGCTTAACATGTCACTACTAAAATAAATGGCGCAAAATAGTACAATAAAGGCTGATGTACCGAGAAGAAAATTGGTAACGGTTTGTAATGCTGTTTTTTGTTCAATCATTTCATATGTAACCGGAATATTCGCATCTAAATAACCTTGATATCGTAGGTTTTTTAGGTTAGTATCACGATTTGCATCCAGTCCGGGGTAGGGCGCATTAGCAATTAACATCCAGTCTCGGCTAGCGCTTTGAAAGTCATAATCGAAACCTTTCATTCTTAACTGAATAAAACGGTCGAAATCCTTATCTTCAAATGCATTAACCATTCTAGATTGGACTTTTAAAGCATATCTTTTACTCGCATATGGAGTTCCAGTCATTTGGCCGAAGCCTGTCCCACCTCTACTCTCCATTCCTTGTGTCACAGCTTCTAAGTTTTTCAGTTCGCTCTTCATTTCCTCTACATCAAAAGAATCTGGTGTTTCCTGTGAGGGTAGAACAATAAGTGCGTAACTTAGGATTAAGCTTACAAGCGCAATGAGAAATAATATATTTTTTTTGTTTCGCAATGTCATTTTAAATTCGTGAATCATCATGGATTTAAGCATCTTCGAATTCCCCTTTAGATTGCAATTACTCTTTTTTTATTTTTGCAAGTTTACAGAAAATTATTGTTTTATTAAGTATAATTGTTTGTAATATAATTGTAAAATATTACTTTACTGGGGAATGATAGAATAACAGATTTGTAGATTATGATTCCTCTGATGGAATGAAAATTCTTACCTAAACCAATATTGTACATTGAATTATTATTGTTATAAGACTAATATGAAGAAAGTAATCCCTCCTTCTCAAGACACTCATTTGGCTCGGATAGAGTGATGTTTTCAGGAGGGTAGCGAAGAAATTAAGATATTACTAATAGAGATTATTCGAGGATTAAAAAATTGGTTAGCAAAATTAAACATTGGATTTCTTCCATTTCGAATATCCACAGGAAATCACTTGCTTCCATTTTTAACTATTATATTTCTATTTGTGTGGATATAATTTGAGTGAATTGCGTGGACTAAAATTAAGGTGAGAATCTAATTGGATAGAGAGAAAGTCAAAAATCCATCCTTATTATACCAAGGATGGATTATTCCATAGAATCAATTAAATGTGCGGATACTTTTGCAAAGTTGATTTCTGCTTTAATTCAATTCCTCTCGACAGCATATAGAACGAAAATAATAGAATGATGAACGCGAGTAACGGGAAGTATAGAATCCATTGATAATCATAAACAAAGGATCTCCACTGCCCAATCAGTCCAGCCCAATCACGACTAATCGAGATATAAACTGGTGGCCCACCTAACCGAAGGATTGTACCACCAAGGAAAAGGTTAAAAATACCGAGCTGACCAATTAGCGTTAACACTAATATAATTTCTTTAACGAACATGACAAGTAATGTGCCCTTTAAATGTGGAAGGATATGCTTCCACATGATACGGAATTTTCCAGCGCCTAAGGCCTTTGTCGCTGTAATATAGAGTTCCTTCTTTAATTCTCCCGTTTTACTGTAAACTGCAGAGTAAACCCCAGGAAACCCGACTAATATCATGAGAAATGATTGCAATATCACCAGTTCCATTGTAGATAATGCGGAATTAATTGTAATTCCAATGAGTAAAAAATAAACAATCAAAAAGGCAGGAATACTCCCTAATAAACTGAAAATGGAACTCGATTTCTTTTCGACTTGGCCAGATAATCCGAACCACATGCCGAGTGAACCACCGATAATGATTCTAAGTAACGAAACTCCTATCCCAACAAAAATGGTGTACTTGGCTCCATATAGAAGCAGAGTCAGGATATCGTATCCCCACTCGTCAGTACCCAAGAGATGCTCTTTTGAAGGTGGGTATGGTGAAGAATAAAAACCAAAATCATCATCACTATTATAGTAATAACCAGATGGCTCCATAAAATCTTTTTCGTATGGAGCAAGTGCTGTTCCGAATATGGCAATAAGTAGTATAAGACCGGTGGAGATCATACCAAACCATAATCGCCAATTAGTCATGAGCAAACACCCTCTCCAAAATAAAAATAAGTAAGCGAATACACCAGTAAAGCAATAAATACAGTAGGAGTAAGGAGAACAATGTATTCACGACAAGATTATATTGGTACAACGTTCCATCAAATAAGTTAGCGGTGATACCTCTAATATTAAATAAGTATTCGACTATAAATAAGTTGCTCATCATGATTGCCAGTACTTTATGTATGTCAGCCTTCAAGAATGGAAGAACATTTCGAACAACATGGTGAATAAAAACATAACCTTTCCTTAATCCCTTTGCTTTTGCTGTTAAAATGTAATCCTCTGTAAGAACATCATAAGTCTTTTCGGATAAAGTACGGATTAAATATATGGTGGGTACAATTGTTAAGGTAATTAGCGGAAGTAATAGTGCATTTTCATCGGTAGAACGTGATGCAATTTTTGCAATCTTTAGTCCAGTAGTTTGATAAACAAACACAACACTTAGCTGCAAAAACAATACAAAGATGAAATCGGGAATCGTCCCGAAAAATCCAATGATATCCTTTAACCATTCTTTTTTGGACTTGCTATGCCAAGCAGAGACTAGCATTCCAATACAAACACTCAAAAAACCAGCTATTAATAGATAAGTAAAGGAAGTAAAAAAATACGATGGTAAATCCGTAAATATATTTAGAATTCGATCCTTTCCTTCCTGATATGTAAAGGACTCCCCATTGAACAGTCCGCCTATATATTGTTGAATCAAATCGTAAATCGATTGAATACTCAATGCTAAATCACCGTTAGATATGGTTAGTGAAAATGGTATTGCCGCTAGAAAAAATATAAATATAACGACGCCAACTAGAGAAATAGTAATGCGCATAAATGATCATCCTTGTAGTTTATGATTAATAGATAAGTAAAAATTACCACTTACAGAAAATTTGGTCAAGTTAAAATAAACTTAATACTATTTATTTTTTGAAGCTAATATTATTGCAAGTTTCCTCCTTTAGAATAATTCGTTTTCGATTTCTCATACTAAGTCAGAAAAGGAGGGATATTCATGGCGAAACGTACGAAGAAAAATGATCCACAGCAAAAAAATAAACAAGGTTTCGACTCTAGTAAGATTGATTCGGAATTTGCAAAAGAATTCGGAAGCACAAATGCCAATAAGGCACATAAGAACAAAGCCAAGAAAGAGCGAGCAAATAAGCAAAAATAATAATGTCGGATAGTTAACGACTCATGAAGGAAGAAGGGAGGAAGAAAAGTGTCAAATCCCAAAAGTAGAGAAGAAAGACAATGGCGAGGTAGAAAAAACTCACAAAATCCACATGGAAAAGTAAAGTCTTTTGAACAGCTGTCCAAAGAATCAGGAGCAGATAATCATCAATAATTCCTTCATAATACCCAAGCATTCTTAATGCTTGGGTATTCATGATATTACATTTAGCCATAATAATTTCCCGTTTGCCAGAAAACTATCTTTATATTAAAATATATCTTTGTATTTCAACTAAGAGAGGATACTATAAATGAAGCGGAATATCGGTTTTATTGGCAGTGGAAAAATGGCAGAAGCAATTATCGGTGGGATTGTAAGTTCAGACTTTACCCAACCTGAAAATATTTTTGCATCAAACCGAACGATACCAAAGTTACTAGATTTACAGGTAACTTATGGTATACAGGTTGCTGAGAGTAATATAGATATTGCTAGAAAATGTGATATAGTATTTCTTTCGGTTACACCAGATAAATACCCAGCTGTAATTGATGAAATAAAAGATTATGTAAGAGAAGATGTTATTGTTGTTCTCATTGCTGCCGGCCAAACAATTGCAATGAATGTGGAACGTTTTAATAAAGAGGAACTCAAAATGGTTAAAGCTATGCCAAATACACCGGTGCTCGTTGGAGCAGGCTTAACGAGTATTAGCTTTAATCAATTTGTAACTGAAGCGGAACAGGAAGAGATAAAGCAGCTATTTGAAAGTTTTGGAAAAGCTGAAATTATTGACGAAGAATTGATGGACACTGCAAGTGCGGTCGGCGGTTCTTCTCCAGCATTTGTTTATATGTTTATAGAAGCATTAGCAGATGCAGCTGTTGTAAATGGAATGCCAAGGCAACAAGCCTATAATATTGCTGCACAAGCCGTACTAGGTTCTGCTAAAATGGTATTGGATACAGCAATTCATCCTGGAAAATTGAAGGATGATGTATGTTCTCCTGGTGGATCTACGATTCAATCTATTGCTAGTTTAGAAGAGAATGGATTTCGTTCGGCTATAATAAAAGCAGTTCAAGCAAATGTCGATAAATTAACTAAATAATATGAAAAATGACTCCTACTTTCGTGAAAGGTAGGAGATTTTTTATTTTACGAAGAATATTCTAGCAATACATCGCATATTATAAAGGTTGTTATGATAGGGGAATTGTTTTCAAAACGAGAAAATGGTGGTGTATCTGCTTGAAATTGACAGTTAATAATAATGCTAGAAGAGTAGCGTTAATCGGTACCGGATTTGTAGGTTCTAGTTATGCATTTGCACTCATGAATCAGGGGATAGTGAATGAGTTAATTTTGATTGATTTGAATGAAGAAAAAGCAAAAGGTGATGTGCTTGATTTAAATCATGGAAAAGCATTTACCAATAATCCTACATTAATCAAATACGGTACCTATAAAGATTGCGCAAATGTTGATTTAGTTGTTATTTGTGCTGGTGCAAATCAAAAGCCTGGTGAAACTCGCCTTGATTTAATCGATAAAAATATTAAAATTTTCAAAAGTATTGTAGAAGAAGTGATGGAAAGTGGATTTAATGGGATTTTTCTGGTTGCGACAAACCCCGTAGATATTTTAACTTATGCAACCTGGAAATTCAGTGGTCTTACAAAAGAACGAGTTATTGGTTCCGGAACAATTTTAGATTCCGCTCGGTTTCGATACTCGTTAGGGGATTATTTTGATGTTGCACCTAAAAATGTTCACGCCTATATTATCGGTGAGCATGGTGATAGTGAATTACCGGTGTATAGTGCTGCTTATATCGGATCTATTCCAGTAGAGTCCTATATCGAACAGCATGCAGCCTACAAAAAAGAGGACTTAGATAATCTATTCATCGACGTAAGAGATGCTGCCTATAAGATAATCCAGAGTAAGGGAGCAACCTATTATGGAATTGCGATGGGTCTTGCTCGCATTACGAAAGCAATCTTTACAAATGAAAATGCTATTTTAACTGTTTCAGCATTATTATACGGCGAATATGGAGAAGAAAATGTTTATATAGGTGTTCCCGCAGTTATTAATTTAAATGGTGTTCGTGAAATTATGCAATTGAACTTAAATAATAAAGAACAAGCTCTTTTTAGAAAGAGTGCATCCATTCTGCGACAGAATTTAACCACATACTTTGGTGAGGTAACATAAATTTGGTTACCAAATCAGACAGAATAAAAGAATAGATTGAATTTTTCCGCAAGCTGATATATAATGATTTGTAATAATTATGAACGGAGGTGGATGAAGATGTTGAAAACTGTTTTATTGCACGATTATTGGATTAATTTCCTTTATTTCGTTCGTGCAAAATTTGCTGTAGTTGCTGCTGACGGGATACGTATGCCCTTTTTTAGCAACTAAATAGCAAGTGTAAAACGGTGAAAACATCTCTTAATCCACAAAAAAATGATAGAAGGCAGGAGAGCGTTTTTTACGCTCTCTTTTTCTTTGCCAGCTATGCAAGTACAAAGTCATGGATGAAGTTTATTCGCCATGGCTTTTTTGTATGTATTCAAGGAGGAATTTAATCATGATTATATGTAGTGTCAATAATATTAAGAAAATGTATGGTGGAAATATTATTTTTGAAGATATCTCGTTTGAAATAAAAGAAGGGAATCGAGTTGCTCTAGTCGGTCGAAATGGTAGTGGTAAAACGACAGTGTTCCGTTTATTATCAGGTAATGAAGCACCAGATTCGGGAGTAATTCACTGGAAAAAGGGATTACAAATAGGTTACCTCGAGCAGAATCCAACCTTTCCTGGAGACTACACGGTGAAACAAGTTCTTTATACAGCATTTACTTCTCTGGTCTCTTTAGAAGAAAAAATAAAAGACATTGAAATTGAAATGAGCCAGGAGCTGAATAAAGTTAAATTAGAAAAGCTAATACGCGATTATGGGAATTATCAAGATCAGTTCGTCTTACAGGGTGGTTATGAAATGGAAGCTACCATTGAAAAGGTAGTAAATGGCTTAAACATAGCTAATTTACTAGAGAAAGATTTTGTAATGTTAAGTGGTGGTGAGAAAACCAAGGTTGGTCTTGCTTTAACCTTACTGAGACGCCCAGACCTCTTGTTGTTAGACGAACCAACGAATCACTTAGACTTAATGGCTGTAGAATGGTTAGGTGATTTTTTAAAAGAGTATAGTGGAACAGTTGTCATTGTATCACATGACCGGTATTTTTTAGATGAGGTTGTTACACAAGTGCTCGATATGGAAGATGGTGACATTACATGTTACCGTTCAAATTTTTCTGGTTATGTAAAGGAAAAGGAAGCGCGTTTACTCAAGGAATTTCAAGCATATGAAGAGCAGCAAAAAAAGATAAAGAAAATGAGGGAAGCCATTAAACGCCTTAAAGAGTGGGCAAACCAGGCAAACCCGCCAAACGAAGGCCTTCATAAACGAGCAAGAAATATGGAAAGAGCGCTAGAAAGAATGGAGAAGCTGAATCGACCAATTATTCATCGCAAAAAAATGAATCTTGAGATGGAGGCATCAGAACGAAGTGGAAAAGATGTCATTATGCTAAAGAATGTTTCCAAACGGTTTGATGATAAGCTGCTATTTAAAAATGTAAGTATCCATGTAACCTATTTAGAGCGAGTAGCAATAATCGGAGAAAATGGAACAGGAAAGTCATCATTAATTAAAATGATTCTAGACCAATTAACAACAGATAGTGGTGAAGTTAAAGTTGGTAGTAATGTGAGAATTGGATACCTTTCTCAACATGTATTTTCAGATATTGAAGATACCACCATTATCGATGCTTTTCGTGATGAAATTAATGTCACAGAGGGAGAGGCAAGGCATATATTAGCGAGATTCCTGTTTTATGGGCATGCAGTATTTCGAAAGCTGTCACAGCTAAGTGGTGGAGAACGTATGAGACTTCGACTTGCACAGCTCATGTACCAGGATGTGAATTTGCTTATTTTAGACGAACCGACGAATCATCTCGACATAGAATCAAAAGAGGTTTTAGAGGATGCACTTGAAGACTATAATGGAACAATTTTAGCGGTATCGCATGATCGTTATTTTCTTAATAAATTATTTGATAAGATATATTGGATTGAGTCGCAAACAGTTCATGCGATTGAAGGGAATTATGATTATGCAAAGACTAAAATGCTTGAACAAAGGGTGGATAGGAAGCCTGAAGTGAAGAAGAAAGTTGATAATTGTACGAAGAAGAGAAGTAATACGCAAGTAATACCATCACTTCAAGAGTTAGAGGTATTAGAACAGAAAATCCTTGAGCTTGAAATGCAATTAGAACATACGAATGATTTAGAGGTACTACAAAAGCTCTTTGAAGAGAAGAAGGAATTAGAAAAACGCTGGGAAACTTTATGTGAACAAATAGGATAATGGTCAGACAGTTTTTAAGACTGAACTCTGTCATGAAGCGTTCAGTCTTTTTTTATTAGAATAAACGTTGTCTATTCTATAGATGAAGGCAGTCTAATGAAACATTTCCACTGTATCGTTCGTATAACTAGTTAGAATAATACGGTACATGACTTAAATTTCGGACAGTATGAGGTGCATTCCATGTCAAATAGCATGTTGATTTTTATCGTCGTAATGGGTTGGACGCTAATTGTTTTTGGAGGTATAACGTATTTAATCGTCAAGAAAAAGGAATATAGCTTAATATCAGGTTTTTATAATCGTCCTAAAGAAGAACAAGAGTATTTAATCCAATATGGTTATATTGAAAAAATGGGAAAAGTATTACTTATTTCATTTTACTTATTAATCATTGCTACACTTCTAACTGTTTTCGGGGTGCCTTACGGAATAGAGATCGGATTTGGTTTATTTATGCTCGAATTACTAGGTGGAATAATCTATATTCAAAAATATGAAGTGCCCCATAAACGAAAAAAATATTATCTTCTCTATGGAATAATTACATTCGTAACCATAGGTATTGTTGGTGGTTTATTTGTAATGGGAAATATGAAGAGCGAGTTTGTAATTAAGAACGATACCTTCATCATTTCCGGTATGTATGGCGTAGAATGGTCTGTTGAAGAGATAGAAAAAGTTGAGTTATTGGATCAGCTTCCGGAAATAATGTTTAAGAATAGTGGTTTATCCTCCACGACCACTAAAAAAGGAAAGTTTACATTAGAAGCTCCTTATGGAAAAGGAAGATTATTTGTTCAAGTGAAGAATTCCCCATTTATTTATGTTTCGACTAAAGAAGATTATGTCATCATTAATCGCGATTCACCTAAAGAAACAAAAGCTGTTTATCAACAATTACTTAAATTGATAAGTCTTCAATAAGTTGAGTGTATTTTCTGCTTTTCACATGCATTTCTAATGATAGCTTCTGGTCCCATTGATGGTAGATATAACTGCTGGTTATCAATGGAACCTTTTTATCTAAAAAAATAATTACCCATAACCCATATAGAAAAGGGTTGCTCATAACTTCATCGAGAATATTACCCGTGTGTATGTTTACCTATTTTCCCCTTAAATAGGGTATTATCCCTATCACAACTACATCATTATCCATATAGTAATTGTGTAATGATTAAGGAGGTGTAGTGAATGAGTGAATCAGTAGCTGGTTACGGTGGAGGTTTTGCTCTTATCGTAGTACTGTTTATCTTATTAATAATTGTTGGGTCTGCTTACGTCGGATCTGGATATGGTTATTAATAAGTTATCTCCCAATCATTCATGAAGAAAGGAGAATCTATATGGGTTTTGGTAATCCTTATGGTGGCTATGGCTACAATAGCTGTGGTTATGGCTATGGAAATGTAGGAGGCTATGGAACTGGAGGTAGCTTCACGTTAATTGTAGTATTATTTATTCTATTAATCATCGTAGGTGCAGCTTGGCTTTAATTACACGATAATTGAATAAACATGTTGCATTAGATGTTAACAGGACGATTCTCAGTTAAAATTGGTTATATTTCCTCTTTTTTAACTATAAATTTTTGGAGCAGTCTGGTATAAGACTGCTCTATTTTTCTTTGTTCATTATTCGTATCGTTGAAAGTTTTGTCTAAGTAATTTCTACTTCATTTAGCTTTTCATTAACTGCTTGGTCACTGTAATGCCTCATCTCGACTTCCTGCAGGAGCAATTATCATGAGTCCGTTCTCCTTATACCAACCAGAGTGGTACTCACTTTGTTCACGTAAGCCAATGGTGAATGCTTCAAATTTCTCATCTATAAAAAAGGATACCTGGAGAATAAACAGATCCTACATCAATTATTTGAATGACGCCATCATTTCAACATGTTGAGAGAACTGAGTAAAAGGACTTGTTTTTTCTGTTTATTCGAAATCTTAATTGTGCTAATCTTGACTATATAATGTTAGACAGGTGATAAAATGTATACCAATATTTATTTTGTAAGACATGCTCACTCGACGTATACTCCAGATGAGCTAAATAGACCATTATCGGTTAAAGGCTTTAAGGATGTAAATCTTGTGACCAAGCTTTTACAGAACAAACAAATTGATGTCGTGTACGCAAGCCCATATCGACGGGCAATTCAAACTGTACAAGGGATTGCTGATTACATAGGAAAAGAGATTACTTATGAAGAGCGCTTTAAGGAAAGGAAACTAGCAGAGAAGCCTGTAGCTGATTTTGAAACAGGCATCAAGCAAGTTTGGGAGAATCCAAATTTCTGTTTGAAAGGTGGTGAGTCAAATATAGCTGCACAGGGTAGAGGAGTTGAGGCACTAATCCATCTATTAGAAGAACAACAATCGAAAAATATTGTCGTTGGTACACATGGAAACATTATGGTATTAATGATGAATTATTTTGATAAAACTTATGGATTAGAATTTTGGAAAGAACTTCAGATGCCAGATATTTATCAGCTTTCATTTGACGGTACAACATTATTAGCAATTAAAAGGATTTGGAACGAACATCCATAAGGGGGAGAAAGTTGAAACGAGTTGCCATTATTGGGTCAGGTGGTTCAGGTAAATCTACTCTGGCCAGGAAATTAGGAGAGAAACTACAAATTAACGTGTACCATCTAGATGCTTTATTTTGGAGGTCCGGATGGGTTGGGACCTCTAAAGAAGAACAACGATCTGTTCAGGAGAACTTAGTTGGCCAAGAGAAGTGGATTATGGATGGTAACTATGGAGGAACAATTGATATTCGTTTAAATCATGCAGATACGATTATCTTTTTAGATATTCCAAGAATTACGTGCTTGATAAGAGTAATCAAACGAAGAATCCAATACCGAAAATCTCCCCGTCCAGATATGGGAGAGGGTTGCAATGAGCGTTTAGATGCTGAATTTGTAAAGTGGGTTTGGAACTATCCGAAAGTAAAGAAACCAGCTATAGTAGAAAAATTAGCGCTTCTATCTGATAGAAAAGAAGTGATTATCCTTTCTTCTACCAGAGCGGTGAATGATTTCTTGCAACATGTGAAAATGAGAGAGGAAGAGTTTATTGGAAATTAGAGCATATGAACCAACAGATGAGCAAGGGTGGGTACGCTGTCGGGTACTCGCTTTCTTAGATACAGCCTATTATGATAATGTTCTTCAGCATAAAGAGAAATATGAACATCCTGCGATTGAGCTAGTTGCTGTTATCGATGGAGCCATTGTTGGGATTTTAGATATTGAGTATGAAGTCAAAGAAAAGACGGTATGTTCGAGGGGAACAGGTCTTGGTGGCATGATTTGGCATATTGCAGTACATCCAGATTATCGCAGAAAAGGAATTGCTTCCAAACTATTACAGAGGGGCGAAGAAATCGCCAAAGAAAAGAAGTTAAATCGGTTGGAAGCATGGACTAGAGATGACGAGTGGGTCAATCTATGGTATAAGAAAAGTGGATTTAAGCAAGTTGATTCCTATTTACATGTTTATCTGGACGGCAATAAAGAGTTAAGTGGCCATATCGGTACTGAGGATAGACACCTCATTCCAATTCATGCTTTTGCACATTATGTTGGAGAAGAAAGAGAACGAATGAAACGCAATTTTAAACGTGTACATGATTGTGTTTGTTATGAGAAGGTAGTAGGCTAACGAAGAATTAGATTCATTCATTAATTAATAGGAGTTTTGCTTATGACGATAAAAATAGTTAAAGCGGATACAAGTCATGTCGAAGGGATTGCAAAAGTCTGCACGGATGCTACACGAGCAACCTATCGTGATATTTATACGGACGAACAAATAGAGACGATAATAAAAGAATTTTATAAGCCGGAAAGAATACTAAAGGAAGTATCAACGACGACAGAAGGATGGGGCGGATATTTTGTCGCAGTGGAAGATGATGTTGTCATTGGTGCAGGTGGCGGAGGGATGATTCGTAAGGATGTCGGAGAAATATATGTTTTGTATTTAAAACCTGACAGGCGGAATGAAGGAATTGGCACGTATTTAGTACATGCCATTACGGAACAACAAAAAGAATATCACGCGAAAGAACAATGGGTTTCTGTACAGAAAGGAAATGAAAAGGGAATTCCATTTTACGAAGCAAAAGGATTTCAATTTCAATATGAAGAAACAGAAAATGGCTATATTTCATTGCGGTATAAACGAAGTATTCATTAAAAAATATCATTTTAGTAAGTTATTTTCTAATTACATGATAGAAAATGGAACATCCTGGCATCTAGCTAGTAGAGTGGGAGGAAGTGAAGATAAATGATAAAGGAATTTGTACTTGACAGCTTAGTACCTCCAATACGTCAGGATGAACAGGATGGAATATCTAATGAAAAATTGGTTAATCGAGCAAGAGGTGGCGATCAAGAGGCCTTCAGTGAACTAGTAAGGCAATATCGAGCAAAGGCTTATGGATGGGCCAATTCCGTTGCAAAAGATACCTTTTTAGCAGAGGACATCGTACAAGATGCCTTATTACGAGCATTTTTAAAACTAGGCACCTTAATGGATTCTAAAAAGTTTCTGCCTTGGTTGAGACAAATAGTTCGTAATGAAGCATACATGAAAATGCGACGGGGAGGTCCGTTTCGAAACGAACAGCCAGTTAGTGGAATCCAAACAAATACCTTACATAAGGATGTAGTTGATTTCTCAAATATAGATTCAATACTATCCTTTGTTGCATATTCATCTTCGGAAAAAGCAAGGGTAGAAGGTCCTGAGGAGCATCTCATTCGTTTGGAGATGATGGAAAGTATCCAAACCCTTCTACACTGTTTAAGTCCTCGTGAAAAAAAGATATTTGAAGCACATTTTTTTGAGGCAATTTCACCAGCTGAGCTCGCTTCACTGTTTGACACGTCAACGGCTAATATATACAATGTGCTGTCTAGGTCAAGAGTGAAGATTCGAAAGGAACAAATTCGGCTATCTATTCATGCCTATACTAAAAAAAGAGCGGATAAAGGCTTAACTAGGAAAAAAATTCTTCCAACCCCACCAACATTATAGCAAAGGGGGAAATATGCTTTGAATATACATGAAAGAGATTGGACAACTACCAGAACATCTGCTGCTAGTGCTATTTATGGTGCTTTGAGCTACCTCGATGAAAATGCGTTTTCTTTAATTGACGTAATGGGGCTGACGGGGCATGCATTTCGTATGAATATTGATCCGAAAAAGGTACACCCTGCCGGACCAACTGCTTTTCCTGGTGGTTATATATTGCGACGAAATTTATGTAATCTAGGCTTTACTAGCTGTCTAGCTGATCCGGCAGCGCCAGTACCACCAGATAAGCTTCAAAAAACGTTTAGCATAATCCAAGAATCTATTGATCATGGTATTCCGGCAATATCATATGATTTGTTTTCAACAGAATTTGGGTTAATTTATGGGTATGATGATGATTCTCAGGAATTTTATGCAAAGGATCCATCTAATGATGGTGTCATAACCTATGCAGATTTTTCAGAAGCAAAGGGATTTATTTTTATTACGACAATTAGTGAAAAACTACCTCATTCTAAATATGAGATGCTTCGAATGGCACTTGATATGATAGTTGACCATGCTCGTGGTAGAGAATGGAACCATATATTTAATGGTAATTTTGTGATGGGCCTGGATGGCTTTGAGGCATGGATTAAGGTATTTGAAAAAGGAACGGTTGATCCACTAGGTAACGCCTATAATGCAGCGGTTATTGCAGATGCTAGACAATTTGCTGTGAAATTTTTAGAAGAATTAACAATGAAATGGAATGGAACAAATGTTGTTGAACGTGGAGTACGCAAGCTTGCAGGAGAGGCTAGAGAATTCTACATCGTATCCGCTGAAGCCTTTGAGCAGTTAACGAGATTGTTTCCATTTCCTAATGGGGGGATACCAAATGATCATAACTCTTCTAATAAAGCGATTGAATTATTGAGAAATGCAGAAGCAGCTGAACATGAAGGAATAAAGGTAATTGAGAAATTACTTCAATTTATGAAGGGTTATTACTCTGAAAAATGGATTTATTAATAGGGGGAAATGAATCATGAACAATTATATTAAGCGAGTAGGGACTACATATTTACCAGTAAAGAATCCAGCAGCTTCTTCTGAATGGTATCAAACTATATTAGGCGCGATTGAAAATTATCGAGATGAAAATAAAGCGATTTTAGACTTAGCGAATCAGAGCTTCTTTCTTGTGAAGGCAAAAGACGGTGAAAAAATTGGATTTATCGATAATGAAGGAAAAACACATTTTAATTTCACGTTTGAAGTAAATGGCTATGAACAATTAGAAGCATTTAACACATTCTTAAAAAATCAACATGTACAGGTTGGTGAAATTGAGGATCGCGGTCATTCAGGTAATAATTTTGTGTTTTATGATTTAGATGGCAATTTGTTTGACGTTTGGAGTGAATTAAGTCCTACTTTTAAAGAGGCTTATGGAATCGAGAAATAATATTGTTCAAAAGACCTTCAACATGGAGGTCTTTTTGTTATCCATAACTTTCCCGATAAATCATATACTATAAGAACCTAGGAGTTTAATTCATTGACTTATCCTCGTTATCGTACTACATTCATGGTAAGAAGACAGTATGTAACATAGGGTAGTCTAAGATAAGACTTTGGTTATAGAACAATCAAATGAGGTGTACATATGAATTTAGAAATTACCAATGACGCAGCAAAGTGGTTTATCGATGAAATGGGACTTGAAAAAGGCGACTATGTTCAATTTTTCCTGAAGATATACGGTGGTATCAAGACTGAACATCCCAATTATTTTCTAGGATTAACCGTTGGTCGTGATGGTGAAGTAGGTGTGAAACAAGAGGTTGAAGGTATTACCTTTTATTTTAGTGAAAAAGATGCTTGGTTTTTAGAGGAATATGATATGAAAGTCGTGATGGGGAAAGATGAAGTAGAATATCAATTTAGAGAGAAATAACGGACAAATAAGAAGCTCCAACGTGGACATAATAATTAGTGAACACTAATAATGCCGACGATTGGAGGAATTTAAAATGTCTGAAGCAAATAAAAATCGAAATCGAGACACTGGTAGACAAAAGAATCATGGAATCAAGTATAACACTGAACCGGAAAGAAGCAATAAGGATGATGTTGAATTTGCGGGGGATAGTGAGTTTTTGAACATTAATAATAAAAAGTACAAACGAAAACGAGATAAAGGTTAAATATGTTTTGTATCCTTTTTAGAGCTTGTTTGCCAAACGGTAAACAAGCTTTTTCGTATTTCTTTCCATCGTTCCATAGAGCTTTGATTTGTGTGATTTTTCACATATAGATATAATAGGGAAAGAGAAACTGATTTAAAGGAGAAGTCAGCATGAAAATTGGAATTGATAAAATAGGATTTTTTACACCACATATTTATGTGGATATGAATAAACTAGCAGTTGCTAGAAATGTGGAGCCTGAGAAGTTTACTATTGGTATCGGGCAGAGCCAAATGGCAGTTGCACCAATTACACAGGATTCGATTACACTTGCAGCAAACGCTGCACTAAAAATCCTCGATGATGAAGATCGAGAAAAGATTGATTATGTAATATTTGGATCAGAGTCTGGAATCGACCATTCGAAGTCGGGTGCGGTATATGTTCACCAATTATTAGGTTTAAATCCAAATGCTAGAGCAATAGAAGTAAAGCAAGCTTGTTATGCTGCAACCGCTGGAATTCAAATGGCAAAAGGACATATTGTATTAAATCCGGAGAGTAAGGTGCTTGTATTGGGTTCTGATATAGCACGTTATGGTCTCGATACCTCTGGAGAATCTACCCAAGGTGCGGGTGCAGTTGCAATGGTTATTAGTGCTAACCCTAGAATATTAGAGTTAGAAAACCATAATGTATATCTTACCAATGATATTATGGATTTTTGGCGTCCAATCTATTCGGACAAGGCATTTGTAGATGGGAAATTTTCGAATGAACAATACATTGCATTCTTTAATAAGGTGTGGACAGCCTATCAAGAGAAGTCAGGCTTTGATTTAAACGAGATGGAAGCTATCTGTTTCCATCTTCCATACACAAAGATGGGCTTAAAGGCGCTACGCACGGTGCTTGATGATACGACAGAGGAAGTTCGTGAGCGTCTTTTGAATCATTACACAACTAGTACAACCTATAATCGTAATGTCGGAAATATTTATACTGGGTCTCTATATTTAAGTCTTCTGTCATTGCTTGAGCAATCTGAAGATTTGAAGGATGGCTCTAGAATTGGAATGTTTAGTTATGGTTCTGGTGCAGTAGGAGAGTTCTTCTCAGGAATTCTGCAACCGAATTATCGAAACCATCTAAATATGAAGGACCATAAGCAATTATTCGATTCACGTAAGGAAGTATTAATCGAAGAATATGAGCATATTTTTAAAGAAACATTGCCAGCTGATGGTTCAGATATTGAACTAGACATCATGAAAGATCCAGCTTCCATTTGTTTAGCTGGTATTACAGATCATAAACGTCAATATGTCAATAAACATAGCTAATGGTATAGCTCTAGGCAATTTTAGCCTAGGGCTTTCATTATATTCCTAACAAGAATTGCATTCTTAGAGCGATTAAGTGAAAGCTATAACTAGTCCAATATGGTTAGGGTGAGCACGATGAAAATAAAAATTGAAATGACCTATCGAACACCAAAGGGAACCGAATCGACCTTTCAATCCGAAGTAATGAACCCGGAGAAAGCACTTTTACTGGCCGAAGATTTAGCAAAAACTGGTCGAATAAAAGATATGACCTTCTATGATAATCATGATACGACTTGGATGCTGAAGGAACTAAAGCGATACGTGGAAGATATTGATTCGGAGCCACATAATGTTGTCGTGTTTTTTGATGGGGGCTTTGATGTAGCAACAAAAAGCTCTGGATTGGGTTGTGTTATTTATTTTGAACAAAACGGTAAGCAGCTTCGGTTAAGAAAAAATGCTCTTGTAGAAGAGCTGCAAACAAATAGTGAGGCAGAGTATGCAGCACTGTATCTAGCGATCCAAGCTCTTGAGGATTTAGGAGTACACCATCTTCCGGTTACATTTACTGGAGATTCACAAGGAGTTATTAATCAAATGAGTGATGAGTGGCCTTGCTATGAGGAAGACTTATTAAGATGGATTGACAAGATTGAAGGAAAGCTTATGAAACTAGGCATTACACCTGAATTTACATTAGTATCACGGAAGCGAAACAAGGAAGCCGATCACTTAGCAACACAAGCATTGAATGGTGTAGAGATTTTAAGTCAAAGTGAAATAAATCGGGCTGAATAACAAGCATCTCATATTGATGGGATGCTTTTATTTTGTAGAATGAAGCTGATTAATTAAAATTGACAAAACAATGAATTGTTAGTCTTACTTCTTATTTTATGAATAAATGGATGTATACTTATATTAGAAGGCTATAGCTAAATTTTTTAAGAACTATCCACCCATGAACTAGCTAGATAAAACCTTCACTATCCTCATCATATCTGAGCCCAACATCAATTCACTTCAGTATTCAATAGTAGAGGAGGTAATCTAATCACAAGCAAATCGTATACTCAGTTTTCATTGCGATCAAAAGTAAGCGGTTTCATAATTTGATAATATACAATATTGGAGGGGTTACGATGCAAGCAAATCGAAAAATTGCTATTGTTACAGGTGGAGCCTCAGGAATTGGGAAGGCTATCTGTCAGGAACTGGTTATCAATGATATTTATGTCATTATAACAGATATTAATGAGTCAGAAGGAAAGATTCTTGAGGCGGAGTTAAATAAAGAAGGTAACAATTCGAGGTTTATGTATCTTGATGTCAGAGAGTATCAACATGTCGAACAATTGATTCAAAATAGCTATAAGGAATTTGGTAGACTGGATTATCTCTTTAATAATGCTGGTATTGCTATGTATGGAGAGTTATTTGATATGTCAATGGATGCTTGGCAGGAGATAATGGATATCAATGTTTGGGGAGTAATTCATGGAACACAAGTTGGGTATAAAATAATGAAAGAACAAGGCTTCGGATATATCGTAAATACAGCTTCTGCAGCAGGATTAGGTCCATCCCCAATATCATCCGCATATTCCACCACCAAGCATGCTATTGTCGGTTTAACGACGTCACTACACTATGAAGCAAAAGAGTTTGGAATACATGTCAGTGCACTTTGCCCCACCTTTGTTGATACACCAATCTTTGATAAGGCAAAAGCGATAAATATTAATAAGAACATCATTGTTGAGCAATTGAAAAAGCAAAAAATGATGACTCCACAACAATTAGCAAAAATTACGCTTAAAGGTGTTCATAAAAATAAATCTATTATTTGCCCAATGCCATTACGTAGAACGATGAATGTAGTATTTGAGATTGTACCACCATTACATCAAAAATTAATGAGAATGGTATGCAATGTTAGTAGGAAAGCTCGAGTAGAAGGATAACAACTAATTAGCAGTTTACAAATAATTGAATATCGATAACAATAGGTAAGTGAACTTGAAGTTAAAAGGGAGTTTTATAATGGGAGAACACTATCTATCCTTTGAGGATATTCAATTAAAATGTGAACAATTATCAGATGAATATACTATAGATGAAGAAAAATTTTATCGAATTGTTGAAAAATGGGCAGATGAGGAAGTCTCTACCGATACAAAATTACTTGCTAGTTTTTCAGAATTATTGCAAGTGGTTAGTACTGAGATTACTTGTATGGAGGAGCATGTCCAACTAGAGTCAACTTGTCGGTTAGGCTGTGCGTTTTGCTGTTACTTTCCGATCATTATTAATGAAATGGAAGCAAAGCTAATGGTAAAGTCAATTGAGAACTTTCCTGAAGATAGACGAAAAAAGCTAGAAGTGCATCTTGTTAAATATTATGAAAAACATGGAGAGCAGTTACAGCCTATGATGGAGTTGGACTTTGAGGAGGATAAGAACTTCAAGCTAAAGTACCGAAAAAGCTTAATTCCATGCCCGTTGCTCAATACAGATACGAATCAATGCATGGCGTATGAAGTTCGTCCAATTCCTTGTCGTACCTATGTAAACTATACTGACCCAAAAGTGTGTTCAGATAATCTAATGCCAAAAGAAACAATTAGCTTTGAATTTTTATATAGCGAATACATGGGCGCATTAAATGAATTTCTGCAATTCCTCTATGAAGAAGAAGGGGATACAGGATTTATTAGCTATCCAGACAATCTCTATAAGCATGACTATTTGGCTAACTGGCTTCGATAAGGGTTTTAGTTCTGGGGAGATTTCACGGTATAATGAGCCAACTTTTGCCTTTTATACCAAATTTTATCATTTACCAATTGAGCAGCTCTCTGTCAAAAGTGAGCACAGATGAACAGGAATACAATTGATATGCTTGCTAAACTGTCTATAGAGGGGAGAGGTGAGGTTGGAAGGACTTCAACGAATGCTTGCTAGCATTAACTATATAGAAGAGAATTTAGAAGGAATGCTAACTATCGATGATATTGCTGCTATTGCCTGCATGTCAAAATTTCATTTCCAACGCATGTTTAGTATGTTAACTGGGTTTACCGTAAGTGAGTATATCCGTAATCGTCGTATTACAAAGGCTGCTCAGGAGCTAGTGAATACAGATTACAAGGTAATTGATATTGCAATGAAATATGGATATGAAAGCCCAGAAGCATTTACAAAGGCATTCAGAAGAATACATGGTATTAGCCCAACGGCTGCTAAGAAAAATAGTCAAGCATTGAAGGCTTACCCGAAGCTCTCTTTTCAAATTCAGTTAAAGGGAGATGTTGAAATGGATTACAAGCTAGTGAAAAAGGAAGCATTTACTGTAGTGGGGAAAAGTATCCGCACATCAACAATTGGCGGAGAGAATAATCGTAAAATCGCTGCTTATTGGAACGAGTCCAATTCGAATGGACTTTCGAAGGAACTAGCTAATAATTGCGGCCCACTCGGGTTGCTTGGGATTTGTATGGAATTTGATAAGCAACAAGAAAACATAACTTATATGATAGGTGCTGAAAAGAATATGGAGTCACTTCCAACTGACTGGGAGGAAAGAGAGATTCCTGCGGCTACTTGGGCAGTATTTCCAGTTCGCGGAGCAATGCCTGATGCAATTCCGTATGTATGGAATCGGATTTTCTCTGAATGGTTTCCAGCAACAGGATACGAGCATGCTGGTGGGCCAGAGATGGAGGTTTATGTAAGCGATGAGGATCCCTCGTCAGTGGATTACTATAGTGAGATTTGGATTCCAATAAAAAAATAACAAGAAAAAGCACATGAACTAAGATTTGTTAGTCCATGTGTTTTTTCGTTTTCTATTTATTAATAAAGATTTTTGTGCAACACATTCAAAGTGTATAAAAGCATAACTGTGTCTATTCTAATTCATAAGTTTTTGTAGAGGCTTCTTCAATGAAACTACATAGATGATTTTCTGTAATCATCGTTAGAGAGTGCATGGCTCTTGTGCATGCCGTATAAAATAGCGTACGATCAGATTCCTGATTATAGTGCTTGTTTGATGCATCAGGAATAATGACAGCATCGAATTCAATTCCTTTTGCAAGATACACAGGTAGTATCAAGATCCCTTTTTCAAAAGAATATGTTTCCTCATGTAGTTGCTTGATTGGGATATTGTCTTTTAGTAAACCATATAGTCGTTTGCTTTCTTCAGTGGTTTTACAGATTATCGCAATTGTTTCAAAATCCTTTTCTTGAAGGGATTGTATGGATTCCGTTATAGTATTGGGTAACAGCTTATGATTATCGATTTTGATAACTTTTGGACGTTCTCCTGCTCGTTCAAAGGGTTCAATTATCTCTCCATCTGGTGCGAATCCCTTTGTAAACTCTACAATTTCCTTTGTTGAACGGTAGCTTTTCGTTAAGGTTATTCGCTCATGATTTTCATTTACCAAATCTGGAGCTAATGGGTTTTCGTCGGAAGCATAGGTGTATATTGCCTGATTAATATCCCCTAATAAAGTCATACGCGTATAAGGGAAGCTATCTTTTATATAAGCATATTGAAAAGGGGTATAATCTTGTGCTTCATCGATAAATAAATGGCGAATCGCTCGATTGGACACATCTCCAAGTAGCTTGCCTCGGAAATACCGATACGGTGTAGCATCCTCCCATGATAAATATTTAGTTGAGATAGCTTCTACGGTTAATCTGCTTATTACCTCCCAATGATTAGGCACCGGACTTGGCTTCCAACTTATAAATAAGTGACGGTAGGTAGCTAAGGTATTCACAAATGCAAATTTCCGAACAAGCTTCCGTATCGGGGCGAACTGTCTTTTTACGACTTCAGCACGTAGAATATCTTCCTCTAGGCTAAAATCATCCTCATCCACTTGCTGATTTTGGTAGTATGCTTGTAAAAAATCCTCTTTTTCGAGAAGCTCCACCTTTTCCATAACCCAGTCTTTGTTCTTCTCCTTTTGTTGATGGATGCGTAATTCTTTCAGTAACCATTTTGCAACAAGCTCCAACCGATTTGGTATTGCAAAACTGTTATCAAGCGAATAAAAGTATTCTGAAATGCTTTCTTTTGATATGAGCACCTGATTATGCAAGGTAATATTTCTAAAACATAGACCTTGTATAAGCAATGATGAAATATAGTCGTCTAATATGTCCTTATATTTAAGGCTTGATTTTAGTTTCATATTATTGCGGCGTATTTCTAATTCGGCTGCATCCTTACACGTTAAGGTGAATTCCATCTGTTCGAATGGAGATTCTATCGTTATTTCTTTTTCAATACCTTTACGTAGAAAATCTAAAAATATTGTTTGACTAATATTTGCTTCTCCGAGCTCTGGAAGGACATTTTGGATGTAGCTTGAAAACAATGGGTTTGGAGAGAATAATAATAAATTCTCTGAATTCAGGCTCCCTCGAAAACGATAAAGCAAATATGCGATCCGCTGTAGAACAGCTGAGGTTTTACCACTTCCTGCAACACCCTGTACTACTAGTAAATTACTGTGCTCATTACGGATGATTTTATTTTGTTCCTTTTGGATGGTAGCGACAATGCTTTTCATCGTTGTACTTGCATTGTTACCTAGAGCAGCTTGAAGTAGCTTATCACCAATAGTTACTCCAGTATCAAACATGCCTTTTATTTGCCCTTGTCTAATAATGAACTGCCTTTTTAAGGAAATTTCACCGGATATCGTGTTGTCCATTGTATGATAATATGCTTCACCAGGGGGGAAATCATAATAAAGACTTGATATTGGTGCACGCCAATCATAGATTAGAAAATCCTCTTCTGCTTGATCCATCAAGGAAGCAATTCCAATATATATTGGCTCATTTTCATGTCCAGGTTTCTCCGTGAAATCAATTCTACCAAAATAAGGTGAGTCCTTTAGTCGATTTAATGTCTTTAATTCTTTTCCGATTTCCCCATGAAAACGTTCGCGTTCCATAAGTAATTCAGCTTGTTGTTTAATACTAGCCTGTGTCTCGATAACATCATCTGGCTCATCAAGATTAACCGTAACATCCTCCCAAAAATTTTTGCGAAGATCGATAATACTTTCTTTGAGTCCACCAGCTTTTTCATAGAGCTGTTCCTCTTTAATGTTGATTTCTTCGATGACTTTATCTACACGATTTTGCTCCTCACCAATGCTTGTATCATATCCCATTAAATCAACCCCGTTCTATAAATATTTTCTTTTTTATTGACTCACGCTTCCTGTGATGTTATAATATAATTGGGTAAAAATATTATAATATTACATTTAACGCAGTCACTGTTTTATTCTACCATGAGTAGTTTTCTGTGACAACGTTTTTTTATGTGAATAAGCGTTCTTTTTGTTTGGGGTGGAAATTACCATCTATAATTACAATAAGGCACTGGTCAATATGATTGGCCGGTGCCTTTTCAATTCTTATTCTGTTACCACTAATGTACCCTCTGTAAAAGTTTTCTCACGATTATAAGCATTAACAGGAAATATAAATGTCCAAGGCATTGCTGTTTTTGATTGAATTGTTAAGTATGGTAGGTCAAATAAATGGTTAGCTATCACGTTGTTATGTTGTAAAAAGGACAATCTTTTTTGTTTAAAAGAATATGCTTCATCTGAGTTGTTGTGAATCAATACGATTAGTAGTAATTCATTTCTGTGATTACGATCCCACCTGATGGGTGTAAACTGAATCGCTTTATCGGTAATGAATACTGTTTGATGGACTTGCTCAATTAGTTCTCGATCTTTACTGGATAATGCTTTATCCCAAGTAGGATGGTAAACGAGCTTCAACATGCTATTTTCTCCCTTAGTTAGAGTACTTTCATCATTAGATATGAAGAACAATTCTGCTAAACCTAAAATATTACGATGTGTATTTTATTCAATGAAGAGAACAAAAAGTAGCGCTCTCATACAATAAAAAGAAAGGTAATCTATAAAACTTTCATACGTACGCTTTTTAGGATAGAGCAATATTTATTCCTTTATCCTTTAAGTTTTCGATACATATACGTAAATACGCCTCATCATGTTCCTGATAAATAGATGATGAATTTTTACTAAAATTATTTCCTTGAAACAGACTCTCATCACTGTGCTTGGGACAGTTTTTTCCTCTGTAATATGGATCGTCCCATAGGTTATCATGATTGTAGCCCCGACGGCTCATCTCTTCCAATACCATCTCATGGTATTGAAATAACTGATAGGGAGCATATTCAAACACGTAATTAACAGTTGCATGAGGTTTGTTCCATCCATTTCCCCTTAATGCACAGCACTCTCGGTGCTGTCCAAGCAATTGCTGCCTAGGAAGGTAAGATAGTAATTGTTCATGCCATAAACGCAATATTTCTCAACTCCAAACTTCTTCTAATGTTGTTCGGAACAATTTATTTAATATTTCCGTCTCGTTTTGATTAGTTTGTTCCATTGTTTTAGCGAAAGTACTAATTCGATTTATTTCTTTTAACACAAAATTTAAAAGAATATCCTCATGGTCAATTTTGAAAGGCGTACCGGTAATTTTTGCCTCCATTAAATGCTGGACCACATGTTTAAATTCATTATTCGAAATAATAGTATCCACAAGATGTTGAAAGCTTAAAGGTGGAAACTCTTTAAATCGTTCTATCCAATTTGCCACTAAAATTGGCCGAACCATTGTTAGGATTGCTTTAACATTTGATTCCATTATGCCTTTTTGATACTTAGCATAATTTGCTTTGGCGGTATTGAGATAATGAAGAATGCAGGACTTATTGCTAAAGAAATTAGGGAGAATCTCTTTCATCTTCTGGATTGTTGAATAAGCCTGGTAATATTCTATCGGTGAATGCAGCCATTCTAATAATGAGGGATTGGATTTTCGAAATAGACGCAATGTTTTCGTAAGCTCCCAACCGCTTAAATCAAGTCCGTTAAAGATTGGCCTTTCGATAATATCTTCTCTTTTCCCCGTACCAATAGCGTCTATACTTAAGTAGTATTGAATTGGATGAATATAAATGAATCGAACATCATAATCACTCTCCATGGAAGAATATCCCCAAGCTCGACTACCAGCTTCACAAGCGTATAGGATTTTGATTTTATGATCTTCTTCAATCTGCATCAAATTAGACAAGATATTTTCATTCATTTTCTTCCCTCATTCGTATTATTTTGATAAGAATCTATCTATAGAATAATACATATAGCGAATTTTATTAAGTTTTTGATGACAGAAGATGTCCTATCTGGAATTCAAGTTCAATTAGTTGTAAAAAAATTATTTTGTAGGCACACTATACATAAACAAAGTTAAACAAGGAGGAAAAAACATGGAAATGAAAGTAAAGTGGAATGATAAAATGTCTTTTACTGGCTTTGTACCATCTGGCCATGAATTAAGAATGGATGCTGCTGAATCAGTTGGTGGCGAGAATAGCGGAGCAAGACCGACAGAGCTATTAATGAGTGCAGTTGCAGGCTGTACTGGAATTGATATTATTTCAATTTTAACAAAGATGCGTTTGAGTCCAACAGCTTTTGAAATGAACGTAACAGGTGATCGTGCTGATGACCATCCTAAGAAATTTACAAAAATAAATATCCATTATGCTCTTGAGGGAGAGCTTCCAGAAGACAAGGTAGTACGTGCAATTGAGTTGTCC
Source organism: Ornithinibacillus xuwenensis (assembly GCF_039614845.1). Taxonomy (NCBI): domain Bacteria; kingdom Bacillati; phylum Bacillota; class Bacilli; order Caryophanales; family Bacillaceae; genus Ornithinibacillus; species Ornithinibacillus xuwenensis. The sequence goes on along the minus strand of NZ_JBDIML010000003.1, from coordinate 178,347 downwards.
AAGGATAAATACTGTTCGGTATCGCATTCTTTAAGTGCTGAAATAAGTGTTAGCTATTCCATCAATGGGGTAGAAGGAGAAAATAGCATTTAACTGTAGCAGACCTACACCTATATAGATGGTGTAGGTTATTTCATTGTCTCATATGGTACATCAAGCATGATAATAATAAAGATTGCCCAAGCAAGGGAGATGATCCAAGCAAGAGTTGGTCTAAGATGATGAATTCTTAAAGTTGTAAACATAACGATGTTAAAGGCGATAGACCAGTACATTGACCAACCGTTATTATGGGTAATCAGATTTAGGTATTCCAGATTTATAAACTCAATTGTGCTATAAATAAAAACCCAATAAGCCATCCACAAAAATTTCTTCCAATTTTCTTCCGGAAATTTTCCTAAATATATTAAAATCGTTACTGGATACGCTATAAACATAATCATTAATGATATAGAGGTATGATTACTTAAAAAGTCCATTCCGAATATAGTTTCTTGATAGCTCCATAATGGATAATGGTAAATCAAAAAGTTAGCAAATAAATCACATAAAATAAAGTACAAAATAGTTGGGTAATATTTACGCCATTCTCGCCAATCACCCCATTTATAACCAGCTAGTATAAATAGTATATTGTAAATAATGTGCATACTGCTCTCTCCAAACCAACGGTATTTAACGATTTTAATTTTCTAATGACAAGAAAGTCCTCATAGATAATCAAGTACATAAATGGAGCGGATTACCATAGCATCCAGCTTAGGTTAACTTTATTGTTTGGAATGCATGTAAATTTATTCCTCTACCCAGTTTTAATATTCATGGAGGGATTGGAGATACTAGGTATAGTCTTACACAAAGGAGGAAAGAACATGAATGGTATACAACGTTTTGCGCTTGCCTTAGTAATAATCGGAGCGATAAATTGGGGACTAATCGGATTATTTGAGTTTGATTTAGTAGCTACAATCTTTGGCGGTGGCGAACAAGATGCTGGTTTAGCGCGAGTCATTTATTCCTTAGTTGGATTAAGTGGTTTAGTTGCACTTACGTTATTATTCAAAACCGATGAATCCTTTTCAAGACAACGAGCTCCAAGACCACGTACTGAAGTTTAAGGAACGTATAACGAAAACTCTTCCTCACATTTTGCCTGAGGGAGAGTTTTTTTACGATTAATATAGATATGCATGAATGTATTTTTTTGAAGTATACTAAATAGTCCTTGCAGAAGGAGTGAAAATAGTTGCGATTTTTCAATAGTCGTAAGAAAAAGAAGCAAATCCAAGAAAGTAATATTCCAAAAAGTAAAATAAGTAAGGATATAAAAGAGTTACATGTAGTTCCAGAATTAGAGAAAATGATAATATTATTTGATACTATTTTTCAAAAAGACTTTGATTTCTCGGTGCGTAAATTTCACGTGTTTGGAAAGACAGAAGCAGCAATCGTATTTATTAGTTCAATTGTGGATAAAGAAAAATTAGAGCGAGATATTATAAAGCCATTACAAGAAAACAGTCGTACTAAAGATTTAACGAAATCAATGATGAACTACATAAACGAAGATGTCCTATATGACGGAGACGTAAACAAAACGATACATATGAAAGATTTAGTGGAGGGACTTCTGAGAGGAAAAGTCGTATTACTCATTGATGGACAAAAGGAAGCATTCCATTTAGATGCATTTAAGCCTGAAAAGCGAGGAATTACACAACCTGAAACAGAGCGAGTGGTACGTGGTTCTCGCGATGGTTTCATTGAACAAATAGGTGTGAATGCTTCCCTGCTTCGTTATCGATTACCTGTCCCAGAATTTCGAGTGGAGCAGATGGAAGTTGGAAAGCTAACCAAAACAAAATTGGCTATTTGTTATATAGATAGTATTACCAATGAAGAACTAGTAGAAGAGGTTAGAAAGCGAATTGAACGTATTGATATTGATCGAATATTAGATGCAGGATATATCGAGCAATATATTCAAGATAATCCACGTTCTCCATTTCCCCAGGTTCAAAACACCGAAAGACCAGATAAAGCAGTGGGAAATATCGTAGAGGGAAGAGTAGTAATCCTAATCGACGGTTCTCCATTTGCACTAATTGTTCCTGCTGTTTTTAACCAGTTTTATCAAACAAGTGAGGATTATAATGAACGTTGGCTAATCTCCTCTATCATTCGCTTAATTCGATTAGCTGCACTTATCTTTTCACTAACCTTTTCGTCATTCTATGTGACTGTTTTATCGTTTCATCCTGAGCTTATTCCAGCACAATTTGTTGTCGCTGCTGCAAGTGGTAGGTCGGGAGTTCCATTTCCCGTAGTAATCGAAGTATTAATTATGGAATTTGCAATGGAGATTTTACGGGAAGCAACTGTAAGGATGCCACAGCAGGTCGGTGGTGCGTTATCAATTGTTGGAGTGTTAGTAATTGGACAAGCTGCTGTTCTAGCAGGGTTTGTTAGTCCAATTACAGTAGTTATTATTGCATTATCAACAATTGGGTCGTTTGCAACGCCATCCTATAATGCAGCAACCGCTTTTCGTTTATTACGATTTCCGTTAATTATCCTATCGGGAGCATTAGGGTTATTAGGGTTAGCCGCAGGATTAATAATTGTGATGAATCATATGCTTTCGATACGTTCATTTGGGGTACCATATATGACGCCATTCTCACCGTTAAATATCACTAGTCTGAAGGACTCATTTTTAAGAGCACCAATAAAATGGTTGATGGAACGACCAAGTCAGCTACAACCTAAAGATGTCATTCGAGAGAATAGTGCAGAAAAAATGGATAACCCAGGGGAAACAGTGAATAAAGGAGGAAACTAGGATGCATAAGCATCACGAAAAAGTGACTCCATTACAGCTCGGCACCGTTATAGCCAGTACAATCATTGGTGTATCAATTTTAGCGTTACCGAGATTTGTTGTATTAGAAGCAGGAAAGGGTGCACCCCTTGCCAGTTTAGTTGGGATAACACTAGTATTTATTGGCTTATTAGGGATTGTTATGTTGGGTAGGAGATTTCCAGAGCAAACATTGATTGGTTATAACCAAATCATTCTCGGAAAACCATTCGGTTCCGTCATTAGTGTATTGTTTATTGTTTATATGACTATATTATTGGGTTTAGAGGCAAGGCAATTTGGAGAAGTTATTGCTGGTTCTTTATTAACTAATACACCTATACAGATTCCGATATTTATCATCATTTTTCTTTGCGCTGTTTCAGGACTACAAAATGTTTCAACCTTTGTATATATTCATTTACTTTACATTCCATTGATTGTTATCCCAATTATTCTGATTATCTTTCCATCATTAAAGGATGTTGCTTTTTATCATCTTACTCCAATTGTTGGTCATCATCCATCTGTTACAAAAATAGTGCAAGGTGGTTTGATTGCAGCTCAGGCAATATCAAATGTATTTATCATTTCCATGCTGATACCATCCATGAAAAATCCAAAGAAATGCATCAAAAGCAGTATAGTCGGATTTTGGATTGGAAGCATAACAGTGTTTATCATTGTAACCATGTGCTTAGCTGTTTTTGGGGAAGAGGAAATAAAGGAAATGTTTTGGCCAACATTAATATTAGGAAGGATGGTGAATATCCCTGCAGAATTATTATCCAGGGTCGATGCAATCTTGTTGATTTCTTGGATTTATGCTGTATTTACAACTTTATTATCCGTTTACTTTTTTGTAATTCGAGGAGTTGCAGAATTATTCCGATTTGAACGTTATCGATTATTAACGTTATTAATTTTTCCTGTCGTATTTGCAGTAGCATTAATTCCGAATGATATTTTTGAAATGTATGAATTTCTTCTATATGTAACGAAATACGGATTAATCCTAACAATTGGTTACCCGGTATTTCTATGGCTAATCGCTTGTTTGCGACGTAAGAGGGAGGAATCATGATGAAAAAGGTATGCAGTATCTTTATATTCTTATCCTTCTTTATACTTAGCGGCTGTTGGGATCAGTATGAATTAGAGGAACGGGCAAATATTCTTGGGTTAGCAATTGATTTAGTAGAACAAGAAGATATTAAAGAGGAAAATGAAGTTACCCATCCAGAAGGAGAATTTCCAAACGAAAAACGTCATACATTTTATAAGATAACGGCACAGATTGCTGTTCCGGGTAAGATTAAACTTGGACCTGAAGGAGGAAGTGAGGGATCGGATAAGACATCCTGGGTTATTCAAACAACAGGACATACATTAAAGGATGCCATGGCTAATCTTCAGCAGCAGTTAGCGGAAAGGTTATATTTAGGGCATCTGCAAATCGTTATCATCTCAGATGAAATTGCTGAGCGCGGAATAGAGGATGTTAATGACTACTTAGGACGTAATCCAGAGGTTAGAAGAACTGCATGGATGGTAGTGAATAAAAAAGATGCTTCAAAGGTTATACAGGCAGCACCTCCACTTGAAACGGTTCCATCTCTTTATCTTTCCGACACTTTGGATAATGCTGTGAAATTTGGCAAGCTGCCCCGAGAATATTTGGGGAGATTTTGGATTGATTTATCTGATAAGGGGATCGATGGTATCTTACCTGCTGTTAAGGTTGTCGATAATGATAGGATTATGGTAGATGGATTTGCTTTATTTCGGGGAGAAAAAATGGTTGATCGTACAACGCCAATTGAAATTGGCGTATTAATGAACTTAACAGAAAGCAATGCTGGCGGATACAGTACGCCTGTTGAAGTACAAGATGGAATATATTTTATTGAATCCCAGGAAAGAACAAATAATATAGATGTTACGCTAAAGGACGGAGAACCAACTGCAAATATCTCCGTGAAAATTGATGCTATATTGGATGAACAAATAAATACGGATAGCTTAAATGATGAAGTTATCAATGAAATAGAGAAAGAAGCAAATAAAAAGATGGAAAAATTAAGCCAAAAGTTAGTAGCAAGTCTTCAAGATACTGGTTCTGATGCATTAGGGATTGGTGCTCGAATTAGGGCGAAACACGGAGGGTACTGGGATAAAGAAATCCAATCTGATGAGAGGTGGATTGATGTTTTTCAGGAAATGGATATTAGTATTACGTATCATTATCGAATTAGACGTGCTGGAATTCGCTCTCAGTGAATGTTGACTATGGTTTGCCAGGTTCCATACACATAATTTGAGCATGGCAAACTTCCGTATTTCTTCATATTAATAGATGGGAATTAAATGCTTTATATCAAGTGTTCGTCTTGACTTTTTAGAAAATTCCTGTATAATGAATGACAATCAGTCATATTCGGAGGAAATAGATGGACAATAAAAAAGAGCGCATTATACATGCAGCAATGGAAGTATTTACAGAAAAGGGAATTGAGAAAACAAAGGTATCCGATATCGTCAAAAAGGCTGGTATCGCACAAGGGACATTTTATATTTACTTTTCTTCCAAGCTATCGGTTGTACCTTCTATTGCAGAAGTAATGGTTGAGAAGACTTTGGATGAAATTATGAGAACAGTTAATAAAAGCGATTCATTCTCAAATCAAATGAAGGATCTAATTGATGCAGTATTTTCCGTCACAAAAGAGTACCGACAAATATTTGCGCTGGTATATGCAGGACTAGCAGCAACAGAGTATCTTCAGGAATGGGAAGCACTTTATTCTCCCTACTATACCTGGATGAGTAAGTTTTTAAGTGATGCAAAAGAAGCCGGTACCTTGCGAGAAAACCTTGATCCAGACCAAACAGCTGTATTACTTATTGATCTTATTGAATCTGCAGCAGAGCAGACTTTCTTATATTCACATGGTGATAAGGATATGGAGGCCATTAAGAAAAAAGAAGTTTGGGAGTTTTCATTATATGGTTTAGGGGTACAGAAATAGAATGTTTAAATAAATCCATCACTGTGAATACAATAAATTCCATAATCCTTAGTAAGGATATAGTTTTTAGTAGCCTATAGAAATTTTCCTTTTCGTACAAAAGGATTTTTCTTTTACAGATAAAATGACTGAATGTCAGTCACGGAAAAATTGGAGAGTGCACGTATGAATAAGTCATGGATTTATGTAATCTTGACAAGTTTATCAGAATTAATTTGGATATATGGATTTAACACAGCATCTAACTGGTGGCATTGGGCGATAATTATCGGGTTTATTTTATTAGATTTACATTTCTTAGCGAAAGCATGCGAAGGCTTACCCACAGGAACTGTCTATGCGATCTTCGCGGGTTTTGGTACGGTTGGAACATTTTTAATGGATATCTTTATTTTTAATGAAGAGATTAGAGTAGTTAAAATACTCTTCATTATGTTAATTATTGCAGGGGTTGTTGGACTTAAACTCTCGGATGATCATAAAAATACGAAAGGAGCTGTTGAATAATGGGCTGGTTTTATGTTATTTTGGCCGCAGTGAATGAACTGATTGGTGTCTGGGGATTAAACAAGTTCAGCCAAAAACGAAATATTGCCAATGCAACCGTTTATGTTGGTGGATTGGGATTATCATTTGCATTTATTTACGCGTCATTTAATTATTTACCCACTAGCGTCGCTTACGCAACATGGACTGGTGTCGGAACTGGTGGCGTTGTTCTTATGAATATGCTATTATTCGGAGAATCTAAAAGTGTCTTTCGAATGGTAAGTCTTCTTGCCATTATTATCGGCGTAACTGGTTTGAAAATTGTCTAGAAAAGGATGCCTGTCATGTTTCAAGTTAATCGTAATTTTTCGATTTAATTTGAAATGTGACAGGCATCTTTTTGTTCTTATAGAAAAGCTTGCTGTTGGTGTTATTATCCATGATGGTATTACGATTCGACAAAAATCGAGTTTGTTGCATGCTTTTTGCAGGAATTTCTATTTTGATGTGGAAGTTAATAAATAAATTGAAAGATATATTTTTTAGATAAGGTAGTATAATTCTAGTTTGTTTATTCGTTATACATAATGAGAAGAAATAAGGAGGTAGTAGATGACTTCAATTGAAGAGAAAACACAACTATTTACTGAAAAATCTCGTGAATTACGCGAGGAGTTTAGTGAATTAATATTAGAATTTCGTGAGGATTTGTGGAGGTATTGTCGCTATTTAACAGGGTCTCCGTGGGATGGAGAAGATTTATTCCAAGAAACGTTAATCAAAGCATACGGTGGTATTTATCAGGTTTGGCATCCCGAAAATCCAAGGTCATATCTATATCGAGTTGCAACCAATACATGGATAGATCACTGTAGAAGAGAAAAGCGAATCATTGGTACCTTGGAGGAAGTGGATGAACCAAGTGAGGAATTTATAGATAGTCTCGATATAGAGCAAGCTCTCGAGCATTTGATAATACTTTTTACTCCTAGACAGGTTTCGGTCTTCTTATTAGTGAAGGTTTTTCAGTTTCGAGCTGAAGAGGTTGCGGGTATTGTAAAAACGACAAGAGGTGCTATTTATTCTACGATAAGAAGAATTGAAAAGCGATTGAGAAAAGAGGACCTCTCTCAAAAACAGACGGTACAACATCAGAATTATGAAGAGGAAACACAGAACAAGGTCATTAAAACATACATGAAAGCATTAAATAATGGAGATTTACATGCTCTATTTGATTTGGTAAGTGATCATTTACATCATGAAGCATCACTAGGTTTCCAAGAGTTTTCGAAAGAATCTATGCGAAAAGGATCGATGCAGCATGGCTTGCCAAAATATCGTGCGGAGCAACATTGGTTGTGGGGTAAACTTGTAATTGTTAAGGTTGCTGATAGTGATAATGGTCCATTAATCCACGATATTCAGTATCAGGAAGTGGAAAACGAAAAAATCGTGTTTCATAGAAGCTATTACTTTCGAAAGGAATTTATTGTAGCAGCCGCTAAAGAGCTCGGTTTAGCACCGCAATTAGATAAATTTCCAATTGGTTGGGATAAAAAGTAAGGGGGAAAAATCATGGGAAGTCCTTTGAAGAACAAGATTAATGCAGTATTTATACCAGTAAACAATATTGAGAAAGCGAAAGAGTGGTATTCAACGATCCTTGGTGTGGAAGGGGAAATAATGCATGGACATTTATGTGTCTTAGATATGGAAGGGACCGGTGTAATCTTAGATGAAATGCCTGCATGGCGAGAAAAAGGTGAGCTGATTACACCATATCAAGTACCTTCTATTCAATTTGGAACGGATGACATTCAAGCATCTTATCGATTTATGAAAGATAACAGTGTTGAATTTGTAACTGATATTCAGTTCGGTCACTTTTTTGTTATTAAGGATCCTGATGGAAATATGCTCATGGTATGTGAATGATAATAGAAAAAGGAGGCAGAAATCGTGTGCTACGATCCTGCCTCCTTTACGTTTTCCTTTATTTTGCAAAAACATGGTTTCCAATGGTTACGGTCACTTCACGAGTTGTAATCCAGCTACTTGATGCAGTAGATGGGTTGTAGAAATAAATAGAACCTTTCCCTTGACCACGGAATGCAATTGCTTCATTAACAGCTTTCATATCTTCTGCTGTGTATCCTCTATTAATCTCACCATTTTCAACTGGAGAGAATGCATAGTGTCCAGAAGAGCGTTCATAAATTACGCCACTAATTGAATTAGGAAATTCCTTATGATCGACGCGGTTTAATATAACAGTTGCTACGGCAACTTTTCCCGAATATGGTTCACCTTTTGCTTCTGCGTGTACTAAGCTAGCCATCAGTTCTTTATCTGCTTTTGATACATAATCTGGTACCTTAATGGCTTCTCCAGCGAAGAGCTGACTTCCTGAACGATTATTAGCAATTTGTAAATTAGCTACAGTCGTACCATACTTTTGGGCAATAGACCAGAATGTATCACCTTGTTGGACAGTATAAGGTGCTGCTCCACCGATAGTTGGTAATACAAATATAGATAACGATAATGTCGTTGCAATTACAAGTTTTTTTAATTTATTCATTATTGTAAACCTCCTAGTTGTTTTGGCTACAACTAAGAGATTACTAGATGTAACATAGTTTATCAGTAGCAAATTTTGGATAATAGTTTCATATATTATCTTAAGTAGAAGCCATAAGGGTTTAAAATAATGATGGAATTTATTTCCTGAGAAGAAATTATACCAGTAAATGGTTATGTTGGAATACAACGGTTGAAACATGACATATATTTCATGTGTATTACTACGTTTCGTTGTTTTTACATCGCTTAGTAGCTATTCGCAAGTAATAGGAATCGCTAGCGTGAATTATGATAGTATATAAAAAATAATAGTTTTTTGAATAGGGGGAAATAGGTGATGGGTTTTAAACGTCCTGCACAATTTGAATGTTTACGTGAATTAACTGCAACCGCTAGAGGAGATATGGATGCAACCTTAGTCATTAAAAATGCTAAATTAGTTAATGTTACTTCAGGTGAGATTTTATGTGGAACTGATATTGCCATACAAGGTACTAGGATTGCGTATGTGGGTAATGATGCTAGTCATTCAATTGGAAATAATACAAAAGTAATTGATGCTTCAGGTCGCTATGTAACACCAGGACTTCTAGATGGCCATTGTCATATTGAAAGTAGTCAAATTACTCCTACACAATTTGCTAGAGCAGTTCTGCCAAGAGGAACCACAGGTGGCTTCTTTGATGCCCATGAAATTACAAATGTGTTAGGACTTGAAGGATTACGAATGATGCTTGAGGAAGCACGTTCTACTCCAATGGCAGCATACATGCAGGTTCCATCTTGTGTTCCGTCTACTAATACTGATTTTGAAACAAATGGCGCTATGTTAGGTCCAAAAGAAGTGGCAGAAGCATTTACATGGGGAGAAGACATGATAGCGCTAGGGGAAGTTATGAACTTCCCAGGTGTTGTTTACGGTGATGATACAATGCTCGGAGAAATTGAGGAAACTTTAAAGGCTAGACGGATTGTAGATGGGCATTATACGTGGACAGCTGATGATGCTGTGAAGTTATCTGCCTATGTTGCCGCAGGTGTGAGTGGAGATCATGAGGTGACAACTGTTCAGGATGTTGTTAGTAGATTGCGGTTAGGCCAATATGTAAAGATGCGACGGGGCTCTGCATGGCATGATGTAGCCGAAACAATTAAAGCCTATACAGAGCTTAATCTTAATACAAGAAGGATGCTTCTAGTAACCGATGATCGAAGTCCCGAATCTTTAGTAGATGAAGGGCATATGGACTTTGTTGTTCGACATGCTATTGCTCAAGGGGTGCCACCGGTAATAGCTATTCAAATGGCAACCATTAATACAGCTGAACGTTTTGGACTTTCACATGATATAGGTATAGTTGCACCTGGACGCTTTGCAGATATACTCATTTTAGATGGTCCATTAATCGATGTTAAAGTTAATACGACGATAGCAGCTGGGCAAGTTGTAGCAAGGGACGGCGTAATGACGCTTGACCTCCCTAATCAAACTTATCCAAAATCGGCTATTCAATCTGTCCATATTAATCGAAAAATAAAAGCAGATGACTTTGTCATTGAGTCACCAATTACCAATGGAAAAGCTACAGCAAGTGTTATACAGGTGCGAGAAAATCATGTTGGGACACTTGAAAAGCGAATGCAGATTGAGTGTGTGAATGGTCAGGTGGATATCCAGGAAGAATTATGCAAAATGGTTGTATTTGAGCGTCATGGAAAAAGTGGAAATATTGGTCGAGGTTTGGTTTGGGGAGTAGGCTTTGATAAACCTGCCGCAATGGCAACAACAGTTGGACACGATAGTCATAATCTAATGGTGCTTGGTAATGATGATGCGTTAATGGCTAAAGCCGCGAATAAAATTGTCGAGATGCAGGGTGGTATTGCAGTAGTTACTAATGATGGAATGACAGAACTAGCATTACCTATTGCAGGATTAATGTCTGAGGCCCCATTTGAAGATGTAGCGGCTGGTTCTAAAGAAATAAGTAAAGCATTAAGGAATGCTGGCTGTACAATGAATTATGCATTTATGACGCTATCCCTGTTATCTCTTGTTGTGATACCTGAGCTTCGCCTATCCGACAAAGGACTAGTACGAATTACGGATGCTGGATTTGAGCTTACATCCCTGTTTGTGGATTAGATTTCGAATTGTGAACATAAGGTGACAATTGAAGATAATTAAGTTATTTTTCCTCTTTGCTGTGATGTATGTCACAACCTAACGATCACAGTAGCATTAAGCTATAGGTGTAGAACAATTCGTATTATTAGGAGGAACAAATATGAAAAGAAGTTTATTAGCAACATTATTAATCTCTATCATCCTACTATTAGCAGCATGTGGAGGAGAAGATACAGACACTGGAAGTGATTCAACTGACAATGGAAGTAGTGATACAGAACAGAGCACAGAAACAGCAGCAGCTGATCCGAATAATGAAGTGAATTTGGTTGCAACAAATTTTGAATTTGAAAAAGACCAATATGTTGTAAAATCTGGAGAAGAAGTAAAGGTTACCCTCACGAACAAAGAAGGCAATCATGGAATATCTATTGATGATTTTGATGTAATGATTCAAGGGGATGGGGAAGCAACCTTTACGCCAACAGAACCAGGCGAATATAAAATTTATTGCAATATTATGTGTGGAGAAGGCCATGCAGATATGGTAGCAACACTTATCGTACAATAATTTATGATATAATTCGATATCGGAAATAAAAAGAACCGTTTTCCCATTGTTTTGGATTACGGTTCTTGTGTTTGATGCGATAAAGATGATCTTTTTTCGTTTTTGTTTTTCTCGTTCTCAAATCAAGCTGGGAATAGGGACTACGAATAATCTCAGGGTTTATTCTTCCTTCACGAACTAGCTTTTCACGTTTCTTTTGGGCATTTGACTTACTCATCATTTCACACTCCTAAAATAATTTGTTTTTTATTATACAGGAAAAAACAAAAAAGAAAACTAAATTTTATCAAGTACCTTTTCTGATTCCCCTGTGCCAAGCTTATTTTGAAAAAAACATGGTGACAGCTAATGTTATTTCCGGGGAAATTGTCGAAAAGATAAATAAACCTCTTTTTGAAAAATAGTATCGGTTGTTCGCTATCAGAAGCAACATAATGCTAAATTCTCTGTCATAATCTTGAACAGGTGCTTCCGTTCATGTAACCTGATATAATGAAACATATGGTTATCGCACATGTAATCGACAGTTATTAACCACAATTTTAACGGTAAGGAATGATTGATTTTGGCAGAAACACATACCTTTTCCAAGGGTGAGGAAATAGCAAATGCAACAACACATGGAGTTGGCGTTCTATTAAGTATAGCTGGTTTAGTTTTACTTATTGTATTTTCAGCTTTTGAAGGGACAGCTTTACATGTCGTGAGCTTTACGATATTTGGAGCTACCATGGTTATTTTGTATACATCTTCTACATTAGTACACGCGCTTCCGCCAGGGAAGGCAAAAGATTTATTTGAAATATTTGATCATTCTTCAATTTACATCTTCATTGCAGGTACGTATACACCATTTACCTTACTCGTGATCGAAGGTGCTTTAGGATGGACAATGTTTGGGGTAATTTGGGGATTAGCAGTTGCTGGCATAGTATTTAAAGCATACTTTGTAAAAAAGTTTTTGTTTACCTCAACGATCCTATACCTATTAATGGGTTGGTTAATTGTCATTGGATGGAATCGTATTGTAGTTAATTTAGAATCTGGTGGAGTTGTTTTGCTTGTCGCAGGTGGCTTGTGCTACACATTCGGAACAATCTTCTATATGTGGAGAGGATTTAAATACCACCATATGGTTTGGCACATCCTAGTCTTAGCAGGAACAATCTGTCATTTCTTCTGTGTTCTTTTATATTTGCTATAGTGATCGTGAACATCGCTATAAAGAGTTAAGGTAATTTCCTTAGCTCTTTTTATTATAGGAAAGCAATATGAATTAATGTATGATAAAAATATGTAAATTTCAGTAAATTCAAAAGGGGGAAGATAGTACTTATGATATATCGAAGAAAAAAATATAAAGTAAATCCTCTGATTTTAGAGTCATTTAATCATCACTTCAATCATACGCTTCTTCCAACTCAGTTAAAGTATGGTGCGCGACTAGTTGGAAGATGGATGAAACGAGAGGACGAAGAAGTTGAGATATTTGCCATTTGGGAATATGACTCTTATGAGGAATATGAAAAAATTGAAACAAAGGTTAGAAATGATCAGGCTCATTTAAAACGTGTTCAGCAATGGTTTGAAATGCATGGAGGAAAAGAAAATCTAAGAAATGTGTTTTATAAAATTGAACAAGATTTTGTTGAAGATACAGTAACTCATGACTAGTACTAAGAAACATACTATGAAGGCTAAATCGATTTATTTGAGACCTCTTTTACAACAAGATAATAAGCGAATTTATCAAGCTGTCCATGATGAGGAAATTCGCTATATGACTGGAACAAGAAATATGTTTACTATGGAACAATTGGATAAACATATCGAACGAATTGAAAATGATGATACTCGCTATGACTTCGCGATTTGTTTGGTAAATAGTGACGAATTAATTGGGGATTTATCTATTTTAGAAATTGAAAAGGAAAACAGAAAGGCTGGATTTCGAATTGCATTACATGATAAACAGTATTTTAATAAAGGCTATGGAACAGAAGCAGTTATGTTAGCATTACAGTTCACTTTTGAAACTTTAAAGCTAAATCGACTACAGTTAGAAGTTTACTCCCATAATAAGCGTGGTATTAACGCATACCAAAAAGCAGGATTTAAAATTGAAGGTGTAATTCGAGACTCCATATATATGAATGGTCAATACTCGGATGAAATTATAATGGGAATGTTAGCAAGCGATTATGAAGAAAAAATTAGATAAGGGTGGTTGAAGGGTGAAGATAATCCTATTTTTGGGGGGAATGCCTCTTGCCTTGATAATATCTTAATCTTTCTATAGCTTAATGGTAGTCTGGAATCGTAGTAAAAGCACATGGTTATCTTTAACTACTGGAGTATTGTCCAATCTTATTATTTTTACAATTGCTTCTGTTTGGTGGGTACTTACGGAAACGGACGGCATTAGTCAAGGACTAGGAATACATTATTATTCAATAGCTACGGTAGTAAGCAGTGCGGTTCTTTATATTGGTTTAGTAGCTTTGAAGAAAAAAAGAATGGAAGCTTGATAGGAGTAGAGAGAAATGACATCATTTACAAGAAACGTCCTCTTAATTCTACAAAACATCCCAAATGGTTGTGTGATGACATATGGACAGGTCGCCAGGGTAGCTGGTAGCCCGCGTGCCGCTCGTCAGGTAGTTCGAGTTCTTCATTCCATGAGCAAGAACTATCACTTACCTTGGCATCGGGTAGTTAATGCCAAAGGTCAAATTGTAATAAAGGATGAAGCGTCATATAACGAACAACTACTTAATCTTGAAGCGGAAGGTGTTGAGGTTGGGGAGCACGATAGAATTGATTTAGGGGAATATCAGTGGAACCCAACAGCTGAACAAATAAAAGCAATTCTTGAAGCTAAAGAATTATAAGTGATTTTCCTTTTTTCCTATTCCAGAATAATATGGAATCCATAATATAGCAAAAAGGAGTTATGATGTGGATATTTTAACACTTTTATTAAAGATAATGATTGCATTTATTATCGGAACAGTTGCCAGTAAAGTATCTCCATTAAGCATGCCAGGTAGTTGGGCCGGAGCTATTTTTGCTGGTTTCATAGGAAATTGGATTGGGATGTTATTAATTGGTAGCTGGGGACCGATGTTAATTGACTTTTCACTTGTTCCGGCGCTCATTGGAGCTTTTCTAACAGCAATAGTAGTTGGGGGAATTGCGAAGCTATTAGATTAGTTATGAAAAAAACGCTTGGAGAAAATAAATACTCTCCAAGCGTTATGTGTGAGTTTAAAACATCTTTGTTGTCCAATCCTCACAGTTCCACATATCCGTTACAACTCCATCATAAAAATCTGGTTCATGGGAAATTAATAATACGCTTCCTTTGTATTCTTGTAAAGCACGTTTTAACTCCACTTTTGCATCATAGTCCAAATGGTTTGTAGGCTCATCAAGTACTAGTAGATTTGTTTCACGGTTCATCAATTTACATAGACGAACTTTAGCTTTTTCCCCTCCGCTAAGCACTTGTACCTTACTCTCGATATGTTTTGTGGTAAGTCCACATCTTGCTAAGGCTGCACGTACCTCATACTGTGTGAAATGAGGAAATTCATCCCATATCTCATCAATGCAAGTGTTGGTTGTTTCGGTTTTGATTTCCTGTTCAAAATAGCCAATATGCAGGTGTTCACCTAATTGCACATCTCCCGAAACGGGTGGAATTTCTCCTAATATGCTTCGAAGTAATGTAGTTTTTCCGATTCCATTTGCTCCATAAAGTGCAATTTTTTGTCCGCGTTCCATTGATAACGTTAATGGTCGGGATAATGGTTCATCATATCCAATTACTAATTCCTCTGTTTCAAACAAATATTTCCCTGGAGTACGTGCTTCTTTAAAATGAAACATTGGTTTTGGTTTTTCGGCATCCAGTTCAATAACGTCCATTTTATCCAGTTTCTTCTGGCGTGACATGGCCATTCTACTTGTTGCAGCATTTGCTTTATTACGTGCGACAAAGTCCTTTAAATTTGCAATTTCCTTTTGCTGCTTTTTAAATGCTGCAACCTGCTGTTGTTTCTTTAACTCGTGTAAACGTAAGAATTCATGATAGTCACCAGGATACCTAGTTAGTTCCTGATTCTCCATGTGATAAATCAAGTTAACAACACTATTTAAAAATGGAATATCATGAGAGACTAAAATAAATGCATGATCATAGTTTTGTAAATAGTTTTTCAGCCACTCAATATGCTCGACGTCCAAATAGTTGGTTGGTTCGTCAAGTAGTAGAATCTCTGGTTTTTCTAAAAGCAATTTTGCGAGAAGTACTTTCGTACGTTGTCCACCACTTAAATCATTAACATCACGCTCTAAGCCAAAGTCATTCAAACCAAGACCATTTGCTACTTCTTCGACCTTAGCATCAATCGTATAAAAATCATTATTTGTTAGGGCATCTTGCATTCGTCCTGTTTCCTCAAGGAGCTTTTCTAGCTCTTCAGGTTCCACTTCACCCATTTTTGCAAATAGCTGATTCATTTCTGTCTCCATATCATACAAATATTGAAATGCTGTTCGTAGAGCATCACGGATTGTCATTCCTTGCTTTAAAACAGCGTGCTGATCTAAATATCCAACACGAACATGTTTAGCCCAAGTCACATTACCAGCATCTGGTTCTAGTTTTCCGGTGATGATATTCATAAATGTAGACTTACCTTCACCATTTGCACCAATAAGCCCGATATGTTCACCTTGTAGTAAACGAAAAGACACATCATCAAAGATAGCACGATCCCCGAATCCGTGACTAAGATTTTTTACGGTTAGTAAACTCATGTTCAAACACCTTATCCTTCCTAGGTACATTCTTTCTTATTATACGTTCCAATTGAAAAAAGGGATAGGGGGAAATTATTAGAATTACCCTACCCTATCATATTGATTCATCAGGTTCAACTTTTATAGGAATACATTTGAAGTAAAAGGAATTTTATCGTAACGGTAGTAAATGGTGAAATATTATTAGAACATATTTTATAAAATAGAAATAAACCTACACAATTAATACCTGTTACTAATACTTGGTATTGTTTTGTGTTCGTTGTATAATAACGCTAATAATGCATGGAATGGAGAGGGGACGGTTTATGACAAACAAGCGAATTGCCTTTGTAACAGATAGTACTGCATACTTATCGGAGGAATTGAAACAGCACCCAGATATTTATGTAGTGCCAATTGTTATCATTTCAGAAGGAAAAGAATATGAAGATGGTATTAACTTAACTTCCAATGAGTTGTACGAGTTGATTCGAAGTGAAAAAGAGGTCCCAAAAACCTCTCAGCCTAATGTAAATAAGTTTATTAATCTATATAAAGACTTGATGGAAGCTTATGACCAAATTATTGCTATTCACGTGTCTTCTAAATTAAGTGGTACGATTTCAAGCTCAAGTACTGCTAAAGATCAGGAAAGAGTTCCTGTAGAAATAGTAGATTCCTATTCTCTTTCTTTTGCGATTACTACATTATTAGAAAAAGGATTAGAACTAGCGAGAAAGGGAATGGAAGCATCCACGATTGCAAGTGAGCTTCGACAAATGTCAGCTGGACACGAAAACTTAATATTACTAGATACATTAGAACAATTATATAAAGGCGGTAGAATGACTGGTGTCCAATTTAAGGTTGGTAGCTTCTTGCAAATTAAACCAATCTTATCCATTAGTAAAAGTGGTGAATTAGGACTTGTCGAAAGGATACGTTCAGAGAAAAAAGCGATAAGACGAATTGTCGCCATGATAAAGGATTCTTGTGAAAAGAGCGCTGTTACTAGAATTGGTATTATGCATGGAAATGCGTTAGACAAAGCAATACAACTAAAAGAGATGATTCAAGCAGAGCTTCCTAACTTAGATATCATTATTGGAGAAGTTAGTTCTTCATTAGCAGTTCATGCAGGGGAAGGTGCTCTCGCTGTATTTTGGAGTACTTCAAAATCATAGTAGGTATTCAAATGGATTTATATTATAATAGTGCTATCACTTGTAGAGGAGACTACAATATGTCGAATGAAAAGAAACCTAGTATGCAAGAAATAATTAAACAACAATTGGAAAAAAAGAAACAGGAGCAGGCTTCCAATAACCAACAGCAGGAAAATTGGAATGGCTCAACAAAGAAAATGCAAAGTCAGCACACCAAAAAAGCAAGTAATACTCGCAGAAAGATGGGTAGCTAAAACCCATGGCAAAAACGACCTATCCCTTTATCGGGATAGGTCGTTTTTCCTTAAGGAAGAGGAATGAAAACGAGATTAATCAATACAAATCTGACTAGAGCTATTCCTTTTGATATTTGAGGTAATTGTATTTAGAAGTAGGTATTCGTACGATGACATTTCCAGCAGCATCCTCATGAACCTCATATTCTTGATATGTCTCCACAATATAATCGTCTACTTCATTCATTTCCTCCAGTCTAAATTCAAAATACGTGGAAGCTGAATTTTCTACTTGTTCTGCATCAACACCAATGGTTTGTTCCTCATTTCTATCATAAACAATCGTATTATCACGATTACTGGAAGGTGAATCAAGAAAAGCAGCAAGCGCAATTACCAATAGTCCACCAATAATGAATAACGTTGATTTCATGGGATCACTCCTTTTGCTATTTTCATAATAAATATATATGCTTGTACTTCATTATTTACCCAAAAAAGAGGAATGAATAAGAATGGAATTTTTAATAGCCTCGTGTTAAATTGATGATAAAGATGTTGCGAAGAAGGAGTAGATATAATGTATCGAAAAAAAGAAGATTTTTTACAAGATTGGCATATTGCTAGCCAGGGGACAATAAAGGTATTAGAAGCACTAACAGATGAAAAGCTAGGGCAGTCAATTGTAGAAGGACATAATACACTAGGATGGCTAGGTTGGCATTTAGCCACAAGTCCCTCATTTTTTGCTGGTGAAGTTGGTTTACAGGTATCGGTAGGCATTGGCAAGCAAAATGTTCCAAAGCACGCGAAAGAGATTGTGGATGCTTATAAAAAAATGGTTGAGGATTTTCAACGAGAGGTAGAAGAAAACATAACCGATGACACACTAGTGGATACCGTAAACAGTTTTGGTAGACAAATTGCAAGAGGGGCTTTACTACGTTCTATGCTAGATCATCAAACTCATCACCGTGGTCAAATGACTGTGTTGTTAAGACAGGCTGGATTAAAGGTTCCAGGAGTAATGGGGCCAACTAAAGAGGAACAGATGTAAATGACTATACTTTCATTTCATCTTGGTTAAGTAGTGATAAGGAGAAATAAGCCAGGATATAACGTAATAGTGTTAATCCTGCTGATATTTTGAAACCCATAAAAGGCTGGTGCATTCGTGTCAACATTATTCTTAAAACCAATCGATAAACATAACTGGGAAGAAGCTATTACAATTTTTAGAGAATTTTAAAGTAAGGGGGATTTACCTTGGTGAAAGCATGATTGGCTTTACAATGTTTGGAGTTGATCCAGATGATCAGAACTTTTGGATCTATCGTTTTATGATTGACGAAAAGTATCAAGGTAAGGGATTAAGTGTTCCTGCTATTAAATTAGTAATTGAAGAAATTAAACATATTAATTCTGACAAGCTTTCGGACATCATGATTGGTTATAATCAACAGAACTTGGCAGCAAAATATGCCTACCAAAAGGCAGGTTTTATGGAAACAGAGATCGCACCATGGGGAGAGCAATTAGCTTTATTCACGTTATAAATAAATTCATTCCTATTTGATTAGTAAGTTTATAGACAATTAGCTAATTAACAATGACAATTAACTAGTGAAGGTGGAGATAAGAGATGTTAAAAATGATTAGAATATCCTTAGCAGTTGTAATTATTATATTGTCCATCTACATATTACTAACTGATAATTTTGATATGCTTCTTTATAGCAATACTTTATTAGGGCTCTTATTATTTGTGATTGGTTTGGAAGAGCTTAAAAAAGAAAAAAAAGGATTTGGGTATTTGGGTATTTTTGCTAGTATATTTGCGTTTTTTGTTTCCATTCAGCTAATATTTTTCAACTAAATTACGTTGATAACTTACGTCTAATATCGAATTTAAGCGTACCAAATTCAATTGGTACGCTTAAATTATATTTATAAAAAGATTTTCGTGTATCAGTTAATATTACAAATTTCTATTGGACATTCTTCACACCCTATTTCGTTTCGAAGATAGGCGATATCCTTAATAAGAATTTTACCTGATGGATAGGTTTCAATAATTTCTAATCGGCGAAGCTCAGAAAGCATACGGTTAATGCTTTCTCGAGTCGCGGTACAGAAATTTGCCAATTCTTGGTTAGTCATTGCAATGTTAATTAATGTTCCATTATCCTGTTCAAGTCCATAACTATTGGATAAGCGAATCAGGGTGGAATACAGTGCACCTTTTTTTCCGTTTAATAATAAGTCTCTTATTTTGGATTGAAATTTACGCATCTGGTTACTAGTCCATTTCATAAACTCCATCGTTAATCTACTGTTAGCTATCAAATTCTCTTCTAATTCTTCTTTATTAATCATATAGACTTCGCCTGAACATAAAACCTTTGCGCTTAGTAAATACTTTGGATCGTCACTAAATAAGGATAATTCTCCGACTATATCATCATGACTACATATTCGAATGATTAATTCTTTTCCATCTGCTGCTAGCTTTGAAACTTGAACGAGTCCAGACTTAATGATGTATATCTCATCAGCAATTGTTCCTTCATGAAATAAGTAAGTATTTTTATCTATTTTTTTTGTCGTACTAATGACGTTTAATAGCTGTTTTAATTCTTGGGACATAAAATGTGTGGTGGAAAGAGATTCAGGCATGACATAGGCTTCCATTTTCCCATCTCCTTTTAAAATATACAAAATAATAATCCTATATTAAGTACAGTGTATCACGTTGGTCGAGCTACCTTACCTGATACTGTTTACGAAATTGTGAAAGTTATATCGTGAACATACGAAATGAAGAGAAAATTGTGATAAGATTTAAATAATATTTGGCTTATAAATTAATAGTAGGGGGATAATGAAAATGTGGGAGAAGCATGTAATAAAAACAGCAAGAGGCAGCTTTGAATATTTTCAAAGAGGTACAGGTGAGCCACTTTGTGTAACACATTTGTACAGCGCATTCAATGAAAAAGGAAACACTTTTGCAGAACCTTTCACAAATCATTACAAAGTTTTCTTGATTAATTTAAAGGGCTGTGGTGATTCGGATACTGCTAAACAAGATTTTGAGTATAGTATGGAAGAAGCGGTAAAGGATTTAGAGGCTATTCGGTTGTCTCTAGGATATGAAAAATGGGCATTCGCGGGTCACTCAACAGGTGGAATGCTTGCCCTTAAGTATGCCATTATGGCTGAAAATAGTTTAACGAAGATTATTGCAGGTGGTCTCTGTGCTTCGGATGCCTATATGGAGCATCCAGATAGTATATATTGTAAAGAGAATCCCAATAATCCTCGTATAATAGAAATTATTCGAGCACTTAATTCATCAGACACACCAATTGAAGAAAGAAGAGAATTAAATAAAGAATGGTTTTTAATGTCAATATATAATCCATCACAATATGAGGAAATAATAAAGAAACCAAATAGTGGGAAAGTGGTAGGGAAGCGATTAGATTATTTTTCCAAGGTAGAGCTGAAGGATTATGATCTAAGGCCAAAGCTTTCAGGTGTCAGAATACCAGCATATATCTACTCGGGTCTATATGATGCCCAATGCCCATATGTGTTTTCAAAGGAAGCTGCTGATTTACTAGGAAATGCCTCAATGACTACATTTGAAAGAAGTAATCATAATCCATTTGATGAGCAAGAAGAGAAGTTTAAAGCGTTTGTGATGAAAACATTAGAATAAAGTATTATCCATTGAACATAGAAGCGAGGAAGTTGCCCATGGTGTTTGTCGAATGCGTATGAAGACTCATTCATTAATAGAAAGAAAAAGGTGTCCCGCATCACCTGCGAAACACCTTTATTTATAGCTTTTCAATGAAATTATGAATGGAAACTATCCGCGT
Source organism: Ornithinibacillus xuwenensis (assembly GCF_039614845.1). Lineage (NCBI taxonomy): Bacteria > Bacillati > Bacillota > Bacilli > Caryophanales > Bacillaceae > Ornithinibacillus > Ornithinibacillus xuwenensis. Next base: position 156,583 of record NZ_JBDIML010000003.1, on the reverse strand, counting down.
TCAATCATCTGCTTAATGTTTTCTACGGTTGCAGAGATGCTTTCGGATGATTTTGTGATTTCAATTATTTCTTGACTAATTCCTTCTAGGTCCTGTTGCATTGTAATGTTACTAGCCTTTGTTTTTTCCATACTCTTATTAATTTGATTGAATGCTTCCTCCGTGCGATGCATTTGTTCACGTACTTCATCTAAATAGCCCTTGCTTTCATTAATGGAGCTTGCACTCTGTTGGACCTGTTCGTTTGTTTTATTAATCAAGTCGGTTACACTGGATACTGAGTTTGCAGATTGCTCAGACAGCTTACGAACTTCCTCTGCAACTACTGCAAATCCACGACCGTGTTCACCAGCTCTTGCAGCTTCAATCGATGCATTTAAAGCTAGTAAACTCGTTTGATCGGCAATAGATTTAACAATTTGTATAATATCCTTGATCTGAGTAGAGGTTTCCTCTAGCACATTCATTTCATCTGTCACTTTAGAAGTACTGGATTCCATTTTTTCTAAAGAAAGGCTCATGTTCTTTAATCTTTCGTTACCTTCATCAGCAATTTCTTTAGCAGATTCTGATAATTCAGTACCTGTTTTTGAATTCGTAGTAATTAAATCAATTTGTGCAGACATTTCTTCAAATGATGCGGTTGATTCTTTGGATACAGTCGATAGTTCCATAGAAGTTTGCTCTAATAGCGCAAAGATATCAGCCTTCTGCTGTAACTCTGCTTCTTTTTGTCTATTTACTTCGTCATCATATGCTTCCAAAACAACTTGTTGTTCTAAATTTAATAATTTATTAATAACTTTAATCGCAGTTATTTGATCTTGTGAGTGATGAAACTTCGTTAAGACTGTTTCAATTAGTCCATTAAAAATTTTCTCAAATGATGCAATATACCATTTTTGTGTTAATCCAATGTGTACATGAATAATTGCTATCCGTTTTCGTTGCTGAATAAATGCTTCATTCATAACACCAGAAAACATCTCGACAATATGTTTTCTTAACGTCTGCTTTAATCGATCAATCGAGCTATTATCATTTATGATTTTTATTAATAAAGGATTGTTGTCTAGATTATCATAGAAACTTTCAATTATGGTGTGAACAGATTCTTCAACATAGGGTTTTAATGCTTGTGCTACAGCAAGGTCTTTCATAGTCAAATCTAACATCGCTAATTGTTTTTCTAAATCTGAGCCGGATTCTACTTCTAATACAGGCTTCATGTTAGCACTTATATCGGTTAAAGAAAGCTTGGTCTTTTGTTTTGTTTGAAATAGTGTTGCCATTTAGTCACCTACTTTATATGATACACTCATTGTATCTTGTTTTAAGAATTTAGAAAAGAGCATATTTACAAAAATCGACAAATTTCGTTCGGGTTATAACGCCAATTTTTGGAAGGGGGTAAAGGATGAAAATTGTAGTCGCACCTGACTCATATAAGGGGAGCTTATCATCGATACAAGTAGCAGATATTATGTGTAAGGCAATAGCAGAGCTTACACCTGAAGCAAATGTCATCTCTATGCCAATGGCTGATGGCGGAGAGAGTGCCTTAGATGCTATGTTAATCGCTACTCAAGGTAAACGGATTAACCTGACATGTACTGGTCCACTTGGGAGCAGTATTAAAAGTGAATATGCAATTGTAGATGGACATACCGCTATTATTGAATGTGCTTCTATTGCAGGACTGCCTCAGGTTCCGGTTGAATTACGTAACCCTGATCATACAACCTCCTTTGGGATTGGAGAGGTAATGAAGGATGCTTTGGATAAGAACTGTAAAGAGATAGTGGTTGGACTTGGTGGTAGTGCTGTAAATGATGGAGGGCTTGGAATGTTACAAGCACTTGGAGTTCAAATGCTTGACCAGAATGGAAAGAAGGTTGGTCATTTTGGGAGAGATATTCATAACATTGTAGCATTGGATTTTTCTAACCTGGATTTCAGGTTAGATCATATTAAGTTAAGTGTGGCTTGTGATGTTAATAACCCTCTTTGTGGTGAAAAAGGAGCAACATATGTATATGGTCCTCAAAAGGGAGCCACATCTAGCCAACTGGAGTTGTATGATCACTCTCTGCAACAATATGGTGAGTTAGTAGAACGGTCGGTTCACAAGAACATAATGGAGCATCCCGGTGCAGGAGCTGCCGGAGGACTTGGATTTGCTTTGCTTTCCATAGGTGCAGAGCTAGTATCTGGTGCAGAACTATTAGCGAATGCCGTTAACATGGAAGAAGCCATGAAAGAAGCTGATCTTGTTTTTACAGGTGAGGGACAAAGTGATGAACAGACACTTTACGGAAAAGCACCTGGATTTGTTGCTGCTCTTGCTCGGAAGCAGCATATTCCTACCGTATTAATATCAGGTAGTCTTTCAGGGAATCTAGAAGTTTTACGCAATAGATTTTCCGGATGTTTCTCTATTGTTAATAAGCCACTGTCATTGGAGGAATGTATAGAGAGTGCAGAAGAGCTGTTATTTGAACAAATGAAGCAGATTATGCAATTAATTAATGACATCAAAGTTAAGTAATAGTTACTTTGGGTAATTACTATAAAAAGTTAGAAAGCTTGGATGTTCACATCCAAGCTTATTTTTTGCTGATTATTTTGAAAGACTGATGATCTTAACTGCCACTTCTTCCTTGCGTACTTGGACGGTTAATATTTCGTTTATTCTTCCATACCCGATTTTCATTTGAAGTATCTGGGAATTTTTCTCCCGCATTTAGTTCAATTTGCTGTGGATCTTTAACACTGCTACCCGTCTCACCGATTTCAATATATACCCCATTATTAGGTGCCTTATCCCCAGGACGAAATTGGCTGATTTCACCCATTCTTCTCACTCCTTTAGTTAATCTTTTTGTAGTATGAGTAAAATCCCCCATATTATAACTAAAAAATAGATACAGATAAAAAAAGAAATGTAAAAATGAAAAATAATTAATTTGACCCAGGTACGACAAAGAATGACATCCTTTTAGTTAATAATTTCCAAAAAACTAGGCTTCTTTCCTTTTGAGTAAAATTAACTGTTTATTAAAAGAAAAAATAGGTAGAAAGAACCCTAAGATTAAAGTCCTACAATCCTTTACATTGGATAATTATGGAATTGACAAATATAGCCTTTGTGTAATTATTTAGGTATATCTAATCAAATATAAAAATTCACACAATTTAGAAATGAGGTCTATAGGTTGTTAGAGTCAAAGCGAAGAGCCATTATATTTTTTGTTATAGCGATTCTATTAGCAGCATTGTCGGGCTATTTTATCTTACAAAAGGTAAAAGAGCTTAATGCTGATCTAGGTACAATGGTTAATGTTTACGTATCCAATAAAGAGATTCATTCACGCGCTTTAATTACCCCAGATGATATTACAACAACAGAAATCCCTGCTAAATATTTACGTAAGGAATATATCACTGATATTGATGAGTTTGTTAACTCTGTATCAGTTGTTCCACTTTCCGAAGGTCAAATAATCACAAGAAATATGTTGAAAACTGCTTCAACTGTAACAGAAGAAGATCATCGATTAATCACTATTCTACAGGCTGAAAACACTTTTTTTGATGAGGTGCTTTATGATATGGACCGTGTCGATATCGTTGTATCACACGAAGTCAATGGTGAGGACGTTACAGAAGTGTTTATGACGGACTTAAAGGTTGTACGAGTAGCTGAAAAAGATGGCGAATTTTCGGGAGTGCAAGTCGAAGTACCATTTGATGACATTACAGAACTAATTCATATGCAACATTATGCAGAAACCTTCAGAGTAATTCGTGCAAATGTTGGTCAAATGCCTACAGAAGGAGAATCTTCGATTGGAGATGTTAACGATGATTCTACCAATAACACGAATGAAGAGACAGAGCAGGAAGACACAGAAGAACCTGTAGAAAGCGAAGAATAAGGATTAGGACTAACTTCATCAATCCTTGAAGCTTACGTAATGGAGGATTTACATGAGAAAAATAAATGAAATATTTGTAATTGGAGATAATGATGATTTATTCGCTTCGATTCAACATCAGCTTAGTCAAGAATTTCGAATTCAGAAGCTAGAATTAGAGGAGTTAAAAAAGTTTACCATTCAACTCGTTTTGATTTTAAGAACTGAAGAGATATCACCACTTGATCTTGCACAAACAATATTGTCCCAATATCCAAAAGCATACTTAGTGTACATAAGTGACATTCAAAACTTTGATTTATTAAGGGATTTGAATCGTCTAGGTGTTATGGATTACTTAGTATTACCAGAAGAAGAATGGCTATTAGAAGAAAGAATTCGCGAGGTTACTGAATCTAGACTTTCAAGTGTGGATAATTCTTCTGCAGTTGAAGGATTTAAACGTGGTGGTGGAAAGGTTTTTACTTTTTATAGTGGTAAGGGTGGGGCTGGTAAATCATTGATCAGTACTGCATTTGCTCAAACACTTAAAGTTGAATCAACAGCTAAGGTTCTATATATCGATTTAAATCTACAGTATGGTGGGTCAGAGACATTTTTAGGATTAGATAGTAGTCGCTCGCTTATTGATTTATTTCCAGTAATACATGAACTAAATGAACATCATATTCGAAATGTTGCAGAAAAGGAAAGGCATTCTGGCTTGGAGATTTTAGTTAGTCCACGTGATGCTGAAATGGCAGAAAGAATTGATGAGGACTTTGTATTAAGGCTTGTTCGAGCGAGTAAACGAAGCTATGATTTCATTATTATTGACGTACCAACTTGGATGGATGAACGAGTGTATACTACTTTGGAAGAATCCGAGAAGATCTACTATATAATGAGCTTCGACACGATCGCAATAAGTGTATTGAAAAGCGTAGAGCACTTATTCAAACAACTTGGTATTGTAACGAATGAAAAGATGGAGTTGGTTATGAATTACAGTGGCAAAGATAATGAATTAACACAAAAAGACATTGACCGCTTTCTTGGATATCCAATTGCATCAAAAATTCGTCGAGATTTAAAAGGAGTTCAATCCTTTGTTAATCAAGGAATTCCTTTAAGAAGGGAATTAAAAGATAAAAAGCTGCCTCCAGTAGCAAGAGATGTTCAAAAATGGGTGCGGTCAATGTTAAAGTAATCAACTTACTGAACATGTATCCGAAGAAAGCTCAAAGGTGGTGTTGGTTTGGCTCTTTTTCAAAAGAATAATAAAGAGAAGAAAGATTATTATGAAACGGAATACAACGTTAACAATACCTATATTGATGATCTTGTTGAACATTACAAATCCAGATTACTGACAGAAGTCAATCTAGAGCAAATAACAACCCTTGAAGAAAGAGAAAAAAAGCTAAAGATTGAACGATTTATCAATCAATTTATGACCGAGGAAAAAGTTGTAATTCCTAGACATGATAAAGAAGCATTATTATCTAAACTAATTGATGAGAGTGTAGGATTTGGTCCCCTGGAACCATTGTTGCAAGATGACAGTATAACGGAAATCCTCGTAAATGGTCCAAAGGAAATTTATATTGAAAAAAGTGGAAAGTTAGAACAAGTTGACATTTCATTTAAGGATGAGGCACACGTCAGACATATTGTAGACAGAGTTGTTGCGCCACTAGGAAGGCGTATTGATGAAAGTTCACCGATGGTTGATGCGAGGCTTCCAGATGGAAGCCGTGTTAATGCAGTAATTTCGCCAATCAGTCTTACTGGAACAATCCTTTCTATACGTAAATTTAGAAAAACTCCGTTTGAGATGAAGGACTTAAGACGCTATGGTACTTTTGCCAATGATATGGAAAAATTTCTTCAAGCACTTGTTAAGACCAAACAAAATATTTTAATCTCGGGCGGAACTGGTAGTGGGAAGACGACCTTACTGAATGCTTTGGCAAAGGAGATACCGTACAGTGAACGTTTGATCACGATTGAAGACTCTGCCGAATTACGATTAGATAGGAAGAATGTCGTTGGTATGGAAGCACGTCCTCCAAACGTAGAGGGACAGGGTGAAATCTCAATTCGCCAATTAGTAAAAAATGCTCTACGTATGCGTCCAGATCGAATCATTGTTGGTGAGGTTCGGGGTTCTGAAGCCTTTGATATGTTGCAAGCGATGAATACTGGACACGAAGGTTCGTTAACCACAGTACATGCAAACACACCAGCAGATGCAATAAATCGTGTTGAAGGTATGGTTGTAATGGCTGGAATGGATTTACCTACGAATATTATTCGAGAGTATATTGTTGGAGCAATTGATTATATTGTTCAAGTCCAACGATTAACTGATGGAACTAGAAAGCTCCTAAATATAGCGGAAGTAACTGTGAATGAGCAGAATAAAATTGAAGTAAAAGACATATTTTGCTTTAAGCGAACTGGAGTTGACGAAAAGGGTGTTATTCGTGGTTCTTTTACTCCAACTGGGATTATCCCAAAATGTCTTGATCATCTAGAGATTTTCGGGTTTCACTTTGATCGATCGTTTTTTGAACCAAAAGGAGAGATTTCAGATGAATTTAACCGTGTCTATACTTTATAGCTTTGCAGTGCTCTTCTTCCTAATAGGAATCTACTTCTATCTTGGCTATCGAAATCATAAACGAGAATGGAATCATAAGATCAAAGACTGGTTTCCAGAGGAAGAAAGAAAGAGTTTCATAAGTAAATTAGGTGATCGCTATGATAAACGGGAAAGCGCAAAGGTATTACGGAATAAGCTACAGAATGCCAACTTAAAGCTTTTACCATCTGAATATATTGGCATATTAGTTGTTGGATCCTTAATCTTATTTGTGTTATTCTATGTCATTTTTAACATGCCGATGCAGGTGGGGCTCTTGCTTTCAGTGGGAATAATGGTGGTTTCACATTTCCTATTATTTTACTTCCGAAAGAACAATTATGAAATGCGATTTAATGAACAATTATCAGAGGTTTGTAGATTACTAGCAAATGCAGCTCGTTCAGGTCTTACGATTAACCAGGGATTGGAGATAGTTGCAAGAGAAATTACAGGACCTGCAGGTGAGGAATTTAAAAGGATTGCGAACGAGTTAAAGCTTGGAGTTTCATTAGAGTCAGCTTTCCGGTCTGTTCAGAAAAGAAACAGCTCAAAGGACTTTAACTTGTTTATTGCAACATTATTAATTCAGAAAAAAACAGGTGGAAACCTAGCAGTCACACTAGATACAATGGCGAACACATTTGAGGATAGAAAGGTATTATCACAAACTATAAAAACGATGACTGCTGAACAAAAATATATTTCCTTTATTGTTCCGGTTTTACCAGTCTTCTTATTACTCGTGATGAATAATGTGATTGATGGCTTTATTGAGCCATTGTTTTCAGGGTTTGGCATTATTATTCTAATTTTATTTTTGGGTGCAATCGTCTTATCGTTTTTGATTATAAGAAAAATCACGGATATAAAGGTGTAGCTTATGGATGCATTAATTCTACTATGTATAATTGCTTTTTGGTTCAGTATTTTATTATTTTTGAAGCATTATTGGACCTTTTTAAAGGAAAAAAGAAAAAGGATTGAACATGTAGCAGTAGTGACGAACATCGATCCTTTTGAGAAAAAAGAAAAAAAGAAAAATAGAAGAGCGGCATTATTTGAACAGATGACAAAATATGCGGATGATTTTTCCGATCTTGGTCAACGAATCAATTTCTTTAGTGAGAATCATGATGTAGAGGAATGGTTACGTAAATCAGGTAATCCTCTTCGATTAACCGTCAAGCGTTTTCAAGGACTTAAGATTTTCCTGTTTTTTATAGGTTTATTTTTTGGAATATTGGCAATTGTTATTGGACTTCCATTTTCACAATATTTTTTAGCATTCTCACCAATATTAGGCTATTTTTTACCTATTGTTCTAATCAAAAGAGAGGCGAAGAAACGACAAGAGCTAATCAGGAAGGAGTTACCTGATTTCTTGGATACAGTAAGTACGAGTGTTCAGGCAGGTGTTAGCTTGGACCATGCTTTACGGGAGGTGATTCGACACTTTGAGGGGCCAATTCGAGAGGAGTTTTCTAGATTTAACAATGAAATTGACCTAGGAGTGCCAAGAGAAAGAGCTTATCGAGAATTGTTAAAACGGAACGATAATTCTGAATTTCAATCCCTAATCAAATCATTAATCCAGGGAATGAATTTAGGAGTTCCAATTGCTACTACATTTAGAATACAAGCGGATGATATGAGACAAATGCGAGAAGAGAAAGTAAAGGAGCTAGCCGCAAAGGCATCACCTAAGGTTACGCTTGTCACGACCTTTTTAATTGCCCCAGTATCTATCTTAATGATTGCTGGTTTAATGATCATGAATATGCTACTGGGTGAAAATAGTATTTTTTCAACATTTTAAATTTATAAGGAGGAAACACAGATGAAATTATTGAATGGTGCTTATGGAAAGTTTTTGAACAAAATGACAGAGTGGAAAAGAGAGGAAAGAGGATCTCAAACGCTTGAATGGTTAGGAATTGCAGCTGTAGTTGTTATCATTGTTGGTGTTATTTCACAGGTGTTTAGCGGTGACAACAGTATTGGTCAAGATATAAAGGAAAAGTTTGGAGATTTTATAGATAAAATCGGAGGATAAATTATAAATACTACCTGTTTTAAAATGGCTGTAATACTAAAGTTTAGGAGAATTCATATATGAAATACAAATCATTCGTAATCTCTATAATTCTACTTGCCGTATTGTTCATAGCAGGCTGTAAGGATGACAAAGATACCAAAGACTCTTCGCCAAAGGATCCCCCAGAATCGGAAGTAGTTTCCGGAGTGGAAGATGAAGAGGCAGAAGAGGAAAATGACAATCAAAGTAAGAATCAGAATACTGCAGATTTAAACTTCTTAGGTGAAGTGGATGACGTGCCTCAAAAAACAAATGATGTGATCCAGCAAGTAGTTGGTCCTTATGCTGGTATTGATGTTCGTGATGATAGTGTTATTGATCAAGTAGTGGAAGAGGTAAAAAAAATAGAACCTTTACCTGAGGATGCTACGGAAGAACAGCTTCAATCATATTTTAATTACTTATATTCTCTTGTCGCAGAAGATTTCCCTGATCCCCAGGACACTATCAAAAAATGGGAATTTGGATCATTCGGAAATCCTGATTTGCCAGATTCACGCTTTCATTTTAAAGAGAATTACAATGTTGAAGTATTGCTAGATGGAAGCGGAAGCATGGGTGCATATATTGGAAATCAAACCATGATGGAAATCGCAAAAGAGGCAATTCATAACTTTATGAAGCAAGTACCAGAGGAAGCGAATGTTTCTCTAAGGGTTTATGGACATAAAGGAACTGGCTCAGAAAGCGATAAAGAGCTTTCTTGTAGCACGATTGAGCAGGTTTATGGATACGCTCCATATGATGAGCAGTCATTTAAAAAGGAACTTGATGCAATAAGTCCAGCAGGGTGGACACCGCTGGCAGACGCTTTAAAACAAGCACAAAGAGCTTTAGCAGAATATGATACCGAAAATAACACGAATTTAATTTATGTTGTTAGTGATGGAATTGAGACATGTGATGGTGATCCTGTAGCTGTTGCTAAGTCACTTTCTGATTCTAATGCTAAGCCAATAATTAATATTATTGGATTTAATGTGGATAGCGAGGCACAGGCACAATTAAAGGAGATGGCCGAGGTATCAGGTGGAATTTTCTCGATGGCTAACGATCAAAGTGAATTAGAAGATGAATTTAATCGTGCTGAAGAAGTATTGGAGGCATGGAAGGATTGGAAAGACGAAGCCCTAGATGATGTCGACAGCATTAGAGTGGATAATAATTTTGATATTTTAAGAGTTAGTAATGAATGGGGTAGGAAGGAAACAAGACAATCGAACAATATTTCTAGGTTAGCAAGAATATTTGAGGACGAAAGTATTATAACTTTCGAACAACGAGAATATCTCCGGGATTTACGGGATGAAGTCCATATAATCATAGAAGATGGTCAGGATGAAATTGTAAAAGAATTGGAAGGAATCAGTGCTGAGAAACTAGATGAGATAAAGCAGTCTATTAATGAAAAGTATAATCAGGGAACTGAGTAATAGTCTTATATATTATGTTACTTATCGAGAAGAGGAGGTGGAGTTTTTTGGATAGACTTTTTAGAAGAGTAATAGCCTTATTCGGTATTATTGTTCTAACTTTTCTTCCAGTAATGACTCCAACAGCATATGCTGTGGAGTCCTGGTCAGGAGATCCGTGGGAAGGTAATCCATGGTCAGGAGATCCATGGGATGGTAGTGAACTTGAGTGGTCAGGTGATTCATGGAATAGTGAAGGTTGGAAGGGCTCAAAATGGAACGGGACCAACTGGAGTCAGGGTGGATGGAATAGTTCTGGATTTGACGGAAATGACTGGAAGCAGCAGGGTTGGAGTTCACCATACTTCCAAGGGGATTCCTGGATTCAGCAAGACTGGAATGGTTCAGATTTTGAAGGGAATTCATGGACAACAAATGGCTGGAATGGACAACAGTTTGAGGGAAGTCCATGGGCTAATTCTGGTTGGAGTATGTATGGTTATAATGGTACCCCTTGGTCGAGTTCCGGCTGGACTGGTAATGATATATTAGGTAGTCCTTGGTCAAATTCCGGCTGGAAGGGTGAAGGCTCAGAGGGGAATCCTTGGTTAATTCCTGGATTTAACGGGACACCAGGTACTGGAACGGAAGTCATCACTTCCGACCCTACAGATCCATCGTTTAAGCCCGGCGAACAATTTTACGATACGGATGAATTTAAAGCCACAAAGTACGTTTGGGATAGTGTTGTAAATGGTGTTGTAGATTTTGATCCTAATCGACCAGGCGGTTTAAGTCCAAACTATGTTAGAAGTGTATTTGCTGACAGTATTAAGCTTCAATACGGAAATCACGTAGCTTTTGATCTTTATGATATAGGTGATAAAGGTTATTCTGCGTATGATAGTTATTCAAAGTTAGAGGGATTTAGGCAAGCTGCTTTTAATACAAATGCCGCATCATTAACAAATAATGCATATCAAGTATCGACTGCTTCAAAATTTGCTCAATACGGTGGACTGATAAAAGATTCAGCTAGAACTGTATGGAATAATATGGACATTGCGAATGTATCTAGTACTTGGGGCTCCATGGGAGCGATATCCAAATTAAATTTTGTCGCATCGGGAGTTAATGCTGGATTATCCGCGTACAAAACAGGTGTAAGTGTAAGTAATGCTGTTAATACATGGCAAAGCACAACAGATGGTTCTGAAAGGACCGCAGCGATTGCTGATGTAGGCGCTAATCTTGGAGAAACACTCATGAGTGCAGGTGGGGTAGCAGCAGCAATTCCTGGCGGTCAGGCGGTTGGTGCTGGATTAATCGTTGTTGGTGGTGGATTATATGTTGTCTCCAAAACAACGCAAGTAGTAGCGAAAAATTGGGATAAGATTGCTGGTGCTACTAAAAAGGCTGGAAGCGCAATTAAGAATGCTGGGAAATCGGTTGTGGATGGAGCGAAAAAGCTCGGTAGTACGATAAAAGGCTGGTTCTCATAATTGTTATTTGCCAGAAGGCTAGATAAATAATAATAGGAAACAGTAGAGTGAATTATTTCTCTTTACTGTTTCCTAAAAAACAGAATTAGGTGGCATACATAATGAAATTAGACGGTAACCAAATATTGGATTTAGGAAAAAAACATAAGAAGTGGAATGAAAATGTAACGGTTGAAATTTTCCCATATTTACTAAATAATCATAGATTCTATTTAGCTTACTATCATGGGAAATTTAACCGTAACGTAAAATCTATTGCGGTAGTATCTCCTGATGCTAACTGTAAAGAAGAAGCACTTAAAGCACTGGAGCCTCTTGTGTTTTTCACTATCACGTTTGACAAGGTTGAAAATAATACCAAAGCAAGAGCAGAGCTAGACTATAGTATCTATGAAGAAATACGAGTCTACTTGAAGAATGTATTAGAATCAAATGTATTAAAAGATAGCCTAAGTGAAATATATCAGCGTTCTTACAACATTATTGATGAAATGATTAACCTACAAAAAGAGATGCTTAACCTAAGGCAAAAAGTTAATGCATTTGCAAGTAGTGTTTTGGATAGAGGGTATTTCCTTCACGATGAAATTGATGAATTATTTGAGGTATTTCCGATTCCAGGATGGATTCAATATAAGCAATTCTACGACCGATATCAATTTCGATCCGACTTTGATGTGATATACGAAAATAGTAGTAAACCAGAACTACAATCTTTTATGCGGTTTCGAGATTCCAATACATTAAAGAACATGACAAGTGCAGTTGCAGAAAAACAATTAGCCGACTCTTTAGAAGTTTTAACAGATGGAAAGGATATGAGCTCGTTGACGGAGGAAGAATATCAACAGTATTGGTTATCGAAATTTAAAAACGATTTATATGAACGATATCAGCAGCTTCGAGATCAATTACGTTATCCATAGATAAATGGATAGTTCATTATGCAATAATAGTGTCCATATTTTTCATTAGTTAGGAGATTTATATATGAAAAAAATCCTAGAAGTAATCGGCTTCTTCATGATTCTTGGTCTGGTTGCTTGTGGTAGTTCGCCAGAGGGAGATGCCTTGGCTGAATATCATAATAATTATGTAGAGAATGTTAATTCGTTAGCTAGTCAAGTAGATGTGGAAGTTCAAAAATCATTTAGCACAGAGTCCCCCGAAGAAACCTACAAACTGCAAACGGAAAATGTCTTACCGCTAATTAAAGAAGTAAAAGAACATATTGAATCAATGGCTCCTGAATCTAAAGTCGTTAAAGAAATACACGAGTTACGATTAGAACAATTAACTGCTTGGGAAGAGGCATTTGATCTTCAATATGAAGCGCTAGAGAAAACTATTGCAGCGGCAAGTGAAGGCGAAGTAAATGATTTATTAACGAGGTCCGATCAAAAGCTAGTAGAAGCTGCGGAATTTGGTCAAAAAGCAGATGAGAGATTACTAGAGTTAGCTGAGGAGCACAATGTTACGCTTGAATAATGAGAACAGAAGCTGATTTAAGGCAAGCTTACTATACAAAGGCAGTATGTGGAGGAAGGCGCCGAATGAACTGGTTGAGAAAAATAAAAAGAAGTGAAGAAGGAAGCGCGACTATCGAATTTTTGGGCATTATTCCAATTGCTTTACTGTTCATGATGATTATATGGCAGTTTATTGTTGGCATTAATGCTGTAATTGTAACCCAGTCTGCCATTAACGAATATGCTGAGGTTTATTCGGTTACAAAAAATAAGGGAGAAGCACAAGCTGCAGCCCAAGAGATTATTAATGCTACTGGTGATTATTTAACGTTTAATTCCTTTGTAACCGAACCAACACAGTATGATAAGGAATTTACTGCTGAAATTGCTGTAAATATACGACTGATTCTCATTCCAGAGCTATTTGGTGATACGATTCAAAGCATCGATTATAATGCCACGGCATATGGTAGGGTGATTGAATGAGAGAAAAATTGGGTCATCTATTTCGTGATGAAAGAGGAAATATAGCATTATTTGTCCTAGGTATGTTAGGGATTATGATGGTCTTGTTTATACTTGTCATGAATTTAGGGTCGGTCCTAGCAACGAAAGAGAGATCGGGAACAACTACCTCTCAAGCCAGTCTTGCAGCAACTAGTACATTGTACGAAGAGGTAAGAACTATTATTACAAATTATTCTTACCCGGAACCGACACCGCCAACACCTCCTGATTCGGAAGCGGATGAGTCTGCTTGGGATGCTTATGAAGAAGCAAAGGAAGAGTATGAGAAGAAATTAGAGGTTTATGAGTTCTTTTTCTATTTTGATGATAGCTTAGAATCAAAAAAGTCAGGAATGACAGGTATTTGGTATAATAACTGGTCTGATAATGAGCTTGAGTTAGAGGCATTAGATAAGGTAATTCATGAGGCATTAGATAGCGGTGGAGAGCTTCTTCAGGAAAAACTCGAAGAATTATTATATGGAAATGGAGCCATTCAAAATGCCGCAATTGAAATGGCAATTGATACGATATACCAAAATGGGGGCGTAATAGAAGGTGCTGAGCTTGATATTGAAGATAACCGAATTGTCATAAAAGCCGCAAATGAAGTAACGTCTACCTCATATGATGAGATTATGGTAGACATTACGGAAAACGTATATCAAGAATCTGCTGGACCTGTAGTAGATTTTCTGAATCTTATATGGACCAAACCGACACCGGTTAATTTGGAATACGAATAAGCAATATAATAGAAAGAAAGTACGTGACGAGCTCAAGCGTTTAATTACCAATGTACTAGTAAAAAAAGAGGAGATATACATGAATAGTCCTTTTCGAAATACGTGGGAATTATATACTGGTAGATTTGAAAGAATTTTATTATTAATGCTTCTAACAACTTTACCATTACTAATATTGCATTCTTTCGCAACAAATTACATATATGCTGTTACTCCGAGTTTTGATCCATTGTACTCTTTTGCAGATATCTATTATGGATTTTTAACAGTATTACTGTTTATCTACGCACAAGTACCATATATTCGTTTTGTTTATAATGAGCATTACGATAGTGAAAGAAGCCTTAGGGATTCAATTTATCAATTTGTGGTTAATGGCTTTACAATTTTTGTTTTTGCAACATTAATTGCATTTACATCAATTGTTGGTTTTTCATTATTTATTTTACCTGGATTCATCTTATTAGCGCTTACCATGCCTATTCCATATATTAGTATTTTTGATAAGAAATCGGTTTGGAAAGCCTACAAAGAGGGAATTCGGATTGGAAAGAAACATTTCATTAAGCTATTTTTATTACTAATATTTACTGGCTTTTTGGAAATGATTGTCGGTGTTTTTATTACTGCCCAAATCTTTACTATTACTAATTCTTTTGCTGCGCAAATTATTACACAAATTGTATTAAATTTAATTTACTACCCATTCATTATCATGCTATTAAGTTCTTTTATGATTAAATGGCGAGAAGAACAAGAGGTCTTGGAGACTAGAGAGGATACGGAAGTAGCATAATCAGAATGGAGTGAAGTTAGTATAGAGTAATTCGCAATATAATTATAGTTTTCTTCGTTAACATGACGTTAGGTTCATTCTACTTGATAGACAATACTATTTCCCTTCTTATCTATTAAATTGCAAATATAACTGAACACAAAACAACATATAACTTGTTAAATGGCAATGCTAATTTAACAAGTTATATGCAATTTGATACGCTATATATGTTTAGTATCAGTTCGGGATATAAATTCTTGGACATAATTCACAAATTGTTTTGCACGTACCTGATTGGTATGATTTTGATGAATGAATTGATAACCAGCCGCTACTATTTTTTCTCGCTCACCCTCATTTTTTAGATAATAATGAGCCTTCTCGTAAAAATTTTCTGTATTGCAGGCTACATAATTAACACCGTCGATAAATCCTAAATCTTTAACATCTTTGTTTGGTTCTGCTAATAAAAGCGTTTTACAACCTAGTGCTTCAAAATATTTCAAAACTGCAAAGCTACCAGTCTTGTTCGTACTACCGCATGTGAAAAAGATTTTAGAACGATTTAATTCCTTTGCATATTTTTCGTTCATGAATAAAGCGGAGCCTTTGGCGAAATGGCCTGGATGTGGATGGAACACAAAACCAGGTTCATCTTTCATTCTTTCTAATACTTGATCACGGAAGGCATATCTTCCTTTTGGTGCTTGAACTTTTAAATTGAGATTAGGATCATCGGAATATACAAGTCCCATCAATAAAAAATCAATTGTTTTTTCCTGATTCCAATCTTTAAATAGCTTAGGGTTAATAGACCATGGTAGCCAACATAATTTGTTTTCAAATTTAGGGAAGACGGTTAGAAATGGATGCTTACTAACTGAAAAAATAAGGTCAATCTTATTCTTATAAATGTAAGCTTCTCTTTTGGGGTTATTCCAATGTAAATCAATGACAAAACAGCCCTTAGGAATATTTACTTGGTCAAGCCCTGTAATCTTGGGTGCAAGTGCATATCTATCCCAAGCAATATCGTAATGAAAGATAAAATCTGGAGTGATGTTTAATTTACTTAATATATCACGAATATCGCCGTCTTGATACCAATAGTAAACCTCTGCGAAATTTTCAATTTCTCGTATCATTTCCATTTTCGGTTTATGCTTCGGAAAAGTTTGGTCAAAAGGTTTAATTAGTATTAGTATCGTTAATTTTTTATTCACTTTTTCACCTCCAATGAAGATTTTACACTTTGCTTCTTTACGATTTATGTCGGTAAAGCATATTAAGTGATTGATTTGAAAAAGAATAGTTGGACACACATTTGTTAAAACTCAACTAGTAGTAGATTGCTTAGAATTGTTATAATGAATTTACTTGGTCAAGAAATAATGATTGAACGTAAGTTAATTTCAAAAAAGCAAAATTTCACTCAAAATATTCTCAGGTAATATAAGATTAATAGAAGGTGATTAAAATGAAGAAAAAATTTGTCATGCTAATTATCGTGGCTTTAACGATATTAGGAGCTTGTTCTCACAATGAAACCGAAGAAGGTGGCCATACAGCTCATGAACGATTACCAAATGGAGATATTCAAGAGGCAACATCCTCGACCAATGAGCTCCCTACTTTTCTTGATGAACACAATCAAGACATGAAAAATATCTATCTTGTAGCAGCAAAGCATCAGGAATTATTGGAGCATATCCCTTGCTATTGCGGCTGTTCATTATCTGCTAATCATAAGGATAATTATGACTGCTTCATCCATGAGAATCGAAAGGATGGTTCAATTGTATGGGATAATCATGGAACAAAATGTCAAGTCTGTGTTGATATAGCAGCTGAATCAGCTATTTTATACAATCAAGGTAAATCCATTAAGGATATTCGTGAATATATCGATGAAAAATATAAAGAAGGCTTTGCAGAACCAACACCTACACCGGGAGTATAGAATTAAGGTACAGGTTTTTTCACGCTAAAAAGGAGCAAGCTCTTTTACCATTTGTTATTTACTTTTCTATATATTGACTGTATATTTTTAATTGTACTTCGTATTAACTGTTAAAGGAGGATTATTAATGCATGCAGTCAGACTACGTAACCAAGCTTTGGGCAAGTAATTGAATATGTTCAAAGGCTCTGTATGTGTATTCAGAGTAATGGGGAGGTCTGTCCTAATTAATAATCTACTATATGAAAAACAATGAGGAAGAAAAGACAAGTCAATTGCTTTTCTTCTTTTTTTACCTTATAACTTCGTAACAAATCCCATTGCTCTTAAAACACAGGCAGTTACCTGTGTTTTTTAATTTGTCCAAGGTTATACGGACATAGAAGTGTCGAGAATAAGATCAAAACTGAATAGGAAGTGTACGTTATGGTTAAAGCAAATGAAAATATCATGGAAAACTGGAAGCGGAATAGCATTCTCTTTTTAGGAAGCCAAATGATATCATTATTTGGTTCATCTTTGGTGCAATACGCAATTATGTGGTACGTTGTGTTAAATTCACAATCCGGTATTATGATGACGGTTTATATCCTCTGTGGCTTTATTCCTACCTTCATTCTGTCACCTTTTGCAGGGGTATGGGCGGATCGTTTTAACCGAAAGAAGCTAATCATTATTTCAGATACATCAATAGCAGCTGCTACGTTCATTTTAGCGTTAGTTTTCTTAATGGGTTATGATTCGTTTTGGCTAATGTTTGTTGTAGCAGCAGTTCGAGCACTTGGAACAGGGGTCCAAACACCAGCAGTGGGTGCCATATTACCTCAGTTTGTTCCAGAGGATAAACTGACGAAAGTAAATGGTGCAAATGGAAGTATTCAGGCTTTAGTGATGTTGCTTGCTCCTATGGCTAGTGGTGCATTACTTGGATTGGCTTCTATCGAGATTATATTTTTTATTGATGTCATAACAGCAGCAATAGCTATTTTAATCCTAATAGTATTTCTGCATATTCCATCACATAAAAAGGCTTCAACTAATGAAACAATTAGTTATTTTGATGACCTGAAAAAAGGGTTTCAATATATTAATAATCATCGTTTTTTGAAAAAGTTTTTCTTGTTCTTTTCGTTATTCTTTATATTAGCCGCAGCACCATCTTTTCTAACACCATTGCAGGTAGCACGAAGCTTTGGAGATGATGTGTGGCGGTTAACGGCAATAGAGGTTGCTTTTTCTATTGGTATGATAATTGGTGGCTTTGTAATTGCTTCATGGGGAGGGTTTAAAAATAAAATCTATACGATGACTTTAGCAAGCTTTATGTTTGGCATTTTAACAGTTGGACTTGGTACTATTCCGCATTTTGGAATGTACTTAGCTCTAATGGGAATTACAGGTGTGACCATGCCATTGTTTAGTACACCATCGACAACATTACTCCAAGAAAAGGTTGCGCCAGATTTTCTAGGAAGAGTTTTTGGAGTAGTAGGTATGATTTCAACCTCCATGATGCCATTAGGAATGTTAATTTTTGGACCAATAGCAGATGTTATTGCGATTGAATGGTTACTAATCGGGACAGGAATTTTTATGTTTATAGCAGGTTTTTTCTTAATTGGAAGCAAAGTGCTAGTAAATGCAGGAAGGCCTTTAGATGTAGATAGGGGAGAAGCGAATGAACATTATAATTAGACAGGAACAACCTCAGGACTATAAAGAAACAGAAAGTGTGATTAAGCTAGCGTTTTCTAGTGTAACGATTAGTGATAAAACGGAGCATGAGTTAGTCGCTAGAATTAGAAAATCGGATGCATTTGTACCAGAGCTTTCTTTAGTTGCTAAGATTGATAATCAGGTGATTGGTCACGTGTTATTATCACGAATCAAAATTAATAGTGAAAACAAGTCGACAGAATCTCTAGCCCTTGCCCCAGTTTCAGTGTTGCCAGAGCTTCAACAAAAAGGTGTTGGAAAATTACTAATTAATACGGTGTTACAAATGGCTACTGATCTTGACTTTAAATCTGTTATTGTATTAGGTCATCCTGAGTATTATTCGAAGTTTGGTTTCAAGCCAGCATCTCTTTGGGGAATTAATGCCCCATTTAATGTCCCAGATGAAGTTTTCATGGCACTGGAATTATCAGATCAAGCACTTAATAAGCAATCAGGTACTGTAGAATACCCTAATACATTTAAGAATTAGATAAAATAGTGTACTTCCATTTTTAAGGTACACTATTTTTAATAAAATAAATATAAATTACTCCTTGACCTTTACGTTGCGTAAAGGTTTATGATTAGAATTGTCAGGAGGGTGATTCGTATGGAATATACAGTAAATCAGTTGGCTCGTATGTCAGGAGTAAGCGGCCGCACGCTCCGTTATTATGATCAAATTGGACTATTAAAGCCGGCAAGAATTAATTCGTCCGGATATCGGATATACGGTCAAAAAGAAGTGGATTTACTTCAGCAGATATTATTTTATAAAGAAATCGACGTTAGCTTAGAAGACATCATAGACATTATTCATGAACCTAGCTTCGATCAAACAGCAGCATTGAAAATCCATTACGAACAATTAAAACAAAAACGATCCCGCCTAGACAAAATCATGGCGACTGTTGAGAAAACAATTGCCAGTGTTGAAGGAGGAGAAACAATGAAAGATCAAGAAAAATTTGAAGGCTTCAAGGAAAAACTAATCGGTGAAAATGAGAAAAAATATGGCAAAGAGATTCGAGAAAAATATGGTGAAGATGCTGTAGAAGCAAGTAATGCGAAATTAAGAGGAATGTCAGAATCAGCGTATGAGGATATGACAAGACTTGGAGATGAGATCTTAACATTACTTGAAAAGGCTTATGAAATAGGTGATCCAGCTTCAGAGGAAGCACAAGAGTTGGCGGAAAAGCATAAGCAATGGTTAATGTATTCATGGTCAAGCTATTCAAAGGAAGCACATGCTGGCTTAGCAGAAATGTATGTTGCCGATGAACGATTTACTGCTTATTATGATAAGCATGTTAAAGGAGGAGCCGTATTTTTGCGTGATGCAATATTAATTTATTTAGGAATGAAGTAGCCGTTAAATGGCTTATCTAAGCGGAATAGCCGATTTTATAAAGAATCGGTTATTCCTTATATAAAAGATCTTTAGGTACTTCTTCTTATTTGGTAATAGTTTATCGTATAAATTGCGATAATCTATCCATCTTAGTAATAGGAGGTGCTAATATGGGAAAAGACCGCCAAGAAAAAAAACTGAAAAAAAGTAGACGTGTGGAATCGGACCGTGATGTAGGACTTCGATATAAGGGATCTACTATTATGTCTAGTCCGGAAGAAGCAATGGAATTAAATGATGGAAAGAAATAACGTGCGTATCATTTATTCACTTTTGCTTTCTCTATCGGGGATTAATGCAGTTGTATTTCTAACTTGAGGTAGGGTAACACAACGTTTTCACTTGGAATAAATAAAGAGGGACAGTCTTCTTTCAGAAAAGATGGCTGCCCCTAATTGGTTATCTACCACTTGGTAATTCGAAAGTCATTATTTCTTCATTAAAAATATATCCGTCTTCACCCATAAACGGTCCAACTTCTAATTGAAATGTCTCATAGATATCAAAGTATTTCTTCTCAAATAAGAAAACCATGTAGCGTTCTGCACGTTCTCCTGGCTGCATTTGACTTATATCGCTATTTTCAACAATACCATGGTTGAGAATACGGGCTTCATTTTCATTGGGAATTAAGAAAGCACTAGTGTCATTCCATACCATTTGGTCGGATTGGTTGTCCATTTTGATTTTTAAAGTCATTGCCACTAGTTCTTCATCGCCAAATTTGCTAAAGCGCTCCTTACTAGATTCATTCGGTGTTATTGTTGTATATTGAACACCTTCAATCGTAAAACCAAACGTATTCAGTTGTTTTGTTTCATTAATTTCAAGGTCTTCATACATCATTTCTTTTGTTGCGATATTCTCCGTAGTAAGCTTATCGTGATAGAATTTTGGAGCAAGTGCAACCTGTTTTGCATGCTCATCACTTAAGATAAAATCAAAAACTGTTTCTGATCCAAAGCTGTCGGAAAAGTCATCGTGGTTTGAAGCCATTGCTCCAATAATAAATTTTGGCTCAACTGTATGCAAGCTTTGAAACTCTTCATCACTCATTAAGAATGTTAGAAAGATATCCTGATTAAAGCCAGGCTCAAATTTACTAATCTCCTCTTTCCAAGAGATTCTCTTATCATCAGGAACAAATTCATAATTATTGGATGGGATATAATCATTGCTATCTTCCATTTGAAGACGCATAATGTGGTTATAGTAAACGTCTTCATTTTGACCGTTTTCAATGGAAATATCAGCGGTTACAACATAGCCATCTGAGGCTCCTTTAAATCTATTTTCCACATCTTGCTTCATGTTTGTGATTTTTACAATTTGGTAGCTATTAACCATTACTACAAACCCATTCATATCGTTTACATAACCTGGCTTCGTATTTGTATAAACGACTTCTACAGTACCACCGGACTCTTCTATTATGGTTGGATTTAACATAGCACCATTGCGCAAAGTAGCATGGGAGTCTCCAGTCTCCTCAGTGTTTTCTTCTTTTTCAGCTACCGAAGTTGTTTCCGTTTTAACCGTTTCTTCACTGTTTTTTTCATGTTGTTCTTTACTTTCATTATCTGAATTACATGCTGCCATTAATGTAAGGACTAATACGATTAAAAGCATAGGTAGTAATTGTTTTAATTTCAAGTTCTAAACAACTCTCTTTCAATAATTTTCAAATACTTGAATATTATGGCATGTTTTAGGGATAAATACATCGGCTTAAGGTCGTAGGAAAAATATAGTGAAAATATAGATGAGTTAGATAAATAGAACTATGTAAAAAGAAACAGCTCCACGCTACGAAATGCGAGAACTGTTTCTTTTTGAATCGTTACTTATCTATTATCTTCTACCACTACCATCAAACATACCGTTTGACTGGCCATCTGTTATACCATTTTCATTTAAGTATGTCATGGTATTTGGTAGAGAAAATTGTAAAGATAAATTACCATTAGAGTATCCTGCTGACTGGTATAGTCCATCTAAATTTTCTCCAGATAGCACACCACCAGCTTTAAAGATATATGTCTTGTCATTTTGAAGATCTGGAGTACTGATTAGAATGGATTGATATTCTTTTTCTGGTGCGATAGCAAGTTGTTGATTACCACTATCGTCTTCAACATATATTGAAGTTCCTGCTTCCTGAAAATCTGTAAAGGACATGATCACTGCATTCTGTGTAGACTCCTCTGAAATGCCTTGTACCATTTCGCTACTTCCTGCTGCTACTAAAATACCACCTTCTATTTCAAAGCTCTGATCATAATCGAGAGAACCATTCATCGATTGCGTTGGGCCATATACTAATACTGTTCCACCAGTCATCTTAATAGAAGAGTTGGAGTCAAGCCCATCACCTTCAGCATTAACATATAGATAGCCACCTTCAATTAATAGTGTACTCGCTTCTTCTGGTGTTTCTCCAGATGGTTCTGGTTGGTTAGTTGCTGTGTCCTCTGAAGTGCTTGTGTCTCTCATCCCTGGTGCTTCAAAGCTAGTACTGCCGCCGTTTACGTTTATACCATCATCTGCTGCGTTTACATGAATTGTACCATCCATAATGGTGATATTGGCTCCTTCAATCCCTTCTAGGCTTTTTGTTATAGCAATTGTTCCATTATTTATGACAATGTTAGAATCTGCATGAATACCATCATCACCAGTAGAAAGATTCACTTCACCACCATTAATGTTGACGTTCTGGTCTCCGTGAAGTGCATCCTCCAACGAATCAATCATAATTGTACCAGCAAAAATCGTTAGATTGGTGCCAGTCTTAATCCCTTTCGTACTTATCGTATCATCCGACTCTTCGTTGGCTTCCTGTGCTGTTTCTTGTGTATCTTGATTATTGGTAGGAGGCTCATTGGCATTAGGCATTCCCTCGAATCCTTCAGGGGGTTCACTACCCTCAGGCATGCCTTCAAATTCCGCAGGAGGCTCGCCCCCACCTGGTATGCTGATAGTACTATCATTTCTTGATTCATTAGAAAATTGACCCATACCACCAAACCCATTTCCGAATTCTGAGGTAGTTTCTATTGTTTCTGGGCTTCCGCCACCAGTTGTAATTTTGTACTCACCATCCATGATTGTGATTTCTTTCTCGGACTGAATACCATCTCCATCAGCCAGGATTGTTAAGGTACCACTTTCGAGAACAATATTTCCTTTATCCTCGTCCTCGTCATTAGATGATTTGACACCATCTCCAGATGCTACAATAGATAGATTTGAATGTTGCATAGCAAATAAGTCGCGACCTACAATGCCATCATCAACCGACTTCACTTCGATTGTGCCTCCAGTTATGATTAACCGATCTCGACTAGTAATTCCATCATTATAATTGCCCGTCACAGTTAATAATCCTGTACCATTAATCGTTAAGTCATCCTTGCTATATATTGCGGCAGAGGGTTCATCCGTATTATCGTAAACATAATTTGATGCATCGGAAATTTTGTTTTCAGTTCCTTCTTCTATAGAAATAACGGTTTTGTCTGCTTGCTTCGCATAGATAGCAGCACTTGTGGATGAATTAATTTCTGCACCATTAAGTACTAGTCTAACAGTACCCGAATCCTCCGCATCTACAATAATCTGTCCATCATTCAACGTACCTTCAATAATGTAGGTACCAGTTGCATGAATAGAAATCTGACTACCATTGACAGCAACACCATTATTTCCTTCCACTACTGCAGTAGTGCCTTCTAATTGTATATACGTAACATTTTCTTCCTGCCAATCCGAATAAAAATCATCATTGTCATAAGAAACGAGACTTTTTACTATATCTTGTGTTTCTTGTACAGCTGTACTTGAATCATTGCTACACCCACTAATGATCAATGAGATACCTAGAATAGCAGGATAGATAAAACTAGAAATAGTTAACTTCATTTTTGTCACCCTTTATTTTATGAAAATAAAGTAGATTCCCTACAGCTGAGAATCTACTAAACAAACCTTTAAGCTGTAAAGTTACCATCATAGCTGAGCATTACAGCAGAGTTTACACTATGAACTTTTGTTATATCGGATACGATTTCTGAATCATTTTCTTTGACACGAACCTCATACGTAACTTCCAATTCAGATCCTTGAATAATTGACTTTGATTTTAAAGCATACTTCTTCGTTTTTTCTTTTAAAATTCGTTCAATCTCACCACCAACTGAACTTTCATCAAATTTAATAACAAGCAAATATGGGTTTTCAACTTTGATTTTATTAGCGAATAGCACAATAACGATACCAATGAATATAGACCCGATTGCAGCTAATAGGACAAATCCAGCTCCACTAAGTATTCCTGCGATCACAGACCAAAATAGGTATACCAAATCCATTGGATCCTTAATAGGAGTACGAAAACGTACAATTGATAACGCACCAACCATTCCCAGAGATAATAGTACATTTTGGCTAATTCCCATAATAACGAGAGCGGTTGCCAGAGTCATAATAATGAGTGATATATTAAAAGAATGAGAATAAATAACACCATTAAAGGTTTTCTTATAGATTCCATAAATAAATAATCCAATTAATAGTGCTATACCTAGTCCTAAAAGTGAATCTACTAATGAAAAGGATGCAGTATTCTCTAAGAAACTTGATTTAAAAATATCTGAAAAATTAATTGTATTTGTGTCCATTTTTTTCTCTCCTTTATTCGTTTTTTATCCATACATACGACTAAGCTGGTATTTTGAATATGCTTCCTGTCTGGTGTCTGACAATTGTAGTAAGTAGCGAATTACATTTGGCAAAAATTCATCATACTTTACTTCAAGAATGACTAGATTTGGTTCCAGAACATCTACCATTGGCAAGTGCTTATTAAACATATCTGTGTTTTGTAAGCTTGATTGTACTTTCCTATCAAATGTGACACGCACATTTCCGTATTGGTATATCCAAGCTTCACGCTCATAATCAACTACTGCCACCGGTTTAATTTGGTAATACTTCATCTCATGATAGAGGTCTCGCATTAATTCTCGGTTATCTTCCTTCATCCAATAAACATCACCGATACGCATTTTCTCAAACTCTTGCCTTGTTATGTTACATTTTGTTTTGAATGTTAAATTATTTCGTTTGCTCTTCCGTTCAAGGTTAATGTAAGAATCACTAATACCGTAAATTCGAACTCGGTATTTATTACGATTGATATAGCCTTCCTTCTTCTCGTTTAACACCTTATTATCGAAGTTATCGAAGTATGTGGAACGAATGAGATATGTGCCATCCCTTCCAGCATGCGCATCCCGTTTCATCAAATGGGACATTTTACTTCGTAATAACTGGTATTCTGGAATCGATATAGCGTGCTTCAATTCCTTCCGACCAGCAGGGTTATATGAGGTTTGAATTGGCATCTCATGTACCTCCTTTTAAGTGAATTTTGTTTTTGATATTGTTTTTCAACTCAAGTTGTTTCGCCAGCAGAGACAACTTTAAACGGTTAATGTGTCAAATAGATGTCAAGTAAAAAAAGTGTAAATTAATTTTGAGGCTATAGGTTGACTTTTTACTGACACATAAGAGTGTGATACTGTAATAGAAGATAAATTATTCGACAAAACTCGGGTGGTGAAGATGCCATGGAAATATTAGTGGTAGAGGATGAATTTGCGATAAGTCAGGTATTACGGGCATATTTGCTGAAAGTTGGTTATACAGTTGTTCTAGCCTTTGACGGGGAAGAAGCATTAGTGAAATTTCAGGAGCGTCAACCGGATCTTATTCTTTTAGATGTGATGCTACCCAATACTGATGGCTGGAAAGTACTGAAGGAGATTCGGGTTATAAGTAATTGTCCAGTTATCATGTTAACAGCTTTAGGGGATATTGATTATCGATTAGAAGGATTAAATAAGGGTGCGGATGACTATATAGCCAAGCCATTTATAGCTGATGAAGTAGTTGCACGTGTAAAAGCAGTGTTAAGACGTTCACAGACAGATAGTGATAACCCTGTTAAACGATATGGGCAGTTGGAAATAAATCTTAAGGCACACGAGGTAAAGGTTAAAGGAAGACAGGTAAGTCTTACGCCGAGAGATTTATCTGTTCTATTATTTTTAGTAGAAAATCCAAATCAAACCTTTACAAGAGATCAGTTAATTGAACACATTTGGGGCTGGGATTATGAAGGTAGTGATCGTGCAGTTGACCTAGCAATCAAAAGAATACGAAAAGCGTTAATCGAATGGCCAAGTGACGAGGGAGAAATTAGAACACTTAGGGGATTGGGGTATCAATTTCATGTCGAAAAAAATTAAAAAACGAGTTACACTACGTAGATATTGGATAACTCGATATTTAGTAACCTTATGTATCGGTTTATTTGTCGTTGCCATAGTCTCGGCACTCTGGATCCGGCATACCACACTGGAAAATCGATTAAACGTCATGACCATTCTATCAGAGGGTATGGCTGAAAGAATAGTTGCAACAGAAGAACAAGGGGATTTTAAAGGGCAAGATCCGCCTAACTTTTTTAATCGGCCAAAGGGGGAGATGAATCTTGAGAGCGATCCATTTACGTATATCGTTGATACGGAAGGAACCATTGTCTCGAGTAACCGTCCAAGAGGACCAATGGAACAGCAATTACATCCTACCATCTTAGAAGAAGATGACACGGTTTTAGAATTATCAATTACAAGTGAGAAATATTATGCGGTAAAATCTCCTATTGAAATTGAGGATTCGGTAATCGGATGGGTCGTGATGATAGAATCAAAGGACAATCTAGCAAAGGTTAACCAAGAATATACACAGCTGGCTATTATGATTATCAGTTTGGCTTTACTGGGTTGGGCGGCGATTTATATGTTGTCAAGTCGATTAGCAAATCCAATTAAAAAAGTAGCAAATGCTGCGAAGCAAGTAGAAGAAGGTAATTATCAGATTGAGCTACCTAATGATAGTAAGGAATTAGAAGTACATGAATTGATTCATTCCTTTAAAGAAATGACAAATAAACTCGAAAGATTAGAAGCGCTACGAACAGAGTTGTTGGCAGGTGTAACACATGAATTAAAAACACCTGTTACCTCTATAAGTGGACTATTGCAAGCAGTAAAAGATGATGTGGTTGCTGGAGAAGAGTCAAAAGAGTTCTTAAAAATTTCACTACAAGAAACTGAAAAAATGAAAAAGATGGTAGAGGATCTACTAGCTTTTAATCAGTTTGCTGCCAATGCAGTAGAAGTGAATCAAGCGATCCACAATCTTAATGATGTTGTAGAGGATGCTGTACACAGCTGGCAAATCACACAGGATGATGGAAGCATCAACATTAACCTAACACTATTGTCCGAACCTGTTGAAATTGCAATTGACCCATTACGTTTCCAGCAAATCATTACTAATCTATTTAATAATGCAAAGCAAGCGATGGAAGGAAGTGGGAACATTACGATAGATATGTACAAACATCCGGATCATATTGTGATACAGGTTGCTGATGATGGAGGTGGCATTCCGAATGATGAACAACCGTTTATTTTCGAACGGTTTTATCGAGGAGAAAATAAAAAATATAAAGTTAGAGGACTAGGTCTAGGATTACCTTTAAGTAAAATGATTGCAAATGCCTTAGGGGGAGATTTAGTTTTAAAGCAAAGCTCACATGAAGGAACGACATTTAGACTATTATTTCCGATTGATAACAGCTAATGGAAGCTGTTATCTTTTTTATTTAATTAAGAATAAGTATCTATTGACATCTTCCTGACATATTCACGTTATAAAGTAGGTCTTGTAAGAAAAACAGAAGAAAACGTGTAGGGTTCGAATTTGGAGGGATATAAATGGTACATGAACATGAGGATTCATCTAGTCATCGTATTAATGAGCTGAAATTTGAAAAAAAATCAAGAATAAAAGGTTTTGCAACGGCTGTAGCTGGAGGAGTCA
Source organism: Ornithinibacillus xuwenensis (assembly GCF_039614845.1). Taxonomy (NCBI): domain Bacteria; kingdom Bacillati; phylum Bacillota; class Bacilli; order Caryophanales; family Bacillaceae; genus Ornithinibacillus; species Ornithinibacillus xuwenensis. The sequence goes on along the minus strand of NZ_JBDIML010000003.1, from coordinate 128,461 downwards.
TAGGCTCGGTACTAACCTTTACTACAGTTCCTTATTTTGATTTAAGTAATTCAAAGGAAAAAGCAGTAGCTGTAGAGGAAATAAATACAGCCGAACAAGCTACAGAAACAATGAGTGTTCAGCAAGTATCCAGCACATCATTTTCGGTTGCAGATATTGTTGCAGAGGCTTCAAAAGCGATCGTTGGTATTACGAACATTCAGGAACAAAACAATCCATTTGGACAAGGTGGCTTTGAACAAAATGGTGAAGAAGTCGAAAGTGGTACAGGTTCTGGTGTTGTTTATGAGGCAACGGATAACGCTCTATATATTGTCACCAATCATCATGTAATTGAAGATGCAACTTCTATTGAGGTAACACTTTATGATGAAAAAGTAGTCGAAGCGGAGTTAATTGGGTCAGACTCATTAACCGATATTGCAGTATTAAAAATTGAAGGTAGCTACGATATTGCTCCTTTAGGATTTGGAGATTCGGATGTGCTTCGAGCTGGTGATGAAGTGATTGCAATTGGTAATCCGTTAGGCCTTGATTTATATGGAACAGTTACACAAGGTATTGTCAGTGCCGTGAATCGAACGATTGAGGTATCTACTTCAGCAGGTATTTGGGAGATGGAGGTTATCCAAACCGATGCCGCTATTAATCCAGGTAATTCTGGAGGAGCATTAATAAATGTATCAGGAGAGCTAATTGGAATCAACAGTATGAAAATTGCTGAAGATGATGTGGAAGGACTTGGATTTGCAATACCGAGTAACGAAGTACTATCAATTATTGATGAATTGATTGCTAATGGACAAATTGTTCGTCCGTATTTAGGGATTTCTATGGTAAATCTATCAGAAATTCCACAATACTATTTACAAAATATGAACATTAACTCGACTACTGGAGTAATGATCGCTGATATCGATGAAAATAGTGCGGCAAAAGACGCTGGACTACAGGTAGAAGATATTGTGGTTTCAATTGATGGAACTGCTATCTCAGATGCAGATGACATGAGAAAGTATTTATATACAGAAGCATCGGTAGGAGATGTTGTGAAACTGGTAATCTATCGTCAAGGAGAAAAAATGGAAATTAGTGTTACCTTATCAAGTAACCAATTAAACTAAGAATAGAGGGAATTTCGATGAATAAGAAATATATATATTGGATTGGTGGAGCAGTATTATTAGTGGTATTAATTGTAGCTGTTTTCAATATAGGAGATAAAGAATCCTATGTTGCGAGTATTAATGGCAAAAAAATTAGTGAAACAGAGTTAAATGAGCTTCTCGTTTCACAATATGGGACTGATGTATTGAACTCATTAATTACGGAGAAGGTTATCGAAGAAGAGATTGAGAAGCAAGATATTGAGGTAACGCAAGAGGAGATTGATGCTGAGAAGGAAGAGTACTACGAATATTACGGTGGTGAAGAAGCATTTTTAGAGACGCTTTCCTATAGCGGAGTTAGTGTGGAAGACTTTGAAAGTGACTTAGAGTTGTATATTGCAACGAACAAGCTAATGGAGGATGACATTGCGATTACAGAGGAAGAGATGGAAACCTACTTTGAAGAGAACAAAGATAGTTTTGCACAACAAGAAGAGGTTCAAGCAAGTCATATTTTAGTAGAAGACCTAGAAACCGCTAACAAAATTGTTGAGATGCTTAAAGCAGGTGAGGATTTTGCAGAATTAGCTAAGGAGTACTCCACGGATTCTTCAGCTGAGAATGGAGGAGAGTTAGGGTATTTTGGTAAGGGTGAAATGGTAGAAGCTTTTGAAAATGCTGCATTTGAAATGGAAGTAGGTAACTATAGTGACCCTGTCGAAACAGAGCATGGGTACCATGTTATCAAGGTAACTGATCATACTGAGGCGAAGGAAGCAGTATATGAGGATGTGAAAGACGAAATAGCGGATATTCTTTTTGATCAGAAGGCCGATGAAATCTATACAACTTGGGTAAATGAATTAATGGCAGAGTACGAGATTGAAAGCTATCTATAATATAAAATTGACAGTCCCTCCGTTATGTTAATGGGGGTTGTCAAATAAAATGTGTAAGTTTAGATCACACACTTAGATATATTGGATAACCTTATCTTTTAATCGGTCATCCATTAATAGCTGATTCATCACTAATTTTCTATTGGAAAGAATTCTCCAATATAGACTCCTGGCAATTCTGGTTTGTATTAGGATAGTTAATCATACCATTATTTATAATATATTTTGCTATAGATCGGACCAAGATATTTGAAATACTATTTTTGGGTTTATCTGTACATATGTTTTGGACTTACGTAGATATTGTACTAGGATCTACTACATTGTTCGTGCATCAATACTTTATAATCCCTATGTTACCGTTTGCTATAAGTTTAACCTCATCTGTTCTTCCAGTAGGTTTTATGCTTGTGTATCAATACTGTTTAAATCACAATAAAAATTTTTACTCTTATACAATCCTTCTTAGCGCCGTATTTTCATTTGGGTTTTTATCGTTGGAGAAGTTATTCGGACTAGTTGATTTTAACAGAGGTATGAATGAGTTTTATGTGTTTATATTAGATCTAATTATTGTATTTTTATCTTTCTGGTTGACTAAACTTATTATGAAACTTGGAGTATCAAATTAATACATTTTATTTTTGCCATTAATCCTTCATAATATCCTTGAAGGGAAATGTACACTATGAATAATCCTGAGTTACAACTGTTTATTAGTCACCTCGAAAAACTAGAAAAAGAATTGGTTAGATGTAAAGTTCCTGATATCCGGAAATCAATCCAAGATGAAATTATCTTTTTCAACAACATGATTAAACAAAAATTAAAAAAATGGGTAACTTACAAACCCTCTGCTGGTTAACCAGTAGGGGTCTTTTTTTGTGCAAAAACAACCCATGTAAAAAGGATTTACAAGAAACTTATGCAAGTACTAGTATAATATAAATACAAATATAACTTCATGGAATGATTAAATAGTCCCCCTGTTTCCAAGAGGGCTTTACTTATTCATTTTGTCCAGTTTTCAATTGTGGAAGTATTAATAATATAGGCATTTAGTTCTATTTTGTAAAAAAAAGGAATATAAAAGGAGGGTTTTTGAAATATATGTAGAACCTTATGTAATATTCACAGAATATTTTATTATTTTTCGAAAACAAAATTGAGGAAGCGAGATAAAATGAAAAATAAGACCTTAATAAGTATTATAGGACTTCTATCCTTTGCATTAATTACCTTTTTCTTAATAAATAATATGAAACAGCCTGATACATCCGCAATAGAAGAGGCAAATAAAAAGAATGAGATACTGAGCGAGAAAATACGAAAATTAGAAAGTGTAGAAAAAGAAAATATTGAAATCAATGAACAACTTTCAAAAATTACGGCGGAAAACGAGATGCTTAATGAGACTATCACAGAGACAAATATTAATACAGTTCTCTTAACTGGGACAGAAATTGATGGCTCCATACTAAATATGAAGGTGACTTACATTAATATCAACGTATGTAGGGAGTGTCAACATGGTTATGAATTTATTAAAGTTGAAGAGGAAACTTCCAAGACTATAAAAAAAGAGGTTCCAATTTATTTGCTTGATGAATCGAATACTTTATTTAAAGTAGAGTGGGAGAAATTAGTTGATCTTGGACGAAATCCTGTACTTTTATTATTTGAATCGAATAATGAAGTCTTATTCATAAGAGAGGAATATCATCCACTTCGGCTTAAAGGTAAAGAGATACAAGAGTCTTTAATTCATAGTTTAGTAGAATAGAATAAAAAACAATTAATTATTGAAAGCTTGTTGTAAATTGCCGAGTAGTTATATGTATGGTAAAAATATCTGCTCGTTAATTTAAATATATGTAAAAAGAGGGGGAAAGTACTAGCTTGAAGGATAAATAAATTAATAGAAAGAAGGGGAAATTTTAAAAAAAGTATTCACAGGAATTTTATTGTTCTCTTTTATGTACTTAATTGCTGGAGACATTGAGCCAGCTGAGGCAGCTCCACGTATGTTATGGCCAACTGATTCAACAAGAGTAACCTCGGAATATGGACCCCGTACTATTAATGGTGTATACCAGTATCACCGTGGGATAGATATTGGAGCTCGAAGTCCTGGAGTTGCTGGGGATAATATTTATGCAGCTCATACTGGTATTGTTAAAAATGCATACTGGAATAATGCTCGAGGTTGGGTTGTAGATATTAGACATACTGGCTCATATAAAGTAGGTGGGACGGATAATGTATTGTCTAGATACCAACACTTACGATACAGTTCTAAAATGACACCTGGCAAAACTGTTTATAAAGGTACCGTAGTAGGTTATATGGGTGCATCAGGAGATGTTACTGGAGTTCACTTACATTTTGAAACCATGTATTGTTCAGATAGTACTTGTAATAGTGCTAGTTATGTTAATCCGAGAACCTATTTAAATGACTTAGGTGGTGGAGGTCCTATGATCAATAGAACAAATATGGATTTCGAGAATACATTAAGTTATTTTGAGGAAGAAGATTGGTATAGTTATAAGGAATTAAAAAACATGACTCCTGCTGAAAGAGAAAAAATAGGTTATCCAAATCCTGAAGAGGAGTTTGAATAATTTTACTAGCAAATAATTAAGCCTACCTTAGCTAAGGTAGGCTTTCACAATTATGTTCTACAATGAATTACTACTGTCATTACTTTTTGTTACAAGTCTATTATTTGAGGTGTTTCAAACAAGGCATGGGGTTGTCAAATAAAGTGTGTAAGTTTGGATCACACACTTAGATATATTGGATAACCTTATCTTTTAATCGGTCAACCATTAATAGCTGATTCATGGCTAATGACCAGTTTTGAATATGACCGCTTTCCCATTTGGTTTCTAATTCTTTAACACGTAGATAAAGAACTATTAGTAGGGCATTCTCGTTTGAGAATGCTCCTTTTTTGGTTGCTTTTCTGAAGCTGGAGTGGATACTCTCCACTGCGTTAGTCGTGTACATGATTTTACGAACAGCGCTGCCGCAGTCAAATAATTGTTCCACGTGTTCAAAATTACGTTCCCAAACATCAATAGCTCCTGGATAGGCAGACCATTGTTGCTTAAAGGTTTCAAATGCATTGTGACAAGCCTTGAGGCTTTGGGCCCCATAAACCTTCCTTAAAGAGGAGGTGAAAGCTTTATAATCCTTGCTTGGAACGTATTTTATTGCATTACGAATTAAATGTACAATACATCTTTGAACAATGACATCAGGAAATATGGAGCGTGCTCCTTCCTCTAAACCAACACACCATCCATTGAAATAAAGAAGATATCGTTGACTCCTCTTGCCTTAATTTCGTCAAAGATTTGCATCCATTTATGTTTGCTTTCCGTTTCATTTAGCCACAGACTAAGAATGTCTTTATTCCCCTCCATGGTATAGCCTAAAATGGTGTATACAGCGTACTTCTTTGTCTCATATTGATTGCGTATGGTTGTGTAAATACAATCGACAAAAACAATAGGATAACATTCATTTAGAGGACAACTTTGCCACTCTTCTAAATCAGGCAGCACGGCGTCCGTGATATCCGATACCATTTCATGCGATTCAATAAAGCCATAAATGTCCTCAAAAGTAGAAGAGATGTCTCGCTGAGACATGCCTCTTGCATACATGGCGATAACCTTATTCTCGATTTCAGAAACGTCCTTTTTCCGTTTAGGAATGATCTCGGGTTCAAACGAGCCATCACGATCCTGTGGTACTTCAATTTCTACTTCCCCAGCACTGGTATTTAGAGTTTTCTTCCCATAACCATTTCTCCTTTTAACATGGATTCAAACATCGGACCAAATATGTCTTTTAATGCATTTTGCATATCCTCTACGGACTTCGGTTGATATTGTTCAATAATCTTGTTAGCTAATTCTACGGAGTTAGGATTTCTTTTTAATTTCCCCATTTCTAAATACACTCCCTGTTAATGTGAAGGGACTGTCATTATGTTAAGCGTTTTGTAATTTCCTAGTTCGATAGGACCTGAGCCAGGAATAGCATAGGAGAACAAGTGGTATTAGCATCATCACAATTAGAATAATACCGTCCCAAAACGGAGCAGTCGTTATACTATATTTCGTTATGTTTTGTATCGTGCCAGATATTATGGTGAATGTTTGAGGGAGTATATACATCGCAAATAAGTATACAGCTAACACACTACCTAAAATAAAAAAGTATGCGTACCATTTTACAATTTTCTTCTCATGTTCATCGACAAGCTTCCATTCTTCTTCTAGTCTTGTTTTTAATTTCGGGATGATTTGGTACACATATAGCCTGGTGTTATGGAGGAGATTTCGACAATTGAAAAGATTGGTAAATACATAGTAGATGTCTGTCTTCATAAAGAATAAAAATTGAAAAGCCATTCGAAGCACTAAGACAACATTTAGCATTCTAATGATACCAGTCAAATAGACTGGAAACCCAAAAGAAAACCAATCATTTAGGCTTATGATAAAGATACCGATACCAAGGAAAAATCCATCCAATGCGAGGCCAGCAAGCAAAGCTTTATAACGATAGCGTTTGTCTAACAGAACGATATTGGACATGTCGGTTTCAACTACTAGAAATACAAGCCGATGACTGATAGAAAATCTACTGTCCATTCCTGAGGAACGAGCTGCCATTAAGTGTGCTATCTCGTGTAAAAAGAGAAATGTCCAGCTCGCTATTGTAGTCCCTATTAAAGAAGTAGTATAGGATTCAGAAAAAAATATATCAGAATAAACTGGTACATAAGTATGATTTAGGATGCAGATTAATATTGCAATGACAAAGCATATTAAGAATCCACTTAATGTATAGCGATTAAAAAAGAACTTGGATACACCGTCCGTAAAAAAAGGGAATATCCGCTTATTACTTACACGATCACTAATAATATTCCCATCAATTTTATAAATGAATCCATATTCTTGTAATACATCCTCGATAAAACTAGAGACATCAACCTTTTCTCCTAGCTTTTCTTCAATCGATTGATCTGCTTCTCTAATCGTTTTTCCACTATTTAACTCGTCGATAACAATCCGTGCAACAGAAGGTAAAACAATATAATCACCGGTATCCATTCGCCCTATGAGTATTTCTTCATCTCCTTCTGGCCTTGAGGAAAGAGGATGTAACTCAAGTATACTCTCTTCATTAATCAACTTGTTTACCTCCTTACCACATCTTTTAAATAGTAATCTTCTTTCTCCACATCTTGAAAGAATGAGGTATTATGGGTGCCATTACCACAGGTTGGGCATTCTTCTTCATACCGATCCCATTGATAGCCTGTCTCGGATTTGAACGTGATGAAATCAATTTTATGTAGTTTTGCGCGAGATACCAATTTTTCTGTATTGGTTATATATTTCATAACCTCTGAAACAATCATACCAGTTGTCATCATTAACCCAGGAGCAGTTGCAGCATTTGGAGGAATAAAATTGGAATCTAAAAATCCGACAATGGATTGATGATAAGAAGAGGAAACTTTTAGATTGCGTAAGTGCATACAATCCACGCATCCACTTTCATATGGGATAATCGTGAAAAATTGCCCGCTATTAATTGTTAATCCACCAGCAATGAAAGGGATTCCCATCTCTACACAAGCTTTATTTACCTCCCTAGGTAAGATGATATACGGTTGATCGGCTGCCAACACAACGAAGTCTGAATCAGCAATTAATGGTTTAATATCATCGGCTCTTGATATAGCTTGATTATATAGATGAACCCTAACATCAGAGTTGAAGTCTTGAATAAACTTTCTTGCTTCTTCAACTTTAAAGTGTCCGATACTTTTTTCATTAAATAGAAATTGGCGATTTAAATTACTAAGACAAACCTCATCGAAATCAACAATATTTATATTCTTCACGCCTAAACCAGCTAATTGAATGAGGATGTTTGCACCAAATGCTCCCATTCCTAAGATGGTAATTGTCGCATCACATAAAGCTTCTTGCTTTTGATAATGACTTTCTTTTAAAGTGGAAAACAAATTAAAAAAATTTAAGTTTCCTTTGTAACGTTCTATATCCTTTTTATTTAATTTCGACCGCTCTAAATGTTCCATATCTGTAATAAAGCCTAACTCATTAAGCGTGTTTATGGATTCAGCTATGTCATCTACTTGTATTGCTTGATAACCTTCTTGAAGTAGTAATTTATGTATTTGCTTTATGGTGTTCTTGCCATTTAATAGCTGAAGCAATAAGTAAATAGAACCATCCTTATCCTCAATATCGAAAGAAGAATCTGCAGTACTCCCAATTCGTATCGTTGTATCATTTAGTCTGTTAATTAGGTGTAAATCTTTGAATAGTGGTTTCATAAATGACTCCTTTCAACAATGATAGGGGCTAACAAGTATTAGCCCCTTGGAATTAGCAAACTGCTCCTGCACAAGCATCAGCAGTTGCCTTTACCTTTTCAACTTTCTTTGCAGTAAGTTTCATATTATGTACCCCCTCTCATGAACTATGATTTAATGTTATTCGCCATAATTAACATTTATTACCTGTAATTCGAAGTTTTGCATTAACTAGTCGGATTTTAGTCCATATATACCAGGGAATATTTCATACAATTCTCCTGTACTTTTTCTCATCAAATTCTAATCTCACTTTTAGTTGATTATCAGAATAGAAGGATATAGTTAAATAGAACAAGCCAGGAGGATATCAATTATGAAGCAATTAGTACGAATCGGAGTAATTGTTGTAGGCGCATTAGCAACTATTTTAGTTGTTATTGCTAGTTCTTATAAGCACATAAAGCCGGTTAATGAAATGTATCTCAGTGCATTTGGAATGAAGGACCCCATTGTATTTGAGGAAAAACTGGATGGGATGATGTTAGAAATAAAATCGGGAAAGAGACAAGTGGAATACGGCAACTATTTCGATGCATATAATGAAGAAGTTTTACACATACAAAAAAAGCATGAAGTTGATGACATGGAGGATACGGAGATGAAACCATTAGCAATCTCTAATCTAATCCCTGAACTACAAGCAATTGAAATTGCGGAAAGTGTTGTAGAAGGATCTGTATTGGAAATGCAATTAAATAAAGCGGATAGTCAGTATGTATATGAGTTAGAATTAGAAACAACTGCTGGAAATGTTGCTGTTGAAGTTAATGCTATCACTGGAGAAGTACTCAAGAAAGCAATGGCTATGGAGGAGAGTATTCATGCAAGTGATATAAGATCATATAGTGAATTAAAAAAGGTCATGGAACTGATAAATGAAGAGGCATACCAAATGGAAGTAGTGGAAGATAGTACAGGAAAACGAGTTCTTATTTTCAAAAATGCTGATGGGATAGAGAAGTATAAATCCGTTTTTATAAAAGCTATGAATCACCTAAAAGTAATAGAGTTTGAAAATGGCGTGGTTTTCAATAAGATAATATCATTTCATTCAGATCGATTATGACATTCATAATCGATTTTTTGTCGAGAACGTCCGTATTAATTTGTTTCTGTATAGAAGGATTTATGTGATGTTCTGTCGAATAATGGTTTATTAGTTTACTTACCGAATAGGAAACAATTAAATCGCAGGAAAAATGTGTATCGTTACTGGGAATCAGAGGTACTTTATATCGAGACACAGCATTCAATAGATAAAAACATTTTCATTTTAACGAATTCACGTTATTACTGGTGAAGGTATTTGATAAAGAGGAAGGGACAAAACTAATAGGGAATTCTGAAAAGCCGAACGATAAACTAAACTAGATCCGGAAATATGCGTAGACTCCTGCGGGAGGAAAGGCATCGGTGAGACCCTACAGTGCGTTAGCACGAGGAGGCTCACCAGCCGCCCGCGGAAAGCGAAGTATATTTCCGGATCGGGATATATGCACTAGCTATAATTGTTCGTTTTTTCCTTGCTAAAAATACTTTTGTCCCAGCCCCATAAGAGTTACTTTCCTCTATTAATATGAGGAGAATGTTCTTCCTCACTTACAACACTGAATGGGTTGCCATCAGGATCAAAGAAGTCAAACCCTTTCATTAAACCATAATCGTGTATCCTGGTTGTTTCAACTTGATTATTCTGAAGGTGTTCATAAACATAATGAATATTGTCAACGACAAAATTATAGTAAGCATTTTTACGCTTTCCTTTTATTGTAAACTCGGTTGGCTGAGGTTTTTCGACCTTAATCAATGTAAGGCCAGTTGTATCATTTGGAAATATGTAGTCGACACCATGATCTTCACCATTCTCTTGCCATGCATCAACCTGAATGACACCTAGATTCTCTTCATACCATTTTTTAGAACGCTCTAGGTTTGTTACAGGAATAAAAATACCGCCAATCTTTAACAAAATTCTTCACTCCTTATTTTCGAATTCGTATACTAACGTTTATACTAAAAGGAAAGTTACATATTTTTATTACTTTTTTTGGAGGGTAAAATGAGACTACAAGAAATGCCCCTTGAAGAAATTACGCCAAAACTCTATTACTATTGTTTGTCGCTAACCAATTCGAAATGGTTAGCGGAAGATTTAGTTCAAGAAACCATCCTTCGCTATCTTAAATTATATCAACAGGACCCAAATAGAGATATTAATATCACGTTTTTCTATACAATAGCTAGAAATCTATTCATTGATGAGAAGAGAAAAAAGCGGCCTCTACTAGTTGAATCACAAGAAATATTGGGAAAATCTATCGATTTCAATGAATGGGATAGTTTATTAGAAATTTTATACACTAAGTTGCCACTACGCCAGGCAATGCTGGTCACATTAAAGGATGTCTTTCAATATACATCAGATGAGATTGCTCAAATGCTGCGAGTGCGTAATGAATCAATCAAAACTGCCCTTCATCGAGCAAGACAAAGATTAAAAGACAGGAATCATGATACAAGCATGAATCTTTCTTCTAATGAATCAAATATTATTCAAAAATTTACCATGGCCGTAAAGAATAGTGATGCTGAGAAAATATACTACTACTACCGATTATTAGAAACAGAGAATTATAAGGTTATGTCCAGTCGAAACCTTAATCGGCATACAATATTTATTTCAGATCCTGATGGGAATATTCTTCAGATAAATTCCAACTCTTAATGTTTCTATTAGAAATTAGCAGCAAGTACTGAAATTAAGGAGGATTTGCGTGAAACCAGCTTTTGGAGAAAAACTAACCAATATTAACTATGTTAGAAGAAAATCAGCCTATGTTATCATTTTGAGTTCACATGAGGATTGTGTATTAACTGTTCACAATGGAAAAGGATATCATTTTCTTCCAGGTGGAGGTATCGAGAGAAATGAGACAGATAAGGAATGTATTATGCGTGAAATGTTAGAGGAAACAGGGTATACAGCTGCATTAGGACAATTTATTGGTAATGCGTTGAATTATTTTGTCTCAAGTAAACAAGAGTATATTCTAAATGACGGCAATTTTTACATAGTTGAATTAGGTAAAAAGGTACAAGAACCAACTGAATTAGACCATCAATTAGCATGGGTACGATTAGAAGATTTGCAGGATCTTATGTTTTATGCGCATCAAGTTTGGGCAGTGAACAAGGCTATTCGTGGGCAGTAGCCGTCACGAAAGGGGAGTGATAAGAAGTGAAATTTAATCATACAACAGTTGTTGTAACTGGCGCTGGTAATGGTATAGGGAGACAAGTAGCTTTAACATATGCAGAAGAAGGTGCCAATGTTATTGTGGCAGATATGGAAGAAAAGTCTGGGAATGAAACAGTTCATCTAATAAAGAAGCTTGGTGGAATCGCTCTATTTGTAAAAACTGATGTCCGACAGGAAAGTGATATTGTAGACCTGATGTATAAGGTGAAACAAACGTACGGTCAAATTGATATATTAATTAATAATGCCGGTAAATCTGTTTTTAAATCTCCTTTTGATCTTACTATTCAAGAGTGGGATGATGTCATGAACACGAACTTACGAAGTGTTTTTATAGCTGCTCGTGAAGCAGCAAAGTATATGCGAGGTAATCCAGAGGGCGGATCCATTGTAAATATTGCTTCTACTAGAGCTATGATGTCTGAACCGAATTCAGAAGCATATGCTGCAACAAAGGGTGGAATCGTTGCGATAACGCATGCACTTGCTGCTTCGTTCAGTGAGGAAAATATAACTGTAAATGCTATTTCACCAGGCTGGATTGAAACTGGGAACTATTCGGCATTAAGCAAGCTTGATCATGAGCAGCACTTTTCAAAACGAGTTGGAAGACCAGAGGATATTGCTAGAGCTTGTCTATATTTAACCGCTAAAGAAAATGATTTTGTAACAGGCATAAATCTTGTCGCGGATGGTGGAATGACGCGAAAGATGATTTACGAGGAGTCGTGAAAAGTCACAAAAATATAAATGAACCAAGGACATTGGTGTGATGTCCTTGTTCATTTACCACACTAGCAATATACTGCTGCACCTACGATGATTAGTAGTATAAACAAGACAACAATTAATACAAATGAATCTCCATATCCACAACCGCTCATTTATAACACCACCTTTTCTAGTTTCTCTTTATCATATGGGGTAGTGCCTTAATTGGAGTAGGCGTTTGCCATAATAAATGTGAATTAATGTTTTGGTATAAAGAAATTAATTATGGAAAGGAAAAGAAACAATGAAAATAGTATTAGATGATTTAACAGGGGACAAGATTATCGCTTTTATTCAAGAACATCTAGATAATATGGCAGTAAATTCACCACCGGAAAGTATACATGCGCTTGCTGTTGAGGAATTAAAGAGACCAGAAATTACGTTTTGGAGTGTGTGGGACGGTGAGGATTTAATAGGGTGTGGTGCTCTAAAGCAATTGGATAATAAGCATGGAGAAATTAAATCGATGCGTACAGCCGATTCCCATCGAAGAAAAGGTGTAGCAAAATATATAGTAACGCACATAATTAAGGAAGCTTGTAATCGAGGATATCATCGTTTAAGTTTAGAAACCGGTAGGATAACAGCATTTGAACCTGCGAGACGATTATATGCAAGCTTTGGCTTTCAGTATTGTCGGCCATTTGCTAACTACGTTGAAGATCCAAATAGCGTATTTATGACCAAGGAATTATAAACCTTAGCAAATTAACACTGTGTTAGGGAAGCTGTAAATTCTCCCTGCATTTACTATGAAATATTTTATAAAAGAAATTAGGAGGCATTAGTGATATGGGGGATATTGTCATTTATCCAAAAAGAGGAAAGTTAATTGTATATAGTGTATTAAGTCTGATGTTTGTTACATTGGGTATCTTTTTATTTGTTGTAGGGTTTACAGAAGCAGGTAGTGATGGGATGAAATTTATAATTATTGGTATGATAACATTTGTTTTTTTTGGATTATGTATGATGTATTTAATTAAAGTACTATTCAATCGAAAACCAGCTCTCATTATTACAGATGAAGGGATTCTTGATGATTCTACCTACATTGGAGCGGGACTTATTAAATGGGAGGAAATTGCTAACATTGACTTTGTTCATTTTAGTAGACAAACCTATCTTGGTATTTATACCCATGATCCTGAACTAATCATTAATCGGTCTACCAAGTATAAAAGGATGCTGAATCGATTGAATAAAGGACTTCTGGACTCACAAGTAAATATACCGATAAAAATTTTAGACTGTTCCATCGAGGATCTTGTTGCGAGAATTAATGAACGCTGGCAAAAAGCAATTGAACGAGAGTCTAATTCTGTATAAACTCCTCTAATTAGAAGCTTTCTCCAATAGGAGAGGGCTTTTTTATTCGTGCAAGATTTTGTAAAGAAAAAATAACGTTGAAACTAAAGTCGGTTGTTTCTCGTCAAATAGGTATGATAAAGAGATGTGGATACAAGGAGAAGCATGATAAAGAAATTTTCTTGAAGAAATAATGATTGGGAATGAATTGGTAAGATTAGCTTTTGCCTATGTCAAAGATAGTGAGGTTGCGAAGGACATGGTTCAAAACACTTTTATAAAATGTTATGACAATTTTGGGCTACTTTAAATGATTGACCTTGTCGTTCTATTGGATTGATTGTGAGTGGAACTTGGTTAGCCGAAAAGTTAGATGGTATTAATGGTAACCATATTTTTCCTGGGTAAATTGCATTTACGCTTACTCCTTTTGTAACGTGATTTCTCATTAAAGCTCGGATAACCCCTATATTGGCCCCTTTCGTTGCTATGTAATAGATAAGATTATTATTCCCCTCAAATGTGACAACTGAAGCGGTATTAATAATGGAGCAGCCTGCCATTAATTACTTTAATGCTGCATGCGTCGTTTAAAAATATAGTTGTGCCAAGCAGGCTCTCGTTATTCTCGTTTATAGGGGGTATCACGATAACTGCTTAGCACAAAGTTTTAGAATTAGTGTTTTCGGGAAGAATGTAAAATAGCTTTTATTATGATTATTTGTGTCGAAAGATAATTTGTTAGATAATAATGTAGAGGTGATAGGATGCTAGATTGGATAGAAACTATTGATTGGACAAACTTGATGATTGACATTGGAAAAGTCACATTAAAGCTAATAGCAATCATAATCGTATACTTTATTGTTAAATCTATTGGTAAACGTGCTATTATACGATTATTTAATCGAAAGGGTAACGAGATGTCGACTGGTAGGAGTAAGACATTACAGTCGATTACATTGAATATCTTTACCTATTTTCTAATGTTCATTTTTATCGGTATTGTACTTTCATTATTTAACTTTGATATCACGACCTTAATAGCTGGAGCGGGGATTCTTGGTTTAGCAATTGGTTTTGGTGCACAAGGACTCGTAAGCGATGTCGTAACAGGCTTCTTTATTTTGCTTGAACAGCAAATCGATGTAGGTGATTATGTCACAGTTGCTGGAAAAGATGGAATTGTAGAGGAAGTTGGCTTACGTACAACCAAAATACGTGGTTTTGATGGAACTCTCCATTACGTGCCGAACCGTGAAATAACTAATGTTAGTAATCATTCACGTGGAAATATGCGCGCATTAATTGATATTGGTATTTCGTATAATGATGATATCGATCATGCTATAAAAGTGATGCAACAAGTTTGTGATGAGGTTGCAGCAAACGATGAAAATATTATGGAAGGACCAGATGTTCTTGGCGTTCAGGCTTTTGGCTCTTCTGATGTCGTGATTCGTGTCATCGGAAAAACGAAGAATGGTGAGCAGTTTGGTGTAGAGCGTACATTGAGAAAAGCAATAAAAGAAGCACTTGATCAAAATGGAATAGAAATTCCTTATCCACATCAGGTAAATATTAATAAGGAAAGCTAATCATTCTTTTCTTTTAACCGAATGTGGTGAAAAAGGTACTTATGTCGTGAAATCTACATAAGTACCTTTTTTCATTTCCCTATTTGACAAAATCTGGAGTCAACTGTTTTATTTCTTCTTCCACTGTATTTAAACCTGCAATCCATAATTCCACTAAATCAACACCTTCAATTAATTCAATATCTAAACCTTTCGCATACTTCTTTGCATCATTTGTAAAAGAGCTTGTGGTAATTACATAGCCACCTTTTGCCTGTTCTTTCATCATATTTGAATGAAGGATTGCAATTGGTTCATAATCAACGTTATCCTTATAGCATTTTACCTGCCCTAAAAATTTCTCGTTTTCAATTGTGTGTTCAAAATCAACACCGTTGTCACCAGTGCTTGGTGATACCCAAGTAGAACCACCTTTTGCTGATTCAATAATTGCTGCAACAAAGCTCTCAAAGGCGTAGGGATCCTGTTTTAGAAATGTATTATTCTCCTTTATTGTAGGATGATAGCTCTCTTTTTCTTCACGAAACCGTAGATATATCCCCATAGCCAGTGTTTTCTTTAGCGTTTCGCTAGCATCAATATGTCCAGCTAATAACGCAGTTTTGTGCGAGTTTCTTTTCTTGTTAACCTGAAAATGAATGAAAGAACCTAATAAATATATCGCAATTAATATTTCAATAATTATCATTCTATTACCTCCTTCATTACTAGGTTATCCAGGAGAATACTAGTTTAAACAGAGGTGCTACTAAGTAATAAATTTAATGTGCTACAATAAAACAAAGTAAACTAGGTAATAATGTTAAAACCTAGGGGAACGGAGCGTGCATGCATGGAAACGGATAAATTGTATTACAAGAATCAATATGAAGTGGAGTTTGAAGCGGTGGTTCGAAAATCAGAACAAGATAATGCTGGTCATTATGTTGTATTAAATCAAACAGCATTTTATCCAACGGGTGGCGGACAACCTTATGATACGGGAACCCTTAATAATATTCGCGTTTTTAATGTGGAAGAAGTAGAGGGAGAGATTCGACACTACGTAGAGATGCCTATTGAATTGAATGTGAAATGTATAGGAGAAGTAGACTGGAATCGTCGCTTTGATCATATGCAGCAGCATACAGGTCAGCATATCCTTTCTGCTGCATTTGACAATGAACTCGGGCTTAAGACGGTTAGTTTTCACTTAGGTAAGGAAATTTGCTCCATAGACTTGGCAACTGATCATGTTACAGAAGAGGAATTGCTTAAGATAGAGGAAATTGCAAACCAAGTTATTCTAGAAAACTATCCTATTGAGTCAAAGTGGGTTACAGAAGAAGAATTAAGAAATTATTCGTTAAGAAAATCGGTATCAGTTTCAGAAAATATTCGCCTTGTCATTATACCAGACTTTGATTATAACGGCTGTGGCGGTACACATCCCGATTCGACTGGGCAGGTAAGCACGATTAAACTATTACATTCTGAAAAACAGAAGCAACTTGTCCGCGTCTTCTTCATTAGTGGTAAACGAGTGCGAAAACAGCTACAGGAAAAGCATCAGGTTATCCAGCGTTTAACAGCTTTGTTAAGTGTCCCACAAGAACAAATGGAGGAAGCGACCAGCAGAATTCTATTACAGGGTAAGGAATTGGAAAAAACGATTTCAGATTTAAAAACAAAGCTTACGGAATATGAGGCAAATCAGTTAATTGAACAAGGAGAACAAAATAATTCTAATATAATGGTGAAGCACATATATCAGAATCGCCCTATATCAGAATTACAAAATTTAGCAAGAATGATTTCTCAAAAGACGAGTAATATTGTGGTGTTGTTCATCAATGAGACGGATAATAAATTACAACTTGTATGTGCTAGAGGGAATGATTTAGAAATGAGCATGAACCAACTTGTGAAGCAAATTCTGCCAATAATTAATGGAAGAGGCGGAGGAAGTGATACGATAGCGCAAGGAGGAGGAGAGAAATTGATTCCAACTGAAAGATTAATGGAAGAGATGGTTAGTGAAATATTAAGTTAGAGTTAGCAATAAATACTACTTTGTTAACCATACTGTATTTTTGTTTTCCATTAGAAGGGGGTATCGGATGAAAATTGTAATAACAGCTGACACACATATACCTAAAAAGAAACAATTACCTTATAAGCTACTTCAAGAATTTGAACGTGCAGATTTAATAATTCATGCTGGTGACTGGAGCTCTATAGAGATATACCATACTCTACGTGGCTTTGCTGATGTGAAGGGAGTATACGGAAATAATGATTCTGATGAGGTTAGAGGAACTCTGCCAGAGAAGGAAATAATTGAAGTAAAGGGCTATCGTATTGGGATAGTTCATGGGCACGGGGAGAAAAAAACGACAGAAAATCGAGCGTTAGAAGCTTTTGAAGGGGTGACGTTAGATATCATAGTCTTTGGTCACTCGCATATTCCTATGATCAAGTATTATAAAAAGACCTTATTAATAAATCCAGGTTCTCCTACGGATAAACGTGCTCTTCCATATTATTCCTATGTTAACCTTTCTCTTCATGAAGGAATCAAAACTGAGATAATCTATTTTAGATGACTATAAAAATAGACCTTATCCAAGCAAATGGATGAGGTCTATTCTAGCTTATCAAGTTATTGAACGGTTATGGTCGTTTCTTGATGATCATGTAAATCGTCTTTTTTAAAATGAAGTTTAATGGTATATTCACCAGCTTCTACAAACGTGTAATTCGCTGTATATTCACCTTGAACTTCTTCAGTTGCTTCTACATATTCGTGCTTCTCTGTTCCAGCTTTCCATATTTCAAAATCTACATCTGCTTCTGATACAGGTTGTTCTTCTTGTTGAATATGGCCAACTAAGGCAATTTCTTGGTCTTTATCTACAGTTGAATCTACCATAATATGAAGCATTAAATCGCTAGAAGCATGATGATCGTGATTTGATTCCTCACCACTGTCATGTTCATGTTCATCTTGCTCTTTATCTGTAGAGTGCTCTATTTCCCCAATCACTAATTCTTGTTTTGGCATTTTGTGCATTTCCCTAGCAGTAACATGCGCGATAACGTAATATGTGCCTGGTTCTTGAACCATTTTTTCAATAGCGTAAATTCCATCTGATTGGAACTCTCCATTAATCATCTCATGCTCCTCTGAAGCCTGTCCATCCTTCCAGAATTCAAACCTTACTTCATTAGCATCATTAACAGCCTCTCCACCTTGTGTAACCTTTGCACTTATTGTAATTGTTTCATTAGGCTGTAATTGATTCATTTCTGGATTAGTAAGTATTTCAACTTCAATCATTTCAGGAACTGATTCTTCATCCTTGTTTTCTCCAGTTTCCTCTTTTCCGCAAGCAGCGAGTAAGAGTATTCCTATACTGACAATCAATAATAATAAATGACGTTTTTTCATAACAAATCTCCTTTTCATATGTAACTTCAATTCTACTATTTTAAACAACAGCCTTCATTCATGTCCTGTGAAATTACTTGGATAATATCTTGGAATGAATGAATGTCACCACCAAATCCTTTTTGAAATTGTAAGGCTACTTCTCTAGATTCAAACGAGAGAACCTGTGGCTTACAACATTGTATATCAATGTTTGCATTAATTAAGAAATACGCTGTTTTCGCACTTATCGTTGTATCCAACAAAAAATCCTTGCAAATTATTTGCGAGACATGTTCCGAGGCATCGTCGTATCGTAATAAGCCACAATGTGCACAACACGTCTGTTCTACACGATGATCCTTCATAATCAGGTGAATGTTGTGACGCGAATTAATATTCTTAAAACAATACGTACATGTATTCGTTGACATTGAAGGGCTAGATGTCACAATTGCAATCCCCTTCGAGGTCTTAATGACTTTGTTTGCTTCAATTAAGGGCTTGATATCACGATAAATTGTCATCTCGGATACCTCTAGTCTTGAACTAATCTCTGATACACGTAGGGTATCTTCTTCTTTTAGCCATGATAATATCTTCTGTTGCCTTTCTATCGGTAACAAACAATCACCCCTTTTTAACTTATTCTAAGTATACTTACGCTCATTTAACCATAAAAACGATAAAATATGTGAAAAAATGTTATTTATTAACAAAATCGACATATTTGTATTTTCTGTGTACACGATTAAATAACGTTACACTTCCCTTGTGAAATACAATCATGATTACAGCTGCTATCACTTGGTCAAATCGAGGTGGTAAGAGGAAACTCGATACTTGATCCAATGTCATTCCTTCTGGTAGGCAAAATGCCATGCTATAAATCAAAACCATATGATCTATAGGGGATAGCACTGCATCAAATAATAAATATGTACAGGCGGGCAGTAAGACTATCATATTAATAGTCATATACCTTTTTCGACTTTCTCTAAACCAACTATTCTGTTTAGATGGTAAAATTGGACGCCACATATCTAATGCCAGCAGAAACATGAACCATTTTAAGAAGGTACTCGTTATCCCTAGTTGTTCAAAGCGTTCAATTCCGGAAGAGGTGTGCTGCAAAGTTAGAAGTAATGCAAAAATAAATAAGGAGAAAAGAGGCGTAAACTTTAGAAGACTATGAATTCTAGAGGAATGATTCAAGCTTGTAAATCTTCTTGGACTCCCTAGTAAAAGTAGTGGAGGCGTAAGAAAATAAATCAAGCTTATTTCAAGCATGTGAATACTATAGGTTAAGGGGAATTCTTCGCTTATTGGATAAACATTGAGATAGATTAACAAAGAAACTCCCATTACCAAGTAGGTAACTCTTGGGCTAACATAATAAATTGAGTACCACTTCAGTATAAGATGCTGATAGATATTTCGCTTCTTCAGTCCAATATTCTCCTGATGCAAATGAATCCTCCTGCCTTTCTTTTCTACTGTTGCAATCATAATAAACTATGTGCTGAAGATGTTATTTATCACAAAGCTACATTTGTTAATAAATTTTTATGAATCTCGATGCTTCATACATGATTTGTCCAAGTTTTGAATAGGATGAAATAAGATGATTTTTGGTCGAATTTGTTAAGGTGGGAGAGGTAATTGTGGTGCAATTTATGTTAGAAATATTTACAAGTGAAGAAAAGGCAGAGGCTATTTTAGCTAGTCCACTAATAGAGCTTATTTTTATGATTCTAATTGCCGGGTTTCTTTTTGCATTTACTTTTCACATTCTTTTATACAGTAAACTGAAGAAACTACGAAACTATCTTCGTGACACGAATCGAATGGATATGGAACCACTTCATACACTTCAAAATCAATACAAAAAGCGACAACAAGAAGACACGGTAGAGGTAGAAACATTCGTTCAGGAGAGATTTTCTAATTGGCGTGTTTTGGGTTTTCCAGTTATTAGTCTTATTAAAATGATTCAAATGACAGTTTCCGTATTTATCTTAATTGGGGTGCTAGGGACATTTATTGGACTAACGATGTCCTTGGGAAGCATTAATGCGACAGGTGATCAAATAGTTGAAAATGTTGCTGCTGTTCTTTCAGGTATTGATGTTGCATTCTACACCAGTATAGCGGGAATGGGCTTTTCCCTTGTAATGACAATAGCACTTAAAATGATGAATACGGAGTATATGCTTACGGATATTATGCTGAAGGTAGAATCTCAGCTTGAGAGAAGTGATGAAAGCAGCATGGTTAAGCTCATAAACGTTTCCGAGATGATTAATCAATCGATTCAAAGCCTTCAAGAAACGAATCAACAATCCCTGGGGAGTATTGAACGTGCATTTGAAGGATTCCAAGAATATACAACCGGACTACAGCAATCGGCAAGAGATTTAGCGCATTTTAATGATGGACTTTCACAAAATTTAAAGGAATTTCAAACATTATTTGATCAAATGAAAGAAGTAACAGATGGCTTTGGTAAAGGTACAACCCGTTTAAATGAGAATTTTGAAGCGCTATTTTCTTATTTTCAAAAAATGGATGCTAGAAATGACAGGATGGCTAAAGTGTTTGAGAATACCTATGAAAAAGTAAAAGAGGTTTCTACTTCACAAATGAATACGTTAAATCATTTTGAGGAGTCGGTAGTAGATTTAAAGAACTTTAGCTCATCCATCGTAGAAGGACAAAACTCTGTAAAAGACTCTATTAGTAAAATTATTCATCAGAGCTACGATATCGTCAAGAAGATGGAAGCGCATAATAAGGAGTTTAAACAAGTGTTCGGAACGGATTTATCGACCAAATTATCGGGGATTACAAATTACTTAGGGGAATTATCAAGGGACTTTGACCGACTTGGGGAGTCGATTGTTACATTGCCACAGGCATTAGAAGTCATTAATCAAACACAAGTGGAACATAAACATTTGCTATCAGATCGATTCGAAGAATTAAAACACTTCAATAAAACGTTTAGTAATCATATAAAGGAACATACAACTGAATCCATGATGTTTGAAAAACAGGTGCGTGAGGCTAGTAAAACATATGACCAGGTAGGTATGAAGAATAATCAACTAATACAAGAAATAAATACAACCATAACGCAAATGAACCAAGCATTTAGTCACCGGGAGAATCAGTTAGAATCTAGTGTAGGATTTTTAAAGGACACGCTTTCAAAATACGTATCAAGCTTAGAAGGAACGCTTGGGAATAGAATGGACCAAGTGGTTCGTAATATTTCTGACTCGATGGAGAAGACAAATGATACTATCACACGAGAATTTATGGAGATACGTCGAATATCGGAGCAGATTCATCAAAGTAATGCCCGATACACACAGCAAATGCTTCAGGAATTAGGTAGGGAAATCCAAGCATTGAATCGACAATTAAGTACTGTTAGTCAGCAAGGTGCTCCAAGACAAACGGGTATAGGAATGAACCAAAATGGATACTAAATATCAGCGGTTATTTAAGAAGGAAAATGATGAAGGTCATTTTTGGCCATCATTTACAGATTTATTAACCATCATTTTATTGTGTTTCATCCTACTATTTATTGTCATGATGGTAATTAAGTCACTACAAATTGAGGAAATGAAACGTACAATTGATCAAATAATGGGCGTTCGTGTGCAGTTGGTTAACGAGTTAAAGAATGAGTTTAGTGATACCTCATCTGGCATTACCGTTGATGAAGAAACTGGTGCCATTATTTTTGATACGGATATTTTATTTGAATTCGATAAAGCAGCGTTAAAGCCAGCATCATATGAATTTTTGGATGAATTTGTTCCTAAGTATTTAGATGTGTTACTTGGAAGTGGCTATGAAGAATATGTAGCGGAAATTATTATAGAAGGTCATACTGATCGAAGTGGAGGTTATCTATATAATCTAAAGCTTGCTCAGGATAGGGCTTACAGTGTTGCATCCTATATTCTTAGTGAAGACTTTCCTTATAAGAATATACAGGAGCATTTACAGGGGAAACTGACTGTAAATAGTAAATCATATACGGATTTTCGAACAAGCGAAGATGGCCAATATAGTGCAGAGGCATCGAGAAGGGTTGAGTTTAAGTTTCGATTGAAGGATGAGGAGATTTTGAATCGTACACGGGAGATTTTAGGAGAATAAGGATAGTGGTTGTTATTTACCCAAAATTCATATAAGATTAGCACGCCTATTGACATATCTCCTTTTATAGATTAGTATAAAATTAATTGAATAGTTACCCTCAAAGGGGAGTAGCTTTAACAACAAAGTCGTCATTACGGAAATGTACATTTCTCGGCTTTGTTGGCAACGGACGTTGTTAGCAAGACCTTTGCCTATTGGTAAAGGTCTTTTTATATGCTCTTGTAACACTTGAGGAAAAGTTTCTGGAAAATATAGAGCTTATTATACACCTTTATCGATTTTGGTAAAGGTTTTTTTATTTGCCAACGGGGTCTGTCAATCCAATACGTATGAAAGGAGAGACTGTTATCCATAAATGTTCAATAAAGCAAATTAATATGGATAATACTAATCATGTTTAGGTGAGTAATTTAAAGAACGAAACTAAGTAAACAAAAAAATTGGATAAAAAGGAGCGTTTTAATTGGAATTATCTATTCTACTTGAATATGGTGGAGTACTACTATTATTAATTGCATTAGAAGGTTTATTAGCAGCAGATAATGCTCTAGTATTAGCGATTATGGTGAAGCACCTACCTGAAGAGGAAAGAAAAAAAGCGCTATTCTATGGTCTCGCAGGTGCATTCGTTTTCCGATTTGGTTCACTATTTATTATATCTTTTCTGGTGGACGTATGGCAGGTGCAAGCAATTGGTGCTTTGTATCTATTATTTATTGCGATTAATCATATTGTCCGGAAGATTTACTTCAAGGATAAAGAAAAGAATGTTGATGAAAAGAAAAAATCTGGATTCTGGGGAACTGTATTTCGGGTTGAACTAGCAGATATTGCATTTGCTGTTGATTCTATTTTAGCTGCAGTAGCTTTGGCTATGACATTGCCTAACACCAATCTTCCTAGTATAGGTGGAATGGATGGTGGGAAATTCCTTGTCATATTTACTGGTGGATTAGTAGGATTAATCATTATGAGATTTGCCGCTAACTTATTTGTGAAATTACTTCATGCTAGACCTGGATTAGAAATTGCTGCATTTGCCATCGTTGGATGGGTAGGGGTTAAACTATTAGTACTAACGCTAGGACATCCAGACATCGGAATCATTTCATATGAATTTGCCCACTCTAAAGAGTGGAAGCTAATATTCTATACAGTATTAATTGGAATAGCGGCAGCTGGATGGTTCTTAGCGAAGGACAAGGGAGATAAACCTACTGAAAACATGGAAGGGTAACGATTAATCGCCTCCATCACTTATTTTGTTTCAGATGCCTTTTATAACAAATGTAACATTACAACAACCTTACTCATTGGGAGTAAGGTTGTATTATTATGAAGGTTTGAAATAAGACGCCTGGCTATGGTAGCAATAGACACTGTTAGCGTAAAGGACCTTTTACTCATACAAATAATTTTCTTTTAAAATCCCTGTTTCTACATAACTTACTTCACCAGTGATGGCGTTTATTTTTTCAATATGGCCTCCAGTTCTTGGAAAGTTAATTCCATAGGATAATGTGTACACATCTTGTTGATCAAAGTACTTAACAACACGAGTTAACACCATTTCAATTTCACTGAAAAATCGCAATTCAGCTTCCTTTAAAGAAATAACTGGTGTAGTATTGATGTCATAAAGGCTCTTTTCTTGTTTTCTGGTTAATCTGGTTACCGAACATCCACGGATGAGACCGGTGTATCGTCCAACGTCTATATTAGCTTCAAGGTTTTCAATTTTAAATCCATCATGTTGACGATAAAAGGTAAACATTTGAGTAGGTTCGGGTTCTAGATAATCTTCCCAAGATTCATCTTCGTCTATATCAGAGTTAATTTCTTCATCTAAATCATTTTCTTGTAATTCTTCTGAATGTTCTTCGACTGGAGTTGGTTCTTCTAATACGTATTTTTGATTTATGTTTCCTTCTACCAATTCCAAATATTGAAGAGCTATCTCTGTTAATTCCTTTAGAGATATTGGTTTCAAACCCTCAGATTTTTCAAATGGAGTATTTGAAAAACTAAAGTGTCTCAACTCATTATCGAAAATTGAGACAAGTGCTTCTTCTTCCATATCCTCATTATTAGAGAGAAAGGAATCAACCCAAATTGTTGCGTTTTCTTCACCTGTTTTCTTTTGTAAGGAATGAGGAACACCAAGTAGTTCTTCTTTCGTCTTAGTTGGTTTTACAGGTGGTATTTGTAGTGTAGCTGGTTTTTTAGTTCCCAAAAAATCTGTAACAGTATCAATTGCACCATCAACCCCGATGCCCATTATGGAATGGTTTGGGTGATAGATTAGTTCTGCCTCTGAATGACTATCATTGATATCTGGAAAATGAATCGCCAGTTGAAGATAATTAGCATTCTTTAATTTTTCTTTTGCCTCTTGTTCTGTGATTTTAATGCTCGGATATTCCAGGTTTATTTCGCTCCGTCCAACATTAGCGGTTGTTAGCACAGCATCTCTTGTGAAATAAAGGGTGCAACCAGTGTGGGGAAGTAATAGTGCGAGCTTTGGATCTCTTTCTTCAAACGTTACCATGAAGTTATTGCTGCTCCACTCATTGAACATACTAAAATGAACCTCTTTTTCTAAAAAAGTATCAACAAATAATTGTGCTTTATGTAATATTTCTTTTTGCCTAATCGGGATATCATAAGGTAACTGCACTTCATCCTCGTAGTCAATCTCACTTTCAAATCCGATTAATTTATACTCATCAAAGTGTACATAACCATATACTTCTCTAGTCTGTTTATCGACAATTTCGCTAGAGTATTCGTTTTTTATGATTTCTATTTCTGGACTTCCTGGAATAAAAGGCATTAAATTACGCGCTAGTTCTTGCATGTTCTTACACTCGCTCCTTCTATGAAATGTTGACGTTCGTAGTAAGAATATCTTAGCATATCAATGAATAATACTCTCTTATGAATTAATCCAATAAAAAAATAAAGAGCCAAATGATTCTGGCTCTTCGGTTATCCAACATAATTCTTTTGCTTTTCAATGTTAATTTGTTTCACTCGCTGGATCCTTCTTTTTATATAAAATATACCTAACAAGATGATAGCGATTCCGCCCATAATATAGGACAGGTATGAGGTGACAAATTCTTCTGATGCCTGACCATAAAAATAGAACGCAAGTCCAACCACATAGTATTTAACCGCTCTTCCGATTGCTGCATAACCAATTAGCTTCCATAGCGAGTATTTAAAGCAACCTGATAAGATCGTAAACACTTTAAAAGGTATCGGTGTAAATGCACCAATTAATATTGCAGCTTCTCCATTTTTTTTGAAGGAGTCTGTTGCTTTATCAATCCATTTTTGTTTAATAAATTTTTGTAAGACGGGTTCCCCTAATGCCCTTCCAATTAAATAGCCGAAGGGAGTACCTAATAGACATGCAATATAGCCTAATGTCGCAAGCCAAATTGCAGAAGAGGGGTCTATCATACTAAGCGATACCTGTGTAAAAAATGCGGGAATAGGGAATATTATCGCATCAATAAATCCATGAATAAACATTCCAATGAAGCCGAAATCTTCAAAAAACTTACTCGCCTGTTGGACCATGCCAAAACTCCTTCTATAACGACCTGTTAATTAGATTATGCTAGATTATAACTCTAAGTGTCTAGTAATAACCTAATATCTTATAGCTAGTTTAGACATTGTATCTAGTATTTAAACGGAAATTTTAAAAAATAAAAAAACGATTCTCTACCGAATTTGGTACAGAACCGTTCACAAATGTATTATTCCTAAAGTGAATTCTTTAAAAGTTATTGTCTATTTTTAGGATAACGTTCTTTTCCTTTCATATCATTTAATTCTTCTTTACTTTTGTTCTTTTTTTTCTTATTTTTCGACATGAAAAAATCCCTCCTTAGATGATTAGTGTGGACGGATTTAGTGGAATAATGCATAGATGATGCATCTTAGCGAATTTCTTTTTCAATAAATTTTTGCCATCTTTTAATAAAGCTTTTGTACTTTGTTTCCGTTTTTATATTAATGCTTGGGTTTTCAACAGGATCCTGAAGGCCATTTACTAGTAGACTTATTTTGAAGTGATGACCTGGCTCATCAATAAAATACGAGCCTAATTTAAATAAATCTGCTTTATCAAATAGGTCATTTAGTCGTAAGTTTATTTGGCGAAATGCAGCCATATCTACATCTCGAGTGTAACCAATATTAATAATTAATTGTTCCCCCTCAGTAAAATCCTTTGGTAAGTAGGGCGTAGCGATTAAGTACTTTAAGGGTTCATCAAATGAGTCTCCTTCAATTGTATGGACAAATAATGGACCTCTATTTCTTTGAATAAAGGATTTAATATCATGAAAATCGATATTTATTTTTCCAGTTTCATCGACCATCTCACGCAATGTTTGACTGGTTTGTTCTTCAATCTTATCAAAGGCTAACTGGGCATCATGTATTGGTGTAGTTGGATCAATGGTTTCCATTAACCCATCACTGTCGAAGAAAATAACTGCATCACAAAATTCTTTCATCATAAAATATTGTTCTCTGGCAGTAAATTGTCTTCTTTTACCTTCAAATCGAAAAGGGAAGCGAAAGATGCCAATTAATAGTGCTTTACTTTCTCTTAAGGTCTGCAATTTCTGACTGAGGGCTTGTGTCTCACTTGGATTACCGCCAATAAAGTGGTAAAAGCACAAATCATCACGTTCTAGTTCAGCACGAATCGATTGCTTTGTATCTGAAAAATCTGTATCCATCTTAAAAAGTCCAAAAAATCTCTCCATGTCGCCTCTCCCAACTTTATTATTTCATTATGTTCACCATAATATCAGATAAATCTCATGATGTTTGTCACATTTTGTTAAGAAAAATAACTAGTTTTGTTGAAAGGGGATAAATTAATCCTAATTCTTAGTTAAGTTAGACTATAAGTGATTGGAGGCACAAAATGTACTTTGGAGAAACATCGATATAGAATTATTTGACTGCTAACCAAACCTGCATAGTTTTATACTTTTTTACAACAATAAGATTTGTAAAACAGGAGAAAAAAGGAGCAATCGCATGAAAAAGTTTTACTTTATTATTCGTGATGGTATTTATGTTACCTACATGTCTTGTTTATGCAACAACCATAAATGAAACCGAATCACAGCTATGTGATGCGTATAAATATGCACTTATTCAAAGTCTTAGAGCCCCGGTAGAAAAAGGAATACAATCAATTTATAAGGATGATAAACATGCACCTGAATCTCTTTCTTGGGATGCCTATGATACAGAAGTTCTGCAAATCAGGCAGTTATATGGTGTTGGAGGTTCATATGAAATAACCTTAAAAATAAAGCCCTGCTATCGTGCGCATATTACTTATGGTGTTGATGAAATAACAATACGCTCGGATGGTACGTTAATACGCTATGAGCATCTAAAAACTTATCCCATAGTAGATTTCAATTAATAGAAATATCATAAATGCGACTATACACACTTAGAAAAAGGGTGTATGATAGTATTTGTCTGATAAATACTTACCTAGCTAACTATTTGGAGGTCTCTATGTTAAACCAAGATTTGTTGCATGTATTGAATCAACGAGTACGTTATTTCCAAAAACATTTAAATGACCGCTTAAAAAAACATGATTTATATCATGCACAGTGGTCCATTCTATACTACTTAAATAAAAATGGTTCAAAAACGCAATCAGAAATTACGAACTATTTTCATGTTGAAGCGCCAACCATTACACGAACCGTAAAACGGATGGA
Organism: Ornithinibacillus xuwenensis; assembly: GCF_039614845.1. Taxonomy (NCBI): domain Bacteria; kingdom Bacillati; phylum Bacillota; class Bacilli; order Caryophanales; family Bacillaceae; genus Ornithinibacillus; species Ornithinibacillus xuwenensis. Next base: position 99,716 of record NZ_JBDIML010000003.1, on the reverse strand, counting down.
AGAAAATGGCTGGGTAAAACGAGTACATGGCGCTGACAAACGTGAGCGGTTTATTGAATTAACGGAATATGCCAAAAGCAAGTATGCTGAGATTTTAACGACAGTTTCCGAGCATGAAGATGTAATTCTTGCTAATCTATCGGAGGAGGAGAAGAAACTTCTTCTTACCTTACTACAGAAATTAAATTAAGAGAGGTTCGACAGCATGAGTAATCACAAGAATAAAATTTGGACGAAGGACTTTGTTAATATTTCTCTTACACAGTTTATTGTATTTGTTGCATTCTATACCTTGCTAACTACATTGCCAATATTTGTTTTAACAGTATTAGATGGATCAGAAGCGCAAGGTGGATTAGTAGTCACCAGTATGTTAACTGCTGCTATTATAATAAGGCCATTTTCTGGAAAACTATTAGAAAAAGTAGGGAAGAGGAATGGATTAATTTGGAGTACGGTATTGTTTACAGCTACTATGTTTTTTTATGCTGGAATTGATAGCTTTCTAGTGTTAATGATTCTTCGATTTATCCACGGCTTGTCCTTTGGAGTGCTGACAACTGCAACTAGTGCTATTGCTGCGGATGTGGTTCCAGAGGAAAGAAGAGGAGCAGGTCTTGGGTATTTTGCGATGTCGATGAATATCGCTATGGTGGTTGGTCCTTTTCTAGGCCTTACGTTAATTCAGTATATTAGCTTTGAATCAATGTTTATAATCATTAGCCTGTTTATGGCTATTGGGGCTATATGTGCACTGCAAGTTCATGTTACCAATGAAATGGAACAGGAGGAACTAGAAGAGGGGAAGAAATTTTCAATTCATGAACTAATCGAGGTGCGCGCAGTACCAATTGCTATTATTAGTCTATTTGTTGGAATTGCCTATTCTAGTATTCTATCCTATGTTAGTGTGTTTGCAAATGCTTTAGATCTTGCGAGTGTTGCCAGCTATTTCTTTGTTGTATTTGCAATTGTAATGATTATATCAAGACCCTCACTTGGACAGCTATTTGACGTAAGAGGTCCAAGCTATGTCATTATTCCATGCCTAGTGGTGTTTAGTATTGGTTTAATACTGTTAAGTATTACGAATAATGCTTGGTTGTTTTTAATTGCGGCAGCTGTTATTGGTCTTGGTAGTGGGTCATTATTACCGAGCTTTCAAACTATGTGCATTCAGACTGCGAAAAAAGGGCGGAGTGGCCATGCTACAGCAACCTTCTTTATTTTTTGGGATATTGGTATTGCAACAGGCTCGTATGTACTTGGATTAATCGTTGCTATGTTTAGCTTCCAGGTACTATATCTCGTTTGTGCAGGATTATTAGTAGTTGTCCTTGGGTTATTTATAGTGCAACAGGCTAGTGAAAGAAGTAAGACGAATGCGGCATAAACGCTTTCATTAATTAGGCATAAAAAAGGACTGTAGTGTTTAGCTAGGGAACCTAGCCATTTACTACAGCCCACATATGTTTAACTTATTTAATCCACTATCATGTATTTGATTCTGAAAAGATTATCGTCTTATTGTGCACTTAAGTCAACATATTCCCAAGGAGTGATTCTATACGTGAGATTTTGGATGATTTTCCACTCATCATTTATTTTGACAATAACAAAACCTAATTCCGTAAGGTCAAGTGATTTATTTTCTTCATATTCTACACTTACGTTAATTGCATATGCTTCCGTCGCTTCTTCAATTGGCATTTCTCTAAATGGTAGAAGCTCGTCAATTTTGACATTTGCAACCATTGGTCTTGATTCCTTATCTAGTTGGAAGAAGCTTTCATTGCTTGAAAGAATGTTTTGCTTTATAACCTCTTGTTCTTCATCAATCCACAATTCAATCATACCACGTAAATCATCAACAGATTCACGATTTCCTAATGATAAAAATTCTGTAGCAAATAATTTCGCTAGCTCTGCAGCAGCTTCTTGACTGTCATTAGCTGGAACTACTTCAGCATTATTAGATCCCCAAAAATCAATAGGTTCAAGTGGTTGTGCAAAATTATACCAGTCAATTTCCCATGTTGAATCAGCATTGTTATAAGAAAGTAATATGCCAGTAGATTCATAGTTTTCTTTGTCGTCATTGTCTTTAAAAAGTACTTTTGTGTTAATAATGTATACTGGGGAGTAAGTTTCATCCTCATAATAATCTCCGAGATCAATTAACTCTTTAATAATAACATCTTTTACTTCAAAGGATTCTTGACCGTTATTTGTGATGAATGCCAACTCATCCATAAAAGATTGATGCCATTCCTGGTCTCCACTCATATATTCCGTTCCTTTAAAATTGGTTGTTGATGAAAAATCAGTATTTGAGTATGCAGCTTTTATGTATGATTTGACAGTCTCTGCCGCGGCTTTCTGATTCTCATCTGTTAATTCGATGTCTTGCTCTTTTACTTCAGTTTTTTCTTCTTGATTAGCTTTGTCTTCTTGGCCACAAGCAGCTATCAGAATAGTAGAAATTAATAAGACCATTAATAACTTAAGATGTCTCATTGGATCATCTCCTCTTTGTATGTAATATTTTTGTAATATAGAGACATGAGACTATTTTACTATACTTTTAGAACTGAAGAAGTGGTAATTTTTGGATTTGTTCAGTCTAGGGTCTGAAAGTCGTTCCGTATGAAGTATGGAAATTTTGTGCTCGAAAATCAGTCGCGGTCCCGAGGTTAATAACAGGGGAGATGAGTAAGATAGAACTGTAAGCTAACCAATCGAGGAGGTAATAACATGTATACTGATATATATCGAATGTTAACGGAAGAAAAAATGAAGGAATTGCGAGCATACGCATCTGAACATGGGCGTTATGGCATTAGTAAAAAGGAGAAATCACAAACAAGAATTCGCCGTTCCATTCCCTTTATGCGAGCCAAAAAAGTAGGCTAGTAATTGGTCACTCCTCATTTCCAAATGGGGAGTGTTTTATTGGAATCGTTTGAAAGTTGTTATTTTAGCGATTATATACCATAATGAAGGAACGAAAAGAGTTTTAATTTTTAGAATGGGAGGAAGTTCTTAATGAAAACAGCTTTAGTCTTTGGCGGCACACGATTTTTTGGGGTTAATTTAATTGAAGCTTTAATCGATGAAGGAGTATCTGTAACAGTAGCTACTCGTCAAAACAGTAGCGATCCGTTTGGGGACAAAGTAGAGCGGTTAAAGGTAGATCGATTCGATGAGGCTTCCGTAAGGTCTGCAGTTAAAGGAAGAGAGTGGGATGTTGTTTTTGACCAATTATGCTTTTCATCTGATGATGCAGCAATTATTCAGAATGCTTTAGAAGGAAAAATGAAGCGATATGTTTTTACATCTACGCTGTCAGTATATGATTATGGTGCAAGAATGAGCGAAAAGGTGTTTGATCCATATTCCTATGATTTAAAAATGGTAGATAAGCAGGAGGTTACCTATCAAGAAGGGAAGCGTCAAGCTGAAGCGTACTTCTTTCAGAAGGCATCATTCCCAGTTGTTGCAATGAGAATACCGATAGTTCTTGGAGAAGAGGATTATACAGAACGATTACATCACTATGTAAGAAGTGCTAAGGAAGAAAAAATGGTATATTTCCCAAATCCTGATGCGGAAATGTGTTTTGTTCATCAGCGTGAGGCAGGTAATTTCCTATCATGGATTGCGAAAACAGATTTCACTGGTCCAGTAAATGTCTGTGCAAATGGTTATATAACTATGAAGCAACTAATGACGTTAATAGAAAATAAAACCGGGCAGGCAATAAAAATTACAACGGAACAACAATTAGAGTCACCGTATGCCATAGCGGAAACATGGACTCTCAGTAACGAAAAGGCAACAAAACTAGGATATCAGTTTACAGATTTAGAAGAATGGTTGCCAGAACTAATAGACTATTTGGCTAAATAAATCAAGGTTGATGGCGCTTAGAAGGATTGAATAATGGAAATTAAGCTGGCAAGTAAAGATGATATTAATGAAATCATCCGAATCATAAAGGATGCTATTCAGGATATGGATTCAGAGGGTATCCATCAATGGGACAATGTATATCCTAATGAGGAAATTGTTCTACATGACATTCATGAAGGTACAATTTACGTGCTGATTGATAACAAGCAGGTAAGAGGATTTTTAACGCTTAATGAAGATTATGAAGAGGAATATAATACAATTAATTGGAGATATCGAGATGGTAAAAACCTAATCATTCATCGTTTATGTGTCGATCCGAAGTTTCAGGGTAATGGGATTGCCAGGGCGCTAATTTATTTTGCAGAGAGGTTCGGTATTGAAAATAAATATACATCCATTCGGTTAGATTCCTTTATCAGTAATCATCGAGCATGCAAATTGTATGAAAAGAACGGCTATGAGGTAAGAGGGTCTGTTACCTTTAGAAAAGGTAAGTTTCTGTGTTTTGAGAAAAAATATTATAAATAGATGGTGCTAGGTATTCCTGTCAGTGGGAGTTCCTAGCACTTATTTTGTATTTTTTGAAATTTTCTATTAAAATAGCAATGATAGACTTCAGAAAGTGAGGTACTTATGAAAAATAATACTTACGAATGGGGAAATAAAGAGAATACCACATTAGTTCTATTGCATGGAATGGGTGGTACAGGGTTAAAGTATGGTGAATTAGCGGGTTATTTAAATGATTTTCACATTGTAGCGTTTGACCTTGCTGGTCATGGTGGGGCAATTTCCTTTGAAAGAGAAGAAGATTATTACCCGTCATCTATAGCAAAATATACAAATGAACTAATAACAGACATGAATATATCAGATTTTTATCTCGTTGGACATTCATGGGGGGCACATATAGCATTATATTATGCCAAAATGTATTCTGATAAGGTTAAAGGAATCATTTTATTGGATGGCGGTTACATACCAGATAGTGAAATAAGCTCTCTAGATGTTGAACTGGAACAAATTGAAAAGTTTTATGAAAATATTCGTTTTCCATCATGGGAAGCGTTTATTGCCTCAGAGAAATCAGAGTTGGATAGATGGTCGGAAGAATTGGAGGCAGGATCAAAATCTCAGGTTAAAGAAATAGATGGCGAAATTCTTCTCGCCACTTCCATATTTACGGCAAAAGCAGTGGTTAAGGGAATTTATGCTGAACCGACCAAGGATATCCTAAAGGAGATAGCCTCTCCAACTTTATTATTACTTAGTAGTCTTCCAGATGAGATGAAAGATATCCGGGAAGCTGGATCTAAAGAATTTATCTCATTAGTTAAAAACGTAACAGTGAGAACTATTCCTGATACGACCCATAATATTTATGTGGACGCACCTCAAGAAGTTGCTGACTATATGAAACGTTGGATACAATACTATTAGTAAAGAAGGATTAAATGAATTACATACTTCATGAAGTAGTCGTTTGTAATGTTTATAGAAATGTCCTTCATGACTATGATGGAGGACATTTCGTTTAAAACCCGATTAGAAATATGTCCTTCACACGAAGAATGAAGGACTACAACTCTAATCCAATGCCTACGAAATATTAATGTCCGCATCAGGACAACTAGCAAGATGATTCCATTTAATCTGCTAAAAACTCCCGCATAATACGAAGGTATTCCTCCGTTTCTTCAATATAGGGCATATGTGAACTATTTTCAAAGACATGAAATTCACTATTTGGTGTCAGTCTACTAAAGTATTCAGTAGATTCTGGCGTTGCTTCATCGAATCGTCCGCATGTATAAAGTGTTGGTATGTGAAACGAATTCAATTCATTTGTGCAATCAAAGCTTTTAAGACTACCTGCTACGTGAAATTCAGAAGCTCCCCACATCATATTATAGATTTCGGAGTTTTTGTAAGCAGCACCTTCTTTTAGGAATTCAGGTCGTTGCTCCTCTGGAATTCTACAAACAAAATGGCTATTGAATACTTTCGTTGCTTCTTTATATGCAGTGCTGTCTGTTGTACCATCTTTTTCACATTCACGAATCGTGTTTTGCACGTTAACAGGAAGCTGTTGTAGATTTCTTTGTTGATCTTCAGCCCATCTAGGAGCACTTAAACAAGGACTTGAAAAGATGATTCCTTGAACTCCTTCTGGGTGAGATAAGTAGTATGCGGCAGCTAGAGTAGTCCCCCAGGAATGCCCGAGCAGATAAAATTCCTTAAGCTGTAGTCCATCTCTTAATTGTTGCAGCTCCTCTACAAATCGGTCGATATTCCATAAGGAAGTATCTGATGGCCGATCTGATTTTCCACATCCTAATTGATCGTAGAGGATAACGGGTCGTATAGTTGATAATGCCTTTAATCCTTGTAAGGACCAGTGTGAAGATCCAGGTCCACCGTGCAAAATGATTACAGGGGCGTTATTAGTATGAGCATCGTGCATTTGATACCAAACTCTTCCACCAGTTACCTCGACAAATCCTTCTTTCATTGACAATGAATATTCCTCCTAACAAAGCATTGTAAATCTATAGTATCACTAAAATAGAATAAAGAAGTATATTCGAATCAATTGTATCTAGAAAATCATTTTTAATGATGTTAGGCTAGGCCTATGGGAGTAAGAAATATTCGTTTAATAGATATTTATGAAGACACTAATTCTCATGATGATGGAAATTAGGGTCTTTTTTCATTGTTGATTTTTTGTAAACAAAAGTATATTATGTTTATAATATAAATAAACGTAATGAGGAAGTGTTTGTTAATGGAAAGAGATAGTTTGTTTTGGAATGCTTCAATTGAAGAACTTCAAAAAGGATATACCTATCAGTCAAGCTCAGATGAATATATCTGTCTTTTCTGTAATAGAAGATTTGAAGACGGTGTTATCTATCCAACAGAGAACCTCCTACTTGAGGCAAAAAAGGCTATCGTATATCACATTAAAGAGACACATCGGTCTACGTTTGATTATTTATTAGGGATGGATAAGAAGTATACGGGATTATCTGAACTTCAAAAGGAGCTACTTCAGTACTTTAAAAAAGGATTAAGTGATAAGGAAATCGTTAAGGAAACTAGTGGAGGAAGTACATCAACAATACGGAATCATCGATTCAAACTAAAAGAAAAAGAAAAGCAAGCTAGAATTTTCTTAACGATTATGAGTTTGATTCAAGAAGAGGAAGCACCAACAATTAGACAGGATGAATTTATTAGTATTCATAAGGGGGCGAAAATGGTGGATGACCGTTACGCAATCACAAAGGAAGAAAAGGATAAAGTCTTATCAACCTATTTCCATAAAGATGGGACTCTAGGCACATTTCCAAGTAAAGAAAAACGAAAAATCATTGTTTTACAGCATATCTTAGGGTTGTTTAATGGTGAGAAGATTTACACGGAAAAGGAAATAAATGAAATATTAAAAACTATTTATAGTGATTTCGTTACAATTAGAAGGTATTTGATTGAGTATGGATTTATGGAGCGCAATAAGGATGGTAGCGAATATTGGATTAAACAATAAGGCGATAGCTGCAGGATGAAAATAATATCGAGATGTACTATTCACCTACTCCCAAAAGGCAAAAGGCATTGTGAAAATAATGCCTTTTGCCTTTTGGGCTACTCCGAATATACAATGTCTTTGTGTATCCTCTACAAGTTACAGTGACATACTAAGAAATTAGTTCATCTCCCTATAGCTGAAAGTATTTACGTAGTAGGTAGCTAATCCATTTACAATCTGGGTGATTTCGAATGTTTTCTAACATTCCTTTTACAATAGCAAGACTATAGCTTTCCATTAAAAGCTGTTCCTTCAAGATCAATAATGATTCTTTCTCAATAGATTCGTCTAGCTCTTCAATGCTTTGGCTAAGTAGTTCAGCTAAGGATTCTTTTGACATATCTTCAACCTCATTTTTGAAACTTTTAATCAGGTCAGTCGTAATAAAAGGAACAGACATGTGATTAGCTAGTATATTTGTTTTTTCTACAAGTGATTTTGAGACTAATTCCACATTCAGTACAAGTGTATTAAACAAAAATAAAGTGGAATAACTATTCATTAAGCCTTTAATAGTATAAACCAAATCATACTTAATAGGTTCAATTTTATGACCGTACGTTTTTTCTACCATTGCTAAGATTGATTGGTCTACTAAGTTATCATAATAGCGCATCTTCGACAGTAGCTCTTCATTTAATGGTTGCGTTTGTTCCTTCATGAGTAATTTAGCAAATTTCGAGTGCTTTAAGAATGCGGTGAAAAGTGTATGGTAAAAATAATATAACGTATCCGCTTTGTTGGTATTTCTGACCGTATAGTCAATATCCATGGTTATCTGTTTCATGAAGTGATCAATTAACGCAATTATTAGCTCGTCTTTTGATTTAAAGGCTAAATAAAAGGCACCCTTTGAGATTCCACAATAACTTGTAATTTGTTGAACGGATGTAGCTTCAAATCCTTGCCTTGCAAATAAATCTAGTGATTTTTCCATGATTAATTGTTTTTTACTCATTTGTAAAATTTCTCCTAAATCATTGAGTATATGGTTGACAAAATGACCAGTTAGTCATTATTATAGGGAAATGAGTTTATAAAGTCAATTTAAGGTAGGTGTAGACGTGAAAGGTTTAGTTAACTTTGTATTAAAAAATAAACTAGCAGTTTGGATATTGACGATTATTATCGTCGTATCAGGTATATATTCCGGTACACGTATGAAAACCGAGACAATTCCTGATGTATCAATCCCATACTTAATGGTTACTGGTGTATATCCAGGTGCAACTCCAGAGAAAGTAATGGAGGATGTATCGATACCAATAGAAAAGGCTGTTGAGAATCTTGAGGATGTAAAAGCAGTCTATTCCAATTCATATTCTAATTATTCAAGTATTCAAGTAGAGTATGAGTATGGAATTAATATGGATGAGGCAGAGCGAGAATTAGAATCTGCTATGGGAAATTTATCACTACCCGATGGAGTAGAAGAGCCAACAATAACAGCAATCAGCATGGACATGATGCCGGTTGTGGTATTAAGTGTTAGTAGTGAAACAGAAGATATTGTTGAATTAACATCAACTGTTGAAGATGTACTTCTTCCAAAGATCGAAAAAATCGATGGGGTTGCATCTTCAACCATTACTGGTCAACATATTGAAGAGATAGAATTAACCTATGATGAAGAAAAGATGGCTCAACTCGGTTTAACAGAAGATACTGTTAAGCAAATGATTCAGGCTAGTGATATGGCTGTTTCACTTGGGCTATATGAATTTGAAGAAGGAGAGCAGGCTGTTTCAGTAGATGGAAAATTCATGTCAGCAGATGAATTGTCTAATATGCTTATTCCGGTAACACCTTCTGAAACACAGCCTTCACCATTTGTGAAATTAAGTGATATTGCTACCATTGAGGTAATTGGTAAGGAAGAATCGGTATCACGTACTAACGGTGAAAATGCAATTGCCATTCAAATTGTTAAAGGTCAAGAAGCAAATACGGTAGAAGTTGTTAATAAAGTAAAAGACTTAGTTAAAGAAGAAGAAGAGAGTATTGAAGGTCTTGTAGTCGATATATCGCTTGACCAAGGTGCTCCAATCGAAGAATCTGTTACAACAATGGTTGAAAAAGCAGTATTTGGTGGATTAATCGCGGTATTAATCATTTTATTATTCTTACGTGATTTTAAATCTACTATTATTTCTATCATTTCCATTCCAGTTTCGATTTTCATTGCATTAATGCTATTAAACTGGATGGATATCACGTTAAATATCATGACGCTTGGAGCGATTACGGTTGCGATTGGTCGTGTTATTGATGACTCGATTGTTGTTGTGGAAAACATCTATAGGCGACTACATTTAAAAGAAGAGAAATTAAATGGTCGTGCCTTGATACGTGAAGCAACAATTGAAATGTTTAAACCAATACTATCGTCAACGCTTGTAACAGTAGCGGTATTTGCACCACTTATTTTCGTGGGTGGTATGGTTGGTGAGTTGTTTATGCCATTCGCTTTAACTATGACATTTGCACTTGGTGCGTCATTACTTGTTGCCATTACAATCGTTCCAGCATTGTCTCACTTCTTATTTAAGAAGAAGCTTTATGGGGAGAAGACGGAAGGAAGCCATAAAGAATCTGGTAAATTAGCGAATTGGTATAAGGGTGTATTACGCTGGTCATTAAACCACAAAATCATAACATCTGTATTTGCTATCGTGCTATTAGTTGGAAGCTTGGCGTTAACCCCATTAATTGGCTTTAGTTTTATGGGTAGTGAAGAAGAGAAGGTAATGTATTTAACGTACACACCTGAAGCTGGTGAATTACCAGATGAAACTTTAGAGAATGTAACGTTTGTAGAAGAAGAGATGTTAAAACGTGAAGATATTGATATTGTTCAAGTATCAATAAATGATAGTGCTGATCCAATGACCTCTATGATGGGTGGTGGAGGCGGTGCCTTAATGTACCTAATCTTTGACCCTGAAATGGAAAACTTCCCTGAGGTTCGGGAAGAGATTGAAGAATATGTATTTAATCTTGAGCAGACAGGTGAATGGAAAAGCCAGAACTTCTCTGCTATGTCAATGGCATCAGATGAACTTAGCTATACCTTATACAGTGAAGATTTAGATAAACTAAATGAAGCTGTAACACAAGTAGAAGAAGTGATGAGTAAAAACGATGGATTAGAGGATGTATCCTCCAGTAAAGAAGATGCTTATGTGGAGTATACCTTTAATGTAGATCAAGAGGAACTATTACAGTATGGATTAACAACAGGGCAAATTGTGATGATGTTAAACCCTACTGCAACGCAAGAAGTTCTTACAACCATCGAGAAAGATGATAATGAACTAGATGTTATTGTCCAACAAGAGCAAACACAGCAGCCTAAATCTATTGATGAATTGCTAGCAACGGAAGTAGAAACTGCTCTTGGTACAACAATGCCACTTTCTGAGCTTGTAACAGTCGAAGAAGGTACGACACTCAATACACTAGCTCGTAGTAAAGGTGAATATTATGCTTCCGTTTCCGGAACAATTATCGGTGACGATATTTCAAAAGCATCTGCTGAAGTAGATGAGGCAATCGATGAGCTAGAATTACCGAAGGGTGTAACACTAGGAGTTGCAGGTGTAACTGCTGATATGCAGGAAACATTTACACAGCTTGGTTTTGCAATGCTTGCAGCGATACTAATCGTATACTTCATTCTTGTTGTAACATTCGGTGAAGGTCTCGCACCATTCGCAATACTATTCTCTCTACCATTCTCTGTAATTGGTTCATTTGTTGGATTATTAATCGCAGGTGAAACAATCTCTGTTACAGTTATGATGGGGCTATTGATGTTAATTGGTATCGTTGTAACTAACGCTATTGTTTTAGTAGACCGTATCATCCATATGGAACGTGGCGGCATGGGAATGCGTGAAGCAATCCTAGAAGCTGGAAGCACTAGATTACGTCCAATTCTAATGACGGCAATTGCTACAATGGGCGCTTTAATTCCATTGTTATTTGGAACTGGCGGTGGCGGTTTAATTTCCAAAGGTCTTGGAATAACTGTAATCGGTGGTCTTGCAAGCTCAACGTTGTTAACATTGATTGTTGTTCCAATTGTATATGAAACATTATCAAAAATGTTTAAGAAAAACAGAAAAGAAATTCAAGAAAATTAATCAAAATAAAAGCCTTACAAGTTAATCTTGTAGGGCTTCTTTTATGTTTATTGCTGTAGTGTCATATGCGTAGTACTTATCCCATTATGTTAGGTAAGTGTCCAAAAATTCTTTAATTGCATGATATCCTGTAATCCGATTTTTTCTCTTCGTAAATCCATGGCCATATGCAGCCCCGCCCATATGGTGGGGCTGTTATTTAGTATCTTTAAAGAAGAAAAAGTGTGGATAGGATTTACGTTATGTACTTGTAGTCCCTCATAAATGAGATTGAATTTTATTTATTTGCAGTACCAAATCCGATAACATATCCATCAGGATCTGCAATGGCAAATTCTTTCCAACTGCCCCATTTAAATTTGGTAATTTCTGGTTTGATGACTACGGTTGCGCCGTTATCTGTGAGCTTGGTATGCAATGTATCAAGGGCGGCGAAATCATCGGTATAGGCATATACATCACAAACTATTTTTTGATCTGTACTATTTGGATTAATGTCCTTAACGTGATCAGCTTGCAGGAGTTTTAATCCTAATTTTACCTCATCATCACGTAACGCCCACCATTCTGTCACTTCACATCCAAGAATGTTTTGATAGAAATCTCTTGATTTTTTGATATCGGATACCTTTAAAACGGTTAATGATTGGATACGGTCTGTCATGCTTCTTCCTCCTATACTAGTAATCTATTTCCGTAAATGGCAAGCTATATCAGTAACCCAGAAGTCAGAATGCATTCCGGAAAAGCAAGACGACTTCCCAGAATTTATCATCGATTTGTTTTGATTCCATACCTATTTTTGCAAGGGGCTGGGACAAAAGTAATTTTAGCAAGGAAAAAACGAACAATTATAGCTAGTGCATATATCCCGATCGGGAAATATACTTCGCTTTCACTTCCAGTACAGGGGCGACAACACAGTGTCTACCTTGCCGCGGGCGGCTGGTGAGCCTCCTCGTGCTAACGCACTGTGGGGTCTCACCGATGCCTTTCCTCCCGCAGGAGTCTACGCATATTTCCGGATCTAGTTTAGTTTATCGTTCGGCTTTTCAGAATTCCCTATTAGTTTTGTCCCTTCCTCTACCTCTTTTTGATTTCTACATATCTAACGATTACCAATAATAAATCATACACAAAATGTATCGATACTTTAGAATTTTTTTTAGTATATCATTATTAATAAAAATCCCCAATAAATAAGACAATCCCTTCGACATGGTTATAACTATCGTGACAAGATAATTTTAATTACGCTATAATAGTAAATTAATAATAGTTGTCAAAGGAGAAAAATATATGGTATTTGCAATAATTCAGCCGGATGATACATGGATTCTCTGGGCTTTTTTGACTGGTTGGGCAGGAGTTAGTATCTATTTGGAGCAAAAGTTTGATTGGGCGTCTAAAATATCAGGTGCTATCATTGCGTTAGTTGGTGCAATGTTGTTGGCCAATTTCAATATTATTCCGACTGAATCACCAGTTTATGATACGGTTTGGGGATATGTTGTTCCACTTGCGATACCATTGTTATTATTTCAATCAAATATTCTAAAGATATGGAATGAAAGTGGTAGACTCTTAGTCATGTTTTTATTTAGTGCGATCGGAACGGTGGTAGGTGCAATAGTAGGCTTCTTTTTATTAAAGGATTTTGTTCCAGGATTGGATAAGGTAGCCGGAATGATGACCGGTTCTTACATAGGAGGCAGTGTTAACTTAGCGGCGTTATCTGCCAGGTTTCAAACGCCTGGTGAACTTGTCTCTGCTACTGTCGTTGCGGATAACTTAATGATGGCATTGTATTTCCTTGTACTAATGGTAATTCCAACAGTAGCATTCTTCAGGAGAATGTTTCATTCACCACATCAAGAGTTGGTAGAGAAGAGCGTGAATAAAGGGGATAAGAATCTTGCGGCTTCTTATTGGAGGGGGAAAGAAATATCATTAAAGGATATCGGTCTCGCTGTAGGTTCTGCATTTACGCTCGTAGCGATTTCGTTTAAGCTTGCTGAGTTATTTGATCAAGTAATCCCATCTGGAGATGACGTTAGCTTTGTCCTAACGACAATAAATGGGATACTTGGAGATAAGTATTTAATGTTAACAACCATAACTCTCATAGCTGTAACTGTATTCACTCGATTTTTTGAGAGGATTAATGGTGCGCAGGAGATAGGTACATACCTTATTTATATTTTCTTTGTCGTGATAGGTGTTCCAGCTTCATTACCAATCATTTTAGAAAACGCACCTTTATTATTTGTACTAGTATTCATTATGGTTGCTTTGAATATGGGGATATCGTTTGTTTTTGGTAAGTTATTTAAGTTTAATTTGGAAGAAATAATTCTGGCCAGCAATGCAAATATTGGTGGACCAACGACTGCTGCAGCAATGGCAATATCTAAGGGGTGGAATAAACTAGTAGCTCCGGTACTAATCGTCGGAACCCTTGGATACGTAATTGGTAATTATATTGGTGCTGCAATCGGCTACTGGTTTGGCTTTTATTAAATGAAAAGAGCTAAAAATACAGGAACAAGGTTTCTGTATTTTTTGTGGAAATTATTTCTGATTTCTCGACAAAAAAAGAGTTTGACACATAGAGCATTATCCTTTAGTATTAATCCCAGCATGAATAAAGTCTATCTTATTAATAGCCGCTGAGACGAGGGGTCGAAGATGCGGTGGCAAACCAGTGTGATTCAAACTGAATCTGCTATGGGGCCCAACCTGAGCGCAAAACTTTCCTAGTTTTGTGAACGATAAGAGGATAAGCAGCTGATATTAATCGAAGCTTTCCTTAGGTTGTAGGAGAGCTTTTTTTATGCCCAAAAATATGAAAATGAAGGGATGGTTAATATTGGCAGAGAAATTATTGTTTACTTCAGAGTCTGTTTCTGAGGGACATCCTGATAAAATTGCAGACCAAATTTCTGATGCAGTATTAGATGCAGCACTCGAACAGGATCCTTTTTCTAGGGTTGCCTGTGAAGTATTTACGACAACAAACACAGTAATTGTAGGTGGCGAAATTACCACTACAGCAAATATAGATATAGAAAAAATAGCACGCGAGACACTTATTAAAATTGGTTACACGGATGATCGCTTAGGTATTGATGGACGTACTTGTCAAGTACAGGTTCTCGTTCATACACAATCACCAGATATAGCGATGGGTGTAGATGCTTCCAGTGATACGAAAGCTATCGGAGCAGGAGATCAAGGGATCATGTTTGGTTATGCTACGGATGAAACTGAAACCTTGATGCCACTTGCTATCGAAATGGCACATACCTTAGTAAAAAGAGCATCACAATTAAGAAAAAGTGGTGCATTTTTATGGGCTCGCCCAGATATGAAATCACAAGTTACAATTGACTATACAATACCGAACCAGCCAAAAATCGATACTGTTCTTATGTCTATTCAGCATGATGAGGAATTTAATCAACAAGAATTTGAAGACTATGCAATCGAGAATATCATTAAACAGACAGCAAAAGATTTTGGCTTAAACGAAGTATTTCGAATCTTAATTAATCCGACTGGACGATTTGTAGTGGGTGGCCCACACGGTGATGCTGGTTTAACTGGCCGTAAAATCATCGTGGATACGTACGGAGGAGCGGCTAAGCATGGTGGTGGTGCATTTTCTGGTAAGGATTGTACGAAAGTTGACCGATCAGCAGCCTATGCAGCACGTTATGTAGCAAAAAACATTGTAGCGTCGGGCTATGCGAAGAAGTGTGAAATCCAATTATCCTATGCAATCGGCGTAAGTGAACCAATAAGTATTGCATTAGATACCTTTGGAACCGAATCTGTACCACATAATCAATTGCTAAAAGCTGTACGTCAAGTGTTTGATTTAACACCCTCAGGTATTATTACGATGCTTGATTTACGCAAGCCACAATATAAGCAAGTGGCTGCCTATGGACATTTTGGAAGAAGTGATCTCCATTTGCCATGGGAAAGAACGGATAAAGTGGAGGAGCTACAACAAGCATTAGCAACTTATGAATTAGCTGGAGTTGGTCAATGATGAGTAAGGTAAAGGAGCTTGTCACGAAAAAGGTTTCTTCGATGAACCAAGATAGGATGCCTTTATTTGAAGCATTAGTCCAATATGCAAAGCAAGATGTAACCCCTTTTGATGTACCTGGACATAAAATGGGTGCCCAAATGAATACGTTAAAAGAAGTTCTTGGAGAGATGACGTTACGGATGGATGTCAATTCGATGAAGGAATTGGATTTATTAAGTCATCCTCAGTCCGTCATAAAAGAAGCACAGGAATTAGCGGCAGATGCATTTGGAGCAGACCACGCTTATTTCTTGGTAAACGGAACGACGGTTGGCATTCAAGCGATGATTATGGCCGCTTGTAAGCCAGGAGATTCATTACTGGTTCCACGGAATGGTCATAAATCCGTTATGGATGGGATTATTTTAAGCGGAGCAAAGCCGGTATTCATTCAACCCGAAGTTGATTATCATTTTGGTATTTCACATGGTGTATCAGTGGAGAGTGTCAAAAAAGCAATTACCGAAAGCCCAGATGCTAAAGCACTTTTAATTACCTATCCTACCTATTTTGGATCGATGAGTGATTTAGAAGAGATTTGTCATGTAGCACATGAAAAGGATATTGCGGTAATTGTGGATAGTGCTCATGGGGCGCATTTAAAGTTTTTATCAGGTGATATTAAGGATCCAATTGCTGCAGGTGCAGACGCAGTTACAATCAGTATGCATAAAACAGGTGGATCGTTAACACAAAGCTCCATTTTACTGTTAAAGCATAACCGATTAAATCCACAAGCGATTCAAAAAGTATTAAGCATGCTACAATCCACAAGTGCAAATTACCTGTTAATGAGCTCACTAGATGTGGCGCGAAAAGAGTTAGCACTACATGGAGAAAAGCATTACCATAATTTAAATCAAATTGTTACCGAGGCAATTGAAACAATTGAGCGAGATACTCGGTATGAAATATTAAAGGCTGATTATATTCAAAAGCAATTTAACCAATCGTATGACTGGACTAAATTAGTTATTCGTGTCAATGGTATTGGGTTAACAGGGTTTGAAGTCTATACAATTTTAAAAGAAAAATATCGGATTCAGATGGAACTTGCAGAAGGTTATGTTGTAATGGCTGTTATTACAAGTTCTGATACAGTTGAATCAATCGGAAAACTTGTTAAAGCTTTGAAGGACATTGAGAAGGTATATGGTGAGAGAACCGTTCTCATGTCTACTAGTGTAACTGCTGATCAAGTCAATGAACTAGTCATCAGTCCAAGAGAAGCGTTTTATTCCGAGCATGAATCTGTTGAAATTGATGAAGCTGTTGGACGGATAAGTGCAGATACGGTAATGATTTATCCACCAGGCATACCGCTTGTTATTCCAGGAGAACTAATTTCACACGAAGTAGTTCAGCAATATTATTATTACTGTCAAACCTTAGGAGAAGTATTATCGGAGGCGAAAGAAGCGAATCATATTACAGTTGTAAAGGAGAATGTATAAAATGGGGATTGAATTATCAACATTAGGAAGACACGTATTGATTGAGTTTTACGGTTGTCCAAGTGATATTATTGAAAACAATAAATTAATTGAGAAGTTTATGAACGAAGCAGCAGATTATTCGGGGGCAACTATTGTGGAATCGGTTTTCCATCATTTTAACCCATATGGTGTTTCAGGTGCAGTTATCATTGCGGAATCCCATTTAACAATCCATACATGGCCAGAATATGGTTATGCTTCTGTCGATGTCTATACTTGTGGAGATTCGGTTAGTCCTTGGAAGGCAGCTGATTATCTCGGTATAAAATTACAAGCGAAAAAAACAGAATCATTTGAGGTTCCTCGTGGTATGGTTGATAAAATTAAACAATTTGCAGAGCGAGATATTCGTGAAGTCCAGGTGAAACCGGCGTTAGAAGGTGTAAAGTAATGAATTGGTATACAGAACAATGGAGCAAGGATTGCAGATTTTCAATAGCATACGATAAAGCATTATATAGTGAAAAAAGTCCTTTTCAGCAAATTGATTTTTATCAAGGAACAGAATTTGGTACCTTTTTTACGCTAGATGGTTTAATGATGGTAAATGAGAAGGATGAATTTATCTATCATGATATGATTGTCCATCCTGCATTCGCAACCAATCCGAATATTAAAAGCGTGTTAATTATTGGTGGCGGAGATGGTGGTACGGCACGTGAGGTATTGCGTTATCCAACAGTTGAAGAAGTAGTGATGGTAGAAATCGATGAGCGAGTATTTCGCTTATGCCAAGAATATTTACCATTAACAGCAAAAGGAGTAGAAGAGGATAATCGTATGAACCTTATCTTTGATGATGGGTTAGCATATGTAAAGAATGCTAAGAATGAGTCTTTCGATTTAATCCTAGTAGATTCTACTGATCCTATTTCTGTAGGAGAGGGATTATTTACAACTGCTTTTTATAAAGAATGCTATCGTGTTCTAAAGGAAGACGGTATATTAATTAATCAGCATGAATCACCGTATTTTAGTGAATATGCTACTAACATGAAAAAAGCGCATAAGAAGATTAAAGATATATTCCCAATAACAAATGTGTATCAATATCATATGCCAACCTATCCTTCTGGACACTGGTTATTTGGATTTGCATCTAAAACCTTGGATCCCATTAAGGATTTGAAAAAAGAAGCATGGACTGATTTTGGTTTACAAACGAAATATTATAACACGGATTTGCATGTTGGGGCATTCAACTTACCGAACTACGTGAGGGAGGCGCTTATTCGTGGGGAATAGACCATTCAATATCAATACGTTTATCGGTTGTGAGAAGTCTTATGATGAATCAGATGTTGTTTTGTTTGGCGTACCATTTGATGGTACGACAAGCTTTCGTCCAGGAACAAGATTTGCGATGCAAGCAATCCGAAATGACTCCTTTGGATTAGAGACATACTCACCTTACCTAAATAAGGATATAGAGGATGTTGGAATTTACGATGGAGGCGATTTGGAACTACCATTTGGAAATACGAAGAAGGTGCTAGATGAGATTTTAGCATATAGCCAAGAGGTTTTAAGGGACAATAAAAAGTTCTTAATGGTAGGTGGTGAGCATCTTGTGAGTCTTTCGACGATAAAGGCAGCTTATGAGAAATATCCTAACTTACATGTGATTCATATTGATGCTCATACAGATTTACGTGATGATTATTTAGGAGAAAAACTATCGCATGCTTCTGTGATTCGCAGAAGTCATGATTTTCTTGGTGACGGAAGAATTTTTCAGTTTGGTATTCGTTCTGGAATGAAAGAAGAGTTTGAGTGGGCAAAAGAACATACGTATCTTGAACGATTTTCACTAGATACGCTACAGGAGAAAATACAAGAATTAACCGATGTTCCAGTTTATATCACCATTGACTTGGATGTTTTAGACCCTGGGGTGTTTCCTGGAACTGGAACTCCTGAGCCTGGTGGCATAACCTATCGCGAACTACTAGAAGCAATAAAGCAGTTCCAGTCGTTGAATCAAATTGTTGCGGCTGATATAGTAGAGCTCTCACCACAATATGACCCATCAGGTGCATCCACTGCTATGGCTTGTAAAACAGTAAGAGAGATGTTATTAACGCTTGCAGACTAGTAAGTTAAAATTATAGCATTAGATAAGAAAAAGTACATCGTTGTTTAACACGGTGTATTTTTTTCTATAGGAATCCGATGAGAAATAAGGAGACTAACGAATAATCTGTTAAAATGAAAGATAGAAGTAGATGACTTAGCCATCTATCACAGGAATCTAGTATACTATTTATTAAAAATGATTGGAAGAATGTTAATGAACATTAATACGGATAGACTGCTGATAAGAGAATTTAAACATGATGATTGGAGAGAGGTGTATCCATATACCTCAGATTGTGAGGTTATGAGATATATACCGGAACAAGAGTTTACTGTAAAAGTAGCAAAAGAATTTGTTATTAAAAATCAGGGCAAGAATGCTAAGTATTTCCCTGTAATACTAAAAGCTGGAAATACTCTTATCGGGCATCTCATATTTCATCCTTTTTTTGGGGAACATACATATGAAATAGGATGGGTATTTAACCCGAAATTTTATGGTAGAGGATATGCTACTGAAGCAGCGAAAGCAGTGGTAAATCATGCATTCAAAGAAATGAAATTACATCGAATTATTGCAACCTGTTAACCAGAAAACATTCCTTCCTACCGTGTCATGGAAAAGATAGGGATGAGAAGAGAAGGTTATTTTAAAAAGTGCATTCCTTCAGGAGACGAATGGTGGGATGAATATTATTATGCAATATTACGGGAAGAGTGGCATTAAGGAAACACCAAATTATTGTATTTTATTGAAATAGATAGAACAAGAAAACTTGTCCTATCTATTTCAATATGCCTAAGTATTCCTGCCAGGGTCCCACTTCAGACTGGTAATGCTTGGCCATGACACGAACAATTTGGGAAATATGAGTTAAGTCATGAACTGCCCAGGTAGCGATTAATTCTTTAATCTTTACTACCCCAAAGGCCGGATGGAAACCTGTTTTATCGAGATCTAGTGCGGGATCAATTATTTCCTTGAGTTTCATAATGTTTTGGCTTCGAATAGTTTTGAAATCTAAAAGTAGTTTTTCTATCGTTCTTTCAGTAGATTGGTTTAAATGGGAGAACCTATCAAATGCAGGAAATGCGTTATTCTCACCTTCTTGTAGAATGAATTCTAATCTAGGTACCCAGTTAAATCGCTCTGCTTCTATAAGATGAGCGATTATCTCTGTTGGATTCCATGTACCTTCTCCTTCATTCGCATCTAACCATACTACTGATAGCCCAACTAATAGATTTTCTAATGATTGCGGCGTTCTCTCCAGAATTTCTATTGCCTCGTTTAAATTAAATTTCATGTACTTCACCTTTCTCTTCAAATAATATTTATACAACTATATGCAATTAATCGATAAAATTACTCTAAAAAAGAGCTAACACCTATTTTCTAGTTGTTAGCTCCTACGAATTCTTCTCATGATATATCTGTCTTCATCTTCTTATTCTTATGGTTTGTATGCTTCAATCCCCACTCATGCATAGCGTGTAAAATTGGCTCTAGACTCCTTCCATATTCGGAGATGGAATACTCTACCTTTGGTGGAACTTGTGGGTAAACCACTCGTTCAACGATATCTTCTTCCTCCAGTTCACGTAGCTGCTTCGTGAGCATTTTTTGAGTGATTCCTGGTAGCTCTCTTTTGAGTTCACTAAATCGTTGCGTTCCGTTTTTTAATAAATGTAGTAGGATAATTGGTTTCCATTTGCCGACTAGAATGCCTAATGCATCTTCTACACGACATAATTCAGGTTCGATTTTCACCTTAATTCCTCCTATAGTATCTTTTAGTATACTATAGCACTTGAAAGTGCGTACTTATATTTAATGTTATTATTAACTATAATAACATTGTGAAATAAATATAGATAGAAATTTTTTCTATACACCAAGACGATAGCTGTCTTTCATTACTATTTCTAAAATGACAAATTAACTCTCAGATATTTTGTTTAAAATATCGTTAGACTTTGAAGTGAAAGGTTGAATAATCATGAATAAATATCGTATAAATCCTAGCAATGGACTTGAGTTTGGTATCTATACATTAGGTGATCACCTTGTAAATCCAATATCAGAAGAACGAATCCCTGCCGGGCAACGTATTCATGAAATCATTGAACTAGCCCAGTTGGCAGAACAGGCGGGAATTGATTTCTTTAGTGTTGGTGAAAGTCATCAGGAGTATTTTACAACTCAGGCACACGCTGTTGTTTTAGCGGCAATTGCACAGGCAACTGAGCATATAAAAATTGCAAGCTCCTCAACTATTATTAGTACATCAGATCCGGTGCGAGTTTATGAAGACTTTGCGACTATTGACTTGATTTCGAATGGTCGTGCAGAAATTATTGCTGGTCGTGCCTCAAGAGTTGGTCTCTATGATCTACTCGGCTATGATCTACGTGATTATGAGGAATTATTTGAAGAGAAGTTTGATTTATTACTAAAGATAAATCAAGAGGAAGAAATAAATTGGAGTGGGCAATTTCGTGCACCATTAAAAAATGCAAAAATAATTCCTCGCCCCCAGAATGGCTCGTTACCAATTTGGCGTGCAGTGGGTGGAACTCCTGCAAGTGCCATTAAAGCTGGTCTAGTAGGTGTTCCCATGTTTCTTGCTCATTTAGGGGGACCAGTTACTGCGTTTAAGCGTTCGATTGATGCCTATCGAGAAGCAGCCAAACAGTCAGGATATGACCCATCGGAATTACCGGTTGCAACGGCAGGCTTCTTCTATGCAGCTGAGACAACTCAACAGGCACTTCGGGAGTACTATCCTCATATAAATGAAGGAATGAAGCTGACAAACGGAAGGGGTTTTCCAAAGCAACATTTTGCACAAGGTGCCGATACACGGGATGTAATAAATGTTGGTAGTCCACAGCAAATCATTGAAAAAATCCTCTATCAGCATGAAGTATTTGGTCATCAGCGTTATATTGCACAGATGGATTTTGGTGGTGTGCCATTCGATAAGCTAATGAAAAATATTGAACTAATAGGTACTGAAATATTACCAGCCATTAAAAAATATACCGGGAAGAATTAGGAGGAAGCACACATGAAGATTGTTGGACTATCTGGATCTATCGTTGGTTCCAAAACACGAACAGCAATGAACTATACGGTGAATGCGATTCAGGGTAAATATCCAGATATGGAGATTACATTAATTGATTTAGCAGAATATGAAATACAGTTTAGTGACGGACGAAATTACCTGGAGTATGATGGAGATACTGGTTACGTTACAAAAACGATTATGGATGCAGATGCAATCATTATTGGGACACCGGTTTTTCAAGCGTCCATTCCGGCAACGCTAAAGAATATTTTTGACTTGTTACCAGAAAAAGCATTTTTAGATAAGGTAGTAGGGTTTATCGTCACAGCAGGTTCACCTAAGCATTATTTAATCGCAGAGCAACAATTAAAACCAATCGTTGCTTACATGAAAGGTCAAATTGTACAATCATATGTTTTTATTGAAGAACAAGACTTTTATCGAAAAGAAATTACGAATGATGATGTGAAGTTTCGTATTGACCGTTTGGTAGAGGATACGGTTATACTTGCTGGAACGTACCAAACTATTCGTGAGGCAAAAGAAGCGGAATATGGATTTTAAATTAACGAGATTGGTTAAAGCACCTGTATTTCATTCGGTCATTAAATACAGATGATTTTTAACCAGCTCTTTTTTTATGTTGGTGGATGTTCCTTCACACTAATTAAAGCTTACTCCAATTGCATGATGAATCTGT
Organism: Ornithinibacillus xuwenensis; assembly: GCF_039614845.1. Classification (NCBI taxonomy): domain Bacteria; kingdom Bacillati; phylum Bacillota; class Bacilli; order Caryophanales; family Bacillaceae; genus Ornithinibacillus; species Ornithinibacillus xuwenensis. Next base: position 76,616 of record NZ_JBDIML010000003.1, on the reverse strand, counting down.
TGAAAGTGGTGGATATCATGTTCAACTAAACCAGAAAAATAGTGATAAAGTGAAAATGTTGATTGATTCATTACTATTTCCTTAGTCCATTTAGCATCCTCAAACTTTTCTAAAGCAGATATTATTTCCCTTCTGAAATGGGTGAAGATGGTGATTGTCTCTTCCTTCTCTCTCTCCTTACTATCAACGGATGCTTTTTGATTGATGGCTTCAACCTCTGGACTCTTAGGCAAGTTAGTAGCCTCAAAAAAATATGGGATTCTATTCATTAGAATAAATTCATCCCAAGGGATAAGGTGGCCGATTACTTCCGCAACTGTCCATTTATTAGTGGCTATTGGCATTCTCCATTGTTTCTCTGACAGATTGCTTAGATTATTTACCCACTCAATCGATTTCTGATAATGTTCTAGGATCGATTTCTTCTCTGAGTTCATTCGTTTCACTTCACTTTGTTTGTATTTTGATATAAAAGCAGAAAATCTCATTCTTCATCAGAAAGTATAAATAGATATGTGAGACGTAAATACTACCACATAATTATACTATATTTCATAATATTTTGTTAAAAATATAGAGGTGCGCCTTCTATATCGATAGGTATATTGTTACGAATTCTTTTAGACTATTAAGTTTGTTATAATGAACCATATATAGGAAGAATTTAAGGAGAACAAATATGAATAAGACAATAGGAATTCTAGCGCATGTGGATGCAGGCAAAACTACTTTTTCCGAGCAGTTACTTTATCATACAAATACGATAAGAAGTCCTGGAAGAGTTGACCATCAAAGTGCTTTTCTCGATAGTCATGAGATTGAAAAACAACGTGGCATTACTGTTTTTGCAGACCAAGGTATATTTTCATATGGTGATTCTACTTATTACATGATTGATACACCAGGTCATGTAGATTTTTCTCCAGAAATGGAGCGATGTATACAAGTAATGGACTACGCCATATTAATAATTTCTGCTGTGGAAGGTATTGAAGGTCACACAGAATCAGTTTGGAAGCTACTACAAAAATATCAGGTACCCACTTTTTTCTTTATTAATAAAACCGACCGTACTGGTGCAGATGTAGATGCGGTGTTGAAACAAATTCGTAAAAACTTTACGAAGGATGTTTTTGATTTAAACGCTTCTTTTTTGAATGAGTGTATGTCTGAAAGTCTGATTGAATTTATTGCAGAACGAGATGAACAGTTATTGCAAAAATATATGGAAAGTGGTTATGAGTCTAGTCTATGGTTAGAAAAGACTCGTACGATGATTCGAAAAGCACATATTTTTCCTTGCTCTAGTGGTTCGGCATTACATGATATTGGAGTAAGAGAGTTTTTAGATAGATTTGAGAATTTATCAGTAACAAGCTATGATTCTAGTGAAGAATTTTCTGCTCGTGTATTTAAAATTCGTCATGATGAATCTGGTACTAGAATGACTTTTATGAAAGCAATAAGTGGTAGTCTTAAGGTGCGTGATGAAATAATTTATGGTAATTCAAATAAACGGCTATCCGAGAAAGTTACTCAAATTAGAAGTTTTAACGGTAAACAGTTTGAAGTAGTCAATGAAGTTAATGCAGGTGAACTTTTTGCAGTAGTTGGCCTTACTAGTGCTTCTATCGGAGATGCTATTGGAGTGACAACAGACAAGTTAATATTTTAGATGATACCGACATTGCGGTCGAAGGTAGTATTAGAAGCTTCTATTAATCCGAAAGATGCATTAGCTTATTTTAAATTACTGGATGCTGAAGATCCCTCGTTACAAGTAACCTGGGAAGAAGCTCAACAACAAATCCACATTCATGTTATGGGTAATATTCAACTAGAGGTTTTGGAACAGATAGTATTAAGCCGATTTGGATTGAGGGTTATGTTTGAGGAGCCTGAGATAGTCTATAAGGAAACCATTGACAGAGAGGTTATTGGGTATGGTCATTTTGAGCCGTTACGGCATTATGCAGAAGTACATCTAAAAATAGAACCTGGAATCCGAAATAGTGGTATTACATTTCAATCTAGATGTCATACTGATCACCTAACAATTGGGTTACAGAATCTAATTCGTCAGCATATTTTCGAGCGAGAGCATCATGGCTTATTAACAGGCTCGGGTTTAACAGATCTTAACATTACTTTATTGACTGGACGTAATCACGAGAAGCATACCCATGGTGGTGACTTTCGAGAAGCGACTTTTCGTGCAATAAGACAAGGGCTAGAAAAAGCGTCTAATGTTTTGCTAGAACCGTATTATCGTTTTAAGATAACAGTTGATGTGGAACAGATGGGAAGGGTCCTTTCTGATGTGCAAGCAGCACATGGTAGGTTCGAATCACCAAATACAGATGGAGATAAAGCGGTTATCACAGGAGAAGTGCCTGTAGCAACTTTTATGACGTATAGTACTACATTGGCTTCATTTACAAAAGGAAAGGGAAGTATTTCATTATCGTTTAGTGGCTATGATTATTGTCACAATGAACTAGAGGTGAGGGAGCGTATAGGCTATGACAAAAATGCTGATCCAGCGTATACCTCTTCCTCCGTATTTTGTGCAAAAGGAGCAGGATATAGTGTTAAGTGGGATGAAGCAGAGAAATTGATGCATTGCTTGTAATAAATGATGATAGATATTATCAAATGAATATTAATTCATATTAAGTTATTTGGGGGATGAAAAACATGAGTAAAAAAATAGAAGATTTTCCGGTTCTTGAAACGGAACGATTACGTCTAAGAATGATAGAAGAAAATGATGCTCCGAGTTTATTGAAATACCTTTCCGATAAAGATGTCATGCAGTACTATGGGCTGAAGCCCTTTACGGAAATAAATGAAGCATTGAATGAAATTTCATGGTATCAATCTATCTATTTAAACAAGTCAGGAATTAGATGGGGAATTACATGGAAAGAGGAGAATGAGGTAATTGGTAGTTGTGGTTTTTTAAATGGAGTTTCTGAACACTGTCGGACCGATATTGGATATGAGCTGAGTAAAGACTATTGGGGGCAAGGGATTGCGAGTGAAGCATTGGTAGCTGTATTAGAATATGGCTTTAACGAACTGGAACTTGAAAGGGTTCAAGCTTTGATTGAGCCCCCTAATATTTCTTCTATGAAACTAGTTGAAAAGCACGGCTTTATACGAGAAGGTCTATTGAGAAACTATGAATACACGGATGGTAAATTTGACGATTTATATATGTATGCATTGCTTAAGCGGGACTTTAAATAAGTTTTTTCAAGCTTGAGCAATTAGTTTGTTTGAATGTCTCTACTGTGAAAAAATAGAAAGGAAGAAATAATAAAAGAGGTGCTTAAATGAAAATTGAAGTATGGTCAGATTTTGTATGTCCATTTTGTTATATAGGAAAAAGACGCTTGGAGCAGGCTTTGGAACAATTTCCGAATCGTGAACAAGTAGAAGTAGAATTCAAGAGCTTTGAACTTGATCCGAATGCATCACTCTATAAGGGGAAATCCATCCATGAAGCATTAGCTAAAAAATATGGAATGAGTGTAGAAGAAGCAAAGCGAGCAAATGAAGGTGTTGGACAACAAGCCCAAAGTGTAGGTTTAGAATACGATTTTGAGGGAATGAAGCCGACCAATACTTTTGATGCACACAGACTTTCAAAATATGCAAAGTCAGTTGGAAAAGAACGTGAGCTAACGGAAAAGCTCTTGCATTCCTATTTTACAGAATCCAAGCTATTAAGTGATCCAGAGACATTAGCGGAAATTGCTTCGTCTGTTGGAATCGGTAAGGATGAAGCATTAGCAGTTATCCAGAATCCTAAAGAATACGCCAATGAGGTTCGTAACGATGAAATGCAAGCACAACAATATGGAGCAACAGGTGTTCCTTATTTTGTTATTAATCAAAAGTATTCTATCTCCGGTGCGCAGCCTACAGAGCTGTTTTTAAATGCATTGCAACAGGTCTGGGAAGAAGAAGGAAATCAACCAAAGCTAACAAACCTTAGTAGTGATGGCGAGGCGGTTTGTGATGAAGATGGTTGTCGTATCCAAGAAAAATAATGGTATGCTACAGAAGCTATAGCCTCTCTGATTTCCATGAATATTATGCATATCCGATAGTTAAATATTTTAATGACAAGAAAGGGTGCTACTATGCAGAAGCTTAAGTTAGGAAAAAGTGATTTAAGTGTATCCAATATCTCCTTAGGCTGTATGAGAATGGGTGACTTGACTAGAGTAGATGCAGTAACAGTCGTTAATAAGGCACTGGAATTAGGAATCGATTTCTTTGATCATGCAGACATTTATGCTAGCGGGAAGTCTGAAGAAATGTTTGCTGAAGCGGTACAGATGAGCCCTTCCATTAGAGAAAAAATCGTATTACAAACAAAGACCGGAATTCGCAAGGGCTTCTTTGACTTTTCCAAGCAGCATATCGTAAGTTCTGTAGAGAATAGCCTTAAACGTCTGAATACAGATTATATAGATGTTCTTCTTCTTCATCGTCCAGATACGCTGGTGGAGCCAGAAGAGGTTGCAGATGCATTTTCTACGCTAAAGGAAAGTGGAAAAGTTCGTCACTTTGGAGTTAGTAATCATAACCCGATGCAAATAGAACTCTTGAAAAAGTATGTAGAACAAGATTTAATTGTTAATCAACTGCAATTTAGTATTATGCACACTGGAATGATTGATACAGGATTGCTGGTTAATATGAAACAGGACAATGGTGTGAATAGAGACGGAAGTGTATTGGATTATAGTAGGCTTCATGATATGACTATTCAGGCATGGTCTCCATTCCAATATGGATTCTTTGAGGGAGTTTTTGTAGATAATGATAAGTTTCGTGAGTTAAATAAGGAGCTTCAGAATCTCGCCGAGAAGTATTCTATCACTAAATCAGCTGTTGCGATTGCATGGATTTTACGTCATCCGGCTAAAATACAGCCAGTAGTAGGTACGATGAATCCTGATCGACTAACGGATATTGTAAAAGCATCTGAGGTAGTTTTAACAAGGGAAGAGTGGTACCAAATATATTTGGCTGCAGGGAATATGCTGCCATAGTCAACTAAAATAAAGCCAGGAGCTTCTTCTTTTACTGAGAAGAGGTTCCTGGCTTTAATACCGACTATTTATTATTTTTTTTCAGCAAATAAATAAAGTATGGAGCACCGATTAGAGCTACAACAATACCAGTTGGTATCGAACTAGATTCTAATATGTTTCTTCCTATGGTATCAGCTGTTAAGAGAAGAATTGGTCCTATGAATAAAGCAATAGGTAAAAATAATTGATGTCTAGGTCCAACTAGATTTTTAGCGATGTGAGGTGCCATTAATCCGATAAAACTGATTCCTCCAGTAATCGATACAGCTGCAGCTGCTAATGCAACAGCTATGATAATAAATAGAAAGCGTTCTTTTTTAAGTGCAATCCCCAAACCAATTGAAGTAGGTTCATTCATTGCGAGAATATTTAAGGTATTTACTTTATAAAAAATGATAGGTAAGCAACTAATTAGCCACGGTACTAATGCAAGTATAAATGGCCAATCTGTACCCCATACATTGCCCGCTAGCCAACTTGCGATAAATTCAACTTCCTGACGTTCCGCAGATGATATTAATATCATCATTAGTCCTGAAAGGGCAGTTGCGAAACCAAAACCAACCAATACAAATCTTACAGGTTGAATCCCTTTTCCTTTTTCATATGAGAAAAAATAAATCAGACCTGCGGTGACAATGGCACTAATAAATCCGATAATTGGAAGAACGTATGCATAGTGTTGGATATCAGATTGAACAAAAAGATAAAAGCATGTTATACCAATTCCTGCACCAGCATTTATTCCAATAATACCAGGGTCTGCTAAATCGTTGCGTGTCACACTTTGTAGTAGGGAACCTGCCATCGCAAGCGCCATACCGGCTAAGACCAAAATCAGCACTCTAGGCAGTCGAACAGAAAATAAGATAAACGATTCCTTGAAGGTACCTTGTCCCAAAAGCGTAGGAAAGATTCTGTCGATGGAAATGGATGAGCTACCTAAACTAATACTGATTAGAAATAGTACAACAAGCGCTAGTGCTAAAAATATCAACCATTTTCTTTGTTTTAGATGTTGATAATTACCCAAATTGTCGTCCTCCTTTTCGTACCAAAAGTAAGAAGAACGGCAAACCTATAATTGCAATAATGGCAACAACAGGGGTTTCAAAAGGTGCATTTAGAACACGTCCTACCAGGTCAGCGATAATCATAAATAATCCACCGATAATAATAGACATTGGAATAATGTAGCGATAATCTTGACCAACAAGAGCACGAACGATATGTGGAACCATTAAGCCAACAAATGCTAGATTTCCAACAAGCGCGACTGCAGCCCCAGCGAGAATGACAACTATTGCCATTAGAATTGTTTTAATACGTGCTGTTTTTTGACCCAAGCCTACAGCAACGTCTTCATTTAGACTGAGTATAGTTAGCTGACGACTGCCTGCAATACTAGCTATTAATCCCATTAAAATAATTGGTGCGACTAGCAACGCTTGCCATGTAGTTCCAATAAGGCCTCCTGCAGTCCACATGGATACATCCTTTGATACATGAAAAAGGATTCCAACTCCATCTGCAACGGCTTGAAGAAATGCTGAAACGGCTGCACCTGCCAATACAAGCTTAAGAGGGGAGAGGCCCCCTTTTGTAGAAGCACCGATTCCGTATACGATTGTCATCCCAATTCCTGCACCAATAAAGCAACCAACAACAATCAGCATATACGATACAGCAGGGAAAAAGGCCATTGACAGTGCTAATGCTGCATTTGCACCTGCGGTTATTCCAAGTAATCCAGGATCGGCAAGAGGATTACGTGTAACACCTTGCATGATTGCACCTGAAACTGCTAAGGCACTCCCTACTAAAAAGGCTGCAATAACCCTTGGAAATCGTATGTCACGTAGAACAGTGTAGTATTCTCCTTCTCCAGTTGCTGTTATAACGTTCCATATATCCTGGATAGAAGTATTAGCAGCGCCAAAAAGAATGGCAACGTAGCAAGTACTAAATAATAATACGATGCTAGCGATAAGTTTAAGTGAAAAAGGAATTGATTGAATAACCTTCATTATTAATTCACTTTCTTTAATTCTTTCCTAAGAATTTTTCTTGGAAAAATTCTAGTTGATAGTCGAGTGATAATGCATCGTTAAAATAGAATGCTTTCGCATTTGCTTCAAATAATTGACCATTTTTAACTGCATCTATTTCGTTATACCAATCTTCTTCTAAAAATGCAGTATCTTGATCGGTTGTGAGGCTTAAAATAACATAATCCCCAACATAGTCTGCCAATACCTCTTGTGAAATAGCGAAGTAGCCAGGTTCTAATGCTACCTCTGACACTTTTTCTGGCATTTTTAAGCCCATTTCTTGGTATAAAATTTCAGTGCCACGTCCCCAATTATCGCCAAATAGATAGAATTGCTTTTCATAATTTTCGATTACGGTTACAGTAGTATCCTCACCAATCTTAGCTTTAATTTCTTCGCCTAGTTCTTTCGCTCGTGTTTTAAAATCTTCTACCCATTCTGTAGCTTCTTCTTCTTTATTTACTACTTTTCCTATTTCAATAAGTTGCTCTAAGTAGTCATTTTTTCCATAAGTGAAGAGAACTGTTGGAGCGATTTCTTCCAATTTATCTGCATTTTCAATATTGTTAAGGCCAATAATAAGATCAGGATCTAATTCAATAATTTTTTCTAAATCTTCATTTGAAACGACGTCGACTCCTTCTAGAGTATCTTCAAAATTAGGGTTCATTGCTGACCATGAATCAACACCCACAATGTTAACACCTAATTTGATTAAGTCTCCAGCATATGAAGATAAAACAACAACTCGCTCTGGATTTGCTGGAACTTCAACTGGTCCTGTTTCAGATTCATATGTAATCGTTTCATCTGAATGGTTATCAGCTCCATCTTTAGAACTGGTTTCCTTATTGCTACAAGCTGCTACCAACAGTAACAGGCATAATAGTATCAATAGTAATATTTTTTTCATGTTTTTTCTCTCCCTTTAGTAAGTTATATGTGATACACATTGGTTTATTGGTTCTTGGATCATGATCGATAAGTGCATCTATTTGGAAAACCTCTCTGAGAATAGGAGGTGTAATAACCTCATCAGCACTTCCAGCTTTTATTAGTTTTCCTTTTGACATTGCTAACAAGAAATCAGAGAATCTAGCTGCTTGATTTAAATCGTGCAACACCATAATAATGGTTTTACCTTCTTCTTTATTTAGCATTTGCAGAAGCTCTAAAACCTCTAGTTGGTGGGCCATATCTAAATACGTTGTCGGTTCATCTAAAAAGATAATATCCGTATCTTGTGCTAAAGCCATTGCGATCCAAACACGTTGTCTTTGTCCACCTGATAGTGCGTCGACAGTCTTATATCGGAACTCATTTGTCCTAGTAACCTGAAGTGCCCAATCAATAATTTCCTTATCTTTTTTGGATAAATTGCCAAAGCCTTTCTGATAGGGAAATCTACCGTAGGATACAAGTTCTTCTACGAGTAGTCCATTTGCACTTTCTGGATTCTGGGTTAAAATGGCAAGTTGTTTGGCTAGTTCTTTCGTATTCATGCTATGTATGTTTTTTCCGTCCAAGACGATATGCCCATCCTGGTGACCAATAATTCTTGTCATTGCTTTTAGAAGAGTGGACTTTCCACAGCCATTTGATCCAATAATTGTCGTGATCTTCCCATCAGGTATGTCCATACTTAAATCCTGGACAATTGTTTGATTTTCGTAGCCGACACGAATATTTTTTACCTGCAAACGCATAAAAGTATTTCCTCTCCTTCTAAAACATGTTATGATAGTGACATTGAGAATCATTTTCAATTATCATATTAGAGAGTAATAGATTTTATGTCAATATAAATTCTATAAAAAGTTATTTCTGGGGTGATTGGTATGACAGATATTTATGATGTAACAATTATAGGTGGGGGACCTGCCGGATTATTTTCTGCCTTTTATAGTGGGTTGAGAGGAATGAGAACAAAGATCATTGAGTATCAACCAAAACTAGGTGGAAAAGTGTTATTATACCCAGAAAAAATGATTTGGGATGCAGGAGGACAGCCGCCTGTTTTAGGAGAGCTTTTCGCTAAACAACTGGTAAATCAGGGGATGACATTTCAACCAACTGTTTGTACCAATGAAAAAGTGGATTTAATTGAAAAAGACGAAAATCAAAATTTTTTATTAACTACTCATAATGGAAATAAACATTACTCAAAGTCAGTTATTGTTGCAATTGGCGGTGGTATTATACAACCTAGACCACTTGAGGTTGAAGCGGCAGATCGATTTGTAGGTAAGACTTTACATTATACGGTGAATGATTTACGACAGTTTCGTGATAAAGTAGTCATGATTTCTGGTGGAGGAGACTCCGCAGTAGATTGGGCTGCAGAATTACTATATATTGCCAAACAAGTTATTATCGTTTCCCGGAGAGACAAATTGTCTGCACATGAGGCATTAGTTAAACGCTTAGAGAGTAGTAGTGCTAAGATTTTGTTAAATAGTAGAATATGTGGTCTAGCTGGTAATGAAGGAATGATTGATCAAGTAAAACTAGAGAATATACATAGTGGAGACATGATGATGGAAGAGGTCGATCATCTTGTGGTAAACCACGGGTATAATCGAGATTCTTCATTTGAACTGGCAGAAAATCTTTCGTTAGAAATGAAAGATGATTATTTTTATGTAGGTAATGCACAAGGCTATACCTCTGAGGATGGAATTTTTGCGGCGGGCGATATCTTAACATACGATGGAAAAATTAACTTATTAGTTGGTGCATTTCAAGATGCTGTGAACGCAGTTAATAGTGCCAAGACTTACTTAGAACCAAGTGCAGAAAAAGTAGCGATGGTATCCTCTCACAATAAAGCATTTGATGAGCAAAATAAAAAATTAATACGGGAAATGTTACGATAAAAAAGTGCCAGGCATCGATTTCGGTTGCCTGGCATGTCTTATTTTTGGTTACAAATTACTTAAATACATAATCTAAGACTAGGTTGGAATACTATACCTGATATGTAGAATTATTGGAGGGTTCGTATGGCACAGGTGAATTTACATCAGAAGTTACAACAAGCAAGTCAAATGTTGCAAGATGCACAACAGGCAGTTATGCAGGCTGGTGGACAGGATTTGAACATATTAGAACAGGCTCATCAAAAGCTTGAACAGGTAGAAAGAGAATTAAAGAATACTCAGAATCAGGCTGGAACAGAGGCCACAGAAAATCCACAATTTCAACAAGCCTTTGAGGACTTACATGATATTCGACAACAAGTACAAGAGGCACAGCAAAATATTACCGATGTCTTATAAGGCTGATTTAGAAGGAAAACTAACAAAGGTTTTCCTTTTTTATATTTATGAAAAAGATAGATATCCAAAAAATCTAGATGCTTAATCCCATTCTGATAGATAGTTCCTTTATAAAGTCCCTCTGTGCAATATCATTTGAGTGAGTATGCATTTTCTTCAGTCTCTTAAGTGCTTTTTTCTCATACCCGGCTGCATGATATAGAATGGTTAGGAAATGTGGATTTTCATACCATCCCTTCATTTTTTCTCTTCTTTCCATTTCTTTAATGACATCATCAATCGTTTGGAATTGATTTAAATGAGGTAGGACAATTTCTTCTATATCGTATTCAAGTTCACTTGTTAATTGTTTTAAGTTTGTTTCATGATTCAGTTTATACCAGGTATCCGCCGTGTTTTTAAGTTCCGTGATTTGAAGCCTTAACACAGAAACGCCTTCCGTTGGGAACTGTGGTGCTTCATGGTTATAAAATGTTCCGAATAATGCATTCGTAAAGATGCCAGTATTAATTGTAAATTGAGCTTCCTCTTTCGTATTCCACTTCGAAGATTGAACATTAACAGTCCATGCAATGTCTGATAGTATTTTAGAGAAATTTTTACCTTTCTTTTTAAATCCATATGCCTTCAATAGTGGAGCTATTGTTTCTTTTAAAAGCATATGGAATACATCATGTTGATTCAAATCCAATCATTCCTTTCGTTATTTATTACATCATATAATTTATCCAATAAAGATGGTCAATAATCTTTCATGCAAATAATTGGAGAAAACTTATACATAAAATTAAATTATCTGATTCTTAGTAGTGCGTAATAGGTAGGTCCTAAGAGATGAAATATAATTGTAATAGTAGGATAAAGTAGTCGAAATGTGTAAATGCTATACTATTATTCGGTAGATTAGAAGAATTAACTAGACGATTAATAGGAAGCAGGGGAAAAAGTTGAAGAAATTAACTGCAATTACCTTAGCTACTGCGATTATGTTAGGAAGTGCTTTTAGTAGCAATTTTATAAGTGCAGAAACTGCAGATGACTTAAAAGATATTCAAACACAACGAGAAGATATAAAGGGAAATTTATCAGAAGCAGACGCCGAGATTTCTACAATAATGTCGGAGATAGATGAACTGAATGTTGAAATTGAACGAGTTAACGAGGAAATAGCAAATAACGAAGCATTAATAAATGAAACAGAAGAGAATATTTCAAATACAATAGCGGAGATTGAAAAACTTCAAGAAGAGATAGTAGAATTGGAAAAGGACATTGATAGACGCCACGAAATCTTAGAAGAGCGTATATCAGCCTATCAAAAATCAGGTGGTTCGATCAATTATTTAGAAGTGTTGTTTGGGGCACAAAGCTTTAGTGACTTCATTGGTCGTATTTCAATGGTTAATACAATTGCTAAATCTGATACCTCTTTGATTGAAGAACTAGAATCTGATATTGAAACTGTTGAAGAGAAGAAACAGCTCTCTTTAACGAAATTAAATGATTTAAATAGTATGAAGCTAGAGCAAGAGGATGCATTGGCAAAGGTACAAGAGCAGAAGCAACAAAATGAGCAAACAAAACACTCCTTAGAAGAGAAACAACAGAATGTACTTGCATTAATTGATGATTTAAAAAATAAAGATAGCAATCTTGCATCATTAGAAAATGAAGTAAAAGAAAGTATCGCGGCTGCAGCAGCTGCAAAGGCTAGAGAAGAAGCACAAGCAAGAGTAGCAACTGAATCATCCAATCTTTCTAATTCTGACTCGGCCAATAATGGGGAGTTAGTAACATTAGCAGAAGGTAAAACCATAACCGTAACGTCAACTGCTTATACGAGTAATTGTACAGGGTGTACTGGGAAGACCTATACAGGTATTAACTTGAAGGAAAATCCTGATTCGAAGGTAATTGCTGTTGATCCAACCATTATTCCACTAGGATCAGTAGTATATGTTGAAGGATATGGCTATGCGATTGCAGGAGATATTGGTAGTGCAATAAAGGGGTATAAAATCGATGTTTTTGTCCCGACTCGTGCAGAAGCCTTAAAGTGGGGAGTACGCAAGGTTAAGGTTACCCTTCAATAAAGTAAAAAGCTAGGATACCCTAGCTTTATTTTTTTGCATATTTATTGGAATGCTTGTATAAGTGATATGTAATTTAATTAAGGTTCAATTTTAATCCTTCATGTGTGGCTTTAAACCCAAGATGCTCATAAAAGCGCAGAGCATCTTTACGTTTTCTGTTTGTCGTTAGTTGTACTAAGTGACAGCCACGTTCCTTAGCCCGATTGATTCCCCATTTTATTAGTGCAGTTCCAATTCCTTTTCCTCGAACAGAAGATGACGTTCTTACTCCTTCAATGGTGGCTCTCCAACCACCTTGGTAGGTTAAATAAGGAGTAAATGTTATTTGCGCGACACCACTTACCTTTTCTCCACAACATGCAACGATTAACTCATTATTGGAATCAGCTTTGATGGCTTGGAATGCTTTCATATAGGTGCTTGGAATTGGGTGTTCAATGCGCTCACGCTGTCTTCCTAATTCATCATCAGCTAGCATTTCAACAATTATGGCTAAGTCTTCTTCGGTAGCATTTCTAAACGTTAATCTGCCCTTCATACTATTCCTCCTTTTACTATTTTATACTTATATCGTACTTTACTTTCTTGTATAAGTTAAATACCAATTAGTTATTATTTAGGATAAGAATTACTTATAATATTCGGCAATGTATGATCCAATTGTTGTGTTAGAATTTTTTCATTGCGGAAAAGGAATTTTGTCTGATATGTAGAAATAGAATACGATAGACCTTGGGCCGAGTGAGAGGATGATAGAAATTGCAAAACAAGCCAAAGAAATCACCGATTTATAAAAATATTGTGTTTTGGTTTTTGATACTCGTGGTGTTAGCTGGAATACTTGGAATTGTAATCGGAGAGGATTTACCTGATTGGTTAGAATTTGTTAGAAGATTGCTGAGGACAAATTATTAATTCATTTTCTAAATAATGTATGCTTACATCTAGGTAGTTTGAATACTGATTACGGTGATACAAAAGGAGCCAGTCCACATAAAATTGTGGGCTGGCATTTTTTAATCAGCGATTTTTAACGCTGCTTTTGTAGTTTTTTGAGCTATCTCAGTTTGGGCTTTTAAGTCACTTGGATGGTAGTAACCCTTTTCTATCATATATTGACTAATTTTTTCATGTGCTTCAATTGCATATGCCAATTGATTACGTAACGTATTTCTAACTTCTGGTGTGACTGATTCCGTGAGTGCAAATGTATAATTACGAACTGCTGTTTTGGTGGAAATAAGAAAATCTGTAGCAATAGCTTGATCAGTCATACCACTTAAGCCAGCAATTTTTTGAATGATATTTGTCATAGTTGTACACTCCTGCTTTCAAGAAGTTTTGTTAAATCTTGTACATGCTGTTTTCCTTCAATAACATCAGTTGTGAGTATTTGCTTTAATTCGTCACACCCAACTAATCCCTTCATTGTAGCTGCTTTTGTTAAGCAAAGATTTTTAAAGTTTAAAATCTCATGTAATTCTAAGGTTTCATGTAATGCCATCTTATCCTTCATATACACACTCCTACGTATTATGCTTTTTTTATGTTGCCTATTTTAAACCTCTTTATACTTAATCGAATAGGTTATGTGTTTCGAGACAAAATAGCTATAGATTAGTCTTAGGAGGAATCTTGATGGGCAAAGAAGATACGGCTTTTCATGAAACAGTTGATATGCATGAGTTAATCAATATGAAAACAGTTGGACTATTAAAATCCAAGCTTATGCAGGGGGTAGTTTTTGACCAAGATTTGCGAGCGCTTATGGAAAAGAATGTCCAGATGTCGATACTCGACATTAAACAACTACAACGTATTTATCCTTATACAAGATCTGAGAAATGAGGTGAAAAAATGAACGATTATTTAGATCCAATCAATGCTGTTGGAATGCCAGAGAAAATCGATTCAGCTATTGCAATGGACTTTTTAATCACGGTGAAAGAATCAGTTAGAAATTATGGGATTGCGCTAACAGAAGCAGCAAGTCCTGAAGTACGCGTAACGATTCATAATCAATTAGAAGCAGCAATAGATTTTCATGGTGAACTAACAGATCTCATGATGAAAAAACATTGGTTTTATCCTTATGACTTAAGTAAGCAACAGGAAATAGACTTGGTAGCTGCGCAGAATGCAATTGATATAGCAGGTTTAGATTTATTTCCAGAAAACAATAACAGAAAAGGATTATTTCCTACACCACCAAAATAGAGAAGGGCGGCGAACCTGGATGAAAGCAGTGACCTATCAAGGTGTGAAGAATATTATCGTAAAAGATGTAGATGCACCAAAAATTCATCGCTCTGACGATGTCATCATAAAGCTAACAAATACAGCAATATGTGGTTCCGATTTGCATCTATTACATGGCATGATACCAAATATCCAAGAAAATTATGTAATTGGTCATGAACCAATGGGGATTGTAGAAGAAGTTGGTCCAGATGTAACGAAGGTAAAAAAAGGTGACCGTGTTGTCATTCCGTTCAATGTAAGTTGTGGAGAATGCTGGTTTTGTAAAAATCAGCTAGAAAGCCAATGTGATAATTCCAATGATAATGGCGAAATGGGAGCATATTTTGGCTATTCAGGGACAACAGGTGGATATCCAGGTGGACAAGCGGAATTCATGCGTGTTCCTTATGGGAATTTTACCCCTTTTAAAATTCCTGATGACAGTGAAGTAAATGATGATAATCTCGTACTTCTAGCAGATGCGGGGACCACTGCTTATTGGAGTGTTGATAACTCCGGTATGAAAGAAGGGGACACTGTTGTCATTTTGGGATGCGGTCCAATTGGGTTATTAGCACAGAAATTCGCTTGGTTAAAAGGAGCGAAGCGTGTTATTGCTGTAGATTATGTTGGCTATCGATTAGAGCATGCCAAGCGTACTAACCAAGTAGAAATTATTAACTTTGAAGACCATGAAAATGTAGGCTCTTACCTTCATGAAATGACAAAGGGCGGAGCAGATGTGGTCATCGACTGTGTTGGTATGGATGGTAAAATGACTGATCTAGAATTCTTGGCAACAGGTTTAAGGCTACAAGGAGGCACTATGGGAGCGCTTGTAATGGCTAGCCAAGCTGTGCGAAAAGGTGGGAACATACAAGTTACAGGGGTGTATGCTGCCAGGTATAATGCATTTCCATTTGGAGATATTTTTGAACGAAACGTTAATATTCGAACAGGACAAGCTCCTGTTATTCATTATATGCCGTTTCTTCATGATTTAATTGGACAGGGGAAGGTTGATTTGAGTGACATCATTACCCATAAAATACCATTGGCTGAAGCAAAGCATGGTTATGAAATTTTTGATACGAAAACAGAAAATTGTATTAAGGTTGTTCTGCAACCATAATAGAAGCTACCAGACACCGTTAGTTGCACTAATGGTTGTCTGGCTTTTTTAAAAGCTTTTACATTGCATGTACACGGGATGGAGTACGGAGTTTTACGTGTCCTAGAATAGTTAGAATAACCATCCCAACGATAAAGGCAACGAAATATGGAGAAATGATTTCTCTGACTACTCCAGTAATAAAGGAACTTGCAATAATGCCTAATGAATAGACGGCAGACATCACACCAAACGCCTTTCCATAGGCTTGTTTTGAAACGTTTTCAGTGATAGCGGTTGCCATTGCAGGCATAATAAGCCCAAAGAATAACCCTGTAGTAAATAAAGGAATTGGTAGGGAAACACTCGGCATTGCAAAAAGGATAAATAAAGAAGCTGACATACCAAATAACCCAACAATGAGTCGTTTAATCGGGTCGAACCGATTAATAAAGAATAATGATAATGTAATAAATGTTCCGATTCCCATGTAGCTAAATAATTGTCCAGTCGTGACAGTTGAATAACCTTTTTCAATTGTTAAATATGGAATCTCATAGATTAGCACACCATGAATATACATGACAGCAAATCCGACTAAATAGATGACAAATAATTTAGGGGAAGTAACTAATTGGGCTAAGTTGACGGTAGCTTGGTTTCGTTGGCTGACGATTTCTTGTCTTTCAGTTAAGAATCGACTAGCAAATAATGCTGTTAATAGCATTGCAACCCCAATAATAAAGTAGGCATTTTGATATCCCACAACTTCTACGAGTTGCCCACCAATTATAGGAGCTACAATACTAGCAGTTGTTGTCAGAATGCCATTCATCGCAATGTTCTTTCCCTGTTGTTTACTGTTTTTGGCATATCCGGAAAGTAAAGCGAATGCTGCTGGAATTAAGAAGGCAAGCGCGAATCCGTTGAGTGCATGTAGAATTAATAAATCAACAGAATCTGTTGCAATACCATGAGCAAGAAAAATAAACCCAGAGGCAAATAAAGGTATGGTAATAAAAAGTTTTTTTCCAAAACGATCAACCATTGGACCAGAAAGCAAATTCCCAAGTAGATTCGAGAATGATGTTGCACTAAGAATTATTCCAATCACTATACTTGATGCACCAAGCAATGCGGCGTAGGGGGTAAAGATTGGAATTTGAATCCGCATAATAAGGCTGATAAAAAACATGATTATAAAAATATAAAGCTTTTCTACTGTTGCTTGTCTCATTGTTTTCACCTCAAAATAAAATGTATTCAGCATAACAATAAAAAAGACGAGCTTTCTTATCATTTATTTAACAAAGCTGGAACCTCCAATGGTAGATAACTTGCACCCTATGATAGAATTGATTTGGTAAGGGGGAAGAAAATTGGTTACGATTTTATATATAGAAGATGAAAAAGACATTGGAGAATGGGTATCCAATGACTTACAAAACAGAGGATATGCAGTCACATGGTTAACATCTGGTGAAGAGGTCGATCGCTTTATTGAAAAAGCTGATATTGTTATTCTGGATGTAATGTTACCTGGTTTAGATGGTTTTTCAATTGGTAGAAGGATTAAAAAGAACGATAGTCAAATACCAATTCTTATGTTATCCGCTCGGACATCTGTTGAGGATAAAATCGAAGGATTAGATTTTGCTGATGATTATTTAACAAAGCCATTTCATCCGGATGAGCTTGCTGCTCGCCTAGAGGTTTTACTAAGACGTTTTGAAAAGAAAAATGATGTAATTGAGCTTCAACATTTGACAATACATATGAAGGATATGCAAATAATGAACCGTGACACAGATGAGGAAATTCTGTTGACCGGGAAGCAGTATTATTTATTTAACTATTTTCTTAGACATCTAAATCAGATTCTAACGAAGGAACAGCTTTATGAAGGTGTATGGGGCGAGCAATTTATTGATGGGGACAAAACGTTAATGGTTCATATCCGCTATTTACGAGAGAAAATTGAAAAGAATCCTGCTAGTCCAACTGTTATTGAAACAATTCGTGGAATCGGTTATAGGGTGCGACTATGAAAAAGTTCTTTCGGTCTTTGCTAGCCAAGTATATGCTTATCATCTTTCTGGCAATTATCCTATTACAGCTCGCATACCTCATCATTGCGATGTTCACTATGTTCGGCCAATCCTTTCAAAATAGTGAAGCAGATAAAAATGATACCGCGATGATTGTAGAGGAGAAATGGCATGAAGATGCCAACAGTATGGAGCATGTAAACAAAGAAGTAATCCAAAATCTATTTAATAAATGGAAGGAAGACTACCCTGAAGCGGGGATGTTTTGGGTAAATGGGAATGGGCGATTAGCAATTGAAATTGACGCCACAGAAGGATTACCTTTAGAGTGGTCAACAGGTGAAACCGTAAAATTTATAAAAGAAAGATATGATAGTGACCCATTTACAGTAATTGCGTTTGCTGGGGAGGATGAATCAAATGGGTTTATTGTCCTAGAGGTTCCTAGAATAATATTTAGCCCACCACTAAGCCAATTAACGGAAAAATATGGTGTTCTTTTATTCTTTGGTGTATTGGCTATCATTTTACTATTTATCATCATCTCATTCCTGTTTTTTAGAAGAATTCAAAAACGATTAATCCAGCTCCAAGATGCAATGGAATTAAGAGATGTGGATGGGCTTCCTATTGAAGTGAAAGTAAAGAAAAAAGATGAGATCGGTCAGCTTGAGCTTTCATTTAATCAAATGGTGTTTGAAATTCGTGAGAGTAGAAAACGAGAGCAAGAGGAAGAACAGCTTCGACGGGAGTTAATCGCAAATCTTTCTCACGATCTACGAACGCCTTTAACGAAAGTACGTGCACAATCCTATACCATCATGAAAGAAGATTTATCGGTAGAAGGAAAACACGCTGTTAAAGCAATTGAATCTTCTATTGCTAATATTGACCGTTTAATAGAAAATCTGATGTCTTATACATTACTAATGGCGAGCAAATATAAGTACGCTCCGAAAGAGACGGATGTAACAAGGTTTCTTCGGGAATTCATCGCAACGTGGTATCCTGCATTCGAAAAAGAAGGATTCGAAATAGATGTTTCGATTTCTTCAGTTGGAAAATGGAGGATTGACCCAACTTGGATGGGAAGAATATTAGATAACCTATTCCAAAATGTTTTACGCCATGCAAAGGAAGGTAAATATATTGGAGTCAAAACCGAATCTAGTATACACTCCGATGCCATAATTATCTGTGATCGGGGACAAGGATTCCAGCAGGAATCTCAAGAAAAAGGTGCTGGTATTGGCTTGACGATTGTTGACAGAATGATAAATGGCATGAATTTAGAATGGACAATTAATTCGAAAGATAATGGTACCCTAATACGAATAGAACGCTTTAAGTAACATGGAATGGAGATTTTCTCTCCATTCCATCTTTTTTTAAACAAAATTTAAACTTATTATTTACTATTATTTAACCTATTACGTTTAAGCTAAAGAAAGAGGTGAAGGAAATGGAATATATTGTTGAGACAAAAAAATTAACAAAGCGATTCGGCAAGGAGTACGCAGTAGCAGATTTGGAAATGAAAATTCCGAGGGGAGAAATTTATGGCTTCTTAGGACCAAATGGAGCGGGAAAGACAACAACAATTCGAATGTTATTAGGTTTAATGAAACCGACTGCTGGTTCGGTACAGGTTTTTGGAAAGGATTTAAGAAAAGACCGTATTAATATATTGAATAAAGTAGGATCATTGGTTGAAAATCCATCTTATTATCCGCATCTAACTGCCAACGAGAATTTAGAAGCCCTAAGGAAGATATATGGCGTACCGAAAACGAGAATAGCAGAAGTACTTGAGATTGTTCGATTATCGGATGTAGGAAATAAGAAAGTAAAAGGATTTTCACTTGGTATGAAGCAACGTCTTGGTATAGCGGCATCTTTATTAAACAGCCCAGAATTATTGATCTTAGATGAACCTACTAATGGATTAGATCCATCTGGAATTATTGAAATTCGTAACTTAATTAAACGTCTTCCAAAAGAGTATGGAATGACAATTCTAATATCAAGTCATTTATTGTCAGAGATTGATCAAATTGCAACGACTGTAGGAATTGTAAGTAAAGGAAAAATGATATTTCAAGATTCCATTGAAACGATGCGACTTTATTCGAAGCAAAAGTTAGTATTAAAGGTAAATGATAGTGAAAAGGCATGGCGGTCACTAATTGCAAAAGGAATCAAAGCAGAGCTAGAAGAAGGTATCATTTCATTGTTTGAGCAGAGTGATAAAGGGGTTGCGATGGCAGTAAGAAGCCTGGTTCAAGATGGGTACTCAATTTACCGAGTTGAAGAGGAGAAACGTTCACTAGAGGATACATTCCTGCAAATGACTGCAGAGGAGAAGGTATTATGATGAAAAATTTACTCGCTGCTGAATGTTTAAAGATTAGACGAAAAGGAATCTGGTTTCTAACCTTTTTAGGTCCGTTTGGTGTGGTCGCATTACAAATGGTCAATTATGGGGTGCGCAAGGACTATTTACTTCAGCAAAGTGAAGATGATTGGGGTTACTATCTGCAAAATATAAGTACTTTTACACCATTTGCATTAATCTTAGGGATTGTTATTTTAACCTCCTTTATGGCAAGCATTGAGAACGAAACAAATGCTTGGAAACAGCTCGTTGCATTGCCTGTATCAAAACTAGAAGTGTATTTATCCAAATATACAGTCCTAACCTTTTTATTACTAATCTCAACCTGTTTATTAACTGTTTTTACGTTAGCTTATGGTGTTTTTCTAGATTTAGGTGAAATTCCGTATGTTGAGTTGTGGAAGAATAGCTTTTATCCGTTTGTTGCAGCACTTCCTGTGTTAGGATTGCAACTTTGGATTTCTTGTGTGAGTCAAAACCAAGGTTTACCGATAACAATAGGTGTCATTGGTGTTATCTTAAGTTTTATGGCTTATTCATTACCAGACTGGTTAAT
Organism: Ornithinibacillus xuwenensis; assembly: GCF_039614845.1. NCBI lineage: Bacteria > Bacillati > Bacillota > Bacilli > Caryophanales > Bacillaceae > Ornithinibacillus > Ornithinibacillus xuwenensis. The sequence goes on along the minus strand of NZ_JBDIML010000003.1, from coordinate 55,732 downwards.
ATGGAAGTGGCCATCACTTATTAATCAATGGGATGAACCACTAATAAATGTAGGTTTAGGTTTAGGTGTCGGTGTGATTTTATACATTGCAGGTACGGTAGATTTTATCAGAAGGGACGTTAAATAGATGCTTGCCTTGTTACAATCAGAATGGTTTAAATTACGAAAGTCAAAGGTTGTATTTATTGTATTAGTTGGTCCGTTAGTCGGATTTTTAATTGGTTTGACAAGTGATATCGATATGTTTCCGAAAGAGGCAAATCAGTGGACGAGTACGTTAATGGTGATGAATTTAACCTATGCATTATTATTTCTGCCCCTAATTACTGGTGTTTTAGCAAGTGTTATTTGTTGGTATGAACACCAAGCAGGTGGATGGAAACAGCTGCTTGGATTACCCGTTACAAGGGGAAGAGTTTTTGTATCAAAGTATGTCTTATTAATACTATTGATAGTGGTAATCCAATTCCTATATTTAGGATCTATAGTAGCAATTGGGTTTATGTTTAACTACACAGATCCATTTCCTATGGAGATTGTATGGAAAAGTATTCTTGGCGGATGGATTGCAAGTCTCCCACTTGCTGCCTTACAATTATGGATGTCGATGATGTTTAGAAGCTTTGCTGCACCTTTAGCTGTAAATGTTATCTTTACTTTACCAGCTATTTTAGCAATCAATTCAGAACGATTTGGTCCGTATTATCCATGGGCACAGCCATTTTCAATGATGTATATTGGTGGCGATACGAGTGATGTATTCTTTATACCATGGGAGCAGTTATTAACCGTAGTTGGTGGAGGGTTTTTATTGTTCTTTATCGGTGGCTATCTTTACTTCCAACGAAAATCTGTATAAGTGATTCGGAAGAGTTGAGGAATTTTCCTTAACTCTTTTTAATATGCAAAAATGTTAACAAAATATTCATTTCGTTTACTAAACAGATGAAAGCGTTTTGATAGAATGAGAGTAGAGAATGATCTTAGTTTCCTGAAGTTAACCAGTAAAGTATAGGGGGTAATGGAATATGGTGATTCAAAAACAATATTACAATCACGGTTGGATGATATTATTTCTTCTAGTTCTAGGTTCTAATGCCATGTTGTATCATACGGCTGTTGGAAAAATAATATTACCAGAAAATACGAGTGCAGTAGTTATTGGTTCGTTGATAGACTTAGCAATTGTTCTTCCATTTCTTTTTCTAGCATGGATAAAAAAGTGGAGTTGGAAGTATATGATAGTTTCTATTGCCTCTGGACTCATTCTTATTCGGTTTCTAGTTCCAATGGATTATCTAAAACCTTTTATTAGCTTTACATGGGGTGGCTTTTTCGTATTTGGGATTATTCTATTAGTAGAAGTATGTGTCTTGCTTACATTGATTCGCTTCTTACCAACAATTATTAGAACGACTAAGCATGAGAGGGAGCCAATATTATTTGCATTTTCCAAAGCTGTGGAGAGAACTGTAAAGGATACCAGTATTATTCGTATGATCAGTTCTGAATTATTAATGCTCTATTATGCGCTTGCAAGCTGGAGAACCAAACCAAAGTCGGACGAGAAATCCTTTACGATACACAAGAATTCTAGTTTCATTGCTCTGCAAGTTATGCTGATTCATGCTGTCATTATTGAAATGATCGGTCTTCATTGGTGGTTTCACAAGATGTCTCCTAGTATTTCTCTTATCTTGTTACTGATGAATATTTACACTGTCCTATACTTTGTTGCGGAAATTCAAGCTGTTCGATTAAATCCATTAAAAATTTCGAAGAATAATATGTTTATTTCCTTCGGATTAAAAAAAAGGATGAACATTCAATTGGATAATATAGATTCAATTGTGATAGAACGCTCCGAGTTGGAGAAGGAAAGAACTAGGGAAACCATTGAGTTTATTGCAAAGGACCTAGAGGAAGTCTTACCTACAGTAATATTGACACTAAAACGCCCAACTGCAGCAACGTTATATATGGGTATTAAGAAACATTACCGTAAGGTTGCGATACGTGTAGATGAAGAGAGACGTTTTCTTGAATTCCTACAAAATGAAATGAAAAAGCGAGAGGTGAAGTAGCCTATTACTTTTGACCCAAAATAAAATAATTTATAAATAGGGTATAGTTTTTCCATGTTCCGTGTTATACTAGTATTAACTTATTGATGTTCGTATAGCAATACAAGATTTATGTAATAACTTTCTAGTGATTATCTTCGTCTTGAATTATTATCTTGAACTGAAATTAGTAATAAACGTGCAAGTAGCACATGGAGGTTTTTTTCATGAACACAGGTTCAGTAAAATGGTTTAACGCAGAAAAAGGTTTTGGATTTATCGAAGTTGAAGGTGGAGACGATGTATTCGTACACTTCTCAGCAATTCAAGGCGACGGTTTCAAAACACTAGAAGAAGGTCAACAAGTTTCTTTTGAAATTACAGAAGGTAACCGTGGACCACAAGCTGCTAACGTAGTTAAATTATAATTAATATTGAAAAAAGCGCTTCTCAATTGAGTAGCGCTTTTTTAGATTATTTTTTATACGAAGGGTTGTAAATCTTTTCATATTCCTCAAAATCTAATACTTCGATTGCCTCTGACCAGTGTAAGACAGTTCCGACAAAATCACGAATATCCAAATCTCCCATTTCATATGTTTCGCCATTGTTTACCGTACCTGTTGCATTTTCGATAAAGGTTACGTTGTACCCTCTGTCATATGCCGAGATGGCTGTAAACATACAACAATATTCTGTATTAAAGCCTGTAATAAAGAGCTGTTCAACAGCTAGTTCCTCTAATAAGCTGCTAAGTGTAGTTTGATAAAAGGCGCTTGGAGATTTCTTTTCAATTATGTAGTCTGCATAGTCTTTTAAGCCACTAAATAATTCTGAGCCACTTGCCCCCCTGTGAAGAGGACTTTCTTCATTCTGATCAAAATGTCTAACAAAGATTATCGGATTATTGGAGTGTTTAAAATCTTTAATGATGTGCTCAATTAGCGATAATTCTTCTTGGAAATCTCGAACGCCAAGTATACCATTTTGAACATCAATCACGAGTAAAGCTTTCATATAATCACCTTTAAATTTTTTTGTGAAGATTATTTTACTGCTCATATTTAAGATTTCTAAATTTTTATTAGTTATTTAATTATAAATTAGTAGCGAATATTACATGATTTAAATGTGTAAAACATTTTCTTATTACCTCCTACAATATCATTATCAGTTAATTATATTAAACCATAATTTTCCTGATTATTGAATCGGAGCAAATCATCCAATATATATTTTTATTTATCGTTACTCAATGTTGAGATTGCCTGTAAGATACATAAATCGATATAGACAGAGGAATAATGTTTAGTAATTAATCAGAAAGATAGGTGATGATTGGATGATGCATCAAAATTTTAAACCTGGTGAGGTTGTATACATTATTATTCGAAATCCACATGCACAGGATGTTGCACAAGTGCAACAAGCAGCAGTAGTAGAGAATCCAGAAAATCCGTCAGAAATAGCTTTATTTGCTCATGAAACTTATTATCCATTCTCTGAAGAATTTGCTGTATTTAAATCAGAAGAGGAAGCAGAAATGGCATATAAAGATGCTTTCAGCAATCCAGAAGAATTTGAGGAATATTATGGTTAAGCCGTTTGTTCCGCAATTGGTGTATATTGAACCACGTGCCTTAGAATATCCGCTAGGAAAGGAGTTACGAAACAAATTTGAAAATATGGGGATAGAGATTCGCGAAACTACCTCACATAATCAAATTCGAAATTTACCTGGGGAGAATCATTTCCAAAAATATCGGACGGCTAAATCAACCCTTGTTGTTGGTGTTCGTAAAACGTTAAAATTTGATACATCAAAACCATCTGCAGAATATGCAATACCTTTTGCAACAGGCTGTATGGGCCATTGTCATTACTGTTATTTACAAACAACAATGGGTAGTAAACCCTATATCCGAACATATGTGAATGTGGAGGAAATCTTTGATGCTGCAGATCAATATATGAAGGAAAGAGCCCCAGAGCCAACTAGGTTTGAAGCCTCGTGTACTTCTGATATTGTCGGAGTCGATCATTTAACTCATACACTAAAAAGAGCAATTGAATATTTTGGAAAGTCTGAGCATGGTAGACTCCGTTTTGTAACAAAATTTGCTCATGTTGATCATTTATTAGATGCAAAGCATAATGGTCGAACTAGATTTCGGTTTAGCATTAATGATGATTACATCATTAAGTTCTTTGAACCCGGAACATCTCGCTTACAGGAGCGTATTGAAGCAGCTGTTAAAATTGCAGAAGCAGGCTATCCATTAGGTTTCATTGTTGCACCAATATATCTGCACGATGGATGGAAGGATGGCTATCATGAAATGTTTGAAAAGCTAGAAGATGCACTACCGGCTATTGCTCGAAAGGATTTAACGTTTGAAATGATTCAACACCGTTTTACCAAGCCAGCTAAAAGAGTAATTCAGGAAAACTACCCGATGACCAAGTTAGAATTAGATGAGTCTAAGCGAAAGTGGAAGTGGGGCAAATACGGGATTGGAAAATATGTTTATACCAATGATGAACAAGAGGATATTAAGGACACCCTTGGCAGCTATATTAATAAATACTTCCCAAATGCAAAAATTGAATATTTTACTTAAAACTATCTCTTAAAAGTACTTATTAATTAAATGAAGGACAATGGACTTGTTAAGTTGAAGCGCTTTGTCCTTCATAGTTAAATACCTGTGTTTTCTTTTTTGGATAATCCTATTTACTTCTCAAACAATATGCAATAAACATAATTGTGATATGTTAGAATAGTAGTACGATTAATTTACGGGAGAATATCAATGGATGATACTCGAATAAAATGGAAACAACCGACACTGCTTTTAACCTCTGCTGGAATTGCAGGAATCGGTGATTTTATTTATTTAATTGCTATTAACATTCTAGTTTTTCAAATGACAGAATCAGCTACCGCTGTTGCTGCCTTATGGGTGATTGGACCTGCTGTGAATGTTGTGACGAAGTTTTGGACTGGTAGTTTCATAGACTTTCGAAGTAAGCGCAAGATAATGATAACAACGTATTTAGCAAGAGGGCTTTTAGTATTTTGTATCCCGTTCCTCCTGCATATTTGGTTTATCTATTTTATCTTAATTTTATTAAGTGTCGCGCAAGCTTTCTTTATTCCGTCCTCGATGACATATACAGCTCAGTTGATACCGAAAGAAATTCGAAAGCGTTTTAATTCTATTCGTTCTTTAACAAGTTCTGGTGCTTTTATTATTGGACCTGCAATTGCAGGTATGCTCATTCTTATCAGTGATGTGCGCATGGCTTTGTATATTGATGCATTTGCTTTTTTCATTGCTGCTATTTTACTCTACATATTACCAGAGACGGATACCATTGATAAAAATACCATACCAACAATGTCACTCAAGCAAATAAAAGAAGATTTTTCCATTAGTATTCGTTTTATTAATGAAAATAAGTTTGTTGCATCGGTCTACACAGGATTCATAGCCCTAACCATTTTTGGTTTTGCAGCAGATACACAAGAGGTTGTATTTACACAAAATGTCGTTGGCTTGACTGAAATGGATTATAGTCTATTAATTAGTATAACTGGTATCGGTGCGATTGTCGGTGCATTATTAGTATCCATATTTTCAAATCAACTTTCATTGAGATATTTAATAGCAGTTGGTATTCTGATGCAAACTGTTGGCTATCTAATCTATGCTTTTTCATGGTCATTTTTATCAATTGCAGTTGGTTTTATTATTCTAGGTTTTTTTAATGTGTTCTTAAATGCTGGGATAGTAACTTTCTATCAAAATAACGTTCCAACTGCACTCATGGGAAGAGTTACAAGTATCTTTCAATTGCTGCAAAGCTTTTTTCAAATCATAATTGTATTAGTAGTTGGTACAGTAGCAGAAATTATTCCATTGAGGATTACGATAATTATGTTGTCTATGGGGATGCTATTGGTTTCCATTCTACTGATTGCTAATGTTTTTAGGGAAAAGAAAAGGAGCTATTTTTCAGAAGAAGTTACGGAGGTGGTTCAGGATGCGAAATGAGCAAGAAATGTTTAATCTAATTTTGAAAATAGCAGAACAGGATGAAAGAGTTCGAGCGGTGTATATGAATGGTTCTAGAACAAATCCAAATGTTCCAAAGGATATTTTTCAGGATTATGACATTGTGTATGTTGTTACCGAAACAACTTCATTTAGGAAAGATAAGAACTGGATTCAAGCCTTTGGAGAGTTGTTAATGGTGCAAGAGCCTGAGAAGAATGATTTCATGAGTGGTGGTGATGTTGATCTTGAACAAAACTATGGCTACCTAATGCTCTTTACAGATGGAAATCGGATTGACCTACATATTCAAACGAAGGATTATATGCTGAAGGAATATCAATCTGATTCACTAACTGTTCCGATATACGATAAGGATAATTGCTTACCTAAGATTCCACCGTCTACTGATAAAGACTATTGGGTAAAGAAGCCAATTGAAGCGGAATATTTTAATGCTTGTAATGATTTCTGGTGGTGCCTACAAAACGTTGCCAAAGGAATCTGGCGAGAAGAGTTACCGTATGCGAAGCAAATGTTTGCATTAGTAATTCGTCCAAGACTAGATCAAATAGTCTCATGGTGGATTGGAATGCAACATGCCTTTAAGATTTCTCCTGGAAAAATGGGCAAATATTTTAACGTATATCTTTCTAAAAAGCATTGGGAAATGTACAAAGATACCTATTCAGATTGTGAAAAAACCAATTTTTGGCATTCTTTGTTTCAAACGTGTGAGTTATTCCGGGAACTAGCAATGGAAATAGCGAAGGAATTATCTTTTACATATCCTATTGAAGATGATCGGAACATGACCATGTATTTATATAGAATAAGAGAATTGCCAAAGGATGCAAATGGAATATTTTAGTCTCGAGGAGATTTAGGATGAATCTAATATTAGAAAAAGCGATTATTACCGATGCGGTAGAACTGTTAAAAATGCAGACCCAAGCCTTTACCCCTTTACTAGAAAAGTATCAGGATTATCATACTTCTCCTGCCAACGAAACAATTGATCGCGTAACGGAGCGGATAACAAATCCAGAAGGTGCTTTTTATAAAATATTATTAGAGGGATTAATGGTAGGAGCAATATGTGTTACGAGTAAAAAAGAATATATGTGGATTAGTCCTATGTTCATATTACCTGAGTTTCAAGGACAAGGAATTGCCCAAAAAGCTATCAAACTAGCTGAGGAAAAACATCCAGATTTCAAGCGGTGGGAGCTTGCTACAATTCAGGAAGAGGAGCGGAATTGCTATCTATATGAGAAAATGGGCTACGTTAAAATGGGGATAGCAAAAGAAATAAATGAAAGGGCAACACTTATTTATTATCAAAAAGAAATCAATTAGTTTGTTCCTTTCTTTCTTTGAATGAGGGAGTATGGTGATTTTATTTTTGGAAATCTTAGAACATAAGCAATACGACGAGAGGATAAATAAAGGAGCTAATCCATTTTTTTGAGAAAAAACTATAACCTTTTGGGAGGTTATAGCCGCTTTTTTAGTTTCTTAAGCTCATTTACATGCTTTCTGCTTGTGTTAATTATTTCTTTTGTTATTCGGACACTTTCTGGATCTAAGTCACCCTTTACCAGTTCTTCTGAGTATTCTACACCATAATTTTCCATTCCTTTAATAGCATCAGTTAGTATTTTATCGGAGTCCTTTGGTAACATCATATTATGCATATAGCTATGTATGGATCCTGTGAAGCCTTCATCATCAGCTGGAATTCCTCCTAAGTCTTGAATTTGTTCCGCTAATTTTTGGGCATTTTCCTTAATTTCAAGTTGAATGGATTGGAAATGCTCTTTTAAATGATCATCAGTAGTTTTTTGTATATAATGCTCCATAGATCGAATCCCCATATAAATCCCTCTTAACAAAGTATTTAGCTCTTCTATTATTATATCGTTAGACATCTCAACACTTCCTTTATACTTATTTTGATAAATAAGCTATTAATTATTCCTTCACTTTTTAACGATTGTAGAGATCTGTTCGAGATTCACGAAATTATAAAGCGAATTCAATGTAAATATGGTATTATCTTTTGTGTCAGGGAGATGTGAAAATTGATAAATAATAGAGATGAAAAAAATCAAAATAAATTTCAAGCAGACTGTACTAACTGTTATGGGCTGTGCTGTATTGCACTGCCATTTGCGAAGTCATCAGATTTTTCATTTGATAAGGATGGTGGTACACCATGTCCGAAGCTACAATCGGATTATCGATGCAGTATTCACCAGCTTCTTAGAGAAAGAGGCCATAAAGGATGTGCAGTATATGAGTGTTTTGGGGCAGGTCAAAAGGTGTCACAAGTAACGTATAACGGAAAAAGCTGGCGAGAATCCCCTAATCAAAGTGAGGAAATGTTTCGTGTCTTTCCAATTATGCAGCAGCTTCATGAGATACTCTATTATTTACATGAAGCACGAAAGATTAGTGCAGCTAAAAGTATTCATGAGCAGCTAGATCAAGTTATTGAGCACACAGAGCGTCTTACGTTATTAGCCACAAAGGAAATCTTAAAAATTAATGTACATGCACATCGCGCTAACATAAATCCATTGCTATTAGAGGCTAGTAGACTAGTACGGATGAACGTTGCAAAGCCTAATAACCAAAACCTTCGGAAGAAAACAGGTTCTAGAATGGACTTGATTGGTGTTAAGCTAAGCGGAGAAAATCTGAGAGGATCTGACATGAGAGGGGCTCTACTAATAGCGGCTGATCTTCGTGGTAGTGATTTAAGAGAAACAAATTTTATCGGTGCTGATTTGCGTGATGCAGATTTAAGTGGAGCAAATTTATCAGGAAGTATCTTTCTTACACAAGCACAGGTAAATGCAGCAAAGGGTAATCATACAACTAAGCTACCAAATGGATTACATATCCCTAGTCATTGGGACAGAGTTGGATGAAAGAATAATACTTGTTGGCTAGTTAGTGAACTGAAGAAATCATTTTCAATGATAACCCCTATAAAATAATGAGAAAGGGGATATATGCGACATCAGTTCCAAAAATATCGACTCAGCTGTTTACAAATGTTAACAATTAACTTTATATGGAATCCACATTACGTGCATACTTAATGTGGATTTTACTATGTTGATATTTCTGACTGAAAGTGACGATGTTCAACAAATAGTACTATTTATATTGAGAAAAAAGAATGAAGAAGTGATACAATAAATAGAAGTATGTTAAGGAAAGGCAATTATAGAAGGGAATCTTTACGTATCATGAAAAATACTCGGGAATTAAAAGAAACATTAGCAGCAACAGTTAAAGCAGGCATCATAAAGTCAAATCTGATTCCTATGTTTGCTGGATTAACACTTGCTTTATATACGTATCAAATGGAATTGACGGATAAAATACCAGAAATCATCTTTGCTATTATTGGGACAGCCCTCATAATTGGTGCAGCAGGTGCCTTTAATAATTTATATGATCGTGACATTGATGCTGTCATGGAGAGAACGAAGATAAGACCGACGGTTACAGGAACAATAAGCTTTCAAACAACTTTATGGCTAGCTATACTAATGGCTATCGTTGGTATTGGTGTTCTATCTTTAACAACATTGCTTGCAGCCTTTTTAGGTTTTATGGGATTGTTTTTATATATCGTTCCATATACAATGTGGAGTAAACGGAGAACGGTATACAATACCGAGATTGGGAGTATGTCAGGTGCAACACCTCCTTTGATAGGCTGGGCTGCTATACACCCTGATATTACTCATCCTGCCATCCTCGGTCTATTTGTCATTGCGATACTTTGGCAAATGCCACATTTTTATGCAATCGCCATCCGCCGTCATGACGATTATCAAGCTGCAAATGTTCCGATGTTGCCTGTCGTTAAAGGAATAAAAAGAACGTATATTCAAACAAATATCTACCTTGTCATATTGATTGCCGTTAGTACTTTGTTAGGTACACTAAGTTTAGGATTGATGCTCGTCGGTTTATTACTGGGTGTAGGCTGGTTAATTCTAAGTATCCTAGGTTTCAAGCAAAAAGATTCTACCAAATGGGCGAAGATTCTCTTCATATACTCGCTTATTTACATGACAGTTCTCTTTTCAACGGTTATCATTTATTCCTTGATGGGGATTATTTTTAATTTGTAGGTAACGTTAAAGCTTTTAATAGTAGGGAGGAAAAGTGCTTTTTACTTTTCCTTTTTTTGTACTAGTTTTATATAAAGGACATAGTATTTGAATATAACAAGTAAGTTTATAGAATCTTGTAATATTGTAAGCATTCCAAACAAAATCTTATTGAAAATGTTTGATGGAATCACTATAATAGGTCTATCTTAGAAAGTTTACAATTTCGATTCTGTTATGTTCAAACTAAATGGAATACATCTTGTTTACATCAGAATAGCGTTTCAATTATTATTACATTATTAGAGGTGTAAATAATGGAGTTTAATATTGGCCCGCGTATGGTAAAAACGGGGCTAGCAGTAGCATTAACATTGCTAATCACTGACTTTTTTAACCTTGATTTAGAGATAGTTGCAGCAATTGCTGCCGTGTTAGCGATGCAACCGTCAATTATGAGGTCCTATACGTATATTAAGGAAGTTGTCATAACAAACGGTATTGGTATTATTTTTGCATTAATTGGATATTTTTTATTAGGTAGTCATCCATTATCTGTCGGAGCTGTCGTTATTATTTCCATTGCGATTAACATTAAGCTTGGATTGAATAAAACTGTTAGTTTAACCGTCTTGACGATTATTACGATGATGCTAGGTGGTGAAGATGGTGTCAGCTTCATCTATATCGTGGAGCGATTATCTCTTGTAACAATAGGAGTTCTAGCAGCCTTTACAATTAACGCACTTGTAATGCCACCTGACCATAAAAAGATATTATTTAACATGATTAAAAAGGCTAGTGATCGAACAAATTTCTTAATGCGTGTAATTTCCAATAAAACGTTAAGTATTCCTCAAATGAAGGTAGAGGATCGTGAAGTTGAGAAGCTAATTAATGAGGCGAAAAGCTATTATGAGATTATTTCTGATGAAAGAAACCGCCTATTTATTCGAAAACGTCTTAGCTTTTTCCGAAGCATTATTATATACAAACATATGATTCAAGTGTTGAGTAAGAAGCATACATTAATAAGACAATTAGAGAAGAACATGAACGTAGTAGAAATGATGCCATCTAATAAAGCATATTTAATTAAAAAGCTAGTACAGGAGATTAATGTATACAGCGAGAATATATTACTATTGTTTGAAGATAAGGTGGTACTAGATAAAGATTTACAAAAAGAAACAAAAACAGCGATGCAAGTGACCATCAATAATCTAATAGAGGAACTACAAGGTGCAGAGTTTACAAAATGGGCATATGTATTTCCGATTGCAAATAGCATTATCGAATTGTTTTTCGAGTTAAATAAGTTAGAGCGATTTGTTCGTTTAAAAGAGATAAATAACTAATATATTAGTAGATTAAAGGATACCTTATAATAGGTATCCTTTAATACTGTTTCCCGAAAATATTAAGGAAGCCAAAATAAGAAGAAAGGGAAGCAATCGTAACCAGTGAACCTACCATACAAAAAAGAAATAGCCAATCACGAGGATTAATTTTCATTTCATGATAATATGTTCGCTTAGATTCGCCTGAAAACCCTTTTGATTCCATTGCCAGAGCAACTCTTTCAGCTTTTCGTATTCCGTTTGCTAGTAGCGGAATAACATACCTACGAAACAGACCAATTCGGTCTCGTAACCCTTTTGATCTGGCAACTCCCCTAATCCGATGTGCCTGTCTGATTAACTGAAGCTCTTGTTGAAATGTTGGTAAAAATCTGTATCCAGCTAATATACCATAGGTGATTTTTGGAGGAAGCTTGCACTGTTGCATTAGACTAAGCATAAATTTTGTTGAATCGGTTGTTAGAACAAATAATAGTGAAAGTGAAACAAAGCAGAGGGATCGTAATCCAAGACTAACTCCAGTTTCAAAGCTTCCTGAAGTAACCTCAAATCTCCAAACTTCAAATAAAACATGGCCACCCGAAAACTCTTCACTTGTATAAAGCATTGTCATCCACGAGAAACCTATCGCAATTAGTAGGAATGGAGTGAAGATTTTAATCCATCGATAAAATGATACCTTACTTAATGTAAAAGTAATGATTAGGATAAATACTAGATAGAATAAAGGTGTAAAAAAGTCGTAAGTTAATGCTAATAGTATCCCAGGGATTAACACGGAAAAAGCCTTCATGGAAGGATTAATAGATGCTATCATTTGTTCACCTCCCCAATTTGTTTTGTGTTCGTATTCGATAAGGTAATCGGAGTCTGGCACGCTTCATTAAATCTGTTTTTCTCCAAAGTGCACTTGGACTCCCAGAGAATGCAACCTTGTGATTTTGTAATACAAGGATTGTGTCTGATAAATCAGCCAATTCCATATCATGTGTGATGATTATAATGGTTGTGCCGTTATCCCTGAGCATCACAAGAGTCTTTATGAGTTCATGGGTTGTATCTGCATCCTGCCCAAAGGTAGGTTCATCCAATAATAAAAGCTTTGGTGATTCGCTTAACATGGTTGCAACACTTACTCTTCTTTTTTGTCCACCACTTAATGAAAATGGATTATGATATTTGTGTCGTAGTAAACCAAATTGACTTAATAATGCAGTAGTGCGCGCTTTGATTTCTGCTTGATGATAGCCATTTAGCTTCATGCCAAAGGTAAGCTCGTCATACACTGTGTCGGTTATAAATTGATGTTCAGGATTTTGAAACACGAAACCGATATTTGCTCGTAGTTCTTTTTCATTCCAATTTTCAATTTCTTTTCCTTGAAAAGAAATCGTACCTCGATCCGGTGTTATCAGCCCAGCCATAAGCTGAAGTAGAGTTGATTTACCCGCACCATTTTCTCCGACAATAGTTACAAATTCACCTTCAGGGATATTTAAAGTAATGTCACTTAGGATTGTGGATTTCTTTCGTCTGAAGGAAAGATTTCCAATCGAAAGTAACACCGGCTTGTTTGTTGGGCGGGAGTCTGCTTTCACTGTCAATGGATTAAGATAGGGCTTGGGAAGCCAAACTCCTTCTTGTTTTAATCGTGGTATTTTTTCTGGAAAAATTTTATCTGGTTTATCATTTGCTATGATTTGTCCATTCTTATTAAGAACTAGTAATCGATCAACAATAAAAAGCCAGTCATCAATTTGGTGGTCGATAATAAGTATGGATAGTTTTTTTTCTTCCTTAATTTCTCGTATCAAATCAATAAATTCAATTCGTGATACTGGATCAAGATTTGCAGTTGGCTCATCAAATATGATTAGGTTTGGATCGAGAAGAAGCACTGCTGCAAGCGCAATTTTTTGTTTTTCTCCACCTGATAATTCATGTAATCTCTTATGCTTATTGTTAGTCATTCCAACCAAATGGAGAACCTCTAAAATGCGCTTAGGCATTTCAGAGGATGGGATGTTCAAATTTTCCAATGTAAAGGCTAGTTCGTCTTCAACCGTTATCATACAAAACTGGCTCTCTGGATCTTGAAAGACTATCCCGATATGTTGCTGTAATTCTCCTGTTGCGTAATCAGAAATATGTTTATCTTTAAAGTAAATATTTCCTGTAGAATTACCTTCAACTGCTTCAGGATATAAGCCATTTAAGCATAGTGCGAGACTGCTTTTTCCAGATCCACTAGCACCTATTAACATCGACATCTCATTGTGGTATAACGAAAAGCTAAGATCTTGAAGTACTTGGTTATCGTTAAGCGATTCATAGCTAAACGAGTAGTTTTCTACTTGAAGTAACGATTTGTTAAGCTGCTGGATGCTCACGCTTCTTTTGCAGCTCCTTTCCTAATGCATAACCACGTAGTACACCTGTTTTCGCAAGCTGATCGCCAAGCCATTTACCAAGAATTCCAGCTAGAAGTGCACCACTAATGATTCGGATGATAAGTGATGCTAGGATAATCCATGCTCCCATGGCAATAATACCAGATGCATATAAGTGATAGATGAAACTTACACTAGCAGCTAACATACCCGATAATATTAAAATTGGTAATGTATAATTACGCCATTTTGTTATTGCAAAGGCTAATTCAGCTCCCGCACCTTGTATCATCCCTGTAAGTATAAGTGTAGGACCAGCTGTACTTCCAATAAGTACCTCTACAACAGCGGCGATAACTTCTGCAGTAAAAGCAATACCAGGTTTTCGGATGATATAGGCTGCTAATATAGAAACAATAAACCAAATACCGAAAATAAATTCATAACCTAGTGGTCCTAATCCAAACGGGGTTAAGAATGTAGTGATTCCTTGCCCAACAAAGAAAAATAATAGATAGATAACGCCAAATACAACGCCTAGTATAGACATGAGAACAATTTCTTTTAATTTCCAATGCTTTGTCATATAAAATCCTCCTTTATGCCGCATATAATTGGCATTAATACCTCACTAAATGAAGGGTCAAGTTATTTAGTTGAGGGACTATTTGCAGAAATCGTAAATGTCATGGTGACATGAGAAACTTTGCTTTGTACATTTTCAAACGCCTCTTCCATTGTACGAAAAATATCATTTACATCTCCGTCGAGGCGGGTAGCATAATGGCTTCCACTTACTTTAACACCTTGGGATTGAGATAAATCGATTTGTTCATAAATCGTGTCCATATAATCCTCTCTACCCATAGGATATAGCGCAAATTTACAGCTGGCCTGCTGACGAATACTTTGGGAATTCTGTTGGTTTAACACAACGTCAGTTTCACTCATTAATACATCACCGCTTGAATCACCTGGACATCCGATGGAATATGTACCACTCATAGCAGCATGCTCTCCTGTTTTGGCTGCATGTAAAAATATAGCTCTTGTTACATCGAAAACATGAACCAACTTTCCACGAATACATGTAGAAACGTCATCTGTATCCTTCCAAACCTTAGAAGTATCAACTTCCTTTAGTGCTGTTAGAATAATAGTTGCAAAATTATCGCTCATCGGAAAAAGTGTAAACTGACATCCTGCAATTCTACTATCTCCACATCTCATACGCATCATAATTCCTCCTATAAAAAATTAATATAACAAAAAAACTGCACTCCCTTGGGAATGCAGTAACAAAAGTATGTACCTCAAAAAACAATAGAAAAAACACATACAGTGTACTACACTTCCCCACGCTAGTATTATCTAGATCGGGTAAATAAGGGTCAGGCAATGCCTTCTCAGCCACGTAAAGCAGCTCCCCTAGTGTTTACGGATATGCAGTTATGTTACAGAAATACTATAAACAATCATTTCAAATTTGTAAAGGGAGTCATTATACCTAATTGTTACATCGAATAAATTCCTTCAAGGTACCCTTTTATTGTTGCAAGCTCAAGTAATGCCTGTAACTTGTCCTCTTGGTCAACTGCGGGTTTTAGTCGCTCTAGGCTTTCATGAAGCCCCTCATATTCACCTTCGTCACCTAGTAATTGAAGCTTCCATAGTGTTTCTTCATATATTTTGATAAGCTCATCCATTTGTAATTTTGTTTCTTCCCAATCTGTATGTGATATCGAATCCTCTAAAGCATTTATCTGATTAAAAAATATTTCTCCACCTATTGGTTGTCCACAACCTGAAAAAAGTAATGAAAGAAAGATAATTAGAAGGTATGGTTTTTTATACATAAGCATTCTCCTATTTTGTATGTTATTTCTAGATTGTCCAATACTATAAAATGCTTACATAATTTTACTTCAAGGGGAAATGAAGAAGTGTCTGAATACCTAATAACCATAATTCGTTCCGTAATTGCATTTTTGTTATTACTCCTAATGGCTCGAGTGATGGGTAAGAAGCAAATATCCCATTTAACATTTTTCGATTATTGTGTGGGAATCACCATCGGGTCAATTGCATCCAGTATGGCAGTGGATCAAAATATTAAAATATCAAATGGTTTAATGGCGCTTTTAGTATGGGGGCTTTTTCCAATCGTATTGGGTTATATCGGATTAAAATCAAAACTATTTTTACAAATTACGGATGGAAAATCAGATATGGTCATTGAAAATGGAAAAATTCTTGAAAAAAATCTAATGAAAAACCAATTAGCTATTAAAGAATTAATGCTGTTACTACGGGAGCAGGGAGTGTTTAACGTGCAGGATGTTGAAATGGCAGTATTTGAAACAAATGGGCAACTCAGTATATTAAAAAAGTCTGAGGAACAGCCAGTGACTCCCCGTATTCTTCAAACACCTGTAGAAAGGGATCACGGCCCAACTATCATCATTTCTGACGGGCACGTAATGAAAAATAGTTTGAAAAAACTAGGATATACCAAGGAGTGGCTATTAGGAGAAATACAAGCACAGGGAGCTCTCACGTTTCAAGATGTGTTCCTTGCGCAGGTTGATTCAAAGGGAAATGTTTATGTGGATTTGTACAGTGATGACCTCAAGAAAGAGGTGGTTCAACAGCGTCCTTTAGTTGGTTCAACATTAAAAAAATTGCAGGCTGATTTTGAAAGCTTTGCATTACAAACGGATAATCCTGCTGCAAAGGAAATGTATACGGAGCAAGCCGAGAAGCTACAAAAGGTACTCGATAACATAACAGACTATTTAAAGTAACGTTTCGATGGAGGGATTTGTATGAAGAATTGGTTTGGGGTAATTGTGTTCATCTTGTTTTTTTCTCTAGTAAGATTAGATGTCCTTGCACTAGAAGAAACAACAACGAAATATTTTGGTGTCGGAGCAACTGTAGAAGAAGTAGAGCAAGCAACGTTTACTGTTAAAACCGATGGAGAACAAGTAGGGGAAGGCTTTGTATATTCACCTGAATCCAATAAAGCAGATGGAGAAATTCGTTGTCAATTGGATTTACAAGGGAAAGGTACAGTTTATATAAAAATGGAAGAAATTGATAAACAAGGAAATCTGCTTTCTGAACATAAAACCCAGAATCTTCATCTAACAAATGATTGGCAACCATATGAGTTAACAGCCAAACTAAGCAAATCATCAGCTCATCTCGATATATTTGTAATTACAAGCAGTAAACAGAATACAGAATTTCAATTTCGTGAACTTCGTGTTCATTAACAAAAGGCGATAAGTACATTCTTATCGCCTTCATTAGTTAATCCTTTTAGATACAGATTTCCTGCCTTTCTTCTGCAATAAAGAATCCTCTGGATTCGATTTGTTTTTTGGAAGCGCCATCCGGATGAATTACTGGATTCGAATGGTTTAGATGTGTAAAGATTATTTTCGTCTTGCTTGCAACCTCTTGAAGTAAATCCATTGTTTCCGTTATAGGTGGATGAGGTATATCTTGAAGGTCACGTCCAATTTTCTCTAAGTCCTTAGGAGAATAAAAAGTTCCATCTAATAGACATATATCCGCCTCTTTTGCAAGGGAAACAATATCAAGATTCCAATCTTTCCATCGGTCGATATCAGGGATATAGAGTACGCTCTTAGTCGGTCCATCAATCCAATAGCCGAAGGTTTCAGAGAATTCATTTCGATGCGGTACAAGTAATGGTTTTATAGATAATGACTTTGATAGCTTTACTGATTCCTTATGGTGTATTTCCCTAACGACAATATTCTCATCGTTATGCAATTGCTTCCAAGGTGCTTGTTCCAACAATAGTTTTTTTATCTGGGTTCCAGCGTACACGGGAATACTTTTCGTATTAATTGCTTCTTTACCTAAAAACAATAGACCAGGAAGATGCCCCATATGTGCATGTGTTAGAAAGATGCTGCGCATCATTTCACCTGCTAAATGATACTTTAATTGAAGTAACCTTAATTGTTCCTTTATATCTGGCGTGGCATCAATAAGATGCCAGGCTCCTTCATCTGGTATGATAATTGCTATTGATGCAGCTAAACGTTTGAAATCTTGGTCTTGCATGGCAAGTCTGCAATTTTCACAAAAACAATTTGGATGGGGAATACCCCCATCTTGGGCTGTTCCAATAATGGAAAGTATGACGTTACTCATATTACTTGTTCTCCTTTTAACGACGAATCAACATGTTCCTTTTCGTAATGTCTGCGAGTAATAGTCCATCCAGTAAAGCCGAAAATTAAATTAATAAGTGGAACCAGAAATACAAAGAAAGCGTAAGGAATAAACTCGATTGGGCTAATATCAAACAGCCCTGATACAAATACTGCTGGCACTCCCCATGGCACTAAGTTTATTCCAACAGTTCCTGCAGCTTCTACAGCACGAGAAAGATTAATTGTATCAATACTCATGGCTTTATATTTTTGAACGAAGGTTCTTGCTGGTAACATAATGGCTAATAATTGTGCACCAGTTGCGAATGCTACTAAGAAGGTCGATAGAATAGTAGAAGCTATTAGTGATCCCGTCGATTTTACATTTGCCATGATCTTTTTCGTTAATATATGAAACGCACCTGTTGATTCAAGTAGCCCACCAAGCGCAGTTGCAAGAATTACTAATGCAATAGTTTCAAGCATTGAAGTTAATCCACCATGGTTTAACAACGAATCAATCGTTGGGATTCCAGATTCTGCTGTGAACCCACTTGTCATGACGTTAATGATGGCTGTGACTGAAGAATCTTGTATAACGATTGCTAATAACGCACCAAGTAAACTCACTGAAATCAATGCTGGAATTGCAGGAGTCTTTTTTATCATTAAGATAATAGTTAAAATCGGCATAAGTAGCAATAAAGGGTGGATTACAAAGAGTTCATCCAATCCAGATTTAATGTCGCTTATTGTATTAGCATTAGCAGTGCCACTATGGGAGCCTGACATTCCAACGACCCCAAAAATGATAATCGATAATAAAAAGGCGGGAATCGTATCCCAAAGCATATGTTTTACATGACTAAACAGGTCTGTCTCTGCCATTGCTGGTGCAATATTAGTCGTATCGGAAACGGGAGACAACTTGTCACCAAAGAAAGCACCCGAAATAATTGCACCTACAACGATGCCAGCAGGGAATCCAAGTCCTTCTCCAATAACCATAAATGCTAATCCAATTGTAGCAATGGCAGTAAAAGAACTACCAAGTGTCACCGCAACGATACCAGTAACTAATGCGACTATTGGCAAGAAAATTTCTGGTTGAATAATTGATAATCCGTAGAAAATGATTGTTGGGATGACACCACTTGCAATCCAGGATCCAATGATCGTACCAATAATCAGTAAAATAAAGATTGCTGGCAATGCACGACTGACACCATTAACCATCATCGTTTGAGCATCTTGCCATTTTCGGTCACAAATTACAGCAACGAAAGCTGCTACAATAATTCCAAAAATAAGTGGAAAGTGCATACCTGCTTTCCAAACGAAAACCGAAAAAGAGGCTGCTACAATAATTGTCACAATTGGTAATAATGCTAGGCTAACTGACATTTCCTTTTTCATCTATAAGTCCCCCAATTTTTTAGAAAATAAAAAGAGCCTCCATCCCTAAAAAAGGGACGGAAGCTCCGCGGTACCACCCTAGTTAGCAGATTACTCTGCTCGCTTGTATTAGATAACGGCCAAAGCCGGATAAATTCAGCTCCCTATTTGTACTTCGCCATGCATCTTGCCTGATTCGCACCAATCATCAGGTCTCTGATTTCAAGAATTGCCATAACTACTATAATAGTTCCTTGCTTTTTGATTATGAAATTGTACTTTACGTAAAGTTAATAAAAAAAGAGCTTCCATCCCTAAAAAAAGGGACGGAAGCTCCGCGGTACCACCCTAGTTAGCAGATTACTCTGCTCGCTTGTATTAGATAACGGCCTAAACCGGATAAATCTGCTCCCTAACTGTAATTCACTATACATCTTGCCTGATTTGCACCATCCATCAGGTCTCTAGCTTTCAAGAATTGTATTAGCTACTATGAAAGTTCAACGCATTTCCTTCATGAAGTTAAAACAAATAGTAGAACATAGAATTGATATTGTCAATAGGAAAATTTGTCGAAAATGTTAGGTGTATAGTAAAAAATATTTATTTTTTTCGATTAAATTCGACCAATGTATGGTATTATTTTACTATATCTATTAAAAAAAGAGGTGGAACAATCTTGGAGGTATTTGTAGCAAGACAACCTATACTGACGAAAAAGCAAGAGGTTTTCGCCTATGAGTTACTATACCGTAATAATAAGCAAGATAATAAGTTTAGTCATACAGACATAGACCAAGCCACCTCAGAAGTAATAAACAGTTTCTTGCAGATTGGTATTGAAGAACTTTCAGAAGGCAAACCATGTTTTATTAACTTTACAGAAAAAATATTAGCCAATTCTATTCCAACTTTTATTCAACCTGAAAGTATGGTAATAGAAATTTTAGAAGGTGTAAATCCAACTGATAAAGTTATTGAGAATTGTAGTTTATTAAAGGCACAAGGCTATAAAATTGCGTTGGATGATTTTGAAATGAAGGTAGGAAACCCTAACTTTCATCTGCTACTTGAATTAGCAGATATAATAAAAATTGATATTCAAAAAACCGCTCGTGATGAGCAAATAAGAATTATGAGGGAATTAAAAAAATATGATCTAATTTACCTAGCGGAAAAGGTGGAGACAAGGGAAGAGTTCAAGCAATGTCTACAAGACGGATACACCTATTTCCAAGGGTATTTTTTCAGTAAGCCCGTTATTCTTTCAACCAATGATTATCCGGTTCAAAATCACAGTGTTTTCGTTGTGATTTCGGAATTAACAAAGCGTGAACCTGATATTGAAAAAATTGCTAAAATTATTGAAGCGGATGTTTCTTTATCCTATAAGCTTCTACGATTATTAAATTCACCGTCCATTGGACTTGTCTATAAAATCAAATCCATAAAGCAGGCAATTGTATTGCTTGGTTTGATCGAATTGAGAAAATGGTTTTATGTACTGTCAATTCGTGAAACCTTAGCAAGCTCAGGTGATGCACCGGATGAAATAATTAAACTGTGTTTAACTCGGGCGAAGGCAAATGAAATGATTTCACAGCATATTGGAAGAGATGAGGATAGTTCTAGCTTCTTCTTAACAGGTTTACTGTCATTAGTTGAAACTATTTTCAAGCAACCACTCGAGAATATATTAAAAAAATTACCGCTTGATCGAGAAATTAAGGATACTTTACGTGGAAAGGACACTTCCTTAAATCCTGTATTGAAATTGGTTTATGCAGCAGAACGAGCGGATTGGAAAAGTATCGATTCCCATACAAAAGAGATTGGCATTGATCAAAAAGTCTTTTTTGATTTACACCATGCGTCCAGAAAATGGGCAAAAGATGTTTTAGATGGGTCAGATCTTTTCTAATAAAAAGCTGTATTCTTTAAAAAACTTTGTCGAACATAATCGACAAAGTTTTTTGCTTTACTTTAATTTTATTTCATTTTATTCATCGTTTTCATGCTTCCAATACGTATCTTGGCCACTGATTGGACATTCAGGGAAGTTTTCTCCCTTATTCATACTTGCTTTTTTCCCAGATTGGCATATATAGGCCCCTGCTTTTGGGACACCTTGACCTGTTCGGTATTCACGATATTTGTTCTCCATCTTGACACCTCCAGTAAATAGTGTTTCCTGATGCCTACCCATTAATCTCATAAAATCTTTCGAATGAAGAATCCATAAACCCATCTCAAGAAGTAATAGCTTTGTATACTTTACATCTAATTTATGAAAACTATGGGTAGTAAAGGCTATGGAGGTACAGTAAATAATGTATAGGTATTATAGACATGAATTAAGAAAAACTGACAACGGTGACTCTTATGAGCTATATATTTATTTGGATGATCATAGGATGGAATTTGCTAATGAATTAGGGACAAAACCAGAGGAGAATACAGGTTTTGTTACTTCCGTTAAGCAAATGGTCAAGGAAAACTACCCTAGGATAAAAGTATCTGTTGTCAAAGTAGTAATTGGTGGATTGGCAATTACTTCCTTTCCTCTAATTGGTGGTAATATAAGTACCGCAAAAGCAGAGGAGGTTAAACAACCAGTAGCAACACAAGTTGCAGATTCAAGTTCAATCTATTATCAAGTATCAGTTGGAGACACACTTTGGGGAATCAGTAACAAGTTTCACACAACGGTTGCTAATCTAAAACAAGCTAATCACCTAACTTCTGATGCGTTAAGGCTTCAGCAAAAGCTGATTATTCCGCAGGCTTTCCATACTATAGAAAAAGGGGATTATTTATCTGTGCTTGCAAGAGAATATGATGTCACAGTGGATGCCATTAAAGCAGCAAATGGAATGACAAGTGACCTTGTAAGCCTCGGTCAAGTACTAACTATTCCTACCATCATACAAGGAATCACTACCACTAACGACGCACCTATAGAATCCAACTACACGGTTGTGGCTGGAGATAGCTTATGGGGTATTGCTAATCGCTACAATACGACGGTAACTGCATTAAAACTTATAAACAATTTAACATCAGACACACTGCGTATAGGACAGATGTTACGAATTCCTTCAGGAAATGCAGTGGCTGATACAAGTGAAGAGCAGGTTCCAGCAGCAAATATGGAGTATAAAGTAGTTGCAGGAGACAGCTTATGGTCTATTGCACAACGTTACGGTGTTCATGTTGATGCAATTAGAAGTTCAAATAATTTAGATTCAGATAATTTACGTATTGGACAGAAACTTATTATTTCCAAAGAGGAATCAAGTACAGTCTCACCATCACAAACAGTAGTTAATTCAAGTCATACAGTGACCTCTGGAGATACGCTATACAGTATTGCCAAACGATATAACGTGACGGTTGAACAATTAAAATCTGCTAATCAACTTACAAGTAATACAATTTCCTTAGGCCAAGTATTGAAAATTCCAAGTAAAGTAGAAACAGTCAACGAAAGCTTAGAAGATAACACTAATACTAACGCAACGCTTCAGACAATCCAACGTAAGCTACAGATATTGGGTTATTATGCCGTTCCTACCATTACAGGTAGCTATGATAATGCTACTACGGCTGCCATAAAGGATTTTCAAGCTGACTATGGGCTTTCTATTACTGGAAAAACAGATACAGCTACGAATATGGCAATTGAACATGCAGTTGTAAAGCGAGAATTAGTCAAGGATACGAGAAATTATTTAGGTGTACCATACCAATGGGGAGGGACGTCGCCATCTGGTTTCGACTGTTCCGGTTTTGTTTATTATATGTTTACAAAGCATGGTGTCAATATGGAGAGAAATACTTCATCTGGTCTATACACTCAGGGGAAGGCAATAGCTACAAATAACCTACAACCAGGCGATCTAGTGTTTTATTCCATCAATGCGTCAGGCTCTATTACTCATGTGGGATTTTATATTGGAGATAATCAATGGATATCAGCAACAAATTCCAAGGGGATTGCGATTTATACAATGGATAATCCTTATTGGTCGAAATATTATGTAGGGGCTAAAAGAGTTTATTGATTGTATAAATTGGCAGCAGCTAATAAATTCAGTTGACACACAGAATTTTAATTCTGTGTGTTTTTCTATTTGAGGATTATTAAAATCAGATTCTTTAACCTCCTCTTTTTATTAGAAATATAATGGACGAATCAAATTAATCATATTTGAATTTATTCACTTGTTGGTAACCAGAGAGAGTTATTCATAAATCGCAGTTTAAATTTGTTTTCTTGTACAATTAACCTAATTTTTTGTGATAGAATATTATAAGAATTTTTTTAAAAGGGAGACTTTTTATGAATCCTAAAAATAATCTCTTTATCCCTGGTGGATTATTCATCGGAACAGGCGTTGGAATAGCTATGGGGAATACTGTAGCGGAGCTAATGATGGATTAGGTAGTGGATTCGTTTTTACTACGTTAGTTCATTTAATTGGTCGAAAAGAAAAACAATAAATACAAAGTTGAATTCTATAAATGGGGGAATTTAATGAATAAGCGATATTCACTAAATCAAATATCATTTCAACTAAAAGAGGACCACAATTTTGAATGGATTAGCCATTATGGAAAAGTATTTTGTGTCTATGATCAACAGGATTCTGGAAATATAAGCTTTGGCATTGAGAAAAATGGAGTCAAGCGATTTTTAAAGTATGCAGGTGCTAAAACTATCAATGGTTCTGTTGAGCCAGATATCGCTATTGCTAATTTAAGGCGCTCTATATCCTTATATGAAGACCTAAGGCATCCATATTTAGTTAATTTAATTGATCATTTTGAATTAGAATCAGGGTATGCGTTATTATTCGAATGGTTTGAGGGAGAGTCCTTGCATAACCATTGGGTTTATCCACCACCTCATAAATACAATCATCCTGATTCTCCATTCTTTCGTTTCAAGCAATTGCCAGTTGAAAAACGTATTCAGTCACTCAATCATATTTTTGAGTTTCATGTTCAAATGGAGAGAAAGAGCTATGTTGCAGTAGATTTTTACGATGGAAGTATTCTATATGATTTTATTAGAAATGATACAAGGGTTTGTGATATTGATTTGTATCAGAGAAAACCATTTCAAAATCCAATGGGTCGTCTTTGGGGATCATCACGGTTTATGTCACCTGAAGAGTTCGAATTAGGTGCTGTGATAGATGAGAAAACAAATGTATTTAATATGGGAGCCATAGCATTTGGATTATTAGGAGGCGAGTTGGATCGTTCTCTTACGAAATGGGATGCAGGTGAAGTATTATATGATATTGTGAAAAAAGCTGTTGAAGTTGGGAGAGATAATCGTTATGCTTCAGTCGAAGAATTTTATTCTAGGTGGAAAGCAGCACTAAATAGTACATATGGAGAAGCTTTATAATAGTTTTTTTCTAGTTTGAAGAGAGGAGGTTGATTAATATTATCTCCATTATAAACAAACACTCTGAAATTTTGATGAATGCCACTAAGGTGAATAAATTATCAAAAGGGTATTCAACTGATCAAAAATATATCGTACATGCAAATGGAAATAAATATTTATTACGTGTGGGAGCAAGTGCAGATTATAAAAAGAAACAACAGGAGTTTCATACATTAAAAGGACTACAGAACCTACGTGTAAGATGTCCGAAGCCTTATGAAATAAAAAATATCGAAACACAAAATATTAGCTATACGATATACGCTTATATAGATGGCAAAGATGCGAAAGAAATCATTCATACCTTTTCCGACAAAGAACAGTATCATCTTGGTATCGATGCTGGTAAGGAACTTTATAAGCTTCATCAATATGCAGAAATCCCTTCAGTAGAAGCTTGGGAGAGTAGAATTTTAAAAAAACATTATCAATATCTTCAGGCGTTTCAGTCCTGTGGAATTAAGATTAAGCAGGTTGAGAAGATAATTGATTTCATTGAGGAAAATAAACAATATTTAATAGAACGTCCCAATAGGTTGCAACACGATGACTTTCACCTTGGAAACATTATTTTAAGTGATAGAAAATTTTCCGGAGTAATCGATTTTGATAATTTGGACTGGGGTGATCCAATTCATGATTTTGTTAAAGTGGGCTTATTTGTTCGAGGAGAAAGTATACCATTTTCTATAGGACAAGTTCATGGATATTATAACTTTCAAGTTCCCGAAAGCTTTTGGAGGTTATATTCGATTTACATGGCGATGGTTATTTTTTCATCAGTCGTGTGGACAATTCGATTTGTACCAGACCAATTGGATGAAATGATGGAACGCTTAAATGTAATTCTTGAGGATCATCAATATTTTGAATTATGGAAGCCTCTATGGTATCAAGAAAAAATGGAATGGAGCTCATAATCGGACTTCCGAATAGAGCTCCATCTTTTATTCTATTTCACTTGGTCATAGGAATTAACTTCAAACAGATCAATTAGTTCAATATCTTTATGATTATCCTTGAACCAGTTTAAAGCAAATTCATTGCGGAATAGGACGAGGTAATTATCGTCTCTATCTCGTACTAGTATATTTCTATCGTCAAAGAGAGCTTCATTTACTTGCTCTCTTTTTAACCATCGAGGGATACGCTCTCCAATTGTTTCAAACAATACCTCAACATTATATTCATTCTCCATACGGTATTTAAATACTTCATATTGAAGTTCACCAACAGCTCCTAGAATATAGGATTCAGTTCGTTTATCCTTAAATAATTGGATTGCTCCTTCTTGAACCAGCTGTTCGATTCCCTTTTTAAATTGTTTAGACTTCATGACGTTTTTGGCCATTACTTTTTTGAATACTTCTGGTGGAAATTTAGGAAGTTCATCAAATTCATAATTTGCTTTACCCTCTAGTAAGGTATCACCGATTTGGTAGGCATTCGGATCATAGATACCAATAATGTCTCCTGCGTATGCTTCATCAATCGTATCGCGTGAAGATGCTACTATTTGTTGTGACTGTGATAATTTAAACACCTTGCCAGTTCTAGATAGTTTAACGCTCATTCCACGTTCAAATTTTCCAGAGCATATCCGAATAAACGCAATTCTATCTCGATGTGCAGGGTTCATATTAGCTTGGATTTTAAAGATGAATCCTGAGAAGTCTTGATTGCTCGGTTCAATTATTCCCTCAGTTGATTTTCTTGGCTGAGGAGAGGGTGCTAATGAAATAAAGCTGTCAAAGAAATCGTGTACACCAAATGGAGCTAAAGCACTTCCGAAGAATACTGGAGTTTGTTCCCCCTTTAATACTGCTTCAAGGGAGAATGAATCCCCAGCCTCATCTAATAATGCAAGCTCGTCTTTGGCAGATTCAAATTCTGCTTTTGAAACCATATCTTGATGTTCAGGACTAGTTAATTCGGTGTATGGGATATGTGTTTCCTCTTCATTCCCATTGAATTTAATAAATTGCTCATTTTGACGGTCAAATATTCCAAGGAATCGTTTTCCCATCCCAACCGGCCAATTCATTGGATACGTCTCGATTTCAAGAACTTCTTCAATCTCTTCCAGAAGTTCTAGTGGTTCTTTTCCCTCACGGTCAAGCTTATTAATAAATGTGAAAATCGGAATGCCTCGCATGCGACAAACTTTAAATAATTTTAATGTCTGCGCTTCAATTCCTTTTACTGCATCAATAATCATCACAACACTATCTACAGCTGTAAGTGTACGATACGTGTCTTCACTAAAGTCTTCGTGACCAGGAGTATCTAAAATGTTGACTTGAAAATTTTTATATGGAAAATTCATCACACTAGAAGTTACCGATATACCGCGTTGTTTTTCAATTTCCATCCAGTCAGATGTAGCAAACTTTCCTGATTTTTTTCCTTTTACAGTTCCAGCCGACCGTATTAAATTACCGTAAAGTAACAATTTCTCTGTTAATGTGGTTTTCCCAGCATCAGGGTGGGAAATGATTGCAAATGTTTTTCTTTTTATAACTTCTTCTTTAATAGTCATTAGTAATTCCCTTTCCATTATGATCGATTAATAGGTTGATATAAATTAGGAAATAGCGATTTACATTGGCTAACGCCCCTTTAAATTCTGTTCATGATGAAATCTAACAATACTTGCGTTACACCTTATCTATCATACTATATTCGATGACTGATTGCATAAGTTCCGTATATTTATTGAATATATAAGTAAATTATTATAAACTTATATGGTCTTTAGATGGAGGTTGAGGAGATTATGGAAATGAAAAAGGATCTAAACCAAGCTGCAATTGTTTTAAAGCTGCTAGGGGATAAAACAAGATTAACGATGATGAAAATTTTAGATTTTCATGATTGTTGTGTTTGTGAATTTGTTGAAATATTTAAGATGAGCCAACCCTCTATTAGCCAGCATCTGCGAAAGCTCAGAGATGTTGGACTAGTAAAAGAAGAAAGAAGAGGGCAGTGGATTTTCTATTCTATGAATAAGGAAAATCACTATTATGAATTTATTCAACCACTCTTAGAACAATTGCCTAGTCAGAACTATCAGATAGAGCGGCTTGAAAAGGATGGTAAGCGAATTGTTTGTTGTTAGGAGGAATTGGTTTTGTCAGGTTTAATGACCGTACTCGCTTTTATTATATTTATAGCTACTTTAATTCTTGTTATATGGCAGCCTAAGGGACTGTCAATCGGATGGTCTGCAGTTGGTGGTGCACTTACAGCACTTCTAGTTGGCGTTGTAAGCTTTCAGGATGTTATTGAGGTAACAGGGATTGTATGGAATGCAACACTGGCTTTTATTGCTATTATTCTTATATCACTAATATTAGATGAGATTGGTTTCTTTGAATGGGCATCACTGCACATGGCGCAGGCCGCTAATGGAAATGGAATAAGGATGTTTATTTTAGTTAGTATTCTAGGTGCAATAGTTGCTGCATTTTTTGCCAATGATGGTGCAGCGCTCATTTTAACACCAATTGTTCTTGCTATGGTTAGAAATTTAAACTTTGAGGAAAAGATGGTTTTTCCATTTATTATGGCAAGTGGCTTTATTGCAGATACGACTTCTTTACCACTTGTGGTAAGTAATTTGGTGAATATAGTTTCTGCAGATTATTTTAACATTGGATTTGTAGAGTATGCCTCTAGAATGGTTATTCCAAACCTCTTTTCGCTAGCGGCTACTATTGTTGTGTTACTCATTTATTTTCGTAAGAGTATTCCAAGAAGTTACGATCTTACGCAATTAAAGGAACCAAAGGAAGCTATACGAGACGAAAAAATGTTTCGGATTTCATGGTATGTATTAACCATTTTATTAATTGGTTATTTTGTAAGTGAATTTATTCATTTGCCGGTATCGATTGTGGCAGGATTTATTGCAATCTTCTTTGTCATGCTGGGAAGGTCAAGTAAAATCGTTGATACGAAAGCAGTATTAAAAGGCGCACCATGGAATATTGTCTTTTTCTCGATTGGTATGTATGTCGTCGTATTTGGTCTTCGTAATGCAGGGTTAACGGACGTGCTCTCTACAGTTATACAAGCCGCTGCTGAGCAGGGATTATTTGTTGCAACTATTGCAATGGGATTTATCGCGGCAATCCTTTCTTCCATTATGAATAACATGCCGACTGTGATGATAGATGCAATTGCGATAGCAGATACGAATACTACAGGGGTTATCCGTGAAGCACTTGTCTATGCTAATGTTATAGGCTCTGATTTAGGACCTAAAATAACTCCAATTGGATCTTTAGCAACATTATTATGGCTTCATGTATTATCCCAAAAAGGTGTGAAGATATCTTGGGGAACATACTTTAAAACGGGAATTATTTTAACCATACCTATCTTGTTTATCACACTAATTGGTCTTTTTCTAACTTTATTGATAGTTTAAAAAAGGAGAATTTATATGGCGAAAAAAACTATTTATTTTTTGTGTACAGGTAACTCTTGTAGAAGTCAAATGGCAGAAGGATGGGCTAAAGAATATCTTGGTGAGGACTGGGAAGTAAAGAGTGCAGGAATTGAAGCACATGGACTGAATCCAAATGCAGTAAAAGCAATGAAAGAGGTAGGTGTTGACATTGCAGACCAGTCATCTGATATTATCGACCCAGAAATATTAAACAATGCCACGTTCGCAATAACCCTATGTGGAGATGCTAAGGACAAATGCCCAGTTACACCACCACATGTTAAACGAGACCATTGGGGGTTCGATGATCCAGCAAAGGCACAAGGGACGGAAGATGAGAAATGGCAAGTATTTCAACGAGTTCGTGATGAAATTGGTGAACGGATTAGAAGATTTGCTGAAACAGGAAAATAAAGGAGCCTATTTAATCTCAGGGTAATCATATACCTTGAGATTTTTTTTGTAAGTAATTTTCTAATAGTTGACAATACTGTGTCGATTACTATAAACTGAATTCAACAAAGTTGAATAAAAGGATACAAAATTGAATAAGCTTTACTGAAACCGTTTTAGTTGTAATCGCATAGTTTATGGTAAGTCAATTTTATGAAGATATTAAATGAGTTGTAGTAATGATCGTGAACGTACCCAATTATAAAGGAGGGATAGCGTGGGTAATTGGCCGAGTTTTGTACAATTAAAAGAAGTTGGTCCACGTGATGGTTTGCAGAATGAAAAGCAATTTATATCTACCGAAGACAAAATAGCTTGGATTGATATGCTCTCTAATACTGGTGTACGAGAAATTGAATATTCATCATTTGTCAATCCGAAATGGATCCCAGCCTTAGCAGATGCGAAGGAAGTAGGAAAGCGGATTAAACGAAATCCCAATGTGTTATATTCAGCACTAGTACCGAACATGAAAGGACTTGAAAATGCACTTGAAGCTGGAATTGATGGTGCTTCTGTATTCATGTCTGCTAGTGAAACCCATAATCAAAAAAATATAAACAAAGCGATAGATGATACTTACCCTATATTAAAAGAAGTGATTAAAGAAGCAAAACAGGAAGGAAAAAAGGTTACAGGATATGTATCAACTGTATTTGATTGTCCTTATGAAGGACCTATCTCACCTGAGGAGGTAATTCGTGTATGTGAACAGTTAATGGAATATGGCGTAGACGATATTTCATTAGGAGATACCATCGGCTCAGCGGTTCCCTCTCAAGTAGAATTACTGTTAAATACTATTCTTAAACGAATGCCAAGCGAGAGGATTTTCATGCATTTCCATGATACAAGGGGAATGGCAATAGCCAATATCATGACTTCCTTACAATATGGAATTAATCGTTTTGATACATCAATCGGAGGGTTAGGTGGATGTCCTTATGCTCCAGGTGCAGCAGGAAATGTTGCAACAAATGATGTTCTTTACTTATTGCATGGTTTAGGTGTGACAACTGACATACAAGATAAAAGAATACAAGATGCATCTATCTTCATTCAAAATAAACTCGGAAAAAAACTTCCTAGTAGATCGTTTGCATATGTAGAAAGCACCGCGTAACAAAACGGAGCGTGAATTATGATTCACGTTCCGTTTTGTAATTTCTTACAGAATTAACTTATCATTCTAAACTCCTAACATCTTGACGTTTATATTTTATGTAAACTATTATTAAAGAAACATTGACGTCACCAAATAAGGGGAGATTTACCATTAATCTAGAAAATATCGGAAAAAAGGTTAAGGAAATGCGCTTGCGCAAAAAATTAACGCAACAGCAGGTAGCAGATGCTTCAGGTGTATCCAAGAGCATGCTTTCAAAGATTGAGAATGGACAAACGGCCTCTGCGATTGCGACATTGTCCAAAATAAGCGAAACCCTAGAAGTCCCTCTCTCCTGGTTATTGGATGAACGAATGGAACAGGATTTAGTATTACTACCAAAGGATAGCAGAAGAGCAAGAATTGGCGATGAAAATATGGGATATTCCTACGAGTTACTGGCTAATCGTTCAACGCTCACCGGGATCGAGCCTACCATTGTTCATGTAACACCAAAGAATCTGAATTTACGGGAGGAATCCTATACCCATTCACAGGATGAATTTATTTATGTGTTAGAGGGATCTATCTACTTATTCTACGATGGGAAGAAATATTTCATGGAAAAAGGGGATAGTGCATGCTTTCAAGGCTCTAAGCCGCATCTGTTTATTCCAGTTGATGATAAAGAGGCACAAGTGTTGACTTTTTTTATTGATAATCCTTTATCAAGTTAATAGGCTTTTTTTATTTTTAGTCTTGTACACGGTGTATAAGGCTTTTTTAATGAAGTTCAAGATCGTAATAAATAATCATAATTGAATTGCAATCGATTTCATGATACGATAAAAGACAGAATTTATGGAAAATAATAAATATAATTTGGTGGATCATACCCCGATGTTAATAATCTAGTATTTAAAAGATAGATTTAGTGGAGTCTTACTTAAATGCAAGGAAATACTAAGCCACACCCTAAGTCTAACTATAATCGCTATACATAAAGATGTTGTTGATACTTGTACAATAATAAAACCTATCATCTCTGTGTTTGCTTTCTTGAAGCAATATATCCTTTCTTTAGTAAAGTCCCTAGGACTTACTATATAAAAGATTAGAAGGAGGATTTTTATGGAGAAGGTAAAAAATAGGTGGTTAATTGCTGCTTCAGCAGTTGGTATTCACCTATCTATTGGTTCTGCATACGCATGGAGTGTGTTTACCAATCCGATGATTGATGAATACGGCTGGTCTCAGACACAGGTTTCTACTGCTTTTAGTATAGCTATTTTCTTCCTAGGTTTTTCAGCAGCTTTTATGGGGCGATTTGTTGAAAAGGGTGGACCAAGAAAGTCTGGAATGCTTGCCGGATTATGCTTTGGACTCGGGGTTGTTGGCTCGGGATTAGCAACGGCATTGGAATCATTACCACTATTATATCTTTCTTATGGAATCATTGGTGGGGTTGGATTAGGTATTGGTTATATTGCTCCAGTTTCAACACTTGTTAAATGGTTTCCAGATCGCCGTGGGTTAGCAACAGGGCTTGCAATCATGGGATTTGGTTTTGCCGCTATGGTAAGCAGTCCAGCAATTAAAGCATTGATTGATGGAGTCGGAATATCAAATACGTTTTATATTCTAGGAACTATCTACTTTATTGTCATGACTGCTTCAGCCCAATATCTAGCACCTCCACCAGAGGGGTGGGCTCCAAAAGGATTCACGGAAAAGCAGGAGACTGGTAAAAGTAAAATAAAACCAGACTTATCTCAGCTTACAGCAAATGAAGCAATTAAAACCAGACGTTTTTGGATGTTATGGTTTATGCTATTTATTAATGTAACTTGTGGTATTGCAATTCTAGCAGTTGCATCGCCAATGGCAGAGGAAATAGCAGGTATGACTGCATTTGCTGCGGCAGCTATGGTAGGACTATTAGGCTTATTCAATGGAGGAGGAAGGATTGGCTGGGCATCATTAAGTGATTACATAGGTCGTCCTAATGTTTATTCAGCCTTCTTTGTAATCCAGGTAGTGGCATTTGCCGTTTTACCATTTGCATCTAATCCACTTTTATTTCAACTATTATTATTTGCTATTCTCACATGCTACGGTGGAGGGTTTGCTTCTATTCCTGCCTATATTGGCGACTTATTTGGCACCAAACAGCTTGGAGCAATACATGGATATATTTTAACAGCATGGGCAATGGCAGGCGTTGTGGGTCCTATTCTATTATCATTAATCTATGATAATACGAACAGTTACACACTTACGATGACAATTTTTACCGTTATGTTTGCTCTAGCCCTAGGAATTTCGCTTTGGATTCGTGTAGACATTAAACGACTTCGTGGTGAACAGGAAAAAACTGCTATGCAACATGCAACTGCTGCTGCAACGAAATAGAATAAGAGGTTAATAAGAAGGGGTCTGCTCCGATGAGGGTTAGGCCCTTAAGGTATATTGATTAAATATGTCAGGAGGGGTATAGATTGGGCAACACGAAGCATACTGGTCCTATCAAAATATCAAAGAAACCGGATCCTAAATTGTGGGTAAGCAAAGTCCCGTTTGGTTTAGGGAAAGTAAAGCCACATCATATTCGGGATACTATGAAAGTAGTTTGGGAGAATAAGGATAACTTGCCGTACGCCACACGGATTTTGACGCAAGGAGTTTGTGATGGCTGTGCACTCGGAGTTTCAGGACTACAAGATCAAACATTAAAAGGTCCACATGTTTGTACAACTCGATTAAATGTGCTGCGTTTAAATACGATGTCTGCCATCAAAGAAGATATTCTGCATGCGGATATTGATGATCTTCGTAAAATGAGTAGTACGGAGCTAAGAAAGCTTGGGAGAATACCCTATCCACTTATGCGAAAGCCAGGTGAGCGAAAGTTTTCACGAATTACTTGGGATGCTGCCCTTGATAAAATTTCCGACAAAATGAAAACGCTTAACCCAAAACAATTCGCGTTTTATACTACCTCACGTGGCATTACCAATGAAGTGTACTATACGTTAGGTAAAGTAGCGCGTTTCCTTGGCACGAATAATGTGGATAATGCATCAAGAATATGCCACTCTCCTTCCAAGACAGCCTTAAGTCGTTCTATTGGGGTAGGGGCATCGACCTGTAACTATAAGGACTGGATTGGAACGGACGTACTCGTATTTTGGGGTTCAGTTGCTGCCAATAACCAGCCTGTTTCGACGAAATATATGTATGCAGCCAAGCGAAAAGGAACGAAAATCATCATTATTAATCCTTATCATGAGCCAGCGATGGATAAGTATTGGGTACCTTCCATACCGGAATCGGCTTTATTTGGGACGAAGATAGCTGATGATTTCTTCCAAGTAAATATTGGTGGAGACATAGCTTTCATGCATGGGATTATGAAACATTGGTTTGAAATGGAGAAAAATAGGCCTGGATCGGCATTAAATCATGAGTTTATTGAGAAACATGTCAACAATCTAGATGATTTAAGAACGAAGGTTACGTCTTTTAGTTGGGAGCAATTGGTACAGTCATCAGGTATATCAAAAGAAAGAATGCTAGAATTAGCAGAGCTATTAGCCAATTCATCTTCAGCGGTATTTGTATGGTCAATGGGATTGACACAGCATCGTTTCGGGACGGATAACATATCACAAGTAGCGAATCTTGCATTATTACAAGGGTTTCTTGGGAGAGAGCATTGTGGTTTAATGCCTATTCGCGGTCATTCTGGTGTACAGGGTTCAGCCGAAATGGGAGCCGATCCATTCTCGTTACCAGGTGGGGGAATGGATGAAGTGAATCGTGGCCGGATCGAAAAAATTTGGGGATTTGATATCCCTGAATGGCAAGGGGATATTGTAGGTGTAACATTAGAGAATGCCCTTTTACCGGAAGACCACGCCCGAAAGCTTAAGCTCTACTATATGTCGGGGGGGAATTTTTTAGAAACAATGCCAGACCCTGATTTTGTAAGGCAGACCCTTGAAAATATTGATATTCGGATTCACCAAGATATTATATTAAATACATCTACTCTATTAGATGCGAAAGAAGCTGTCATTGTTCTTCCAGCAATGACAAGGTATGAGCAGCCTGGTGGTGGAACATCAACATCGACCGAGAGAATGGTATATTTTTCGCCAGAAATAAAAGGTCCGAGAATTGAAGAAGCAAGGCCTGAGTGGGAGGTTTATGTTGACCTAGCAAAACGTGTAAATCCTGAAAAGAAGGAATTAATTGACTTTGAGGATGCCTATGCAATTCGAGAGGAAATTTCGAAAGCAGCACCTAATTATTACGGAATTGACAACTTGAAGAAAAAGGGCGACCTTTTTCAATGGGGGGGCGCATGGCTTTGTGAAGATGGAATATGTCCCACATCAGATGGGAAAGGAAATTTAATTCCAGTTGAGCTGCCAGAGCTTCGTAAACCAGAAGGGCATTTTTATGTAACGACAAGACGTGGAAAACAATTTAATTCGATGATTTATCATGATAAGGATCCTTTTAACTCAGCAGATCGTTATGATGTGTTATTCAATGAAAAGGACGGCAGTGAACTGGGTATTAAAGAGGGGGAGGCTATCGTTGTTTATAATCAACACGGCTCATTTACTGGACGTGCAAAATTTGAACCTGTACGGTCAGGGAATGTAGAAGTACATTGGCCTGAAGGAAATTCATTAATACCAAAAGGAGTTTACGAGAGCTTTGCTG
This sequence comes from Ornithinibacillus xuwenensis, assembly GCF_039614845.1. Taxonomy (NCBI): domain Bacteria; kingdom Bacillati; phylum Bacillota; class Bacilli; order Caryophanales; family Bacillaceae; genus Ornithinibacillus; species Ornithinibacillus xuwenensis. The sequence goes on along the minus strand of NZ_JBDIML010000003.1, from coordinate 19,930 downwards.
GTATTCCAGAATATAATACGGCTGTTATTGTGGAAAAGGCGGAAACATATTTTGCCCACAAGGATACCAAGTATGTTGAGAAACGAGTTGAAGAACTTGAAATGGAACCAAATTAGAAGGTGAAATCATGAATGAAAATCTGGATAATTGGGAAATTGTCCGTTTTAATGGAATAGAATCTAGCATTTCATATGAAGAAATTGCGGAAGAGTTTCCCCTTACTATTATTCTTAATGGCAAGGAATTCGCGACAATGGTTTGTTCCCTATCCCATATAGAAGAGCTAATTATTGGATTTCTTGCATCAGAAGGTATTATCCGATATATGGAGGAAATTAATACAGTCTCTATCGACTCCAATCGTGGGTTTGCATATGTTGAGCTCCATCGAGAGGTTGACGCTACTCAGCATGATCATTCAAAGCGTTTTATTGGGTCCTGTTGTGGTAAGAGTAGACAATTTTATTTTAAAAGTGATGTCAAAACTGCAAAAACAATAACAAGCCGTCTAACGATATCGGTTGAACAATGTTATAATTTAATGAAAGAACTTCAAGTACAATCTGAACAATTTAAACGCACAGGCGGTGTTCATAATGCTGCGCTAGCCACACCAGAAGGCATACTAGAGATTCGTACGGATATTGGAAGACATAATGCACTTGATAAAGTATATGGTTATGTGTTGGAAAAGAAGTTGTCATTGTCAGATAAATTAGTTGTCTTTAGTGGTCGTATTTCATCTGAAGTCTTATTAAAGATTTCTAAACTTGGTGTTGGAATTTTACTTTCTAAATCAGCACCTACTAACTTAGCGTTAAACCTAGCAAATGATCTCGGAATTACAGTGATTGGATTTGCTAGAGGGGATAAAATGAATGTTTACACCCATTCCCATCGCATTTTAGAGGTAGTTCAAGAGTCAACGGAAAATAAATGATAGATTACTTGGAGCTGTATGGTGCTAATTATACAGCTCCAAATCTTAGTTGTGTATGGTAACTAAAATAAGAGGAGGCTTACTGGATTCATGCTTACAGACAAATTTGGTCGTCCCTTACAGGATTTACGAATCTCAGTAACCGATCGATGTAATTTTCGATGTACATATTGTATGCCAAAGGAGATATTTGGAAAGGACTATCCATTTTTACCAAAGAGTCATTTACTCTCTTTTGAGGAAATAGAAAGGCTGTCAAGCTCCTTTGTGAAATTAGGCGTAAAAAAGATTCGTTTAACTGGTGGCGAGCCTTTACTAAGAAGAGATTTACCAGAGCTCATCTCGAATTTGTCCAGAATTGAGGGATTAGAAGATATCGGCCTTACTACAAATGCGACACTGCTTGAAAAGATGGCATATGAGCTGAAAACGGCAGGGTTAAAACGGATAAATGTTAGTTTGGATGCATTAGACAATAATCTTTTTCATTCGATAAATGAGAGTGGTATTAGTGCAGAACGTGTTATAAAAGGGATTGATAGAGCTATTCAAGAAGGCATGCAAGTGAAAGTAAATATGGTCGTAAAAAAAGGGATGAATGAGCAGCAGGTTGTTCCAATGGCTCAATTTTTTAAAGATAAAGAGATTACGTTGCGCTTTATCGAATTTATGGATGTTGGGAAGACAAACGGTTGGGATTATCGAACTGTTGTTACCAAGAAGGAATTATTCCAGAAGCTAACCAAGCATTTTGAACTAGAACCGCTTGTCCCGGCGTACATTGGTGAGGTAGCAAAGCGGTACAAATATGTTGGAACAAGTACAGAAGTAGGCTTTATTACATCCGTATCAGAATCGTTCTGTTCCACGTGTACAAGAGCTAGAATTGCTGCTGACGGGAAGCTATATAGCTGTTTGTTTGCATCGGGAGGTTTTGATTTTAAAGAGCTCCTTCGTTCTGGTGCAACCGATGAAGAAATAGAAAATCGAATTTCATCAATCTGGAATAATCGTCATGATCGATATTCAGATGAGCGAACTGAGGAATCCGCAAGAAATAAAGAGAAAATTGAAATGTCTTATATCGGCGGTTAACAACTTAAGAGATTGAGAGGAATAAGACCATGGATGATAGATATTCTCGTCAAACCTTATATAAACCAATCGGTGTAAATGGTCAGGATAAGCTTGGTAGGAAGCATGTGCTTCTGATAGGTTGTGGCGCATTAGGAACAGCAAATGCAGAGAGCTTAGTTCGTGCAGGAATTGGAAAGTTAACGGTTGTAGATCGTGATTATGTAGAACTGAGTAATTTACAAAGACAACTGCTTTTCACGGAGCAAGACTGTCAGGAACAATTACCAAAAGCTATTGCAGCTAAGAGAAGACTAACTTGTATTAATTCTTCGGTACAAATCGAAGCTCACGTAATGGACGCTAATAGTGTCAATCTATTTCCGTTATTTCGCGACGTTGATCTTGTTATTGATGCTACCGATAATTTCGATATTCGCTACATAATAAATGATTTCGTTCATCAATTTAAGGTACCATGGATTTTTGGCTCTTGTGTTGGTGGTACTGGAATGAGTTATACAGTCCTGCCAGGAAATACGCCTTGCTTACAGTGCTTACTAAAGGCCGCGCCTATATCAGGAGCGACTTGTGACTCTTTTGGAATTGTTGCCCCAACTGTCCAAATGGTTGTTGCGTTTCAGCAGACGGAGGCATTAAAAATTCTTGTTGAAGATTATGGTGCTTTAAGAAAAGAGCTTGTTACATTTGATGTATGGACTAACATGTTTCATTTTATCGATATAGAACGTGCCAAGAAAGAGGCGTGTCCAACCTGTGGACTGAATCCAAGTTATCCAGCCCTGCAATATGAAAACCAAACAAAAATGGAGATGCTTTGTGGTAGAAATACAGTTCAGATCAGGGGAACTCGTACCATAATGCTTGAGGAGGCAGCCAAGCGGTTGGAGAAATTAGGAGTGCTGAAACAAAATGAATTTTTGCTATCACTTGAATATCAGTCTTATCGTGTTGTTATATTTCGTGATGGACGAGTTTTGATTCATGGGACTGATTCTATTGAAACAGCTAGAAATCTGTATTATCAACTAATCGGATAGGGGGCATATAAAATGGTAGAAAGAAGAAAGCCCATAAAGGTAACAGAAGCGCTACAGCGGTTAATGGAATATAAGAAATATGGAGGCATCCAGCATACTCCAATTGAGGATTCCTATGGGCGTTTTCTTGGTCAGGATTTAGTAGCGGATCATGATGTGCCATTCTTTGACCGCTCACCTTATGACGGTTTTGCAATTCGTGCTATCGATACAAATGGAGCTTCAAGGGAAAATCCGATAACGTTTGAGGTTATTGGGGAAATCGGAGCAGGAAGTGTTTTTACGGATAATGTTGGTACACGACAAGCTGTTCGTATTATGACTGGTGCACAGATACCGGAGTATTGTGATGCGGTTGTAATGCTAGAGTTAGCAAATGAAGAATTAGTTGATGGAAAGCCGATGTTTCATTTAACACGCAGTGTGATTCCTGGAGAAAATATTTCATTTCAAGGCGAGGATACAAAACAAGGAACAATTTTGGCACCAAAGGGAACCTATATTAATCCTGGAATTGTCGCATTACTAGCTACTTTTGGATATAAACAAGTTCCGACAAGCTCCAAACCCAAAGTGGGTATTATTGCAACAGGTAGTGAACTTTTAGAAGTGGATGAAGCATTAGAACCAGGTAAAATCCGAAACAGCAATGCTTATATGGTATATGCACAACTTCAGCGAGCTGGTGCTGAGGCAATCTATTTGGGGCAATTTAGTGATGATTTTGATACTTGTTATAAGCAAGTATTGGATTCTCTTAGCAAGGTTGATTTTCTCATTACTACTGGAGGTGTTTCGGTCGGTGATTATGACTATCTCCCCGAAATTTACCAAAAGCTAGGTGCTAAAGTACTTTTTAATAAAATCGCAATGCGACCAGGAAGTGTTACAACAGTGGCAGCGTTAAATGGTCAGCTGCTATTCGGTCTCTCAGGAAATCCATCAGCCTGTTATGTAGGGTTTGAATTATTTACAAGACCCATCATCCGAACGTTTCTACATGCCTACCACCCATGCTTGAAAAAAGAAGTTGCTATACTTGGCTCTGACTTTTCAAAAGCAAACCCATTTGATCGATTTGTTCGAGGACATTTATCTTATGATAATGGAAGGTTAGTTGCCATTCCAGTGGGACTTGATAAATCGAATGTTGTTTCCTCATTAGGCTTGGCTGATATATTAATACAGTTACCTGGTGGCACAAGAGGATATGAACGAGGGATGGAGGTAACTGTTATTTTACTAGAGGATCAAGAAGGGGCCACAATCGATAGCTTTATAAAAAACAATATTAATGCTAGAAAGGAATTGCGCCATGAATATTGAGCGATTTGAAATCATTGAGGAGCCAATACAGATTCAGTCTATTATTGATAAAGTTACTCGGAGCGAAGCTGGTGCTGTGACAACCTTTGTTGGAACAGTTCGGGAATGGACAAAGGGAAGAAGAACCTTATATTTAGAATATCAAGCTTACAAGCCAATGGCTATAAAGATGCTGGAGAGAATAGGCAAGGAGATTATGGAGAAATGGAATGAGACAGAAGTTGCTATTACACATCGAATAGGAAGGTTAACTATATCCGATGTAGCTGTTGTAATAGCTGTTTCTTCACCACATCGAAAAGCAGCATATGAAGCTAATGAATATGCAATCGAACGGATTAAGCAAATTGTTCCAATATGGAAAAAGGAGCATTGGGAGGATGGCGAAACTTGGATTGGTGACCAACTAGAGAATGTAAACTATCCAAATGGTGAACCAACAGCAGTGTTTGAGGAGGGGAAAAGATGATTACGGTCCTGCTATTTGCTCAGCTTCAGGAGGAGATGGGCAAAGAACGATTTGAGCTAGAAATAAATGAACTATCCGTACAAGACTTAAAAGAATTAATTAAACAAAATTATAACCTCAATCAACTTGATCATGTAATGGTTGCAATAAATGAAGAATATGCCCTACCTTCTGATATCGTGTCACAAGGGGATGTTGTAGCATTTATTCCACCTGTTAGCGGTGGATAAGTATGAAGGTTCTGCAAGTAGTTGGGTACAAAAATAGTGGTAAGACAACCCTAACGAAAGAAATTATTACATATTATTCGAAAAAAGGCTGGAAAGTAGGAACTATTAAAAACCATGGGCATGGTGGAATTCCAATCGGATTACATGACACCGATAGCGAACAGCATCGAAGGGCAGGTTCTAAAATTGCAGGAGTTATAGGAGAAAATATTCTACAGCTTTCACAGGAAGAATGGGAAGTCGAAACGATTATCTCAATCTATGAATTGCTGGGGATTGAGTTATTAGTACTAGAGGGTTTTAAGCGGCTTGAATACCCAAAGTTAATCCTTATAAAAGATCGAAAAGAAATTCAGCTTCTTACGTCACTATCCAATATTATTGCTCTTATTTCGAAAACTGAGAAAGAGCTAGTAGGTTTGCAACTGCCTGTATTCGATAATAAGGATATTGAGCAGATTTGTAATTGTATTAGTATGCACATTCTGAAGGAGAATGACGATGAATAAGTCAATTATTGGCATAATACTAGGAGGTGGACAGTCAAGAAGATTTGGTTCACCAAAAGCGTTTGAAGAAAAAGACGGAGTTGCTTTCTATGAGTATTCCGTTCAGGCAATGGGTGCTTTTACAAAGGATATTATTCTTGTAACAAATACCAATCTATTAAGTAGATTTTCGGTAAATTCCTTGATGCATGTGATAACAGATATAGAAGATATAAATGGACTTGGTCCACTGGCTGGTATTTATTCAGCCATGGATAGAGCTAAAGCTGATTGGTATCTTGTTTCTCCTATTGATGTTCCGTTTATCGAAGCATCCATATTTGAAATGTTATTACAACAACATCAGGATAGTGATACTGATGCAATTGTTCCGATTGTAAATGGGAAGTTGCAACCACTGATTGCTGTTCTTAATTATTCGATAAAAGAAAAAGTGAAAGAACAACTTCGTATAAAAGAATTATCCATGAGGCAGTTATTCGATAAATGTCGGGTGACTTATTTTGCGATAGATAAGGAGAAACCCTTCATTAATATTAATACAAAAGATGATTTAGAAAGATATATCATGAAAGAGGAGGAGGAAAATGCTTGAAGAACATCGAAGAAATGCGAAGGAATCAGTAATATGCGCTGTTATGACGGTGAGTGATACACGAACAAAAGATACAGATAAAAGTGGGAAGTTAATAGTGGATTTACTTCAAGAAGCGGGTAACGAAGTATGTCACTATCAAATTGTCCCAGATGAAAAAGCCGCTATTCAGGAAGCAATTGAAGTGATAATTTCTGATACGTATGCAGAAGTACTGATACTAAATGGTGGAACGGGAATTTCTTTTCGAGATGTAACAGTCGAAGCAATTCAACCATTGTTTACGAAAGAAATACCTGGCTTTGGTGAACTGTTTCGGATACTAAGCTATCAATTAGATATAGGCTCGGCTAGTATGCTGTCAAGGGCGGTTGCTGGTGTTGTAAACCATCGGGTTATTTTTGCTACTCCTGGTTCAACGAAAGCAGTAAAATTAGCCATGGAGAAATTAATCTTACCAGAGTTAAGTCATGTGGTTCGAGAAGTTTCAAAGGATTTAAATGGGAAAAGGTGAGCGAGATTGCGAAGGGCTCCTATCTATATTAGTTTATTTTTTTTGTTAATGGGCTGTAGTTCAGATAAAGATCAAATTAATATAACGATCTCAGCAGCATCTAGTATGATGGATAGTCTATATGAGATCAAACAACAATTTGAACTAGAGCATCCAGAGGTGACCGTTTATTTTAATTTTGGTGGATCGGGTAGTCTGAGAAGGCAAATTGAGCAAGGAGCTCCAATTGATATTTTTATTTCTGCTTCTGAAAAAGAATATACTAGATTATTAGATGAAGAATTAGTAACAGCAGGAGAAGTAATTCTAAAAAATATACTAGTTGTTATATCACCGAAAGATAGTGAAAATAAATCATTAGAAGATTTCCTAAAGTCAACGGAAAAGCTTGCAATAGGTACACCAGGAGCTGTTCCAGCAGGAACTTATGCGAAAGAAGCGTTTGAAAATATGAATATATGGGATGAATTTGAAGAACGCAAAGTATTTGCCAAGGATGCAAGGCATGTTCTTACCCTTGTCAGTGAAGGGACAGTTGGCGCGGGTATTGTTTATGCTAGTGATGTGAAAAAATCAAATGAGATTTCGATACTAGAAGAACTAAATCCAATGTATCATCGTCCTATACGTTATTTCATGGCGCTGGTAGAAAAGGATTCAATCGAAGAACAAAAGAAAGTTTTTGCAATCAAACAATTTTACGATTATTTACAGACAGAGACGAGTTTAGCAATTTTTAAAGATTATGGGTTTGAAGTAGTTCAACAAGAGAAGCTGGTGAATGAATAATGGAATTTTCATGGCTTCCTGTTCAGCTATCGGTTTTTGTTTCGTTAGTTGCAACATGTATTACATGTATATTATGCGTGTTTGTATCCTATTGGATGGTTCGTAAATCATTTAGAGGGAAATCAATAATAGAGACAATCTTTTTCCTTCCATTGGTTCTGCCACCATCTGTCATTGGGTTCTTATTAATCATTATTTTTGGTAATAATAGTCCGGTTGGACAAGCAATTCAAGCAATTACAGGTCGAAGTGTAATTTTTACTGTTTCAGCAGCGGTTATTGCGGCTACAGTTGTCGCATTTCCACTTATGTATCAGTCTATCAAAACGGGATTTCAATCCGTAGATTTGAATATTATTGGAGCAGCTAAAGTTGACGGTGCAGGTAACTGGCGTATACTGTGGAAAATTATTATTCCAGTGTCCTCAAGAGCAATTATTGCAGGCGTAATTTTAAGTTTTACGAGGGCATTCGGAGAGTTTGGCGCAACCCTAATGTTTGCTGGAAACATACCAGGTCAAACGCAAACGATTCCAACAGCAATTTATTTAGGAATTGAATCTGGTCAGACGCAAATTGCTTGGTATTATGTATTAATAAGTGTAACATTTGCATTCATACTTTTATTTAGTATTAATCGAAAATAGAGAGTAATTACTCACTATTTTCGATTCGTTTATAATCGCCACTTTTACCGCCACTTTTTTCAAGTAAATAGGTTGATCCAATTATCATGTTTTTATCTACAGCCTTACACATATCATAAATCGTTAATGCGGTTATAGAAGCAGCAGTTAATGCTTCCATTTCAACTCCGGTACTTCCAATGGTCTTAACTTCTGTTTGAATGCTTAGCTCGTAGCAATTTTGTTGTATTTCTTCCCATGAAAATGTGATATTTACACCACTTATCGGAATTGGATGACACATCGGAATCAATGAAGAAGTCTGTTTAGCTGCCATGATACCAGCCACCTGTGCAACAGAAAGTACATCACCTTTTTTTATTGTTTGGTCTTGAATTGCATTATAAACCTCGGAACTCATTTGAATACTAGCGTGCGCTATTGCAACTCGAGAACTTTGCTCTTTATCCGAAATGTCAACCATTTTTGCACGTCCATCTTCATTAAAATGTGTTAGCATGTTTCAAATCCTCCCACAATATCCTTCGTTAATTTCATCATAGGATAGTCAATAGAAAAAGACAAGTTCACCGTTTAATGCAGTGTTTTAACGGAAAAATTATCTTGATACAAATGGATTTTGGGGAATCCAAAATCGATATGGGTAGTTTTTTGCTTCTCCGGAATTATCAATACCAATCCGAGTTCCATGGTCAATCTGTCTGGGCTTCTTACCTTGGGTGATATATAGGGAAGAGTTATAAAAGGGTTTTCCGTAATCATCCATGGTGATATGCATTGCTTTGGTAAGCTTTCCAGGCCCACTAGTAAGGTTTTTGAAATTTGTTACTGGCCTTCTCTTTAGCATTAGGTCAATTCCTGTAAATGGTTCAACTGCTCGGATTAAGATTGCTTCAGGAACATCTACAGGACCAGATACGACATTCACGAGACAATGCGTATGCATTTGGTATGTGTAAACTAAACCTGCATCATGAAACATTACTTCTGTTCGTTTCGTTCGGCGATTTTGGTAGCTATGTGCTGCTTGGTCTACTGTGCCGAGGTAGGCCTCCGTTTCGACGATAATACCGGAGGAGACACCTTCACTCGTTTCTTTTACAAGAATACAGCCAAGTAATTCCTTGGCTAAATCAAGTGTTGGAGTTTCATAGAATTCTTTGGGCAGAGGCTTTAATTGTTCATCCATACTTACAATTTCCTTTCTCCTGTTCGTGAATAGCAATAGGGTATCATTCTTTGCTTCATTATTAAAGTCCTTACAGTAAAGCTATGGTAAAATAATGAGAAGAATATTCTTTTGCGGGGGGAGTTTTTGATTCCAATTCAAATTGAAGATATTCCATTTGAGTTCGTACAAGTCACTGGTACAATTAAACAGGTAACTTTTCCTAGTCAAGGCTGTACCTCTAGCGTAGCAATTCTGAACTGTTTAAATGGGCAATTTGTCTTAAAGTGCTCGAGAGGGGAGTAATTCTATAGCTGGCTGAACAAAGAAGCAAAGATATTAAAATTGCTAGAAAATACTTCTGTACCAATCCCAAAGCTACATAAAGTAGTATCTAATAAAGAAAATCGAGAATGTTGGGTATTGATGGAATATGTACAAGGCGTAACCTTACGTGAAGCATTAGCTACAAGTAATACGGAGGCAGAAAGAGCTAATTTAATTTACCAGTTTGGGCAAATTTTACGTCAAGTTCATGAATCAGATTGCCCTAAAGGACTTGTAGAAAAGAAGCCTTGGATAGACAGAATGCTCGCAGAAGCTAGCTATAACCTGGAACGATATCAGGTAGATGGGTCTAGAATTTTGCTAGAGAAACTAATAAAAACGAAACCTAATCGTAAAAAACAAACACTAATACATGGTGATTTTACAATAGATAACGTCATGGTTAAAGATGGCAAAATCAACAAAATTATTGATTGGAGCGGAGGGGCTTTTGGTGACCCGTTCTATGATGTGTCATTGGCGATAAGGCCCCATCTTAATGTATTTGAAAAGAAAACAGACAAAGCAATTTTCTTTGAAGGCTATGGTGATAAAATTAATGAGGAGTCGTATCAGTATTTTGCAGAAGGCTTATATGAGTTTTTCTAAGGAGAAATAACATGGGACGTAATACGCTTTCAATTGAAACAGAAAGGCTTGTAATTCGATCTTATCAGCTCGAGGACTACCCAAATTGGTACAAGCAATTTGATAAAGAAAAACAGAAAAGACCCAGCTATTCAAAGGAAGGGTATTCGAAATGGATTCAGGGGTTGAATAACGATGCGGATAGCGATAAAATGTACAACTTCGGTATTTTTCGAAAACACGATGGTGTAAATGTTGGAAAAATAGAAGTATGGACAATTCTTCGCATGGATTACCAATGGGCAATGATGGGATATTCTCTATATAAACAGTATTGGAAACAGGGATATGCGACAGAAGCTGTGCTAGCAGCTACAGATGCTTTTTTTAATGAGCTTGACTATCATCGAATAGAATTACATATTGATACTGGGAATACCCCTTCCCAAAAAGTTGCTAAGCGTACAGGGTTTAAGTTCGAGTGTACACGTATTGCATTTTCATATGAGAATGGTGTCTGGACAGATATGGATATCTATTATAAAAATAAAGGTGAAACTTTTTACGGAAATGAACGTAATAACTAGTGATAATTAATTTGTTTAGTAGGAGGAACAGCATTGGATTTTACGGTATTTGAAAATAAATCTACCAAAAAGAAACCAAGCCTATCGAAAGGAAAGTCTATCATACTGATTGTTTTAGTAGCACTCATCCTTATTGGCTTATTGTCAGTTGGACTTTTTACAGATTATATCTGGATGGATACGTTAGGTTTTCGAAGTGTCTTTACAACCATTCTTGGTAGTAAGATATTATTAGCTACAATTGGTTTTTTAGTATTTTTCGTATTAACAGCAATTACATTTTTTTGGATAAGAAGCTCATATGTAAGTTATTTAGGAAAGGAAAAGCTACCGCCGTTTATTCTTGATAAGAAAAAAAGTAATGTCATTATTTTTGGTGGTTCTGCTGTAATTGGCTTAATTGGTAGTTTTCTAGTTCAAGGAATTGGTTGGGAACCCTTACTGAAGTTTTTGAATCAAGCTTCTTTTGGTGTTACTGATCCATACTTTAATTTAGATATTTCATTTTATATGTTTACACTGCCTTTATTAAAGATTGCCCTGAATTTATTATTAGGTTTAGCGTTATTCTATTTCTTTATAGAGGCTGGATTTTATTCGGTTTTTGGCATGTATCGTAAAAGTAAAAAAGCACAAATCCATATGGGTATCTCCCTAGGCTTTGTTGGCTTATTGCTTGCTGGCCTACATTTACTTGCACCATATGAAACCTTACTAACGAACCAAGTAAATATGTTTCAAGAAAGTGCTGTATATGGATTAAGTTATACGGATAATCTCATTAATATTCCAAAAGCTTATATCTTAGCTGGAGTTGCAGTTATTGGTACTATTTGGATGATTATAGCCATGAATCGTGGGAAGATACTATCAATGGCAATTCCAATCGTTGCTTATATATTGCTTGTCGTTATTGGGCAGGTCTCCAGTGTGGTTGTACAAAGTTTTGTCGTGTCACCGAACGAATTTTCAAAGGAAGAACCATATTTAGCAAATAACTTGGATTATACGCGTACTGCCTACGATATTGAAGAAATAGATGAGGCGGAGCATCCTGCTAATGAAACGTTGGATGGAGCGATGGTGGAGAGAAATAAGAAAACATTAGACAATGTAAGAATTAATGACGTCCGTCCATTGCAAGAAGTGTATGACCAAACACAGACAATCAGAACCTATTACTCCTTTAATGATGTGGATATTGATCGGTATATGGTCGATGGAGAATATGAACAGGTATTTGTAAGTGCTAGAGAATTAACTACTGAAGATTTACCAGAACAAGCAAAGACATGGGAAAATCAGAACTTACGCTATACACACGGGTATGGAATTGTGATGAGTCATGTTAATCAAGTTACTCCGCAGGGGCAACCAGAATACATGTTAAATAACCTTCCTCCTCAAGGAGTAATGGATATTACAAAACCACAAATCTATTATGGTGAGGAAATCTATGATGAGGTAATTGTGAAGAGTAAAAAGGAAGAATTTGATTATCCTCAAGGTAGCGACAATGCGACTTCGAGATATGAAGGAGATGTCGGTATACCGTTAACAGGTATTAACCGCCTGCTATTTGCAATTGACACGATGAATTTCCGTATGCTAGTTTCTGATCAAATTACAGAGGATAGCCTTTTACTACAGACCCGAAATATTGTCGATCGTGTAAATCGTATCGCACCATTTTTCTCATATGATGAAGATCCGTATATTTTCGTTCGTGAGGATGGTAGCCTAGCTTGGATGATGGATGCTTACCTTACAGAAGAACATTATCCATATGCAGAGCCATATGGTGAAGGTGGAAAAAACTATATTCGAAATTCAGTAAAAGTAGTGATTGATGCTTATACAGGGGAGGCTAGTTTCTATGTGGTCAATCCGGAGGATCCATTGTTACAGACGTATCAGAATATGTTCCCTGATTTATTTACTGAAGACATTCCGGAAGATATTCAAGCACATTTCCGTTATCCAGAAAAATTATTCCAGATTCAAGCATCCATGTATGGAACGTATCATATGTCTAACCTAGAGGTCTTTTATAATCGGGAAGATGTTTGGCAGTTCCCTACAGAGAAATATTATAATGAAGATGTTGTCATGGAGCCTTACTTTGTCACCATGAAGCTACCTGAGTATGATGAAGAAGAGTTTATACTAATGCAGCCATTTACCCCACGTAATAGGCAAAATATGATTGCTTGGATGGGTGTACGTAATGATGGTGAACACTATGGTGAAATGTTTGTATATCGTTTCCCTAAGCAAAAAAATGTTTATGGACCACAGCAAATTGAGAATCGTATAAATCAGGATAGTGTCATTTCCCAGCAGTTGAACCTTTGGTCACAAGGAGGATCTGAGGTAATTCGTGGAAATCTCCTTGCGATACCAATTGAAGATACAATACTCTATGTGGAACCTATCTATATTGAATCGTCAAACGAAACATCTCTTCCGGAGGTAAAGCAAGTCGTATTAGCTTACGGAGACTACATTGTCATGGAGGAGAATTTTGAAGCAGCATTAAATCGTATACTTCAAAAAATTGATCCAAATCATCAGCCGGAAGAAAATCAAGATCCAGTTGAAGAAGATGTAGAAGGTACAGATCCAATTCTAAATGCGGATGAGGTTCTGTCTGAAGTATCCGACTTATTTGATGCCTATCAATCCGCTTTATCGGAAGGTAACTGGCAAGAAGCTGCGGATTTAATGACAGAAATTGAAACAATTTTAACAGAAGTTGAGTAGTAATTAACGACTAGATGTGAAAAAGAGTGGTTCAGTTATATACTGATACCACTCTTTTTTATTCATGAGTAGCATTAAGTTAAAGGAATAGGAACTTTTACTTGGCAATAAGAAAAAGGTAGTGTCAGTTAAATTTCTGACACTACCTTTTAGAAAACTTGATATTAGTATCCTCCACCAACATAAGTGGTTCCTACAATAATGAGTAGGATAAATAGTACTACGATTAAGGCAAAGTTGTTTCCATATCCGCCACCGCCATCGTAACCCATAACATATCCCTCCTTTGTACGTTTATCAATTTTATAATATGAATATGTACCAAAACTGAAGTAGACATCTATGGTATAAAACGGTAAAATGTGCTTTCTCATTATCCCAATTTTAAAAAGACTTCTGTTAAGAAGTCTTCAATTTGTGGATATTTCCTTAGTGGTCTTCATCTAAGTCCGAACTAAATTCAGTCTGCATTCTATTTTGGGATATTTTTAAGTCCTTTGGTGACGTGGAAACTGTGTCATCTAGAATCTGTTTTTTCATATAGCAATGATAAAAATATTCTCCTACTGCTATAATCAAAGCAGAAATTAATGACGCATCTGCTAAAGAAATATTCGCTTCTGATAGGTATTGTACTGTAATCCAAATTCCTGCAAATGCAAGTCCAAAATCAGCAATTGTTGCCCAAAAATTACTAACACTTGGAAGGATATATATATCAATCATATATGCAACTGCACTCATAATAAAGCTAGTAAGTAATATGTCATTGAGTGATACTTCATAAACCATTCCTAATACAATCCACAATACTATAGCTATCATGATGAATTTTAACAGGAAAGATGTTACATACTTCAAATGAATAACTCCTCTCTAACCAACACAATATTTAGTACTAACATTCCCAGCAATCTTTTTTTCATTCGAAATGAAAAATCTATATTTTTAAAAGCTTTATGCATACTACAATCAGAGGTGAACAATATGTATAAATTACTTTCTCATAATGATTTAGACGGCGTGGGCTGTGGAATTCTTGCAAAACTTGCTTTTGGAAAACAAGTCCATGTCCGGTATAACGCAGTAGGAGGCTTAGATAGAGAAGTAGCTTGGTTCTTAGATAAGAAAGATTCAGATACCTTTTTATTTATTACGGATTTATCTGTACATGAAGAAAATGAAAAAAGGCTTGAGGAATTTTACCAGAATGGTGGAAAACTTCAATTAATCGATCACCATAAAACAGCAATGCATTTTAATCAATATGATTGGGGACATGTGGCTGTTGAGGACAGTGAAGGCAGATTAAATTCTGCAACGTCTTTGTTTTATGAATACTTACTGCAGAAAGAGTATATAAATCCTAAACCAGCAATTGAAGAGTTTGTTGATTTGGTAAGACAATATGATACTTGGGAATGGGAGAAGAATGATAATCAACAAGCACATCGTTTAAATGCGCTTTTCTTTCTTGTATCGATAGATGAGTTTGAAGAAAAAATGCTAGAGCGATTACAAGATAATGAGCACTTTTATTTTGACGAATTTGAGAAGAAAATACTTGATATGGAAGATAATAAGATCGAACGCTATATTCGACGAAAAAGAAGAGAACTTGTTCAAAATAAAATAGGGAATAATTTTGCAGGAATAGTATTTGCTGAATCCTACCATTCGGAGTTAGGAAATGAGTTAGGAAAAGAATATCCACATTTGGATTATATTGCGATTATTAATATAGGTGGCAGACGGATGGGATTTCGAACCATTCATGATGATATCGATGTTTCAGAAATTGCTGGAGTATACGGTGGTGGAGGGCATGCAAAAGCAGCAGGTTGCTCTATGACTGATGAAGCCTATAAATACTTTGTAGAAGAAACATTTCAGCATGATCCACTACGGGAAGATGCAAGGCGAAATCGATACAATGTTAAGCGGAGTATGTTTGGAACACTTTATAAGAGTAAATCAGAAGATTATTATCTGTTATATCAGCATTCTAATGGAAGATGGAATCTTGAAAAAAACCATCAACAGCTAGAACAAGAATTCCCTAATTTTGACGAAGGTGAAAAATTTCTAAAAAGAACGTTTGAATCGTGGCTAGTGAGAGATGAGGAATTTGTGCATTACTTAATGGAAAAAATCAAGTTGAAGAGAGCTACTAAAGGCAACTGACTCTTAGCATATCCATTGACATGGATGTTTACTTATGATAATTTTAATTTGAATTAAATATATCTTAATTAAAAGTATTTTATGCTTCATTGACTAGGGGGCTTGTAAATTGAATCATCTTAAAGGAATGCATCATGTCACGGCAATAACAAGTAGTGCAGAAGAGAACTATAAATTTTTCACCTATGTTTTAGGAATGCGATTAGTGAAAAAGACGGTTAACCAGGACGATATCCAAACATACCATCTGTTTTTTGCAGATGATAAGGGAAGCGCTGGAACCGATATGACATTTTTTGATTTTCCTGGGATTCCAAAAGGAATGCATGGAACCGACGAAATTTATAAGACATCATTTCGTGTACCAAATGATGAAGCTTTAACGTATTGGGTAAGACGTTTTGAACGTTTAGGTGTTGAGCATCAGGGAATTCAAGAAATGTTTGGGAAGAAGACTCTTTCTTTTATTGACTTTGATGACCAGCATTATCAATTGATTTCAGATGAGAATAATCACGGTGTTAAATCAGGAACACCTTGGCAAAAGGGACCAATTCCATTAGAATTTGCAATTACTGGCTTGGGACCGTTATTTGTAAGGGTTTCAAATTTTGATTATTTTAAGGAATTGCTTGAAAAGGTATTCCTATTTAAAGAAATAAATAGTGAGGGGGCCATTCATTTATTTGAGGTTGGTGAAGGAGGGAATGGTGCACAAGTAGTGGTAGAATATAATTCAGTTCTTCCGCGAGCACGTCAAGGCTATGGAACTGTGCATCATGCCGCGTTTCGCGTAGCAGATCGCTCTGAACTTGATCAGTGGATGTCTCGTGTGCATAGCTTCGGTTTTCAGTCATCAGGTTTTGTAGATCGGTTCTTTTTTGGGTCACTATACGTGAATGTAGCACCTCAAATTTTATTTGAATTTGCTACAGATGGTCCTGGTTTTATGGGAGACGAGCCATATGAAACACTTGGCGAGAAATTATCACTCCCACCTTTTCTAGAATCAAAGCGAGATCAGATAGAGAAAATGGTACGCCCGATTGATACTGTTCGCAGTTCAATTGATTTTGAAAAAGAATATGAATAAACAAAAGACAAGACGCCTTTCAATCTGAGGAACGTCTTGTCTTTTGTTAAAATTCAGTCACTAGATGGGATTAAATTTCTTTATCTATATTAATAGGATACCTCTAATGAAGAATAGTAAAATCATGCTCCATTAATGTCATAGCAATTCTTTCCATTGAAATTTCCTTTTGATTGAATTCTATCTTGACCTCTCCATCAGCAGTATCGACTAAGACTCTTTCAACCCCAATAACATCATTTAATACTTGTTCTAGCCTTTGAATATATGGCTCAGAAAATGCTTCTTTTATATAGAAGGTTTGCTCCTGCATCGTCTAACTCCTTTTGTTTAATGTGTAAAATCCTGTCTTTTATCAACAAATAATGTGCCATCAGATTTAACTTCAGCATAAAACACATCAGAGATGCTTTGGATTCCTGCTTGCTTAAGTTGATCATCTATCCATTTGCGATCAAACCCTAACTTAGAGAGGTTTTTCTGATTTATAGTTCCATCGGTGATTACTTCTGTTGATAAGGGAATAATTTTATCTGAATATGTTAATAAATTTATATCTTCTTTGGTAAGAGCTTGCTTATTTTCTTTCTTCTTAACCGATAACTTTCCACTTGTTTCAAAAATAGCATACTCAACTTCTGTTAAGGAAAAGGCGTTGTTTGTTCTTAGTAAGGAATTTAACGAATCCATATCCAGACGAACCTTCTTCATTGCATCCTCTATAATCTTTCCATTTTTAATCACAATCATCGGTTCACCAGTCGTTATTTTTCTAGCTTTCTTTGACTTTATATCAATATACCCCATCAATAATGTAAAAATCGTCCATCCAACTAGAGAAATGATCCCGTATAATATGGAAAAGTTTGCAGTTGTTACTAGGCTTGCGGCAATTGTCCCGATTGAAATAGCGGATACGAAATTAAAAAATGTCATTTGACTAATTTCTTTTCTACCCATAATTCTAGTTAAGATGAATAATGCGATAAATGACAATGCAATACGAAGTAGTAGCTCTGATATTTCCAATGCTAATAGCTCCTTCATTTTTTACCGTTATTCTTTGATTGAAATTCTTTATTTATACAATTGAAACGTTAAATATCCTATATAAATTGAGATGCGCTGTAACAGGTCAACCATGTCATATCATATTCTTCTATTATAGGGTGGTAAACGATGAAAATTGTCCTATGAAAATTTCATTTTCCGGTAACTAATTGTTGCCTGTAAATTGGGGGAAAGTATGATGTATTATAATTATTCAAGTAGTAATCAGCCTGGATACAGTCCATATCCTGTATATGGGTATAGCCCATTATCACAGGGCTATTTTGCGAATATGGCAATGGATTTTCGTCAACAGGTTATCAAAGGGCAAGCTACATGGACAGAGGGAGGACAGGTTACAAAATGTGGTATCCCTTGGTCAAGAAATCAATACCTAACAGTTGCTGTAGATGAAAGTACGTCGTATCAGTGTGGACAATCACTGAAAATTAGAAACCCCGCAAATGCAAGAGAAGTAATTGTAACGGTTGTTGATCAAGTACCAGGTTATCCGCAGAATAGAGTGAATTTACATCGAAGAGCTTTTCAGGCATTAGGTGGAAACCTTAACCAAGGTATTCTTAATATCGAAATTATGCCTTCACCTGAACTTGAAGAGGAAAAGTGGGGGAAATATCTCTTGGAGCTTGTACAAACTGCTTATCCAGGCTCACGAGTAACGGATTATAGTTCTGTTGGAAAAAACCAAATGTCTCCAACAAGAGTGAGGGAGACTTTTGATTTTATATTATCTACCCAACAGGAACAGATAAAAATACGAGGTAACGTCATTTATGATCCGCAAACAGATCGAGTCATTTCATTTGATTTAGCAGAAATTTAATCCTTAATCGGTCACCGAGTATAAGTGGCCGATTTTTTGATTGCTCGTACTTTTGCATACTTAGGTATATATCTGTGTCAATTTCTAGTTTGAAAAATATACTATCCTATAACACATGATTAAAAAAACTATTCCTAACTGGATGAGAAGGATGACATCGATGATAGATGGTTGGTTTGAATTTACATTACTGATGCTTGCTTCTTTTCGATTAACTAGGCTTATTGTCTTTGATAAGATAACTAGCTTTATTCGAAAACCTTTCCATCATGAAGTTGAAGAAGTCGATACAGATGGAACCACAGTTACCTTTATCGAAATAAAAGGGCAAGGTATACGGCATTGGTTGGGAGAATTATTAAGTTGTTATTGGTGTTCTGGTATTTGGTGTACTGCGATTCTGTTCGTATTATTGGTTAGCTGGCCAACAGGTGGCGAAGTAATTATTACGTTACTAGCAATTGCGGGTGCTGCAGGAATTTGTGAAGCTATTGTTCAAAGACTTATTAATGAATGAATTTGCTTAAGGAGGAATGTCGTACATGAATAAGCAAAACAAAGTCGTGAGTAATTCCTCAACCAAACCTCAAAGAAAAAGAGCAAAAAAATCAGGGTGTGGCTGTGGTAGGAGAAGAAAGACTCGCTAACAGGCTTTTTAGAAGCCTGTTTTATTTTTATTCAATTATTTTAATACCATGGTAATCAATTCCAATAAAAAAACATGGATTGAATTGTTGACATAGAGCCTTCTTCCGTTGTAAGATAGTTTTCCACCGTTGATAAAGCGAATTGCGCATCTACAGTGGTGAATAGCATGTATTGTGAAACTTTAAAAAATGTTTGACATTGATATTGAGAATATGTTAAATTATTTAACGTTGCTCATTTAAGAGCCGAAAAAAAGTTGAAAAAAGTTGTTGACATAGCGTAGGCGGCGTGATACGATATAAAAGTTGTCGCTAAAAACAACAATGAAGATTTTGCTCCTTGAAAACTGAACAAAACAACCAGTATGTCAAGAAAAAACATACCCTGTTTTTTCGAAAAAAGAAATACAGAAGCTAGCGCTTCTTTGCTAAGAAACAACCTATAATTGATTGGTGTCAATTATAGACAAACTTTTTTGGAGAGTTTGATCTTGGCTCAGGACGAACGCTGGCGGCGTGCCTAAT
>NZ_JBDIML010000002.1:703328-706673 GCF_039614845.1 Ornithinibacillus xuwenensis | reverse complement strand
ATATATCTATTGGTACAATCATGAAAGATCAAAAGAAAAATTGACTGGGATGAGTCCGGTTGAATACCGAACTCACTCCAGCCAATTAGCTGCATAATAGAAACTCTAACTTTTGGGGGTAACCACCAATGGGGACGGTTATTTTTTATAAAAGTCATATTTCCTTTCAAGCTAAAGATTATTCAAGAATCTATAAATACCTACCTTCAGGCTAACCCACTAGTCCTTCGGTAGATTATCTTCTTCCCTACTACTATCTCGCCAAGCTCTATACTTTTCCAAGTCATTAGCAATTTGTTTAAATGTAAATGAGATTACAGCAGCATCATCAAACAGCCCTAGTCCAACTATAAAATCTGGCAATAAGTCTACTGGTGATACAAAATAGATGATTGTTGCGATAATCATAATAATGGATTTCTTAGGAATTGCCCGATATTCCCCTTTTCTCCATGAACCAACAAGCTCAAATAATAGTTGAATCTTTTCCCATGCATCTCCTAAAGCAGATTTATTTTTTTCAGACTTCGCTTTTGCATCACGAACAAGCTTTTCCGTTTTCTCATTGTCTGCATAATATTCGTTTGCCTTTGCTTCATATAACTTTGCACCTTCTTGGTAATCTGCTTCACTTTGTTTTTTCTTCCAAAAACGAAATCGATTCTTATCAGCCATTTTGTCACCCCTTATTTTCAATACTTGTACTAATAACATTGTACAATATTTGCGTGACAATAATCGACAGATAGCAAAACATAGAAAGCCACCAAATGTTTATGGTGGCTCTAAAGTTACATACTATTTTGCTTCGAAATTAACTTCATTTAATCCGCTAATTTCAATTTCTTGTCCTTCTTCAAGGGTAACCGTTATCTGTTTAACTCCCATTTCACCTGAAGCATCTAATATTTCATTAGTGGAAGGTAATCCCATTTCATCATAGATAAAGAAATTACCCATGCCACCAGGTGCTGTGACATCGTATCGACCTGGTTCTATATCAAGTCCAACTTCCCAAGAACCTGCAGATAATGTATTGGATAGTGCTGTTTCGGCTGGAGTAAATTTAACTGAATTTAGACCGGAAATTTCAATTTCTTGTCCATCTTCAATATCTGTCGTCACACTTGTTACCCCTAATTCACCAGATGTATCTAGAATTTCATTGACTAATGGCAATCCATCCTCATCATACACAAATAAGTTACCCATTCCATCTCCAGTAATGACATAGCGACCAGCTGGAATGTCGGTTCCTACAGCAAATGTTCCGGCATTAAGCGTAGTTTCTTGAGCTGAAGAATTATCTCGAGTATTCGGCTCTTCTTCCTCCGTTTGCTCTTCATCTGTTTCATCTTCTTCCGCTTCTTGATCATCCGAACCTTTTTCTGTAGTATCCGATTCCTCTTTATCTGCCTCATCTTGTGTTTCTTCAGTACCAGAATCAGCAGTTTCTTTTGGATCTTCTTCATCGCCACCGCCAAATATAGCAATAGCTAATACGACTGCTACAATTGCCCAGAGCCACCATTTCTTATAAAAAGGCTGCTTTGTATCATTTTCTTGATTTGCCATACGTATCATTCCTCCTTCGTGGTGTCAGTATAACATTAATTTAAGTTATTATGAATTCGAGAGGTTTATCGTTTTATATAATGGCTATCCTCTCTTGCTTTAATAGTATTATCAATCTGAAAACAAGCATACAGAATCCAGATAAAATTGATTGCTTTTCATGATTGTTTTTATATTGATATAGCAAAAGCAGAAGGTGCGGTTATGCAAAATAACCCTTATGAGTTAATTCATAACGGGCTGATTTTTGTTATTAAATTTTGAAAAGAGTTAACATGGTTTGACAGGGATTTCTTGAGTATAAACAAGTAGAGGACATACTTCATACAGGCGGATCACAGTAAGAAAGCCTTAAGGTTTGAGGAAAGCAATACTACTCAATTGTATGATGAATGAATCATGTCAAAATTATCACGGAATTATTTCCATGCAATATGTAATTAAGGTCTGATAAATATCTCTTAAAGATATTCTAGTGATCCTTAATTATTTCTTTCTATTACGCAGAATTCTTTTAAATCGCATCAACCGATATTTCCCCATGGAATCAGCGGTTCTTCTGATGGTAGCAATTTCCGTATAGATATAGCGCATTTCCATTGGAGATAAATCCTTGCAAAGCTGATTGGATAGTGAAGTAATCGAATCCAGTTGTACTTCCTTCGCATTCTCTGTTAGCTTGTTACTCCTTTTAATAACAGAAGACAGCTGCACTAAAATATCCTCAGCGAATTTTACGGTATCTGGTCGCTTAATTAATTCACTTATATGTTCTTCTCTTTTTAAATCTTTATATTTTCCAAGCTGGTTCAGATTCTCAACAACTTCATCACTGTAGCTATCCTGTACTTTTTCCCATATGGTCTGTTTATTTTCTCCGCGACGTCCCATGCTAAACCTCCAAGAATATAGAGAATTCTAATTACAACGATAACAAAAAACAACGAAAAAATTAACATGATATTAGTATACTATAAACACCAAATTAATTGGTTAAATTTTCCTAATAACTGTTCGACAAAATGTGCGCACCGAATTTAAGCTTTTTGAACGTCAAATTATTAATGGTATTTCCTTAGGAAAAAATTAGATGTTATTTTCGAAAAAAATCCGAAAATTTTGTTATACATTAATACTAATTGTAAATTTTTGCAAGTACAATATTACAAATTATCTATTTTTCGTAGTTATAAAGTACTAAGGAAAATAATCTAATACGCTTTCTTTCT
Organism: Ornithinibacillus xuwenensis; assembly: GCF_039614845.1. Taxonomy (NCBI): domain Bacteria; kingdom Bacillati; phylum Bacillota; class Bacilli; order Caryophanales; family Bacillaceae; genus Ornithinibacillus; species Ornithinibacillus xuwenensis. The sequence goes on along the minus strand of NZ_JBDIML010000002.1, from coordinate 703,869 downwards.
AATTACCCTATTTTCGATCTATTTTAACTATGAATTCTTTCCTTTAATAAACAAGACCCACTCATCCAAGTTTCGAATTATTCCTCTCTGATTTCCTCCCAAAACATGCATGAGAACCTTCCTCATGCACTTTTCAATCAGAATTTGCTCTCAAAACATACATGAGAGCATCCTTCATGTACTTTTTAACCAGAATTTCCTCTCAAAACATACATGAGAGCATCCCTCATGTACTTTTTAACCAGAATTTCCTCTCAAAACATGCATGACAGCCTCCATCATGCACCTTTCATCTCGATTTTGCGCCTAAAACATACATGAGAACCTCCCTCATGTACTTTTTGACCAAAATTTCCTCTCAAAACATACATGAGAGCATCCCTCATGTACTTTTTAACCAAAATTTCCTCTCAAAACATACATGAGAACCTCCCTCATGCCCTTTCAACCAGATTCTGCTCTCAAAACATACATGAGAACCTCCCTCATGGACTTTTCAACCAGAATCTGTTCTCAAAACATACATGAGAGCCTCCCTCAT
>NZ_JBDIML010000002.1:653624-703237 GCF_039614845.1 Ornithinibacillus xuwenensis | reverse complement strand
CTCCCTCATGTACTTTTTAACCAGAATTTCCTCTCAAAACATACATGAGAGCATCCCTCATGTACTTTTTAACCAGAATTTCCTCTCAAAACATACATGAGAGCATCCCTCATGTACTTTTTAACCAGAATTTCCTCTCAAAACATACATGAGAGCATCCCTCATGTACTTTTTAACCAGAATCTGCTCTCAAAACATACATGAGAACCTCCCTCATGCACCTTTCAACCAGAATCTGCTCTCAAAACATACATGAGAACCTCCCTCATGCACTTTTCAACCAGAATTTGCTCTCAAAACATACATGAGAGCATCCCTCATGCACTTTTCACCTCATTTCCCCGCTCAAAACATGCATGAGCTCACCCATCATGCGCTTTTCATCCTAATTTCGCTCTCAAACCTGACCCACCTCCTCTACTATCACATCCACAACATCCTCAAAAAGAGCGGCAGTTATTCACCAATGAATAACTGCCGCTCTTTTCCTACTTCATCCTATCTGGCAATGCATGAATCGACTCTATCAGAGTATTGAGTTTTCCTTCTATGCGGTGCAATAAATAGAATGTCACCGCGATTGGAAAACCAACCTCTGTCACGAGCGATACCCAGTTCTCCACAATGTCACCTCCATTTAGAAAAATAGACCAGCAATCAATGCTGGCCTATGCTATCGTTAAGCTAACTCGATATCCTGAACAATACGTTCAACAACTCGTGCACTTTTCTTAGCTACTAAATTACCGCCACTTGTCGTGAAAGCATTTTGCGTAAGAATCTCATCCATTGCAGATCCTACAGTAGCTGGGTCCACTGGTTCAATCGGATTGTCCACGGAATACGTTACAACCTTTCCATCTTCATTCTCGAACTTCAATTCAAGCTTTTTCATACCTTAACCTCCCTTCTAAAGTTCATGTAGTACTTCATTACGCCTGACGAATGTCAGAGCTGTCTTTACGCTCAATATTAAATAGTGAGCGCTGTTGCAATCCTGAAATTGCATTTGCGATTGCATACAATTGATCTGCTGTAGCATCTGTTTTCACATTGTTAAAGCTTTTGTACTTATAAATTGGTTCACCTGTTATGGCATCATCACCATCGTGAAAAACAAGACGCAGCTGAGAATCGGTCATATCTGATACTGCCATGCTTAGCACCTCCTTTCACCTGTATAATCGATAAAAGGAGACAAAAGGAGGCAAAGTTGAACAAAATTGTTTAAATTTCAAAGAGCTCCTCATTTCATTATTGGTAAAATTATGCTATTTTAAGAAGTATGTATAAAGTCCTACTTATCATTTCCAACTTGGAAAAGATTGTGTAGATTGAATAGCTACGGCAATTATCGGAAATAACCAATAATACGATGTTTTAGAAAGATAGCAGGAATAGAGGAGTTTTTAGATGAATTTTATCAGGAATTTTTGGACTACGAAGAGCCGACTACAAAAAGTAGTTATTATTGGGAGCTTCGTATTTCTATTTTGTATTGGTATTGGGGTTGGCTACGCACTTTATTTATTAGATAAAACAGAGGATATGGTGGATGGTTCCTATCAGGAAATTGACCGAGAAGAAGATACCTCATCCCTCCGACCTGATCCTGTTAGTCCAGTCAGTGATAATGTATCGGTTCTCTTTATTGGTGTGGACACTGGAGAAGAAAGAGGATTTGGGGAGCAAAGTCGTTCTGATGCGTTGTTATATGCGACATTCAATGTTGAGAAAAATACGGTAAAGCTATTAAGTATTCCTAGAGATACCTATACCTATATACCCGTTATTGATGGTTTCTCTAAAATTACACATGCCCATTTTTATGGCGGTGCTAAAGGATCAATTGAAACAGTAGAGAAATTCCTCAATGTTCCAGTAGACTATTATGTTCGGTTAAATTTTGATGCATTCGTTGAGGTGGTAGATGCATTGGATGGCATTCAGTTTGATGTACCATATGAACTCTATGAAATGGATTCCCATGATAATGAGGATGCGATTCATTTACTACCTGGTGAACAATTAATAACTGGCGAAGAAGCATTAGCACTTGCTCGAACTAGAAAATATGATAATGATTTTGAACGTGGTAAACGACAACAAGCGATTCTAAAAGCAATCTTTAACAAATCAACTTCAGTAGCATCTGTATTTAAATTAGGTGCCGTATTAGATGCAATTGGACCAAATATGAGCACTAATTTAACCTTTGATAAGATGAAGGGCTTTCTATCCTACGTGACAGATGAAAATGTATCGATTCAAAGCATCGAGCTTGAAGGTGATGGAGGTTATATGGATGATGGTGGATGGTATTTTCAAGTAGATGAAGAAAGTAAGGAACAAGTATCACAGAAGCTAAGAGAACACCTTGACATTCCAACAAACTATCAGTTCACAAGTGAGCTTACCAATGAATATGGCATTTACCTAATGCAATAACTGTTGCGAATAACAAGTAGAACAAAAAGCTAGCCTATCAGGCTAGCTTTTCTTAACTAATACTCGTAGCATAAACTCAAAGACTTTTCCGATACGTTTAATGCGGCTTGGTTGTTTTATTATGCGATATAACCATTCAAGGTTCAGTTTGATCCATATTTTGGGAGCACGGGGGACATCGCCTGCTAGTCCATCAAGCGTTCCACCGACACCGATAAACACACCTTTATGAAAATGATGGTAATGCTGATTAATCCATAGCTCCTGTCTAGGAAGACCTAGTGCAACTAATACGATATCTGCATTCGACTCCTTAACTGCTTCGACAATAGATAGATCATCCAAGTCAAAAAAGCCATGATGGTTCCCCGCAATTGTTACATTAGGATATTCTTTTCTTACTGCGGCAACCGCTTTTTCATTCACATGTGCTTGTGCACCAAGAAAATAACAGCTAAGCCCTCTTTCATTAGCATATTGCAATAAGTCTACTACTAAATCAAAGCCAGCAATTCTTTCCTTCAGTGGCTGCTTCATCCACCCAGCTGCCTTTACAATTCCGATCCCATCTGGTATTACATAGTCCGCCTCTTGAATCACCTCTTTATAGGCTTGGTCCTCTCGTGCCTTCATCACAATCTCTGGATTTGCCGTGACGATAAAGCATTTTTCTTCATTTTCTAGACGAGGCTTCACACAGTCTCGTAAAAATTCTTCTTTTGTTTTGTTCACAAAGCCAATATCCATAATGGTTACAACGTTTTTTGAATTCATTAGAAAAAATCCTTTCCATTAAAATGAAACTTTTAGTCCACTTTTTTCGTCAAATTATGGAGACGCATCTTTATGTATTTTTTTAGTATAATTGTAATAAAAATATAATTTACGAATGAGCTGATTCATAGTAAAATATAGGGTAGGCTTTTTTATGCCTATATCACATGTAATATAAATATCAAAGTAATCATAACACTTGAATGTAAATTTTGTATATATTTGATGCGTTCTATACGTAAAGACGATAGAAAGTATAAGAGGAGATATTTTATGACAACTAATCACACACCACAAACACGTATGGTGAAACGAAAACGAAAAAGGAAACTTCGGAAACGCGTATATTTTATCTTTATACCCCTTATCTTTTTAGTAGCCGCGTTATCTTATGCAGGTTACCTATATTTTAAAGCAGATACCGTGTTCTCAAATTCGTATGTCGAGGACGGAAAAGAAAAGTCAGATCTTCGGGAAGCAAGTGTTAACCCTAGTGATGACAATGTATCGGTACTAATTATGGGGGTAGACGCAAGTGACATCCGCGCAAACGCAAATAACTCTCGTACGGATACTTTAATGGTCGCTACCTTAAATCAAAAGGATAAAAGTGTAAAACTAGTAAGTATTCCTCGTGATACACTTACGTACATTCCTGAGGTCGGTTATGAGGATAAAATTAACCATGCACACGCATATGGCGGTCCAGAGGCAACAATTGACACTGTAGAAAATCTATTAGAAATCCCAATAGATTACTATGTTAAAGTGAACTTTGAAGCATTTATTGATGTAGTAGATGCTGTAAATGGTATTACTGTCGATGTTCCATACGAATTTTACGAACAAGACTCGAAGGATAATGCAGGAGCTATTCACCTACTTCCAGGTGAGCAGGAGCTTAACGGTGAAGAAGCACTAGCACTTGCTCGTACAAGAAAGCTAGACAATGATATTGAACGTGGAAAAAGACAACAAGATATCATTAAAGCAATTGTGAAAAAATCTGTGTCTGTTAAATCAATTCTAAAAATCGATGATATTATTGAAGCTGTTGGTAGTAACATGACAACTAATATGACTTTCAAAGAGATGAAAAGCTTCATTAGCTATGGAACAAGCGGATCAAATCTTGATATTGAAGCCCTTACGTTAGAAGGCTATGATTATCAACCAGGTAAAACATATTATTGGAAATTAGATGATGCTTCACTTGCTGAAACAAAGCAAATCCTACAAGATCACCTAGATCTTAACACAAGTACTGTCATTAATATGACTGGTTCCACAGAAGGCCAAGAATAATCTAATATAAAAGAAAGCAGCTGTTACAAAACAGCTGCTTTCTTATTTATGTCGAAAACCTTTTATGAAGTTTGTTAATGGTTTAAAATTCGTTCGAATTAACCCGAGATTTTCGATTAAGACTTGAAGCGTTAATAGAATGGTTACCGTAATTAGAACAGAGCCCCAAACCGTAGTCATGGAAAATAAGATCGCTGCCAAGCTAAACATCGAGCTTAATGCATACATAAATAATACCGTTTGTTTATGTGTAAATCCAACGCTGATTAAGCGATGATGCATATGTGAGCTATCTGGACTAGATATTGGCTGTTTATTAATGTATCTTCTAACCATCGCAATTAATGTATCCGATATCGGAACACCTAAAATAAATATCGGAATGATGATGGAAATAAACGTAATGTTTTTAAATCCAAGTAAGGATAATACAGCAATCATATATCCTAGGAATAGTGCTCCGGTGTCACCCATGAAAATCTTTGCAGGATAGAAATTGTATCGTAAAAATCCAAGGGTGCTAAAGAGTAATATCAATGCCATTGTACCAACATACACTTCACCCATAATAATTGCCATCACAGCAATCGTACCCAGAGCAATTGATGATATCCCCGCAGCAAGACCGTCTAAACCATCAATTAAGTTTATCGCGTTGGTCACACCAACAATCCAGAATATCGTGATTAACGAACTCAAGACCCCAAATTCTACTTGTCCACCGAAGGGTAGATTAATAAACTCAACTTGTAATCCACCCCAAAACACAACCATCACAGCAACTGCTATTTGTGCCATAAACTTTATTCGAGGAGAAAGATTGTACATATCATCCATTATCCCTAGCACAATGATGATGAATGCCCCCATAATAATTGCTAAATGATAGTCACTAGTTGGGTTTAATATTAGTAGCCCCGCTAAAAAACTTATGAAGATTGCCAAGCCGCCCATAGTCGGAATGGGCTCCTTATGTACTTTTCGTTGATCGGGTTTATCAGTTATATTTAGTCTCTTATTTAACTTAATTAGCAATGGTGTCATGATCAGAGAGATAATCATGGTTATCAGTGCTAACAAAGCAATTTTTATCATAATGAATACCTTCTTTATGAAGTAGGACCTCATTCGGTCCATACTTTTCCTATTTTGTATATCTAACTATATATTATAAAGGTTTTAAGCCATACTTTCTACATGAAATTAATAACACTCTCCTCATCTATTCACCTAGATGAGGAGAAATACGGTTTAACATAGCCGCCATTTCGGCTCTTGTCACCGACTTTGCCGGTGCGAACGAGGTTGGTGTCACGCCACTAATAATTCCCATACCATACATCGAAGCAATTGCTTGATATGACCAGCGTGACAATGCGACATCCGTAAATGGAATTCTAGTTGTTTGTTGATTGGAAAATATTCTGGATAGCATGACCACCATTTGTTCCCTTGTTAAATATTTCCCCGGTTGAAATTGATTCGGTGTTATCCCTACCATTAATCCATCTTGGTACACAGTTCTTATGTCTTGATAGGCCCAATGCTTTATCGATACATCGGTAAAAGGCATTTCTCCACTTGTGGCCTGCTGAAGCCCCAAGATTCGTGAGATGATTGCTGCTCCCTCTGCCCTAGTTAACGCTCTACTAGGGTAGAAATATTGATCTGGTAATCCCACCATCCATTGCTTTTCATAGACAGTTAAAATGTCGTTTCGAGCCCAGTGTCCATAAATATCTTTAAAATAATACGGTGCTTGTACCAAACCAAAACCATACCAGGAATCTCTTCCTACCGAACCAAGGTCTATACTTTCATTTCGTAATTCTGTCCGAATCGCTTGTAATGTAATAGTCGGATTAATTTGCTTCAAAAGCGCAATGACACCTGTAACATATGGTGTAGCCGAACTAGTGCCATCCATTCTGGCGTAAGAATTCCCTACATAAGAGCTTAGGATACTGACACCTGGTGCCACAAATTCCACAGCACTTCCAGTAGAGGAAAAAGAAGCTCGTTTATTCGTTTTATCCACCGCTCCAACACCAATTACATTTGTATACCGTGCTGGATAGCTTACCGTATCAACATCACCTGCTGCTGTTCCTTCATTGCCTGTAGCAGATACGATCACCATATTTTGGCTTACTGCCTTGTTTATCATCGTTTCTAATAAAGGTGATGCTTGATTACTCCCTAAGCTTAGGTTAATGATATCCATGCCATTCTGAATAGACCAGTCAATTCCAGCAATTACATCTGACAAATAGCCTGTCCCATCTTGATCCAATACTTTTACTGCATATAGCTCGCTGTCAGGTGCTACACCAACAACCCCAATTGCATTATTCTTTGCTCCAATAATTCCAGCGACATGGGTTCCATGACCATTGTCATCATGAAAGCTCGTCGTATAGTCCACCAAGGAAATACCATTTACAATTTTCAAATCCTCATGTATGGCTATTCCTGTATCGATTACAGCAATCTTGACACCAGAACCGGTAAAATTACTCGCGAGTGAATTGGGGACTTGTAAACGCACACCGCCCCAATCCAATACTTGAGCTGGCTTCAATTCGACAGGCTTATCAATCTCAAGATGCATAATTCTAGCATCCTGCTTCAAATTCTCCAGCTGGTCAACTGGTATTAGACCTGCAACCATATTCATTTCTTCATAGGATTGTTCAACCTCACCACCATATTCAAGCATGATCGTAGCTGGTCGAAAACCGCTTTTAGCCAGAATCATAACCTTACGATGTTCAACCGCTTCTGTATTGTCTAACGGAATTTGTTCTCCAGCTGTATTCAGCTTGGTGATATTATCGAAGTTATCCCGAGCAGGCTCTTGCTGAGACTCGTTACTACAAGCAGAAAGCAATATGACAATAAATAAGAAAAAACTCCGCATAACAACCACCACTTTTCTTTCATAGAGAGCATGATTATTGTTGTAATTGAATCTGTTCAAAATCATTCTTCATACGGTCCATTAAAGCAGCCATGTCTGCTCTAGTTGAAGATGAGCTAGGGCGGAATGTACCATCGGGATAGCCACTAAGAATGCCTTGTTGGGACAGTGCTAATATCGAGTTAAAAGACCATTTGTTTTTGGATACGTCTGGGAATGGGTTTACCGTTGAATTCGTAATATTGTATTGAAAGATATTCTGAAAAATGGCCGCTAATTGTTCCCTTGTAAGTGGCGCCTTCGGATCAAAGGTTGTAGCAGACTTCCCAGATACATACCCAAGCTCTCTTGCAATTTCAATTTCTTTTTGTGCCCAGTGACCAACCGCATCCTTAAACTGCTGGGATTTAGGGATGATCGTATCCTTATCTAGAGCACGAACAATAATTACAGCTCCTTCAGCACGCGTTAAGGTTTTCTTTGGTGAGAAGTTAGTACTGGTTGTTCCCGCCATCCAGCCGAGCTCTGAAACTCGATTAATACTTGCTTCTGCCCAATGATTTGCAACCACATCTGTAAAAAATACGCTGTTTAGCCATAGTGAATAGTAATCCCATGTATCAGGTGTTTCATGATACAAAGCCCAAGATCCTGTTCCTTTAAGCCCATATTTACTTGGCATTCTTAGCTTGGCCTTTATGGACGGTTCATTCTCATACCAAATGATATAGTTTCCTGCTGTTAACTCTGTGCTACCAATAAAGGAAGACTGGCCACTTGGTATAGAGAAGGTTGCAAATGACGATTTTGTTACTTCATCAAACTCAATTTTGCCATTGTATTTGTCCACTAATGGCCCTACTCTCGTACTGGATACCCCTTTACCAGTAATGCTCTTGCCTGCCGATGTTGGCCCGTCCAATTTCCACATACGTCCGTAAAATGGTAAACCAATTACAATTCGGTCTCTAGGAACCCCTCGATTAATAGCATATTGAATCGATCGTTCAAAGAATTGAATGCTGGATACCGGTCCAATTGGGCTATCGGGCGATTCCCATGTTTCGTCATAGGCCATAATCATGAGATAATCAGCATATTTGGCGAGTGCAGTATAATCATAAAAACCGTGCCACCCAGTATTCCAACCGTTTGGATTAGCTGCAGTGGCAACCGACACTTCCTTATCCTTTGGTACATATTGCCTTAACAGTCTAATAAAATCAGTGTGAGCATCTCGATACGTACTACCTACACCTTCAATATCTACATTTACCCCATCTAAATTATATTTTTGGATGGCATCTGCTACTTTTCTCGCTAATGCATCTCGATTATTTAATCCATTTATTCCAGCTGTTGCATTCCAGTGATTTGCAAGAAAAGGGACAACTCGGATTCCTCTTTTATGCATTTCATTGATAAAGGAGGATTGTAGGGTCCACGTAATGGCCAAGTCCCCCTCCTGGGTAATATCAAAATAGTTTGGAGATACCACATCAAGGCTTCCCTTTGTTTTATCCACCTGACTGATATAGCTACTCGGGGATCCAAAAAACAGATAAGACATATTGAATAAGTTATTTTGTGATTTGGTTGGGGTACTTTGTGGTAAAATTGTCAACATAAAGGCTGTACAAAGTATCAGAATCCATTTTAGCCTTTTCATTTTCGTACCTCCCTGTGTTACGTTCTAGTTGCGTAAACAATCTTCTATTTATAGGCTCCACGAAATACATATCCTTCTTCCGTTTTTGCAAGTTCATATTCGAGGTAATCATAAGGATAAATTCCTTCCTTTAGATTGGTTAAATCTCCATTAGGACCGACTCCAATCTCATTGAAGAAAGCATCCACATCATGTATCTCGAGCTCAGGATGTAGAATTTTAATAACTTGCGACCATCCTGTAAGCATCTGCACGGTGTCTACATTCCGATCTGAAACTAATCCAACCGATTGTACATAATCACTTGTGACCTTCACTCTAAGCTTCATATGTGCATTTAATGACGCTGTATAGCTAATACCAACATCATTTTGCATCTCCTGGAATTTACTTATGTACAAATTAGTAAGTTGCGCATCGGATATCGCATTCCAGCGTTCTTTAAAGCTATCAAATGGTAATGTGGTTATTACTTCAACCTGCTTAGCTTCATATTGTTCCTCTTCATATAATTCCTCAGGCGTTATAGAATCTTCTGGTAGCGCTTTTTGTAAATCTTCTTGATCACGGTTAATTTCTTCGTTATCCGCCAATTGATCCTCGTTCGTATTCAAGCCATTATTGGGAATCTCTGATGGTTGTTCATCCGCTGGAGTCTCGGTTGAGATATTCTGAAAAGGACTTTCATCACCGCGCTGTCCTTGTTCTGGTTCATCATTACAGGAAACCAATAAAAATAGCAGGAATACACTTAGCAAACTTAATCTAATTTTCATATTTTCACCCAACCTTAAATGTGAAGTCGTTTCTTATTTTATTATGTAATAATCGCTTTAATTTATGTGAATGATGATTGTTAAGATATGGATTTCTTATGGTATGATGAGGCTATATGGAATAAAGATGGAGATGATGAAATGGTATTAAATTTTGCACATCGTGGTTCTTTAACGGAGGCCCCTGAAAATACAATTCCAGCATTTCAAAAGGCGCTTGAACGAGGAACAAAAGCAATTGAGCTCGATGTACAACTAACAAAAGATAAACAATTAGTTGTCTGCCATGATCATAAATTAACAAGGTTTAATAAAAGCTCCACCACATTGATAAAGGACTATACACTAGAAGAGATTAAACAGATTGATATTAGTGGCTCCTTCAAAGACAAATATAGCGGTACAACATTACCGACACTTGATGAGGTATTGGCTATCTGCCCTAAATCCATCCTATTAAATATCGAAATCAAAAATATTCCCGTCATTTATGAAGGGATTGAAAGGTTATTGCTTGATAAGCTGGAGGAATATAATCGACTTGATCAGATTATCATCTCTTCCTTCGACCATGTGGCATTAAAAAATGTCCAAGATCTTAATCCTTCCATTCCACTTGGGTTACTTTTTCACTATCGAATATTACAAACATGGAACTATGCAGAAAATAGTGATCTGAATGTTTATAGTATTCATCCAAATCATGTGTATGTGGACCAAGAATTTGTTACAAAATGCAAAGGAAAAGGATATAAGGTGTTCCCTTATACCGTAAATCAGAAGGAACGATATGAGGAATTAGTAGAATATGGTGTTGATGGGGTATTCTCGAATAATCCGGATATATTTGTATAAGAAAAACCAAGTAGATACATTCTACTTGGTTTTCTGCAAGATATCGCTTACAATTCGTTGCGTTGCAAATCCATCCTGATAATCAAAAAATCGATTAGCAAAATTCTCTATATCATGCGATTTAAAGTCGTTATTTTGGATAATATTTATAAGTGCATCTGTATTCGAAATTATTGGACCTGGAATTAACGCTTCATAATCATAATAGAAATCCCGTTCATTTTTATAATCCTCTAAATCATTGCTATAAAATATAATAGGGCGGTTTAACAAGCTATAATCGAAGAATACCGTAGAATAGTCCGTAATTAATATGTCTGTAACCCCTAGTAACTCTTGTATAGTGAATCCTTCTTCTATATTGTAAACGAAGCTATTCTCTTCATAATTTAATTCTGATTTCATGTATGGATGTAAATGAACTAATAAGGCATATTCTTTCCCTATGGCTGATTCCATAGCAGCTGTATCAAACGGTAGTTCAAAATTATCCTGGTAATGACTTTTCCCCCTAAAAGTTGGTGCATATAAAATCAACTTTTTATTAAAGAGGCTGGGATACCATTTATACAGCCGTTCTCTAGCATGTTCGATTAGATCCTCCATATAAAAATAATCGGTTCTCGGCACACCCAATGGTTTGATTTTCTCTTTTTCCATCCCAAATGCCTCAGCAAAATAGGGAATAACCTCACGTGAACTAACATATGCCTTCGAATAATTACCATGAATACTGACATGCTTCAAGTACTGTGAACTTGGCCCAAATGGTTTTCCTACCGTACTTAATCCGAACTTTTTCAAAGCTCCTGAACTATGCCACAACTGTATAATTTCAGCCTGTTTTCTCGGTTTAATCACATAAATTGGAAAGTAATAATCATCGATAATAAAATAACGAGAAGTCGCGATGTGAAAACAAGACTTCAATAGATGAATTAGATATTTCATCTTACCAATAGTCGATGAATCAAATTTTCGCAACAAATACACTCGGTTATAGCTTGGATGCTTTTCCTTGAATTCTTCACTCACATAGTACAAATTATCCTTCAGTTCATTAGAACGATACGATGCAAATGTTATTTTTTGGTCTTTTACTTTAAAGATTAGACTAAAGATGCCATGTGCAGCTCTTAAACCATATTTCACTAAAATAGTAGGTAGTAGCCTTAGTTGCTTCATTATGTACCTACCTTTCACTTTATTTACAAAATTTGTTCATAAAGATAATCTAGTTGTTTTTGTAGAACTTCCTTTTGATTCTCCTCCGAGTAAAAAATATTAAGTACTCGCTTTCTATCTTCCTCGAATAATTCCGGTGCTTCCATTGATTGGTTAAGTTCTTGCATCAAAGCTGTAAAATCATTTACTTTTGGACCAGGTGTCACATCAAAATAATTAAAATACATCTCATTGGATTTTTTTAAATACAAATCCAAATCATAGCTATAGAATAAGACAGGACGATTTAATAGTAGATAATCTGTGTAGCAGCTGGAGTAATCGGTAATCAAGATGTCGGTGTACTTTAATAAAAGCTGTGGGTCATAGGTTGAATTACTGATATCAATAATATTTTCATAGATTTCTGGAACCTGACCAGTGCTATACATATGCCGCTTCACGAGAAATTTATAGCCCTTTTCCTTACAAAGTTTATTTAATTTATCAAAATCAAATACTAGATTAATATCCGTTTCAAGCTTCCCAAACTTGCGATGAGTGGGCATATACATAATGACTTTTTCACTTCGAATCCACTCTGGGATTTCCAGGTCTTCCTCTGTTTCTTTAAAAAACACATCATTTCTTACTTGCCCTAGCTCTAAAACATTTTCTTTTGAAACCAGAAAGGTCTCTGGATAGTACGAAGAGACTCTTGGGCTAGTGGAAACAACGTAATTTTTCCCTGCTAAATTTGCTCGGACTACAAACTTACCAAAGAAACGTTTTACCTTATTTGTTTCATGCAGGATTTTATAGGAGAAGGTGCTTTTATTTGCTCCCCAAACCTTTTTCAACCCTACTCCATGCCAAGTATTATAAGCGATTGCTCCACCTAATAAAGCTTTTTCAAAATCATCATTAATAGAATGAGAATGTACAATCAATTTGGCCCGCAATTGGTAGTACATGCCCTTTAAGCTATGATGACGATAAACCTCATATCCTAGCTGGGACATTTGTTGGATTACTTGATGATTTTTGGTAATCCAAATACAAGTAATTGCTTCGTTTTTATTCATTTCGATAAATATATATTTTGTATTCCCACGGAATCCTTGGCCACTTTCGCCACCAAATACGACTAGGTCAGATTTTTTCGGAACAATCTTCGATAAGAACCGTATGGATACAACGATGCTACGTTTTAGGAGTAGTTTTAATTTCTTTAAAAGTGATATATTCACCGAAAGTAGAATGAGCACTAGTAATACTAGCTGAATGATTTCCAGTTCAACTGAATTCATTTGATAATCGCCTCTGTTTTTATGTTGTTTGTTTTACGGATGCTTGCTTCGATGTAGTAACCTGTTTTCGAACGACGATATTCTGTCCATCTAGACAAATACCATTATCTGAAAGTAGTTGGTTGACTACTTCTCCAACATGCTCTGGTTGCATAATGGTTGTTGGATCTTCATCTGGCGCTAATACCTTTCTCAATTCGGTAGCACATCTACCAGGTGAAATGCAATATACTAAAATACCATATTCTGATAGTTCCTCCGATAACGTCTGCGATATACTTATCAGTGCTGCTTTCGAAGAAGCATAAGCTAGCCAGCCCGGTCTAGCTGAGCTACCCGCTGTAGATGCCACATTCAAAATCTTTCCACCGGTCTTCTTCATAAATTTAACGGCTTCTTTCGTCATATTGAATAAGGAATGTACGTTAATCTTATATGTCATCTCCCAGTCGTCAATTGAGGTTTCTAGTAAAGACTTTGGATTTGCATAGCCAGCAACATTCACGAGCATGTCAATAGTGCCGTAAGTTCCTCCTATTTCTTGTATTAGTTCCTTTACTTCTGCATAATCCGTTAAATCTAATGGGTAATATTGGATATTTTTGTTGGGGTTCATCATGGTGGAGGTTTCTTCTAATCCTTCTTCAGTTCTGGAGATTAATATAAAATTGGAGATATCTTCACGGTGACTTAATTCAATTGCGATTGCCCTTCCAATTCCTCTACTTGCACCAGTTACAACAACAGTTTTCGACATTAATAACCCTCCATTAAAATAGATTCTCTATAAATTGCCTCTGCAATTTTTCGATCAATAGGTTTTGTGATCTTGATGTTGTACTCGCTGCCTTGCAAAATTTGAATATCACTCTTGTAATAATGAAAAAAGAGACTAGCATCCTCTGTGAATTCTAGTTTATCTTCTCTTGCGCATTCATGCGCATATAGAAGCTTCTTCGTACTATATTTATGTGGAAGTTGAACATTAACTAACTGATCTCTCTCTAAGTTTTCTTCAATGACATGCTTTCCTTTTAGAACCGTAAATGGAATATCCAGTCCATATATAGCATTTTCATTATCAGTCTCCATGAGCGCCTTAAACGCTTCCCTTGATACAAATGGCCTAACCGCCTCGTGAATAATAACATGATCAAAGGATGCTTCTTTCAATCCATTGTAGACCGATTCTTGCCTGGATTCTCCCCCATTTATACAACGTATCGGCTTAGATATTCCGTATTCCTGAATGGTTTCCATTGTTTTCTCAACAAAATCCTGAGGACAAGGAATGATGATTTCTCTAATCTCTTCGATGACGTCTATCTTCTCAAGAACATGGATAAAAATTGGTTTTCCTGCAAGTAGTAGAAATTGCTTAGGAATATTTAATTGCATCCGTTTTCCTATTCCACCGGAGAGCAGGATAAAGCTGTAATGCGACATATATGTATCCCCCAAATGAAAAAATAGTTAGAATATTTATATTTTATTATACAGATTTTACAAAAAATTTACAAAAGAAGTTATCGACAAAATTATCCATTTATTTCCGGAACACAAGTCCTGACTGTTAAATCCGACAAAGTAATCATTCGAAAATATCTTTCTACACTTTTCTACAAAAACTCTCTCCATTTCTTGTCCACCGTGCTATAATGGTAAACGTGAAAATTTACTATTGGAAAGGAAATATGCTAATGGTTTTTAGCTCTACTGTCTTCCTATTTTTATTTTTACCAGCAATTCTTATTGTTTATTTCATCGTTCCTAAAAGTCTTAAAAATATCGTACTTTTAATTGGAAGTTTGTTTTTTTATGCATGGGGAGAACCAAAGTTTGTCCTTGTAATGATTCTTTCTATTATTATTAACTATGTATTAGGAATCATTGTTGACATAAACAGAAATAACAAATTAAAAGTTAAACTGATATTAGGGTTTATGGTTGTAGTTAATCTCCTAATATTAGGTTTCTTTAAATATACAAATTTTATAGTTGAAAATATTAATTCTCTATTAAATACTAATTTTGCTAATCCGGAAATTCCTTTACCAATTGGGATCTCCTTCTTTACTTTTCAAGCAATGAGTTATGTGATTGACGTTTATCGGAACGACGGTAAAGTTCAACGTAATCCATTTGATTTGGCCCTCTATATTTCTTTGTTTCCACAACTTATAGCTGGACCAATTGTAAGATATCAAACAGTTGCGGAACAAATTACAAAACGATTTTCTAATTTGCCTAGAATTTTATATGGTGTAAGAAGGTTTATTATCGGTTTAGGAAAGAAAATGATTTTAGCGAATAACTGTGGTTTTGTGGCAGATCAAATATTCTCACAAAACCCAGCAGATATGACTACTGGTCTTGCATGGATTGGGATAATCTCCTATTCACTACAGATCTATTTCGATTTTTCCGCTTATTCTGATATGGCTATTGGTTTAGGAAAGATTCTTGGGTTTGACTTCTTAGAAAACTTTAATTATCCATATATTTCTAAATCAATTACAGAATTCTGGAGAAGGTGGCATATTTCACTAAGCTCTTGGTTTAGAGATTATTTATATATTCCACTTGGTGGAAATAGACGAGGTAGATTTAATACGTACCGAAATCTATTCATCGTTTGGCTGGCAACAGGAATTTGGCATGGAGCAAGCTGGACATTTATTGCATGGGGTGTCTACTATGGCTTGCTTATTATGATTGAAAAATTATTCTTAGGTAAGTTGTTAAAATCAATACCAAAACCTATTAGCCATATCTATACGTTAATTCTTGTTATGATAGGTTGGGTATTCTTTAGAGCTGATAATTTTTCATATGCTTTCTCTTATTTAGGAACAATGTTTGGATTTAATGGTAATGGGATCTGGGATATTGATGCACAGTTCTATTTTTATCAAAATGGCATTATTTTGGGTATCGCTATCATTGGTTCTACACCTTTACTAATGAAAATATTTGAAGCTATACAATCTAAATCACAGACATCTACACTTTCAAATGTATTTCTAAACCAAATTGGAATTAACACGTATATCATGCTAATTTTTATACTTTCAATATCCTATACAGTAGCTGATACTTTTAATCCGTTTATTTATTTCCGTTTCTAATCTAACAAAAGTGGGAGATATTATGAAGAACTCGATAGGAGAAATTATAGTAGCAGTATTATTCTTTGCAATTATTATTAGCTTCGGCGCTTGGAATTTAATCAAGCCAGACGAAAGTACATCCATACTAGAAAATAGAAAGTTAGAGCAACGACCTGACTTTACGATAGAAAGTATGATTTCTGGGAATTATTTCGGACGATTTCAAACCTACCATAGTGATCAATTTCCATTGAGAAGCTCATGGATAGAACTCAAATCAAAAATTGAGCGCATAGCATTTGGACAAAACCTTGTGAAAGGTACTTATATTAGTGACGATGGCTATCTAATTCAAACCTTAGTTACGAATGAGAGAAGTGTTAAACCAGAAGAAATCGCTAGTAGAATTAATACCTTTGCATCTAATGTAAAGGATGATGTGGACATCTATTTTTCTTTAATTCCTAATAAAACGACTATCATGGAAGAAAAGATACCTGATTATATTGTTAGTAATGCAAATAAACAATCAGACTTATTACTAAAAGAATTAGCTAACGTAAAAAATATTACTGCCCTTGATTTAAGAGATACAATTGAACCACACTCCAATGAAGAGAATTTATACTTTTTTACAGATCACCATTGGAAACCAAAGGGAGCACATTATGCCTATGAATATATAATAAATAGGATGAGGGAGAACAACGGAGATATAGAGGAACCAATTCCAAGTAATAAATTTACCTGGGAAGAAAGCGAAGCTGAATTCTATGGTTCTGATGCAAGAAGAACCACTGCCTCTTATGCAACTAGGACAGATACAGTTACAATTGTGACACCAAAGTTTGAGGAAGAAGATTTTGAAATTTGCTACCGAGGTAGCTGTGACAGAGACTTTTATGATTTAGCTTACCTTGATATTCCCGATAAATATACCAATAGGTATATGATTTACTTTTCAGGAGATGTACCAGAAGGTATTATTAGGAATCCAAATGTTACGAACAATGAAAAGCTACTAATATTGAAAGATTCGTATGCAAATCCATTAATTCAATTCCTTTCCAGGAGCTTTTCTGAAACTAGAGTATTAGATCTAAGGCATTATAATAGTAAGACTGTATATGAATATATTGAAGATAATAATATCACTACAGTACTGTTTGTTCATAATATTAATTCATTAATAACTACACCTGGTCTTACAGATATCAACTAGCCAAAAGCCACAGTTAATTCTAAACTGTGGCTTTTTTCCATAGAAAAACCACAGCTTTATACTGTGGCATGTAAGATATTAGTTAATACCTTGAACTAATTGTAATTGCTTTTTTAGAATCGCTTCTCTATATTCATCACGTTCTTTTTTAGACAATTTCTTTTGTTCTCTTAGATACTCCTCATACTTTGGAAGAACTTGATCAACACTTCCAAAGTCTTTAACCATACCATATTCTAACCAAAGAATCTTCTCACAAAATTCCTTCATTTGTCCTAAGGAGTGGCTAACAAAAATCATTGTCTTTCCTTTTTCCTTAAATTCTTTCATTTTATTTAAGCTTTTTTCTGCAAATGCTTTGTCACCAACTGACAACGCCTCATCAATAATTAAAATATCTGGATCAACAGTAACCGATATTGCAAACCCAAGTCTAGATTTCATTCCACTAGAATAGGATTTTACAGGTTGATCAATAAAACGTTCAAGTTCAGCAAACTCAATAATCTTAGGTTCAAGTTCTTTTATTTCATCTCTACTAAAGCCTAGCATTAAACATTTCAACTCAATATTATCGCGTCCTGATAAGTCACCCTTTAATCCTGAGGAAACTGCTATTAAGGAAGCCTGTCCGTTTACTTTAACAGTTCCTGCGGTCTCAGGTACAATACCTGCTATAATATTTGAAAGAGTAGACTTACCAGAACCGTTAATACCTATAAATCCAATAATATCTCCCTTTTCCGCCTCAAAATTCACATCAGCTAATGCATAAAAATCCTCACCATAGCTTTTGGGAGTAATTAAATCGAGTAAACGTTCCTTCGTGTTTTTATATAACTTATATTTTTTCGTAACATTTTTAGCAATAATTGCTTTTTCCATTTTAATCACACCATTTACAAGTAATCGATAAAGTGTCTTCTAAATTTCACATGTAAAGCCGCACCAAATAAGAATAAGACCACAACTAACGCCCAGAAATATAAAGTGTACTCCCAATGTACGATAAAGTACCAGTCAATTCCATATAATGCTGACCGATATCCTTCAATCAAATAATAAAGAGGATTTAGCATTAATAGCTTATCTATAAAAGGATTATCTACGATAGATTCTATTTGCCATAATATTGGTGACAAATAGAGGAGCATTCTTAAAGTAGAATTTAAGAACATGTGAATATCTCTGATTATAGTCGATAAGGTCGACGTTATTAGTGATATAGCAAAAACTAAGCATAAGGTTGCAAATAAAAAATATATTAGCTGTAAATAATATATATTTATATAAAATCCACTAAAGTGAAAAATGATAATGATAAAAAATAGTAAAAAGAAGTGAATATATAATTGAGAAAATATTACATAGTTTGGAATGATACTCATCGGAAAGTTCATCTTAGATAGCATTCTTAACCTACTATAAATCGATTTCGAACCTTGGATAGTTGATTGATAAAAGAATATCCATAATACAAATCCTGCAACGAGCCAGGTTATAAAAGGTACTGGCTCCATTTCTTTACTCACTTCAACTGCACTATTTTCTCGAATGTTGCCAAATACAAACCAATAAATTAGTATTTGAATCGCAGGATTTATAACTTCCCATGCCATACCAAGATAATTACTTTTATTTTTACTAATTAATTCGTACACTGATAATCTTCTAATTAAATAAAAATGATTGATTTGTTCTTTTAGAACTGTAAGAGCAGATTTCATAAAAATATCCTTTCAAAACTTTATCAGCCATTTAACATGCTTCTAAATTATACAAGCAAAAAAACAAAAAAACAATTGTAGTCTATAATTGTTAACGAAATACTTGTTCTACCACTCTTTCACTAGCATTCCCATCTTCTAAATAGCAGAATTTATTATAGAATTCGTTCATTTCTTCCGACTGCTCATATTCTAAAGCATCTAAATTTTTTATTACATCAATAACTTCATCTGTAGTCTTTACTAAAGGTCCTGGAGCTTCATTTTCAAAGTCAAAATAAAACCCACGTAGTTTATCACGGTATATTTCTAAATCATATACATAAAAAATCATAGGACGTTTCAAATTCGCATAATCGAAAAACACTGAAGAATAGTCTGTAATCAACACATCCGAAATCAAATATAAATCACGAATATCCTCATAGCTTGAGAAGTCATATACAAAACCTTTGAATTCAGACAAGTCAAGTTGCTCAGCTACTAAGTAATGCATTCTCAATAAAACAATGTATTCCTGACCTAATTCGTTTTGTAATCTTTTTAAATCTAATTGAATTTGAAACTTATATTTTCCCTTATCATAAAATTCATTATCCCTCCATGTAGGCGCATAAAGGATAACCTTTTTGTCTTGAGGCAAGTTATTATCTGATTTAACTTTTTCAATAATTTTGTCGTCATTAGAATTTATTAGGTAATCATTTCTAGGATATCCTGTTTCAATTAATGATTTATTGAATTTAAATGCACGCTTAAAGATCTTTGATGAATAATCATTAGGCGAGATAAGATAATCCCACTTACTTGCTTCCTTAATAAAGTTCTCTTTATATTTTTCAGTATTAGTACCAGGCATATGAACTTCTTCCATATCCGCTGCCAAACGTTTTAACGGAGTTCCATGCCAGGTTTGCAAATAGACCGTCTTTTTTGGTTTTGTTATCCAGAGGGGTAACCTACTGTTTGTAACCCAATAGTTTGCGCGATTCATTAAAAATAACCATTTTAAAGAAAGTCTTCTAACCTGCTTTATGTCCTTGTAGTCATCAAATACCCCTGTATAGTGCTTGTTTACACTCCAGTAACATATATAATCCGGATAATTTTGATTAATATATTCAAAAATAGCTCTTGGATTATCACTATACTGTTTTCCATGGAAGCTCTCAAAAATGATTAACTTTGAATTTACTGGCAATAAAACACCAGCTAATTTAAATAAAATTTTATATACGATTAAAAGGTATTTTTTCATTTCTTATTCTACCCTTCTTTTTGTAAAGATAGTTTTACTTTTTTCTATGCTGCTTAAATATTGCTAGATATTTACGCAACTGTGTAACCCATCTTGGTTCCGGTAACCTAAAATCAACAATTGCATTAAGTATCCTTTGATTGGAATTCATATCATTAAACTTTAAAAACTTCTGTGACTTATTATGTTTTAATTCCTTCATTCTAAAATTATTCTCTTTGTATTTTTTGATCAGCTCTATCAATTGAACTTCTTCATAAACAATATCACCGGGTAGTTCTTCTTCAATGTCTATGTGTGACGGTTTACTATCAAGGAACCTATCTCTGTCAAATTGATAGTATATCACTGGTTTTCTTAAAAAGCTAAAATCAAAAGCCACGCTAGAATAATCTGTAATCATTAGTAAAGACTCTTTTATAAGTGTCTGTACATTAATTTCTCCTTGTTTAATACACTTTACAATGCCTGATTCAAAATGACCTGTAAATTGTTGCATATTAGGATGGATGCAGAATAATATTTGAATTTCATTCTCTCTTGCAAAATCAAGAAGGTCCTTATTGTTAATTAGATTGTTGTACCGATTAAAGTATTCACTCTCTTTAAACTGATTATTATTAGAAAGCCAATCCCGCCATGTTGGAATAATTAGTATCTGTCTTTTAAGACTAACATCCTTTGAAAACAAAGCGTCAAAGCGCGATAAACCAGTAACCTTCACTTGGTTCTCTCCATAATTTAAATCATTAATAACAATCTTTCTTTCATAATCAGAACTAACGAAGAACAAATCAACATCAAAATCCCCAGAGTACTTGCCGTAATTAGCAGTCATATTTTTCGTTCCTAAAACTCCATGCTGTAAGAAAACTTTAACTGCTTTTACTTTCTTTTTAAATTTCTTAGTTCTTATTGGATATAAATAATCAGGGTGATGTGAAGAAATTACTTTTCTAGAAACAATTGTATAGAGAATATGTTTCTTAGATTTAAAGTCTAGGATATTCCCTAATTTCTCTATATTCTTTTTTTCTGGAGAATTTGTGTTAATGACATAATACACATTTTTTTCTGGATGATTTTCTCTCATATACTTGAAAAAGTGATAACCAGTATCCTGTGCTTTATAGGGAAGTTCGCCAACAATCCATATCCTTTTTTTTATATAAAGTAATCTGTAAATCCAAGACAAACGCATCACTTTTTTCAAATATCTATAGTTCTCAAGTGGAAAAAGAAATATTTCTAAAGAGAGATTTTGCCTTTTAAAAGTATAATATGGTCTAACCATTTGTACTAACTTAGAATTTAATACCTTTGTTTCATTTGTTAATAGCTTCGTTTTTAAAGTGGGCTTCCCTACCCTAACTCTTGTACACTCAGCATTCATAGTCTTAATGTCTAAAAATACATCATAAACTAATTCATCTAATACAAAGTTATCATCAGCATTTTTAAAGTATATCATCGAAGAATAGAGATAAACGTTTTCATTTGGATTACCTTCTACTTTATTTAACTTAACTTCGTATGAGTATCGATAATCTACATTCCCTCTCGAAAGTAATAACAACTTAGCTTCTGCTATTTCATGTTCTTTCAATATGATTCTTCCGAAGATGGTTAGACTATTTTTATTTGAAACTACTTTTTCTAATTGATTTCTTACTTTAATTTGATTGCTCAATATAATCACCTATATCATATGGAATAAAAAAATAGATGTTAAAGTAGTATTAAAGCTGCCGAATTCTCGACAGCTTTATATATTATGTCTACAGTTTGCTTAATTTCTCATATACCCTT
Source organism: Ornithinibacillus xuwenensis (assembly GCF_039614845.1). Classification (NCBI taxonomy): domain Bacteria; kingdom Bacillati; phylum Bacillota; class Bacilli; order Caryophanales; family Bacillaceae; genus Ornithinibacillus; species Ornithinibacillus xuwenensis. The sequence continues at coordinate 680,890 of NZ_JBDIML010000002.1, read as the reverse complement.
GCTGAGTTACTTCTATCACTATGCGCAAAGAAGTCATTAATTCGATTTAAGTATTTTTCATCAATATTACAATCGTTGTCCAGTGCTTGGAGTATTGTGTTAACTAAGGCTTCATAATCGTATATTACCGGGCCAAATCCGATATCTTCATAATCAAAATAGCCTTTCAGTATGTGTGTACTATGAAATTCTTCTACATCAAACTGATAGTAAAGAATTGGTTTTCTTAAATATGCAAAGTCAAAAGCTACTGATGAATAGTCTGTAATTAAAAGACTTGAAACGTTAAATAGTTGCCTATAGCTTATTTGACTAGGATCCATAATTTTTACATGTTCATTCTTATCAAAATCTTTAATCTGCAAAGATATATTAGGATGTACAACGAAATTAATGTTATATCCTTTTTCCTTTGCCTTCTCAATAACTCGCGGATCATTAATTAGCTTATTGTAGTATAGATAATAATCTGACTTAGTAAAGTCCTCGTTGTACTCTCGTTTTCCTTTTAAATTGAAATTACCCACGATTTGCTTTCTCCAAGTAGGCATTATTAAGATTTCTTTTTGATTTTTATTTTCTAACCGGTCAAATCTAGGTAAACCAGTTAAAGCGACTTCGTTTTCATCATATCCATACCTATCTCCAACCACTGCATTTTTTTCTAATTCAGAGGAAGTGACAAACACTTTTATATTTTTATGATACTTGTTTAACCAATTCGATAAGTCATTTTGCAAGATACCATGCTGTAGGAAAATAAAGTCGTACTTAAATAAATCCCTATAATACTTCCCTATTTTACCAAATGGATTTAACACAACTTCATCAGCATGTGAAGAAATTAATTTGTCTGCAAGTAACAGTAGTAATCTGTGGTAGTATGAGCCGTACTTAACAACCTTCCCACTCTTCTTTAACCGATCCACGTCTTTACTTTCATTCGAAATAATAAAATATTTTTTTACGTTATCGTTCACATTATTAGCATATTCAAATAGCACTTCTGCATTATCATCGGCCTTATCAATACGGTCCATAAAGAGATAAATTTTATTTTTCTTTAACAAGCTTGATAAGAACACAGCCACCATTCTAATGATCGCTACTTTCTTTAAGACATTGTTCTTCTTTTTAAATAAATATTTAAATACCCGAAGCTCATGTTTAAATTTGTTCTTTAGCGTATTTTTCTTAATGATTAAAGAATCCTTTTTATTTCGAGTAATTAATAGGTCATCCTTAAAGAAATAACTAGGTCTCTTTAATACGATTGGTGCTTTATTCGCTAGTGTTATATTAATAGGTATAATATTACCATCTATTCTTACACAAAAAGATATTTTATTTTCACGCTTCTCAAATTCAATAGGAATATGAACAGCGAAACCATATACTTTTTTCACCGTTGCGCCGAGTACTCTTGTATCCTTTAAAGGCCTTTCAACAAGTTCGGTTTTTACAAGTTCATCATTAACCTTAACTAATATTTCACTTTGCTCCCGATCAAAAAGACTTGCAAAAAATCCTTCAATAGTTAAAAGATTGTCCCTTACATTAATTAGTTCAACGTATACATTCTGTTTCTTTAAACTATTTAACAAAGTACCATTCAAATATAATCGAACATCATCATCTGTGAAGACTTGTTCAATACAACAATTATTATGTTGAGACTTATATTTTAGTTTTAGTATGAAATATTTTAAGTGTACATTAACATTACTTTGGCTTTTTATGACAGAATCATCTATGTAACTAAGTATCGGTATAACGGAATTGAAAAATTCAATAACTTCACTTTCATTCAATGTTTCACTTGATATCTCTTTAATTTTAAATTTCCATTGCAAGTCATAAAAGATAACATGCTGTATATACTTTGGAACGTAACCATATTTAGACAAAGAATAATCTATTAACGATTTCAAAAAGTATTCGACTGATTCAACAAATATATCTTTTGATTTTCTAGTGTTTTGAATCGCTGATGTCCCCGCCGCTCGAATCCTATACAAATAGTTTCCTTCTGTAACTACACCATATTTTCTTTTTAAAAGGATAATTTTATTGACAAATTCTGCATCTTCCCCGTATTTTAATGACTCGTTAAACACAAAGGATTTTGCTACATCCAATTTAATAAAAGAACTACTTGCGCTAAGTTGAATATTGTGTGGCTCTTCTTCTACATCAATAACCCGAGTTTCATCAAACTTAAAATTTAAAATATGCGGACCTTTTCTAGCTTCGAAAAAAGTAACTGGGATAGCTACTAAATCTATATCATTACTATGCAATTCAAAAAAATCAAAAACACTTAACAAAGTTTCTTGGGATAGAATGTCGTCTGGATCGACAAAATTCACATATTTTCCTTTTGCATATTGCAGTCCAACATTCCTGGCACTACTTACCCCTCCATTTTCCTTAGATATGTAGACAACATTGTTAGGGTAAGCATTTTTATATTTTTCACATATTTCGTGACTACCATCAGTACTTCCATCATTTACTAATACGATTTGTACATATTTTTCAAAATCTAAATTCTGGTTTATTATACTTTCCATTGTTTCTTCTATATAATCTTCAACATTATAGACCGGAATAATCAATGAGAATAAAATAGTATTTGATTGATTTTTTTCTATGTTGTTTATACTTGATATGTATTCTTCTAGAGATACTAGAGAAGTATCTTTATCCATCTTTTTATCCCCTTTACTACATGATAAAACTACCTTAAATTATTTTACCCCGACTTTAAAATCATATCCTATAATATACCACATAAAATTTTTAGCTGCAAAAGAGTATCTTTAATAATGGAACAAGGTCAAATTTTTGCTATTGTTTAAAAGATTCAACCCATTTTTTTACTGTTAAATTACATTGCTTTATAGTTATGAATCTATTAAAATTATAACTATTAAAATATTTTTATTTTAGGGAGGTGTCGAATATTAAAACTAGCAAGTTACAACTGAATAGTCTACTCCTTATTACCACAGTATTATTGATTTCGTTACTATTAGCTCTAAATCCTAATAATGCTAATGCGGCGTCGAGTTCTAGCTGGGAATACATATATTACGATAATGTGAATTTAGAAGGTAATGGTGTGTATTCTGGAACTACTGACACTATTAATTACAATTGGGGTAATGATTTATCGCCGGCACCTGGCATTGCACCAAATACTGCTTTTTCTGCTGTCTACGAAAGAAAAGTTACCGTAGATGAAGGTGCATATAATCTAATTGCTAGAGGTAATGGTGGAATTAGGGTTTATGTTGATGGCCACTTATACATTAATAAATGGAATGATACAGGTGAACGTCAAATCCATACACAACCGATTACGTTATCTTCTGGTGAGCATACCATTCGAATTGAATTTAGGGAAACTGCTGGTGAGGCAGACCTTGAATTTGTTCTAGATGATCTACTAAGAGATAATCGGTGGTTTGGTGTTGTTTACCCTAACACGACATTATCTGGAGATAAAGGTGTTCTTTCCGGGTACAGTCCACAGCTACCAGAAATAAACTTTGATTGGGGTAACACAAAATCTCCTGCTCCTGGTATTGCACCTAATACGGCTTTTTCCGCTGTATATCAGCGAAAAGTTACTGTAGATGAAGGTGCGTATAATCTAATTGCTAGAGGTAATGGTGGAATTAGGGTTTATGTCGATGGGCACTTATACATTGATAAATGGGTAGATACTGGGAAGCGTCAAATCCATACACAACCGATTACGTTGTCTTCTGGTGAGCATACTATCCGAATTGAATTTAAGGAAACCGCTGGTGAAGCTGACCTTGAATTTGTTCTAGATGATCTTCTAAGAGATAATCGATGGTTTGGGGTTGTTTACCCTAATACGACATTATCTGGAGATAAAGGCGTACTTTCTGGGTACAGTCCACAGCTGCCAGAAATAAACTTTGATTGGGGTAATACAAAATCTCCAGCACCTGGTATCGCACCTAATACGGCTTTTTCCGCTGTTTATCAGCGAAAAGTCACTGTAGATGAAGGTGCATACAATCTAATTGCTAGAGGTAATGGTGGAATTAGAGTTTATGTCGATGGGCAAATGTACATTGATAAATGGAATGATACCGGTGAGCGTCAAATCCATACACAGCCAGTTAATCTTTCGGCTGGTGAGCATACTATCCGAATTGAATTTAAGGAAACTGCTGGTGCAGCTGACCTTGAATTTGTTCTCGATAATTTGATGAGAGATAATCGGTGGTATGGTGTTGTATTCCCTAATTCAGACTTATCCGGAAATAAGGGAGTTCTTACTGGATACAGCCCACAAATACCAGAAATAGGTTTTAATTGGAATACTAACAATTCTCCTGCACCTGGTATCGCTGCAGATAGTGATTTCTCTGCTATCTATCAAAGGTATATTACGGTTAACAGTAATGAACAAAAAAATCTAATCGTAAAAACTAACGGTAATTTTAGGGTATATATTGATGGAACCCTGCAGATAGATCAATGGAATACTTTACCAAGTGAAATTTCACAGAAAACTATTAATCTACCAGTAGGAAAACACAATGTAAAAATACATTATAAAAATGTATCTAGTAATCCTAATCTCCATTTCAAAATAGTATCTGGAGTCAACCCTTGGATAGGCCAAGTCTATACCAATAATGATTTTACAGGTGACAGCTATATTACTGGATATGAGAATAACCTAGATTTTAATTTAGGGAACAGTCTATCTCCAGTAGAAGGAATAAAACCAAACACCGCATTTTCAGGCGTATATACCAAAAAAGTTACTGTAACAGAAGGCGCCTATAATCTATTAGTAAATGCTAATGGTGGTGTTCGAGTTCTAGTAGATAACGAGGTATATATTGACCGACTAGTAGATACTGGTTCGAATCAAAGCTTCCAGCAAAGCCTTTACCTTGCAGAAGGAGAACATACTATACAGATCGAGTATGTAGAGGCAGCAGGTGAATCCTCATTAAAATTCACGTTGGATAACTTGACAAGAAGCGGCTACTGGTATGGTGTTGTATTCCCGAATACCAATCTTACTGGTAAAGGGAACTTAGTTGGGTATTCACCGAGGATTTATAACTTGGATTTTGATTGGGGAAATGATAAGTCTCCTTCTCCAAGTATTCCACCTAATACCGCTTTCTCTGCTATTTACCAAAAGAGTGTAAATGTTGAAAATGGTAGTTATTATATCAGTGCATATGCAAATGGTGGATTGCAAGTTTATGTGGATGGTGAAATTGTTCTTGATAAATGGACGGATACTGGTTTAAACCAGGTGTTTCAAGTTCCATTCCATTTATCAAAAGGTAATCATGACATCATGATTAAATTTAAAGAAACTGCTGGTGAGGCTAACTTAACTGCAACTTTCGGTAAATATAATCAGGGTGGAAATTACTTTACAACAAATTACAGTTATGAATTGTCTCATATGGTCAATGCACAGATGAATGTTAATCCACAAACAGATCTTACAAATGGTCAAGGATGGCAAACTGCATCAAGAAATCAAGTGGAATATTATACAAACCCTACAAATTTTGCTAAGGGAAGTAAAGATTATTTCCAATTCTTAGTTCTTTCTCAACCTTTTGGCTTAGATTCTGTGGATGCAAAAATTCTTAACGATAACTTTTTATATAACAAAGGAATTTTAACCGGCCGAGCTCAAGCATTTATTCAAGGTGCAAATAAATACAATGTTAATGAGCTTTACCTAATCTCACATGCATTATTAGAAACTGGTAATGGAACTTCTGATTTAGCGACTGGGATTAGTAGATGGATTAAAAGAACTCCTGACGGAAGTGTCGTAAAGGATAGTAATGGTAATCCAGTAGTAATGGATATTTCACCTAGGAAAGTCTATAACATGTTTGGTATTGGAGCATTTGATTCATGTCCATATGATTGCGGTGCTCAACGTGCCTATGATAACGGGTGGTTCTCACCTGATACTTCTATAATTGAAGGGGCTGCTTTTGCATCAAGCAATTACATTAACAATGGACAAAACACACTTTATGAAATGCGTTGGAATCCTGCTCATCTAAATAATAACAGTTATGCATATCATCAATATGCATCTGATATAGGTTGGGCTGTAAAACAAACTACTCAAATGTATAACATGTACAACGCACTAGCAAATTCATATGCTTTAGTGTTTGAAGTACCTCACTTTGTTAATCAGCAAAGCGCTCCTAAAGGTAGTAAGACCTGGTCAGGCAGTACAGGTAATGTAGTAAGCTATCCGACCGGTATCTTTGGTATTACAGATAGTGGAAATATCGGATTAAATCTAAGAGATAGTCCTAATGGTAACCTCGTAGGTAGTATTCCTACCGGTAGTAAGATAACACTATTAGCAACCAATGGTACTTGGTATAAAGTAAACTATAACAATACAATCGGATGGGTGCACAGTGATTACGTAAATAACTTAAATTTATTGAAGGTTACAGCAACCATTAATTTAAATGTACGTAAAACACCTAGCACATCAGGTACGCTATATTCTGACCAATTAACAACAGGAGAATTAGTCTCAGCCGTTTTAGATAGTAATAATAATCTAGTAACAAGAGAGGCAGATGGGTACTTCTGGTACCAAATCAACTTCAAAGGTGAAAAAGCATGGGTAAGCAGTGGACCTCTTACAGATCGAAATAGCTGGCTTATCAAAATAGACTAAATGTTAATGCACTCTATATTAAATAGAGTGCATTTTCTTTTGTTAATTTATTATGTTCTTTTCGTAAAAAAATAGTATAATAGAATAAGGTTTAAAGTATTCCTGAATAAATGCAGGAGGTCTAACATGAAGAAAGTAATTACCTATGGCACTTTTGATTTACTCCATACTGGGCATATAAATATTTTACGTCGTGCCAAGGAGTATGGCGACTATCTAATTGTTGCTATATCAACAGATGAATTTAATAAGCTAAAAGATAAAAAAGCATACTACACCTTCGAACAACGCAAAGCGATTTTAGAAGCAATTCGCTATGTTGACGAGGTTATTCCGGAGCACACATGGGAACAAAAGGTTGAAGATGTCCAAAAGCATGATGTCGATGTTTTTGTTATGGGAGATGACTGGAAAGGTAAATTTGACTTCTTAAAAGATTATTGTGATGTGGTTTATTTACCAAGAACAGTTGGAATATCTACAACTAAAATTAAGCAAGATTTAAATATGACACAAAATGGCTAGAGAATTAGCGATTAGTTTCTATCTATTTGTTTTTCGAGTTACGTTCAATATGTTTAAATTATTTCCCCAAAAGGAGAAAACAACATTTGTTGCTTCATTTGGGGATAATATTTTGTATACGTTAAAAGAACTTGAAAAACAGACAGATGATCAGGTTGTTGTGCTTAAAAACTCCCAATGCAAAGCAAATTTCCATGCAGATGGTCGTATTATACTAGATTTTGAATCTACTAATATTATCCATTGGTTCCGGGCAATCTATCATTTAGCAACATCCCATAAAATTATCGTAGATAATTATTATGGTTTTTTAGCGGTGACTAACTTTAAAGAAAATGTTCTTTGTGTTCAGCTTTGGCATGCAGCAGGAGCGATTAAACAATTTGCGTTAACAGACCCTTCTGTTGAATTTCGATCACCAAGAGCTTATAAGCGTTTTGTAGATGTATACCATCGCTTTAATTATGTCGTTGTTGGTTCGGAAAAAATGGCATCTATTTTCAGAAAGAGCTTTGATTTATCCAGTGAGCATATACTGCGTACCGGAATACCAAGAACGGATTTCTTTTTTAATAAACAAGAAATGAAAGCTGCAGAGGAATCATTACGTGAGGACTTTCCGGTTATTAATAAGAAAAAGGTTATCTTATATGCGCCTACATTTCGTGATGATCAATTAAACGTAGCGGAGTTAGAGCTTGATATAAAGAGAATGTACAAGTCCCTTAGTCGAGACTATGTTCTTTTCTTACGATTACACCCAGCAATCAATGCTGAGTTTAAGAATGATTTTCCTGGCTTTATATATAATGTTTCTAGCTATCCGAATATCAATCATCTATTAGTTATAACGGATATACTAATCTCGGATTATTCCTCCATCCCTTTTGAGTTTTCTTTACTTGAGAAGCCTATGATTTTTTATGCGTATGATATTGATGCCTATCATGAATCAAGAGGATTCTGGGAAAATTATGAGGAAATGGTACCAGGGCCTGTCGTAAAAACGACGGAAGAAATTATTGAAGTTGTGAAACAAAATCAATTCAACCTTCAGGAAGTATCCGTTTTTGCTAATCAATGGAATCAATATTCAAAAGGTTATGCTAGTGAACGCTTAATTCAAGCTCTTTACACAGATGAAGAGCCACTTCAAGCAGTTGATCAACTATAAAGTCCCCTCTTCATATGGGACATTTACATTAGTCAATACCAAGTTAATTAATCCCTTCTAAAGGATTCAACCTTTAGAAGGGATTTTTCTATGTCTACTCCCCCCTTTTATATGTACGCAATGTTAATTATGTAAATAGTCTGTTAACTTTTTGTATTCTTAACCATTTCCCTATAAAAATATAATACTATTATCTCGAGCGATAATATTTCTACTAAATCTAACAATTTTATCTTTATTTTGCTTCGAGCATTCCACTAGCTACGGGGGATCTAGTTCATGAAGAGATACAGCATTCTATGTATTATTTTGGTGTTAGTGCTATTGCTGCTTTCACCGATATCCGTTCAAGCAGACGATATAACAGGTCATTACTTCGAAAATGATATTCGAGCACTTATTCATGAAGGAATAATGGTTGGCTATGACGACGGCATTTATAAGCCCAATAGAGAGGTAACACGAGCAGAGTTCACTGTATTTCTAGTGCGAATTCTTGGCTTGACAGATAGCTCTCAATCTACTAGTTTTACTGACGTTAGTCAACAGGATTGGTTTTATAAGGATATTTCCATTGCGAACAGTCACCAATTAATCAATGGTTACCCAAATGGCTCATTTCAGCCTAATAAGAAGATTACAAGACAAGAAATAGCTGCCATAACGCATCGAGCACTTCAGTCAAAAGGAATCCGTGTCGAGGAAGCGTCGTTGAATTTTGTCGATAAGGAAACAATTAATCCAATTTATCATAAAGCCATTGCCCAGTTATTGGCACTGAATATTATCGTAGGGAAAATAGATGAAAATGGTAATCGTTATTATCACCCCTTAAAGCAAACAACCCGAGGGGAAACAGCTGCTATTTTAAATCGAATTAGAAATGTATTAAAAGGCCCAACCGAGATTATTACGTATACGAAATACAACTACGATTTTCTAAACATGGTTGCCATACAAATGACAAAAACACCTAAAGTTGATGGCTCTGGAATTTATTTAGCTAGTCAAGAGCTCGTTTCCTATTATACAAACCCGAGTAATTTTGCAACAAGCTCAAGTGATTTTCTACAGTTTCTAACACTTTCACAATCTTCTGGGTTAAGTGTAGAAGAATTAAATAATAAAGTACTTAAAGGTAAAGGATCGTTAGAAGGTCAGGGGCAAGCATTTATTGATGCTAGTACACAATATAATGTGAATGAGGTTTATTTAATTGCTCATGCACTTCATGAAACCGGTAATGGCACCTCTGCTCTTGCTAGTGGATATCTAGTATCACAAGTGGATGGCAAGAGTGTCCCACCAAAAAAAACATATAACATGTATGGCATTAAAGCATATGATAGCAATGCTCTGAAAATGGGATCAGAGCATGCATATAAAGAAGGATGGTTTACACCAAGAGACGCCATTATTGGCGGTGCTAAATTCTTGGCAGAAGGCTACATTAATCGCGGGCAGGATACCCTGTATAAGATGCGATGGAATCCGAGTAGCCCTGGCTATCCACAATATGCAACACATGTCGCATGGGCTGTATTACAAACCCACCGAATGCGAGAGATTTATAGTTTACTTGATTTCTATGTGCTGCATTTTGATGTACCTGTGTTTCTTAACCAGCCAGGTTCAATGTCTTACCCTTCAGGGGCGTCACAATACTTTGTTAACCGTAAAAGAGAAGGAATGATTGGAACCACAACGGTTAATCTCAACATACGAACTGGGCCAACTACCTCCTTCCCAATTATCAAGACCCTTCCCCAAAACACCCGTGTGACCATAATTGGAGAAAATGGGGGGTGGTTCAAGGTAACGTCTGAAAGTATAACTGGTTGGGTATCTGGTGAATACTTGAACCTATAGTTATTTTCTAAAATGCATCAATTTATCCTTAAGGGGACCTGTTTTATGAGTCAATCATCCTTTGTAAAAAGCACCATTATTCTAACGATTGCTACACTAATTTCAAAAATATTAGGAAGTATCTTTCGTATACCGCTACAGAATATTGCCGGTGATGAGGTGCTTGGAATATTTAGTTTAGTTTATCCAGTATACATGGTTGCCCTTATCTTATCTGTTGCAGGACTACCACTTGCTATTTCCAAGCTTATTGCAGAGGCAAGGTCGAAGAATGATACATTATCCATTCGAGACATTTATCGTACGGCTAGTATTCTCGCGATATTATTTGGACTTATAAGCTTTTTATTGTTATTTACTTTTTCAACAGAGATTGCAGGACTTTTAGGTGGTCCTTCCATTCGACCTGCATTAATTGTTGTTTCAGCTACATTACTTTTTGCTCCATACATGGCAATATATCGGGGGTTCTTTCAGGGGTTCAACGATATGCGACCAACAGCAGTATCCCAAGTAATAGAACAGTTTATTCGTGCTAGCTTGATAATAGCTATTGCCTATTATATGGTTAGTCATCATTTTTCCAATACAGAAATTGCTGGTGGAATTATGGTTGGATCAATAATAGGTGTAATTGGATCACTTCTCTATTTGTGGATGAAATATAGAAGCGCTCCCTTCAAAGCCAGCCATACAAAACGTTATACAACGAAACATTTTCGAACATGGAGTAAACGAATTTTAGCAGTATCCATTCCGATTGCAATTGGTTCCATCACAATGGCTTTATTTAATGTTGTTGATTCCATTACCGTATCCTATGGATTGCGTTCGACAGGTGTAACGGATAGCGAGGTTCATTACTTATATGGGGTTTATAGTCGAGGTCTTATACTCGTGCAAATTGCTACGGTATTTGCAACTTCTGTTGTCCTTCCATTGGTTCCACTTATTACAGCAAAGCTATCACAAAAAGATTATCAAGGCACGCGTTCTATTATGGAGCGGACACATGAAATGACCAGTATGATTTCATGGCCCATTGCCATTGTTCTGTTTGTCCTAGCTGCCCCGCTTAATCTAGCTCTATTTATGAATCTTGAGGGAAGCTGGGTACTAGCAATCATTGGTTTCAGTTCGATTTTCACTTGTCTGACATTAATCGGCACAGGAATTCTTCAAGGGATTAATTTAGCCAAGTTAGCAGCAATCATTATTATAGGTGGGGTCTTATTCAAAACCTTCTCCAATATCATCCTAATCCATTTGTATGGCTTAGAAGGTGCGGCTATCTCAACACTACTTGTCTATTTATTGGTTGTCATCTTAAATACAGTGCTGATTATTAGAAAGATGCACTTTTCCTTTCTTAATCGTAACAGTGCAAAAATCATTCTAGCTTCCATCGTAATGGGGGCAATAATTGGGATTCCAACATTCCTCATCGACTTTGAGGCATGGAATAGAGGCTCAGCTTTATTATATGTATTCCTAGCCAGTATCATCGGTGGGACTGCATACTTTGTCCAATTATATTGGTTCAAGATTATGGATAAAACGATGTTAAAACGAATTCCACTGATTCAGAAAGTCTTTAAATAAACGTTATTTTACTGAAAAGGGAGAAATCTACGTGAAAAATCGTGTAATTGTTTGGACACTATTAATTTTAATCTTGCTTACCTCCATACCAACCGTTATGAATCGCTGGTCTGCTGAGGCGAGAAACAATACGTATGAAATTATCGCGCCTTACGAGGAAATATATGACCTCGCCGTACAAGGTACTCAAGGTATGGATGATATTCTTCGTACTTTGAAGGAAGCAGGATTAACAACCGTCAGTCTTTCTCCCCTATCTCTATCGGATTTAGAGGACCGAGGCATTGTTTCTATATTCGATACAGAGGAGCTTATCAAGGCACTACGTTTTTCGGATTATCAACGTGAGCTTATTCCAGAGGATCTGGGATATTATGTATCTGTCCCCCAAAATGCTTATTACGATGAATTGATACAAACATCATTGAATCCAACACTCGTGACTATTCAAGAAGAGGCCTTTTACTTTTTAGCGGAATCGGAAGGAACTAACCGCTCCTCTATTGTTGGGTATGATGAGCAAGCTATCGAGCAAATTAAAAATAATAACTTAAATTATCTATTCCGAATTGAAAATGATGATGATAATCCAGAAATGAATACGCAAAATGTAGATGCATTACTAAGCTTACATTCTGAGGAGAAAAACAATTTATTGTTTTCAGGTGCTGAGGTTATTGGTTATCCAAGTCCAGAACAAATCCAGAAACATACGCAAGCATTACACGATGCTGGTTATACATTCTATTGGATTGAATTTGCTTCTCAAAGTGGTATGCAAACATTGGCAAGAGCAACAAACTATAATATCGTTCGGTTGCACAGTATTGACTTAAATCAAAAGAATTTAGAAGAGAATACAAATCAAGCCATTCGAGCAATTAAAGAAAGAAGTATCCGGTCTATTATTTTCCATTTTCAATCAGATAATCCCGATACAAGCATTGAGAATGCCGCTGCTTTTATAGCAGGAGTACATCAAAGCCTACCAGCCACATTTTCACAAGGCATACCAGATGCACTCGATAGCATTACGGTTCCGCTATGGAGCATTATTGCGTTGTTAATTGCAGGTATCCTGTATACGTTCCTATTTACATCCGTGCTTGAGCAAAATTGGTTGAAAATAAGTGCTATAGCAGTCATGACAGGAACAGCAATCGCTTACTTATTGCTGGATAGACTCCTATTTTTACAAGCATTTGCCCTAGGCATTGCGATTATTGCACCGACATATGCCGTATTGTCCACTATGGCTACTGATAAAAATATTACGGCACAATATGGGAAAGCACTCGGCATTAATTTTATTGGAATCTATCTTGTTATTGGCTTATTAAATGGGAACGCCTTTGTGACAGGAATGGAATTATTTCGAGGAGTTAAATTGGTGTATGTTGTACCAATTATGCTGGTGACAATTCTCTTATTCTGGAAACAAGCAATCCATATCGTCCATAAGCAAGGCCTAAAACTATTACAAGCCGAAGTCAAATACTGGCACTTGCTCATATTCCTCCTTATTAGTGCTGTTGGCTTTTATTACATTAGCCGTACCGGTAATGGAGGAACCGTCAGTGAAATGGAATTATGGATCCGAAATAAATTAGAAGAATACTTATACGTAAGACCGCGTACAAAAGAATTCTTAATTGGTTTTCCTTTCTATATTCTAGGTCTCTATTTTGTTAAAAAATGGGAATGGGTTGGGAAGTTATTACTGCTAATTGGTGTGATTGGTTTTCTTTCCATGATGAATACTTTTACACATCTGCATATTCCAATATCTATATCCTTATTACGAACAGCTTACAGTATCGTTTTTGGTTACGTAATTGGCATGGTATTGATTTATCTCTTTAAAAAGTTAGCTCCAAAATTGAAGACAATGACAAAGAGGTGGAATTAAATGCACGTAGTCCTATCAGGGTATTACGGCTTTGATAATGTAGGTGACGAGGCTATCCTTTTCTCAATTATTCATGCACTACGAAATGCACAGCCAGATATTAATATCACAGTACTCTCCAATAACCCGGAGAAAACGATGCAAACCTATCAGGTTAATAGTGTGAACCGTCGTAGCTTGTGGGCGGTTCGAAAGGTAATAAAACAATCGGATGGTCTCATCAGTGGTGGCGGAAGTCTTTTACAGGATGTAACTGGACCAATGTCCATTCCATATTATACAGGCATCATTCAACTAGCAAAATTCTACCGTAAGCCTGTATTCATTTATGCCCAAGGAATGGGCCCTATCAATAGAAAGTTAAGCAAATGGATAGTCAAAGTAACCTTAAATAAAGCAGATGGAATTACAGTTAGAGATGACAATTCAAGGAATCTGTTAAAAACAATTGGTGTTAAATCAGATGCACGAATAGCACCTGATCCTGTGCTAGGTCTTGACTCCAGCTCCTTTATTAGTAGTTGGCTTGAAGAGCAAAAAATTGAGACTCCTATTATTGCCGTTAGTGTACGTAATTGGAAAGAACATCGTGCTTATAAGGAAAGAATAGCAAAATGCCTTGATCGACTTGTTCAAAATGGAATGACTGTCATATTTGTACCGATGCACGGTATTCATGATTACGAGGCTTCCCAGGATGTCGCTTCCTTCATGCAGGAAAAAAGCTTGATTTCGCCTCATGATGCAACCATAGAAGAAAAAATTTCACTAATTGGGGCTTCTACCTTATTAATCGGCATGCGATTACATTCGCTTATTTTTTCCGCATTACGTATTACACCATTTATTGCAATTTCATATGATCCAAAGATTGATTCTTTCGCAATGATTTGTGAGCAACCCGTTATTGGTGATGTCACTGCCAAGAGCTGGGATGAGAATCATTTATTCGAAAAAGTGCAGTATTCCATTGAAATGGCAGAAGAGCACACGCTTGGATTAGAAAGGAGGTTACAATCTTATAAACAAGAAGCAATGCAGACCGCAGCTGGAGCACTACAACTAATTAGAGAGAAGGTTAATTGAAATAAATATTGTCATACAAGGGGATTTGCGATATGAATAAGAAAAAGATTGTGTTATCGATACTTATCGGATGTATTATATTTGGTGCTGTAATTGTTTTGCTTATCGGTCCAAGTCGATTTATCTTTTGGACCAAGCAAAGCATAGACAAATTAACCACAGCAACAGCACCATCCTCTACTTATGGAATGGAAATTGTTTATGACGGTGACCATTATAAAATTGACCAACCAATTAAATCAAAAGATAACCAACTATACATAGCGTTATCTGATTTAGAGATGATTACCGAGCTCCAAATCGAAGAACGTGATCAACAAATCTCTATTACATATCAAGATAATCATTTATTCTACCAAGAAGGCGCCGTACAAAATGATAATTGGAAAAAAGGGGAAATAAAAACCAATATGGAAGACGAGGACACCATTTATTTACCTGAGAGCCATATTGAAAAATATCTTGGAATTGAAGTTGATTATTACCTCGATGAAAAAACAAAAACAATTTCACTGCTTAGTCCCCAGGAACAGCAATTAGAGCCATACGACCAAGAAATTGGCACGACCATTTTACTGCATCAAGAAGATGTCCCTTTAGCCAAATATGAACCGAGAGATGGTATTTATTTAGGAGGTTATGTTATCCAAGATGAGCACATCAACGCCAATATGGATAATTTTAATGAATTAGCTAGGAAACAACATGCCTCTTATTTCCGTTATGTAGGTTATGGACAACCATTCCCGAAGGATTGGGTAAATGAAGTCATTGCTGCAGGAGGTTTTCCCCAAATTGCTTGGGAGCCAAATAATGGTCTAGAAGAAGTAAAGGATGACGACTATTTAAGGCAATTTGCAAAGGATGCAAAAGCAGCGGATGTCCCAATCTTACTACGGTATGCTAGTGAAATGAATGGAACTTGGACCGCCTACTCTGGAGACCCTGAACTCTATCTTGAAAAATGGAAACTTGTCCACGATATCATGGAGGAAGAAGCACCTAATGTCATGATGCTATGGAATGTCTTTACAATGCCGGAGAACACGATTGATGATTACTATCCTGGTGACGAATATGTGGATTATGTTGGTGTGAATATTTACAATGTGGTCTACCACAATGATAATTTGGAAGAAATCTCAGACTTTGAAGACCCACTTCGTCTGTTAGATTATGTGTACAATAAATATAGTGACACTAAGCCTATTGTCATTGGAGAATTTGGTGCGACAAACTATACGGTTACAGATGGCTTATATCATGTAGATTTTGCTGTAGAAAAAATTACTCGAATGTATACTTATTTACCAACATTATACCCTCGAGTAAAATTCATTTATTATTTCGATGTGAATAACTTAGTGAATGCCCCAGAAGGTAGAAAAATTAATAACTATGCCATTACAGAAAACCCTAGAATTACAAACGCTTATTCAGGTGCAATACAGGATAGCTTTTACCTATCAGAAGTCCAACAAAATGCTAGTACAGAGGAAACATTCTCCTATCGTGACTTCCTATTTTACTACCAGAAAGAGCTATTCGTGGATATCCAGTTTGTTCGTGACTACTTAGGTATGAAGGTGGAGGAATCGGATAAGGATGAATATGAGGTCACTTACCAGGGAGAAACCCATACGATAAACGGCGAGTCATTAACTATTGATAAAGCAGCGTTTTTTGAAAAACGTACGATTCAAGGGATATCACTGGATGCAAT
Source organism: Ornithinibacillus xuwenensis (assembly GCF_039614845.1). NCBI lineage: Bacteria > Bacillati > Bacillota > Bacilli > Caryophanales > Bacillaceae > Ornithinibacillus > Ornithinibacillus xuwenensis. The sequence goes on along the minus strand of NZ_JBDIML010000002.1, from coordinate 664,263 downwards.
AATTGAGGAATTCAACGTAAAGCATGATTATACAGAGGATATCCTTCATCTTTACCAATAAAAAATGGAGTAGGCTTTCATAGCCTGCTCCATTTTTCTATTTTCGATGTTTACCATTCTCCATTAATCGAAGTATCGGTCGGTAATTAACACTTATTAATCCCGTAACCTCTACGATAAGCTCCACCAGAAGAATTAAAGAGATAATAATAATCGTTGAGCCCCATAAGGTTGATCGTGTAAAAACGATTGCTGCTAAGCTAAATAAGGCACTTAATGCATAGATGGTTATCACCGTTTGCTTATGCGTAAATCCTAACCGGATAATACAATGATGCAAATGAAATTTATCCGGTGCTGAAATTGGTTTCTTATGAATGATTCGTCTTATTATTGCAAAGGTTGTATCAAGAATCGGAATTCCTAAAATAATGATTGGCACTAATAATGAAAATATCGCAACATTCTTATACAAGCCTAACACCGATATGACACTAATCATATACCCAAGAAATAATGAGCCCGTATCCCCCATAAAGATTTTTGCCGGATGAAAATTATAAACTAAAAAGCCTAATGTGCTGCCCAGCATCATAATTCCCATGAATACCATTAAAGTATCGACCATCGTCATCGCTAAACCTGTAATCGTGATTAAGGCGATGGATGATACACCTGCCGCTAGTCCATCTAAACCATCAATGAAATTAATGGCGTTTGTAATGGCAATAATCCAAATAATCGTGAGTGGAATAGCAAGATAATCAAATTCAATTCTATCCCCGAAAGGTAGCGTTATAAATTCAATTCGAATACCGCCGAGGACGGTTACAATTGCAGCCAGTAGCTGTCCAAATAATTTAGATTTGTACGATAAGCCCCTACTATCATCCAGAATGCCTGTTATACAAATAATTGTTGCTCCAAGTAAGACTGGCCACGCATCTAATATTCCAGGATGAAAGATGGTATACCCAATAAAAAAGCTAATAAATATTGCTAATCCGCCTAGTCTTGGCATGACTTGTTGATGAACCTTACGACTATTCGGAAGATCGACTGCCCCTATCTTGAGTGCCAGTTTTTTCACCAAAGGGGTTATGGAAACAGCAATAAAAAAACATAATAAAAGAGCAATAATATACTCCATTTAAATCCTCCTAAGTTAATTCCTATATCAATATGTTTTGTAGTTATGCATAATTTAATGATTGAATTAATTACCATCATTATAGAGGAGCTGATTTACTAAGGTTGAAGCATTAGACACTGATTTTTTCTAGAATATTATTGGTGTATGAGGATGGATGGTAAACTTCTTTTAATATTTCTAATTCATCCGTTGTAACAAGTACAGAGGGATATTTCTTGAAAAAACGCATTCTTTCTACGTTATTAACGGTCCATACCACTAATTGGATGCCTTCCGCTTCACATTTCTTTATGCATTTTTCATCCACCGAGGATTGCTTAACGGCAATATATGCTGCATTTAATCTCTCAATTAGACGAAAATGAGATCGTTTAAGTTTACTTACAAGGGGCCCAATTTTAATTTCCTTAGAAATCTCCCTCAGTATCGCAAGTGAGCGATGGTTAAACGAAATAACATACACTTGGTCAAGCATGCCGACTTTTTGAATGACCTCATATACTTTTTCTTCGATTCCTTTATATAATTTGGTATCTTTTAGCTCGATTGATACAATAATTTGGTCTTTTGCTAAAAGTAGTACCTCTTCTAACGTTGGAATCCTTTCATTCTGTTCCACTCTGAAATTCTTTAACTCACTTAAGGTATACAAACGAATCTCCCCAGTTCCGTCGGTCATTCGGTCGATTCGAGAATCGTGCATGACTACTGGAACCCCATCCTTACTTAGATGCACATCCAGTTCCATATGTGTGTAGCCTAACGCAATTGCAGCTTGAAAAGAAGACATTGTATTTTCTGGATACTTTACAGGGTAACCGCGATGGCCAATCCCACGAATATTCATAAAACCGCTCCTTTCAATTTGGCAAAACCATTCCTTAAAATCATTATAGATTTTAAATATTAAGACAATATTAGTTAGCGGTAAAGCTAATGTAAAGGATGTACTATTAAGTTTTATATATTTACATATACTACTTTTAAAAAGCTGGGTTACTTATTGCACCTACTGAAGTGCGTGACCCAATCTCAGGCAATAACGCCTCTAAAAGTGAGAACGATATTTGGAGGGATACTCCGTGAAAAAAGTTATTACTTATGGAACCTTTGATATACTCCATACTGGTCATATTAATTTACTGCGTCGAGCAAAAGAATACGGTGATTATTTAATCGTTGCAGTTTCTTCTGATGAATTTAATGCACTTAAGGGAAAAGAAGCTTATTATACGTTCGAACAACGCAAAATGATCCTCGAAGCAATCCGATATGTCGATAACGTGATTCCTGAGCATACATGGGAACAAAAATTAGACGATGTACAACAATATGATGTGGATGTATTTGTAATGGGGGATGATTGGATGGGAAAGTTTGATTTTCTGAAGGATTACTGTGAAGTAATCTATCTACCAAGAACGGTAGGAATATCCACGACGAAAATAAAGACAGATTTAAATAGGAGGTAATATAGTGAGAGATCTAACCATTACGATATATCTCGCTATATTTTGGATGCTATTCAACCTTTGTAGCGTTTTCTCCCTAAAGTCAAAGACAATCTTTGTGACTTCCTTTGGGGACAATGTATTGTACACGTTACATGCATTAGATAAACAAACTGATCAACACGTTGTTATTTTACAATCTAGACGTTGCCGAGTTGACTTTGATAAGGCACCCAATCGAATCATAATCTGCTATGAAACCACTAATCCCCTTAATTGGATTCGGGCAATTTATCATTTGGCTACGTCCAATAAAGTGTTTATTGATACGTATTATGCTTTTTTGGCCGTAACAAATTTCAAAAAAGGGGTACAATGCATACAGCTTTGGCATGCAGCTGGCGCAATGAAACGTTTTGGATTAGAAGATTTATCAATCCACAATCGTTCAGCAGTTGCAAGAAGACGATTTAAAGAGGTCTACAAACGTTTTAATTATGTTGTAATTGGCTCTGAGAAAATGCATCAAATATTTCACCGGGCATTTGACGTTACGAATCATCAAGTACTGCGAACCGGAATACCGAGAACAGATTTTTTCTTTAATGAGCCGGAAAAAACAGAAGTACTAGCCAACTTAACTGAAGATATGCCGGTGATAAAGGATAAAAAGGTTATCCTTTATGCGCCAACTTATCGCGATAAGCAATTAATTGTACATGACTTAGCATTAGAAATCGAAAAATTATATGAAGAATTCAAGGATGAGTATGTATTATTTCTTAGTCTCCATCCAGCAGTTCATGTGGATCTACAGCATGATTTTATCGATTTCGTTTACGATGTCTCTAGCTATCACATTAACCATGTTTCACTTGTTAGTGACGTACTTATTACCGATTATTCATCCATACCGTTCGAGTTTGCACTACTCCATAAGCCAATCATATTTTTCGCCTATGACTTAGAAGAATATGAACGAACAAGAGGATTATGGGACGAGTATGAACATCTTGTACCTGGTCCGATAGCGCGTAATACCGATGAATTAATTCACATCCTGAAGTATGATGAGTTTAATATGGGAAAGCTAATCTCTTTTGCAAGGGATTGGAACGAATACTCCCATGGAAATTCCAGTCATCAATTAATTGAAACGATTTACCAGAAACAAAATTGACACTCCTACCTTCACAGGATGAGAGTGTCAATTTTTTATATTAAAAATAGGGGGTATCAAAAAAGTATGTAACAGTTTTATTGATCTTTACAGACTTACAAATTGTTTTTCTCGAAACGTTCTGTATGACAGTACTAACAATAATGGCAAAAATATGAACCAAAGTAATCCTTTAAGGACGAAAGGGATTCTCCCCTTGGAGTGCTTGGACATGTTAATACTCCTCTCTCGTATTCCACTTCACTCTGCTGTTTTCACTTGTTCTTTTTCTCTAGTATCATCATAATAAAGCAATATTAACTGGATATTAATTCCATGTGAAATAACTGTAAAAAATCCCATCTGTTATGAAAACAGATGGGATTACTCATTAATTTAAATTCTTTGCCTTAATTTCTTTACTTCCTAATATTAAATAATTCATTTCTTCTTTTGGAACTTCGTTTATTTCTTTTCGTTTATATAAATAAAAGCTAATACCCAGTACAATCCATACACCTAGCGCAATTCTAGATTCGATTCCAAGGAATGCTGGAGAGCCAGGAATTAATAGTAATGCTAAAAAGGTTACACTCGCAATCATACCTAGACCAGCAAATGTCTTTTTCCACGGTGCAATAACATGCTTTTCTGGATTAAAGTTCGCATCCTCTTTGCGCTTAAATAATGTAAATGCCGTATAGCACGTATAGAAATAGGCAATGGTTACGCCAATAGAAGACATATCAACTATCCAGAGTAATGCTTGTCGCCCAAACCATGGTGCGACCATCGCAACGAGCATGACAAAGATGATTCCCATATAAGGCGTTTTATGTGTTGGATGTACCTTTGAAAATACTCCTGGAATAATTTTTGCCCGTGACATTGCGAATAATAATCTACTTCCTGAAATAATGAACCCATTTAAACCAGTAAAGATACCCATGGTTAGTGCTGTTACTAATACAACAAGCCCCATCGTACCAAGCAGCTCTTGAATAGCAGCACCAGTACCCCAAGCATGACCTTCTGCAGCTAATCCTTCCCATGGTGCGATCATTGCTGTAGCGATAATCATTAAACTATATAATAATGCTGCTACTAAAATCGCAAATATGATTAAAGTAAATGCTTTTTTAGATGAAAAGTGAAATTCTTCTGCTGCCTGTGGAACATTATCGAAACCAACATAGGCCCATGGTGCAATGGCTACAATTGTAATAATCGCTGCAATCGCTGTTTTATCTGCAGGGAACAATGGGCGAATATTAGATAATCCTGCCCCAGGCTGTGCCCCTACCATAAATGTAATCGCAACAACACTTAACACCATAATTAAACAAAAAATAAATTGCGCTCGGCCTGTAAGACCTGTACCTTTAATATTTAGAAAGCCAAAAATCCCAAGCAGTACAGAAGCTATGATGATCTCCATTCCATAAACATCCCAGCCCGCTACTTCATATAGCTTTAGATTTTCAATAACATTGGGAAATACAAATTTTATCATAAGTGCAAATGCCGAGGCGTTTTGTGCAACAATACATATATAACCTAGTGTTAGAAACCAACCACTAATAAAGGCGTGTCTCCGTCCCAAGCTAATAAAGGCATAGGCGAACTCACCACCAGATACGGGGAAGCTTTTAATGAGGAATCCATAACTAATTGCAATTAACATCATTAATAATGCACCGATGCTAAAGCCTATAATGACACCAGCAGGTCCAGCCGTTGACATCCAATTGACCGGTTGCACAAATGCACCCCATCCAATGGATGATCCTAAGGCAATAGCCCAAACCCAATGTGGCTTTAATGATTTTTTCAGTGTCTGTCGTTCTTCCATAATAATCTCCTTTTCTTACGTAAAAATAATTACATGTAACTATTATCCCAAAATGAAATTTTTCCTACAATTTCGATATTCGAAGGATTTCCTATCATATGGGAATATGAATGAATATATGAAGGTATTTGCATATAAATATGATTTTTTTCCGCTAATTTCACTTGAAATATACAGTTTTCAATGGAATTTCCAGGTTGAATGATCAGAGGACGTTTGGGATTGCTGTTTTTTAGGATTCATTGGGTTAATTTTACCGTGAGAGTGAAATTTGGTTTTGCGTGGCGGAAATGTCTAGGGATGAGAGGTGCTTGGGTGGGACCTTGGCTATTTTGGGCGGACTTTAGCTGTTTTGAGTGGGACTTTAACTGTTTTGAGGGGGACTTTAACTTCTTTGCGCTAAACTTTAGCTTTTAACCCCATTTCCAAGCACCCATTGCTCAATCCCCAGCATTTTCCGTTAGAGTTTAGAATTTCTGCCAACCCCAAGCACATCCCATCACTCTCCCAAAACTCCACACAACCAACAAAAAAAACAACCGATACCACATTATTAAGTGGTACCGGCTATCTTTATTTATTCACCTTAACGTCTTGGTTTACCATTTCCGTTTCCTTGTGGTCCCATTACGGTTTCAGTAGTTGTGTTACCAGCGTTATCCACTACAGCAACTCGTACTACTGAGTTTGGTTGAATATCTTCTAGTTCTAGAACCGTATCACCAACAATTGGTCCTTCTGATACAGATTCACCATTCACAAATACTGCCCAGTAAGAAATTCCGCTTCCATTCTCATCAGCTACTTCAATCGAAAGCTCACGATTTCTTCTATCAATATCTGCTTCAATATCTGGAGCGTCTGTGTCTAATAGTAATGGCAGTTCAAGTGATTGAGCTTCTGCACCTTCATAGTCAATAACTGCTTCTACTTGTAAGTAATATTGACCATCTTCTGCTAGCGCTCCATCAATTGTTCCATCCCATGCCCAATCAGATGATATCTTGTAATAGCTTCCTTCCCCACTATCATAGTAATCTTTACGTAAAAATTCTTCGGTAAAGATCGTTTCGACTACATTTCCATCAGAATCTAAAACATTAAAAGTTGCATCTTTTGCGTTTCTTATAAAGGAAAGAGACATCACTGCATCCTCCTTTGCTCCATCTCCATTAGGGGAGAACGCAATCTTCGTAGGATCATATTCACCTGTCGCTTGGTCTAATCCTAAGAATTCAAATTCATCTCCTCCAAGCGATGTCGCTATACCAGTCATACCATAGAAAGTTAGCTCATCCCACATTGGCGTATCAAAAATAGGTGCTGATTGCCATTCACCTTTGAAGCCTACATATGGCACATTTAAAGCTGGGTTTGTATCAGTTGGATCGGTTAACATAACAAATCCTTCTAACCAATAACCGTTTGTGAAATAGCTATTTAGATCAGCATCCCAATCACTCACATCAATTGCTACCTCAAATGTTGTGGAACCATTTGCAGGAACTTCAATCGTGCTAACTGCTTCCCCGTCAACTGTTGTTACTGCTCCTAAATCTAGTGCTCCAAATAGATTTGGTGCTGTTACAAATACCCCTCCACCATCAACAGGACTATCTGTTTGAGCATTCGCACTAACTTCATAGCTTACTGCTTCATCTGTGAAGTTTTCAGCAGTTAATTCAAATGTTACTTGATTACCAGTAATTTCTTTTAGTGACACTTTTGCTTCTCCTGTTTCTGAATTAGTTACCATTACAGGAGTTGATAATGCAGAATGAAGCTGCATTAGACCAGAACCTTGACGACGTGGTGAAACTAGAGCACCGTCAAAATCTACTGGGTTAGATGTATTCATTAAAATATTTTTAGCTAATAATACACGATCCGAACCCTCTAAACCGAATTCTTCATCTACACGCTGTAGGATTAGTGCACTACCACCAGAAACATGTGGAGCAGCCATTGAAGTCCCACTCTTCACACCATACTCACCATTGTTCAATGTAGAATAGATTAATCCACCTGGTGCAGTGATTTCAGGCTTGAAATCAAGGTTTGGAGTTAATCCCCAAGATGAGAATGAACTCATTTCACCAGCTGTAGCATTTGGCACGGATGTTTGGTCACCGTTAAAGGTTATTGTAGCTGTTTGACCATTAAGTAGTGCCTCAGCCAGCTTATCACCGTCTACTTTTGAAAGGAATAGCTGTGGAATAACAATAGCCGGATCTGATGCCATGTTGACCATTCCGTCCGTATTATTGTATACAATGACTCCCTCAGCACCAGCGTTTTGCGCATTTAGTGCTTTTGTGATGAAATCAAGCTCTCCACGCTGTACAAGTGCAAATTTTCCTTCATAGTCTTTTCCTTCAAAATCTTCAGGATGACCAAGTCCAGATTCTACTAATTCAAAGGAAGTACCAGCTGTTGGAGGTGTTTGACTTGCAGACATAAATCCTGCAATTCCGCTCTCACCGCCATCAATTGAATATTCCAATGCATCAACTGTCAAATAGCTATTTTCAAAGGATGCAACTTGTAACGAATCATAAGCAATTCCTGGAGATCCAGTTACGCCATAATCAGGATTCGATGCATAAGGGTAGAAGAACCCATCCCCAAACATAGCAGAGTTACCAGAAGATATAGACATCAGGATGCCATTATCTACTGCACGAGAAACAGCTAATTGCTCTGGATCTTGACTGTCAACAAACCCAGCAGGAGCACCAAGACTCATGTTTAACACATCTGCACCAAGTTTGATTGCATCATCAATCGCTTTAATATAAACGTCTCCATACGTATATGGATTCTCTGGATCATTACTAAATACTTTTAAGTTTAATATTTGAGCTTCTGGCGCTATACCAGTAATCCCACCATTTTCTTCATCACCATTTGCACCAACAGTTCCTGCTACGTGCATACCGTGTGAAGATGCTCCAGGATAATTATCTGTATACTCATGATTTTGATCCATATAGTTGTAGCCATATGGAACTTTTTCAGTATAGTAAACTCCCGGTAATTCTTCATCAGCAATAATTTGATTAATTTCTTCCTCTGTCAACTCAACAGAAGTTTCTTCAGAAAGCACCATATCTTGGTGGTTATGATCTACGCCTGTGTCAATAACCCCAATTACCATGCCTTCACCTTTAAATCCATACTCATTCCATGCTTGTTGTGCTTGAACAAGTTCCTTACTGTAAGCCATGTCTGGTTTAGCAATTGGTTGTTCATATTTTGTTGAAATGACGACACTTTTTACATTCGGAAGTGCTTGAATTTCTTCAACATCGCCAAATTTAACCTCAGCACTAAAGCCGTTTACAACCGCATCAAATTCTTGAAGGATTTTAGCATCAATTTTCTTTTCCTTCATCGCATCCTTTACGGCCCTTTTTTCATCTCTAGCTTCATTTAGAAGCTTCTTCTTTTCAGCTACACTTAAATCACCGAACTTAACCCCTTTTTCTGTAGCTACTTCAATCGGTGCGTCACCCTCTAGTTCAACCGTGACACGAACTTCTTGCTCGGGACCAATCGTTTCTTCTAAATCTTTCGAAAGCGTCCCTTTCTGAAGATTACCATTAACCACTAGGCTTCCGTTAGCTGTCGCAAAAGAAACCGTGCTAAAGGCTAATAGAAAGATTAAAGTTATTACCGAAATTCTTCTAATCATTTCCTTCCTCCTCTATTAAGATTGACTTGCTTGTTTAAGTCTTTAGCCCTTATCCCCTATGATTCTAGTAGCCTAAAAACTTAGTAATTTTAATGATAGATAATTCAAAAAAGTTAGACAAGGTTCAATAGTCTTAGATAGAAAGGTAGATGATTTCTCGGTAAAACGATAAGCTTTTGCAGATTTCTGCAAGATGTAATAAAAAAGGTCAGGTAGTTTGGCCTAATTACGGGCGAAATTCGAGTCAGATAGCATTACCAGTTCAACTATATCGACAAAAATAGTTCGTTATTAAGAACGATTTTACTGAAGATTACCCTACTTTCGTGAATTTCGGTTGATACTTCATGGCAAAATCAATAGATTAAGGAGATAGGAGATAATACTATTGTTTATTTGTGGATGAGGTCATCTCTCATGCTCAATCCTGTTTTCTCTTTAAAAAGTGCATGAGGGGGCTCCTCTCATGCTGGTTTCACTCCTGTTTTTTCTTTAAAAAGTGCATGATCAACCTCTCTCATGCTCCTTTCACTTCCATTTTCACGTTAAAAAGTGCATGACAGCCCTTCTCATGCTCCTTTTAATCCCATTTCCTTGCCAAAAAGTGCATGATAGACCTTCTCATGCTCCTTTTAATCCCATTTCCTTGCCAAAAAGTGCATGATAGCCCTTCTCATGCTCCTTTTAATCCCATTTCCTTGCCAAAAAGTGCATGATAGACCCTCTCATGCTCCTTTCACTTCCATTTTCACGTTAAAAAGTGCATGACAGCCCTTCTCATGCTCCTTTTAATCCCATTTCCTCGCCAAAAAGTGCATGACAGCCCCTCTCATGCTCCTTTTACTTCCATTTCCTTGCCAAAAAGTGCATGATAGCACTTCTCATGCTCCTTTTAATCCCATTTTCTCCCCAAAAAGTGCATGATAGCACTTCTCATGCTCCTTTCAATCCCATTTTCTCGCCAAAAAGTGCATGACAACCCCTCTCATGCTCCTTTTAATCCCATTTCCTCTCCAAAAGGTGCATGATAGCACTTCTCATGCTCCTTTCACTTCCATTTTCTCGCCAAAAAGTACATGATAGCACTTCTCATGCTCCTTTCACTTCCATTTCCTTGCCAAAAAGTGCATGACAACCCCTCTCATGCTCCTTTTAATCCCATTTTCACGTTAAAAAGTGCATGACAACCTCTCTCATGCTCCTTTTAATCCCATTTTCACGTTAAAAAGTGCATGACAGACCCTTTCATGCTCCTTTTAATCCCATTTCCTCGCCAAAAAGTGCATGATAGAACCTCTCATGCTCCTATCACTTCCATTTTCACGTTAAA
>NZ_JBDIML010000002.1:0-653534 GCF_039614845.1 Ornithinibacillus xuwenensis | reverse complement strand
TCACGTTAAAAAGTGCATGACAACCTCTCTCATGCTCCTTTTAATCCCATTTTCACGTTAAAAAGTGCATGACAGACCCTTTCATGCTCCTTTCAATCCCATTTTCTCGCCAAAAAGTGCATGATAGAACCTCTCATGCTCCTTTCACTTCCATTTTCACGTTAAAAAGTGCATGACAACCTCTCTCATGCTCCTTTTAATCCCATTTTCACGTTAAAAAGTGCATGACAGACCCTTTCATGCTCCTTTCAATCCCATTTTCTCGCCAAAAAGTGCATGATAGACCCTCTCATGCTCCTTTTAATCCCATTTCCACGTTAAAAAGTGCATGACAACCTCTCTCATGCTCCTTTCACTTCCATTTCCTTGCCAAAAATTGCATGATCAACCTCTCTCATGCTCCTTTTAATCCCATTTTCACGTTAAAAAGTGCATGATAGACCCTCTCATGCTCCTTTTAATCCCATTTCCACGTTAAAAAGTGCATGATAGACCCTCTCATGCTCCTTTCATTTCATTTTCACGTTAAAAAGTGCATGACAGACCCTCCCATGCATGTAATTCCGATGTATTTAAGTGTAACTTGTGGATGCGTGTGATTTAAGATCATTTGTAATTCAGCAATATCTCTAAATTGTTTGTAATGCCAGTAACCAAATGTTTTTCTCATAGTATGAGTACCAATACCATCTATAATATCCACCATTCTAGCAGCCTTATTAAGTTGTCTATAAGCCTGTATCCTACATTGGCTTATTCCCTTTACGGCTAGGGAAGAGCCAATCTGTATTGTCTAGTTCCTTTATATAGTTATTTATTTCATCATAAATGTTTCTTAATTGTATGCTCCTTGGCTTTTTAGTTTTTCCTTCACGAACTGTAATTTTTTTCTTACCTTTAATATCCCTTACTTTTAAATTTATCAAATCGAGTATTATAGCTAATTGGAATGTAACATTTTTAGAATTATGTTGCATTCCGTTTTACCGCAAAAAAGATGATTTCATCACGTCTAAGTGTAAAACCATCTTTCATTCCTTATTTTATAAAATGAAATAAGCCAAGAGTATTCCTATGACCATCGTGATAATAGAAACAATATATAATTTAGAACCCTTTCGATACTTCCAATCTATGTAAGAATGAAAGCTGAATATGGCTATCATAAAAATAATTAAAAAACACTTAAATAGTTTGACATCAATAAAAATGACAATAGGGATTGCAATTACTGCGAGTATAATAGAACCCCATAATTCTATATATTTACGTTCTTCCGGAACACTTTTATTATCTTTTTCTGAGTTGCTTTCATCACCAACAAATATCTTCCGCAATATTAAATATGTTATAGCGATGATTAGACTTATCAATCCTATTTTACCCATATTAACGTCTCCTTTATATTTATTAACATTATATAAAATGTTCTCGAAAGATCACATCATTCCGAGTGAAATAAGCAAATATCATTTCGGAGGAGGATAGCAGTTAATTTTTTTTCATATTGGTTGTATTATTTTTTTTTTTTCTCCTTTACATTAATAGATGCGCATCAAATAAAATAATAGGGGATGATTTAACATGGCTTATACAACAAGAGAATTTAAAAGAAAACATATAGTTACTTTAGACCAACTGTTAGACATGCAATACGGACAATTACAGGCTAGGGAGCGATTTGCCGGGAAACTTTCGGACAATGCGCTTCAAACACGATTAGGTGCAGTGACAGGTGTATTAGCTATCCTATTTTGGAAAGCGACCACTTTTAGCGTTGCTACTTCTATTGCTTCGTTAATACTTTCATCGACTACAAGCGAGAAAAAAGCCCTTACAACAATGATTGACGCTGGGTATATAGGACTAGGATCTGCAATTCAGTTTTTGAGAGACCCAAAATATGACCGCCTGGAAATCGAACTTCCTTTTCTGGAATATCGTGATTTCCACACACTTGATTTAGAAATCGCATTAATAACAGGAAGAGGCAGAGTAACCCGAGTACACGCTAAAACCGGTTGGATTCCTCTGTAATTAACCCTCATATATAGTATCAACATAACCACCCTACATGTAACGGCAGGGTGGTTTGTTGATATGAATCATATCCATAGAGAATAATCTCAATTATAACGAGATCTAATATCCTTCATGGAAAGACCACCAATAATAGTAACATTAGATTGATTCTATAAGAGTAGTTATATTCAGAATATTTTTTAATAATATCATCCTATATTATTAAATTCAATCAAAAAAATACTAAATTAGGTTGTGAGTTTTACTATTTAAGTTCCTTTAATAATAGAGTAAAATTAAATTCGAGAACCCAAGTTCTCTTTTTTTTACACAATAATAGAACATATGTTCTTGAAAGGGGTAAATTTGATGAATACTAATGATATTAGAAACCCATTGTTGCAATCGTTCCTATCAGACTCAAATAATTACCAACTTTATAAAGAGTATTGTAATGAACCAACAGATTACAATAGAAACACTTTAGAAGAAAAATTTAAAGAATATTACAATAATATACGAACAATTTCATATTTTTCAAAAGCAATTAGATTTACAGCTCAAGGCTATGATAAAAAGGTGCGCTCCCTGAATAATAGGTTTTTGTTGATTCTAGACAGCACAACGGATAAAGAATCAAGTGAAGAAACACAATCATTGGAAGATGATATTCTATATACCAGTTTAGAGGATTATATACAGGACAAACACTTATATGATGCTATTAAATCGCTAACAGACAACCAGAAAAGAATTTTATATTTAGCTTTTATCAAAAACATGACTGATACAGAAATAAGTAAAATTCTTAATGTTACACAGCAAGCGATCTCAAAGAGTAAGAAAAATGCATTAAAAAAAGTGAGGAGACTGGCTCATGTTTGAAGAACAACATTTTATTAATCTAATAAGTAACATGGGATTTCCGATTGTTATATCCATCTATCTACTTCACCGCTTTGAAAAGAAATTAGATAGCCTAGAGAACGCAATCCAAAATTTAATTAAAGTAATTAATTCACCAAAAAAGGAGGAGTAAATTGAATAGTGATACAAACGAATTAAAAATAATTAAGTTACTAACTCCATTAATCAATAAAGCGTTATCTCAGACAAGTATTCAGAATAGGGAGGATTTGCTCCAAGAACTTTTGTTAATGATACTAGTTTATCTAAGAAAATCGTCCAAAGAACTTCCTTCATTTTTTCAATTGTTAGAACAAGAGTCCAATGCTTTAATAAACAATTCAATCGATATAGTGCATAAGAAAGTTGATGGAGAAGATAACAATTAAGACTGAAACCAATAACAACTCCTCAGATAAAACAATCCGTAAAGACTTTGTATATAAAATTTACCTTTATCAATAAATGTTATTTTATATTTACCAGAAAGCGCAATTGGATTTTAAAACAATAATTTTCCGTGGTCGTTCCAGTTATTAATAGAATTGCACAAAATATTTTTGATACGATATCAATGAAGATAAGTCATTTAGAAACTGCCAATATTTAGTAAAAATAGGGTGTTCTATAATAGAACACCTGTTTTTTGGAATTACTGATAAAATTTTTACCTGTATATCTGTAAAACTGTATAGATGTATTTACAGTTTTATCTACGTAATCATTAATTGCTTTTTCAACAACCTCTAACATGGTAGCATGCAATACTGGAAGTTACTACATAAAATTCTGTATAACTGTAAAATCATAAATACAGGTCGTCGTAGTTTATACATAAAGTATATGTATACCCCAAAAATACCGTTTATTCTCCTATAACAAAAAAAGAAAGACCTTCAGTGTCTTTCTTCTGAATTACTAGCTATTGCTTTCTCTTTCTTTTCTTCCGCGACCAAACAACCTGCGAAAGAAGCTTAATACTGGGCGCTTTCCTCCGAGAACTAGTCCTGCGATTTCTGCGAGGATATGCAATAGGAATATTAAGATAATGACGACAAATAAATTGGCGGTTATAGATGCATTGGAGAAGATTACTGCAAGTGCCCCAAATATACCGCTGATACCATATAAAATTAATACCGTTTTTCGATGGCTATATCCTGCCGATAATAGTTGATAATGAATATGCTTGTTATCAGCCATCATAATATTTTGTTTGTTAATCGATCTTCTTAAAATAGCAAATAACGTATCAAATATTGGTACTGCTAACACGATAATCGGGATAACAAAGCTCAGTAGTGCAATGTTTTTAAACAAGCCTAGTATGGATATAACTGCAATCATATAGCCAAGAAAGTTTGAACCAGTGTCCCCCATATAAATCTTTGCTGGGTAAAAGTTATGATATAAAAATCCTAGATTCGATCCTATCAGGACTAAACAGAAATAAGCAACTAATACTTGAACATCTAATATTGCCATAATAAATAAACTTATTAATGCGATAGTTGTAACACCTGTCGCTAGTCCATCTAATCCATCTATTAAATTAATGGCATTTGTAATTCCAACAACCCAAATGACTGTGACAAGTACGCTGAAAAATCCTAACTCTACTTGTCCAATAAGTGGTAATGTGATTTTCTCAATAATAAGACCACCAGAAATAAGAAAAGAAGTAGCAATAAGCTGTCCTGTTAGCTTAGCAATCGGTCTGAGAGTAAATCTATCATCTAGTGCTCCTGTAATAATAATTACAATAGCTCCTACTACAATCTCTACTAAATGCTCATGCTGTGGTTGTAAGTAAATTGCACCAATAAAAGCACCTAAAAATATCGATAGGCCACCTAACCTCGGTGTAATCTTCTTATGTATTTTTCTATCATTCGGTAAATCTACCGCTCCTATTTTAAATGCCAACTTTTTAACTGGGTATGTCAACACTAAAGAGGAAATTAAAGCTATGAGAAAAGCAACTCCTAAATCTAAATAGTTAAACATAGCATTCTCCCTAAAATATTCATTTATCACTACAAGAATTATATCGAAACTAGGTAAGAAGTTGCAAATTAATATTGTATTGGATATTTATCCCAATCTTATGCTATGATACCATTGGTGCAATTTTAAATATTCAGAAACGAGGTTGAAACGAGATGAATGCATACTTATTTGCGCTAGCAGCAGTTTTAGCAGTTATCCCCATCTTATTTTTATTTAAAATAAACATTGAAAAAATTAAAGAAAACCAAGAGAACATTGGAAAAATCCAAACTAACTTCTTTATTGGTGTCGCAATTGCAGAGGCTATCCCTATCATATTAATCGTGTTTGGAATGCTGGATCTTTCCCCGGTATCCTCGATTGATGAATTAATCATCCCAGGTATCATTGTCATTTTCTCGATGTTATTTGCAGCATTCTTTATTTTTCTTCAACGTTCAGTCGGAGTACCTGAAGAAGCAAAGCAAGCTGCCACTACTTTCTCAGCAATTGGGTTAGCGATGGCTAACGCAATTCCAATCGTATCACTAGTTTCACTAATAATGATGATGCCATAACCCCCTCAAGCTAATGCTTGAGGCTTTTTTATTAAATGCATCAACCATTCTAATTCACATATTGCTTCCATCTTTAGTCCATCACTACTATAATAGGAAAAGACAATTAGCGTTCGGAAGGTTGTATAGAAATTGGAAAACTTTGATCGTATTACGAAGATTTGTATGTTAGCGGGAAAAATTATGCTTGAAAGTAGTGCTGAAACGTATCGTGTTGAGGACACAATGAATCGGATTGCAAGAGCATTTGGTGTTCACAACCCGCAAAGCTATGCAACACCTACGGGAATTAATTTTTCTATTGATCAAGCTGAGGCAGCCCATATGATGCGAATTGAAAAACGGACGACAGATTTATATAAAATCGCAAGGGTTAATAGTATTTCGAGAAATATTGCTGCAGGAAGCATGAATATAGATGAAGCACTTGTTGTATTACGAGAGCTTCATGATAAAAAGTTTCTATATTCCAGTAAGCTTCTCGTAACTGTAGCAGCACTTGCAAGCGGATGCTTCACCATAATGTTTGGTGGGCTATGGGTAGATTTTATACCTTCACTACTTGCTGGAGGAGTTGGATTTCTTGGCTTCTTGATGTTTGATAAACTAGTAGAAATCCGCTTTATCTCCGAATTCGTGGCATCCTTTATCGTTGGAATACTAGCTGTATTATTTATTCAAACTGGTATTGGAATGGAGCTTGATAAGATCATTATCGGGGCCGTCATGCCATTAGTTCCTGGTCTTCATATTACCAATGCCGTACGTGATTTAATGGCTGGACATCTGGTTGCTGGGCTATCAAAGGGCGTAGAAGCTTTATTAACCGCATTCGCTATTGGTGCAGGGATTGCTGTTGTATTAGCTTTTGTATAAGGAAATATAATAAAGAACGATTCGTACCAGGTACAAATCGTTCTTGTTATGTTGTTTTATTTTTTCTTCTTTGTCTGTCTTTTTCTATTTTCACTGGATCTGGCTCTAATTTACCTTTTACTAGAAGTCCCTCAAAATCAGTGACTGGTACAGGTCTTGAGAATAAGTATCCTTGAATAAGATCACATTCTCGATTTCGTAAGAATCGATATTGACCATATTCCTCCACACCTTCGGCAACAATTCTCATATTTAGGCCCTTAGCCATCTGCATCACGGAACCAACAATTACATTATCCTTTTCAACCTGACCATCTCTACTTTGAATAAATACTTGGTCAATTTTTAACGTATCTGCCTGATATTCCCGTAAGTAATTTAATGAAGAAAATCCTGTTCCAAAATCATCTATTGCGATGCGAACTCCTAGCTCTTTCAACTCAGCGAGTGTGGCAACAACGCCTTGTTCACTTTTTAAAAGTGACGATTCTGTAATTTCAACCCCCAAGAACTCTGCTGGTACTTGAAATGTTTCTAGCTGTCGTTTCACATAATCCGTTAAGCCTTTTTTCATTAAACGAATTGGTGATAAATTAACCGATATTGGAATGGGCTGTAAGCCTTTATCCTTCCATTCCTTTAATTGAGAGCATGCTTTTTTAATAACCCAATCACTTATTTCGGTAATGAGATGGTTTTCTTCCGCAATAGGAATAAATTCACCAGGAGAAATTAATCCCCAATCCTTATGATTCCAACGAATTAATGCTTCTGCACCTAAGATCGTTCCACTCTGTGTTTCTACTAAAGGTTGATAATAAAGCTCAAATTCTTCTTTTTCAAGCGCCTCGATCATATCATTTTCAATCGCAAGTTTTCGCTGGAAAGCTGTATCCTTTGAAAAAGAATATAATTGGAACGTGTTTTTCCCGCTTTTCTTCGCATAACCCAGAGCCGAATGTGCTTTATCCATTAAGTCATCACTTGTAGAACCATCCTCTGGATACAAGCTGATACCAATACTAGTTGTAAGATTTATTTCATAGCCATTAATTGTTAAAGGCTGTTTTATATCATGAATTAGATTTTCCGTCTTGGAAATTAAGCTTTCTTTCTTCCGATAATCTTCCAGAACAATAACAAAATCGTTACTTTTTAACCTAGCGATGAAGCTATTTTCAGGTAAAATTAAAAGTAATCTTGTTGCAATCGTTTTTAAAACTTCGTCTCCAACCTGATACCCTAAAGAGCCATTTATAACGGAAAAACGATCTAAGTTAAAAAACAATAAGGCAAACGGTTTTTCTTCTTCTAATAAGGAATCTAGTTTAGCATCTAGGCTTCGTTTATTCGGAAGGGTTGTCAGTAAGTCATGGTTAGCTGTATATCTAAGTTTTTCCTGCAATTTCACTTCATCTGTAATATCCGTCAGCATTCCAAATATATGTGTGATCTTCCCATCATCATGATACGGGGCTGTATGACAACGAACCCATTTAATCGAACCATCTGGACATATTATTCGAAAGCGAATGTGTATTGGATCACCATTTTTTAAAATCTCTGTAGCATGTTCACTAATCTGTTCTCGATCATCTGGGTGAACAACCGTTTCAATTACGTTATCAATATTTAGCTTATCAATATAAATATCCTCAATTGGGAATTGAAGCAAATCTTCTAAGCCTTTAGATGCGTATACTAATTTGCCATTTCTATACTCAATAACCCAAATTCCCATATGTAAATGATCGAAAATTAGTTTATAGCTCTTATTCTCATGTTTTGTCTTTATATCTAGTTGCTTATGTACGGTTACTTCTTTCGCAATTAGGATGATACCCTCTACTTGATCATTTGTGCTTTGTAGTGGTATTAAGGTATTTTCATAATAACGCTTTTTCCATTTTACTTGGACCTCAATACGCTCTGTACTTCCAGCCAAAGCATTCTGAAATGCGGTGTTTAATTGTTCAAATGATTTCTTTAATAGGATTCTCTTAAAGTCTACTATGTTGTCAAATTGTGAATCTAAGAATCCATCAACTGGCTTTTGATTCGTCGATAACAGCTCTCCTTCAGGAGAGAACACCAGCATAATATCCGGGTGATTGTTCCCTAAAGAGGCATAGTAACTCAGAAGCCTGTCCATATCTGGAGCATCTTGACTAACTTTGTTGACGGTTTCACTGTTTTGAAAAAACAGTCTAATGCTGTCAGATTGTGTAAAATCATACTTAGCCATGAGCTAGCTCTCCTTTTCTAAAATGAACATTTATCCGATAATCTTATATAAATTATAGTATAAAGGTCCCTTAATATAAATAGTTTTCTTCACAACATCTAGGTATTTCGTTTTACGAATTAACAAAATACGAATATTTCCGTCATTTTTTTTAGTTTTTGTGGAAATTATTACCGATTTGCGTAATCGGAATGATTCAGTATAAAATAAGATTCATGTACTAAACGGTTAATGGAGGAATCATGTATGGCTATAGTTGCCCAGCTAATTACTAGCTTTGTCGCATCAGCAGGATTCGGAATCTTATTCAATGCACCTCGCAAGGTCCTATTCCAATGTGGAATAGTCGGAATGGCCGGGTGGATTGTCTATTATTTATTTGTTCAAAATGGTATGGATACTGTACCCGCTACTATACTAGGTGCCATGTTAGTAGCGCTATTGAGTCAGATTTGCTCTCGTGTCTACAAAACCCCAATTATTATTTTTAATGTATCTGGAATCATTCCCCTTGTTCCTGGTGGAATGGCGTACGAGGCAATGCGCAGTTTTGTTCAAAATGATTACTTCAATGCCGTCCAATATTCAGCAAAGGTCATGTTATTAGCTGGTGGAATCGCCATCGGATTAATGTTTTCAGAAGTATTGAACCAAATTATTCGAAAGACCTCTGGAAGGAAAACTAGAACACAATTATAAGCAATAGCTTTTAATTGTGTTTTTTGTTTTTGTTGTGTGGAGTTTTGCCGAATCTTTGTTATAAGCTGCACTTCATAACATTCTAGAATGTTATTTGTCATGATTCGGAATGCAAAAGAGATTGCGTACTACTTCTTTCAATCATAACTATTCCCTAAAAAACCCAACAAAAAAACTCTCTTCTCAGAGAGTTTATTCATTTTTATTTTCCGTCTCTATATCTAAAAGCTGTGTGATTAACACCTTGTCAACTCGTACATGATCCATATCTACTACCTCAAGCTTTAGATGTTCAATTTGTATGGAATCATTCACTTTCGGTATATCTCCTAGATATGTTGTAATGTAGCCACCTAAAGTATGTGCTTCGCTCCTTAAATCCTCAAGCTCATCAATATCAAAGTATCGTTTGAAGGCTTCCACTGAAATTAATCCATCCGCAAGCCAAGAGGTTTCATC
Organism: Ornithinibacillus xuwenensis; assembly: GCF_039614845.1. NCBI lineage: Bacteria > Bacillati > Bacillota > Bacilli > Caryophanales > Bacillaceae > Ornithinibacillus > Ornithinibacillus xuwenensis. The sequence continues at coordinate 643,760 of NZ_JBDIML010000002.1, read as the reverse complement.
TCGCTGTATGATTTTTGGATCCATATCCTCTACATTCGGCATATCTCCGACAATGCTTTCAATAAAATCATGTAATGTAACAAACCCTTCGATTCCACCATATTCATCGATTACAACAGCTTGATGCTTACCAGAGTCTTTGATTTTTTCCAGTGCCTGAAAAGCCATCATAGCCTCTGGAAGTACTAATGCTTCCTCAACACAATCCTCTAGATTAAATGTTTCTTCCTTCTTGATTAATTGTGAAAAAGCTACTTTTGTATGAATGACACCTCGAAAATTATCAAGACTGCCAGAACCTACAGGAAATGCAGAATGACTACTAGCACTCATAATTTGAAGGTTTTCTTCAAGCGGATCTTCTAGGTCGACCCATTCCAAGTACGTTCGTGGTGTTAATATATCACCTAACCGCTGATCTCCCATATAAAAAATTTGTTCAACCATTTCATGTTCGATTTTTTCAACTACACCACTGTACACGCCTTGCTCAATTAACTGCGTAATTTCCTCTTCTGTCACATCCGGCTCATTAGTTGGTTTAATACCAAATAGTTTTAAAACCGCTTCTGTAGATTTGCTTAAAACCCAAATTAATGGCTTGCCAACTTTAGAAAAATAGTACATTGGCTTCGCAACTAATAAAGCTACTTTTTCTGGATCTGACATCCCAATCCTTTTCGGGACTAATTCGCCAATAATCAAAGATAAATATGTTGTAAGTGCAATTACAATAAACAAACTCAGCTGAGAACTAAAAGGGGCTAGAAATTCTACCTGTTCGATAACAGGTGCTAATTGGCTTGCAATCGCGGCACCACCAAATGCACCAGTCACAACTCCAATTAGTGTAATCCCAATTTGTATCGTTGATAACAGCTGATTCGGCTCTTCAGCAAGCTTAAGCGCAAAGCTTGCTCGCTTGTCACCGTCTTCAGCGATTTTTTCTAGTCTTGGTTTTCTGGAAGTTACAATTGCAATTTCTGTCATCGCAAATATACCGTTTGCAATAATTAATATGACAACAATACTTATAGATATAAGTGGGGTGTCCAATATTGATTCACCATTCCTTTTTCAGATAATAAGAAAATTAAAACATAATTAGTCCTTCCCGTCTAATTTTAGCTTCTTTACATGTTCTTATTCGAAAATGACGGTTTCATCTAGGAGAATTTACTCAGTTGATTATACTCGTATACTAGTTTTTTTGCTTCAAAGCACGGGAACTATGTTACACTATACATACAGGATATTTGAGGAGGTTTTAACGTGGATATTGCAGCAATGTCAGTCGTTATGTCCAACAGTCAACTTCGTAGTGACGCTAGTTTGGCAATTATGGCAAATGTTAAAAATCTTATGCAGCAACAAGGGAACCAATTAACGGAAATGCTTAATCAGTCCGTTCCACAAGTCTCACATCCAACACTAGGAAAAAGTGTAGACATTCAAATCTAATGAAGAATCCCCTGAGTAGATTACATACACAGGGGATTTTCTATTTATTATTCTTCGTCATTCATTCCGTTTTCAGTGTCAGTACCTGTTCCGGTATCTCCATTAGTACCATTTTCAGTACCTTCTCCAGTTCCATTATCTGTACCGTTCTCAGTACCTTCATCCATTAGGCCGCCTTCACCATTGGTCCCATCAGTACCATTGGTTCCGTTTGTACCATTATCGTCAGTCATGCCGTCATCGGTACCGCCATTTTCTAGATTGTTATCTTCTCCATTATCATCTTCTTGATTTAACGGCGCTTCGTCCTCTACAGGATCTTCAATCGGATCATCTTCATCATCCGTACCACACGCGGTCATAAGTGATAATGCCAAAATTGGCGTACCAAACTTAATAAGCCATTTTTTCTTCATGACATTTCCTCCTTGTAGTAATAACTTTCGGCATTAGCTTACCCTTTTTTCCTTAAAGTGATACGGACTTTTTTACATAAAAATAACAAATTTTTATAATTGCTTAAAGTGTGTTGGAACATTTTTGATGGTCTGAGTATATCCATAAAAAAAGCATGTGAAACGTGATATCACATACTCATTTTTTTGAACAAAATCCTAAAATTCAGCACAAATAGTTATTTAATTGCAAAGGTGATTTCTGCTTCACAGGCTAGCTCACCGTCAACAGTAGCAATTCCTTTACCCTTTCCAATTGGCCCTTTTACTCGAATAATCTCAACTTCAAGCTTTAATTGATCACCTGGTTTAACTTGACGCTTAAAACGACATTTATCTATTCCTGCTAAGAATCCAAGCTTTCCACGATTCTCTTCTTTTCCTAATATGGCAATTGCTCCAACTTGAGCCAATGCTTCTACAATTAACACACCAGGCATTACAGGATAATCCGGGAAATGTCCTTGGAAAAATGGCTCATTAGCGGTAACATTTTTCACACCAACTACACGTTGTCCTTCTTCCATTTCCAAAACCTTGTCCACTAATAGAAATGGATAGCGATGCGGAATTATATTCTTAATTTCGTTAATATCCAAGATTGAACGCTCCTTTATGTATATTTACTCCCATTATAACAAAGAATGGAAGTGGATATTACTAATAATAATTTATGAAATCGTTTTTCGATATATTAGAAAACCTGCGCTCAAAAGAGCACAGGTCTATTCTTCCTTAACTACTATATCTATAATATGCTGCCATGTTTCCCATTTTAACGCATCTTTAGGTTCACCGTCACCCAAACCACCATAACCAATCATTAAACCAGAGAATAAAGCTACTACAGAAAGTGCAGCAACAATAATAATACGTAGCCATATTGGAAAAATCCGAAGTCTTGGCGTTTTGTTCTTGCGCTTTTCTTCTTTTTGTTTTTTCTTTTGTTGCTTTCTTGTTTGAGCAAGAGTCTCAGTCATTTCAATCTCAGCACTAGCTGATTTTTTTCTTTTCGACTCTTTTGCTGAAACATCCTTTTGATTTTTTTCCTTTTCAGGCTTATCAGAAGGTTTTTTGCTCTTCTTTGTAGCAACAGGTTGTTCTATTGGAGCTTTTTTTCTCTTCGGTGAAGCTTCAGCTTGCTTTGCTGTTACTTCTTCCTTTGTCTTCTCCATTTGGTTTGTTGTTGACATGACTTGGTTCACCTAATTTCCTTACATTCATTACTTTATTACTATAAGTTATCGTATCCTCTTACGTCAATCATACTTTTGGCATTATTTTCTAGGAGCGCAATTGATTCACTAAGCCCATCATTTGATCACCCATTGATATCGTACGGGCATTAAACTGGTAGGAACGCTGGACGTTGATTAAATCCGTTAGCTGCTCGGCCATATCAACATTCGAATTCTCTAAAGCGCCACTTCTTAATGAAGCCTCGACATCCTGAATAATTTCACCTTGATTATAGCCAAGTGCCTCTAAATCTGGTAGACGAAAATTATTGTTACCTGTTGCTTCCAGAAGCCTAGGACGCACCGCCTCTACAACATCAAGCTGTCCAACTACCTCCGTATTATTGCCACGTCTTACCGAAATTTGTCCGTTTTCTGCAACAGTTATCTCATCGAAACCATCTTCAAATACAATCTGTCCATTTACACCTAGAACTGGATCGCCATTCTTCGTTGTAAGCATCACTTGATTATTAGCAAGTGGACTTAAGTAGAATGAACCATCTCTTGTATAGCGTGTTTCCGTAACATTATTCTCTGTTACTGCTACTTGGAACAAGTGATTTGCTTCTAATAAAGCAACATCAAGTGTACGACCAGTTTCTTTTATCGCACCTAAAGATAAATCAATATTTACGGAACCAAGCTTTGCACCAGAACCAACTCGAACACCATCAGGAGTAAGTCTTCCCTCTGCATTTGCAGGGTCGGTCATGTTATTAATTTGCTGAAATAAAAGTGATGCAAAATTTGCTTGTTTAGTCTTATATCCAGTTGTTTGACTGTTTGCTAAATTATTTCCGATAAGATCCATTTTTTGTTGTAGCTGATTCATGGTTACAGCTGCTTGAATCATTGCTCTAGACATGACTTTCCCTCCTATTCTCTAATATGATTATCCAATTCGTCCAATTTCACTTACAGCTTTCCCTAGGCTTTCGTCATAGGCTTTTAATACACGCTGATTCATTTCAAATAGACGATAGGACTCCATCATTTGTGTCATCGATTGTGTTGCATCAACATTTGATTGCTCTAAATATCCCTGTTGAACGTTATAGGTAACTCCAGCAGGTACCGGTCCTGCCTCACCATTAAAAAGACCATTTCCTTCTTTTTCTAGTTCATTAGCATTCGCCGCATAAGCAATTCCAAGCTGGATGTTTTGTGCTCCTATCTGTAACTGTCCTTCTGGAGTTACAGTGAATTCCATTCCATCCGTTTGAATTGGATTGCCCGCTTGGTCAAGCACATAGTATCCTTGAGTGGTCACTAGATTCCCTTGTCCATCTACAGTAAAGTTACCATTTCTCGTATAACGAGCTTCACCATTTTCATTTTGTACCGTGAAAAAGATGCTTCCAGTTTCATCTGGAAAAACACCATCTATTAGAGCAAGGTCAGTCGTTACGCCTGTTTCACGTAATGATCCTTGTACATAATTAGGAACATATTCCTGTACATAGACACCAGTATTCATAGAACCTATTGGGTTTTGTACAGGTAGATTTTTCGATTGCTTAGTCGGAATATTTTCCGATCCCATCTGATACATAAGCATTTCAGGAAACGCTCGTATAGATGCCTGGTCAGCTTTATATCCTGGCGTATTTGCATTCGCTATATTATTCGCTAGTGCTTCTTGTTGTCTTTGCATCGTAAGCATTCCACTTGCTGCAGTATAAAATCCTCGTAACAATACAATGCGCCTCCCCTTTACCTATGATTTTCGTTAAACGATATTTCTACGCTCAACCTTATCAATGTTTTCGAGCATGATACCAGTTCCTTTTGCCACACAATGCATTGGCTCCTCTGCTAAGAATACTGGTACTTTTAGTTCTTCAGCCAATAGCTGATCTATTCCATGAATTAATGCGCCACCGCCAGTTAGAATAACACCGCGATCAATAATATCAGCAGATAATTCAGGTGGTGTGCGTTCAAGAACCGATTTCGCTCCTTGAACGATTAAGGAAACTGGCTCCCGAAGTGCTTCTTCAATTTCGGAAGAATGTACAGTTATTGTACGAGGTAGACCAGTTACCATATCACGTCCACGAATATCCAACTCTTCATGGCGGGCATCTTTAAATACCGTTGCTACACTTATTTTTATTTCCTCTGCAGTACGTTCACCAATAAGTAGCTTATACTTACGTTTTATGTACTGTAGAATCTCTATATCAAATTTATCTCCAGCCATTTTAATGGATTCAGAAGTAACGATATCTCCCATAGAAAGCACAGCAACATCCGTAGTTCCTCCACCAATATCAACGACCATATTTCCACTTGGCTGGTAAATTTCCATTCCAGCACCGATAGCAGCAACTTTAGGCTCCTCTTCTAAATAGACCTTCTTGCCACCTGATTTTTCTGCTGCCTCTTTAATAGCTTTTTGCTCTACTTTTGTAATATTTGTCGGGCAGCAAATGAGCATTCTCGGCTTGGATAGAAATCCTTTAACATTTATCTTATTTATAAAATATTTTAACATCGCTTCTGTTACATCAAAGTCAGCAATAACGCCATCCTTCAGCGGACGAATTGCTTCGATATTTCCTGGTGTCCGTCCGACCATGCGTCGGGCCGCTTCGCCAACCTCAAGCACTCGTCCGGTGTTACGATCCATAGCCACCACTGACGGTTCATTCAGTACAATTCCTTTTCCCTTTACATGAATCAACACATTAGCGGTGCCAAGGTCGATCCCAATATCCCTAGAAAACATCATAATCCTCCTCGCGTGAATACTTCCGCACCTGTCCGAAAACACAATGCTACTTATATATTATAATACCACAAATATCTACATAAAACTGCAATTATAGGAAAAAAGAAGGATTATTTTGTTTAAAGGCGTTGGATTTGGGGTAAAGAGAGGGATTGGGACTTATGTATTCCTAAAATATAAAAGACTTGGCTGCTTAATGAGGCTGTAAATACAAGGTATTATTAGAAAGTTACTCCCGTATTTTGGTTGAATGATACGAACAAATCGTTAATTCAAGAAATTGGCGACTCAAATATAATTAATTGCCGGATGGAGGTTCACAACACGCTCCCACAGAAAAACACACCTATTAATGGTTACCCAAAGAATTAGTTTTCTCACGCTTATCTTTGGATAACTTTCTAAAGGTGCGCTCTCCCTTTAACCCATCTGTTACATCCTAAGTACGCTTCTATCAGTCACCTCCTTCATGTAAAAGGGTGATGATATGTTGCTATTGAACTGTAGTTGCTGCTTCTTCTTCTGTGGGATCGGTTATTTTGTACTTTTTACGTGTTGCCTCCCCACCACGAAGATGTCGAATCGACTTGTGGTACTCTAAGATTTCTTTTACTTTTTGGGCTAATTCTGGATTGATTTCTGGTAAACGTTCTGTTAAATCTTTATGCACTGTGCTTTTGGAAACACCAAATTCTTTTGCTATCACTCGGACGGTTTTCTTCGTTTCTACAACATGTTCACCTATCCTGATAGTTCTTTCTTTGATGTAATCGTGCACACCGTTCGCCTCCCTATGTTGAATATTTCTGAGGTGTGGTATGAGACTAGGTGATTCGAAAAAATGTTCTCGACACTTTTCGATTGTCCAACTCTACTTGACTGTAAAGCTGACTTATTAAGTGGCCATGAGATGTATCATCTAGTGGAATCAGGTTACATATTAGTGAATATATGTAAATGATGGTATGTAGTACGTTCATATAAGTAGTGGATTCATGAATTGTTAAGGTTCCGTTAGCTAATTTCTTCTGTGAAGTAATATGTAATCAAGCAAATAATGTTTTGTTATTAAGAGCCACATAAGCTCTCACCTCAGACTTACTGAATGCTTGGTTTGTAACATTTTATTACTGGAAGGAAAGGATTATGATTAAAAATAGATGGAAAGACTTGCGGACAAGGTGTTTTTTTATATATTTGGAATTTTTGTTTATTTTTCATTATAAAACTATTTGAGCAAAGAAAAAGCCAAAAATTCAATTAAGAATTTTTGACCTTTTTTATATAATGGATTCAACTTTTTTTACTTACAATCAATTAAGCTATTAATCAATTTCTCCATACTCAGGGTCAGCTAACAAAGAGCTTGCAGGTTGAACTAATGTGAAAAGTACTACAAAACCTAGAAAAGTCGAGAAAAGCAAAGTTTTGAATTTTTTCATTTTATTTCCTCCTCTCCCAATTTATGACATTTAAAATCAAAGTTGAATCTCATCATAACGAAATTCGGGTAATCTGCATGTGATACCTCATTGTTCAATTATGATTAAAGATTCTTGATTGCATTTATTGGTAGTCTACAGAAAAAGTAGTCACTTCTCTCAACAAACATATTACAGGCTTCCGAGAGAAGGTTTTTATCTCGTTTTGCTAGTCCCATATAGTACTTCTTAAAAGGACTATTCAAATCTACATCACTTAGTAATTCAATCGCTTTTTCATTATTGCCCTTCGCAATTTCTAAGTGCGCCTGCTCACTCACATCATTGGTGCGCATATCACCTGGTCTCCTAAAATGAGCAGCAAGAAACGGAATATTAAAATTATTTATGGCATATATTAGCTTGTCCAATTTGAAATCATTGGCTATTTTCAAGGCTTCCTTCAAGTGATACATTCCTTGATAGTATGTATCGAATGTATAGGTTAAACCTAAGTTAACATGAATACTTGCCTTAGTAGCTGGACTATTCGATTGATTTAATGCACGAAATGCATATTTTCTAGCCATTATTAATTCATTTCGTTTCCAATAATAAATAAATAATTTCTGATAAAGTCTGAGATTAAAGCTTGATAACATAAAATTGTCCTGGATAGCATCAAATAGTTCATGCTGTTTATCCATTAAGTTACCTATTTTGCTAAAATCCTGCTGACTATAGTAGGTATCTACAATCAGAAGCTCTATTAAACATTTAAGCTCTGGATCCGATGGATTAATTTCTCTAAGACGCAGTCTCATTTCTCCTGATGAATACCTTTTGGCACGACGATCCATCATAATTTGATAAACCTCTGCCCAGTTTCGGTTTGAGGAATGATCTGATTTTTGATTTTTGACGATTAGTTGTTGTAAATCCTCGTAAAATCCGTTTATGTATAAAAACTCCATCCCCTTCTTTTGAATCTCACTAGAAGAAGATTGCAAACAGAATTTACGTGTCAAATCTAGTACTTCCTGATCATTATGTTCCTGTGACAGCATTAGTATTACTTGGCCAATCGTTAATTCAGTTTTATCTGAAATCGATGTAACTAATTCTGGGAGTAGGTTTGCATAATTCATAACTGATGGATCCTTCCTTTCAAAACTCTACCCAATAGTTTACAGGAAAATAATCCCATTTAATAAATATGCTATTCTAGGAATTTCGAGAAATTTAGTATCTCGCCAATGAATTTAGACAAGATTCTAGCATATTTTTATTAAGTTAATAGTAACATAACTATTTTCGAATACAAGGTGTAATCGTTCGACATATTTCTAGGGTTTATGTAGATTTCAAGGGATTTTTGACGAATATCATGTCGTTTTGTATGAGATGTAAATCTATTTCTTCTATGTAAATATAAAAAGAAATCCTAGCATACGATATTGCTAGGATTTCTTTTGCTTTCTTATGCTTCTGAATCAGTTGATGAATCTGTTTCTTCTGAATTTTCATCATTGGATTCCTCATTATTGGAATCCTCATTTTGATTTTCTTTTGAATCTTCAGTTGACTCTTCCTTGTCTGTTTCAGTAGCGTCTTCCTCATCCACATTTTCTGATTGATCGCTGTTCGTATCAGCTTCTTCTGACTGAATACTGCTTGTATCTTGGTCTTCTGATACATTTTCAGATTCGCCACTTTCTAGCTTACTGACAGGCTGATTAAAAAATTCTTCAGGGTTAAATACTTGTTCATCTTTTCTTAATTCAAAATGCAAGTGTGTTCCATTGTTTTGACCAAAGATATTCTCTCCAGCAGTACCAATGACATCACCCTGTTTCACTTCGTCACCTGCTTTAACACCAACTTCTCCAAGACTAGCATAGTAGGTTGTTACACCGTTACTATGTGATAGAACAACTACGTTTCCTAGTAATGGATCTTCCTTCACTTCGGTAACGGAACCGCTTAAAGCTGCTAAGACATCAAATGCTTCCCCATCCGGGTAAACAATGTCTACACCAGTACTTTGGTAGTAGCGGTTGTTATGAAGTATCAGTGCACTTTCTTGCTCTGCTTGATCTGCATCGTAATCAAAGAATTTTGTTACGATTTCTGCTTTCTCTTGATCTGCTACAGGCATTTCAATAACTTCCTGTGGATCCATTACAGTCTCAGCATCATCGCCATGTGGATTTGGTGTATAATTGTCACTTAACTCTTGGTCATCTCCAGCCTTAGGTAGTTGATTATCCATGTTTTGATACCAAACTACTACACCTAGTAAAATAGCTGCAATTGTAAGGTATACAGCTGGGAAGAACCATTTTTTGCGGAAAATGCGTTGCCAATTATTTTTTGGAGCGCCTTTGTTTTCCTCTTTCATCTATCATCACCTCACAAACCATTCTGAACAGAAAATGAAAAAACTATACATTTCATGTGATTTTTTTTGTGATTTTATGGATTTTTTATTTGGTTTTGGGGATATTAAGTGTTTGAACTTTCTAAAGGAGGGATTCATGTAGGATTCTAATAGAATAAATGGTAGGCTCTCGTTCGATTCATATAGTCGGTAGCTTAAATTCGAAAGCGTATCTACAAAAAATCATTTTGTATTTGCGAGACCGATAAGTTCCCCACAAAAAAACTCCAAAGCGAATAGCCTTGGAGCTAAAACAATTTCATATTACTCATTAATAGAAGTCTTATGATATTTCTTACTGCATAACTAATGTCGGTACAGCATCATCAAGGCTACTAATTTCAATCCCTTTATAATAGTATTTGACAATCTCTTCGTAGTTTTTTCCTTCTTTTGCCATTCCGTTTGCACCATACTGACTCATGCCGACACCATGACCATTTCCTTTTGTTGTGAAAATTAAATAATTGTCTTTTTGTTCAATCGTGAAATCATTCGAACGTAATTGAAGCTTTTCTCGTACCTCTCGCCCTGTAAACAAGCTTCCCTCTAATTTCAATTCATCAACACGTTGGCTTTCCGTTCTAGTCGCCTCGATTGCTAATTGTTTATTATTCGGTAAATCTATTCCAAGTGCTGTTTCAACCGCTTCTAGCGTGAAGGTTTCTTGGTCGAGGTAATAAGGTGACACTTCATCCCATGGACTTGCAACACTTCGTAAATATGGAATTTCGTTTGACCAGTAATCCTCTGAATTCTCCGTGTATCCATTACTTGTTGAAAAAAATTGAGGTGTAATTGGTTCATTATTATAAGTAAGGATTTGATCCTTGGTCGCAAGGACAGCTTCCGTTATTTTTTCCATATTCTTGTTATAATCATTTCCCCACTTTGCACGTAATTCTGATTCATCCTTATACACTTGATCCATTATCGTATCGCTAACATCTGACTCTGTATCCTTTTCCTTAAACAACAGTTGATTGACAATGAATGTACGAGCAGCAAGCGCTTGGGCTTTTAATGCTTCCGTTTCAAACTCTACCGGCATCTCAGCTGCTACAACTCTAGATACGTACGTTTCTAAAGGAACATTTTCAATTTGTTCCGTTTGCGAACGCATTACAGCAACCTCTACTGCTGAATCTTCAGCTAATTCCTCATGAGCTTCTGGCTGCTGCTGTTCAACAGTTTGAGATTGAACCTTACTCCCGGAAATGAATGGAACAACAACCAAGGATGGAACGACTAGAATAATAAATACTATTCCAAAAATAAATGTGGTTGGCAACCCCCATCTTATTCGCCCATTATTCATACCCACATTCTTCCTTGGAAGCTTTTGTCTTGGGTTTGTTGGCATTTTCTTTTGAAATCTTTGGTGATTGAATGTACTTTTTTTCTTCTTGATTTTTTGAATTTGTTTGCTTGTATAGTTACGGTTTCTCAAAAGCATCCTCCTTTGCAGGCTTATTCGATTATTTTTTTCATCTTATCTAGCATTCCTACTATTAAACTTATACAGATAGTCAAAACAATAGAACTAGAATTTTAAAAATCTATTGAATGAAAATTTAATAGGACAAGCAAATTCAATAATACAAAGGTGAATGTTAATTCTTGTGTTGTAGAGTTGTAATTTGGAGATAGTTGGTACTATTTTGGAATACCACTTTGGATTTAGGAGGATATGGATCTTGAATACTTTTTTCATCTTGTATATGAAGCTTCATGACAACCCCTCTCATGTACTTTTTACTGTGGAATTTTGTTTGAAACACGCATGAGTACCACTCTCATGCACTTTTTGCTGGGGAATTTTGCTTGAAACATGCATGAGAACCTATCTCATGCGCTTTTTGCTGGGGAATTCTGCTTGAAACATGCATGAGAACCCCTATCATGCGCTTTTTGCTGAGGAATTTTGCTTGAAACATGCATGAGAACCCCTATCATGCACTTTTTGCTGGGGAATTCTGTTTGAAACATACATGAGAACCTATCTCATGTGCTTTTTGCTGGGGAATTCTGTTTGAAACATACATGAGAACCCCTCTCATGCACTTTTCACCGCGGAATTCTCTCCAAAACATGCATGAGAACCCCTCTCATGTACTTTTTACTCCGGGTTTCTTCTCAAAACATGCATGAGAACCCCTCTCATGCACTTTTCACCGCGGATTTCTCTCCAAAACATACATGACAACCCCTCTCATGTACTTTTTGCTCCGGATTTCTCTCCAAAACATACATGACAACCCCTCTCATGTACTTTTCACCGCGGATTTCTCTCCAAAACATACATGAGAACCCCTCTCGTGCACTTTTTGCTCCGGATTTCTTCTCAAAACATACATGACAACCTCTCTCATGCACTTTTCACCGCGGAATTCTCTCCAAAACATACATGAGAACCCCTATCCTGCACTTTTCACCGCGGAATTCTCTCCAAAACATACATGACAACCCCTATCATGTACTTTTCACCGGGGATTTCTCTCCAAAACATACATGAGAACCCCTCTCGTGCACTTTTTACTCCGGATTTCTTCTCAAAACATACATGACAACCTCTCTCATGCACTTTTCACCGCGGAATTCTCTCCAAAACATACATGAGAACCCCTATCATGCACTTTTCACCGCGGAATTCTCTCCAAAACATACATGACAACCCCTCTCATGTACTTTTCACCGCGGAATTCTCTCCAAAACATACATGAGAACCCCTATCATGTGCTTTTCACCTCCAATTTCTCCTCAAAAGCATACATGAGAACCCCTATCATGTGCTTTTCACCATCAAATTCTCCCCAAAGCACAACCTCTCCTCTCATGCACTACTCTCAAACAACAACCATAGCTAACGGAATTAAACGCTCAAACAAAAAGGCACCCATGTAATGGATGCGCAACTATTATCGAATATGAACAATCGGTTCTGGCTTATGCTGTTTTTTCACATTTTCATTATATAAGTGGCATGCAACAAAATGATTATTCTCCACTTCCTGCCAATCTGGTTTTTCTTTTGAGCAGATGTCCATTGCAAATGGACAACGTGTTCGGAATACACATCCGCTTGGTGGATTTATCGGACTTGGAAGTTCTCCTTGTAGTATTATTCTCTCTCGTGATTCTTCAATATCTGGATCAGGAATTGGAATTGCTGAGAGTAATGCCTGCGTGTATGGATGTAAAGGGTTGGAATACAGACTATTACTCACAGTTAATTCCACCATATTCCCCAAGTACATGACCCCGATACGGTCTGATATTTGTTTTACCATTGACAAGTCATGTGCAATAAATAGAAATGTTAATCCTTTTTCTTCTTGTAGTTCCTTTAGGAGATTTACAACCTGTGCTTGAACCGACACATCTAGTGCGGAAATTGGTTCGTCTGCAATAATGAAATCTGGATTAAGTGCTAGAGCCCTTGCTATACCAATGCGCTGACGCTGTCCTCCACTAAACTCATGCGGATAACGGTTGGCATGATCACGATTCAACCCTACCTCTTCTAGTAATTCGTAGACTCTTTCGTTCTGTTCTTTTTTACTTTTATAGAGCTTGTGGACTTCCATTGGTTCTGTAATTACCTCCCGAACCGTTGAGCGGGGGTTCAGAGATGCATAGGGATCCTGGAAAATCATTTGCATTTTCTGACGTAGCTTCATAAGATCCTTTTCATGAAGCGCATGAACATTATTTCCATTAAATAAAACATCGCCTTCCGTCTTATTGTACAGGCCAATAATAGTTCTACCTATGGTTGATTTACCACATCCTGATTCTCCAACAAGTCCAAATGTCTCCCCTTTGTTAACATGGAACGTAACATCATTTACTGCCTTTAACAATCGTCCTTTTCCTAAGTCAAAATACTTTTTTAAATTCTTTACTTCTAATAGCTTCTCCTCTGTCATTCACACACACCTCCTGTTTCCCAGTAGCGTCTTGCCATACAAAGCTCTTTTTCATATTTCGTATTTGCTAGAGTTGTAACCTCAATTTGCTTTCCTGTCTGGGGGGAGTGTAACATTTGCCCGTCTCCATAATAAAAACCAACATGATGAATATTCCCCTTTCCTTCCTGATAAGCGAAAAACAGTAAATCTCCAGGAGACAATTCATCGAGCGGTATCTCCTTTCCGTTCGCAGCTTGATCAGAAGCATCTCTACTAATCGTATAACCATTTGCCTTGTGCATCGCATAGGCGAAGCCTGAACAATCATACCCAAACGAACTCATACCACCCCAGAGATATTCCAATCCGATAAACCGCTCTCCTGCTGTAATGATACTTGATCCACTTCCTGACTCTTTGCCTTTCTCAGTTTCAAACAGGGTAATATCACGACGGGGTAAGAATAGATTTCCATGTGGTGTTACGACTTGTATTCGCTGTTTATTGGAATCCATCATCGGGAGGCAGGTCATATAGCTTAGCTTTAATACTTTTTCACCAGTTTCTGTTTCAAGCCATGTATGGTTTGCAGAAACCGCTGCCATGATAGGTTTGTTCCAATCTCCTTGATGTACTTTACTTAATTGTTTTAGCGGAACCCACCCAGGATAGCCATCTTCAGCTTTTTTAGATGGCTGACTTGGAATCGTAACGTTAGCCCATTCTCCTTTAGTTTCTGTTACGATGGCAATTTCTCCATATAATAGCTGTGATTGAACTCTATTTTCGTCACATAGTGCTAGCTTATCGTCATAGGATTGTCTAGCTAACCATTGATCTATATCTGTCGGATTGGAAGTAGCGGATTGATCCAGCTCACGAGCTGAAGTTGGATTGGTCCATACAGTAGCTACCTGTACATTTGTCACGTAAAATGAATCCAAATATTGAGCAAACGTTTGTTTGAACATAATAGACTGCTCCTTTCAAGTTTGATACGATTTTATTACTCACGATTCTTTAACTACATATTCCTCATTCAAGCCCCGAATTCCTAGGCCTTTATTCTGTCCTAATTCTATTAAACTCTTATGATAGGTAACGCCACCCTCTATTAAGTCTCCTGCTAACATCAGTGGAGCATCAAAATCATAGTATTTGACATTGGGCTGGCTCGCTGCAAAATGCGCTGCAGCTGTGATACCGATTTTAGATTCAATCATGCTGCCTACCATACATGTAACACCATAAATATTTGCGAGTGTTGCTATTTTCAATGCTTCATGAATTCCTCCTGCTTTCATCAGTTTAATATTGATTAGATCTGCTGCGCCTAATTCCAATACTCTTCTAGCATCATTTGAAGAGAATATTGATTCATCAGCCATGATTGGAATAGTAGTGTTGTCTGTAACATATTTCAGTCCCTTCAAATTAGAGGCTTTCACTGGTTGTTCTATAAACTCAATCTTCAAACCTAAATCTTCCATTTTTCCAATTGCTTTTACCGCTTGCTTGGCATCCCAGCCTTGATTTGCATCAAGACGAATCATAATGTTGGGACCTACTTGTTCTTGAATGGCGTGAATTCGTTTAATATCTTTATCAATATGATCCTTTCCAACCTTTGCTTTTAAAATTGTAAACCCGTCATTTACGTAGTTACTTGCGTCTGAAGCCATTTCCGCTGGACTATTCACACTGACTGTATAATCTGTGTGAAGCTGATGATGATATCCACCTAAAAACTGTGCAAGACTACTATTATAGTGTTGAGCAATACAGTCATAGATTGCCATATCTATTGCTGCCTTCGCACTTGTATTGCCAACCACAGAACCATGAATTACTTCAAATATTGCCTCACGATCAAGGCATGATTTCCCAATTAAAACAGGCTTCAATATTTCAGTTAGCGTATAGTCAATGCTAGCCAATGAGTCACCTGTAATAACATGGGTTGGTGGTGCTTCACCCCACCCGATAATATCGTTATCACAGGTTACTTTTACCACAATAGCCTCCGCAATTGTTACGGTACGAAGTGCTGTTTTAAATGCTTTTTTTAATGGGACTGCTGTATGAAATGTTTCAATTTGCTTAATTCTCATGTATTAGCCACCCCCGGAGAAATCAATAGGTTTTTTTTATATGTATTAATGGTCGCATGAACACCAAGTGGAATTGCAAAATGAGGAAAACAATGACCAATTTTAAATCCAGACATAACAGGGCATGTTAAGCATCCAAAATAATCCAGAAATACGTCATATAATGTTAAAGAAGGCAGCTTTTTAGGCTCTGAATTGGCAAAATCACCAATCACAATTCCTGCCACTTGATCTAGCTTACCAGCTTGTTTCAATTGATTTAGCATTGCATCAACTCGATATGGCACTTCATCAATGTCTTCGATTAATAAAATATTGTGTTCTGTATCAATCTCATATTCCGTTCCCAACGTATTAACAATTAAAGAAAGATTACCACCGACAATCTGACCAGTAGCTTTCCCTTCCACTAATACATCAAGGTTGGAAATAGCTTCCGTATAGTATAGCTCTGTCGGGTAAAATAATTGCTGAAACATACTCGCTGATAGATTATCAAATTTAGAATCTGCTACATCCGATGAAAGCATCGGACCATGGAAGGTAACAAGCCCAGTTTTATTTCGTATTGCAGTATGTAAAAAGGTAATATCACTATAGCCCCAAATAATCTTGGGATTACGAGCAATTAAGTCATAATTGATTGAATCTAGTAATCTACCAGTTCCATAACCACCACGTGCACAAATAATTGCTTTTATCGCTTCATCACCAATCATCTCATGGAAATCAGCAAGGCGTTCTTCATCCGTTCCAGCTAAATATCCATGTACACAATCAATATGCTTTCCCAATTTCACACGCAGGCCTATGCTTTCAAAAAAAGGAATTGCTGTTAAGAGGCGTTTTATATCTGGAGGACTTGCAGGGGCAATCACACCAATTGTATCTCCATTTTGTAAGGGCTCTGGCAATATCATTTGTGTTCCTTCCTTCCTTAATAGGTCTATGATGAAAAAGGAGCGGCCCATAATAAGTTTAGTATGAGCCATTCCTTTTCTAGTTAGCTGCTACTCGCCGAAATAATAATTGGAAATAACGAATTATTGTTCCTTTCACCGAATTATCCAGAGTTTTGCCGTATCACACTCCACTTAGTCCGAATAATCCTTCCATATCACCGAAATCGGTATTGTTCGGTTAACAATAAATTTGTTATTTCTTATCTGCATATTTTAGATCAAAGTATCCAACTGGATGACGTAAAATTCCTTCCACACCATCCGCTTCCAAAACGACCGTATTATAATAGCGAATCGGTGTTGCAATCATTTCCTCTGCTAGCATTTTCTCAGCCTCATACAAGTATTCCCAGCGCTTTTCATCGTCGGTTTCTGATTTACCTTTTGCAATTAAATCATCATATGCATCACTTGCAAACCCAGTACGATTCATATAAGAATCCGTGATGAAGCTTTCGAGGAAGTTAACTGGATCATTGTAATCATTGATAAATGAGCTACGAGACATTTGTAGCTCTAAATTTTGTTGTGCTTCTACAAAGACGCCCCACTCCATATTTTCTAGTTTTACTTCAATACCTAGATGTTCTTGGAACATACTTTGTAATGCTTCGGCTACTGCTTTATTCGTATCACTAGTGTTATAGGTTAACGTGATTTCTGGTAACTCATCATAGCCTTCTTCTGCCATACCATCTTCTAAATATTGCTTCGCAAGTTCCGGATCAAACGATACTAAATCACCATTAGCATCGCGGAAATCAGCACCTGTTGGGCTAGTAAATCCTGGAGAAATGTAGCCATATGCAGGTTCTACACCATTTTTCACAACAAACTCCGCAATATCTGCACGATTAATCGCATAGGCAAATGCTTTACGAATATTTTCATTCTGGAATGGTTCCGTTGTTACATTAAAACGATAGAATTCTAGTCCGCCATAAGGGCCGATAAATACATTATCACCATCAATGAGCTGGTCAGACATTTCTGGTGGGATACTAGCAGTATCTAATTCGCCGCTTTCAAACATTTGATATTGTGTGTTCGTATCATTTACCATGGCGAAGTGTACCTTATCAAGCTTGACCGTACTTGCATCCCAATAGTTTTCATTTTTTACAAATACCATTTCCACATCATGTTCCCATGACTCAAGTTTATATGGACCGTTACCCACGAAACTATCAGCTTCTGCATGCCAGTTTGGATTTTCTTGTGCTACTTTATGATTGATTGGGAAGAATGCTGGATTCGTTAACACATCTAAGAAGAATCCTGTCGGTGCAGCTAATGTGACCTCTAGTGTTTTTTCATCAACCGCTTTTACTCCTACATCGTCAACAGAGCCTGCCCCACTATTGTATGCTTCAGCACCTTCGATAAAATAACCTAGAAAGGCAGCAGGTGATGCAGTTTCAGGATCTAACATATACTTCCAAGCATAAACAAAATCTTCTGCTACGACTGGGTCACCATTGGACCATTTCGCATCTTCACGAAGATGAAATGTGTACGTCAACCCATCTTCAGAAATATCCCATGTTTCAGCTGCTCCTGGGCCAGCTCGATGGTCTTTGTCCAAACGAGTTAAGCCTTCCATTAAGTTATTCAATGGATCCCAAGAAACAGCGTCAAAACCGATTGATGGATCTAGTGATGTCGGTTCAATCCCATTATTTAATCGAAGAACTTTTTCACCAGTGCCTCCATCATCTATTGATTCACCATTTCCCTCTTCTCCCCCTTGCTCCTCCGTTTTTTCATCTGGATCTTTCCCTGCACTTTCATTAGCAGTACAAGCAGCTAAGAAAAATACGATTAGGACAGCCATCAGTAAAAAGAGAAGTTTTCTCATCCTTTTTCCCCCTCACGTTATTTTGTGACCGTTGTGGCCAAGAGTTGTTTTGCCCGTTCATCCTTCAACCAACAATTCACGGTGTGTGAATCACTAATTTTTGAAGAATCCGGGTAAACTTTATTACACACCTCCATCGCAAATGGACATCTTGGTGTAAATGGACATCCTTGAGGAGGCGAGAATAAATCTGGTGGTGTACCATCAATTGGTTTTAATTTTCCCTTTACATCTAATCGTGGAACGGAATTTAATAAACCCTTTGTATATGGATGTTGTGGATCGTAGAAGATCTCACGCTTAGTACCAATTTCAATTATTTTTCCGGCATACATAACAGCAATCCGGTCTGCAATCTTTGCGACGACTCCTAAATCATGCGTGATCAATACGATGGAAACTCCAGTAGCTTCTTGAATCTTTTCAAATAACTCAAGTATTTGTGCTTGTATCGTTACATCAAGTGCTGTTGTTGGTTCATCCGCAATTAATAGCTCCGGTTCACAGATAAGTGCCATTGCAATGACAATACGCTGACGCATCCCACCACTGAATTGATGTGGATACTGCTTCATTCTTTCCACCGGATTGGGGATACCTACTAAATTCAACATTTCCAGTGCTCTTTTTCTAGCTTCACTTGCGTCTATTTTCCGATGCTGCTTTAACCCTTCTATAAGCTGAGTGCCTATTGTCAATGTAGGATTTAAAGCAGTCATGGGATCCTGAAAAATCATGGAAATATCGACACCACGAATAGCGCGCATCTTTTTTTCAGATAGCGTTGTTAAATCCTGATTCTTAAACAAAATGGTTCCATTTGAAATTTTTCCAGGTGGATTCGGAATTAATCGCATAATGGCATTTGATGTGACGCTTTTTCCACAGCCAGACTCTCCGACAATTGCAAGTGTTTCCCCTTTATTCAAATGGAAGTTCACACCTCGAACAGCTTTTACGGTGCCGCCATAGGTTTTAAAGGTAACGTGAAGATTTTTAACTTCTAAAATTTTTTCCACTTTAAGCACCTACTTCCTTAATTTCGGATCTAGTGCATCTTGTAATCCATCGCCTAAAACGTTAAAAGCAAACATCGTAAATGAAATAAAAAATGCAGGGAAAAACAATGTCCACCAATATCCTGAAAGAATTGCACCTAATGAGTCACTCGCCATGACACCCCAGCTCGCAAAAGGTGCCTGTATCCCTAGCCCAATAAAGCTTAAAAATGCTTCCGCAAATATTGCGGATGGAACAGTAAGCGTCATTTGAACGATTATGGGACCCATCGTATTGGGTAATAGGTTACGCCGAATAATGCGTGGTGTTTTCGTTCCAAATGACTTAGAGGCAAGGACATACTCATAATTTTTAATTTGCATGACCTGCCCACGCACAATTCTGGCCATTCCGACCCATCCTGTTACGGTTAGTGCTACAATAATCGTGGATAAACTCGGCCCCAATACTACTAGCAAAAGAATGACAACTAATAGATACGGTAATCCGTATAAAATTTCAATAATTCGCATCATGATATTATCGGTACGTCCACCTTTATAGCCAGAAATACCTCCCCAAATGATTCCAACGGTTACGTCAATTAATGCCGCCATAAAACCAACAAATAATGAAATTCTGGCTCCATACCAGGTTCGTGTAAATACATCACGTCCAAGGTTATCCGTACCAAACCAGTGATCGGCAGAAGGTGGTTTATACTGATTGGATAATTCCCCTGTATTTACTTCATATGGCGATACCATCGGACCAAAAATTGCCATCATGATTAGTAGAATTAAAAAGACTAATCCTAGCATTGCTAATTTATTTTTAACTAGTCGCCTCCATGCATCCTTCCAATAGGACAATGAAGGTCTGGAAACTAACTCTTGTTCATAGGAATCCTTTTTGCGCCATGTGAACCACTCATCTGGTACATTCTTTTTCGTTAGATGTTGGGGATTTTGATTGGACTTCATGTTATTCCCCTTCCTTCTTGTTCAATTTAATCCTTGGATCGAGTATTCCATATGCGATATCTACTAAGAAAAGCATCATAATTAAAAATGCACTATAAAATACGGTAGTACCCATGATGACAGGATAGTCTCGACTATTAATACTTTCAACAAAGTATTTTCCCATACCAGGAATAGCAAAGATTTGCTCGATAACAAAAGTACCAGTCAAGATTCCTGCTAAAAGCGTACCCATAATGGTTACGACTGGCATTAAGGCATTGCGAAGGGCGTGTTTGATAATAATCTTCCAGGGGGCTAGCCCTTTTGCACGAGCCATTTTAATATAATCCTGTGTTAACACCTCTAGCATGGTTGACCTTGTAAGTCTCGCAATAATTGCCATAGGCCCGGTTGCTAATGCGAGTACTGGTAACACCATATGTTTTGGGCTCGACCATGTCGCAACTGGAAACCATTCTAAATTAACAGCAAGCTGCTGAATCAATAATGTAGCCAATATAAAGTTCGGGATGGAAATACCAAGTACTGCTAACCCCATAGCTAAATAATCAATGATGCCATTATGTCTAAGGGCTGCAAGAACTCCGAGTGTTACACCTGAAATAACTGCAACTATTATCGTTACAATCCCGAGCTCAAATGAAATGGGAAATCCTCTGCCTAGTAAATCATTCACGGTCTGATTTGGTTGTTTAATAGATGGACCAAATTCTAATGTTACAATCGATTTCAAATATAGTAGATACTGAATATGATAAGGTTCATCAAGATTGTAATGTTTTTCCAAATTTTGCTGGACAATTTCATTTGAATTTTGCTCACTATTAAATGGTGATCCAGGCACCGAAACCATGAGTACAAATGTTAATGTGATAATAATCCACAACGTAATAACCATAATTAAAAGTCTCTTTAATACATATCGAAGCATTGCCTCCAACTCCTGTATCCATTACGCATTTGCGCAAATAATATAGATATGCTTTTGAGATAAGCTATGATTCATTTAAAATAATTATTCAATAAAACTTTTTATGGAATAAAATCCCATATCAAGATTCATTCTCTAAATATCGATAGATTTCAAGTCCAATATTACCGAACTGTTCTAATGATTTTATATCATCCAAGCCCATTGAAAGTATGGAAGCAATTAGCTTTCTTTTTCCTACATAGAAAATGCCGACATCATGACGAAAACCTGGAATATAGCCAGTTTTATGTGCAATTTCCCATCGTTTTAGCTCACCTATCAATCCCTCATGCTGCTCTGGTAATTGACTTGGTAATGTATGATTAATTTGTTGTTTTTTCATGATTAATATCATCTGTTCACAGGCATGGATGGAGATTATTTGTCCTGTCACTAACTTTCTTAACAAACTGTAAACCTCGAAGGCTGAAATTTCATTAGCCCCTACACGATCTACGGAAACGGTCATCATCTTGTGGAAAAACTTACTTTTTTCCATACCAATATCGACCATAATTTGCTGAATCTTTTTGGCACCTATTAAATCAATTAGCATATTGGTTGCTGTGTTATCACTTTGAATAATCATTAGGGTTACTAAATCGTATATTGTGAATTGGGTTCCTGGTGTCATATGTTGAAGGACACCCGCTCCCCCAACAATCGCTTCACGTTTCAACATCACTTTATCACTTAAGGTTATTTCATCATGATGACTAGCATGAAAGACTGCAATCATTATAGGTAGCTTGATGACACTAGCAGCATAGATTAACGCATGCTCATTCATCTTCCAAGTTTCTTTTGTATCAAGATCCTCTAACACAATTCCCCATGTACCACCTGCGTGTGTTGTTATAGCTTCAATCTTTTCAGTGAGTACCTTCATCTTTATACACCCCTAGTTAATTAGTTAGGCATACTTCGTATTCAAAGCAAGCTCAATCATCACTAATAATGCGCGGTACGCCTCTAGGATATCTTTTGCCTCAAACTTCACAATTGTAGTACCTGGAATGATCTCTGTACCGGGCATTAAACTCGCCCACTCTGCATTTCCATAATTGGTAAATTCGATTTTTAATGTTGGATTAGAAGGAGGATTTAAAGGCTTTACGTGATGACGGTTTTCTATGGCCTGGCTCACTTTCGCTTGTAATAATTCACCCGCTTTTTTTGGTGTTAAACTTTTGGTTGCCGATCGAGATATAGCTTCTTTTACAATTGCCGTAGTTACATTTGGTATGAGGCTCTCTGCCTCTTTTGCCGTTTCATCATCGCCCGATACTAGTAAAACAGGTACCCCATAATAGCCCGCAATCATGGCATTCATACCTAATTCGCCCACTTGCAAATCGTTAATATAAAAATTACGTACCGAATGAATCATGGAATGCGACATCACTCCAGGCATTCCAGCCCTAGAATGGTACCCAATAAACATTGCCCCATTAAAACTGCTATCAAGCCCTTGCATCATGGAATAGGTTTTTACATCACCGGTTATTAACTGTGCTTCTGGATGAAGCTGGTCAATTAATATATTATTCATCTTCGAGTGACTATCATTTACCAGCACTTCCTTACAACCAGATTGAAATGCAGTATTAACAACATAGTTCGTTTCATCTGTCATGATTTTTCGAGCCCGCTCATAGTTCTGTTCTGAAGCACTAACATACGTGTAGTCAGGCAATCCAGTTATTCCTTCCATATCAACTGAAAGATAGAGTTTCATAACATGTCCCCTTTGTGGTTTTTATTAAATTATATGTATTGGATGTTTAATACATGAGTGGTTGTTATGTAAGTATATGTATTGATAAGATAATGATTTTGGCAGTCTGTGCCGTAATATTGAGGAGGATTTGAAGATAAGTAATAAGTAAGTACTGGAATACAACTACCAAACTAGGATGCTGCTTTTTGAACCGGTATTTTGGTACTATGGTATCTATTGATTTATATCAATGCGAGATAATTTATAGTTTTAGTATATTCTGCGATAGATTGTAGGACTTTGCAGTAATTGTCGAAGTTTATTAAATGGAGAATGGTGGATGCTATTATTATGTATTGCTATAGCGTTTTTCTTGAGTGGAATGGGTTGGTACTAGTGTTTCGGCCTCTTGAAACAGGCATGAGGACTTGTCTCATGTACTTTTCACCACGGTTTTCACTCTCAAAACAGACTTGACAGCCTCTCTCATACTCTTTTCACCGCAATCTTTACCCAAAAACAGGCATGAGGGCCTCTCTCCCCCGCTTTTCACTACGATGTCACTCTCAAAACAGGCATGAGAACATGGATCAGCAGTATGAAACCACTAGTTAACAAACTATGCTGTTTAACTACAAAAAAAAGTGAAGCATCGACACAATGCTTCACTTTAATATACATGTAAGACATATTAATTTTTACGATAGTTCTGCGACATAGCTAACTTCTAAAGGATCAACAACATCGCCATTTTCATTAACTCGCTCAATATCTGCTCCTAAGCTTGCTAATTTTCCAGCAAAGTTTACATAGCCACGGTCTAGGTGCTTTAATTCTGTTACTCTCGTTAATCCATCAGCTCGAAGCCCAGCAAGAATCAATGCAGCTGCTGCACGTAAATCTGTTGCAGCTACTTCTGCACCTTGTAATTCAGATGGTCCATCAATAATGACGCTTCGGCCTTCTATTTTCATTTTTGCATTCATACGACGAAATTCTTCTACGTGCATAAAGCGGTTTTCAAATACCGTTTCTGTAATGACACTAGTTCCGTGAGCGCAGAGCATTAGGGCCATCATTTGTGATTGCATATCTGTAGGATAACCTGGATGTGGTAGTGTTTTAATATCCGTAGCTTTTAGTGCATCTGGACCAATTACACGAATACCATTTCCTTCTTCAAGAATTGTTACACCCATTTCTTCTAACTTCGAGATAACCGGTCGTAAGTGCTCACTTACAGCATTTTCGATTAATATATTTCCACCAGTAATTGCTGCAGCAACCATAAAAGTTCCAGTCTCTATACGATCTGGAATAATAGAATGCTCTGTACCATGTAGTGTTTCAACTCCATCAATACGAATGGTTTCTGTACCTGCACCTACAACCCTTGCACCCATTTTATTTAAAAAGTTTGCTAGATCTACTATTTCTGGTTCTTTTGCACAATTTTCGATAACTGTTCTTCCTTCAGCAAGAGCAGCAGCCATCATAATATTTTCTGTTGCACCAACGCTTGGTACATCTAAATAAATTTTTGCACCTTTTAGTCTACCTTCAACATGAGCCTCTACAAAGCCATTTCCAACATGAACTGTAGCTCCCATTGCTTCAAAGCCCTTTAAATGCAAATCGATCGGACGCGATCCTATTGCACAACCACCAGGCATTGCAACATTTGCATGCCCATAACGAGCAAGTAGTGGACCCAAAACAAGAACGGAGGCACGCATTTTTCGAACATACTCAAATGGCGCTTCCGTTATTAATTCCTTTGAAGCATCAATTACAACTGTATTATTATTAAAATCAACATCTGCATTCATATTACGTAACACTTCATTAATTGTATAAACATCAGCTAGAACTGGGACGTCGTGAATAACATTTCTCCCTTCACTAGCAAGAATACTCGCAGCAATTACAGGTAGGACTGCGTTCTTTGCACCCTCTACGTGCACGTTACCATTCAATTGCTGTCCGCCTCTTACGATGATTTTATCCATATTCCAAATCTCCTTCAGATCCATTTTCCCTATATTAATATTCATTTATTAGGATAGGTGTTCCAATTATGTATTGGACATCACCACTGCCAATATGTTTCGTGACTAATTGTACATTTACTGGCTTATCCTGAATGGTAATTTTATTTCCCCATAAAGAGGTATACCCATATATAATTTCTAAGTTTTGTGTCGAATTTATAGTGTCTTTTTGTGTATTTTTATGTCTTATTTTAAGCTTTTCAGTAAAATTCTCTACTATATTTTCCTTTTCAATTATAGCACTAGCCTTTGTCGACATACAAGAGAATATTTTAACATCTTCTGTAAAAAATTTGCTAGTTAATGAATGCAATGTTTCAAGATAGGTAGATTTGATACTTTGATTCCAGCTGTCACTTTGAATACTTACGATAAACTCTGGTTGGTACTGCTTGTTCTTTGGAAATACTGCACTATACTCTACGTTTATATTACCCGATTTGTGTGTGTCTCTAACTAAATAAATTTTACTGTTTTTATTTTCTTCTATTGTGACTGAATAACTGCTTCGAAGAACTCGTACGATTTCTTCTAGTTTTGAAAGATTCATATGTTCTTTAACGGTTACTTCCCAGTTATTCACTTCTAATTTATTTTCCATTACGAATGAAGCCATTTCGATCAACTCATTCGTTTGTCTCTCTTTAGCAGTAACGGTATTCGTAAATAATAAGACCATTAAACTAATTAATACAATGCGTTTCATAAAAATATCCCCCTTGTTCTACTTTTATCCAGTATGAACAAGAGGGATTCATAACATACATATATTTTGATAGATTACTAGTTTAACCATTTTTTGTCTTTATTGAAGAAGGTAAACTAGGTCCTGTGACCATTGTAGAAATTCAAGAAAGAATCTACTTACACTCGTTCCAATGACAATTGTGAGAAATAATACTAAAATCTTTGCTTCTGTACCTCGTCCTTTTCGAATTAATGGTTCAAAATTGATTGTTTGCATTAATCGCCACGTAATATAAATGAATATAATGTGAGAAATAATACTCATTATTGCTACTTGTCCAATTGATAACATATTAACCACCTTATATGAATATTTTTGTTCTATTTGTACTCTGCCATTCAATACGATAGATGTCAACTGTCGTGTAAAACATGGATCAACTTCGACAATAGTTAAGATAATGTAACTATTATTGCATTTCCCGGGAAATATCGACATCCATGGAGAAGTTTGTTTAATTTCCCTGAAGTAATATTTTCCATTTGAAAATAATATGTAATCCAAGCTTGGAATATTGTAATAAGGATTATGTCTATGTATCTTCATGAGCAGCTTCTTTAATTGTGAGCTGAAAACAATTTCCTTACTAGATATCAGTTAGTCGTTTGAGTATTGGTAATTCAATTAAAAAATCTCCCGTACCATAGGATACGGGAGATTTTTACATATTTATCTTTGAGCAATATCTAATCGATTGACTGCTCTTCTGAGTGCTAATTCTGCCCTAATTCGATCGATATGATCTTCGTTTGATTGAAGACGGCCTTCAGCACGTTGTTTTGCTGCTTCCGCACGTGCGACATCGATTTCTGAAGGTTTTTCTGCAGATTGTGCAAGTATAGTTACTTTATCTGGACGAACCTCCAAAAATCCACCGTTAATGGCTAGCTTATCTTCACTTGAATCACGCTTTAAACGAACAGCGCTTATTGCAAGTGGAGCAACCAATGGAATATGCCCTGGTAAAATACCGAGTTCACCATTTTCTGCTTTACAGCTAACCATTTCATACGTATCTTCTAATACAGGGCCATCAGGAGTAACAACACTCACAGTTAGTGTTTTCAATGTAACCCCTCCTTAGACTGGCTAGAAGGTAATAAAGGACGAGTCTTTATCCAAAAGCCAATAGTCTACTTATTATTCCATGCTTTTAGCTTTTTCTACTACTTCTTCAATACGACCAACTAGACGGAATGCGTCTTCTGGAAGATCATCGTATTTCCCTTCAAGAATCTCTTTGAAACCTTGTACAGTTTCTTTTACTGGTACATAAGATCCTGGTTGACCAGTAAATTGCTCTGCAACGTGGAAGTTTTGAGATAGGAAGAACTGGATACGACGTGCACGAGCTACTGTTAATTTATCTTCATCAGATAATTCATCCATACCTAGAATCGCAATGATATCTTGTAATTCACGGTATTTTTGAAGTGTAGCCTGTACTTCACGTGCTACTTCGTAATGTTCTGCTCCAACGATTTCAGGGTCTAAAGCACGAGATGTAGATGCTAATGGATCCACCGCAGGGTAGATACCTTGCTCAGATAGTTTACGGTCTAAGTTTGTAGTCGCATCTAAGTGAGCGAATGTTGTAGCAGGTGCTGGATCCGTATAGTCATCGGCAGGTACATAAATCGCTTGGATTGATGTAACGGAACCTTTATTAGTTGATGTAATACGTTCCTGTAATTGCCCCATCTCAGTAGCAAGTGTAGGCTGGTAACCTACGGCAGATGGCATACGGCCTAATAGGGCTGATACCTCTGAACCTGCTTGTGTGAAACGGAAAATATTATCGATGAATAATAGCACGTCTGCGCCTTTTTCATCACGGAAGTATTCTGCCATTGTAAGTCCTGTTAATGCAACACGCATACGTGCTCCAGGTGGCTCGTTCATCTGACCGAATACCATCGCAGTTTTAGCAATTACACCAGAGTCCTTCATTTCGTAGTATAGGTCGTTCCCTTCACGAGTACGTTCTCCTACACCAGCAAATACAGAAATACCACCGTGCTCTTGTGCGATGTTATTGATTAACTCCTGGATTAATACGGTTTTACCTACACCGGCTCCACCGAATAAACCGATTTTACCACCTTTAATATATGGTGCTAAAAGGTCAACGACTTTGATTCCTGTTTCAAGAATCTCCGTTTCTGTTGATAGTTCTTCAAATTTAGGAGCTTGACGGTGGATTGGGTCTAGACGAATATCACTTGCTAGTTCTTCATCCAAGTCAATTTTTTCTCCTAATACGTTAAATACACGTCCTAATGTAACGTCACCAACTGGTACAGAAATCGGTCTACCTAAGTTTTCCACTTCCATGCCACGTTTTACACCATCTGTTGATGCCATCGCAATCGTACGTACTGAATTGTCACCAAGATGAAGTGCAACCTCAAGTGTTAACGTTCCACTATTTTTTGATTCATCGTTTGTGTCAAGATTCACAGTTAATGCGTTATAGATTTCAGGAAGCTGGCCGTCTTCGAATCTAACGTCAACGACTGGTCCCATTACTTGAGTAACGCGTCCTTTGCTCATCGATTTCCCTCCTAACTTACTTTCATCACTTCTATTCTAAAGCGCTCGCTCCGCCGACAATCTCTGTGATTTCCTGTGTGATTGCTGCTTGGCGTGCACGGTTATAGGACAAGCTTAAATCATCAATTAAATCAGATGCATTATCACTTGCACTACGCATAGCTGTCATACGTGCAGCATGCTCACTTGCTTTTGCATCTAGTAGCGCACCGTAAATAAGACTTTCAGCATACTGTGGTAGAAGTACAGCTAGAATCTGTTCTTCTCCTGGCTCATATTCATACTGGCTACTTGATCCAGAACTTTCCATATTCTCAATTGGTAATAACTGATTCGTTGTTACAACTTGAGATATTGCACTTACGTAATGATTGTAAATAATTACTAATCGGTCAATTTCTCCATCACTATACATTTGTACAGTTTCAGAGGCAATCTCTTTTATCTCAGCAAATGAAGGCTGATCTGGTAGACCAATAATACTTTTTGCTACCGGAAGATTGCGCTTCTTACAGAAGTCTACAGCCATTCTTCCAATTGCAATAACGGTATATTCATCCGAAGATTGATGGTTATTTTGTATTGTTTGATTTAGATTCCGTAAAATGTTTGCATTATATCCACCTGCTAATCCACTGTCAGCAGTTATTGCGATATAACCAGTCTTTTTCACCTGACGCTTTTGAAGCATTGGATGATCTGCATCGGTTTTATTAGCAATACTTGCAACAACTTCTTGCATTTTCTCACTATAAGGTACAAATGACTTTGCATTTTGCTCCGCTTTATTCATCTTGGAAGCCGATACCATTTCCATCGCTTTGGTGATTTTTTTCATTTTTGTTGTGGAATCAATACGTTTTTTAATATCTCTAAGTGATGCCAAGCTCTTTCACCACCCTTTCATCGATGAAGTAGGTAGCATATTGCAGTGATCGATAACACAACAATATGCAAATACATACTTCATAAAAATCATCTATTATTTTTCAGAAGTTAAAAATGTTTTCTTGAATGATTCAACTGCTTCGTTCATATCGTTTGCTTCTGGAAGGTTTCCAGAGTCACGAATTATTGCTAATAATTCAGAACGGTTAGAATCTAGCCATACATTGAATTCCGATTCAAAACGAGTAATATCTTCTACTGGAATGTCATCTAAGAATCCTTTTGTTAGTGCATAGATAATCATAACCTGATATTCAACCTTTAACGGTTTATGCAATCCCTGTTTCAGTACTTCTACTGTACGTTGACCACGGTTAAGCTTCGCTTGAGTTGCTTTATCAAGGTCAGAACCAAACTGAGCAAATGCTTCTAGTTCACGGAATGAAGCTAGGTCTAGACGCAGTGTACCAGCTACCTTCTTCATCGCCTTGATTTGTGCGGAACCACCAACACGTGATACCGATAGACCTGCGTTAATCGCTGGTCGTACACCAGAGAAGAATAAATCAGATTGTAAGAAGATTTGTCCATCTGTGATGGAGATTACGTTTGTTGGAATGTATGCAGAGATATCGCCTGCTTGTGTTTCAACAAATGGAAGAGCAGTTAAAGAACCGCCACCCTTTGCATCACTTAGCTTCGCTGCACGCTCAAGTAAACGAGAGTGTAGATAGAATACATCCCCTGGGAATGCTTCACGACCTGGAGGACGACGAAGCAATAGGGAAAGCTCACGATATGCTGCCGCTTGTTTTGATAAATCATCATATACTACAAGCACGTGCTTGCCATTGTACATGAACTCTTCACCCATGGTTACACCTGTATATGGTGCTAGGTATAATAATGGTGCTGGGTCAGATGCACCAGCAGATACAACGATTGTGTAGTCTAATGCACCATAACGGCGGAATGTTTCAACTGTTCCACGAACAGTTGATTCTTTTTGACCAATTGCAACATAGATACAAATCATGTCTTGGTCTTTTTGGTTTAGAATTGTGTCAACAGCTACAGTTGTTTTACCAGTTTGACGGTCACCGATAATAAGCTCACGCTGTCCACGTCCGATTGGTACTAGTGCATCGATTGCCTTAATACCAGTTTGTAATGGCTCATGTACTGATTTACGATCCATTACACCAGGTGCAGCAGATTCGATTGGACGTGATTTTGAAGTTTCCATAGGTTTTCCACCATCAATTGGTTGTCCTAGTGGGTTAACAACACGACCAATTAGCTCCTCACCAACTGGTACTTGCATGATACGTCCTGTACGACGTACTTCATCGCCTTCTTTAATCTCCGTATAAGGGCCAAGGATTACGATCCCGACGTTAGACTCTTCCAAGTTTTGCGCCATACCCATTACACCGTTAGAAAATTCAACAAGCTCCCCAGCCATGACATTGTCAAGACCATGAGCACGTGCGATACCGTCACCAATTTCAATAACTGTTCCGACATCACTTACTTCAATATCTGAATCGAAATTTTCGATTTGCTGTTTTATCAGTTTACTGATTTCTTCAGCTTTGATGCTCATACCATTTCACCCCTATCATCAAATGTTCGCAAGTTTAATGTTTTGCTCAATACGACGTAATTTACCACTAATGGTTCCATCGTAAATGGTATTACCCATTCGAATTTTAACTCCTCCAACAATGGAAGGGTCTACTACGTTTTCAAGCTTGATCATATTCTTATTCAGACGTTTTGCAAATGAGTTTTCAAGCTCAGCCTTTTCTGCATCTGACAACTTACGAACAGAATATACTTTTCCTTGTGCAACTCCGCCTGCATCGTTTACAAGCTCGATAAATTGATCAATTATTTCAGAAGCAATATCTGTACGATGGCGTTCTACAAGAAGCTTCAATGTATTTAACACATCAATAGATACTCCTTTGAACACTTCACCCAAAAATTGTTTCTTGTTATCGTTTGTAACACGTGGATGCAATAGGAATGCATTTAATTCACTGTTCTCTTGGAGAACCTGCTTTACAACCGTCAATTCCTCAACGAATTGGTTCAGTAAAGACTTTTCAATTCCGAGTTGAAAAAGAGCATCTGCATAACGTTTGGCAACAACTGCTTCACTCATCGCTCTTCTCCTACCTCTTTAATGTATTCGTTGATCAACTTCTCTTGATCTTGTGCACTTAGTTCTTTCTCAATTACTTTACTTGCAATAAGAACAGATAAGGACGCAACTTGATCTTGAAGTGCTTGAAGCGCTTTTTCTTTTTCGTTTTGAATTTCTTGTTGTGCTGCTTTTTTGATGCGATCTGCTTCCATGCGAGCGGATTCAATAATATCTTGCTCCTGCTTCACACCAGCATTTTTTGCATCCTCTATAATCTTTTGTGCTTCTAGTTTTGTTTGCTTTAATTGCTCATTTGCTTCATTTGCTGCTTTTTCAGCCTCAAGACGGCTTTGTTCTGCAGCATCGATTTCACTCGCTACATATTCTTCACGCTTTTTCATCATGTCCATAACTGGACCCCAAGCGAATTTTCTTAAAAGTATAAGTAGAACAACAAAGAAGAATAGCTGTGTTAGCATATCTCCTGCATGAAATCCACCAAGCGCTGCGTGTATAGTGAATGCTTGCACGTAATTCACTCCTTTCAACCTGATTCATACAAATCTACATTTAATTCATAGTTTATGGTTCAAGTAAAAACAACGGCGAAGTTCTATGGAAGACAATCTTCGCCATTTTTTGTTAATTAATTCAATTAGCTACCCATTACCATTAATGCGATAACTACCGCGATAATAGGCATTGCCTCTACTAGACCAATACCGATAAACATTGTAGTTTGAAGTTGACCTTTAAGCTCAGGTTGACGAGCGATACCTTCAACTGTTTTACTAACGATTAATCCGTTACCAATACCTGCACCAAGTGCCGCTAAACCTACTGCTACTGCTGCTGCTAATGCTCCTAATGACATAATATAAAATCCTCCTTAAGATATAAAATAATTTTTTTTTAATAATTTCCGGTTTTAACAGGAATTCTATTAAAACTGGTTAATTAAAATTCTAATGTTCTTCACTTACTTTGTGTGAAATGTACACCATTGAAAGCATCGTGAAGATAAATGCTTGGATTCCTCCAATGAAAATACTAAAGCCTTGCCATGCTAAGAATGGAATTGCTCCACCAATAAATCCCCAAACTCCAGAAGTTGTTAATCCAACTAATAACGCTAGAAGTACTTCACCAGCATATAGGT
The DNA here is from genome assembly GCF_039614845.1 of Ornithinibacillus xuwenensis. NCBI lineage: Bacteria > Bacillati > Bacillota > Bacilli > Caryophanales > Bacillaceae > Ornithinibacillus > Ornithinibacillus xuwenensis. Next base: position 610,937 of record NZ_JBDIML010000002.1, on the reverse strand, counting down.
TACCGAATAGACGTAGACCTAAAGTTAGTGTGTTCGAGAACTCCTCAATAAGTTTAATTGGGAAAAATGGCCACATTGGTTGGATATAGTCTTTTAAATAGGCTTTTCCACCTCGAAGCTTAATTCCATAGAAATGAGATAATATAATTACCATTGCAGCTAGAGTAAGGGTAATGCCCGGATCTGCTGTTGGTGACTTCCACCAAACATCTCCGTGATATACGCCGTTTGTAATAACACCCAACATATTTCCGACTAGGATATAAGTGAAAAGTGTTAATGCTAATGGTAAGAATAGCTTTCCAGTTTTCCAATCCATTGTGTCATTGACGATTCCTTTTATAAAATCAAGAATCCATTCCATGACATTTTGTGCACCAGATGGTTTCATTTGTAACTTTCTAGCGCCTAAAACGGATAGGACGAAAACAATTAAGGATGTTACGATAATCATAAATACATTCGACAAATTGAAATCAAGCCAACTAATTCCAAAGACGTCGTGTACTATCGGTGCCCCATGATCCATACTTATTCACCCCTCTTTCAAGCACTATCCTTATTTTTGTACATCATAAAATCTATCATAATGACCAAATAAGAAGTCATTAATCCAATTATCACTGCAATCATATTAAAATACTCTTCATATCGAAGCGCGATAATGACTGCTAATGCTGCGGCAGCAAACCTTGAAATTGTACCTAGTCCTCGTGCTTTCTGTTTCTTTGCTATTGCTTCTGTAAATTCACTTATTTTCTTTTGTAATAGATATAGATTGTAGAAGCTTATGGTACTTCCTAAAAGAAGCCCGAGGAAAATACTTAAATAAGGAGTAAAACCTGCCCCAAGTACGAGAATTGCTAGAAGGTAAAACATCCATTTACGCTGTCGGGCCATTGTTTTTTCATTGTTAGTCATAAACTACTCTTCTCCCGCTCCTGTAAATTTCTTAACAACTGTAACCATTCCATAGATTCCAGTAGCAAGTCCTAGTAGAAGACCTATAATTGTGAAGGTAGGCCTTGTGGATACTAGTTTGTTGACATACATACTGTGTAAATCTTAGGAAACCTTTGCGTCGCCCAAGCCTTTGGGCGAATGCATTAGTTGCCCTTATACAAATAGACGGTTAACCATTTTACTATTTGTCAAGAATAGTTCCACCTGCTAAATTAGCAGAAACCGCACTTGTTCATACAACTGCTTGATGTGGCTTTTTCCCCACATGAAAAACTCCTCTTACAAGTTACATAGGGGGATACTAATTTCGGAGAGGCTCAAACTGCCAACTCTATGTATTATTTCAATGAACTACATACGAATTGCAGTTTAATGAAAACCTTATCATTCCACACTAAGCAAGTGTACCTTAGCAATAGTTTATTTGTCAATTGGTTTACCAGTTATTTTTACATATTTCGTACTTTCCAAATTTATCTAGACAAATACTATTTTTGCTAATTATGAAGCTATAATTATTCTATTTTATTATAACGAATGAACACCCTTTCTTTCGTGACATTTTTGTGAACATGGCATAAAAAATTGCGTATATAGGAGAGACTTGCTTCCGTCTCTCCTATAAATAATTTACTTAAAGGTCGGGGGCAATAATTAGCTCTGTCTCATAGCTTTCGTATTCCCCATTTTCAAGCTGTAGGGTAATAACCGCCAAATACCTTCCCGGTTTTCCAACATCTTTTTTCCTCATGTATCCTTCATTCATTCCAACCTTGACGTCTTCCATTCGGAACAAAGTCCGATCAAACAGTAGGGTAGTTGGATTGTATAACTCAACTTCTACACTTCTCACAGCTTCTGTTAAATAGACGCGATAAACAAATTCTTCATCAGAGAATGGCTTTAGTGAAAATTCAAAGCCACTTGCTTTTGGATAGTCTGCAGTCTTATTAATAAATAGATATGGTAAATGATACGTATTGTTATCTGACGTTAGCTCCAGCCAGCCCTGATGGATTCCTTTTTCCAATTGAGGAGATGTAACACTAAGTTCGATTGGAATCTTTCTCTTCTCCCCCGCTTCAACCGTGAATGAAAGCGGTAGATTCCAGCTTAATCCTTTTTGTTTACTTGGGATTCGAAAGGAATATTGCTGTTTTTTATTGGTTGTATTTTCTATTGTTATTTCTTCTTTCTCGGATCTTCGATACCCATCTATCTTTCCGAATGATAAGGATGAATGATGAATAATCGTTGGTGTTTCAATTGCCTGTTGTGGATCAATTCTTCCGGCGCCTTGAATAATCGGTTCTACCGGATTTCCATCCTTATCCTCTATTCTAATGGCAGTAGTCTTTAGTGCACCAAATAGCTGGTCATTGTTCCAATCAGGATGTGCTTCTTTCATTAAAGCTATCACACCGGACACATGTGGTGCAGCCATACTAGTACCTTGTAACGGCAAATATCCTCCAGGTACAGTGCTTAAGATGTTCGTTCCTGGTGCTAGTACATCTGGTTTAATCTCCCAATTCACTGTAACTGGTCCTCTTGAACTAAATGCAGCTATTCCACTTCGGGTTTCTTCATAAATCGTATCCATATATGGATGATTGTTTTGCGTTGCATATTTTACCAGCCATTCTCCTTCTTCCTTTGAAGCCGAGACAACTGGTATCTTTATTGGTACATCACGACCTGTAATAGCTCCTTGGAAACTACCTTCTTCATTGTTGTAGATGATCACAGCGATAGCTCCTTTATCTTCCGCTGCTTTAGCCAAATCATAAAACGGGATTTTCCCCCTTTGAATTAAGGCTATCTTCCCATCAAGCTCAGCTGTATTACTTGGCACGATTTCGTAGTCCATCGAGAATTCCCATGGTACAGATCCCATCATGGGAATAAGGGGGATTTTTCTGTCAGCCAAAGAATCATATAGCATTGGCACCCTCTCGGATTCTGCAAATGCTCCAACGGCTAATGCGTTGGAAGCAGTAGCCGGAGCTCCTACTGTCCAATTATCTGGGCCGCTATTCCCATTTGCTATAACAACGGCAATACCGAGCTCAGCCGCTCGATTAACAGCCTTACTTGTAGGATAATCTGGACCATTTACTGAATTCCCAAGTGACAAATTAATAATATCCACGCCATCCCGAACTGCCTGTTCCATTGCTGCAATTACCTGTACAGATGTACCGCTTCCACCTGGGCCTAATGCCCGATATGCTCTAATTTCTGCATTTGGTGCCACACCTTTCATACTTCCATTTGCTGCAATAATACCGGCCACATGACTCCCGTGTTCAGTGGGCATTCCTTCCGATTGCAGAGTTTCCATTGGATCATCATCCAAGTCTACTAAATCATATCCACCTATGTAATTTTTTTGTAAATCTGGATGATTATAATCCACTCCGGTATCGATTACCCCTACGGTGACCCCATTGCCAGTATAACTAGTATTATTTAACGCAGAGGGCAAGACAACATTACCATCGGTTTTCAGGTCTTCCATTTCTGTGTATTTTTGTTGGGTGTTGCCATTATTCGTTTGATAAACCTGTACGGTATGAACTGCCTTCACAAAATCAAGTGTACCCATCTTTGCTAAGTCATCAGGGGATCCTTTCAATGCGAGGCCATTAAACAATTTTTCATATGTAGCAATCACCTCAATAAAAGGGTGATAGGATTCTAAATATTGTCTATGTTCTTTTGGGTCTCCACCTACTTCAATAATAATCGACTGCTCATTCTCCTCTGCCGCTACAGCTGTAGATATGAGAAGAAAGTATCCCAATACTACAATGAAGAAAGCCATTCCAAAACGATAAAAGCCTTTCATGCTTTCTTTCCCCTCCTTCTCTACTAGCATTTGTATATAATGAAGTAATGATACATTTCATGTATAAAAACCAAGCGATGAGTATCTGTACAATAGATAGTTATTCAGGTATAAATTTACGTAAAACCGCTTCTAAAATAAAAAAACAGGAGATTCCCTATTAGGAAATCTCCTGAAATTTTTTACTTAAAATAGTTTTTTATAGCATCTGCAATTCGACGAGAGGCCTCACCATCACCATATGGATTCGAAGCCTTTGCCATTTCAGCATGTGCTTTTTCATTCGATAATAACTCATCTGCTAAACGGAAAATAGTATCCTCATCCGTTCCAGCTAGTTTCAACGTTCCAGCCTCAATTCCCTCTGGGCGTTCTGTTGTGTCTCGAAGAACAAGTACCGGAACACCAAGTGATGGCGCCTCTTCTTGCACCCCACCAGAATCCGTTAAGATTAAATGTGCTCTTGATGCAAAATTATGAAAATCAACCACATCCAATGGTTCAATCAATTGAATTCGTTCATCATTAGCCAAAATCTCATTAGCAGTTTCTCTAACTACTGGATTTAAATGCACCGGATAGACAATATGGATATCGTCGTGTTGTTCCACTAATCGTTTTATAGCACGAAACATCTGTTTCATATTGTTCCCTAGGTTTTCTCTACGATGTGCCGTCATCAATACAAGGCGCTTATCACCAATTCCATCTAAGATAGGATTAGAATAGCTTTCATTAACAGTAGTTGAAAGTGCATCAATCGCCGTGTTGCCGGTCACATATATTTGATCTTCCGACTTATTTTCCTTCAAAAGATTCTGCTTCGACTTTTCAGTTGGTGCAAAATGTAAATCAGCCAATACACCTGTGAGCTGACGATTCATCTCTTCTGGATACGGAGAATGTTTATTCCATGTTCTTAAGCCCGCTTCCACATGTCCGACAGCGATTTGGTTATAGTATGCAGCAAGTGACGCAGCAAACGTCGTACTTGTATCTCCATGAACAAGAACAATATCTGGCTTTGTTTCCTTCATTACGTCATCCAAGCCTTCTAATGCACGAGTTGTAATTTGGGCAAGCGTCTGCTTTTGCTTCATGATGTTCAAATCATAGTCTGGGGTAATGTTAAAAATAGTTAACACCTGATCTAACATTTCACGATGCTGAGCTGTTACTGTAACGATTGGTTCGAATTCCTCTAATCTATTTTGTAGCTCCAATACGAGAGGGGCCATTTTAATGGCTTCTGGTCTTGTCCCAAAAATCGTCATTACTTTGATGCGCTTTTGCATTCTATATCCACCCCGATATCACAAATATTATTTTGTACCAAACAAGCGGTCACCAGCATCCCCTAGACCGGGTACTATATAGGCATGATCATCTAATTTTTCATCGAGTGCAGCTAAATATATATCCACGTCTGGGTGCTCTTGCTTGACTGATTCAACGCCCTCTGGCGCAGCAATCAAACACATTAGACGAATGTTTTTTGCTCCACGTTTTTTTAGTGACTGAATCGCATCATTCGCAGAACCACCTGTCGCTAGCATTGGATCAATCACGATTAATTCACGCTCTTCAATATCTGAAGGCAATTTTATGTAATATTCCACCGGTTTTAATGTTTCAGGATCACGGTATAACCCAACATGTCCAACCTTTGCAGCAGGTATTAATTTCAGCATTCCGTCCACCATACCTAGACCCGCGCGTAGAATTGGGATTAAACCTATCTTCTTACCAGCTAATACCTTTGTATTTGCCGTTGTAACTGGTGTTTCAATAGTTGTTTCCGTTAGCGGTAAGTCTCGCGTAATTTCAAAAGCCATTAGCATCGCAACTTCATCCACTAGCTCACGAAATTCCTTCGTCCCTGTATGCTTATTTCGAATATAAGATAGTTTATGCTGGATCAACGGATGATCTAAAACATGTACATTTCCCATTCGGCGACCACTCCTTCATTATTAGTTATATCTTTAAAATTGTACTGAAAAAACTGCACTTATTCAAGGTTTACGTCGAAATTTGGTTTATTTTGGGTAATGCGTATGTTGGTTTGTAAATTAATGAGAATTTATAGGGGATTTGGCTATTAAACTAGTATTATTTTTACAGTTATAAAACTAGATTGATGTCGGGGAGAGATTATATCGGCGGTTTGGATGACTAATTCAGCGATTATATCTTTTTATCGGCTTATTTGCTATTTTATCAGCGATTCAACTGGGTATATCAGCGAATCGTAAAAAGTTATCCATACAACAAGAGGACACCCAATATGGTGTGTCCTCTCAATTATCTTATGCATATAATGGTGATTTTTCCGTTAAAGCTAGCACACGATCTGTTGCTTCCTTTAGAACAGCTTCATCTTCATGGTTTTTCAATGTTAACGAAATAATTGCTGCGATTTCACGCATTTCTGCTTCTTTAAAGCCTCGTGTCGTAACAGCTGGTGTTCCAATTCGAACACCACTTGTTACAAATGGGCTCTCCGTATCAAATGGAATTGTGTTTTTGTTGACTGTAATTCCAATTTCATCTAGCACATGCTCTGCCACTTTTCCAGATATTCCAAGTGGTGTTACATCTAGTAATAACAAATGATTATCCGTACCACCAGAAACAACTCGAATCCCTTCTTTTACGAGAGCTTCTCCAAGCGCTTTTGCATTGGAAATGATTTGTTTACAGTAGTTTTTGAATTCATCCGAAAGTGCTTCCTTGAATGCTGTCGCTTTAGCTGCAATGATATGCATTAATGGCCCACCTTGCATTCCTGGGAATACTGCTTTATCAATTTTTTTCGCATATTCCTCTTTACAAAGAATCATTCCACCACGTGGACCACGTAATGTTTTATGCGTAGTTGTCGTTACAAAGTCTGCATATGGAACTGGGTTTGGATGTAATCCAGCAGCAACAAGTCCAGCTATATGTGCCATATCTACCATTAAATAAGCACCGACTTCATCAGCTATCTCACGGAATTTTGCAAAATCAATCAATCTGGAGTATGCGCTAGCACCAGCAACAATTAATTTCGGCTGAACTTCTCTTGCCTTTTCCAGAACCGTGTTGTAGTTTAATTGTTCTGATTCTTCATCCACACCATAATCAACGAAGTTATATAAAGTTCCACTAAAGTTAACCGGGCTACCATGTGTTAAATGCCCACCGTGGTTTAAGTTCATTCCAAGAACTGTATCACCTGGCTCTAACACAGAGAAGTATACTGCCATATTTGCTTGAGCACCTGAGTGAGGTTGTACATTGGCATGCTCTGCACCAAATAAATCCTTTGCACGATCACGCGCTAAATTTTCGACCACATCAACATGTTCACAGCCACCATAATATCTTTTTCCTGGATAACCTTCTGCATACTTGTTTGTCAACACAGAACCCATTGCTTCCATTACTGCTTCCGATACGAAGTTTTCTGATGCAATTAGTTCAATTTTCGTTTGTTGACGCTTCTTTTCAGCTTGCATTGCCTCGTACAATTCTTGATCTGCTTGTTTCAAATGTTCCATTAGTAGTATCCTCCCTGTGTATCCATTTTTTTGTATATAATGAACTAGCTTCTAGTCATCACAACTTTATGTACAAGAATTTGAATCCTTTGATTCTTCATAGATCGCCCGTTGTCCGCCAATTAATTTTGGTCTGGTTTTTGCAGCATTAAGGCGGGCATTACCGATATAGCGATGATTAAATCTAACCGGAACAGCAACATGTTTGAGGTGCATGCCAATCATTGTCTCCCCAATGTCAACCCCTGCATGGGCACTGATATGCTCCACTACTACAGGCTCCTCCATCCGCTTATAAGCAAATGAAGCCATGGAACCTCCTGCTTTTGGAACAGGAATTACTGACACTTCATCTAGCTGAAATTTCTCCATTGTATCCCTTTCAACTACTAGTGCTCGGTTTAGGTGCTCACAGCATTGAAAAGCCAGATGTATCCCTGTCTTCTCTTTTAGCTGCTTCATTGCTGAAAATATATAAGCAGCAATCTCTTCACTTCCAGATGTACCAATACGCTCTCCAGCAACTTCACTTGTTGAGCAACCGATTACAAAAATAGAATCCTTTATTAGAAAATCTTCTTTTGTTATTTCGGATACGAAAGATTTTAAGTCGTGCTCTATCTTATTGAAGGTGTCTTGCATTCTACTCATCACCTTATACCTGGAATGATTTATTTCAAGGCCTACTTACAAGAATCTCACAACAATATTCATGATGAAAGATTCCTCGACCTTCTTCAAAAGTGAAACACTATTCAGCAGGAATTTTTCTATCCCCGCTGAATCTAAGCATTGCTTGGACATAAACCAAACTTATTCAGGTTTCACAATAAATGTTTACAGCTGTGATTTTATTTCACTTGACGGAAGAATTACTATCCTCATATGTTTTTATTTTATCGAGACGGTTCGCATGACGTCCACCATCAAAATCAGTCTTAAGCCAAGTTTTTACAATCTCTCTTGCCAGTCCTGGACCAATAACCCGCTCACCTAGCGCAATCATGTTTGAATCATTATGTTGACGAGTTAATTGAGCACTATATACATCATGTGTTAATGCACAACGAATACCGTTTACTTTATTGGCAGCAATCGACATTCCAATTCCTGTACCACATATAAGGATGCCACGGTCAAATTCTCCATTTGCTACACGTTCTGCAGCAGGTAATGCATAATCTGGATAATCTACGGAAGTCTCACAGCTACACCCTGTATCTTCATATTCGATACCCATTTCTTCTAGTAAGCTTTTCACTTCATTACGTATTGTCATACCTGCATGGTCGCCTGAAACAATAACTTTCATTCTGCTCGCTCCTTTTTCGCTGGTGTTTTATTTATGAACCTACTAATTAACTTTAAATTTTTGGATTTGTTGATTCAACCCATTTGCCTGTGACTCTAAATCATGAACGAGATCGTCTACTTTACCAATTGTAGCAGCTTGTTCCTGAATAGATGCATTAACTTCCTCTGTTCCAGCTGAAGTTTCCTGTGCAATTGCCGCAACCTCTTGTGACTGTGAAGCCGTTGCTTGTATGGACTCTAATTGCTTATTGACATAGGTTAAGATTCCATCAATCTCTTTTGCAACATCTTCTATGGATCCAGACATTTGCTCAATAGCTGCGTTTGTGACTGACCCATTTTCTGCCTCTTTTTGTGCATACTGTACGTTTTGATTGATCTTCTTAACAACTAAATTGACGTCCTCTTGAATTGCTTCAATAAGCTCTGAGATACGTTGAACAGCCTGAGCGCTCTGATCTGCTAGTTTTCTAATTTCCTCTGCTACAACAGCAAAGCCTTTCCCATGCTCACCAGCTCTAGCTGCTTCAATTGAAGCATTTAGCGCAAGAAGGTTTGTTTGTTCAGCGATCTCACCAACCATTGTAATAATTGATTCAACCTGCAACGCATTTTGCTTTAAATTATCTACGTCCTTTAGTGACACTTCTTGATCAGTCGCTAGTTTTTGAATTCCTTCAACTAATTGATTGACTACCTTTTTACTGCTGTTCAATGTTTCTAGCATTGTATTGGACTTTTCTTTCGATTCTCCGGCTTTTTCTTGTACTTTTTCTGCCAGTACTGTTGCTTCTTCTACTGACTCCACTGTATTTTGAATGGCCAAGGAAGAACTTTCTGCGCCTTTTGAAATCTCATCAATTGAGGCACTAATTTGGCTAGAATGCTGCGCTACCTCACTAGAAGCCACTCGTAATTGAACCACAGATTGGTTCGTGCTCTCAAAATGCACATCTATATTATGTACCATTTCCCTGAGATTCTTAAGCATCTTATCAAATGAAGTACTAAGAGCCTGGATTTCATCATCAGACTTTGGAATAGCAATTTCTTGATTCAAATTACCATCAGCTGCATCTGAAGCAACTTTTGCAAGACGGTTTAAAGGCCTTGTAATAAATCGTGCAGCAAAGTATGCTAACACCCCTGACCAGAATATACCTAATGCTAGTATAATGACCGTGTAAAGCTCCATTGATACTTGCCAAAATTCCACAACATAATCATAAAGAAAATACAGAAAAAAAGCACTAGTGGTGTACGTGATGATTGCCAAAATTGTGGTGAAAAACACTAGTTTTAACCTTAGACCAAAACGATATTTTTTGCTCATTCTGTTGTCCCCCAGCTTTTTCTATTTATATTTTTTCAGTAATAACTCGATATAACCCTCTAATTCATCTAATGTCTGTTGATAGGTGCTAAGGTCGCCACCAAATGGATCCGAGATATCGTAATTGATTAGATTACTTTCTAGCTGTTGAATTTTCTCGGCTTCAGGCTGCAAATGCTCTCTTAGCTTTTGTTCGAGTAATAGGTTGTCAAGCTTATGTTGGTTTTCCTTTATAAAACTCGATCGTTTCATTTCGTATTCGCCATAAACCTTCTTTAATTCATCCCATACCTTTTTATCGGAGTCAGAAACAAACTCCTTAAGGGTATAGTACTTATCTTGAAAATTTGGAAACTGCATAATTAGTGATTGCTTATGCTGAGTCGTCATCGTTAACACAACATCTGCCCAATTAAGGAGTTTTTCCTCAACCGGATTAGATAGATGATTTAACGGTATCCCCTTGATGTCTAACGCATGTAGTGCATGTTTCGACGCGCGTTGATTTTTCGCAGCAAAAATACCAGCTGATTTTACTTCTGCATCTGGCTTTTTAAATTTTAATAAAGCTTCAGCCATCGGACTACGGCAAGTATTCCCTGTACATACAAATAAAATTTTCATGAAAGTACCTCCATTTTCAATCCAGGCAACATTAACAAGACACCGTTTTCAATATACTTGTAATCATTATCATTTCTACCTAAAATATAACACAGAATAAGTTGTGTATGACAGAAAAAGAAGAAATATCATCTTCAGTAATCTGCATTATTCACAAATAGTTCATTTTACCCAGGAAAAAATAAGTAAATTGTCAAAAAATGGCGAAAAAACCTAGAAATTATAATCCAAAAGTATTACTATATAGTTAATCAAGTAATCGTAATTTGTTACCTTGTAACTAAATTTAGAGGGTGAATGATTAATAATTTGTCTTATCAATCATTAGAAACACTTCTAAATCATAAGTTGTGTTAACAACATTATTCTGCAATGCGAAAATCTTTCGGGAGGGGAACAAGGGATGAAGGAGTCAACAGTAACTGCAAATGTAGGGGACACGGTCCTTTTCGACAGAAAGAATAATCAGTATGAAGGAAAAGTATTTCAAGTAAGAGAGAACAGTGTGTTAGTTGAATTATCAAAGGATGCCGCTAACATCTTAGGATACGAAATGCCGAATACCGTTGTTAGACACGGAAAATATATGATCATATCTTAATATATTTGCGACATATCATAAATGACCGTCCCCTTGTTATTAGGAGACGGTCATTCTACGACGATTAAAATATGATATAAAGCCCAAATACACTTAAAATGCTCCCACCTAATATCTCACTATAGGCACCTAATACGCCATGAACTTTTCTTCCAAGAATCATCCCCGCCCATGTAAGCACCATACTAGCGACTCCAAACATAATCAATGTCAGGGCTGTTTTCACTCCGGAAAGTCCAAGACTAAGACCAACAGAAAAGCTATCTAAACTGACACTTAAAGCGAAAACAATAAGTTTAAAGCCATTTGTTTGGACAACTCTTCCTTCCTCATGATTAAATGCGGAAAACAACATGTGGGCACCAATACCAAAAAGCAGTAATCCTCCTGCTAATGTTGTTAATTCCCCAATCTGAGTTGAGATAAATTTGCCAACAATTATCCCGAGAAATGGCATAATGATATGAAACAAACCAATAACAATTCCAATAAAAGCAATGCGCTTCAGCCTAATTTTCTGCATCCCAATGCCGAGACTGATCGAAAATGCATCCATTCCTATAGCCACTGCCATAAATAATAATGATATGAACTCTGTCAATGTGTGGGTCATGAACCATCCTCCTAGGACATGCTTCTAAACTATATGCTTGTCCTAGGAGGTTTATGATAGTGAATGGGTATGTTTTAACGATGTGATGTGAATAAGCAATATGATAGTATTTCCGTTGCTAGGATGTAGCCACTTTACACCATTATTTATTTAGGCTCATTAAACCCAGTAATTCTTCTTCATTTTCAATTAAATCCTTTAATGTGACGTCATCTAAAACCCGGTAAAACGCATGTAATGCTTTATTTAGAACGTGCTTTAATGTACATCCAGGAGAAATAACACAATGATTCGTTCCCTTATCAAAGCATTCTAGTAAGGTAAAATCACTTTCTAGTACTCTAATTAATTTACCAATATTAATTTGATCCGCTTCCTTCGCTAATCGAATCCCACCATTTCGGCCACGAATACTTTCAATTAGTTCAAGCTTTGCCAAGCTATGAACGATTTTTCCTAAATGATTGTGAGAAATGTTATAGACATCTGATATTTCCTTTATACTTGCCAAGTCATCTTTTGACTTTAATCCCACAAAAATCAATACTCTAAGGCTATAATCGGTATATTTTTTAAGTTGCATGCATCCATTCTCCTTGTGTATTGCTTCACAATATTGTAACACAAATCTTCGTTTGCCTGGTTGTTGATCAACTAATTTAAAGTATACAATAAACATGTATTTTAAATACATCTTTTAATTTAAAAAGGGAGTGCATGTTTATGGCAACCTCAACAGTAAAATTAGATCAAGATACCATTCGTATTATTAAATCAACCGTTCCGGTATTAAAAGAGCATGGTGTAATTATTACGAAACACTTCTACCAAATGATGTTTGAAAACCATCCAGAACTAAAGAATATCTTTAATCAAACGAATCAGCGGAAAGGTGACCAACCAAAGGCACTAGCAAACACAGTTTATGCTGCTGCACAATACATCGATAATCTAGAAGCTATTTTACCAGTAGTAAAGCAAATAGCTGAAAAACATAGAAGCTTAAATATTAAGCCTGAGCATTATCCTATAGTTGGTGAGAATCTACTTCTTGCTATTAAGGATGTTTTAGGCGATGCAGCAACCGATGAAATCATTTCTGCTTGGGAAAAAGCATACGGTGTTATCGCTGATGCCTTTATTTCGGTTGAAAGAGAAATGTATGAAGAAGTAAAACATACAACAGGTGGTTGGATTGATTACCGAGAATTTAAAGTTGTGAAGAAAGTTCAAGAAAGTGATGTTATAACATCCTTTTATTTAGAACCAGTGGATGGAGAAGTCTTTCCAACATTTAAAGCTGGACAGTATATTACAGTGAAGGCCGTAATGGAAGATCAACCATATGAGCATTTGCGGCAATATAGCTTGTCCTGTGCACCAGGTGAAAGCTATTACCGTATTAGTGTAAAACGAGAAGAGGCACTGGGAGATTACCCTGACGGTATTGTATCGAACTACTTACACAACAGTGTTCAAGTAGGATCTATCCTACCGATTAGCGCGCCTGCAGGGGACTTTGTACTAGATGAAGATGATCCTAGACCACTGGTTTTAATTAGTGGTGGTGTTGGATTAACACCAATGGTGAGCATGCTTGAAACAACGATTAAGAATAATCCAAAACGAGAAGTGTTCTACATTCATGCCGCACAATCAAGTACCTATCACGCTATGAAGGATCGTATTCTAGAAATTTCAGAACAGCATCAACAAGTGAAAAGTTTCACGCTATATGATAAACCTATAGAAGGAGATGTCTATGACCGAGCAGGATATATCAATTCTGATTGGCTTAACGCCATTCTTCCTACAAATGATGCAGCGTTCTATTTCTGTGGACCAAAAGGATTTATGCGTGCCACCTATCAAATATTGAACCAAATAGGAGTAAAAGAAGAAGACATCCATTACGAGATCTTTGGTCCATCTGAAGATATTACAAACTAACAGGAAAAAGCTGTCTTTTAAGGGATATAGATTATCCTTTAAAAACAGCTTTTTATATTACTAGAGATCAAGCTATTCCTTTATATACTTAGTCGCAGCCTTCTGTAAACGATTCATAATCGCCTGTCCAATTCCAATTTCAGGATACGTTTCACATAGTATAATATCTACTTCACCTTGTTTAAACCTACGTAGCCCTTCATAAAGATTAGCCGCGATATCCTCCAGAGACTCGCCTAGGGAAATTTTTTCCGCACCTTCAATTTTCTCTATTGTATCCCTACTTGCTAGAACACCAACTCGCTCCCCTTTTGTTGCCAATTGTTCGACGACTTGTTGTACTTTTTCAGAGCCACCTTCCAATAACCACATTGGAACTTCAGGTGCATAATGTGTGTATTTCATCCCAGGAGCTTTCGGTTTATCTGTGGAATCTGTGCTCGCCAGTGCTGGGTCTACTATTACCTTCCCAACAACTTCCTCTAGCTCTTCTCTAGAAATTCCTCCTGGTCTAAGAATGACTGGAATAGCTTGTGTACAGTCAATAACTGTAGATTCCACACCTACACCTGTTGGTCCACCATCTACTAGACCAGCGATTCTTCCTTTAAGATCTTCCCAAACATGATTTGCTGTTGTTGGACTTGGTTTTCCTGATAAATTTGCGCTTGGTGCAGCGACTGGAATATTACAGGTTTTCAATAGGGCGATTGCAACTGGATGACTAGGAATTCTCACACCCACTGTCGATAAACCCGCTGTAACGTTTTCGGCACAGCTTCCATTACTAGTTAGAACATATGTAATCGGTCCTGGTGAGAATGTATCAATTAACTTATACACATAATCTGGAACATCCTCTACTAAATCTAATAGCTGTTCCTTTGTCGCAACATGTGCAATGAGTGGATTATCCTGTGGACGACCCTTTGCATGGAAGATTTCGGCTACGGCATTTTTATTCGTAGCATCTGCTCCTAATCCATACACTGTCTCTGTAGGAAAAGCAACTGTCCCACCAGCTTTTAATATTTCTGCTGCCTCAAGTAACATTGCCTCATTTAATTTTCCGTTCTTCTCCAATTTCCATCGTTTGGTTTCAGTCATGAAAACTCCCTCTTTTCTTCACTCATTTTATCTGATAGATATCGCATACGCAAAATATTTAGTTATCCACAAACAAAATAAAAAAATCTGCAGAATTATCCACAGATTTTTAATAAAAACCATTTATTTAGGAGGTTATCCACTTGTTATGCACAGGAAATTTAATTATATACAACTTATCCACAAGTTGCATTGCCAATTCTGTGTATTACTAGAATAACTATTTACGAAACATCATATGCCCACCAATTTCCTTCTTTTCGACTAAAGTTATTCACTGTAATTGCTTCTTTCTGTGGATGGAATTGCAAAGCATCTAATAAAATATCCACAACCGGTTGATGACTATGTACATAAAGCTTTTTTGCTTCCATACCTTTTACCATGACAATAATGGTTTCCAGTAATACCGGAAGATTTTGGGCTGCTTCTTTTGCTATATAAAGCTGCTTTAACCAATAGGAGCCATCTTCTAATGTGGATAGGACAAAGCATCCCTTAATTTGTTCATTTACCTCTACTACGTAGCCATCTTTTAAGAGGCTATCTTTATTAATGTGTTCTGTTGTTCGTAGAAATTCTTCTACCTTCTCAATTGGCATTTGACTTGCTACAGTTAGTTTCATTTTTTCCCCACCTCTATTATTATTGATAGAAAACGACAGCTAAATATGGATTCAACATTAACGATGCAAAGTTTGTGTTACTCTCGCTTTTCTATCATTTTATGCAGGTTTAGGAAATCTATGACAATCCTAACCATTCAAATAGGAAAAATTTTATCTGAAGTCCTTCTGATTCTTCTTTTTCTACTTCATCCTCAAAACCGCCAGGACTGGCTTCAGCAACACTTATACCGTTTGCAAAATCCAAGAAGCAAAGTGGCGGGAATAATACACACCACCAATTAGAACCATTCCCTTCACCAATGGTTATTAAAATGGCCTCATACTCTCCTGCTGGATATAAATACGATCCATAAATCTTCGTTGGAAAACTTACACTATCGTTGTATTCCACATCGAAATCTCTATCTTCACCAGCATCCTGTAAGGTCTGTTTCACAATGCTATTAATTTCAGGAACTCTACTCTCTAATAATTCGCGAGCCTTATTAATATCCGTAATTTCAGCTACCCACTCTGTTATAGCTTCATTAACCTTATCTCGCACTAATTTTTTGATTCGTTGGTCTTCCTCACTATCACTATTTGCAAGAATTCGAAGACGAATAGCATCATCCGGAATTACTTCATAATCATCCGTATTATTTTCATTTCCTTGTCCTTTAGTTGGCAAAGATAATGCAATCATTATTATCATGATAATTACTATAAAAACTAGTTTCTTCATCGATCCTGCCCCCCGTTCTTTGATTTACTCACAGTATGGACAGGGAACAATTTATTTAAACTAGTAAACTATTATTTTTTTGCAATTCTAGTAATCAAGCGTAGCTACTATTTGCCTTGAAAAAGCTATAGTTTCTATGCGAATCGTTTCCCTTAGGTTAAAAATATTTTCTTAATAGTTACTAAGTCTTTTTTATTTGCACATTACTGTACTAATAACCATCTATTGATCTGGAATGGAGAGCTTAAAACAAAAAAATGCACTAGCTCTATATCACAGAATAGAACTAGCACATATTTTGTTAGCCAAGAACAAGCCCCATAAAGAACGGCGAAATAATTAATAATATTGAGACACTAATTAATGTCTTTGTTACTGACTTTGGCAGCTTTACACAGCCTGTACCCTTGTACCATCCAGAGAACTGAAGTTTATTACGGTATAGAACAAAAAGTAATACTAAAATTGCCAGAGCCCCTAACCAAGCATAGGACTGTGTTGTTTGATTAATTGTATAGAGGTTTTGAATAATTGCCCCACCTAAGCTTCCTAGAATTGCAAATATAAAAATAATGCGAAGTAATTCTAATAGAATTCTCATTATTATTCTCCTATATAATTTAATGAAACTGAATATGCCTTTACAAATGAAGCTACCATCTTCAATTAGTGACTACGATATAATTTCTTCAGCAACACGTTATTTCCAACTATCCCAATTCCTCCCGTTAAGACAAATACAATTGGCACCATTACTAGTACAGCGGCAGATGGCAATTCGAATAATAGCCTGTATAAGCCAAAAAGACAGATCATAACTGAACCGATTAACGCAATAATTGCTCTTGTTTTTTTGCCCATAAAGCACCTATCCTTACATGATTATTCTTATTCCTTCTTTCGTTTAAAGATTAACTCAAAGAAAGAAGGTGTCCCATAGCCTTTTAATCCTGGTGCAAAGATTTGCACTAACTCCCATCCTTCTCTTTCATGCTCAATTATCACTTCATGATAATCTTCTTCTGGGTTTAATTTAAATGATGATAAATTGATTTTAACAAATTTATGTTCATACACTCTAATAACCTCCAATATCGTGATAATTTCATTACGTATCTTCATGCTAATAGGTTTCAATGCCATTTAAGCCAAGTATTACTGTCTTTCATCTAAATACTGTTTATATGCCATTTGAACTTTATCTTCCTTAGGCAATGCTTTGGAAAGTCTTTTATGTATATCATTAAGTAAGTATAGGCCTCGAAACAAGCAGCCCACAATTATTCCAAAAGCGAGAAGGGCACCTATAAATGGTCCAAACCAGGATAACAAATATCCTAATACCAAGCTCAAAATGATTGCTATAAGCAAATACATGGAATCCCCCCTAGATTACACTAACAATAAATTCAATCCTTATAGATAAATGTTAACATATCCTGATGGGTAATAAAATTGAGGAAAACAAAAAGCACAGCGATTTGGTATCACATCCCAAAGGATAGAATTTAAGCTCTTGTGATGTGGCACCAAGTCTGTGCTTATTAGAAATATAGTTAGATCGCATATTAAGTTGTTAAATTAGAGGCAGAAACAATTCGATCTTTTCCATTGATATCTTTTATAACCGTTACGTTACTACTTGGATAAATTCCCCTGATCAATTCGGATACTGCATGCCCTTGCAAATGACCAATTTCAAATGCCATATGACCTCCTATACGGATAGCTCCAAGGCTTTGAGCAACGATTTTTTTATAAGCAGCTAAACCGTTATCCTCAGCAAATAGTGCTAGCTCGGGATCATAGTTTACGACTGTATCTGCGAGGGTTTTTTGCTCTTCTTCTGCGATATAAGGTGGATTGGAAACTGCGATATCAGCTTTTAGATTCCTTTCTACAAAAGGCTGAAGAAAATCTCCTTCGAGAAAATTCACATTCGCATGTAGTGCTTCAGCATTGCGCTTTGCAACCTCTAATGCTTTTTCCGAAATATCAATTGCATATACAGTTGCATTTGGGATTTCTAGTGCTAATGTTATCGCAATAATCCCGCTTCCTGTACCAATATCCACTATGGTTACTGGACTGTTCTTCTCTATTTGATTTATCACATGAAGCACTAACTCTTCCGTTTCAGGACGTGGAATTAATACATGCTCATTAACTTGAAACTTCCTACCATAGAATAGTTCATATCCCATTAAATGTTGAATCGGTATACCTGTCTTCACATGCTTTTCGATATCAGCACGAAATTTTTCCACGATGCTTGCTGGAATACCCTCGCGCATCTGTGCAAAGAAATCGGTCCTTGATACATTTAGATGATATTGAAGTAAGAGCTCTGCAACTCTTACTTCACGATTATTTTTTTCTAAAAAAAGAGAAGCCCACTGAAGGACTTCGTATTGTTTTTGTGTCATATTACTCACCAATTTGTTCCAGTTTTTTCGCTTGTTCTTCCATCACTAATGCATCGATAACCTCATTAAGCTTTCCTTCTAATATCTGGTCAAGCTTCTGAATTGTTAGACCTATACGATGGTCTGTTACACGATTTTGTGGGAAGTTATAGGTACGAATACGTTCAGAACGATCCCCTGTTCCAACTGCTGATTTACGTGTTTCATCATATTCAGCCTGTGCTTCCTGCTGGAATTTATCATATACCCGTGCACGAAGAATTTTCATCGCTTTTTCTTTATTCTTAATTTGTGACTTTTCATCCTGCATGGACACCACGATACCAGTTGGCATGTGGGTCAAACGAACAGCAGACATTGTCGTATTAACACTCTGTCCTCCAGGGCCACTTGATGCAAATGTATCCACGCGTATATCTTTTTCATGGATTTCAACCTCAACCTCTTCTGCTTCCGGTAGAACCGCAACAGTTGCAGTTGATGTATGGATACGACCACCTGATTCTGTCTCAGGGACACGTTGCACACGATGGGCTCCATTTTCATACTTTAGCTTGGAATATGCGCCATTTCCTTTAACCATGAAAATGATCTCCTTATATCCACCAACACCAGTCGTATGTGCTTCCATCACTTCTGTCTTCCAGCCCTGACTTTCCACATATCGAGAATACATACGATATAAGTCGCCAGCAAATAAAGCTGCCTCATCTCCACCAGCAGCACCACGAACCTCCACGAAAACATCCTTATCATCATTCGGATCCTTCGGTAAAAGAAGAATTTTCATTCGTTCTTCCAATTCCGCTTTCGATGCGCTCAGTTCTGAGATTTCGGACTTCACCATATCATGCATTTCTTGATCAAGATCGTCCTCCAGCATTTCCTTCGCATCTTTCAGCTGTTCTGTTACATCTTTATACTCACGATATGCCTGGACAACGTCTTCAAGCCCTGCCTGTTCCTTAGAATACTCACGCAATTTATTCGTATCACTAATTACTTCCGGATCACTTAGTAATTCATTCAATTTATTATAACGATCTTCCAATGATTGCAAACGATCTATCATCACGGTCACCTCTCTGTCGATTAACAGTATAATTATAGTATACTCGGGGGTAGAGGTCAAAATTCTTTTGGTGAGTGGGTTGGCGCTGGGGAGTGGGCTAACCTTTATCGTGGAGTAAATAGCTGAGGATGTCTAAACAGAAGGAAACTTTTTTATCAGCGGAAGTTACGCCATATATCAGCGGTGTTACGCCATATATCAGCGAATATTCATATATATCAGCGGTTTTCTTATTATATCAGCGTATAAAACAATTTATCAGCGGTTCTCTTATTTATATCAGCGAATCAACCATTTAAAGCATATAGATGCTCCCTTTATTTCGGCCCATTTGTTTATAACCACTCATCTGCAGTATCCTTTTGGTTACGTGTGAAGAAGTAATATAAAGAAAGCTCCTAGCATCCTGATTCGTTATCGAGTGGTTAATCAAATATTTATAATCAAGCAATGCTGCTTCGTGTGCATCAATAGAAGTATGTTTACAATGTGGGCATTGCCATTTTTGTTTGTGCCTAATCATAGGTAATTCACCACACCCTGGACAAATAACGCCTTTCAATATATCACACTTTAAGACATTGTATTTTTCTAATACACTCTTCTCATATTGCTGATGTGACTCTATTAACTTTCTCGATATATTACTTAGTTCTTGTTGACTAAAAATCGAATTAGTATAATGTTTATCGAGCTCTTGAATTATCGGGAATAATTGATTATTGTGAATAACTTTTTCAGGGATGGAATATGGTGGAATAGCTTTTAGTATCGTAGTTGGAAAACTAATTACTATAAAAAAATCTAGAGGAGTATTCATAATTCCGCTTTTATTTAACCATCTTTTCAGCCTATACTGCTGGAGTTTTGCCTGAGGCAATGGATTCGGAAACCCTTCTTCACGTCCATCATCACCAATTCGGATTACTTGTCCATTTTCTCCAAATAAAATTGAACCGTACCAATTTTTAATTTCTAATATTAAGCAGAATTTCTCAGATATTATTAGCGTGTCAATTTGGAAAAAACCTTGTTCATCCTTAAGTCTTAAATCATGTAAAATCAAGTATTGGTTCTCATCTAAAAAACTTAGAGGAAATTCGATTTCCTTTTCACCTCTAGATTGCCTTCTTCTTTTTTTGTATTCAATTAATACTTCGCCTTTTTTAGGGTGTGTGTCAGGCAACCTATTTAATAATGCGTGTAGCTGTAGTAATTCGACTAATTCACCTCGTTGTTTTGTAATCACTTATTTATCACCTCTCCTCCATTAATAAACTTCTTTATCCAGTGCTAATAATCCTCTATTACTGTAAAAATTGCATATTAAGTTTATTTTTTATCTGAAAATATAATTTTGGACAGATGGATGGATAATCAATAGCAACAATCTAATTCATTTATCAGCGGTTTCATTTCATTTATCAGCGAATTTATATTTTTATCAGCGTTCATTTATATTTATCAGCGAATTGCAGTTTATATCAGCGAATAAAACAATTTATCAGCGAATCGCCTATTTCAACAAACAAAAAAACGCCCTCTCTCGGGCGTATTAATCTGCGACGTTCATCAGCTTGCGCATGCTAGTGCTTGTTGGGCGGTTTGGGACGTCATGGTGGTGGCGGCATCTTGGTTCATAGGATTCAGATGCACCAACTAGAATAATTGGGTCGTTATAGGATGCAGGTTGTCCATTAATCAAGCGTTGTGTACGACTTGCGGGAGATCCGCAGATTGGACAGATTGCATTTAGTTTTGTAACAGATTCTGCTAGGGCCATTAGTTCTGGCATCGGGCCGAATGGTTCGCCACGGAAATCGAGATCCAGTCCGGCTGCAATTACACGGATACCTTTATCTGCTAATTTCTCAGCTACATAGACGATATCTTCATCGAAGAATTGGGCCTCGTCAATTCCGACGATATCGACATTTTCATCAACATTTTCTAAAATATCCGCGGAGCTATCAATAGGACGCGCCATGATGGAATTTCCATTATGGGATACAACAGATTCATCGTCATAGCGATTGTCAATAGCAGGCTTGAATACTCTGATAGTTTGGTTTGCATAGGTTGCTCTGCGTACTCTTCTAATTAGTTCCTCGGATTTACCAGAAAACATGCTGCCACAGATAACCTCTAGCCAGCCACTTTGATTCATAACATACATGTATCGGGATCTCCCTTCATTTCTACTATGTTTTATGTGAAAAATAATGGTATAAGTTCGAATTTTTTTAAATAAAAAACAGGCAAAGTATTAGACAATTTGCCTGTTTCCTATCGGCATGAGTAAACTCACCCTATACGTATCATCTGGCTAGGTTGCGAAATAGCAACAACATGCCAACTTATTTCATATTATATTTCTTCTTGAAGCGATCTACACGTCCACCAACAGTGTCAGCTTTTTGTTTACCAGTGTAGAAAGGATGTGATTCTGAGCTGATCTCAACACGAATTAGTGGGTATGTGTTACCATCTTCCCATTCGATTGTTTCTTCTGAGCTCTTTGTTGATCCGCTTAAGAATTTAAAGTCAGAGCTTGTATCTAAGAATACAACTTTCTTGTAATCTGGATGAATGTCCTTTTTCATATCTTTCCACTCCTTCTGCCCTGAATCCTTTGGAAACAGAGTTATTTTAAGAGCCGTCATAGGTATGTTACCTTTTCTAAACTCACTAAAAAATTATAACAGTGTGTGCTTCTGTTTGCAATAGCTATTCCGTTAAATATAGAGAATTTATTTCTTGTAGCTAGTATAACTATCTATTTGTACGTTTACGATTCATTTCCTCTTCCATCTTTTGTAAAAATTCCTCATTATTTTCAGATGCCTTCAGTCTTCTTAAAAAGCGCTCAAGGAAATCAGGTGTATCCTGCATCGTTTTACGAATTGCCCACATCTTATCTAATTGTCCTTTATCAACGAGTAGCTCTTCTTTACGAGTTCCGGAACGTAAAATATCAATCGCAGGGAATATTCTACGGTTTGCAAGATTTCGGTCTAAATGTAATTCCATATTACCGGTACCTTTAAATTCCTCATAAATAACATCATCCATACGTGAACCAGTATCAACTAGTGCTGTCGCAAGGATTGTAAAGCTACCGCCTTCTTCAATATTTCTTGCTGCACCGAAAAAGCGTTTTGGACGGTGGAATGCGGCAGGATCAATACCACCAGATAATGTACGACCACTAGGTGGGATAACCAAGTTATATGCTCGTGCCAGCCTTGTGATACTGTCCATTAACACGATTACATCTCGCTTATGCTCTACAAGACGCATAGCACGCTCTAGAACTAGTTCAGACACTTTGATGTGATTCTCTGGAACCTCATCAAATGTTGAGCTTACGACATCAACATCTGGATGGACAGAACGTTCGATATCGGTTACTTCTTCTGGACGCTCATCTACTAACAAAATAATTAACTTTGCTTCGGGATGATTGATGGAAATACTATTCGCAATCTCCTTTAAAAGCATTGTTTTACCAGCCTTTGGTGGTGCTACAATTAATCCACGCTGTCCAAAACCAACTGGAGCCATAAAATCCATAATTCTTGTAGATAGCTTGTTCGACTTGGTTTCTAGCTTCATGATGCGATCCGGATATAAAGCCGTTAATGCAGGAAAGTGCACTCGCTCTTTTGATGAATCAGGATCTTCACCATTAACAGCATCTACATGAAGTAGCCCATAATAGCGTTCATTTTCTTTTGGAGGACGAACCTTACCGGATACTTTATCCCCATTTCGCAAATCAAATCTACGTATTTGGGAAGCTGAAATATAAATATCCTCCGCACTCGCAGAATAATTAATAGGTCTTAAAAATCCAAATCCCTCTGATGGTATGATTTCTAAAACACCATCCATGAATAAGAAGCCATCTTTCTCCGCTTGCGCTTTTAGTATTGAAAATATTAGTTCTTTTTTGGTTAGCTTCGCATAATACGATACTTTATATTCTCTTGCTAGCGCATAAATTTCTTTTAAAGTTAATTCCTCAAGTTTGCTTAACGTTAGTTCAGCCATTTTCACCACGCCTATTCCTTAAACATATTTACTATTTTGATAGATACATCACCGACATTATGTAATACACACACGTACAGCAAGGAATCCTAATAACACTATAAAGATTGATAAGGCTTATCTGATTAGTTGATATGAGATATTACTTCCTGATGAGATTTCATTTGTAGAAGGGAAGAATATTTATAGAAGCTAGAATAGAAGTTTTATGGGTAGCTCAAGATTAACAGTACCCATCGTATTTACTTTATATGTTTATATTAACCAAACAATTCTTATCTTAAACATTTACAATGTTAAACGTTTTAATAGGAATATTCAACACTTTTTTGAAGACAGTACCTAAATAGAGGGGTTGGAAAACATTGGTATTATAATTCCTGTTACAACAACAATGTTCTCCAATTATAGTATTATAAGTAGGTTATTCTGGTTTTATTACTAAATTCGGCTTTTTCTTTAAGCTGTGTTCACCATCGATAAAGCGAACCGTACCGCTTTTTGCTCGCATAACTACGGTTTGCGTTTTGGCTTTTTGCCCTTTAAATTGAACACCCTTTAGAAGCTCGCCATCTGTCACTCCTGTAGCAGCAAATATTGCATCGTCACCACCACAAAAGTCATCCATATAAAAAATCTTATTGATATCACCGATGCCCATTTTCTTACAACGTGCAATTTCTTCGTCATTTTGTGGAACAAGCTGTCCTTGCATTTCTCCACCTAGACATTTAAGTGCAATGGCTGCAATAACACCCTCCGGTGCGCCACCAATACCCATAAATAAATCAACACCAGTTTCGTCAAAAGCAGTATTGATTGCTGCGGCAACATCACCGTCTTGTATTAATTTAATTCTCGCACCTGCTTCACGAATTTCATCCATTACTTTATGGTGTCTTGGACGGTCCATAATAATGACAACGAGATCTTCTATATCTTTATTCTTTGCCTTTGCTACGGCCTTTAAATTATCTATTGTTGGTGCATTAATATCAATTTTGCCAACAGCTTCTGGTCCAACAGCGATTTTCTTCATGTACATATCAGGAGCATGAAGCACTTGATTATGATCACCTATTGCAATTACTGCAAGGGCATTCGTTGTTCCTCTAGCAACTATATTCGTACCTTCTAATGGGTCTACTGCAATATCCACTAGAGGTCCTGTACCAGTTCCAAGCTTCTCACCAATGTATAGCATTGGTGCTTCATCCATCTCGCCTTCTCCGATGACAACAGTTCCCCGCATCGGAATAGTATCAAAAACATCACGCATTGCAGTGGTAGCAGCATCATCTGCTTCTTCTTTCTTTCCTCTTCCCATCCAGCGGGCAGAAGAAAGTGCTGCAGCCTCTGTAACGCGTACGATTTCCATTGTTAAACTTCTTTCCATAATTTCCATCTCCCTTTATTAAATAACCTCATCCCAAAAAGCCTATTTATTAAAAGCAGACGGGTCCATCTATGGAATGATCCAGAACCCATTTAGGAGTTCTGAAATTGTAAGACTTCTTCCTCTGACATATCTTCTCGCCATACATTTGCACCAAGGCTATTTAATTTCTCTGTCATGTTCTCATAGCCCCGATCAATATGCTCTAAGCCGGTAATTTCGGTAATACCATTAGCCATTAGTCCCGCAATAACCAGTGCAGCACCTGCACGTAGATCACTTGCTTTTACTCTGGCACCTTCAAGCTGTGCTGGACCTGAAACAATCACAGATCCACCTTCTACTTTAACGGTAGCATTCATTCTTCTAAGCTCATCAATATGCTTTAGACGTGCTGAATAGATGGTATCGGTTACGACACCAGTATTATGTGCTTTTGTCAAAAGACTGGTAAATGGCTGTTGAAGATCTGTTGGAAAGCCTGGATAAACCAATGTTTTAATGTCCACGCTTTTGAGTGGGTTTTTTCTTGCTGCAATGTATAGTTGGTCATCTGAATCCTCTACGGTGATACCCATTTCTCTTAGTTTCGCTAAAAGTGATTCTAAGTGCTGTGGAATGACATTATCAATAATTACTTCATTACCAGCTGCAGCGGAGGCAATCGCATATGTTCCAGCCTCGATACGATCTGGAATTATTGTATGACGGCATCCATGTAAGGAAGGCACTCCTTCAATCCGAATTACGTCTGTTCCAACACCTTTTATTTTCGCTCCCATATTGGTTAACAATGTGGCAACATCAATTATCTCTGGCTCTTTCGCTGCATTTTCAATAATGGTCTTACCCTTTGCTCGAACAGCTGCAAGCATGATATTAATCGTGGCGCCTACACTAACAACATCTAGATAAATTCTGGCACCGGTTAATTCTTTCGCCCGAAGATAAATCGCACCTTGCTCATTGGTTACTTCTGCACCTAATGCTTCAAAGCCCTTAATATGCTGGTCAATTGGACGTGGCCCTAAGAAACAGCCTCCTGGTAGTCCAATTACTGCCTTTTTAAATTTACCTAGCATTGCACCCATAAAATAATAGGATGCCCTAAGCTTTTTCACTTTTCCATTTGGTAATGGCATGGAAATCATATTTTCCGGATTAATATGAATGGTTTGTCCATCCCACGACACATTTCCACCGATTTCCTCTAATAAATCACTTAGTGTATATACATCCGAAATCTCTGGCAGTCCTTCTATTGTAACCTCCGAGTCAGCCAAAATTGCTGCTGGCAAGAGTGCTACTGCACTGTTTTTTGCTCCACTGATGCGTACCTTTCCATTTAAGACATGACCGCCTTCAACTATCATTTTTTGCATATCAAAACCCCGCTTTATGAGGTTGTTCAAATTTTATTTGAACACACATTTTTAAAATTATTCTAGCCTTTATTACTTTCATATTGGCTTGTAATCATCTTGTTCATAGTTTGGTCAATATAGCTTTTATTCATGCTTATTGATTCGACTTATTCCAATCCGCAAGAAATTTTTCGATACCTTGATCTGTTAATGGATGCTTCACAAGCTGACCAAGCACATTATATGGTACGGTAGCTATACTTGCTCCATGTAAAGCAGCATCCGTTACATGTAATGGATGTCTAATGCTCGCTGCTATAATCTCCGTGTTAATATTGTGACGATCAAAGATTTCCGAAATAGTTGCAATTAATTGCATCCCATCATGTCCAATATCATCTAGACGTCCTAAAAATGGTGATACATATGTAGCACCTGCTCTTGCAGCAAGTAGAGCTTGGTTTGCATTGAAAATTAGAGTAACATTCGTTTTTATGTTTAAATCACTAAACGCTTTTACTGCTTTTAGCCCTTCCAAAGTCATTGGTACCTTTACTGTGATGTTTGGTGCAATCGCAGCAAGCTCTTTCCCTTCTGCAATCATTCCAGCTGCATCTTCTGCAATAACCTCTGCACTAACGGATCCT
Organism: Ornithinibacillus xuwenensis; assembly: GCF_039614845.1. Classification (NCBI taxonomy): domain Bacteria; kingdom Bacillati; phylum Bacillota; class Bacilli; order Caryophanales; family Bacillaceae; genus Ornithinibacillus; species Ornithinibacillus xuwenensis. The sequence goes on along the minus strand of NZ_JBDIML010000002.1, from coordinate 583,725 downwards.
TCTGTCACTTCAGCAGTAATCTCTCTTAAGCGATCATGAAAGGATACTCCTTCTTTTGCAACTAGGCTTGGATTTGTTGTAACCCCTGCCAAAATTCCTAATTCGTTTGCGGAACGAATCTCTTCAATATTTGCAGTATCAATAAAGAACTTCATCTATTCTACCTCCCCGAATAATTGATAAGCATTATTTACAGAAAGCCCTGCCAGATTAGCTATTATACATATATGCATAGCCGTTAAAATCTGGTAGGGCATTCCTACTTTACATGTTAAGCTTGATTAGAAGAACCAAATTCACGCATTTTACCGATTACGGTTTGTTTAATTGCCTCTGTACCTGGTCCTAAGTATTTACGTGGATCATAAAGATCAGGTTTGGCATTTAATGCTTCACGTACAGCTTTTGCTTGTGCCATTTGATTTTCTGTATTTACATTAATTTTAGCAGTACCTAACGATACAGCTTTTTGAATATCCTTTGTTGGGATACCAGTACCACCGTGTAATACTAATGGAACTTGTGTTAAGTTTAAGATTTCTTCCATTTCTTTAAAACCTAAATTTGGTTCACCTTGGTATGGTCCATGTACAGAACCAAGTGCAGGTGCCAAGCAGTCAATTCCAGCTTCTTTTACAAGACGTAGGCATTCCTGTGCATCTGCATAGTTAATACCACCGATAACACCGTCTTCTTCTCCGCCTACAGTTCCTACTTCTGCCTCAACCGATACACCGTGAATATGAGCTAGCTCTACAACTTTTTTCGTTAGCGCAATATTTTCATCAATTGATGAATGTGATGCATCAATCATGACAGATGTAAACCCTGCATGGATTGCTTGTGCACATTTTTCAAAGCTTGAACCATGGTCTAAATGAATAGCTACTGGTACTGTTGTACCGTACTCTTCCATTTGAGCTTTAACCATTGCGACTACAACTTTGAAGCCGCCCATGTATTTTGCAGCACCTTCCGAAACTCCAAGAATTACTGGAGATTTCTCTTCTTCAGCTGCTTGCAGGATAGCTTGTATGTACTCCAAGTTATTTATATTGAATTGTCCAACTGCATAGCCGTTATTTTTACCTTGTTCTAGCATCTCTTTCATGGATACTAATGGCATTTGATTTCCTCCTTCGATGATGAATGTGACATCTATTCGTTATTGTTTACTTACTATATTAGAATACCAAAGTCAAATGCCAAGGTGCAAGGTAATAGAGCTAAAGTTAATACTCGCATACTTTTTAAAAAATTTAATTAATTATGCCAATAATTGATTAACAAATTCTCTTACTTCTAGAACATTAAATGGCTTTGACAAGACTTTCTTTACAATTGGAAAAGTAATAATTTCATCTTTTATGTTTTCAACTAATCCACTCATGACAATAGTGGGAATGTCAATCTTCTCTCTCTCTAATTGTTTTAATACTTCTATTCCGTCTAAAATCGGTAGCTTATAATCCATAATTAAAAGGTCAATCGTATGTACTTGTAATAAATCCAGCGCTTCTTTACCTGTCTGCGCCGTATAAACCCCATGGCCTTCGCTTCCCAAGAGGTCTTCTAATAGTAAGCGGATACCCACTTCGTCATCTACAATCAATATTTTCTTTTCCATTTTATGACAATATCCCCCTTTATATTAACTAATTCGATATAAAGCACAAAATACCCTTCTTTTTAACGAACATTTTATAATAAGAATTAGTAAATAAGTAGTATGACCTTTCTTTATACCCGATTGTCAACAAGATGAAACTATATAGTTGAATATATCAAAAAAGTCGCGAATCGTACCTATTAAGGTGAAATTCGCGACTTTATTACCATATATTTTTTTAGCAGATAATTTATTTATGGTTATTTTGTTCTACTGCTGCTCCAATAAATCCTTTAAATAAGCTTTGTGGCCTAGTTGGACGAGATGTAAATTCAGGGTGGAATTGGCTTGCAACAAACCAAGGATGATCTTCAATTTCAATTGTTTCCACCAAACGACCATCTGGGCTTGTTCCGGAGAAAATAAATCCGTTTGCTTCCATTTGCTCACGATATTCATTATTGAACTCATAGCGATGACGATGACGTTCCTCTACAATAGATGCTCCATCATAAGCAGCTTTTGTTTTTGTACCGTCCTTTAGCTTACAAGGGTATAACCCTAATCGAAGTGTGCCACCCAAGTTCTCAATATCTTTTTGTTCCGGCAATAAATCGATTATTGGATGTGTTGTAGTTGGATTGATTTCTGCTGAATGTGCATCCGCATAGCCAAGTACGTTTCGAGCAAATTCAACGGTTGCTAATTGCATCCCTAAGCAAATACCAAGGAAAGGAATTTTATTTTCACGAGCAAAACGAATCGCTTCGATTTTTCCTTCAATTCCACGATCACCAAAACCACCAGGTACGAGAACACCATCTACATGTGTTAGCTTTTCCCTAATCGTAGCTGTATCCATCTTTTCAGAATTTATCCAGTGAACCTGAATATCGGCATCATACGCATACCCAGCATGTTTTAATGATTCAACAACTGAAATATAGGCATCTTGTAGCTCCACATATTTACCTACTAACCCAATGTGGATTTTCTTGGATAGATTACATACACGATCTACTAACGCTTTCCATTCTCCCATATCAGCCGGTTCTGTATCTATTCCAAAATGCTCACATACCAGCTGATCTAGGCGTTGATCCTGCAGTGCTAAAGGAACTTGATATAAATTATCGGCATCACGCATTTCAATTACTGCTTCTTCTCGAATATCACAGAATAGGGCAATTTTATCCTTCATATCCTGACTAATTTCATGCTCGGTTCTGAGGACAACTGCATCAGGCTGAATACCTAATGAACGTAGTTCTTTTACACTATGCTGGGTTGGTTTTGTCTTCAATTCACCGGCTGCTTTGATGTATGGTACCAGTGTACAATGGACATACATCACATTACGCTTACCAATATCACTTTTCACTTGTCGAATTGCCTCGAGAAATGGCAGTGATTCAATATCGCCGACAGTTCCTCCAATTTCAGTAATAACAACATCTGCACCTGTTGCTTCACTAGCACGAAATACTTGATCCTTTATTTCATTGGTAATATGGGGGATAACCTGTACGGTGCCACCTAAGTAGTCTCCACGACGTTCTTTACGAATAACATTGGAGTAGACTTTACCAGTTGTAATATTGCTATATTTATTTAAATTAATGTCAATAAAGCGTTCATAATGCCCTAAATCAAGGTCTGTTTCTGCACCGTCATCCGTTACAAACACTTCACCATGTTGATACGGGCTCATTGTTCCTGGATCCACATTTATATATGGATCAAACTTTTGAATCGTAACCTTTAATCCACGATTCTTTAATAACCTTCCTAATGATGCTGCTGTAATTCCTTTTCCTAAAGATGACACTACGCCACCTGTGACAAAAATATACTTAGCCACGATTATCCCTCTTTCTATTCATGATAATTAACTAATGAGAACGACCACTGTTTGTATTAGTTTGTGCACAATCCTCTATAAGAATCATAGAAATGAAAAACTCCCCAGTGGTATAAATCACTAGAGGATTGATTCCCAATAAAAGCTTGTATAAAACACAAAAAGCGCCTCCCCAATTAGGGGAAACGCTTTGAATAAATAAATTTAAAGAGCCCAATATAAATTGTACTCACCTGCCCAATAAAAGTCAAGCAGTCATTCTTTATTTTTCTTCTTCAAGGTCGTCGTCCATTTCATCTTCATCGATTTCATTTAAATCATCTAAATCATCTTCAACGTCTTCGTCTTCGTCATCATCATCGAAGCCATCGAAGTCGTCATCCTCTAATTCATCAAAATCTTCGTCTTCATCATCATCTAGTTCATCAAAATCAACATCTAACTCTTCTTCATCTTCATCATCAAGACCAAGATCTAAATCATCCTCTTCGATATCAAGATCATCATCTTCAGTCTTCTTCTTCACTTTTTTCTTCTTCTTTGGTTCATTATGGATATCTTCATCCATTTGTTCAACAGGGTACCAGCGTTTTAGCCCCCACATATTTGATCCGAGTGTAATAAATCTTCCATCCACATTTAAGTCTGTGTAAAACTGTGCTAGCGCATCGTCTTTTTGCTCATCTGTGAAGTCTTTTAGCTCGGCAATTTTATTGAAAACATCTCTAAAATCTAAAGCCTTCTTTTCTTCTGTCATAATTTCTTTTGCCAATTCTAACATTGACATACTTTTGATTTCCTCGCGGCTAAGATTATCCAAGCTCACAATACCGCACTCCCTTTTCATTAGTTATACTGGCGATAAGCCTCATTTCTATTAAAAGTTAATTCCTCAAAGGAGGATTTACTCTTGATGATGTAAAAACAAACATTCAACTGTTTATGTATACGTGTTCTTTAAAAAGCATAAAGCCTATCATTCATTATAAACAAATCATAATGAATTATGCTATCAAAAAGCATAAATGAAATCAACCTTTATTATAATATATAAAAGTTGAGAGGACAGCCGTCTTCTCAACTTTTACATTTCATACGCTATCACTTTCGCATCATTAATTCATGTGCTGTTGCATCGTGAAGGAAAGCTACTATGGAACTTCTTTGAAACTTTGGAAGCGTAACTGTAGTCCATTGACTTCCTTCACCATTATATCTACATATTCCTTCTGTACTGACCGCCTACTTGGTAGAGGGCATTTGTGATTTGTCCTAGACTAGCAACCTTTACCGTCTCCATCAATTCCTCAAAGATATTCCCGCCTGAAGCAGCTGTTTCTTTTAAACGTTCCAAAGCAGCCTCCGCTTTATCCGCATGCTGTTCCTGGAAATTCTTCAATTCGGTAATTTGATGTTCCTTTTCTTCCTTTGTCGCACGTGCTAACTCCATAGAATCAATTTCTTCTTCTGAAGGAGGATTAGGATTAAGGTATGTGTTTACACCAATAATCGGTAATTCACCTGAATGCTTTTTCCCTTCATAATAAAGTGATTCCTCTTGAATTTTCCCACGCTGATATTGACGTTCCATTGCACCTAACACGCCACCACGATCATTGATACGCTCAAATTCCTGTAAAACCGCTTCCTCTACTAGGTCTGTTAGTTCTTCCACTATAAAAGATCCTTGTAGGGAGTTTTCATTCTTCGTTAATCCGAATTCACGATTAATAATCATCTGAATTGCCATGGCACGACGAACCGACTCTTCTGTTGGCGTCGTAATCGCCTCATCATAAGCATTCGTATGGAGTGAATTTGTATTATCTTGAATCGCAATTAATGCTTGTAGTGTTGTACGAATATCATTAAAATCAATTTCCTGCGCATGTAAGGAACGCCCAGATGTTTGAATGTGATATTTCAGCTTCTGACTTCGCTCATTCGCACCATATTTATCGCGCATGGTAATTGCCCATATACGTCTTGCCACTCGACCAATTACCGTATATTCAGGATCAAGTCCATTCGAGAAAAAGAAGGATAAGTTCGGTGCGAATTTATTGATATCCATTCCACGGCTTAGGTAGTACTCCACATACGTAAAGCCATTAGCTAGTGTAAATGCAAGCTGTGTAATTGGATTTGCACCAGCTTCTGCTATATGGTATCCAGATATGGAAACCGAATAATAATTACGGACATTTTTATCGATAAAGTATTGTTGAATATCACCCATCATTCGCAAAGCAAATTCGGTGGAGAAAATACAAGTATTCTGACCTTGATCCTCTTTTAATATATCCGCCTGAACGGTTCCACGAACAACTGATAACGTTTCTGCTTTAATTCTTTTGTACTCTTCATCTGAAGGCTGACGTCCATTCTCTTGCTTGAATTCTTCTACTTGCTGATCAATTGCTGTATTAAAATACATCGCTAATATGATTGGCGCAGGACCATTAATAGTCATGGATACGGAGGTTTTTGGATCCGTTAAATCAAAGCCACTGTAAAGCTTTTTCATATCCACTAGCGTACATATGTTAACGCCACTTTCACCGATCTTCCCATAAATATCTGGTCGATAAGCCGGGTCTTCTCCATAAAGAGTTACGGAGTCAAAGGCAGTCGATAAACGTTTAGCATCTTCATTTTTCGATAGATAATGAAAACGACGATTGGTGCGTTCGGGTGTTCCCTCTCCAGCAAATTGACGAGTAGGATCTTCACCCTTTCGTTTAAATGGAAATACCCCCGCTGTAAATGGAAATGCTCCAGGGACATTTTCCTTCAGTAACCAAAGTAAACGATCACCCCAGTCCATATATTTTGGAAATGCGACCTTTGGAATTTTTACGCCAGCTAATGATTCAGTCGTAATATCCATTTCAATTTCTTTATCACGAACTTTAAAGGTCATCGTATCTTGTGCATATGCCTGTTTCGTAATATCCCATGATTCAAGTAGCTTTTTCGCATTTGGATGCAAATTGAATTCATAGGCTTCGTATGCTTTTCTTAATGGTTCCTTTGTAGACTCATCTTCTACAACTTCGATTGCACCGTCTAGTTGATAAAGTCTTCTAGCAGTACCACTCTGTTCTATAGCCTGCTTATGATAGCTTCTTATATAGCTTGCAATCTCTCGTAAGTAATGGCGACGTTCATTGGTAATAATTAGATTTTGCTTTTCAGAGATAACATGCCTCTCGAAGTCAACTGACTCATTCCAGCTATACTGTTCGTTGATTTTATCAACTAATGCTGCGAATAAGGCATTAGTACCGGTGTCATTGAATTGACTAGCTATTGTTCCAAATACCGGAAACGTTTTGTTATCATGGTGAAATAGCATATGACTACGTTCATATTGCTTTCGAACTTGATTTAATGCATCCTCAGATCCCTTTTGTTCGAATTTATTGATGACAATAAAATCAGCGAAATCAATCATATCAATTTTCTCTAATTGGGTAGGCGCACCAAATTCAGAGGTCATTACATACATCGAAAGGTCGGTTACCTCTGTAATCGCTGCATCCCCTTGACCAATACCACTTGTTTCAACAATAATAAAATCAAACCCAGATGCTCGAACAACCTTAATAACATCACTTATTGCCTTTGAGAGCTCGCTTCTTGAGTCCCTTGTAGCAAGCGAACGCATGTAAACACGATCTGAGAAGATAGCATTCATACGAATACGATCTCCGAGTAATGCCCCTCCAGTTTTCCGCTTCGTAGGGTCAATCGAGATAATTGCAATCTTTCTATCTGGAATAATATTAATAAACCTACGAATTAATTCATCTGTTAAAGAGCTTTTTCCAGCTCCACCTGTCCCGGTAATCCCAAGTACGGGAACAGTGTTTTCAGTATGATTTTGAATTGCTTCCATTACTTTATGCTTTTCTTCATCACTTACTTTATCATTCTCTACATAAGTTATCATTCTAGCAATTGCTTGGCGATCCCCTTCAATCAGCTTCGCTATTTGCTTATCATAATCAAAAGGAGGTAAATAATCACATTGCTCAATCATGAAATTTATCATCCCTTGAAGGCCTAACTCACGCCCATCATCTGGTGAGAAAATTCTAGTTACACCATATTGATGAAGTTCTTTTATTTCACGGGGAATGATAACACCACCGCCGCCTCCAAATACTTTTATATGGTCTGCACCAAGCTCTTTTAATAGATCAATCATATACTTAAAGTACTCCACATGCCCACCTTGATAGGAAGAAATTGCTATTCCTTGCGCATCCTCCTGAATAGCGGCATGAACGACTTCTTCAACAGATCTATTATGACCAAGATGGATAACTTCAGCACCACTAGACTGTAGAATTCGACGCATAATGTTTATGGAAGCATCGTGACCATCAAACAAACTAGATGCGGTTACAAAGCGAACCGGATGCTTTGCTTTATATGACGTTACTTGTACCATCATCAACCCTCCAATTCAATTCTTCAGCATTTATTCCCATTGCACGTAACATAAAACTTAATTGCCTATCAATATATTCCTCGAGTGTAAATTCCTTCTGTAACATCCATCTACGAAATCCCCACATATGGCCTTCAATTAAAATATTATTGGCAAGTAAAGTCGTATCCTGCTTTGGTAAACGATGTGGAAGACATGCAATAATTGCTTTCTCCAGCATCAAAGCCATGTCTCGCTCTTTCTGTAATACATAACCTCTAGTCTCTTTACTGAGGGACTTTGCTTCTTGATACAAAATCAAGATTTCTTCCTGCATATCATCCATTAAATGAAAGTAGGAAGTAATGAGGTTGCATAAATTTTTTACGGATGGTTGTTTCAAATCAACAACCGCTTCTAAGCGTTTTAATACTTCGCCATGAATCGAATCACAAACGAGATACAGCACATCCTCTTTTGTTCGAATATATTCATACAAAGTACCAATGCTAAAACCGGACTCCTTCGCTATCTCCCTAGTTGTCGTACGATGGAATCCCTTTTCCTTAAAAAGTGTTAAGGCTCCTTTGATCATTTGATCACGGCGCTTCTTAATTAATTCCTCATCTTTTACAGAAGAAAGTACCTTGTTTTCTTTCACATGGCTATCTCCCTTCTCTTTTCCATTTTTTGTACCAATCACTTGCTACCCTATAGGGATCAAGATTCTCATGTCGTTTCGGATATTCTGGATGTGCTTGAACAAATTGAGATACATCCCGCCAAATTTCCTCTCGAATTAACTCCAGCACTTCTAATTGCATTTGCATATTACGGCGATTCTCTCCCTCATCAGTGCTATACAAATACTGATGATGTGCTTTCATTTTTTCCCACAGGACATCCATTCCTTGGTTTTCAGTTGAAACTGTTTTTACAATTGCGGTTTCATGTAGTTCTGATTTGGTCATATGAACTAATTCACGGAGTAACGCCTTCAGTTTCCCTACCCCTGGCAAATCCGCTTTATTAATGACAAACAAATCCGCAATTTCCATAATTCCTGCTTTAAATATTTGTAAGACATCACCACTATTGGGAGTCAGGACAACTGCTGTTGTATCAACAATCTTCATAATATCCAGCTCAGATTGCCCAACCCCAACAGTTTCAACAATAATGACGTCAAATCCGAATGCATCACAGATACGAATAGCGTCCTTCGTTGCACGTGCAAGACCACCAAGACTTCCACGAGTTGCCATACTTCGTATATAAACCCCGTCATCAGTAAAATGCTCATTCATTCGAACACGGTCGCCTAGAAGTGCTCCACCACTAAATGGACTTGTAGGATCAACTGCAATAACCGCAACTGTTTTCCCTTCTGCCCTAATATGAGAGATTAGCCGATTCACAAGTGAACTTTTTCCTGCCCCAGGAGAACCGGTTAGGCCGATGTACATGCCATTCCCTTTAATGGCATATACATCCTGCATAATCGTTAATTTTTCAGCATGGTCGTTTTCCACAAGTGTTATAGCTTTTGCTAATGCTCGTACGTCTTTTCTAGCAATCCGTTCCACTAACTGATGCATCCCGGACATCCTTTCTACTTCGTTAACATTCTTCCAATTACAAGTCGTTGAATCTCCTGTGTTCCTTCGTAGATTTGCGTGATTTTAGCATCACGCATATATCGTTCTACTGGATAGTCCTTTGTATAGCCGTAGCCGCCAAACACCTGAACCGCTTCTACAGTAATACGCATTGCTGCATCTCCTGCAAACAGTTTCGACATTGCGGACGCCTTCCCATAAGGAAGCCCCTCAGATTCTAGCCATGCTGCTTGATAGGTTAATAGTCTTGCTGCTTCCACTTCTGTTGCCATATCTGCTAGCTTGAAGGATATCCCTTGATTATTAGCGATTGGCTTACCAAACTGTTCGCGTTCTTTCGCATAGTTTACCGCTGCATCTAAGGCACCTTGTGCAATTCCAACAGCCTGAGCTGCTATTCCATTGCGCCCTCCGTCAAGGGTAGACATGGCAATCTTAAACCCATCGCCTTCGTTACCTAATAGGTTCTCCTTTGGCACACGGCAATTTTCAAAAATTAACTCGGTTGTCGGTGAAGAACGAATACCCAGCTTTTTCTCTTTTTTACCGAATGTAAATCCTTCTGTACCTTTCTCTACAATAAAGGCACTTATCCCTTTATGACGTGCATCATGGTCAGTTTTGGCAAATACAACATATATATCTGCCACCCCACCATTTGTTATCCACACTTTACTGCCATTTAGGATATAATGATCTCCATCTAATTTGGCTGATGTTCTCATGGAAGCAACATCACTACCAGCACCTGGCTCTGACAATGCATAAGCTCCTAATGCTTCTCCAGTGGCGAGTCGATATAAGAAGTTCTTCTTTTGTTCCTCATTACCATACTTATAAATAGGCCAACTTGCTAAGGATAGATGTGCTGATAAAGTTACCCCTGTTGATGCGCAAACACGAGACAATTCCTCTACTGCAATAACATAACTCACATAGTCTGAGCCAATACCACCATACTCTTCTGGCCATGGAATACCAGTTAATCCTAATTCAGCCATCTTATCGAAAATCTTTCTGTCAAAGCGCTCTTCCTCATCACGCTCTGCTGCAGTTGGCTCCACTTCTTTCTTAGCAAAATCCTGTACCATTTTTCTTAGCATTTCTTGTTCTTCTGTTAATTGAAAATTCATCTATCTCGCCTCCTAGGCTTTTAGTAAATTGTTTGAAATAACCAAGTGCTGAATTTCATTCGTTCCTTCGTATATTTGTGTGATTTTGGCATCACGAAATAGCCTTTGAACAGGATAGTCTTCTGTGTAGCCATAGCCACCAAAGATTTGTACAGCTTCAATAGCAGTCTTCATTGCTGTATTCGAAGCATACATCTTTGCCATAGATGCTTCCTTCGCACATGGAATACCCCGTTCTATCATCGAAGCAGCACGATAGACTAATAGCTTTGCAGCTTCAACCACTGTTCCCATATCCGCTAGCTTAAAGGAAATCCCTTGATTAGTTGCAATCGGCTTACCAAATTGTTCTCTTTCCTTGGCATAATTGGTCGCATATTCTAATGCCGCTTCCGCAATACCAAGAGCCTGAGCTGCAATTCCAACTCTTCCTTTGTTTAAATTTGCCATAGCGATTTTAAAGCCATCGCCTTCATTACCTAACAACTGTTTTACTGGCACCTTACACTGATCAAATGTAATCTGGACAGTACTCGAGCCATGTAAGCCCATTTTCTTTTCTTGTTTTCCTATAATGAATCCTTCTGTGTCTTTTTCAATAATAAAGGCACTCATCCCATTTTCAGATGCATCGGTTTTCGCAAACGTAATATATACATCTGCAATGCCTCCATTTGTAATAAACACTTTCGATCCATTTAGAATATAATAATCGCCATCTCTTTTTGCTGTTGTCTTTATATTTTTGGCATCTGATCCAGCTCCAGGCTCCGTTAATGCAAATGCACCTAGGTATTCACCTGTCGCAAGCCTTGGAACATACTTTTCTTTTTGTTCTTCTGTTCCAAAAAACAAAATTGGGTTCGTGCCGACAGAGGTATGAACGGATAAAATAACTCCTAGTGTAGCACTTACCTTTGCCAATTCATGAATTGCTATGATATAAGATGTATAATCCATGCCTGCGCCCTGATATTTCTCCGGGATTGGGATACCCATAATCCCCAGATCACCCATTTTTTTCATGAGCTCGATTGGAAATCTCTCGGTACTTTCCATTCTTTCAACTTCTGGGAGAACCTCTTTTTGAGCAAAGTCCTGAACCATTTTACGCATCATCTGCTGCTCTTCCGTAAATTGAAAATGCATTGTGTTTCCCCCTATCTTCGGTGTGAACTAGTCGTACTGATAAAAGCCTCTTCCAGATTTTTTACCTAGCCAACCTGCTTTTACATACTTTCGCAATAATGGACAAGGTCTATATTTACTATCTGCAAATCCTTCATGGAGAACCTCCATAATGTATAGGCATGTATCTAATCCAATAAAATCAGCTAGCTGTAATGGTCCCATTGGATGATTCATACCAAGCTTCATGACGGTATCGATGTCTTTAGGTGAAGCCACTCCTTCATAGAGGGTATAAATCGCTTCATTAATCATTGGCATTAAAATGCGATTCGAAACAAATCCGGGGAAATCATTCACTTCAACTGGCGTCTTTTGCAGTTGATGTGTCATATCTTCAATAGTTTGATAGGTTTCATCACTGGTTTGCAACCCACGAATAATTTCTACTAGTTTCATAACCGGTACCGGATTCATGAAATGCATCCCTATAACTTGCTCCGGTCTATTGGTAGCGCTTGCAATTTCCGTAATTGGAAGAGAAGAAGTATTGGAAGCAAGAATTGCATGTTTTGGTGTAATCGTATCAAGTTGCTTAAATACACTTGTTTTAACATCCATATTTTCCACTACCGCTTCAATCACTAAGTCACAAAGCTTGGCATCTTCTAAATTCGTTGACGGAGTTAAGCGATTAAGCGTCTCTGCTTTGCCTTCCTCTGTCAATCGACCTTTATCAACGGCTCTAGTTAAAAGCTTTTCAATCGTATTGATTCCTTTTGCTAATGCTTTGTCATCCCTGTCGTTTAAATAGACATGAAAGCCTGATTGTGCAAAAACCTGGGCAATTCCAGATCCCATTTGCCCAGCACCGATTACCATTACGTTTTTTATTGTCATCGACTATCCCCCCTGAAAGATTTAGATTCGTAAATTAAGAATTAACCAAAAAACTTACGAGCACGGGGTCGTTCATCCGAATCTCAAACTCCCCCGTGCCGCTTAAATTTTCTTACTCACCAGGCACTTCAACTAATATTGCATCTCCTTGACCACCGCCACTACAGATAGCAGCAATACCTAGTCCTCCGCCACGACGTTGTAGCTCATGGATTAATGTTAAGATAATTCGTGATCCACTTGCACCAATTGGATGCCCAAGTGCAACCGCTCCACCATTTACATTAACTTTCTCTGGGTCTAAATCAGCAATTACACTGCTTGCTAAAGAGACTGCAGAAAATGCTTCATTGATTTCATATAAAGCAATATCATCTTTTGTATATCCTGTTTTTTCTAGTAACGTATTAATAACAATACCAGGTGTCTTTGGAAAGTCCTTCGCTTCAACTGCAACCTCTGCATGACCAACAATCGTTGCAAGTGGTTTTTTTCCTAAACTTACAGCTTTTTCATCAGACATCACAACAAATGCACATGCTCCATCATTTACCCCTGGTGCATTTCCTGCTGTAATCGTACCATTGGGATCAAATGCTGGTCGAAGCTTCGCTAACACTTCTAAACTCGTATCTTTTCTCGGAGCTTCGTCGGTATCGACAACAATTGGATCCCCTTTACGTTGTTGAATTTCAACAGGTACAATTTCTTCTGAAAATTTACCTTCTTCCATCGCTGCAATTGCTCGCATATGGCTACGGTATGCCCATTCGTCTTGAGCTTCTCTCGTTAATTCGAATTCATCTGCAGTGGAGTTCCCGTAGTTACCCATGTGCACACCCGTGAAGGAACACGTCAATCCGTCATGGACCAGCATATCCACTACACGTTTATCGCCCATACGATTTCCCCAACGTGCATCTGGTAAGAAATACGGTGCATTGCTCATGCTTTCCATACCACCAGCAACAATCACTTCTTCGTCTCCTGAACGAATTAATAGATCTGCTAATGTTACACTTCGTAACCCGGAAGCACATACCTTATTGATGGTTTCTGTTTTAACCTCCCATGGTAGTCCTGCTTCACGCGCAGCTTGACGAGATGGAAGCTGACCCTGACCACCTTGGAGCACATTCCCCATAATGACTTCATTAACCTCATCCCCGGAAATACCAGCACGCTTTACTGCTTCTGCAATTGCCTTTCCACCTAATTGAGATGCTGTTAACGGTTTTAAAGCACCACCAAATTTTCCAAATGGCGTTCTAGCTCCAGAAACAATGACAGATTTTTTCATATTATAAAGTCCTCCTCTAACAATAATTTATATTTATGATAAATTTCATGACGTAACTTGATTGAACGCTCGCTCAGTTTATGTGTTAAAAGCATGGCATTCACGTTGATGCGAATGCCTTTAATTATTATGTGTAAGAAGGGGCTGGGACAAAAGTATTTTTAGCAAGGAAAAAACGAACAATTATAGCTAGTGCATATTTCCGGATCTAGTTTAGTTTATCGTTCGGCTTTTCAGAATTCCCTATTAGTTTTGTCCCTTCCTCTTCATTTCTAATTATGCTGTCTTTACTTCCTCTTCAACTAAAACGGATAATGCTAGAATTTCGGCAACATCCATTGTATTAATATCCTCTTCTACCTCTTTTGCTTTTGTACCATCGCTTAGCATGGTTAAACAATATGGACACGCACTTGAAATAACAGATGGAGAAACCGCTAGAGCTTGCTCTGTTCTCGCTATATTCACACGGTTACCTGTCGTTTCTTCTGTCCACATTAATCCTCCACCAGCACCACAGCACATCGCATTTTCACGGCTACGATCCATTTCAACAAGCTCAAGCCCAGGAATGGCTTTAAGGATTTCTCGTGGCGGATCATATACGCCATTATATCTCCCTAGATAACAAGAGTCATGGAAGGTTAATTTCTCATTGATTGCTTTAGTAGGCTTAAGTTTGCCTTCCATTACTAGATCATAAAGTAATTGTGTATGATGATATACCTCAGCCTCATAGCCGAAATCAGGGTATTCATTCTTAAAAATATTGTATGCGTGTGGATCAATGGTTACGATTTTCTTCACGTCATTCTTTTCAAATTCTTTAATGTTTTTCTCTGCAATTTCTTGGAATAAAAATTCATTTCCAATTCGTCTTGCCGTATCACCTGAATTAGCCTCTTTATTACCGAGTATTGCAAAGCTAATGCCAGCTTGATTCATCAATTTTGCAAAAGCAATCGCAATCTTTTGGCTTCGGCTATCAAATGATCCCATCGAGCTTACCCAGAAAAGATATTCGAAATCTTTTTCTTCTTTTTTCAATTCCTTCACAGTTGGAATATAAGCAGACTCATCGATTTCACGCCATTTAATGCGATCCTTCTTCGATAGCCCCCATGGATTTCCTTGACGCTCAATATTCATGACAGCACGTTGAACATCTGCATCCATCTTTCCTTCTGTCATGACTAGGTAACGTCTTAAATCAATTATTTTATCTACATGTTCATTCATAACCGGACATGCTTCTTCACAGTTGCGGCATGTTGTACAGGCATTAATCTCTTCCTCTGTAATAACATCGCCAATTAGACTAATCGTCTCCACTGTAGCTGCGGCTTCATCACGAGTTGATCTTGCTAATCGATTACCTTGTGTATTCGAAAATGCATAGGCTGGTACCCATGGCGATTTGCCTGTGACAGCAGCACCCTTTTCTGTTAAGTGGTCACGGATTTTCACCATTAAATCCATTGGTGATAGCATTTTACCAGTTGTTGCTGCAGGACAAACATCCGTACAACGACCACATTCAACACAAGCATAAAAATCAATCATTTGAACTTGTTCAAAGTCTTCTACTTTTCCAACACCAAATGATACTTCCTCTTCACTTTCCTCATCAATCTCAAAATCAAGCTTTTTCAATTTACCAGGCACTCGCTTGCTCAAAAACACATTGATTGGAGCAGCAATAAGGTGCGCATGCTTGGATTGTGGTACATATACTAGGAATGTTAATAATGTCAGGTTATGAATCCACCATGCTACGAAAAACACAGCCATCGCAGCAGTTGGTGATAAAAAGCCAAACACTCCAGCTATTAAACTAGCAATCGGTTCTGTCCAAGTTCCCGGTTCACCATGCCAGATTAATGCCATACCATTCCCTAATAATACGGATAACATTAATGTTCCAATAAATAATAACACTAACCCTGCCTTAAAACCACGCTTAAGTCGGACAAGCTTCTCAATATAACGGCGATAAAAAGCCCAGATAACAGCTACTAATATTGTTAAGGTGACAATCTCCTGAAAAAAAGTAAAACCAGGATATAAGAAGCCAAATGGTAAATGGTTACCTGGAGATATACCCCTCACAATAAAATCGATCGCGCCAAACTGAACGAGAATAAATCCATAGAACATCATGACGTGAATCGCACCAGATTTTTTATCCTTTAATAGCTTCGATTGCCCAAATACAATTTTAATAATCCGGTTTACGCGTTCCTTAATATCCCCATCAAACTCCGATTTTTTTCCTAACCTAATATAGGCAACTCTTGTTGCTATTACTCTAGCAAACAAATATAACCCATATAGTGTAATTCCAATAAAGAACAAGGTATTAACTAGTAAAAATACATCTTCCATCGGCTGTTCCTCCTGTCTGCTTGAAGTTCTTCCTCTGCTACTCTACTTACTATATTTCTCTCATAAAAACATCTTACAGTTAAAATGATAGCGATTCCATTTTTCTGAATAATAAAACACTACCTCATCTATTACTATAAATTATGAATGACTATTCAGTCAACCTGTTTTTTAATGGTAATTAGTCACCAATGCATCATGACTAGAAAAATCTGTTGGCATAACACTGGATGCTGAATCTTCCTAGCACCCTTTCGCTACTCCCATGAATAGATGAGAGAGTTTTACTCATGTTGGGATAAAAAAACTCCCCTGCCTTTTTTGTTGAGACAAGGAAGTTAGGGTTCATTACATCTTTTCTGGTGCATTTACACCCATTAATGCTAAACCGTTTGCTAGAGTTATTCGAACTGCTTTCATTAAGGCAATTCTTGCATTCGTGAGGTCTAGATTCTCCATATCGAGAACTTTCTCTGCATTATAAAAGCTGTGTAATAATGATGCTAAGTCAAAAACATATTGTGTAATTTTGTGTGGTGCATGCTTTTCTGCAGCATCTGCAATCACTTGTGGAAATTCACCCATCTTTTTCAACAAATCTACTTCTTTTTCTGCAGTAAGCAGAGATGAATCAAACGTTTGTTTAATATCAATACCTTTGCTTTCTGCTTGCTTTAACATCGTACAAATACGTGCATGTGCATATTGAACATAAAAGACTGGATTATCGTTTGATTGTGAACGAGCAAGCTCCACATCGAAGTCAAGCTGTGAGTCGTTTGATCTTGCTACAAAGAAATAGCGAACCGCATCGATTCCAACCTCATCCATTAGTTCTCTAAGTGACACTGCATTACCGGTGCGCTTACTCATACGAAGCTTCTCACCTTCTTCAAACAGATTTACCATCTGAATGATTTTCACATCTAATTTATCACCATCATAGCCAAGCGCTTGAATAGCAGCCTTCATTCTTGGAATATAGCCATGGTGATCTGCACCCCAAACATTTATCAGTTTATCGAAACCACGGTTAATTTTGTTTTGGTGATAGGCAATGTCTGGTGTTAAATACGTATATGCCCCATCATTCTTCACCAATACGCGATCTTTATCATCACCAAAATCCGTTGAACGGAACCATACTGCTCCATCCTGCTCGTAAACATAGTCCCCTGCTTTCAATTTGTTTAAAACATCATTTATTTCATCATTTTTATAAAGACTTCTTTCGGAGAACCAGTTATCAAACTGAACCCCAAAATCGTTCAAGTCTGTTTTGATTTTTCCTAATGTATATTCAAGCCCGTATTCCTTAAAGAATTCCAAACGTTCTTGCTCTGATTTGGTTGCCCATGTATCTCCGTGCTCTTCCGCTAAGTCTTTCCCTATTTGAAGAATATCTTGCCCACGATAACCATCCTCTGGCATTTCTGCATTTTGTCCCAATGCTTGTAAATACCTTGCGTTAACTGAACGAGCTAGATTATCAATTTGATTTCCAGCATCATTAATGTAGTATTCGCGTTCCACTTGGAAGCCTGCAGCTGCTAACACATTACAAAGCACATCTCCAAACGCTGCACCACGGGCATGTCCAAGATGTAAATTCCCTGTCGGGTTAACCGAAACAAACTCTACTTGAATTTTTGTGCCTTTGCCGAATTCTGTTTTTCCGTAATCAGATTCTGCATCCAGAATGGTAGGAATCAAATCAGTTAGAAAATCATTCTTCATAAAAAAGTTGATAAATCCAGGTCCAGCAATTTCTACTTTTTCAATCGATGCTTTTGATTGATCCAAGTTTGCTATAATATCCTCTGCAATTTGTCTTGGTGCCTTTTTCGCTATACGTGTTAATTGCATCGCAATATTTGTCGCAAAGTCACCATGTGACTTATCTTTTGGCTTCTCTAATATGACATCGGGTAAATCTGCTTCAGTCGCTAATCCGGCTGTTAATACTGCGGTACCAATTTGTTCTTTTAAAGTCGTCTCTGTTTGAGCCAATACGTTCATGGTTAGTCCTCCTTTTTATAGGTGAGCGTTAATGCATGGTTACGTTCATCCTGACCGTTTAACTTAACGGTATAATCAATATGTAACAGACCTTCTGAAAATTGGTCACCTACTTGATATCTTATGCTTTTCGTATATGTCTCCATATGGATATGTCCATGTGGGTGTGTATAGACATTTTCTGTAATGTGATTAGTTCGAAACTGTTGGTTCATTGATACAAGTCCTGATCGTTTGATACTGACCTTTTCAGGCTGTATCGTAATTAAATTTTTTATAACATAATTGTCCTCTGTTTTTTCTTCAAATGTAAGGACATCTAAGTTTTGCTTTTTAAAATACTTACCAGATTGTTTACTAGTGGTCGATTCCTTTTGTCCATTGTCATCAATTACCATATGTAATTCAACCCGTACTTGCTGCTCCATAAAATCGCCTTCCTACTTGCTCATATTGTACTATTATAGCGAGAAGTGACGTCGTTTTTCAATAGATAACATTATTCTCTCATCCACATCTAAATAACCACTACTAGAATTATGAAGATAGAAGTTTATTTCTCGTATTGTTTTCCTATAATGATAATAACTGACAAAATACGACAGAACAGATGGAGCTTGAAAACAATGGAGAAAACTATTCGAACAAAAAAAGCAAAGCGTGTTCTTCTTAAAGTATTCTTTGGCTTTTCCTTATTTGTTGTATCCTCTTTCTTACTTGTTTACCTTATTGCATTCTTACTTGGACCACCAAGCCTAGCAAATGAACAAAACACCGTTTATTACAGTGCAAATAATGAAGTGATTGGCGAAGAGCATGGATATGAAAATCGCCATTGGGTTGATTTAGAAAGTATGACACCAAGTATAATTGATGCCACATTGATGATTGAAGATCAGCATTTCTTTCAACATAATGGGTTTGATTTAAAAAGAATAGCTGGTGCGATATTAAAGGATATTAAAACAATGTCCTTAAAAGAGGGTGCTAGTACATTAACACAGCAATATGCCCGAAACTTATTTCTTTCCCATGAAAAAACATGGACTAGAAAGATTAAAGAAGCCTTTTATACGATTCGGCTTGAGATGTTTTATTCAAAAGAAGAAATATTAGAAGGATATCTTAACACAGTCTACTATGGTCATGGTGCATACGGAATCGAAGCCGCAAGTAACCACTTTTTCAATAAGTCAGCAAGTGAATTAACGATTGCTGAGGCCGCGATGCTAGCTGGCATTCCAAAGGGTCCCACCTATTACTCTCCATTTAATGACTCAGAGAGAGCAACCAATAGACAACAGCATATATTGAGGATCATGCATGACAAAGATGCAATATCGGAAGCGCAATATAAGCTTGCAAGCCAGGAGCAGCTTACCTATGCAGACCCACAAGAAAGAAAACAGCTAAGTATTGGTCCCTATTTTCAGGACACCGTCTTAACAGAAGCAGCTAATCGGTTAGATTTGGATAAGGAATCTGTTCGTTCTGGTGGCTATCAAATCTATACAACATTAGACATCACCATGCAAAAAGAGCTTGAAGAGAGCATTACCAATACGGTTACAGAATCAAGTGAGATGGAGGTTGGTGCTGTATCACTTGACCCAAAGAATGGTGCAATACGAGCTTTAGTTGGTGGACGTAATTATCGAGAAAGTCCTTACAATCGTGCTATTCAAGCAAAACGAATGCCAGGCTCATCATTTAAGCCGTTTCTGTATTATGCTGCACTTAATAATGGCTATACAGCAAGTACGAAACTGATGAGCAAGCCAACAGCCTTTGAGATTGAAGATGGTAAGGTCTATCAACCAAGCAATTTTAACGGCTATTATGCAAATGAGCCAATAACATTAGCACAAGCTTTAGCCTTATCCGATAACATTTATGCAGTAAAAACGAATATGTTTTTGGGAACAGAGACATTAGTTGATACAGCAAGAAAATTCGGTATTGCCAGTGATCTTCCTGCTGTTCCATCTTTAGCCCTAGGTACCGCAACAGTTACGGTTGAGGAGATGGTATCCGCTTATGGAATGTTAGCTAACGGTGGCTATAAAATCGATGGCCATACCATCGAAAAGATTGTGGACCGTGAAGGAGAAACGGTTTATGAACGGGATGATGACTCTAAATCAATGGTTCTTGATCCACAAAAAACATTTATCTTAACGCAATTGATGACAGGCATGTTTGATGAAGCATTAAATGGTTATATGTCTGTAACAGGAATATCAATTGCGGACAGATTATCTCGTACGTATGCTGGTAAGACAGGATCCACTGATTCAGATAGCTGGATGATAGGATTTAGTCCGACTCTTGTAACAGGAGTTTGGACTGGATTTGACGACAACCGCACCATATCATCTGGTCCAGAAAGATCTTTCTCAAAAGAAATATGGGCTACATTCATGGAGACTGCTCATAGTGACCAACCAGAAGAGCATTTTGACGCACCAAATGGCCTTGTCGCCATACCAATTGACCCTACTACAGGAGCCCGAGCAACACCTCAATGTCCAACAAGCACCGTGATGTTCTTTGAAGAAGGAACCGAACCTGAATATCACTGTTCTGAGCATTACTTTGGTGATGGTGAAAAAGAACACAATGCGAAGGATGATAAAAAAGGATTGTTCGAGCGTTGGTTTGACGTATTTTTCGACTAATCATGAAACCCTTTTCTCCCCTTACAACAAAAGAAGCCGACGTACAGCAAGGTTGTGCCTTGCGTGACGTCGGCTTCTTTTTTGTCCTAGTAATACATGAGTAAGCCCATGTAATAATTAGTTTACAAATTTCTTGAACAAAGTACAACATTTTCTCGCAACTTTCATGATTCAGTCACAAAATGTTCACTTTTTAAAAATTATTGTTATACTGTCAAAAAATGACCAACAAAATGGTGCTAACCATCAAAAGTAAGCTACAGCTCAAGCTTTTGTTGATTCAGCACCAAATCGTTAGTCCTATCACCTGTTAGGCTAATGCTTGCTTTATTTCCTCCGTAGAGTTCTTCCACATATCTGCATTAAACTCTTTTAAGTAATCTCGGAGAAGGTTTTTCGACTGGTCATCCATATGGTCCACAATAATGTTTCCCTTCAAAGCTTTTTCCATATGCTTGACATGCTCTGGCATTGATTTATATGCCAATTTAATGGAACGATCGACGCGGATTTCACAGCCTGTAACCCCTGCGTAATAAGGGCCATTTTCATTTCGTGCCACATTAACCCAAACAATCCAATATAGCTTTCCATTTGGTACTAATGACTTGTCTGGCTGAAATTTCACACGTCTTTCTACATCACTTCTAGCATGCATGGCACCCATATCTACATAGGCTTTATTTTCATTTGGATCGACTATAACCGAAGACATGTTTTCAAGGCTTATTGCTCCTACACCATAGCCACCATGTCCATCATTAGAATCGTCCTTTATAATTGTAAATGCATTTTTCTTATCTGAAGATTGATCAGCACTCATCAGCTAGCCTCCTTTTCAACTATCCTGTATTTTATTGTAGCATAGCTGTTGAACTGATTTCACGTATCCAACACTTAGTTCAGCTTTGTTTGTAATTCATTGATTAAGCTCCATGCTTCAGCCATTTCTTCATCGCTGTAATTTTGCTTTGGCTTTACAGCATGTACTTTCTCTTCTACTTCCTGCTTTGATAAGTCTTTAAAATATAGCATCGTAGAGACTAGTTCTAAGAAACGAGAGCTTCTTCCTTGTAATAGTGAGATACTCTCCGAGCAGTTCGGAATATCAATTGAAAATTGCTTCAAAAATTCTTGCCCATCTTCTGTTAAGGAATAATGATATTGAAAATAATTGCTTTTTACCTCTTTTTCTTCATGAATAAACCCTAAATTACATAATTCTTCAATGCGTAAGGATAGCTCCTCAGAATATGGCCCGTAGAAGTGAAATTGAAATTTTTCCTCAAATGGTACACCGAAGGATTGCAAAATATAGATCATTTTTTGTAGTTTCTTTCTCCCGGTAACCTGTTTTGCTTCCGAAAAAAACTGGATTAATTTTGTATGATTATCAAGCATCTGCTTACAACTCCTTGCTATATAAAATATCTGTGATTTCTTGGACTATTTTTTTATCTTCAATTGCTTGTAATAGATCTTTCGGGAAATAAAGCTTATGGTCCGTTCGTTTTTTACCCGAGATTGACTCAACAATATCAGAATGTCTCGAAAGCTCTTTTAGAGTGCCATTTGGCATTAATAAGTGGATTGGAAGTCGCTCTTCTTCCTCTCCAGGACGGTAAAAATCATATGGTAAATCAGATGAAGAGTCGACCACTAAGTAATAATCTGGATCGATTCCAGCGTCCTTAAATAACTGGTATAGCTTCATCCAATCATTCATTTGTTTATTCGGATTAAACTCGACATACTTAAATAGCCGACGATTCATGAATCGCTCACATAGATCCCTTAAAATCTCATCCTCTTCTTCCTGCCAGAGCTGGAAGTAATAATGTACGATTGACTCATCGAGTTTCAAATATTCTTCAAGTGATACATCTCCTGTAAAGAAGGAAAGAAAATGTAGTGGCTCAAGTTTAAACGCATACTCGGATTCATAAAGGTATTTCGCTCGATGCAGAATTTTCGTTAAAATGACTTCAGCACTTCTTGTCACAGGGTGAAAATACACTTGCCAGTACATTTGGTAGCGACTCATGATATAATCTTCAACCGCATGCATTCCGGAAGACTTAATAACAACTTGATCCTCTATCGGACGCATGACACGCAAAATACGCTCCATATCAAAATGCCCATAGCTAACGCCAGTAAAATAGGCATCACGCTGTAAATAATCCATTCTATCAGCATCTATTTGACTAGATATTAAACTAACAACAAGCTTGTCCGAATATGTTTTCGCAATAACATCCGCAACGTCTTGCGCAAAGCCGGGATGCACACGCTCTAGAATTTTATTTACGTATGTATCTCCCAAGATAATTTGCTGGGTAAAGTACTCGTGGTCTAGCTTAAATACCTTTTCAAAGGAATGAGAGAATGGCCCATGCCCTAAATCATGCAAAAGCGCTGCACAGAGACATAGCAAGCGTTGATCATTATTCCAGTGTGGACGATCCTGAAAATTAGAGATAATACGACGGACAATTTCATAAACACCTAAGGAATGATTAAACCGACTATGTTCAGCACCATGAAACGTAATATTTGTCGTTCCAAGCTGTTTGATTCTGCGGAGACGCTGAAATTCAGGGGTTGCAATTAGATCCCAAATAACACGATCACGAACATGTACATAGCGGTGCACCGGATCTTTAAATACCTTCTCCTCATGCAATTGTTCATCTTTATATGACAAAATACTTCAACTCGTTTCTATTCGACGATTTTGTTATTATTATATAATAGATAACTAGGTGAAAAAAGACATAATTCACAAGTTCTGAAGGAGATTAACATGAAAAATTGGAGAGACATCATACACCATACGACATTCCGCTACATCGACCATACGGAAGAAAAATATTTTCATAATGTGCCAAACACTGCGCTAACCTCATTTGCAATTGATGATGCACTAGCGACTTCTGTTAGCAATCATCAATCCCCTCCTACGATTCGCCTTTGGGTTCATCCTAAGACAATTGTTTTGGGAATACCAGATGCACGTTTACCTTATTTAGATGAGGGCGTTAGACTATTAGCTGATCATGGTTATCAGGCCATTGTAAGGAATTCTGGTGGTTTAGCAGTAGCACTAGATGAGGGTGTTCTAAATCTTTCACTGGTTCTCCCCGGGGTAAAAGATATATCCATTCATGAATGCTACGAGGCAATGGTTCGATTTATTGAATATATGCTCCGTGATATAACACAAGAAATTCAGGCATATGAAATTGTCGAATCGTATTGCCCCGGTGATTATGATTTAAGTATTAACGGAAAAAAATTTGCCGGTATTTCTCAAAGGCGGGTTCGAGATGGTGCAGCTATTCAAATCTATTTGGATGTAGAAGGTGATAGCCATCATCGTGCATCGCTTATTCGAGAATTTTACAGGGTTAGTCTTCGGGGTGCAGAAACCAAATTTACCTATCCGAACGTAAATCCAGAGGTAATGGACTCTTTGTCGAATCTTACCGGACATGCTATTACCGTAAACGACATGAAGCGACGCGCCTTGACTGTATTGCGGGAATTAAGTGATGTTGTCGAGATGGATTTTTCGAACGAGGAGATACGTGAGTTTGAAAAACGATATGAACAAATGATGAAACGTAATGATAAAATTATCAATCTACAGAAGTAATAGTGTGGAAGCTTAATGAATTCGAATTAAGCTTCCACTTTTTTTACGCTCTGACCCTCCAGTAGGTCTATGGATTCATTTTTTTCCATTTTTTATAAAAAAGAAGGGATTTTTTGTCAATTTATAGAATAACTTGTAGAACTTATAATCTAGGAGGAGTTAAGAAATGGAAAGACAAGGAAATAATTTAGGTTTGTCTATTCTCGGTGCTCTATTAGCAGCAGTAGTTGGTGGAGCAATTTGGGCAATAATTGCTATTGTTTCAGATTATGAAATAGGCATTGTTGCTTGGGGAATTGGTGGCCTAGCAGGCTATCTCGTATACCAATTTGCAAAGGGCTCTATTACTGCTTTACACCAAATCATTGCAGTAGTTGGTAGTATCTTTGGAATAATATTAGGAAAGTATTTCATTTTAGGGTATTTCTATAATTATGAAAGTGTTTCTGGCATGTTCCAAAGTGATACGATGTCCGTATTTGCCGACGAATTCACAGTGCTATTTAGTGGTATGGATTTTGTCTTTATTTTATTGGCAGTTGTGACTGCTTGGCAATTACCAGTACAACTTATGCAAAAAGCTGTACAGAAAAGACCAGTTATTGAATCTCCAACAGAATCTGCAGCTGAATAAGGACTAATTATTTATTTATACGAATCATTACATGTAAAAATCCCTTCCGTAGAAATGTAAAATAGCCTCTTCAACAGACGGCTACAATCTACTTGAAGGGAATTTTCTTTTATAGAATTGAAGATCTAGTCAAATGAATAGGTATTCGAATTGAATCGTGCAGTAGTTACATAAAACGAATAAACAACGAAGCCACCTAGCAACAACGATTGAATATTGTTAC
Organism: Ornithinibacillus xuwenensis; assembly: GCF_039614845.1. Taxonomy (NCBI): domain Bacteria; kingdom Bacillati; phylum Bacillota; class Bacilli; order Caryophanales; family Bacillaceae; genus Ornithinibacillus; species Ornithinibacillus xuwenensis. The sequence goes on along the minus strand of NZ_JBDIML010000002.1, from coordinate 558,140 downwards.
TAGCTGGCTTATTCTTAACTGGAAATAAAGTTACGATTCATTAGCGACTTATTATTGAACTGCTTGAGCAGCAGTAATGAGCGCTAAATTATAGACATCCTCCGCGCTACAGCCTCGAGATAGGTCATTAACAGGCATATTTAATCCTTGTAGGATTGGACCTACCGCTTCAAATCCACCTAAGCGTTGTGCGATTTTATACCCAATATTCCCTGCCTCCAGACTTGGGAATACAAATACATTCGCATCTCCTTGGATTAGGGCATCTGGTGCTTTTTTAGCGGCAACACTCGGAACAAATGCAGCGTCAAATTGAAACTCTCCATCAATTACTAACGATGTATTCTTTTCCTTCGCTAGCTTAAGTGCTTCCACAACCTTCTCTGTCTCCTCCGATTTGGCGGAGCCCTTCGTTGAAAAGCTAAGCATTGCAACTCTTGGATCTACACCAAATAACTTAGCAGTCTCAGCAGATTCCACCGCAATCTCTGCTAAATCATTACTATCTGGTGAAATATTAATGGCACAATCAGCAAATACATATTTTTCATCATCTCTTACCATGATAAATACACCTGATGTTTTCTTAACGCCTTCTTTTGTTTTAATAATTTGAAGTGCTGGACGTACAGTGTCAGCAGTTGAATGTGCTGCCCCACTTACAAGTCCATCCGCTTCATTCATATAAACAAGCATTGTACCAAAATAATTTTCATCTAGTAAAATCTTGCGTGCATCTTCTTCTGAAGCTTTCCCTTTACGGCGTTCAACAAATTTTTGGACCATTTCATCAAATTTTTCATAGCTTTGAGGATCTAATACAGTAGTCGTATGAATATCAACATTTAATTCCGTTGCTTTTTGCTGAATAGCTTCTTTATTTCCAACAAGTATTGGACGTAATACTCCTTCTGTATCTAGTCTACTTGCTGCTGTAAGAATTCTTTCATCTAACCCTTCTGGAAAAACAATGGACTTGTCTTTCCCATTTACCTGAGCTTTTACTTCTTCAAATAAGTTACTCATTTTTTTACCTCCATTTGCTGTATGTTCTTAATATGTATCAACTGCTAGAAATGTTGCACATAATGATGCTATAAAACCAAATATCATGATAGTACAAATATGCCTTAAATTAAAGAAATCTCCCTTATGATAAATGACAATATGGTGACAATAAACGTGACAATCCTGTTAACACTGGAACAAACCTTATTCTATCAACCTTTTCAGGATGTCCTTTTAAATGTCTTGCTCATGAATATCAACAATAATTGTGATATAGTAAACATATGAAAATCAAACTTTAAGGAGAGATACATAATGGTAGAAGCTGTCGAAACAATGGATGGTTGGTATAGTTTACACGACTTTCGTACAATAGATTGGAACTTCTGGAAAACGGCAACACCAGAAGAACAACAAGAAGCAATTGCAAGCTTTGAAGCATTAATAGAAAAATGGGATGCTGTCGAGGAAGCAAAAAACGGTTCGCATGCTATGTATAAAATTGTTGGGCAAAAAGCAGATTTAATGTTTATGTTCCTTCGCCCAACTATGGAAGAATTAACGGAGCTAGAAACAGAGCTGAATAAATCAAAATTTGCGGAGTACTTAACTCCTGCACATTCCTATGTATCTGTTGTGGAGCTTTCGAAATATCGTCCAGCCAAAGATGGTATTGATCCAGAAACGTTACCAGAAACTCAAGCCCGTCTAAAGCCTATTCTTCCAAAATGGGAGCATGCTTGCTTCTATCCAATGGACAGACGTCGACAAGGTGAAGAGAACTGGTATACATTAGAAAAAGATGTACGTGGTAAAATGCTTTATGAACACAGTAAAACAGGACGCAAATATGCTGGTAAAGTAAAACAAATCATTACAGGCTCCATTGGGTTGGATGACTGGGAATGGGGCGTTACATTGTTTGCACATGAGCCACTCCAATTCAAAAAAATTGTTTATGAAATGCGTTTTGATGAAGTAAGCTCTCGTTATGGTGAATTTGGTGAGTTTTATGTTGGAAACATCCTGAATAAAGAAGAAATCGGTAAATTCTTGGAAGTTTAATAAAAATTGAAGGACTTTCTGTTTCGACAGGAGGTCTTTTTTTGTTGTATTTATCGAAATGCTAAAGATTCCTGCTAAAAGGCTAAAGCGTCATCAAAACCCTCTTTAATAACTGTAACGCTGAAAACAACCACCTATCTCCACACCTACTTCACCATAAATTTTCATTTATCCGAATTAATTTCTCTTGTCATATCACTTTCCGCCCAATCATACATATAATCATAGTAGACCTTGGATAGAAATGAGGTGTACGAATGGCCGTTATACCCTTTAAAGAAAATGATGTACAATTATTGGCTCGATTAATCCGCGCAGAAGCAGAAGGCGATGGTCAATTAGGAATGTTGATGGTTGGCAATGTAGGCGTAAATAGGGTTAGAGCTGACTGCTTAGACTTTAAGGATATTCGGAATATAAATGATATGGTTTATCAAAGTCCTGGTGGTTTTGAAGCTACACAAAAGGGTTATTTTTATCAACGTGCTAGAGAAACCGAGAAGAGATTAGCAAGAAGAACAATTCAAGGGGAAAGGTTTCATCCTGCCACGAACTCACTATGGTTTTTTAGACCAGCTGGGGCTTGTCCTGCTCAATGGTTTAATCAATGGAATAGCGGAAGGTTTAAAGCACACTGTTTCTATTCACCAACCGCTGAAAATTGTCCAACTGTATTTTAAAACAATATTATTAGGAGGTTTTTGTTATGTCAGACAATCAAGGAAAGTCACAACACAGTGCAAACTTCGGGCAACAACCTTATTACTATTACCCACAAACATCACCAGCTTACTATCCAGCTTTTAATTATCGTCAATTTGGTTACCCACAACAGCCGCAACCTACGCAGCAGCAACCACAACAGCAACCGTTTATCGATGTTCCAGGAATGTTACCAGCAGAGCAATCGTATATTGAAAATATCTTACGATTAAATCGAGGAAAAGTAGCAACTGTTTATATGACATTTGAAAATAACGAAGAATGGAATGCAAAAGTGTTTAGGGGAATTATTGAAGCTGCTGGTCGAGATCATATCATACTTAGCGATCCGCAAACTGGAAAGCGTTACTTATTGTTAATGGTTTATCTCGATTATATTACGTTTGATGAAGAATTAAATTATGAGTATCCATACGGAAGCACCGGGCAAATGTCAACCTATTCTCCTAGATAATCAGATTCGTTGGTTATTAGAACAATAAATTGCTATGACCGTAATAAAATTTAAAAGGATGGTACCAAGAGTAGTACCATCCTTTTCTTACATATTGTTAGTGTGAGGCGATTCCATGAGACATCCCTATGAAAAATTCATTCGTGGCGAACTAGTTGCAATTGTACTTGCTGTACTTTTTGGACTTATTGCTTTAATTCAAGGTGTCTTCTTTTTGATAATTATCTGTTTGTATTTAGTTGCAGCAAGCCTTGTCTGCGATGGTCTTATCGCATTATACATGCGAAGCCAAGTTCATGGTATAAAACAACTATTACGTTCCGTATTAATATTTCTATTTGCAACCTTCTTGCTTCTATTTTTATAAGAATTTAACGATTGCATAGCCAAGAAGTATCCAGCCAGCTAGGAATAATAATCCTCCAATTGGTGTTATCATCGCAAACGTTTTTATCCCAGAAGTTGAATAGATGTATAAACTTCCGGAGAATAAGATGATTCCAATAAAGAATAACCATCCCGCCCAATTGAGACTTGCGACTTGATATTTCATTAAGATTAATCCTGTCACAAGCAATGCAACGGTGTGAAACATTTGATAGGTTACAGCTTTTTCCCATGTGTTTAAGGCTTTTTCGGTGAGCTTCCCTTCTAAACCATGTGCTCCGAATGCTCCAAGCGCAACAGCTAAGAAGCCATTGATCACTCCTAGTACTAAAAATAACTTCACTACATTCACTCGCTTCCCTTTTTAAAAATCAAAAATTGAATCTCCATTACCATCATCATCTAGCTCAACTGATTTTTTAAATGGTTGAGCTTGCTTTGAATTTCCTGATTTCTCCTCACCAACCATTGCCTTTAATTCAGCAGAGCTGATTTCCATCTGATTCGGATTAGAAGTAGTCTGAGAATTATCTTCTGTCAGAAATAAATCACATAACAAACGTATATTAGCAATATGCTTTAACATTTCGGGTTGGTTATGCTGTTCTTGCTTTGCTTGCTCTAATTCACGCGTCATCTTTTGCAAAATCGTATCATTTGCGACTGCCATATAGACACTCCTCTTATGTAAAAATCATTCTACTTTATCATACAGAATAATACCGGTATCTCAAAGTGAAACCTCACCCATCGAGAACGGTAAACAAAACTACACAAACTAAATCTTGATAAAATTGCATAATAAAAAGCCTTGATAATTCAAGACTTCTGCACGTCAAGGAATATACTAACAATCATAGCGTTAGTTTCCGAGAATGTTATTTATGCACTCTGTTGCTCTTTCTCTTCCAAATAGCGATTGAAAACCCATTGCAAAAAATCCATTTCTTCGTTCGTTAGATCTCTCTTTAGCTTCGATTCTATGTCTTTATAAAGCTCTAAGTTACTACATAATTGCAAGCAGCTTTTCATACGCTAAAATTCCCCCTCCGAACTATGCTATTATCTATATAATAACGCCCACCTATTATAGACGCAATATCGATTTATAAAATAGGAAATTCGAACTAGAAAACCTAACTTATTCTCGCATTAAATTAACATCAATGCTTCTCACTCTATAAATATACATTTTGACAAATATTTATTCGTAATCTATACTAGGAAAGTTGGTTTATAATTAACTAAAAGAAACATAATCTAATAATATAATATGGTTTTTAGGAGGATTCCGGATGAAAAGTAAATTTTCGCTAATTGAACATCTTAAATTTATTATTCCCTCTCTTATTGGTATTTTATTATTCATTATTCCTGTTCAGACTAAGGATGGATTTACCATCCCAATTGCCATACTAGCGAATTGGATTCAGGATTTACTCGCTGATCAATTATCGTTTATTATGATGATTATTATAACTCTAACAGCTTTCCTTACTGTTTTAGCGAAGATAATTGGTCGTGATCGTTTAGACAAAACACCTTTCTTCCAAAACCTACTTTTAGTCAATTGGTTTTGGACAATAACAAGAGTACTTGCCGCTGTATTTGCAATTATGGTGTATTATAAAATCGGTCCTGAAGCAGTACATGGAGAAGATACTGGACAATTATTATTAGATAGCTTACTTCATGTTTTATTTGCTGTCTTTTTATTTGCTGGATTATTCTTACCACTATTGATGAACTTTGGCTTAATGGAGCTTTTCGGAACTTTAGCAACAAAGTTTATGCGGCCTTTATTTAAACTACCAGGGAGATCCTCTATTGACGCATTAGCATCTTGGATTGGTGATGGAACAATTGGGGTACTACTTACAAGTAAACAATATGAAGATGGCTATTACTCGAAGCGCGAGGCAGCAGTTATTGGTACAACATTTTCCGTAGTTTCTATCACCTTTACACTCGTAGTTATTGAAGAAGTGGGTCTTGGCCATATGTTTATACCGTTTTACCTTACGGTGTTGGGAGCTGGTCTTATTGCTGCATTAATCATGCCAAGGATACCACCACTCTCCAGAAAACCTGATTCTTATGTCAATGAACAGGCAACAGGAATTGAGGAGAAACTTCCAGAAGGATATAACTCCTTAACATTCGGTTATGAAAAAGCAGTAAAGCGCGCAAAGAAAGAGTCTAGCTTCTATCAGTTTCTGAAAGATGGAAGCCAAAATGTATTAGATATGTGGATGGGGGTAGCCCCTGTTGTAATGGCACTTGGCCTTGTCGCGCTAATAATTGCTGAATATACACCTTTATTTCAATGGTTAGGGACACCGTTTATCCCCATCTTAGAACTTATGCAAGTACCATTTGCCCACGAGGCTTCTGAAACAATTCTTATTGGTTTTGCGGATATGTTCTTACCTTCTGTCATTGGGGCTTCAATAGAGGCAGAGATAACCCGTTTCATTATCGCTGCTCTATCGGTTACGCAATTAATTTACATGTCAGAAGTTGGGGGATTATTGTTAGGTTCTAAGGTGCCAGTTTCCTTTAAGGATTTAGCGATTATCTTCTTATTAAGGACGATTATTACGTTGCCTATCATCGTTCTTGTGGCACATATCTTGTTCTAATAAATCAAGACAAAAGAGCAATCCGTAAATGGATTGCTCTTTTTTTGGTTAATAAACCAACCTCTAGTTTGGTTTATTACCAAATCTATTCTAGAAAAAGGGGGGCTACTTATATATACGAAAGTTTTTCGAGAAAAGTTTCATTTATCCTGAAATATTTAACGATTTTTTCATATGGGTTAACTTCCCTTCAACAAATGGCTGGCTTACGGTAAGAACTGGTGTACTAGACAGTGCCCATACGGTTAGAACAGAAATTCCGACTAACCCAATAACATCCATAATAGTAGTCACATGGAATAGTTCGTATGCGCGAAAATACTGGATAATGAACCCATGTAATAGGTAAACATATAAGGTTCTTTCACCTAAATGGGTAAAGCTGTATCGCTTCGTTGGAACCCAGGCTAGCACACTAGCAGCCATTAATGTTGAGGTTACATAAACAAGTAATCTAGCGATTCCTCCGAACTCTTGCATTCCTAAGTCATAATATGATTTCGATGCTAATAGCCAACCGGTGTTGATTTCTGGTGCAAAATAAATGGCAAGTGCTGTAGCTGTGAGTATCAACCCTGCTATGACTTGAATGCCCTTTCGCTTCAAGTACATGAGATGCTTCTCTTTTAGCCAAAATCCCAATAGGAAGAATGGAAAGAATACAAATGTTCTTGATAGACTAAAATAATGTCCTACGCCAGCTAAATAGCCTACAAGAATCCCTAAAGCTACTGCTACGGATAAACTGATAATAGGTGGTATTTTTTTAAACCAATATAATAACAAATGCCAACTAAATAAACTAATTAAAAACCATAAGGACCAATGAGGATAGAATATATCGGTTAACCAATTCGATTTTCCAATGAAGTAATAATAAGAAGAATAGGTTAATTGAAATATGAAATATGGCAGAAGTAATTTCTTAGCGAGCTTTATGAAATATCCGCTATCTCCAAACCCTTTGGCAAAAAATCCTGCTAGAAATATAAATGCTGGCATATGAAACGTATAAATCCAAGTATATAAGGCGTGCATTTCTAACGAACCAGCAATAAAGGGTTGGATTACATGACCGAAAACAACTAAGAGAATAAGAAGTAATTTCGCATTATCAAAGAAGGCGTTACGCTCCAAGATGCTCATTCCTTTACTATAGTATTGTTGGGGGTAATACTTTTCTACCCGCTTCAACACAGTAATACGCACTGACCAGTACGATTTATTGTGGTTGTTAACATCATGTAAATGGAATGAAAGATTGATAATGGAATGTAATGTAGGTTCCAATAGATGGATAATTACAATCACTGCTATTGGTGAAACTTAATTACCAAAAAGTAGAAATCACTCTTTGCTTTGCATTTTCCCAATAGAAAAACCCTCATAAATGAGGGCTTATACATTACTGCGCTTTCTTCTTGGTTGTAGTCGTTTTTCGTTTTTTGGGTTGTTTCGGCTTCGGTTTATCTTTCTTCGCTCTTTCTAAGGATGCTTGTAATGCATCCATCAGATCGGTTACGTTATCAGGTTTCGGTTTATCTTTTGCTGTAGTAGTTTGATCTTGATTCTTCTTCTCTTCAATTAACTCTAATAATGCAGTACGATAATCATCCTTATATTTCTCGGGTTCAAATTCAGTGGTTAACTGTTCAATAAGCATTTTTGCAGTATCGATTTCCTTTTTCGCGGTCTCTACTTTTTCCGGAACATTCGGTACTTCCTTTACGTCACGAACTTCATCTGGGTAATGTATGGTTTCAACCACAAGTGTGTTTTGATAGATACGGATAACTGCAAGCTGCTCTTTAGAGCGAATCATCATTTTGGCCACACCGATTTTCCCAGTCTCCTCCAGGGCGGCACGGAGTAAACCATACGCTTTACTCCCCCCTTCATTTGGTGACAAATAATAGCTTTTTTCGAAGTAAATCGGGTCAATATCTTCTAATTTAACAAAATCTACAATTTCAACTGCCTTATCTTCTTGCTCCTTCTTTAACTCAGCAAGATCGTCCTCATCCAAAACGACAAATTTATTTTTGGCGTATTCATACGCCTTTACGATATCATCATTACCAACTTCTTTTTCACAAACCGGACAAACCTTCTCATATTTTATTGGCGATTTACATTCCTTGTGTAGCTGCCTTAAGGAAACATCTTTATTTTCTGTTGCAGCATGCATTTTAACAGGGATATTGACAAGTCCAAAGCTAATGGTGCCTTTCCACATCGTATGCATCATCATACCTCCCTTTTTCCCATAGTTTGTCGAAAATAGATAATTTTAATCCATTCTGGTTATTTTCCCCGATTTATAGCATTTTAAATGGGGAAGGGAGAATGATGAAATGGACGTAATGAAGCCAATTGCAAGTAACGAAATTCCAACAGGAAATGAATGGCTTTACGAGGTTAAATATGACGGATTTCGGTGCGTTCTCCATTGGGAAAAAAATGACGAAATTAAATTAGTTAGTAAAAATCAAAAAGATTTAACACCACAATTCCCTGAAATTGTTTCTTTTTGCCAGCAACATGAGAATCTTGTCAAAGAGCTTCTACCTGTTAAACTGGATTGCGAATTAGCCGTATTAAACAATCGTTACCAAGCTAACTTCTCGTGGATTCAAAAGCGAGGAAGACTCAAAAATGCTGATTCCATTCAAAAAGCTTCTGTGAATAGACCTGCAACCCTGTTAGCATTTGATATTTTACAGTATTCAGGTACTTCCACCGCAAGAAAGACATTTGCTGAACGAAAAAAGGTTTTAGAATCCTTTTGTAGTCTTATGGAGATTACGGATGAGAAATGGAAGAAACTCGGATTCATTCAGGCATACAAAAATCCTGACGAACTATGGAAAATTATTTTTGACCATAAAGGAGAAGGAATGATTGCCAAGCGAAAGAAGAGCAGCTATTCGACAGGAAAAAAACATCGGGATTGGTATAAGATAAAAAATTGGCGAGTTATTCATGGATTTTTGACAGCATATGATAGTAAAAATGACTATTTTGATGTCCATGTATTCGATAGTGACTCGATTTATGCTGTCGGAAAATGCAAGCATGGATTGGCTACAGATGATTTTCAAACAGTGAAGCAACTTTTTATAGCAAACGGTGAAAAGGAAGGTGTTTTTTATAGGCTACCACCTGCAATCTGTGCCTCCATACATACCTTAGATCGGTATATGGGAGAATTACGTGAACCTGAATTTGACAGAATTGCACCAGAATTAACTCCAGCTGAATGCACAGTGGAGCAATTAGAATTAGACTTGTCCATGCTTCCCCCTAAAATAGAGTTCGCAAATACCGATAAGCTCTACTGGCCAGAAGTAGGATTTACAAAAGGGAAGTTTCTAGCGTATATGCGAGAGATTGCCCCCTATATGTTACCATTCCTAGAGAACCGAGCATTAACAATCATTCGTTGTCCAGATGGCGTTAAAGCAGAGTCATTTTTTCAGAAGCACCTACCTGCTTATGCGCCAGACTTTATTAATGGTATTGGTACAGGAGAAGAAAAATTGATGGTATGTGATACGTTAGAATCTCTTATGTGGTTTGCAAATCATGGTGCGTTGGAATATCATGTACCCTTTCAAAGCCTAACAGGTAATAAACCAATCGAGATTGTATTTGATTTAGACCCACCTAATCGGGATAAATTTAGCTGGGCTATTCAGGCAGCATTACTAATAAAACAATTATTGGATGACTTAGACCTTGTCTCATTTGTTAAAACATCAGGAAATAAAGGTCTTCAGGTCCATATTCCAATTTCAGAAGGTAGTATGGAGTATGACGAAACTGCCGTATTCACACAAGCTATTGCATGGACGATTGAAAAACAGCATCCTGATATTTTTACTACTGAAAGAATGAAGGAAAAGCGAGAGGGTCGACTATATATCGATTACGTTCAGCACGGGAAGGATAAAACGTTAATTTCCCCCTACTCTACACGTAAAACACCAGATGGGACAGTGGCAACCCCGCTTTACTGGGAGGAAGTTACAGTGGAACTAAGACCGGAAGCATTTACAATTGAAAACGTCGTGAAACGTGTACAGGATGTCGGCTGCCCGTTTCATGGTTATTTTGACTACGGTAGAAATCAGAAATTAGACAGGGTTCTGGCGTTAATAAAATAATATGATACTCATTAATAAAGGTGGTTACCATCATTTATTCGCGTCGTTCGCCCGCCCTGTATCGATGCCTATAAAAATAACCGCTCCACGTGGGAGCGGTTATTTGGCACAATTATAATGATTTTGCTTCTTCTATCGCGTTCTTATCATGAAAGATTTTCGTATTAAAGTTTCCTAAAATACGTGAGGTCAGTGTACCGGTTACCATTGCACCATTTACGTTCAATGCAGTACGACCCATATCAATGAATGCTTCAATTGAAATTAACAGACCTGCTAACCCTACAGGTAATCCCATTGAAGAAAGAACGATTAGTGCTGCAAATGTAGCACCACCACCAACACCGGCAATACCAAATGAACTAAATCCAATGATGATAACTAGTGGTAATAAGAACTCCACTGTTAATGGATCAATACCAACAGTTGGTGCAATCATAACAGCGAGCATTGCAGGATATATTCCAGCACATCCATTTTGCCCCATTGTTGCTCCAAAGGAAGCAGACATATTGGCAACCCCTTCTTCAACACCAAGAGCGTTTTTCTGTGCAGAAACATTTAACGGAATAGTACCAGCACTAGAACGGGATGTGAATGCAAAGCTCAGCACTGGCAATACTTTACGTAAATAACCAAGTGGACTTATTCCGAATACCGATACAAGTACTAGGTGAATAATAAACATTACCGCCAACGCTACATAAGATGCTAATACGAATTTACCAAGCTCTAAAATTCCAGCAAAGTCTGTATTTGCTACCGTATTTGCCATTAACGCCAAAATACCGTAAGGCGTTAAACGAAGTACCAAGGTAACGATACGCATTACAACACCATATACTGCATTGACCATTTTCGTAAAGAATTCTGCTTGTTCAGGATTTTTTCTGCGTAACCCAAGTACTGCAACCCCAACAAATATAGAAAAGATTACAACTGCAATAACGGATGTTGAACGCTGTCCCGTCATATCTAAGAAGATGTTAGATGGGATAAAGTTCAAAATTCGGTCCGGAGTTGAAGCTCCTTCAATTTCAGTAGAATATCTATCTTCTAGAGAAGCCGCTCGCTCTTGTTCTTCCTCACCTGCAGTAATATCTTCTGCATTTAGATCAAAGATTGTTGCAGCACCAACACCAATTAAAGCTGCAATCATTGTCGTTACAATTAAAATACCAATAATCCAACCAGCCATTTTTCCAAGCTGAGCTGACTTTTCCAGATTCGTAATGGATTGAATAATCGATACCATTACTAAAGGAATTACGATCATCATTAGGAAGCTAACATACCCTCTCCCCACTACATTGTACCAATCACTAGTCAGTGCTAATGTTTCAGATCCACTTCCATAAATCCATTGTAATACAGCTCCAAGAACAATCCCCAAACCTAGACCTGTAAATACACGCTTCGTAAAGGAAACATGTTTACGTTGCATAAAAATTAACAATCCGATAATTGCAAGTAGAATTGCAATGTTCAAGATTAATAGCCAATCCATCATAAAATCCCCCTATTTTTTTTGATTTCGGAAAAGAAGATATTCGCCAACATGCATTTGCAAACACCTAGTTTTCTAATACTATATGCACCTAATCTTTTTATCGCTCTTTAAATTATATAATTCCGATAAAAATAGTATGACTTTAATAAGATACAATGGTTTTAATAGGGTGTCAAGAAAATGAATTCACATTACTTACAAATCGTAATTAAAAGGAACACTACTGTTATTGATAGTGTTCCTTTGTCCATTTATAGAATCTTCGCCTGTAATTCTAATTCGACATTGCCCTGTATGGCTCGAGAAATCATACAGCTTTTTTCTGCCTTTTCCACGAGCTTCTTAACTAATTGGTAATCGCCATCACCGGCTTCATCAGTTAATGCTACTGTCGGTCTATGAATAATTTTTTTATACGTAAAAACGCCCTTTGTTACATCCACAATCCCTTCAGATTCCAACGCCATTTCCTTCAGAGGTAGACTAGCTCTTTCAATCATTGCGGCAAGCGTAATAATGTAGCATGTTGCAGCCGCTCCGAGTAGCATTTCATCTGGATTCGTTCCGACTCCTGGACCATCCATTTCTTTTGGAATGGAGATTTTTGTATTTAGATTTCCTGCGTCAATATGTCCTTCACTATTACGGCCACCTGGCCAATCTGCTTTTAAATGAAAATGATGTTCTGCCATTCAACTTCACCTCGAACTCATTGTATCTTATATATGTGCTAAATAAAAAAGTAATGCATTACTTCCCCTAACACGACCCCAATAATCACAATGAGCCATGCAGGGGTTTTCCAAAAATACATAAGTGCGAATAGAATTGCAGCTAATGAAAAGCTTGCGGCATTTGTAATGGAGCTTGTAAATACAGGGTCGTAGAAGGCAGCAAGTAGTATCCCGACTACGCTTGCATTAACGCCCATCAATATTCCTTGAAAGCTCTTACGCTTTCTTAGTTCACTTAAGAAAGGTAGGGCTCCAACAATCAATAAAAATGAAGGTAAAAACATTGCTACTGTGGCAATAATACCACCTGTTAAGCCTTGTATCATCGTCCCTAAATAACTCGCAAATGTAAATAGAGGACCTGGAACCGCTTGAGCCATCCCATAACCGGCCAAAAATTCACTGCTCGTCAAAAGACCATTCGGCACAACCTCTTGCTCTAGCAATGGTAGCACCACATGTCCCCCTCCAAATACAATGGAGCCAACCCGAAAGAATGTATCAAAAATACTTACATAAGGATTCTGAACAGCTTGTGCCACTATTGGCAACCCAATTAGTAGCAGCACTAGTAGGGAAAGCGCGAAAATCCCTTGCTTTTTCGTGATAGAAATGGAAAACGCTTCGACCTTTGATTGTGCATTTTTAGAAAACATAAAATATCCGAGAATAGCGGCACCCAAAATGACAGCAATTTGCACAATAGCCGATGGAAATAATAACATAATCAGCATTGCAAGAACGGCGATTGCTATTCTTGGTTTATCTGGCGTAAGATTTTTCCCCATTCCTAAAACTGCATGTAATATAACAGCCGTTGCAACTATTTTTAGAGATGTTATCCAGGTGGCATCTCCAAGTGAGAAGGTTTGAAAGGCAAGTGCAAATAATATCAATACAATAACAGAGGGCATCGTAAAGCCTAACCAAGAAATAACTCCCCCAAAGAAGCCACCTCGAAGCATTCCAATTGATATTCCAACCTGACTGCTCGCTGGACCAGGTAGGAACTGACACAGCGCTATAATATCTGCATACGTCTTATCGTCTAGCCATTTACGCTTATCTATATATTCGTTTTTAAAATATCCTAAATGTGCAACAGGCCCACCAAAAGAGGTCAACCCTAATTTCAATGATGTCCCTAAGATTTCCAGTAATCGGTTCTTCTTCATTATTTCCTCCAAGCATTTTTTGTTTTTTCTAAGATAACATAATCTGTTGTTTGTGTATTAACATTTACATAGAATTTACAAAAATACGCATATGAATCTATTTTAGGTTGGTAACCGTATACTATACTAAGTAGAAAGAAAGGGGATGGAAGATGAATACAAAGATGGACAACTATATGAACTATTATGAGGAATTGAAACAACAGCTAAAATGGAAGGTCTCTGACAAACGGATACTAATGACAATTTCCTCTATTTATGTTCTTCATGAAAAAGAATTAAGAATGAATCGATTTCTGGATCTAGCTGAAACAATAAAGCGTAATGCTAGTCTTTTTTCATCCATGCGATCCTATGCAAGATTTACAACTGCCGCAATATTTGACGTTAACTTTGAGGAACCGGATGAAAAAATCCAACAGCTATTTGACTTATACGATAGGTTTCGAGAAAAGAAATTAAGCAGTGGAACGTATACCTATATTGCCGCTTCCATTCTAATCATCAATAATACAACCAATCCAGAACAAAAAATTGAAAGAATGAAAGAAATCTATGATGGCATGAAGAAGGAGCACCTATTTTTAACTTCAAGTGAAGACTATCCACTAGCAACATTATTAGCACTCGAAGAAACCCCTAATATAATTCAGCATATTGAGGGGTTTTATGAAGACCTAAGTAAAAGTGGATTTCGAAAAGGAAACGATTTGCAGTTCCTAAGTCATATTCTTGCTCTTGGGAAAGATGTAAGTAAAAATATCCTTATAAGCCGTGCCCAGTATGTAATGGATTCATTTAATCATGCGGGGATTAAACCGAAAACAAGCTATTATCCAGTTATTGGTATGCTTGCATTGCTCCCACAGGAAGAGTTCGATATGCAACATATAAAAGCGATGTATACCTTTTTGAATGAGCAAAAGGATTTTAAATGGCAAAAGGATATGAATGTGATGATGGCCACTAGCTTCTTTGTGCATGATAAGTTGGATCACAAGGGGTTAGCTGAAACGAGCTTGAGTACAATACTAGAAGCTATTCTACAAGCACAACAAGCCGTCATGATTGCAACAATAGCCGCCTCAACCGCTGCTTCCAATAACAATAGTGGCAGTTGACGTAAAATCAATTACCGAATAGTTTCAGCAATCTGCATAGGATTCGATAGAAAAAAATCATCCCTTCGATGGGATGATTTTCTATTATATAATTTGATGCATAACGTTGTTCATATAATCTTTTAATTGGTTAAGCGTTGCTTCGCTTTCAGACTCATTTACGCCACATGTTCCAAAGTAACACTTAATCTTAGGCTCTGTGCCAGATGGTCTTAAACACACCCAGCTATCATTCGCTAAAGTAAATTTCAAAACATTTTCTGCCGGCAAATCAATTTTTTCAATTGTACTACTAGCATTAATATATCGCTTTCCAACTAAATAGTCTTCTAGCATTTCTACCTTTAGTCCTGCAATGTCCGTTAAAGGATTGTCACGGATTGTATGCATAATTTGCGAAATCTTTTCTGCACCCGCTTTACCCTTTAAAGTTAGCGATGACATTGTCTCTCGATAGTATCCGTGCTTCTTATATAGCGATTCTAATGCATCGAGTAAGGTCATTCCTTGTTTTTTCCAATAATCCGCCATTTCACTTGCCATTACCGCTACCTGAATGGCATCTTTATCACGTGTAAAGCTACTAATTAAATAACCGTAGCTTTCTTCATAGCCAAAGACAAACGCTTCACCTGTGGTATCGAATTGGCGAATTTTTGCTGCAATATATTTAAAACCAGTTAAAGTGTCTATTGTCTTAACACCATAAGATTCTGCAATTGCTTTCCCTAATTCAGATGTTACAATCGTTTTGATTACTCGATCGTTAGCTAAAAGTACTGGATTGGTATGGGAAAGAATATAATCAATTAATAGTGCTCCAAGTTGATTTCCTGTTAAAACGGTATAATCACCTGACTTCGTCTTCACTGCAACTCCCAAACGGTCTGCATCTGGATCTGTTCCTAATAGAATATCTGCATTTACCTTTTTTCCTAAACCAATAGCCATGGTGAACGCTTGATGTTCCTCCGGGTTTGGTGATGACACTGTTGAAAATTCCGGATCAGGAACCATTTGTTCTTCAACTACTGAAACCTGGTCAAAGTTTAGCTGCTTTAAACCAGCTGGAACTAGCTCACTCGCTGTACCATGAAGTGGTGTAAATACAATTTTTAAATCCTTCGGTTGTTTACATTCATCATGACTTAATTTGGTGATAAGGCTTAGTTTTTCTAAATAAGCATTATCCACTCCATCGCCAACCCAAACCAGTAATTTTTTTTCTTCTAATTCTGGTTGCTCTATAATTGGAATGTCCAATTCATTATCAATGTCTTGTATTTCTTGAATAATTTGGTTTGCTTCTTCTGGAATCATTTGTCCGCCGTCTTCATTATAGACCTTAAAGCCGTTATATTCTGGTGGATTATGACTTGCAGTAATCATCACCCCTCCAGCTGTACCTAAATAACGAACAGCAAAGGACAATAAAGGAGTTGGTCTTATCGAATGGAAGACATATGCCCTAATTCCAAACGCTCCAAGTGTTTTGGCTGTTTCAATTGCAAATTCTCGGGATTTATATCTTGAATCGTATGCAATCGCTACACCACGATCCTTTACATTTACGGAGTTTTTTAATAAATAGGATGCTAAACCATATACTGCTTTACGTACCGTATAGATGTTCATTCGATTGGTACCGACTCCAAGTACACCGCGCATCCCACCTGTACCAAAGGTTAATTCTTTATAAAAAGCATCTTCCAATGCTAGTTGATTCGACTCTATACTCACTAATTCTTTCTTAAGCTCGGGATCAAGATTTTGAAATGTGTTCCATTTATGATAGACTGACTCCCAATTATTCATAGGGTTATCCTCCAAAAACAATATATGCTCAAATTTTAACATAAAACGAACGAAGAATCTAACAGACTAGTAAATAGGGTTTAATTTCCTTTAATGAAGGAAATAATTTAATATGTTCGATTTATGTAAATTACAAGTGCATTCTCTAAAAAAATATTATAAGATTAACCATAATAACTTAGAAAGTGTGATGAGTATGACGAAGAAGCGTTGGTTCCAAACCTTAATTGCGTTAATATTAGTATTTCTATTAATCTATTTATTGTATGAAACTCGGTTTATATTTGATCCATTATTGAAATACATTGGGGCCGTTGCATTTCCATTTATTGCAGCTGGGCTATTATATTATTTAGCCAAACCATTAATGAAGCTTTTAATAAAATATAAAACACCAAAGTTTTTAGCAATTGTTATCGTGTTTATCTTGTTCATTCTAATAGGCTACGTATTTACGATGTTCATCATACCAGTTGCCCAGGATCAATTTACAAGATTCATGGATAATATGCCTGGAATGATATCTGGTGCACAGGAAGTAATTGACTACGTTGAAAAGAATCAAAACATCATTCCAAAAGAGGTTTATGACACAATCGACGATATGATGGCAAATATGCAAACCTATATCGAAGGGTTTATGACCTTCCTATTTAGCTTCATTAGTCAGGTTATTGGATTTGTTTTTGCGCTTGTATTAGTCCCATTTTTCCTATTCTTCATGCTCAAAGATGATGAAAAATTTGTTCCTTTCGTGACACAAATTTTCGAGGACAAAAAAGCAAGCAATTTAAGAAGCCTGTTATATAAGATTGATCATACATTATCGGCGTATATCCAAGGGCAATTGCTAGTCAGCTTGAGCATTGGGATTATGCTTTTTATCGGCTATTTAATTATTGATTTAAATTACGCCTTGACACTTGCATTGTTCGGTATGATTATGTGTGTGGTACCATTTGTTGGACCATTTATCGCTGTCGTGCCAGCAGCTATTGTCGGCGTATTTCAGGACCCAATGAATGTCGTATGGATTGCCATCATCATGATTATTGCGCAGCAAATTGAAGGGAACTTTATCTCACCAAATATTATGGGGCGTGCCTTACGTATTCATCCTCTAACCATCATTACGATTATTTTGGCAGCAGGTAGTATTGCAGGGTTCATTGGTATTCTCTTTGCAGTACCATTTTATGCAGTTGTTAAGGCAATTATTGTGCACTTTTATGAAACATACAAAGATACGAGAAAAAATAAGGAAGATGCCTTAATTTAATAAACAGCGACAAACTTTGTTTGTCGCTGTTTTTTTACTTTAACAATGATGTGTGCTCAAGCTTATTCAAAATAATATTCGACTGATGAGCCTACATCATAATATCCAATCTTTCGATAAATGCTGTTTGAAGTTGGGTTTAATGTATCTGTATACAAACTACAAAACCGAAAACCCTCATCCAATAGTTGTTGAGAGAGTCCAGCCACAACACTAGTAGCATGTCCTTTCCGCTTCTGATCATCTGGTGTGAATACTGCATTAATCGTTGCTCCATTTCTGGACCTTCTGGAGTTATTTGCCATAGAAACGATTTGATTATTCACTTCCCAAAGGAATAGAGATTGATTTTGAATGTAATTCCTTGCCATACTATCGGCGTGCGGCTTTGAAATGTTCATATTAGCTTGAAGTCCAAAATGATATAACCATTCTCGAATAATTGGAAGATGCTTTTCGATTGCTAGTATTAGTTTCCCTTCTGCATTTGGTGTAACCTTTACCTTGTCTAATTGATAGATTAATTGTTTCATATGTAAGATTGCCTTCTTTTTAGACAAGTTCTTCCATCGTTTCACGAACTCCTCTACCTGCTCTTCTGGACCGAGCACACCAGGTACAGGATATTTATGACGATCTAAAAATTGTACGATCGCTGGAATGACCCTCTGATCAATCCCATCGATTTTTGCCAATATCCATTTATTTGGAGGGGTTTGCATAAAAGCATAAATTACTTGTCCATCCTCTTCCACAATCCCTAATCGTATACCGTCTGTGTATATACCAATGTTGTTTCTTCCTCTTTCTAATAATCCAAGCATTAAGTTGTTGTTAACCTCTTGTTCTAACAATACATTTTCTACTTTTTCTAAATAGCGATTTATCGATGTTTCAAGATATACTTTCATATAACGCCCCCCTTTTTATCGTAATTGAATCTATTTTAACGTAATTAATTGTTTTGTAAAGAGGGAAACGCTACACTGTAATGGAGGAGTGATTCGATGACAAAACAAGAACTTGAAGATAAACTAGCTGAATTAAAATCTGATTATGTTCGCATTCAAAGTGACTTAGATAAATTAGAATACGTTCGTGGTAGAGCTTCTTCTGCCCAAGAACAATTAGTGCGATTAGAAGAAGAAATTGCGGAAGTATACAAGAAACTAGAAGCATTTGAATAAATTAAAGGAGCATTGCCCTAAACTAGGCAAATGCTCCTTTTGTATTACTTTATTCACTTTCCAATCTAGCTTGAATCTTAGCCTTTTCTTTATTCCTAGGCATTAAACTTACGATAATATCACCATTACTTGGTACTGTACGCATTTCTTCTGAGTAAAATTTAATTTGTCCAGATGGTTTAATGATATATAAGAAGACAGTTTCTTCGTCTTTTTCATCACGGTATTGTTTATAGGTATATTGCTCCGTGATAGTAGTTTGACGTAAAACAAACCCGTTATTAATCTTATCAATTAAGTCTTCTAGGTTAACTTCCTTTCGGAAAAGAATTCTTCCACCAACTTTTGAAACAATTTCAGTAGTCGTTCCATAGACCTTATCATAAGGACTCACTTTAAAGACATTCGTCCGTCCATACTCTGGCATAAAGGTCGTGCATACTAAGGAATTATACGATCTACTATCCGTTGCCGCAATTAAATACTCATAAGGCATCGTATCTAAATGATATTCTGTCTGCTCGGATAACATTTCCTCGTGATAAAAAGGAACGCCTGCCTCTCTAGCAACCTTTAATCTTTCCCATGAATTATCCACGATAATTATCGGAACATTTACTTTAGCAAGTGATTTTGCAAGCTCTACCGTAAATACATTGCTCCCAACAATTAACGTACCTGGTCTTCCTTCTACCGATAAATTCAACTTTTTCGCTAGCCATCCAATGGAGAAGCCATGCGCGATAACGGTAAAGAATACGAGACCAAACGTTAAGGCTGTTAGAATTTCTGCATCTGGATAGCCAGCTGCCAGTAGGATCGTAGCAAAATAACTCGAAACTGTCAGTGCCACAATTCCTCTTGGAGCAATCCAGCCAACTAATAATTTTTCATTGAATGTTAACCCCGTACCAATCGTCGATACAAAGATAGACAGCGGCCTAACTAGGAACATCATCAATATTACATAGCCAATTATACTCGGACTAAAAATATGAAGAATGGTTTCTAATTGTAAGGAAGCGGTCAACATAATAAAAATTGCAGAAATCAATAGAATAGAAATGTTTTCCTTGAAGTGTCGCATATCAGCAACGGATGATATGCCCATATTGGCGAGTGTAATCCCCATTGCAGTAACGGATAGTAGTCCTGTCTCATGCATAATTTCATCTGCAACTGTAAAGCACAGGATTACCACGGTAAATACTGCTGGTGATTTAAGGAATTCTGGAATATATCCTGTCTCAAACATCCAGCCAATTCCACGTCCACAAAACCAACCAAATATTCCCGCAAAAATAGAGGCCGCTAAGAACATCAATAGTTTTGTTCCATCAGGATCATTAGCAGTTAAATAAGCTATAATTTCAAATGCAAAAACAGCCAATAATGCTCCAATAGGATCAACAATGATACCTTCCCACTTTAAGATTTTTGCAGGTCGAGGCTTAAGTTTTGATTGGCGTAGTAATGGCATAATAACGGTTGGGCCTGTCACGATAAATAAGCCCCCGATGACAAATGCCACAGCCCACGAAAGACCTGCTATATAATGTGCAGTAAGCGAGCCTAAAATCCATGCAATAAAAGCACCGAATGTCGAAATTCTGAAAACCGGTTTTCCAAGTCCTCGTAGCTCTTTAAAGCTTAAATTAAGGCTTCCTTCAAATAGAATAATTGCTACTGCAACAGAAATAATCGGATGATAAAGATTGCCAAAGTCTTCTTCTGGATTGATGAAGCCTAAGATTGGACCAATTAATAGACCCGTAACGGCCATTACAACAATCGCTGGCATACGGTAACGCCAAGCCACCCATTGTGAACCAATCCCTAGAAAGAAGATCAGCATGACTTCCAATAATAAAGACGGTACCATTTCGTGCCCCCTTTTTTTCAAATATATGGTCATTCTAAATGTACCCGCAAAAAAAGTAAACAATTTTATTCTTAAATCGAGACGACTATTTCGTGTCATGTTAAATATAACCAAGTTGCCAGCATTTCAACTTCTCTGGCAACAGGAAACAAACATTTGATTCTATCGTTCTTTCTTTTATTTATAGTATCCACTTTTATCTATTATTTAATTATATATCAATATAAATATAAAAATCTTCCATTAGCGCGCTACATTAATTCCTTTTATTTGCGAATCTAACACTTATATTCCAAAAATAAGAACTCGTTTCTGTTCTAAGATTGTGATAGGATTAACAGTTGAGAGGAGGAGCAGCATGATTGCAGAACAACAAAATATTCTTAAAACCTACTTTGGCTATGAATCGTTTCGCCCTGGTCAAAGCGAGGTAATTGATAAAGTAATGTCTTTAACAAATACACTAGCAGTTATGCCTACCGGTGGAGGAAAATCCATATGCTACCAGGTTCCAGGTTTAGCCCGTGACGGGACTGCCATCATTATATCCCCATTAATTTCACTGATGAAAGATCAGGTTGACTCCCTTCTGGCATTAGGAATCTCTGCTACCTTTATTAATAGTTCCATAACTTCTACTGAGCTGGAAAGACGTATGACTGATATAGCAGCAGGTCGTTATAAATTTGTTTATGTTGCTCCGGAACGATTCGAGTCTTCTGTATTTGTAAATGTCATGAAAAAAATTAAGATTGCATTAGTTGCTTTTGACGAGGCACATTGCATTTCCCAGTGGGGACACGATTTTCGACCGAGCTATCGCTCGATTGTTCCCAATTTGAAGCGACTACGTAATATTCCAGTATTTATGGCTCTCACTGCTACAGCTACAGAAGAAGTCATTACGGATATTCAAGGGTTACTCCAAATCGAGGAACAGCATGTTATTAATACAGGGTTTGCAAGAGACAATCTTGCGTTCCATATTGTAAAGGGGAAAGATCGCACAACCTATATTCGAGCATTCCTTGAAGAAAACCCTGATAAATCAGGTATTATTTATACTGCCACTCGAAAACAAGCTGATACATTATTTGAGCAATTAGAAAAGCGTGATATTCAGGTTGCTAAATATCATGCTGGTATGTCTGAAACGGAAAGAAAGCTCGCTCAAACATCTTTTCTTCACGATGAAAAACCGGTCATGATTGCTACGAATGCCTTTGGTATGGGAATTGATAAATCAAATGTACGGTATGTCATTCATTATGCAATGCCAATGAATATCGAATCCTATTATCAGGAAGCTGGTAGAGCCGGACGTGATGGAGAAGCAAGTGACTGTATCCTACTATTTTCTCCTCAGGACATTCAGTTGCAAAAGTTCCTTATTGAGCAATCATTAATGGATGAAAATGCTAAGCAGCAGGAATACCGAAAGTTGCAATCGATGGTCAATTATTGTCATACACAAGGCTGTTTAAGTAAATTTATTCTAGATTATTTTAAGGACAGGACGAACCAAGAAAATTGTGGTAGTTGTAGCAATTGTGTTGACCATTTAGAGAAAACAGATATTACAGAAGAAGCGCAAATGATTATGTCTTGTGTAAAACGAATGGGTGAACGCTTTGGAGTTAGCATGACAGCTAAAGTTCTAAAAGGCTCCAAGGATAAGAAAATCCAGGAATTC
The DNA here is from genome assembly GCF_039614845.1 of Ornithinibacillus xuwenensis. Lineage (NCBI taxonomy): Bacteria > Bacillati > Bacillota > Bacilli > Caryophanales > Bacillaceae > Ornithinibacillus > Ornithinibacillus xuwenensis. The sequence continues at coordinate 535,299 of NZ_JBDIML010000002.1, read as the reverse complement.
AACCTGCACACACTATCAACTTATGGATTGATGTCTGCTTATACAGAAAAGGAATTAACGGAACGAATTCACTTTTTAGTAGCAGAGCAGTTACTTGCAACAGAGGAAGGCAAATTTCCTACATTAAAATTAAATCAAAACTCCGTAGAAGTGTTAAAGGGAAAGCGTACGGTTGATATGTACACGGCCCCTATTCCAACTGGTGAAGATGACGATTATTATAAGGATCTATTTGAGTCGTTACGTGCATTGCGGAAGGAAATAGCGGATGAGAATAATATTCCACCATATGTCCTATTCTCTGATGCAACGTTAAAAGAATTGAGCCGTTACTTCCCGGATACAAAAGAAGATATGCTACAAATCAAAGGTATTGGTGAGAAAAAATATGACCAATATGGAGAAGTGTTTTTACAAGTCATTCAAAAGTGGCGTACTGAACACCCAGAGGCAAAGACAAGAGTGAAAATATCTGGCTCCCCTGCAGCACCGAAGACAAGAAAAAGTGAGACGGAAGGTCCTAGCCATCTAGAAAGCTATAAGCTTTTTCAAACTGGTAAATCCATTAAGGATATTGCGGTAATTCGAGACATGACGACGATGACGATTGAAAATCATTTGTTCAAGGCATTTCAGGATGGCTACCCAATTGCCTGGAATATCTTTTTTAATGCAGAAGAAGAAACCAAAATAATTGCCGCAAGAGACCAAATCGCTGAACCAAAACTAAAAGCGTTAAAGGAAATATTACCAGAAGAATATGACTATACGAAGATAAAAGCTGTTTTAGTAAAGAATGGATTCATGTAGTTAGGAAGAAGCTGTACGAAAAGTATGGCTTCTTCTTTTGTGTTCGTCCAGTTAGAATATGTTCTCCTGCGCCTTTATAAAGATAATGACGGTAAAGAATAGAACTCGAATACAAATTGATTACAAAGACTTCGAATTTGACGAAGCTATTATGATTTGATACCTTTATTTTACCCAAATAAAGTGTTAAAGTATTATCCACCTTCTCCGCTAAATTTATTTTCATCCAAAATCTTGACTATTGGGAGTATCCATCCCAATCGTAGCTAACATATTGAAATCAAAGCTTCGTATCGAGATTTTAACTTGTCCCTTTCGTGGACGAGTTTTTTTCTGATATAAAAATTTTCTCTACCTGTACCATTCAATTTAAAGATTAATTATATCTGGAAGGGTTGTTCATACTAAAAAAGAGCATGCTGATATTTTCATGCACCAACCCTTTCATTCAGCATCAAAGGAGATTACATACTATGAAAAACGTTATCGTTATTTTAGGATCATTGATTATCGCATTTGCGTTTAATTTTTTTCTCGTTCCCTACCAAATATTAAGTAGTGGGATTAGTGGAATCGCTATCTTACTAGGCTTACTTACACCTTTTGATACAGGTTTATTAAACCTCGTGTTAAATATTCCTTTAATCCTATTGAGCTACTTTAAGCTTGGAAGAGAAATTACGATGAACACACTTCTTTGTGTCGTATCTCTATCCATCTTTTTATATTTTTTGCCAGTTATGGCTGTAACAGATAATGTGTTACTTTCCACTATATTTGGTGGTGTCATTTGTGGTATTGGAATTGGAATTATCCTTAAGTACTCAGGTTCTTCCGGTGGATTAGATATTATCGCTATCATTATTTCGCGAATAAGTAATATTAGTGTTGGTCTACTACTAACTGCCATGAATGGGACGATTGTTCTTATTTCAGGATCGATATTTGATTGGAACATTGCATTGTACACATTACTGTCCATTTATTTATCAGGAAGAATTATTGACAAAATTCATACCAGTCATATTAAATTAACCATGCAGATTGTAACGACTAAAGGAGATTTAATCCGAAAAGAGTTACTGCAATCCATTTATCGCGGCATTACGATAACAGATGGATACGGAGGATATACCTTAGAGAAAAAGCAGATATTAATGATGGTTGTTACGCGCTATGAAACCATGCAAATAAAAAACATTGTCCGCAAATATGACGACAAGGCCTTTATAAATGTTTATGAAACAGTGGAGGTTGACGGTGCGTTCGCAAAGAATTAGTAAGAACTTACACATTGCCAGATAAGGATGCTTATCTGGCATATTAAATGTATTAAGTAGCACGCTCTATGAAAGCAATCATCTACTATTACTTCTCCAAGCGTTTAAAATCTTTCGTTTTCGTAACCGCTATATTATAGTGATTTGCATATTCATTCAAATCCTTATAAATGGTTTTCGGATGAAAGTTAGCAACGCGTAAGTTAAATCCCTCACTCACTTTTATAGTCGCACACTTATGTCCCCAGCCAATTCGCTTGAACTTGATCTGATTAATTTCTTGTGATTCCACTGTTTTTTGATATACCGTCATCGCAAATAAAAAAGTGCGAAAGGTTAGCATGTCTTCCTTTAGGCTTAGCTCAAACCGAAGAAAGATTACTAAAAATGTAAAGATTATGAGTAGTACCTGAAAGATAAAAAATGCTAAATAAAAGTTTCTACCTATTACTGAAACAATCATATATAGATCGATAATCAAAAGAAAAACTAGTGGTCCTCTTTCTGTATTTGCATGATAAGTCAAAAGAAATCCTCCTTCATATTTATCATTTCTTATGTAATACTTGGATAGTAAAACTTTTGGAAGGATGAGCAAAGTTGTTGGAATCTACTATTCTGTTCATACTATTCTTTATCATCATTATGATTCTTGTTAAAAAAGGCGTTCTTTCGATTTCCCAACAAAGAGGCTTTGTATATAAGAAAGGAAATCGGAAAGTATCGCTTTCCTATCAATACTTTAACGGGATACAGGATTCTACGTTTCGATTTACACCAGGTCAAAAAGTAACAATACATTACCACATTACGGTGGAACAAGGTCAATTTATTCTTCTCATTGGTCGTACTTTTTCGAAACAGGAAAATGCCATTTTTGAAGAAAAATACAACTTGAATTCTGAAGGGGAAATTACATTTATTCCAAATGAGCATTCCTATGTAATTAGAATGGAAGGTATCAAAACAAAGGGTGGCTGTCAGATAGAGGTTCACTAAATGAGTAAGCTCCAATCATTCCATTAGTATGTAGAACCATTACCTCCTTCTTCATTATACATGAAATAGACTGAAGTTTTACATAACTCCTTATAAAAAAACTGCTACACAAGCATTGTGCAGCAGTTCGTACATTCATTAATTTCCTTTAACATTTAAAGCCCAAGTACCATTTCGGAATACGGCTTCTGTTGTCCCATCTGCTAGAACACCATCAATATCTAGCTTCTCAGAGCCAATCATGAAGTCAACATGTGTTAAGCTATCATTTACGCCAGACTTATCGAGCTCCTCTTCATTCATCGCAGATCCACCTTTAAGGTTTGTTGGATATGCTTTGCCAAGTGCGATGTGGCAGGAAGCATTTTCATCAAATAACGTATTATAGAAAATTAACCCTGATTGTGAAACTGGTGATTCATGTGGTACAAGTGCAATTTCTCCTAGGCGACTTGCTCCTTCATCTGTTTCCAACAGATGTTTTAATGTATCTTGGCCTTGCTCCGCTTTAAAGTCCACTACTTTACCATCTTTAAACGTTAGAGAGAAATTATCGATTAGACTTCCTCCATAGTTTAATGGTTTTGTGCTTGATACCGTTCCATTCACACCATATTTATGAGGCATGGAGAATACTTCCTCAGTCGGCATGTTTGGATTAAAGGTAATTCCTTTTTCAGATACCGCAGATCCACCCTTCCAAATATGACCTTCTGGAAGCTCCATTTCTAAATCTGTTCCTGGTGCTTTGAAAACTAGCTTTTTATAATTTTTTTCATTTAGAATTTCACGAGCTGTTTTTAGTGTAGCATTATGTTCATCCCATGCAGCTACTGGATCCTCCTGATCCACACGAACAATCTTAATAATTGCTTCCCAAAGACTTGCCATTGCATCTTCACGTGACTTATCAGGGAAGATTTTCTGTGCCCAGTCTCCAGTAGGAATAGATATAATCGACCACGTAATTTTATCGTTCATGGTATATTTACGGAAATTTTTCATTGCTTGAGCTGCTGCTTTATTTGCTTTAGCAACCTTCGTTGGATCAATATCCTTTAATAAGTCTGGATTAGTCGAACGAATCGATAGCACAGCTGCTCCGTCTTCTGCATACGAGTCATGAAGCTTAACCTTCCACTCCGGATAATCAGCAATTACTTCTTCTGGTGCATATTGATATTTTAATAAAGTAAGCTCATCATCCGCCCAGTTAATATGTACATCTTTTGCACCTATTTCATATGCTTTTTTCGCAACAATCTTCGTAAACTCAGCTCCCTCAATGGTGGAGTTTATCATTAGGGCTTGCCCTTTTTGCAAATTAACACCTTTACGAAGAGCTAATTCCGCATATTTTTCTTGAATTTGTTGAGATACCATTTTATAGCCTCCAATAAAAATATTTATTTCGTTACACTTCCGATTAGATATTGTCCCATCTCTCGCTTTGAAAAGGGTCAATTTGTTCAGCAAACATTCCCGAATATAGAATGTCGTTTCACTTTACAGTTATTATTTCACAAAATAACAAAATAGCCAAATAACTTATACTCTTTTATCAATTTGATGTCAATTCTTGTATTTTACACAACGAAAAGGTTATGTTAAAATTATTGTAGGTTACTTTTTGTAAGCTAATGTAACGCTTTCGATGCCATAATAATGAGGTGATCATCATGAGTGAGCTCTGTCCGCGATTTGAAAAAGCAATGCAAATTATAAGTAAGCGATGGGTCGGTTTAATATTGTTTGAAATGCTAACCGGAGCAAAACGTTTTTCTGAAATGGAATCAAACCTACCGATTAGTGGAAGATTACTCTCCGATCGTCTAAAAATGCTTGAAAAAGAAGGCATCGTTGAACGCAAAATATACTCTGAATTCCCAGTTCGTATTGAATATTCTCTTTCGAAAAAGGGCCAGTCACTTCGACCTGTTATTGAAGATATTCAAAAATGGGCGGATGATTGGATAAATCCTGAAGAAGTAAACGAGCATATTACTAATAGCCAATAGAATTTCGCGTGGATCCTATAAATGATCCACGCTTTTATATTAGCGAGTTTTTACCTTTCATATATTCCAATAGTACATAGGCCGCTACTCGACTGGTCATATTGCGAAAATCGATAGTAGGATCAATTTCAACAATATCCATTGCCTTTACAATGTCATATTGCGCAGCCTTATTTATTGCATGTAGTAACGTTGTACTATTCATTCCACCAGGACCTATTGCTGGACAGCCAGGCGCAAACGCTTGGTCCAATACATCCATATCAACGGATAAATAAACAGCATCTACTCGATTACTTAATTTATCTATTTCATTTCTCACGATAGTTGAAATCGCCTGTTCCCTTACATCCTCCATCGTATAGATGGTGATTCCTTGTTCCATCGCATAATCATGATATGCCTTTGCATTCGTAAAATCACGGATACCTATTTGAACGATATTCTCACCTGATACGATTTGATCATCTAATAATCTCCGAAATGGCGTTCCATTTGTTGGACCTCCATCTTTTGTATTTCGTAAATCATGATGTGCATCAAATTGAATGATTCCCACATTAGTATGTGTTTCTTGAAAAGCTTTAATCGCCGAGTAGCTTACTGAATGGTCACCACCTAGTAAAAGCCAGTTTTCGGCTGCAGCCGTTTGAAAGATGTCCGATAGTCCTTCATAAATTCTTTGTTGATTGCCGATAATATCAGTTGGATTCATTATCAGGTCGCCAAAATCAATGATTTCATCTGTTAACTCTATCTGTTTCTCTCCAGAATAATTCGAATAGCTCTGTAATGCTTCTCGAATTGTATTCGGAGCAAATGCTGCTCCCGAATGACTAATGGAAGGCTTTGATAATGGTAACCCTATCATTCCATATCTAGCAGTCTTTCCAGAATTCCATTCTGTTAATAGTTCCTTTGCTTTCGTCGTATAGCGGTCCTTAAAGATAGCTTTTCCAGCAGGACGAAGATGACGAATGTCGGTCATCGAATCGCCTGCCTTTCATAGATTATCTCTCCTGATTTAATAACGGTATTCGTATGATTAACACCATAATGATACGGGATATACTTGTAGTTTGGAGCATCCCAGAGAACAATATCCGCTTTTTTCCCGATTGCAATCATTCCCGCTTCTCCTCCGCGTCCAATAGCGTGTGCGGCATTAATGGTGACCGCATGCCAGATTTCTTCTGGCGACATCTTTAATTTTAAGGCCGCAATAGACATGATGAGCTGCAGGTTTTCCGTCACAGAGCTCCCTGGATTAAAGTCAGTTGAAATAGCAATAGCAGCCCCTGCATCAATCATTTCACGAGCTCTAGCATAATCATCCTTCCCAAGGTAAAAGCTAGTACCTGGTAAAATAACACCTATCGTGTTTGAGTTTGCTAGCTTCTGAATGCCTTCATCAGAGGTTACTGCTAAATGATCACCGCTTATTGCTCCAAGTTCAACAGCTAGCTCCGTCCCACCTAGGGGATCGATTTCATCGGCATGGATTTTCAACCCAAAACCCTTCTCCTTTGCCTTTAGTAGATAGCGTCTGGATTGAACCACTGAAAACACGCCTGTTTCAGTAAAGATATCAATAAATTCTGCTAGATTTTCCTGTTTTATTACATCGAATAGCTCGCTCATATAGTCCAGGAATGCCTCTGGCTCTTCCTTATAGTTTGTCGGTATCGCATGTGCTCCTAAAAAGGTGGATACGATATCAATTGGATGTTGTTTACCTGCTTCTTTCGCAACTCTTAGCTGTTTTAACTCTGTTTCATGGTTTAATCCATAACCACTTTTTGCCTCCACTGTCGTTATACCGTGCATCGCCATTCGATCCAAATGAAATAACGCCTTTTCTAATAAATCCTCCTGTGAGGCCTCTTGTGTAGCGGTTACGGTCGAAAGGATTCCTCCACCCTGCTTTAATATGTCTAAATATGGGACACCCTGTTGCTTTAGAGCCATCTCTTCTTCTCTAGAACCGCCAAAAACTAAATGTGTATGTGGCTCAACTAAACCCGGCGTTACTAGTTTTCCATTTGCATCTATCGTTTGAGAAGCCTTTAAAATCTTAGCTTCCTTCGATGAACCTATCCAGACTACTTGCTCTCCCTTAATACCAACCGCCGCATCATTCCAGACGGTTAATTCGCCCATATCAGCGCCTTTAACTGGGCCCTTTTTATCCATTGGTAATAGCTGACCAATATTAGTAATAAGAATATCTACTTCCATTTCGTTCCCCCCTTATTTTTGCATTGGAATCGTAATATCGTGATCCTTCGCAAAATCTTGTGCCATATCATAGCCTGCATCTGCGTGTCGAATAATTCCCATACCTGGATCAGTCGTGAGAACTCGTTCTAGTCTTTCCTGTGCCAAATCTGTCCCATCCGCAACAGCAACCATTCCAGCATGTAAGGAATACCCAATACCTACTCCTCCCCCATGATGAAACGAAATCCATGATCCTCCTGCTGCAGTATTAATTAAGGCATTTAAGACTGCCCAGTCCCCAACTGCATCACTGCCATCCTTCATCGCCTCGGTTTCCCGATTTGGTGAAGCTACTGAACCACAATCTAAATGATCTCGCCCGATAACAATTGGTGCCTTTAGTTCGCCCTTTCTAACTAGATCATTGATTGCTAGGCCCATTTTCACTCGCTCCCCATAACCAAGCCAGCATATTCTTGATGGAAGCCCTTGAAACGCGACACGCTCCTGTGCCATATCAATCCAGCGATTTAGTGCTTCATTTTCTGGAAAAAGCTCCTTGATCAATTGATCTGTTCGATAAATATCTGCTGGATCTCCTGACAAGGCTGCCCAACGAAACGGGCCCTTTCCTTCACAGAATAACGGACGAATATAGGCTGGAACAAATCCCGGAAAATCAAAGGCATGCTTAATGCCCTCATCCTTTGCAACCTGGCGGATATTGTTTCCGTAATCAAATACAACGGAGCCTCTTTTTTGATACATTAACATGGCATCTACATGCTTAGCCATACTTTGCTTTGTAAGTGTCTTGTATTTTTCTGGATCTGCTTTACGAAGCGCTACTGCTTCTTCAACTGTGTAACCAATTGGAATATACCCATTTAATGGATCATGTGCAGACGTTTGATCTGTTACAATATCAATTTGTACCGTTGCTTGTAACAATTCATAGTGGACCTCTGCTGCATTACCTAATAACGCAATCGATAATGCTCTCCCCTCTTGCTTTGCTTCTTGCGCTAATGTAATTGCCTCATCAACACTCTCGGTCATGACATCGCAATACTTTGTTTTTAGTCGCTTCTCAATTCTACTTCTATCCACCTCTACCGCAATCACGACACCTTCGTTCATGGTAACCGCAAGTGGTTGTGCACCACCCATACCACCTAGTCCAGCTGTTAATGTAATCGTTCCCTTCAGTGAACCACCAAAATGCTTTTTGGCAACAGCTGAGAAGGTTTCATAAGTTCCTTGTAATATCCCCTGTGTACCGATATAAATCCAGCTTCCAGCAGTCATCTGTCCATACATCATCAACCCTTTTTGATCGAGTTCATGAAAATGCTCCCAGTTGGCCCATTTCGGTACCAGTACAGAATTTGCTAAAAGAACCCTCGGTGCATGACGATGCGTTTTGAATACACCAACTGGTTTTCCTGATTGCACTAGCATTGTTTCATCATTTTCAAGGTTTCGAAGTGTATTAACAATTGCTTGAAAAGCATCCCAATTTCGTGCTGCTTTACCAATTCCACCATAAACCACTAAATCTTCCGGATTCTCTGCGACTTCTGGGTCTAAGTTGTTATAAAGCATACGAAGAGCAGCTTCTTGCTCCCAGCCCTTACATTCTAATTCCAATCCTTTCTTAGCACGAATTTGCATATTATTCATATACCTCCACCTCTCTATTTTTTAATTCGACAGAACTATCTCCAGAATTTTTTAACCAAGCTGTTAAGTTTTCTATATCCGTTGCGAAAATCCGATCCTTTCTAATACTTGAAACAATCTTTCTAGCTTGGTCATACCACTTCCGCGTATCTTCAGCCATTTTTTCAATTCCTCTATACTCGACCGCCTGCATAGCGCATATTAATTCTATGGCGATAACACGTCTTGTATTCTGGAGCATCATTAGGGCATGGCGAGCAGCAATTGTTCCCATACTTACATGATCTTCTTGGTTTGCTGAGGATGGGATGGAATCAACACTTGCTGGGTGTGCTAACGTTTTATTTTCCGACACTAGTGAAGCTGCACTATACTGCATAATCATCGCACCTGACTCCAGACCAGGATTTGGACTTAAGAAAGGCGGAAGATCATTTAATTGCGGATTCACAAGACGTTCAATTCTTCTTTCAGAAATATTCGCTAACTCTGCAATTCCTAGCTTTAAAAAGTCCATTGCAAATGCAATTGGTTGTCCATGAAAATTACCACCCGAGATGACTTGATTGGACTCCGAAAAAATTAATGGATTGTCTGTTACAGCATTAATTTCTGTTGTAAGCTTTTCTTCTGCATAGTGAAAGGTCTGCCAGCATGCGCCAAGCACCTGCGGAATACATCGTAACGAATAGGCATCTTGGACACGCAATTCTCCTTGAGAAGTTGTCAGCCTGCTATCTAGAAGCATCTCTCGAATTCTCTCTGCAACAGCCATTTGTTCTACATGGCCACGTACTCTGTGCAAGTTTTGATCAAATGCATCGATAATCCCATTTAGACCTTCTAACGTCATTGCTGCAGTTACTTCACTTTGATACAATAATTTCTTCATCTCTAGATAGCTGATAACGCCAACAGCCGTCATCGCTTGTGTTCCATTAATAAGTGCTAAACCTTCCTTTGCTTTTAATGTAATTGCTTGAAGCCCTTCTTTTTGGAAGGCAATCTGTGTCTCGATACGTTTTCCTTCATAATACACCTCACCCTCTCCAAGCAATACAAGGGCTAAATGTGAAAGTGGCGCTAAGTCTCCACTAGCTCCGAGTGATCCCTGCTCAGGAATAACAGGATGAATTTTAGCATTAATCAGATGTAAAAATTGTTCCACTAATTCTGATCTCACCCCGGAGTAGCCCTGAGCTAATGCATTGGCACGAAGCAATAGCATTGCCCTACTAATCCTTTCATCAAATGGATTACCTACACCACATGCGTGGGAGTGAATTAAATTTAACTGAAGAGATTCTAAATCTGACTCACCTATTAGAACATCACTAAATTTGCCAAACCCTGTATTGATGCCATACATAATTGTTTTATCAGTCAGCATACTTTCCACTGTCTGACGGTTTTGGTCAATCCTATTTTTTTGTAATTCACATAACCCAACTGGTTCGTCGTGATAAACAACCTTCTCTATATCCTCTAATGATAATGAATTACCAGTTAACAGTACCATTTGATACACCTCCAAAGCAGTGCTTTACTAAGATAAAGTGCGCATTGAAAAAGGAGGCTTTGTATAAAACCAAGCCTCCTTGCATATTTTGCTTTTGATTAAAATGCGCGTGAATGATACTCATTCCTGCACCTCTTTTATTTAAATTTTCGTATTATTTACATTGTAAGCGCTTCCTAATAATAATTCAATAGTTTTTCAATATGAAAACAGGTAAGCTTAGAGTAGTATGAAGTAAATAGATACTATTAGAGGGGTGAATCGTGTGTATCAACGGAAAATTGTTTCGGTATGCTTTGGATATATATTCGGTCTTACATCCGCATTAGTTCTTGTATCACTACAGAATCAAGGCGATTTTATCTTATGGAACAGCTTGGGATTTATACTTGAAACTATATGGTTACCATCTCCACTCCTTCTATATGCAATAGTAGCTACACTTCTTTCAGATTTTATTACAAAAAATATGATTGGTAAGGTACGCTCGTTATTTGCCTTCCTTATTCATCTTGTTTTCGGTGTATTGTATGGTATCTTTTTCCCAAGCAACATTTTCTATCACTTATTTTTAGTTGAGATTAATGGGAGCCTATTTGTAGCTCTAATCGTTCTGATTTTCTTTTGGATATTTGATGAGCTCATACGTTTTAAAAAATTCACTTCTAAGACATTACTATTTAGTAGTGGTACGGTCTTATTTTTTATTAGTATCCCTTATTCCACTTTAACAGCAATGGAATTTTTGAAGGAAAAGCAATTGAAGCATGATTATGAAATATTAACTCACTTCAGTAGCAATCCATCTCTCACTCCTATCTATACAATAGGTGAGTTTACCATATCCATTGAGGAAGTAATACCAAAGAATCGGAAACCTTATTTCGATCAATGGGAAAACAAAGTAATACTTGGTGATTTATCTGTTCTTGTTAATGATCAGGAAGTTGCTACTTTATACGAAAACCCTATTCGCACTGAATGGGAAGGTCTTGGACGATATTATGGACAGATTTCTTTCATCTCTTTACATGATAATTCGAAGGACAAAGAACTTTTTATCGTCATGCTAAAAAACACTCCTGAGAAAATTAGCACTTCATCCGCAAAGCTTGAGGATCTTGCGTATTCGTATTATCAATTTGATGAGACTGGTATGAAGGTAACGGAATCATTTAAATTTACCGAGCGGAATCATTATCAAACCTTTCTATTACGGAATAGTACATTATCGCCATACGGACCTTTACACTACTATGGTGACATTAATTATTCACCTGTATTTTTAATCCAATCGCTCATTGGAGTAATACTATTGATATATAATTTTCCTTTTCGCAAACGATATAAATCATAAATAATGCCAACCAATAAAAAAGGCTATCTCAAAAAGGTTTGCATGCCTTTGAGATAGCCTAAATTCTACTCACTCTTTACTCTTTCCCCTTAACTTGACCAGATTCCCAATATTCTACTCCACTAGAATCTTCTAAAATATCTCGAGTAAATACAGGATCTTTTCCAGCTTTTCGCTGATCGCGATAGTCTTTTAATACACGGTGCACAATTTTGTATAGTTTCGTTATGGCATAGAGGTTAATCAATGCCATAATCGCCATTGTTAGATCGGCTAATGCCCAGACGAAGTCGAAGCTAGCAATTGCTCCAAAAGCAACCATTGCTAATACAGCTAACCGATAAACTAACAGCCATCCTGGGCTATCTTTTATATAGCCTATATTACTTTCACCATAATAATAATTTCCTAAGATTGAACTGTAAGCAAATAAGAAGATCGCAATAGCAAGAAAGGCTCCTGCCCAATCGCCAATATGCTGTGTGAAAGCATTTTGAGTGATTTGAATACCATCTAGTTTACTTCCTTCATAGCCTCCAGCTGAAATAATAATGAATGCTGTAGCACTACATATAAGTAATGTGTCAAAAAACACACCAAACGCTTGAATTAAGCCTTGTTTGACAGGATGGGATACTTCTGCAGTTGCTGCTGCGTTAGGCGCACTACCCATACCCGCTTCATTAGAGAATAGACCACGTTTAATCCCCATCATAATTGCTGCACCGAATCCGCCACCTGCTATCTCTCTAATTCCGAAGGCGTTTGCAAATATTAATGAAAAAATATCTGGTATGGAGCCCAAATTTAAGATAACAACATAGAAGGCAATGACAAGATAAAGAATAGCCATAATTGGAACGATTATTTGAGATACATTTGCAATACTCTTAATTCCGCCAAATATTACGGCAGCTGTTAAGACAAGTAAAACAATAGCCACAATACTTCCATCAACTGCAAATTCCCCTTCAAACGCTAAACTAATTGTGTTCGATTGCACGGAATTAAATACCAGTCCATACGTGAAGGTAATGGTGATGGCAAAGATAATACCTAACCACCGGTTCTTTAGCCCCTTCTCCATATAGTACGCAGGGCCACCTCGATATTGCGTTTTCTCTGGCACCTTATACACTTGTGCTAATGTGCTTTCAACAAATCCAGATGCAGCACCAAGCAGGGCAATAATCCACATCCAGAAAACAGCACCAGGACCCCCGATTGCTACTGCAGATGCAACCCCAGCTAGATTTCCAGTACCTACTCTTGAGGCAGCACTTATTGCAAATGCTTGAAAGGATGAGGTTCCTTTTTTCCCAGAGGCATTTATTGCACGCTTATCAAAAATAACACGCAACATTTCTGGGAAGTTCAAAAATTGTACGAAACCTGACCGTATTGTAAAATATAAACCTAAACCAATTAAGACAATAATTAAGACATAAGACCAAAGTACATCATTTGCATAACCTATTATATCTTCTAAGAAACTCACAATTTCTCTCCTTCCAGGAAAAAGATATTCATTCTATTCCTATTAGATAGCATAACCAAATATGAGAGAATCCCTCATAAAAATGAGTTATGATACACTATTCGGTATTTTTTCATAGTTTATTCTGGTTGTAAAATAAAAAGCAGATAATACCTGGGAAAATCCAGCTATTATCTGATTCTGGTTACATATTTCTCTGATTCCAAGGATACTTCGTACCAAATCGAGCGGCAAATTCTTTTGAATTGTTTCTGCGTTCTCTCCGTCTTTCCGCACGAAGTGGCGCACCTTCGTGTAATAATTTCTCTGATTCCGTTTCAGGAAACACCTCTGGTATTGGAACTGGACGCAAGTCTTCATCCACCGCGACAAACGTTAGAAAGGCAGTTGCACAAACTCTCCTGTCACCGGTCAACAAATCCTCTGCAACGGCTTTTACAAACACTTCCATGGAAGTGTTTCTTGTCCATGTGACAAAGGCTTCAATACAAATGGAGTTTCCTTCTTTTACTGGCTCGAGAAAATCCACAGAATCTGTTGATGCTGTTACAACAGCTCTTCTAGCATGACGAACAGCAGCAATTGCAGCGACGTCGTCAATATGCGCCATCAATATACCACCAAATAATGTCCCATGATAGTTTGTATCAGGTGGTAAGACATGTGACGTTTTTACAGCTAATGAACTTGAGCATGGCTTTTTTTCCATTATGATTCCTCCAAATTATTCTTGTTGTATTCTTACCACTCACGTATTGACTGATTCTTTATAGTATTGGCGAAATCAATCTAGATATTGATTCTTTAATCCGAATTCCAAGGGATCTTTTGCTATATAATTTCTTCGTCATCTGAGTGGAATGTTCTATATCATCATGAAAGGCTTCGACTAATCGGTTCGCTAAGCCTTTATCATATAAGAAAGCATTCACTTCAAAATTTAATCGAAAGCTTCGCACATCTATATTTGCAGTACCAACTGAGGCAATGTTACCATCTACGATTATCGTTTTGGAATGTAAAAATCCTTTTTGATAAATATAGACCTCAGCACCTGCTTCAAGCATATCACCAACGTATGATAACGTCGCCCAATAGACAAAAGGATGATCCGGCTTATTTGGAATCATGATTTTGACATCAACTCCAGACAATGCAGCGATACGAATCGCATCCTTTAGACTTTCATCTGGAATAAAGTAAGGCGTCTGAATATATACGTATTTTTTGGCAGACATAATCATCTTAATATAACCGTTTTTGATTTGTTCCCAATCTGAGTCAGGGCCACTAGAAACGATCTGTACGCCAACATTACCACCCGGAACTGAAGTATAATATCGCTCATCGTAAATAATATCATCACGAGATGCTTGATTCCAATCCAAGATAAAGCGCGTTTGCATACTTTGTACCGCTTCACCACAAACCTTTAGGTGCGTATCACGCCAGTATCCAAATTTTTTACTTTTTCCTAAATACTCATCCCCGATATTGAATCCACCAATATAACCTATTTTTCCATCAATAATCGCTAGTTTACGATGATTTCTATAATTAATCTTAAAATTTATCTTTGGGATGCGTGAAGGGAAAAACGCCTCTACCTGTACACCCGCTTTCCGTAGGTTGCGAATATACTTCGGTCTGAGATAACGGGTGCCTAAGTCATCATACAGCACGCGAACCTCCACACCCTCTGCCGCTTTTTTAATAAGCATATTTGCAATTCGTTGCCCCAGTTCATCATGACGAATAATGTAATACAATAAATGAATGTGATCCGTTGCTTTTTCCAAATCCATTAGAAGCGAGTTAAACTTTTCTTCTCCATCGACAAAAATATCCACGTGATTATCTTGCGTGAAAATGGAATCATCATTCCGCAGATGCAAATAATATAAATCCTTATACTCTGCTAAATCATCATGCTTATAGAGGAATTCATCATTTTCTAATGCACGTAATTGCGACTGAACAATTGTTTTGACACCTAGCTTTGCTTTTGCATCCCAAGTAAAAATCCGCTTTCCACTCAGCCTTCTTCCAAATATCAAGTAAAGACAAAATCCAATGACGGGAACGAATAATAATACCATTAACCATGCCCATGTGGCGGATGGATCCTTACGCTCTAGAAATACTATCGATAACCCCAAAGCAATGTTAAAAATGATAAATGCTATTAATAGATAGGGCATAATTTCCATCCCGATTACCCCTTTGTTTTCAATTTACAATCTTCTTCTATTATCGACATTTGTTAACAATCGAACATTTAATAAAATTATTTCACATTATACTATAGCATACTTCCGACAAAATTCGTTTATACAGAACTATTTGCTATACTATACTATAACAAAAGGGTGGTGAAATCATGAGTAAAAATTTATTTTCAATTGTAATAGGTGGTACTGGTATGTTAGAAGGGGTTTGCCATTGGTTAGCGGATGAAGGGTACGACGTGTTTGTCATCCATCGTAACCGTGAAAAGTTTGAAGCAATGCAAAATAGAAGCAGTCACCCAAAAAGAATCCATTCCATTCCGGTTGATTATCACGATGATGATGCCTTGAAACGAAATGTACGAGACACAATAAATCAAGTTGGACATAGTCCTGATTTGATTGTAAGCTGGATTCATAATTCGGCCCCAAATGCGCTATCTCTCATTTTACAAGAAGTAGACTGCCGAGTAGAACCATGGAGATTAATTCATGTTCAAGGTAGCTCATCGTTCTTTGTAAAAGAAAACACGCCTGTACCAAAAGCTTGTGCGTACAGACGTGTCTATTTAGGCTTTGTAATGGAAGAACAAGGGTCTAGATGGCTATCGCATGAAGAAATAGCAACTGGCATTATTAAAGTAATCAAGCATGATTATCAAGAGACCGTAATTGGCACGTTAAAGCCTTGGAGTAAGCGCCCAATTTAATTTATAGTGTATCTAATGCTTGCTCCAAATCTGCCCAAATATCTTGCCATGCTTCCAGTCCAACTGATAATCGTATTAACTGGTCGGTTATTCCCATATCATGCCTGGAAGCCTCCGGTACTACTGCATGTGTCATGGTTGCTGGATGTTCAATCAACGTTTCTGCGTCTCCAAGGGATACAGCTATTTTTAGGAACATTAGATTATTTAGGAAACCTTGGGCATCTGATTTAGTGCCCTTTATTTCAAACGAAATCACACCCCCACCTCGCTTCATCTGCTTTTGCATGATGGCGTAATCCGGATGTATTTCATCATTTGGATAATACACATTCGCTACCTTTGGATGAGCTTTTAGTCGTTTATATATTTCCTCAGCATTGTCACAATGGCGGTCCAATCGAACCGGTAATGTTTTTAATCCCCTTATGAGTAACCAAGCATCAAATGGTGACATCACACCACCATAATCCTTTAGTGTTGTTTTGGCAACCCCATCTAAAAAGTCTTTTTTCCCTACAGCTAACCCTGCAATAACATCACCATGCCCACCGATATACTTTGTGGCACTATGAATAACCACATCACAACCAAGATTCAATGGATTCTGTAGATATGGCGATGCAAACGTATTATCTACCACTACTGGAATGGCATGTTCCTTTGCAACCTCTGCCACCATCTCCAAATCAATTAATTTCATGGTCGGATTAATTGGTGTTTCCACATAGATACAGGTCGTTTCAGGTTTTATTTTTGAGCGTATTTCGTCCTTCGATTCCATACCTGAAAAATCATGTGTAATCTGATACTTTTCTTCCATCAATTTTAATAGTCCATACGTACAACCATAAAGTCCTGAGGAACATAATATATGATCATTTGCCTTCGTTAGCGCTACTAAAATAGCAGAAACTGCAGCCATTCCAGATCCAAATGCAAGGCCTCGTTCCCCATTTTCAAGTGCAGCAATTCTTTCTTCTAATACTGCCACCGTTGGATTACCTAATCTAGAATAAATATACCCATCTTCCTCACCCGCAAATCTTCTTTCTCCTTGCTCTGCAGAGTCAAATGTATAGGTTGAAGTTTGAAACAATGGTGTAGAAAGACTTCCAAGCATATCCTTTGATTGATATCCTTCATGAATAACAGCTGTTTCCATATGCTTATAATTACGTTTCATGTATTTTTCCTCCTATAAAGCGGAATCTATTACTATCATATTCTATTATGCTATTTTTTGAAAGCGTTTTCTTTTTTTTGTTCCTTAAAGCCTTTTTATTGCCTTTTCGATAAAAGCATTCTAAAATGAGTTTATTTCAATCGAATCATCACCGTATACATACAGGAATATCAAATAAAAATTATTATAAATGAGGGTTGGCCATGGAACAGAATAATGAAAGACTTGGCATTATGTATACTGCTGGAGCATATATCATTTGGGGATTTTTGCCGATATATTGGAAGTTAATTAGTGAGGTATCTGCTGGCGAAATTTTAGCATATCGAATTATCTGGTCTTTTCTATTTATGGTTTTTATCGTCCTTTCACTTCGTAAATGGCCTGGCTTTATTCAAGAGCTTAAGCGTATTCTGAAGAATAAAAAGAAATTAATCAGTATTACACTTGCTTCGATTGTTATAAGCTTAAATTGGTTAACCTACATTTGGGCAGTAAATAGTGACCATGTCATTCAAGCAAGTCTTGGCTACTACATCAACCCTTTGGTCAGTATTTTATTAGCGATTATTGTATTAAAGGAAAAGCTCACGAAAAGCCAAACCATTTCCGTCGTCTTAGCAGGTATTGCAGTTTTTTACCTGACGATTAGCTATGGCGTATTTCCCTGGGTATCATTACTGTTAGCAGTCTCATTTGCACTATATGGTTTGTTTAAAAAAGTAGTAGATATCCCCGCCATGTACGGTTTAACAATCGAAACCATGATTATCACGCCCGTAGCACTAGTTTATGTATTGCTGTTACCAGAGGGGACTTTTTCGTTCCAACAGATTACTTCTTTTGAAAGCCTTATGTTAATTGGTGCGGGAATTGTTACTGCAGTCCCATTATTAATGTTTGCCAGTGGAGCGAAAAGAATTCCATTGGCGATGGTTGGGTTCCTACAATATATTGCGCCAACATTAATGCTTATTATTGGTGTATTTCTGTATCACGAGACCTTCTCGACTGAACATATGGTATCGTTTGGATTGATATGGTTAGCACTTCTTATTTATTTGGGATCTGTATATCGGTTCCCCGTTCGAAAAATGAAAACACATGAAAAATAATTTTTAAAAATATATTGACATGTAATTTGAACATAGCTAATATAATACTCAATAAATGAATAGTTAGTCTCTTATCAAGAGCGGTGGAGGGAATAGGCCCTATGAAGCCCGGCAACCTTAGGTGAAAGTTTTACTTTCCTTAAAAGGTGCTAAATCCTACAGGTCACAAGATCTGGAAGATAAGAGGAGGAACGGTTACATATACGCACCCTCTTCTTAGGAAGAGGGTTTTTTATTTCCCCCTCTCCCTCCAGTCTAAAACTAGTTAAGGAGGAATTTTTGATGACCAATTTTTATGTTGATCAACCCGAAACAATTTTACTTCACGGCGGACAGGTGCCTGATCCAACTACTGGTTCAAGAGCTGTACCTATCTACCAAACCACGTCCTATGTTTTCCGAGACACCGAGCATGCACAGAATTTATTTGGACTAAAAGAACCCGGTAATATTTATTCGCGGATTATGAATCCAACTGTTGATGCCTTTGAGCAGCGGGTTACACTTCTTGAGGATGGTGTAGCAGCAGTTGCAACTTCATCTGGTATGGCCGCAATTACGCTAGCGATTTTAAATATTGCTGGTGTTGGCGACGAAATTATTGCTGATAGTAATCTGTATGGTGGCACGTATAATCTTTTTGCCAAAACCTTACCAAAATACGGTATTAATGTCCTATTCGTAGATGGTACCAAGCCAGAGGAGATTAAAGATGCCATTTCCGATAAAACAAAAGCAGTATTTGGGGAAATTATTACAAATCCCAGCTTAAATGTATTTGATGTCGAGCAAGTCGCTTCCATCTGTCATGAGGCACATGTTCCGCTTATTATTGATAATACCTTTGGTACACCATTACTGTCGAAGCCGCTAACATGGGGAGCAGATGTTGTTGTACATTCTGCAACGAAATGGATTGGCGGCCATGGTACATCTATTGGTGGGATTGTCGTAGATGGTGGACGATTTGATTGGAATCATGAACGCTTCCCAGAATTTACAGAACCGGATGAAAGCTATCATGGGTTACGCTATGCTGATGTCGGTCCTGCAGCATACGCTACCAAGCTCCGCGTTCAGCTTTTACGTGATATCGGTGCTTGCTTAAGTCCACAAAATGCTTTCTTATTACTACAAGGCTTAGAAACATTACATTTACGAATCGAACGCCATACTGAAAATGCGAAGCTTGTTGCAGATTATCTACAGGACCACCCTGCCGTAGAATGGGTTAATTACCCGGGTCTTGAGAGTCACCCTTCTCATGAGCTTGCAAAAAAATACTTAAATGGTGGTTTTGGCTCCATGATAACGTTTGGGATTACTGGTGGAAGGGAAGCTGGTAGAAAAGTTATTGACTCAATTAAGCTGTGGTCACATGTAGCAAATGTTGGCGATGCGAAATCTCTGATTATACATCCTGCATCTACCACACATCAACAACTAGGTTCAGAGGACCTGAAAAAAAGCGGTGTGACAGAAGAACTGATACGGCTTTCTGTTGGAATTGAAGCTGCAGCGGATATCATCCAAGATTTAGAACAAGCGATTGTTAGTGCTACGAATATAGCCAGTCTTACAAACGAATCCAATAATTCCATCATCAAATGGGTTTTACATTCTCCTTTTGACAGAAGTAATGGATCTATCCGTCAGAAAGTAATCGCCGTTCTGGATGACACTAACAAGCAAGCGTTCAAAGAAACAATCAGTCATTTAAGACTAGTAGGCTACCACGTTATCGAAGCTAGTAAATCAAACCTTATCGCTATTCAGGATGAAGTTGATGTCGTTCTTGTTCATGAGCAAGCATTACCGCCTTCTGCAATTGAGGATTTTATTAATAAACAAGTTAAAATTCTGTGGGTCGAAAATCCCAGTCCATCTGATTCTGTATTACAAAATGCCGAAGCTGCTGGTATCACTGCAATCTCAAATAAATCTATTATCCAGGAACTTTTGAAACTTCGTGGAATTAATGAGCAGCCTGTCCATATTTCGTAAATGAATGAAGGAGTGGTACGATTGGTCAACACCTCGAACATCCTAACAAAAATCGGTGAAGTAAGTATTGGTCCACTCCAATTAGAATCTGGTCATTTTTTGCCTGAGGTATCCTTAACATATGAACGAGTAGGGCCACAGGACGCACCAATTATCCTAGTTTGCCACGCACTAACTGGGAACCATTTAACGGTCGGTTACCCGAAAAAACCAGGCTGGTGGAATGGACTTATTGGACCTAATCAATACATTGATACTGCAAAATATCAGGTTATTACCTTTAATGTTCTTGGTGGATGCAATGGATCTACAGGACCTCTATCAATTAATCCAATTACAGAGGAGCCTTATTGCGCTTCCTTCCCTACCATTACAATTCGGGATATGGTTCATGCACAATTTGCAGCATTGCAGCAATTAGATATAAAAGAAATCTATGCTGTTGTTGGTGGATCATTAGGTGGCATGCAGGCATTAGAATGGGGCCTGCTCTATCCAGATCTTTTAAACAAGCTAATTATACTTGCCGCTACTCCAACCCTATCCGACTATGGAATTGCGTATAACCATATAGCGAAACAAGCAATTACAAACGATCCCTTATGGCTGGATGGCTATTATCAATCTTCTAGTGAAATTCGTGGACTAGAGATTGCTAGAATGATTGGAATGGTAACCTATCGAAGCTCGGATTTATTTTCAGAGCGATTTAATCGCAAGGAAACAGAGAGTGGCTATTCCGTTACATCATACCTTGACTATCAAGGTGAAAAACTATCCAATCGTTTTGATGCGAATAGCTATCTTTGCTTATTAGAAGCGATGAACACCCATGATATAGGTAGGGAGCGTGGAGGATGGGAGGAGGCTTGTAAGCAATATACGTGCAGCATTTTGACACTAAGCTTTGAGCATGATTTAATTTATGAGCCAAAAATCATCAAGGACTTTTCCAGTCATCTATCCAACTGCTCATACCAGCATATGAAGACCCTGTTTGGGCATGATGGTTTTTTGACCGAATATCACAAATGGGGCTCCATCATAGAAGACTTTCTAATTAGTGAGAGAACTAAAACTGTACAGGGGTGATGAAGTGAATAAAATCCAAGTTGCCTTACTTGGACTAGGGACTGTGGGAAAAGGAGTGTATCATCATCTCCACACACATCAGCGTATTATTGAAAGGGAGTTAGGTGTATCCATAGAAATTGCCGTTATTGTTGTAAAGCATCCTGAAAAACATCATGATTTTGCTGGTGAGGCAATCCTTACATCGAATTTTCAAGTCGTGCTTGATAATCCAAAGATTGCTATTGTCTTTGAAGCAATCATTGGCAAGGAACCAGCATTCACCTACTTAACCAAAAGTATTCAAGCTGGTAAACATGTGATTACTGCCAATAAAGAGATGTTTGCCTATCATGGAAATGAGTTAGTCAAATTAGCAAATGCTAACCATGTTCGCGTTGGATATGAAGCAACAACTGCTGGTGGCATTCCGATTATCCAAACCTTAAAACAGCTCTTTCAGGTTAATCAGATTAGGAAAATAACGGGCATACTCAATGGAACATCTAATTATATTTTAACGGAAATGCGTGAGAATCGTCTTTCCCTTGACGAGGCCTTACAGCAAGCGCAATACCTAGGCTACGCAGAAGAAGACCCTACAAATGATATAGAAGGGTATGATGCATTTTATAAGCTCATGATTTTATGCCAATTACTTTACGATAGACAACCAGAATGGACTTCTGTGAAGCGAAGAGGCATATCTGCAATTACATTAGAAGATATTCTAGCACAGTACTCGCAAGGAAAACGGATTAAACATCTGGCATCCGTAGAGATTATTGATAATCAAATTGAAGCCAGCGTTGAGCCTGTCGCACTTGCAAGCAATCACCCACTATTTGCTATCGAGGGAGTCGATAATGCGATTGTATTGGAAGGAGATATCGTTGGAAAAGTTACCCTATCCGGACCAGGTGCAGGGTCATTTCCTACCGCTAGTGCCATGATAGAAGACTTAGCCATTATCATCCGCTCCTTGAAGGGCTCGAATGAAGCCTCTAGGTTAATTGAATCAGCTTCCAATTAAAAACGCCTTCTTAGGCGTTTTTAGTTTCCCTCCTATTCGCTCCTTATAAAAGATTAACAGAATTCTGCTCACTTACTTTTAAAATTCTTTAAAGTTGGGTATATATAATAAAATGAGTAGATATATGCATTCGATATTCATACACTAAAGTAACCGTTATATTCGCTTAAATTGCATTCTTTTTCGACATAAACAGAAATTATTTAGGTGTGATCTTATGAAAAAAACGACAACGATGATTATTATCATACTTTCATTTGTACTTTTAGGGATAGGCATCACGATGTCCAACCCACAACAAACAGCACCCTTATCACCTAAACAAACAGAAAATAGAATAGCAGATGAAAATGAAGAAGATACAAGTAGTGATGCTCCAGTAGAAGAATCGACTAATTCTGAAATAAAAACACCTGCAGATGAAATATCAAAGGAAATTGAAGAGGTAATTCAAAGCACCATCGAATTTTTTTCGGATAAGGAAACGAAAGTTGTCGCAATTGGTGATTCACTAACGCAAGGAGTTGGTGATCAATCTGAACAAGGTGGTTATGTTGGAATACTCGATGCGTATTTAAATCGTGAAAAACAGGTAGCTGTTTTTGAAAATTATGGAAAACGCGGAAATCGAACGGATCAACTAATTAGCCGATTGCAAGAGCCTGAAATAGAGCAATCAATTGAAAATGCTGACATTGTTTTAATAACGATAGGTGCCAATGATATTATGCAGGTCGCTAAAGAAAACTTTTTGGATATAAACTATGAAGTATTTGCTAAAGAGCGAGTACATTATGAAGAACGGATACGAAAAATATTCAGCTCACTAAAAGAAACGAATCCAGATGCAGCTATCTATCTTATTGGGTTCTATAATCCTTTCAAACAATACTTTGAGCATATTCAGGAGCTTGATATGATTGTAAACGATTGGAACTACATTGGTAAGAAGGTAGCAGAATCATACGGGGAAACTTTCATTCCAACAAAGGACTTATTTATGAGTGAGGAAGTAAACTTATTTGCGGAGGATCATTTCCATCCGAACGAAACCGGTTATCAACGTATTGCGGAAAGAATACTAAACTACTTGGTTGTAGAATAATTTTTAATTTGGAACTTATTTCATTTGTTAGTAGGTGTACAGGGTGAATCAGGAAACGAATAAAAACAAGAAGTGGAGAAAATATTTCATATCTTTACTCATTGTTAATATTGCTGTTGTAGCTGTCATTATTCTGCTAATCTTCTGGCCCGTTGAACGCAACGAAAGCCCATTAAAAGAAGAAGAAATGACACAGAGCAGCTCAGAATTTATTATTCGAACGACGAAGAACAATCTTAATGAATTAATTAATGCATACATGAATGAGTACTTGAAGGATTCCAAGCATAAGTATCGGATTTCATTAGAGGATGATGTCCATTTAGCTGGTGAGCTGCCTGTTTTCTCTACTACTGTTCCAATATCCATTCGTTTAGAGCCGCTCGTTCAAGATAATGGTGATGTCATATTAAAACAAAAATCAATTACGTTAGGGTTATTGGAGCTACCGAATAAAAAAATTATGGAATACATGGAAAAATATTTACCAATGCCAGATTGGGTAACCATTAATCCTGCTGAAGAAGAAATTTACGTCGCGGTAACCGAAATGGACATTAAAAGTAATTTTCAGGTTCGTGTCGAGCATATCGACTTAGAGACTAATAATCTAGCCTTTAAATTAAAAATACCATATGAATCGTTAGGAATAGATTCTGCCATGTTACAACAGCAATAACAAAAGCTTGAGGAAGTATATCCTCAAGCTTTCTCTAGTAAAAATATATAATAGCTCTTCCAATTATCGTAAAACAAATTGCTTCACTTTTTGAGAAACGGTATTAAATAATGATTGTTTCGGTCGATCAAGAAGCGCTTCTTCTGCTAGCTCATGCTTCGGATAATCTCCTAATCTACCTTGATATATTAACTGTAGTTCAGATTGTTCTCGGATGTCTGCTGCTGTAATAAAGTTGGTAGGTTTTGATAGTTTAATTGATTCAGCGTCCTGTAATACAGTTGCCACGAATTGGGAACAGAAGAATGCATTTTTTCTACGGATATTAATTTTCAATAGAATTCCAATTAATCCAATAAAATTATATTTATAATCGGCAGCACGTTTTTCTATCTCTTTGATATGATGACGAATGTTTATATATTCTTCTTCCGTTATATTAAGTGTATAGACTCCACAACTAGAGTTTTTCAAAAAGTCTCCTCTTATATCTTCACGAACAAATCCACCACTAAATGGATTCTTAGGATTAATTCTACCAAAACTATAAACCTCTTTTAATTCATGATCAAAACCGATTGATACATGATTTAATGGTTTATTTGTATAGAGATTTATTAGTCTTGAAAGGTATGTCCCTGTATCTGTAAAGACAAAGTAGATAGTCCTTTCTCTCATGTTTTCCCCTCCACTCAAACTTACACAACCCGAGTATTTCTCTTTCTACACTCAGAAAAATAAACTGATATACCAAAACTTTACCTAAAAAACAAGAAATATACAAGACTATTTTTAAATTATTTTTGTTAAATTGTCCAAAATACCGTTAAAATCAAGGTTTTACATTGACGAAAACCTTTAAATCCCTTAAGCTAACCTTGAAGTACTTATTTTGGAGGAAAACCATTACATGATTACAGTAACGAATGTAAGTTTACGATATGGCGATAAGAAATTATTTGAAGATGTTAATTTGAAATTCACCCCAGGAAATTGCTACGGAGTTATTGGTGCAAACGGTGCTGGGAAATCGACTTTCTTAAAAATCCTATCAGGTGAAATTGATCCACAAACTGGTAATGTATCCATGTCTCCTGGTGAGAGACTAGCTGTTTTAAAACAGGATCACTTTGCCTATGAAGAATACTCTGTCATTGAAACGGTATTAATGGGACATGAAAGACTATATGCTGTTAAACAAGAAAAAGACCAAATTTATATGAAGGCAGAATTCACAGAAGAAGATGGAATGCGTGCTGCTGAGCTTGAAGGTGAATTTGCTGAAATGAATGGTTGGGAAGCAGAATCAGATGCTGCTATCCTTTTAAAAGGTCTCGGTATTGAAGAAGATCTTCATTCCAAATTAATGTCCGAGCTGACTGCTGACCAAAAAGTGAAGGTACTACTAGCACAAGCATTATTTGGTAATCCTGATATTCTGTTACTAGATGAGCCTACAAACGGACTCGACATTCAAGCAATTCAATGGTTAGAAGAATTTTTAATCAACTTTGAGAACACCGTTATTGTTGTATCCCACGACCGTCACTTTTTAAATAAAGTATGTACTCACATAGCAGATGTTGACTATGGAAAGATACAAATTTATATCGGTAACTATGATTTCTGGTATGAGTCTAGTCAATTAGCTACCAAACTGGCTCAGGAAGCGAACAAGAAAAAGGAAGAAAAAGTTAAAGAATTGCAAGCGTTCATCGCACGATTCAGTGCAAATGCTTCAAAATCAAGGCAAGCTACATCACGTAAGAAATTATTAGAGAACATTACTCTTGATGATATTAAACCATCATCTAGAAAGTACCCATATATCGCGTTCACACCAGAACGTGAAATTGGTAATGATTTACTTCGTGTAGAAGGCCTGACGAAAACCATCGGTGGCGAAAAAGTTCTCGACAATGTTAGTTTCATTATGAATAAGGATGACAAAATTGCGTTTGTCGGAAAGAACGACATCGCCAAAACAACCTTATTTAAAATCCTTACGGGAGAAATGGAGCCTGATTCCGGTACGTATAAATGGGGTGTTACAACCTCTCAATCCTATTTTCCAAAGGATAATGGGAAGTACTTTGAAAATGGCGATTTAACACTGGTTGACTGGCTACGTCAATTCTCACCAGAGGATCAAACCGAGACCTTCTTACGTGGATTCCTAGGAAGAATGCTGTTTTCCGGGGAGGAAGCTCTCAAGAAAGCCAATGTATTATCTGGTGGTGAAAAAGTACGCTGCATGCTTTCTAAAATGATGTTAAGCAATGCGAATGTGCTATTATTAGATGAACCAACCAACCATCTTGACTTAGAATCTATTCAAGCATTAAACAATGGCTTAATTAAATTTAAAGGCTCTATGCTATTTACGTCACATGACCATCAATTTATCGAAAGTATTGCAAATCGCCTTATCGAAATAACACCTAAAGGTATCATTGATAAGGAAATGAGCTATGATGAATATGTTCGAGATAAAGCATTACAAAGCAAAATTAAAGAGATGTATGCCGTTTAATTTGTGATTAGCTCCCTTCTTAATTGTAAGGGAGCTTTTTTATCGTTGAAATGATAGCATCTATGTAACCAAGTAGATGCCCATTAATTCTTGGTTTTCCTATTTTTATCAGCGGCTGTTAACCAAATAAATAGCACCCTTCTTGGCTTTAAGCCTCTGTCTTGAAGACAAGTTAGCGAAGAAGGGTGCCATGGCATTATCTATTCTTTTCTTTAATCTTTTCTAGCATTTCCTTGGTCATACTATCAATATCAAAGTTAGCCTTGAAGCCCCATTCCGCTTCAGCAGCGGAACAATCAATGCAATTTGGCCAGCTGTCCGCTATTTTCTGACGGACTGGGTCTACATTAAATGACAATGTAAATTCTGGTATATGCTTTTGAATAGCCCTTGCAAAATCCATCGGTTCTGCTGAGATGGCTGCGATGTTAAAAGCATTTCGATGTATTAATTTGGAAGGATCTGCTTCCATTACCGATACGATTGCATCTAGGGCATCTGGCATGTACATCATATCCATGTATGTACCCGCTGCAATGTAAGAGGTGTAAGCTTTATTTTTCACGGCTTCATAATAAATTTCCACCGCATAATCGGTTGTACCGCCTCCTGGAGGTGTAATATATGATATTAGACCAGGAAAACGAACCCCACGTGTATCAACTCCGAAGCGATGATAGTAATAGTCACAAAGTAATTCCCCCGCTACTTTATTCACACCATACATGGTTGTTGGACGTTGTAAGGTGTCTTGTGGCGTCAAATCCTTCGGCGTGGATGGTCCAAATGCGCCAATAGAGCTTGGAGTAAAGAATTGTAGGTCTAGCTCACGTGCTACCTCGAGCGTATTCATGAGACCACCCATATTAATATCCCAAGCTTTCTTAGGCATTTTTTCAGCTGTAGCAGATAATAGAGCAGCTAAATGCATAATGGTATCAACCTGATAGTCCTTTGCCACTTGGTATATACGTTGTTCATCTGTAACATCAACTAGCTCAAATGGACCTTGTGCTGCCATCACTTCAGAATTTCGAATATCTGTTGCAATAATATTTTCGGCACCATAGGTATTTCTTAATTTTGTAACAAGCTCTGAGCCAATCTGCCCTAAAGCTCCAGTAACTAGTATTTTTTTCATTGTTATCCCCTCTATTTTGATGCTTCTATTTAGATTAAGCCCATTTCTTTTCCGACTTTCTCATAGGCAGCAATCGCTTCATCAAGCATTTCCTTGCTGTGTGCTGCTGTCGGCATATTTCTTACACGACCAGTCCCTTTTGGAACAGTTGGGAAAACAATTGACTTGGCATAGACCCCAGCATCAAACAAACGCTTGCTAAATTCTTGTGCGGCTTTCTCTTCTCCAATTACACACGGTGTAATTGGTGTTTCACTATCACCGATATCAAAGCCTAGCTTCTTCAAACCAGCTTTTAGATAGTTTCCATTTTCCCATAGTTTATCATGTAATTCCGTACTCTCCATTAGAATTTCAATCGCTCTTTTACTTGCCGCTGCATCTGCTGGAGATACAGCAGTAGAAAATAGGAATGGACGCGAGCGTACTTTTAACCAATCAATTAGGTTTGCTTTACCTGCAACATAGCCTCCAATAACACCGATTGCTTTAGATAGAGTACCCATTTGAAAATCAACTTTATCCTGTAATCCAAAGTGCTTAACAGTTCCTGCACCTTTCCCCAATACGCCTGAACCATGCGCATCGTCAACATAGGTGATTAAGTCAAATTCTTCTGCTATTTCAACGATTTCAGGAAGCTTTGCAACATCTCCATCCATTGAGAAAACGCCATCTGTAATCACCATAATTTTATTATAGAGTCCAGATTCTACTGCTTCCTTTGCTTTCAGACGTAAATCATCCATATCGGAGTGACCAAATCGAATGATTTTTGCCTTTGATAGGCGGCAACCATCAATAATAGATGCGTGGTTTAATTCATCTGATAGTATCGCATCGTTTTTATCCATAACAGCGGATATTGCAGCCATATTACAGTTAAATCCTGATTGATACGATATTACGGCTTCCGTGCCCTTAAATTCAGCTAGCTTTTTCTCTAGCTCAATATGTAAATTTAATGTTCCATTAATCGTACGAACAGCTCCTGCTCCAACACCATGCGAGTCGACAGCTTCTTTTGCTACTTTTTTTAATCGTTCATCCGTTGCAAGTCCTAAGTAATTATTGGATGAAAGGTTAATTAGAGATTTTCCGTTAATATTTATTTTAGGTCCGTTTGCACCTTGAACGGGATCGATTTCATTATATAATCCATGTGCTTTTAATTCTTCAAGGTTGTCATTTAAAAAGTTATCCAATGCTTTACTAGTCATATGATGACCTCCTATGTATATTTTTCCACAATTGTGAAAGCGTTGCCAAATAGCTAATCATATATAGTTTATCATAATCTAATCTAAATGTTTACTACCAGCTGGATACATTCGATCTATTAGCTTTCCTAGTTTAGAGTCATCGTCTATACTTGCTTCCTATTCATTCATCTATTTGTAAGATTTCCCTTATTTTTTTTCGGAAATCTTGTTGTCTAATCGCATGTACATCATTATACTATCAATTATGGGAAATTTTTTGGGGAGGAAGTTCTGATGCGAAAATTATTAATAGCTCTATTTCTCATGTTAGTGTTAGCGTTTGGTGCGATTGGCGTTTCAAAAGCTAACAATGGCTCTGGTGAAGTTATTACACCTACAGAACCTGATCAAGACTCCATTAACATTCAATTTTAATTCATATAAAATATGTATATAAAAAATGGAAGCATTCTTTTGAATGCCTCCATTTCCTTTACTCAATAACGGTAACTTTTACGTTTCTTACGCCCCAGTTAAGTGCTTCTTGTCTCGTTGGTACATGGATATCAATTCGATTTCCTTTTATGGCACCACCTATATCACCAGCTATAGCATATCCATAGCCTTCCACGTAAACCTTTGAACCAAGTGGAATGATGGATGGGTCAACTGCAATTACTTTGGCGTTTCGATCATTATTTAGATTGATTCCTGTATAAGTAATCCCAGAGCACCCTTCACAATCTGCTGTATATGCTGTTGCCACAACACTTATCGTTTCACCATCTGGTTGACTATCTTCTTTCTTACTAGCTGTACTAGATTTTACTTCAGTTGGTTTTGACGTACTTGCAGCAGCTACTGCTTTTTCTTTTGCTTCTTTGATGATGAGTTCTTGTCCAACGATAATCAAATCAGTTGTTAATTTATTCCATTCCTTTAATTCGTCTACTGTGACATCATGGTCTTTTGAGATACCATATAATGTATCTCCCTTTTCTACTAAATATTTTTTATAGACTGCAAGTTTCTGTTTTGGATATAGCATATCAGAGTTTAGGTCATTTATTTCAAGTAATGAATCTACAGTTGTATCAAACTCTTGTGCAATGTCCCAAAGAGTATCTCCTTTTTTAACTTCATACTCCTCTGCGGAAGCACTTAATACTGGGCTAGCAAGCATGATTCCCGTAGCAACTATTGCTACTAACTTCTTCATAGTAGTCCCTCCTTCATTAGTGGACAAAGCCTATCGTAACATAGGTTACTAGACTATGCCGTTACAAGACTTTTAAAAGTCTGTTACAAGGATTGCCAAAACTACTATGATTTATTACAAATTTCATAGATTTAGGAAAAAAGTAGGATATATGACAGCTATATTAGAGGATGATTACATTTATCTTGGATGATAACCAAAAAAAGAGGCCACATATCGTGACCTCTTGCTTGTATACTATTACTCAGCAACAACTGGCTCTTCTTCTGTAACACCAACTTGATATAATCGTAATGGATTATCTGCATCAAGTGTATAGTTTGTTACACGTTCGTTAACAGGTACAACGTTAAGAGCGTATAAAGTTGGGAATACAGGTACTTCGTCAATCATAAATTGTTGCCATTCTTTATATACTTCTTTACGGTGATCTACATCAAATGACTCTTGAGAGATACCTTCAGCAAGTAATTCAGAGTTCTTTTCACTTTCATAACGTGGGAAGTTGAATAATTGGTCTGGACCATATAAACCATAAGGGTTTACGTCAGATCCTACACCCCAAGCACCAGCGTATACGTCTACTGCTGGATCATCTTCACCCGCTTGACCTACACGATCATAGAATGTGTTGAACTCATGTAAACGTCCATCAAGTAATTGAACATTTAAGCCAACATTTTGCCAAGATTGGATGTAGTATTGTGCCATTGGTTCAGCAACATCACTACCACTCATCGCAGCATAGTTGATTACTAATTCTTCACCTTCTGGTGTTTCTACAAATCCATCACCATCTTTATCCACATATCCAGCATCTGCTAGAATTTGTTTTGATAATTCAGGATCGAATTCAAATCCAGGGTTCTCAGCATCATGATATTCAGGATGTGATGGTGGAATCAAAGTAGTCGCTTTCCAGCGAAGACCATGATAGAAGTTCTCACCAACTGCATTCGTATCAACCGCATGTGCCATTGCTTTACGAAGGTTTACATCAGCCATTTTTGCATTAGGATCCATTTTAACTTTTTCGTTTTCTGCATCCCAAGTACCAAGCTTAAATCCTACATATGCATAGTACATATCAATTTCACCTAAGAATTGAACGTTTGACATATCAGCATTGTCTACAAATTGATCTGTAGGGAAGCTGTCAACCATATCAACTCCGCCAGTTTCAAGCTCTTGAACAACAGTTTGTGGGCTAACTACTTTTAGAACAACCTCGTCTAAAGCAGGCTCTCCACGCCAGTAATCTTCGTTTTTCTTGTAAACTACAGACTCACCAGGTACGATACTATCCACTTTGTATGGTCCCATACCGATAGGGTTTTCACGTACTGCTGGAGATTCTGCCATTTCTGCAATCGGAATATCTTTGAAGATATGCTTTGGCATTGCATACGGCCAAATACCACCAGTTAGTAGAGATGGGTTAGATTCTTTATAGGTAACTCTTAATGTTTTCTCATCAACAACTTCAATACCTGAAATTGTATCTGCTTCACCTGCATGGTATTCATCCATACCAACAATATTTGAGAAGTCTACTCCGTAACGTACGCCAGTGTAATCTTTGTGGCCAATTACTTCATAAGACATTGCCCAGTCTTCTGCTTTTACAGGCTCTCCATCATGCCAATTTACATTGTCACGAATTTTGAACTCAATTGTAATACCATTCGGAAATTCATCTGTTTCATATGGTTCTGTTTCAAAGGTAGCTGCACCATCTTGTGTATACGTATAGTTAGCATCCATGTCTAATAATGATTCATCAAACCAGCTTAGTACGATTGAATCTGGGTTACCAGAATAGAAGTTCCAGTTCAATGTACCTTCAAATACAGTGTCAGACACTAAACCATAGTTAAGTGTTCCGCCTTCAATTGCATCACTAGTGTTCGTTGTATCTGTGGAGAAATCTTCAACTGAGTATAATCCATCATCCTCAGCTTCTTTCTCTCCATCACCTTCAGCTTTGTCTTCAGTCTTATCGCCTTCTTTTGGATCTTCACTTCCAGTGTCTTCACTACATGCAGCTACTACTAGTAATAGAGCTAGCATAAGTGCAAATAGCCATTTTGTTAGACTTGTCTTTCTCATGCTTAATACCCTCCCTTTTTTTATAAACCATTTGGTCTTGCTGTCGATAAGTCGACTTTTTATACTCAACATCACTTCTTTTGAAAATGATGCGGGTAACAATTTACAAATTTCTGACTTTTTTAGTTTCACATCACCTCCCTAAAAGAATGTTCATCGCTAGTCTTACGATTAGTAGATTGATATCGTTATTCCTTTAGAAAGATACTTTGCTCTAACCTCTACGTTGTCTAGCATCAGTTGCACGTTTTAATGCCTGACCTACATTATTAATGCATAGCATCATGAGTAGGATTAATATGGAAGCCGGTACCCAAATCCACCATCTATACTCAAGCGTTTGTGGATTTGTAGCATAGCTTAATAATGTACCAAGACTTGGCGTGTTTTCTGGAAAACCAAAGCCTAAGAATGATAGACCAGACTCTAACCCGATATTTGCAGCAAGATTTAATGTCATGGTTACAATAATGAGTGAGCTACAATTTGGTAAGAGATGTTTAAAAATAATTTTTATATTTGACGTTCCAAGTGTTTTAGATGCTTGAATGTAATCCAACTCTTTCTCCTGTAATGCCTTTGAGCGTATAAGCCGGGCTATCCCCATCCACAAAAATGCAGTCATAATCAGGGAAAAAGTTGTAATACTATATTTGGGAACGATCGCAACAAATGCGATAACAATCATTGTGAACGGTAATATTAGGAAGAAATCTAATATACGCATTAAAATATTATCGACATGGCCTCCAAAATATCCTGCTACTAAGCCAAATGATACCCCAATAATACCTGTCAGGATTGTTACAATTAATGCAATTGAAAGCGAATTTCTAGTTCCAATAATTAATTGTCCAAAAATATCACGGCCACCATAGTCCGTACCTAATATGAATTCCTCTGATGGTGGTTCATGTATGGAAAATAAGTCTACCTTTACAATTTCATCTTGATCTAACACAATTGAGACTCCATATACAAACACGGTAAGTAATACTAAGAAAATTAATGAGATTAACGCTAACTTATCTCGAACTAATTCACGCCAGATAATATTAAATCCGGATGGACTCTTTACGATATCCCTTGGTTGCGTTTCAACATTTGCTGTTTCCATTTTATTCACCTCACTGTTTACCTAATTTTATTTAATACGAATTCTCGGATCGATTAGACTTAAAATAATATCTGAGATTAGGGCTCCCATTACGGAAGCAACACCGAATAATAGAGTCGTTGCAGTAACAACGCTATAATCACGTAGTGTTATCGATTCTATTAATAATTGACCCATACCTGGATATCCAAAGATATTTTCAATAAAGATAGAGCCACCTATCAACGTCGTAATCTCAAATCCGAAAAAGGCTGCAATTGGTAATAGTGAGTTTCTTAAAATATGTCGATTGTAAACTCTTCTTTCTGATGCTCCTTTTGCCCGAGCAGTTAAGATAAAGTCGCTTTGTTTTGTATCAACAATTTCATTTCGCAAATACTGAATTGTACTATAGGTTGTAATAAGTGCCATTGAAATAGCCGGTAATAATAAATGATAAAACTTACTCATGACAAATTCGAATGTTCCTGGTGTCAATCCTGGTGTCACACTTCCACTTGTCGGGAACCACCCAAGCTTAAACCCGAATAGCCATAGCATGACAAGTGCAAAAATAAATAATGGGGTTGCAAATCCAACGTATGAATACCCTGTTATTAACTGATCTCTCAGCGTATCATTATAACGGCCACTCGTTATTCCTAATGGAATGGCTATTACGTATACTAGAATTAATGTTACAAGTGATAACCAGAATGAGTTTACAATTCGTTGTCCCATTATCTCTGTTACTGGCATTTTAAATCGAAATGAATCACCAAAGTCCCCTTGCATAACATTCCCTACCCATCTTGCATATTGTTCATGCCATGGGTCATACCAGCCTAATTTAATTCGTTGTTCCTCAATTACTGCTGGGTCAATATTCGGATCAATCTGCCCGGATAATGCATCTCCCGGCATCATTTTTGCAAGTACAAATATGAGAACACTTAATAGTATTAACTGAGGTATCATGATTAAAATACGACGTAAAGAAAATTTCCACATATTATCAACCTTTCTCTGGTAAAGCAACGAGATGGGTTTCTGTTACTCGTTTTAATTGGTATGCTAAACCATCATTATCAAAGTAATCATTGTAGGCTTGTTCATATTCTGCATTTACTTCTTCACGGAATCTCTTTAATTCATCACGTTTCGTAGGATCAATTTCTGGGATTGCTGCTACTAATCGCTTTGTATAGATGTGTTGTGGATTTTCAAAAATCTCATCTGAAGTTCCCTCTTCCACAAATCGACCTTTATACATAATGCCGATATTGTCACACATATGTTTAATAACACCAAGATCGTGACCAATAAATAAATACGTTAAATCCAATTCCTTTTGGATTTCTTTCATGAAGTTTAGCACCTGTGCCTGTACGGAAACATCTAGAGCCGATACCGGTTCATCCGCAATAATTAGCTTTGGTTTTAATGCTACAGCTCTAGCAATGCCAATACGCTGTCGTTGACCACCAGAGAATTCATGTGGATATTTCAAAATACTTTCGGGACTTAGTCCCACAAGTTCTAACAAATCCTGAACTCTTCTTTTTTCTTCTTTCCTCGATAGCCCTTCAAAATTCCTTAGAGGCTCAGCAACGATATCAAGCACCCGCTTCTTCGGGTTTAGTGATGAATATGGGTCTTGAAAAATCATTTGAATATCTTTTCGAACTTCTGATTTCGTACGGCGGATATTCGATATTTCTTTATCCTCAAATGTTATCTTTCCTGTAGTTATTTGATTTAGTCCAATAATCGCTCTACCCGTTGTTGACTTACCAGATCCTGATTCACCAACAAGACCGTATGTTTTCCCTTTTTCAAGTGAGAAGTTAACACCATCAACTGCCTTAACATATCCTACAGTTCTTCCAAAAAGGCCACCCTTAATGGGAAAATGTACTTTTAAATCCTCTACATTAAGAAACGCCATGTTGTTGTGCCTCCTTACTCTCTTCAGGGAAGTTGAAATGTTTATAGCAAGTACAACGAACGAAATGTCCTGGTTTAATCTCATGTAATTCTGGATGTTGTTCATGTGCAGATGCATCTACCCAAGGTATTCTTGAGGCAAATCGACAACCTTCGCGAGGAAGATTTTGTAGGGATGGAACAATCCCTTGAATTACATGTAATTTATCCTGCGCTTCTTTCGAATTTGGAACAGAATTAAATAATGATCTCGTATATGGATGTAACGGGCTATCGAACAATGTCGTTACATCAGCTACTTCAACAAGTTGCCCTGCATACATGACTGCTACTCTATCAGCCATTTCTGCTACGACTCCTAAATCATGTGTGATTAGCACAATACCGGAATCCATATCTCGTTTTAAATCTTTAATAAGGTCTAATATTTGCGACTGAATCGTAACGTCCAGTGCAGTGGTTGGTTCATCTGCAATTAATAGTTCTGGTTCGTTAGCAATTGCAGTAGCAATGACAACCCTCTGTCTCATACCACCTGACAGTTCATGTGGAAACTGTTCATATACGTGCTCCGGACGTGGTATACCAACTTTATCTAAAAGGTTAATTACTTTTTCTTTTCGCTTTGTTTTAGAAAGATCTTTATTGTGCAGTAATAATGCTTCACCAATTTGATCTCCAATGATCATAAGTGGATTAAGTGCAGTTAAAGGGTCTTGGAAAATCATCCCCATATTATTACCACGTAACTTATTCAGTTTTGATGGCGTAACGTTGGCAATATCCTCTCCTTTGAAGAAAATATTCCCTTCAATCTTTGCACGATTATGAAGTCCCATAATCGAAAATGCTAGTGCACTCTTCCCGCAACCTGATTCTCCTACGATTGCAAGTACTTCATTCTTGTTCACGGTAAGCGTCACATCATCAACTGCCGCGTAATAATCATCTCGAATACGAAATGATGTTTTTAGGTTTTTGATTTCCAATAACTTCTCTGCCAAAATAATCCCCCTAACTAAAAATTATGAAAATTCAATACATAATAGACTAGTCTCTCTTCAATCTATTTAGGAAAATAGTTTGAAACATATGAAAGAGCAGAATTTGTCGTGATGTCGTTTAGTTATGTGTCTGCCCCTACTATCCGCCTATTAGTTTGTAATTTTCAAATAATTAAAGTTTGAATATATTACATTTCTGAAGCTATTTTATATGTTCGTAACAATTTTGTAATATAGAATCAATTTTTTTAAAGTATATATTATTTTCAGACTTTTAACAAGGTTTTTTTTAATTTTTTATTAAAACTTTTTAGACTATTTAATAAATTATTTGAAGTAAATACTGGTTTAACACTTGCATTAGTAGGGAATTGATAGGTTTGTGAGGTTATATTTAATGAGGTTTGAAAAGACTAGTTATTTTTTCTTTTTGGTTAGAATTTGCCTAAGACTAAATATCCAAAAAAAAGAAGCTCCTAATAATAGGAGCTTCTTTCAGGTTTCATTATTCAACAACTGGTTCAGCTTGTGTTACACCAATTTGGTAACGACGAAGTTCTGAAGCAGGGTCAAGTGTGTAGTTAACTACACGATCGTTAACAGGAACGATAACAGAACGATATAATGTTGGGAACATTGGAATGTTATCCACCATTAATTGTTGCCATTGATCGTAAACTTCTTTACGATATTCAGTATCCATCGCTTTCATAGAAGCACCGTCAGCTAGTAACTGATCGTTTTCTTCATTTGTCCAACGTGGGTAGTTAGCAGGAGAATTACCAGCAAAAATACCAGCTGGGTTTACATCCGTACCAGTTCCCCAAGCACCTTGGAAGATGTCATATGCAGGATCATCTGCTTCAAGACGCTCATAGAAGCTGTTGAACTCTAATAGACGACCATCAACTAGTTGTACATTTAGACCAACATTACCCCATGCTTGAATGTAGTACTGTGCAATTGGTTCAGCAGTGTCTCCACCTGACATAGAAGCGAAGTTAATTACTAACTCTTCTCCTTCAGGGTTCTCACGGTAGCCATCACCATCAAGATCTTTATATCCAGCTTCATCAAGAATGCTTTTCGCTTCTTCTGGATCAAATGTTGGTGTTTCAATATCAGCATTATGATATTCTGGGAAGAATGGAATGATCAATGTAGAAGCACTCCAACGTAATCCATTGTAGAAATTATCTCCAACAGCATCGTTATCAACTGCATACCACATAGCTCTACGTAGATTTACATCCGCCATTTTAGCATTCGGATCTACAACTACTTCACTAGCTTCTGCATCCCATTTACCTAATTTAAATCCAATATAAGTGTACGCATTATCAACTTGTCCTAAGAATTCAACATTTTCCATATCTGCATTATCAACGAATTGGTCAGTTGGGAAGCTATCAACCATATCTACCCCACCAGTTTTTAATTCTTGAACAACTGTAGAAGGAGATACAACTTTTACAGTTACTTGGTCTAATGCAGGCTCACCACGCCAGTAGTCTTCATTCTTAGTAAGAACTACAGACTCACCAGGTACGATGCTTTCAACTTTATAAGGACCGAATCCGATTGGGTTTTTACGTACCGCATCAGATTCCATCATATTTGCAACTTCCATTTCACCAAAGATATGCTTCGGTAAAGCGTATGGCCAAATTCCTCCAGTAGTTAGAGAAGGGCCACCTTCTTTAAACGTGATTTGTAGTGTTTTTTCGTCAACAACTTCAATACCAGAAATTGTATCTGCTTCACCATCATGGTATTCTACCATACCTTCAATGTTTTCGAAGTCAGAACCATAACGGATTCCTACATAGTCAGGATGACCAATTACTTCATGAGCGAATAACCAGTCTTCTGCAGTTACAGGCTCTCCATCATGCCAGTTGACACCGTCTTTAATTTTTAGTGTATACACTTTACCAGACTCATCAACTTCCCAAGTAGCTGCACCATCTTGTGTGTATGCATAGTTAGCATCAGAATCGAAAAGTGGCTCATCGAACCAAGCAATTACTTCATAGTCAGGAGCACCTGAATAGAAGTTGAAGTTAAATGTTCCTTCGAATACAGTATCCGATACGATACCATATGTTAGAGTACCATCTTCAATTGGCTCTCCATCATTTGTAGCTGTCATACTGAAATCTTCAATATTGAACAGTCCATCTTCGCTTTGTGCTTTTTCGCCAGATTTATCGTCTGAATCCTTTTTATCATCAGATGAATCATCGCCGCCACAAGCAGCTAGCGCAAGCATTAATACTAGCATTAAAGCTAATAGCCATTTACTTAAGCTTGTCTTTCCCATCTTTGTTGCCTCCCTTTTTAATAAATATCTTTTTTGTTGGCCATCCAAATTTGCGTGGCCAAGTATATACTGAACATCTTCTTGATGTTAGTAACAATTTTTGTAATAGGACGGGTTTTTATCCCTAATTATTACCCTCTTCTTTGTCTTGCATCAGTCGCACGTTTTAATGCTTGACCAACGTTATTAATGGATAACATTAGAAGCAGGATTAAGATAGATGCAGGAACCCAAATCCACCATCTGAATTCTAAGGTTTGTGGGTTAGTTGCATAACTTAAAAGTGTACCTAGACTTGGTGTACTTTCCGGAAAACCGAATCCTAAGAAAGATAAACCAGACTCAAGACCAATGTTTGCAGCTAAATTTAATGTCATCGTTACGATAATTAGTGAGCTACAGTTTGGTAAAAGCTGCGTAAAAATAATCTTGAAGTTCGAACTACCAAGTGTTTTAGATGCTTGAATATAATCAAGCTCTTTCTCTTGTAATGCCTTTGATCTAATTAGACGGGCGATACCCATCCACAAGAAGGCAGTCATAATGAGCGAGAATGTCAAGACACTATATTTTGGAACGATTGCTACAAACGCAATTACAATCATTGTAAAAGGTAAAATTAAGAAGAAATCTAAAATACGCATCATTATGTTATCGATATGGCCACCAAAGTAACCTGCGATTAGACCGTATGCAATACCGATTAGTCCAGTCATTATTGTTACCAAAATTCCAATAGATAGTGAATTTCTTGTACCAATAATCAATTGACCAAAAATATCACGTCCACCATAATCCGTACCTAACAAGAACTCATCAGAAGGTGGTTCATGAATGGAGAACAGGTCTACCTTCACAATTTCCTCTTGGTCAAGGATGAGTGAAACTCCATATACAAATACAACGATTAGCACTAGGAATATTAACGATAATAGTGCTACTTTATCTCGAACAAGCTCACGCCAGATAATACTAATCCCAGAAGGACTTTTCATCGGAGCTTTCGGTTTTACTTCATCAGTCTTTGTTTGATTGTTTTCCATTTTTATCACCTCACTGTTTACCTATTTTTATTTAATTCGAATTCTCGGATCAACAAGACTTAAGATAATATCTGAGATTAGGGCACCTAGTATTGATGCAACACCAAATAATAATGTGGTAGCAGTTAACACTGTGTAATCACGTAATGTGATTGATTCTACCAATAGTTGTCCCATTCCAGGATAACCAAAGATGTTCTCTACGAAGATGGAACCACCAATCAATCCAGTAATCTCAAATCCAAAAAATGCTGCAATTGGTAAAAGTGAGTTACGTAAAATATGACGATTATAAACTCTAGACTCAGAAGCACCTTTTGCTCTTGCTGTTAAAATAAAGTCCTTTTGTTTTGTATCTACAATTTCATTTCGCAAGTATTGAATTGTACTAAAGGTTGTAATTAACGCCATTGATAAGGCCGGTAATAATAAATGATAGAGCTTACTCATAAAGTATTCAAATGTACCTGGTGATACTCCTGGTGTGACACTTCCACTCGT
Organism: Ornithinibacillus xuwenensis; assembly: GCF_039614845.1. Classification (NCBI taxonomy): domain Bacteria; kingdom Bacillati; phylum Bacillota; class Bacilli; order Caryophanales; family Bacillaceae; genus Ornithinibacillus; species Ornithinibacillus xuwenensis. Next base: position 494,666 of record NZ_JBDIML010000002.1, on the reverse strand, counting down.
TGGGAACCAACCAAGCTTATAACCAAATAACCAAAGCATTACAAGGGCAAATATGAATAAAGGCGTTGCAAATCCGACATAGGTATATCCAGTAATTAGCTGGTCTTTCCAAGTATCGTTATAGCGTCCACTTGTTATCCCTAACGGAATGGCAATTATATACGTTAAAATTAATGTTACTACTGATAACCAGAACGTATTTGCAATACGTTCCTCAATTAATTCTGTAACAGGCATTTTAAAACGGAACGACTCTCCGAAGTCTCCCTTTAATACTCCACCCATCCATCTTGCATATTGTTCATGCCAAGGATCATTCCAACCCATTTCTTCACGAATTTCTTCTAATCTCTCTGGGTCTACATCAGGACCTACTTGTCCAGATAAAGCGTCCCCCGGCATTAATTGTGCAAGTACAAATATAAGGATACTTAGTACAATTAGCTGAGGAATCATGATTAATGAACGACGTACGGTAAATTTCCACATATTATCAACCTTTCTCCGGTAAAGCCACTAGATGAGTTTCAGAAACTGGCTGTAATTTATAGGCTAAACCTTCTTCATCAAAATAATCATTGAAGGACTGTTCATATTCCGTTTTAACTTCTTCACGGAAATTGCGTTTTTCTTCACGTTTGTTTGGATCAATATCTGGAATAGCAGCCACAAGACGTTTCGTATAAATATGTTGTGGGTCTGTAAAGATATCTTTCGCAGTTCCTTCTTCCACATAACGACCTTTGTACATAATCCCAATATGGTCACACATGTGTTTGATTACTCCTAAGTCATGACTGATAAATAGATATGTTAAGTCAAGTTCCTTCTGGATATCCTTCATGAAGTTAAGAACTTGAGCCTGTACAGATACATCCAATGCAGATACAGGCTCATCCGCAATAATCAACTTTGGCTTCAAAGCAATTGCTCTGGCAATGCCAATACGTTGTCTTTGTCCACCTGAAAATTCGTGAGGGTATTTCAGAATACTTTCTGGACTAAGTCCTACTAGCTCCATAAGCTCCTGAACTCTTTTGCGCTCTTCTTTTCTTGATAGTTTTTCAAAGTTTCTTAGCGGCTCTGCAACAATATCTGCCACACGTTTTTTAGGATTTAGAGAAGAATAAGGGTCCTGGAAAATCATTTGAATATCTTTGCGAACATCAGACTTTGATTTTCTTATATCGGTAATATCGTTACCATCAAATAGCACTTTTCCGGTCGTGATATCATTTAGACCAATAATTGCTCTTCCTGTTGTTGTCTTCCCAGATCCAGATTCTCCAACTAATCCGTATGTTTTACCTTTTTCAAGTGAGAACGTAACACCATCAACTGCCTTGACGTGTGATACTGTTCTTCCAAAGATACCGCCTTTGATCGGAAAGTGAACCTTTAAATCATTAACCTCAAGATAAGACATGTTGCTCCTCCTTGCTTTCATCAGGGAAACTAAAGTGCTTATAGCATGTACAACGCACGTGGTGCCCTGGCGCTACTTCATTTAATTCAGGATGCTCCGCATGTGCCGATTCATCTACCCAAGGGATTCTTGGGCTAAAACGGCAACCTTCTCTTGGTAGGTTTTGTAATGATGGAACAATACCTTGAATTACGTGTAATTTATCCTGCTCAACATTCGAATTCGGTACCGAATTCAATAATGATTTTGTATAAGGGTGTAAAGGATTTTCAAATAATGTTTTCACATCTGCAATTTCTACAATTTGTCCAGCATACATGACAGCCACACGGTCAGCCATCTCTGCCACAACACCCAGGTCATGTGTTATAAGAACAATTCCAGAGTCCATTTCATTTTTAAGCTTGTTAATGAGCTCAAGAATTTGAGATTGAATGGTAACATCAAGTGCTGTTGTTGGTTCGTCAGCAATAAGAATTTCAGGTTCGTTGGCGATCGCCATCGCAATCATGACACGCTGTCTCATACCACCAGAAAGCTCATGTGGGAATTGACCAATTACGTGATCAGCACGCGGAATTCCTACCTTGTTTAATAGGTCTAGAACCTTTTCATAGCGCTGTGATTTCGAAAGATTTTTATTGTGCAATAGTAGGGTCTCACCTATCTGTTCGCCTACTTCCATCAATGGATTTAAAGAAGTAAGTGGATCTTGGAAAATCATACCTAAGTCATTACCACGTACCTTGTTTAACTCAGAGGGTGACATTTTAGCAATGTTCTTATCTTTATACAGAATGTCTCCTTCTATTTTTGCACGGGTATGAAGACCCATAATGGAAAATGCAAGCGCACTCTTTCCACATCCAGATTCACCAACAATTGCTAATACTTCATTCTTATTAACTGTTAATGAAACATCATCAACTGCTGCGTAATAATCATCTCTTATACGAAATGATGTTTTTAGATTTTTGATTTCTAATAACTTCTCAGCCATTCTTAATCCCCCTATTTCTATATTGTCTTCCCAAGACATTATGTCTTCTTAGGGTCTGCTTATATATAGTATTTATGATACACGCTAACATTATTATTGTTTAAATTATTCTGACAATTTAGTGTTATTGAATTTACGTGGTGCAACCTATTATACTATTAAACTTTTAGGAATGCACCCTTATTTTAAAAAAATGTTAATTTTTTTAATCTAATCTGACAATTCCAATACCATTAAAATGCCCATAAACCGTTGATACATTAATGTTTTTTCATGATGTCGATTTTTGCAGATTTTTATTAAGTAATTTTATGTAAAAGGGTTTATATTTATACAGAGTTATACTATTCATAATTTTCTGTGTCGTTAAATAACTGTTTTTTATGACTTTTCTTATGATTTGTTCGTTTTTGAAAATTTACGAACAGAAAAAAAAGACCCATTCTATTGAATGAGTCTTTTCTATATCATCTGTTTTAGTTATTGATTTGGTTGGTCGAATAGGTGGCACGCTACCCAATGATCCGGTTTGTGCTCTATAAATTTCGGTTCGACCTTTGAACAAATTTCCATTGCCATTGGACATCTCGTACGGAAGCGACAACCACTAGGAGGGTTAATTGGGCTTGGAACATCTCCTTCGACAATTATCCTCTCTCTAGAACGCTCAACTTGCGGATCAGCAACTGGTATTGCACTTAATAATGCCTGTGTGTATGGATGGAGCGGATCTTCATATAGCTCATCACTTGTAGCAATTTCTACCATATTACCCAAGTACATAACACCAACACGGTCACTAATGTGTTTAACCATGGAAAGATCGTGCGCGATAAATAGATAGGTAAGTCCTCTTTCTTTCTGAAGCTTCTTTAATAAATTTACCACTTGCGCTTGAATCGATACGTCCAGTGCAGAGATTGGTTCATCTGCAACGATAAAATCTGGATCTACTGCAAGTGCACGCGCAATACCAATCCTTTGTCGTTGCCCACCACTAAATTCATGAGGATAACGGTTTCCGTGATCTGCATTTAAACCAACTGTTTCAAGTAATTCATTTACTCTGTCGGTGCGCTCTTTCTTCGTCTTCGCCAATCCGTGTATGTCAATTCCTTCAGCAATTATATCCTTTACTGTCATCCTAGGATTTAAGGAAGCATATGGATCCTGAAAAATCATTTGCATTCTTCGGGTTAAATCTTTTAGCTCCTTCTTAGACTTCTTAGCGTGTACACTAGCACCTTTGAAGCTCACTTCACCATCAGAGGCCTGATACAGTCCCATAATTGTACGACCAGCTGTCGACTTACCACAACCTGATTCACCAACAAGTCCAAAAGTTTCACCACTATATATACTAAAATCTAATCCGTCCACTGCTTTTAATACATTTTTGCGGTCCACTTTAAAATGTCTTTTCAAATTTTTTACTTCTATTAATTTCTCTTTTGTATTATCCATTTACCTTCGAACCTCCTACGTTAACAAATTCTGGCGGTTCTACTTTTGGCGCTCGCTCATCAAGTAGCCAGCAAGCAGTTTTTTGCGTACTAGATAGCTCATAATATTCTGGCATATGCGTTCCACATGCTTTCATCGCATAAGGACAACGAGCTGCAAAAGGGCATCCTTTTGGTGGATCTGCTAGATCTGGAGGTGAACCTGGTATGGCTTGTAAATCCTCATCGCTATTATCTAACTTAGGCATGGAGCCAAGTAATCCCCATGTATACGGGTGTTTTGGATTGTAGAATATTTCATCCACTGAGCCAGTTTCTACTACTTTGCCTCCATACATGACAGCTACTCGATGTGCTGAGTTGGCAACTACGCCAAGGTCATGTGTGATAAGAATGATAGCTGTTCCTGTCTCTTTTTGAAGTTCCTTCATCAAGTCTAGGATTTGTGCTTGAATTGTAACGTCTAATGCTGTTGTTGGTTCGTCAGCAATTAAGATCTTCGGATTACAAGCTAAAGCAATTGCAATCATCGCACGTTGTCGCATACCACCTGAATACTCATGTGGATATTGATTAATTCGCTTCTCAGGATTAGGAATTCCTACTAATTTTAATAATTCCACTCCGCGATTATGTGCTTCCTTCTTTGACATTTTTTGGTGCTTAATAAGTCCTTCTGAGATTTGTTTTCCAACTGTCATCGTAGGGTTTAAGGAAGTCATTGGATCCTGAAAGATCATACTAATATCTTTTCCTCGAATATTCTCCATTTGTTTTTCAGACTTCTGCGTCAGATCCTCGCCATTAAATTCAATGGATCCACCTACAAATTTTCCTGGGGGCATAGGAATTAGTCGCATAACCGATTGAGCAGTTACACTTTTCCCTGATCCGGATTCCCCAACAATTGCTAGTGTTTCCTGTTCATGTAAATCAAAAGAAACATCACGAACAGCTTTTACTTCTGCTTTATACGTGTCAAATGATACTGCAAGGTTTTTTACACTTAGTATTTTTTTCATTTCACATCTCCTCCTCCCTACTTGCGCTCTTTCGGATCGAGTGCGTCTCGCATACCATCACCAATTACGTTAAATGCTAGCATAGTCAAACAGATAAAAAACGCTGGGAAGAAAAGCTGGTATGGATAATATTGTAGTGCTCCTAGTGCTTCATCAGTCATGGTACCCCAGCTCGCAAGTGGCGCTGGTACCCCAAGTCCTAGGAAGCTTAAGAATGCTTCCGTAAAAATAGCAGTTGGCACTGTAAGTGTTAACGTAACAAGTATAGGACCTAGTGTATTCGGGACAAGATGTTTAAAGAGTAGTCTTGTTTTTCCTGCCCCAAGCGATCTTGAAGCTAGTACATACTCTTCAGAACGTAGCTGCATAACCTGTCCACGAACAATTCTGGCCATGTTTATCCAGCCTGTGATGACCATCGCAATTATCATCGTCCATAAACCTTGTCCCATTACAACCATTAGTAATATAACAACTAAGAGATATGGAACACCAGATAAAATGTCGGCGATACGCATCATATATTCATCTACCTTACCGCCAGAGAATCCAGCTATCGCTCCCCAAATTACACCAATTATTAAATCGAGAAAGGCAGCCATTAACCCGATGAACAAGGAAATCTTTGCACCTTCCCATGTTCTTGCAAAGATATCACGGCCAAGATTATCCGTTCCAAACCAATGGTCAGCTGAAGGTGATTGGTTAACACTCATTAAGTCCGTATCTTTATAATTCTCACCAGAGATTGGCGATCCGATAAAGGACATGATTCCCAATATGACAATGATTAGAATTCCAGCTAATGCTAGTTTATTTTTTCGAAAGCGTCGCCAAGCGTCCCTCCAATAAGAGGTGCTCTTTCCAACTATTTTCTCAGATTCAGAATGGTCAACCTGCAATGGTTCAAAATCCAGATTGGACAACTGTGATTGTGCCATTATCTCTCACCACCCTTTGTTGCTACCTTGATTCTTGGATCAACTAGTCCATAAATTAAATCAACAATTAATATCGTAACCAATAAGAGAATACTGTAGAATACGGTTGTACCCATAATTACGGTATAATCACGGTTTGTTATACTAACAACGAACTCACTTCCTAAACCTGGAATACCAAATATCTTCTCTATTACAAAACTTCCTGTTAAGATACCTGCCACTAATGGTCCCAAATACGAAATAACTGGTAACAAAGCATTTCGAAGGCCATGCTTATATGTAACAATACGCTGGCTCATTCCTTTTGACTTTGCAGTTTTGATATAGTCAGAATTTAAGACATCTAACATGCTCGACCGCATTAACCGTGCAATAAATGCGAGTGGAGTTGTCGCCAAAGCAACAGCAGGTAAAATCGTATCGGCAAACGATTCCATTCTCGCAACCGAGAACATTTCAAGTTTAATTGCAAATATATATTGTAGGATGGTTGCCATGATAAAGCTTGGCACCGAAATCCCAAGTACTGCAATTACCATAGCCGTATAATCACCGAATTTATTATGCTTTAACGCCGCAAAGACCCCTAATAATACGCCTACACCCAGCGCTATTAAAATGGCCTCTAGACCTAAAACTAGTGAGTATGGAAAGCTTCTTAAAATAATATCCATTACTTCTTGTCCTTCAAATTTAAAGGAAGGACCAAAGTCAAGTGTTAAAGCACTAACAAGGTAATCAACATATTGTACATAAATTGGGTCGTCCAACCCATATGCCTCATTCATTTGTGCTTCAAGTGCAGCTGGTAGTTTTCGTTCAGATGCGAATGGCCCACCCGGTGCTGCTTTCATTAAGAAGAATGTGATGGTGATAATTAAGAAAAGAGATAGAAGAATGTAAGCAATTCTTTTCAACAGATACTTTGCCAATACATACACCTCCAATTTACGTCAAATTAAAAAATAGGAGTGAAACGAGCCACCCCTATTTTATTCTCTTGCCCATTAAAACAAGAGAATAATAGCTGTTGAATATGCAAAGAAATACTTCTGTACTGTATTTCTAAAAAGGAGTTATAGTTTCTTTTTGCATGTTTCCTACTTATTAAATTGTTTGTTCTATAATTCCCATGAAAACAATATGACTTTTAAAGGAATCAACCAAGATAGGAAACACGATAATCACGCATCCCCTATCTTGGTTTTACCTCAAGTCTTTATTTAATAAACATCAGGATTATTCTGTAATGTAACCCCACTTGTACTGAACTCCACCAAGTGGTGAAACCTCAATACCTTTAACATAATCTTTGTTTATCCATACATTTGTATAGAAGTAAATTGGTGCAATTGGTAAATCTTCCATGAAGATTGCTTCCGCTTCACGTAAAATTTCTTTACGAGCAGCAGGATCTGTTTCTGTTCTAGACTGTGCTAACAACTCTTGGTACTCTGAATCTTCCCAATTTGTATAGTTGTTACCACCAATAGTGTTGAAGATTTCTAAGAAGTTGATTGCATCGTTAAAGTCTGCTAACCAACCCATACGTCCAACTTGGAAGTTCCCTGAACCCATTGTATCTAGGTATACATTCCACTCTTCATTAGCAAGTTCTACGTCAACACCTAGGTTTTGGCTCCACATATCCTGTACTGCTTGTGCAATAACAGCATGAGCTTCACTTGTGTTATAAGAAAGCTTAATTGGAGGCAGCTCTTCTAAGCCAAGCTCATCTAAACCAGCTTGTAAGTACTCTTTCGCTTTTTCTATATCATTATCTTTAAAGTAACCTTCTTTATTTTCTTCCCAAATTGATGGTGGTACTAATGCCATTGCAGGTTGTTGTTCAGCTTTTGTAATGTTATCCACAATACCTTGGCGGTTAATCGCTAATGCAAATGCTTTACGAATATTTACATTGTTAAATGGCTCTGCATCAATATTAAATGCATAATAGTAAACACCTGCAAGTGGAGAGATGTTTAATGTACCCTCTTCTTTTAATTGAGGAATAGCAGCTAAAGGAACTGAATCCGTCGGTGAACCAACCCAATCTAGTTCTCCAGCATTGTACATTTCAAGTGCCGTATTTTCATCATCAATCATAAACATATTAATCGTTTCAAGTTTAACAGTTTCTGCATCCCAGTAATCAGCGTTCTTCTTAAGTACGATTTCGTCCTTATGAGACCAACTATCAAGCGTAAACGGACCATTTGTCACATAATTCTCGCCAGCTTCAAGTGCCCATTCACTGTTACCTTCTGCAACATTTTTGTTAACTGGGTAATAAGTATAAAATGCCGTTAAATCTAAGAAATAAGGAGTTGGTTGTGCAAGTGTAACTTCTAATGTCTTTTCATCTAATGCTTTTACTCCTACTTCATCAAGTGACGCACCATCTTCTTTTGCAGCTTGCGCCCCTTTAATTACATATAATTGATACGCGTAATCTGTGTCAGCATTAGCTGGGTCTAATACCCACTTCCATGCGTATTCAAAATCTTGTGCTGTAACTGGATCACCATTGGACCAAACAGCATCATCACGAATTGTAAATGTATACGTTAACAAATCCTCAGAAATGTCAGGTTGATCAGCTGCCATTGCAGGCTCTATTTCACCCTCTTGGTTAATTCGCATTAACCCTTCAAATACTTGATCAAGTACTGCACCAGATGTTGTGTCAGAAGCAAGACCAGGATGTAATGAAGGCGGTTCTGATTTAATATTAATATTTAGTACTTGTTCTGCTGCCAGGGTTTCTTCTCCTGAATCACCAGATTCTCCATTTTCTCCATTTTCAGATGTTCCCGAATCGTTGCTTTTTCCACCAGTCTCATCGTCACCGCCACAAGCAGCTAGAATTAGACCCATCGCTAGAATGAGAACAAATAGTAATGACCATTTTTTCCACTTCATGTAAGTAGACCCTCCTATTTTTTAATGATTCAAACAATTCAAGACAGTCTAAATCTTGAACCTTGTTGTCAATTATACAACCTATTGATAATTTTTTCATCTATTTTTTTATAAAATTTAATATATTACTATTATTTTATGTTTTCTTATATGACTAAATAATCATTTTAAGCAAATTATCAGATAGTTAGTAATAGGACTAAAGTATGATTTTTTCTGCATGAAAAAAGCCTTGAGATTCTAGATAAAGTCTAGAATTTCAAGGCTCATTGATTCTATTATCCGAATAAGTTAGCGAAAAATTTCCCAATTGCTTCAAAAAGCTTCTGGAAAAAGTTACCGATACTATCCCAAAATCCTTCGTCTGCTATTAAATCCTCAATTTGTTCTTGTACTTTGGATGCAATGTCATTTAGTTGGTCTTTTACTTGGCTAAAATCGATATTCAAGTTTCGCATTTTATCAAATAAATTAATTAATAATTGACGATCCTCTTCACTTAATGAGATTTCTAATTTATCTAGTTGCTCCTGTACTATCCGCTCAATATCGTCAATTGATGCGGGGTTTTGTTCGGCAATATCTTGTTTTATCTGTGTAAGTAATTCACTGACCTGCTCCTGCGTAAGACCTGAATCCTTTACTAGATCAGTAGCCAAAGCTAGCTCTTCATTAGCAAGCTCCATTCTCTCTTTATCTAGCTCGACACCCTCAACATCATATGCCTTATAAATACCTGTTAGTGCCGAATGACCAGTAACTGCTACAGGAGAAGCAACTAAAACCGTAGCATTCTCTACTCCAGCGGTCAGTAAAGCATTCGCATACATTTCATTCGTTACTTCGGTTATATTATCAGGCGTTACAATGGATACATTTAGTCCAGTACCCTCTTCTTCCATGGTGATTTTTGCTGAAGAGAACATTCTGGCGTCTGGGTTTCCACCAATATATTTTGCTAAATCATCGCCTGTAACTGTATATTCATCGGCAACTTGTGTATCCGTTACATCCAACAATTCTTGTGTTTCGGTTTTTTGTTCATCTGATAAGTTACCACCATAAACAAGAATCGGCACTCCTAGTTTTTCATCAATTGCCTCTTCTGCCGAAACAGAAGTTACCATCAATGCTAGTAAACTCATTATTACTGTAAATAGAGCAATTATTTTCCTATAATTCTTCATCTTTTACAGCTCCTTTTCCTTTGTTACATATTGTTCTACTTAACTTTATGCATGTCCTACTAAAATAGTAGTAATCCTTATGATTATATCCGATATTACTATAATTGCACCAAATTATATGGCTAAAACACTTTTAAATTATTTCGGTTTCCGGTATATTTAGATTACCGAAATAATATACAGAAGGAAGGCATAATCAAATTAATACTGAAAACTTCAATGTTAAACGTAATTTAGTAATCATGTGGTTTGCTAACTTTTTTATTGCCGGAAGTGCCACAATGGTCATCCCATTCATGTCCTTATATATCGATTCATTCGGGGATTTTTCAGACGTATATGTCCAAAATTGGTCTGGTTGGGTATTCCTGGTTACTTTTATAGCGGCTTTTATTTTTGCTCCAATTTGGGGGAGAATCGGCGATAAATATGGTCGAAAAAAACTATTAATCTTCTTTGCTAGCGGCATTGGAGTATCTGTGTTTTTAATGGGATTTGCTACAAATGTTTGGCAGCTGTTTCTGCTTCGATTATTAATGGGTGTGTTTACAGGATTTATCCCAATGTCTCAAGCACTGATTGCAACTCAAACACCTAAACATGTAGCAGGCCGTGTTCTAGGAACCTTACAAACCGGAAGTATTACCGGATCATTAATGGGGCCATTATTAGGTGGCGTGTTAGCAGACCTCTTTGGGTACTCGACTACCTTTAAGTGGACATCTGTTGCGATTCTACTCTCTGCAGTAATTGTTTACTTTGGTGTAAAAGAACTTCGTTTGGAGGCTTCTGAAGATAAAGATTATAAATCGTACTCACGAAAGGAAGTAATTTTACACATTGTAAAGCACCCTGTGTTACTTGTTGTAATGATTATTTCAGCACTTGTGCAGATAGCTCACTTTAGTGTGCAACCAATACTTTCATTATATGTTGAGGATATACATGGTCCAAGTAGCATTGCTCTTTTTGCAGGAATAGCATTTTCTGCTGCTGGGGTTGGTAACTTATTGATGACACGTAATTGGGGAAAACTAGGAGACCGTATAGGGTATGTAAAAATACTAATTATCCTCTTATTTATGGCGGGAATTGTTTATATACCTGGTGCATTTGTTACCTCCATTTGGCAATTGGTTATCGTTCGATTTTTACTAGGTGTATCAATTGGTGGAATAATTCCTCTAAGAATTGCATACATTCGTCAGGAAGCACCATTATCAATGCAAGGAGAAGTCTTAGGATACAATACAAGCCTACGGTTTTTAGGAAATATCATTGGTCCTGCCTTAGGGGGCTTTATAGCTGGTTTTCATGGAATTTCATTTGTATTCTTTTTTACAAGTGCCCTGCTCCTATTAAGTGGCGTTTTTCTACTCATTGCATGGTATAAACATGAATATGCAGATCATAAAAGACATTCATTATCTTCGCATTAACAGTGCTATCAAAAGCTACGATACTAGTCATATAGTTTCGTAGTTTTTTCATGAATATGTAATTTAACACTTTTTATTTCTGCTAAATCATTGTAAACTATTGCTATTGTTTAATAGAAGGAAGGTTACATTTTGCGGAATCACAATACAAAGAATCTTACCTTATTTGCCATTACATGGCCGATATTTATTGAAATAATGCTCCATATGTTAATGGGGAATGCTGATACACTAATGCTGAGTCAGTACTCAGATAACGCCGTAGCAGCTGTTGGCGTGTCTAATCAAATTCTATCAGTCGTAATCGTCATGTTCGGCTTTGTTGCCCAAGGGGCGGCTGTCCTTATCGCCCAAAATATTGGCGCTGAAAAAAATTTAACGGCTGGAAAAGTTGCGCTTAATTCACTAAGTATGAACTTAGTATTTTCCTTATTCTTAAGCTTAATTTTATATATATGGGCAAAGCCTATATTAAATATGATGGATCTACCGCAGGAACTGATGGATGAAGGGCTCTCCTACATGCAAATTGTTGGAGGACTCATCTTTGTTCAAGCTTTAATTATGACAACCGGGGCTATTCTTAGAAGCTACGGTCATACGAAGGACACAATGGTTGTCACGATTGGCATGAATATTCTCAACGTAATCGGTAATTACTTTGTTATATTTGGACCTTTTGGATTTCCAGTTCTCGGTGTTGCAGGAGTTGCTTATTCAACTGCCATCAGTAGATTTATCGGCTTCATTGCATTAGTTCTTCTATTAATAAAGCGTACAAATGGCGAGCTTCAACTGAAGAACCTTTTCCGCTATGAGAAAAAACATGTTCAAAGCCTCCTTAAAATTGGAATTCCATCGGCAGGAGAACAATTATCGTATAATGCTAGTCAAATGGTTATTACGTATTTCGTTGCTCAGCTTGGTACTATTGCGATTACTACAAAAGTTTATACGCAGAATATTATGATGTTTATTTTCCTTTTCTCCATTGCAATTGGTCAAGGGACACAAATCCTAATCGGACACATGATAGGCGCAGGAAAAATCGAAGATGCGTATACGAGGGCACTGAAGAGTTTGCGTATTTCTATTTTCATCTCTCTAGCAGTTGCAGGAATTATTTATCTGGTTGCAGATCCTTTCTTAGGTATCTTCACCGATAATGCAACCATCATTGAGTCTGGCTCCATATTGTTACTGATGACAATCGCATTAGAGCCTGGTCGTGCCTTTAACCTAGTTATGATTAGCTCGTTACGAGCAGCTGGTGATGTTAAGTTTCCAGTATATATTGGGATTATTGTCATGTGGGGAGTCAGTGTAACATTTGCTTGGTTCTTCGGAATTTTTCTAGGACTTGGCTTAATCGGAATATGGATTGGCTTTATAGCGGATGAGTGGTTAAGAGGTGTTCTAATGCTCAGACGGTGGAAACAGCGTGAATGGGTTAATATGAGTTTTGTCGATAAGCAGGAAGCTAACCAGGAGGCATGAATATTGAATTGCTGAAACGGTAATGATATCATTATCATTCAAGTGATACCACTTTATAACGGTATATTTTTCTTGAAAGAAAGTGATCCAAGATGGGTATTGTCGTAGTTGAATTATGTGACAGTAATGCGATTACTACGTTAGATATAGAAGGAATTATCGAAAGCGAATTTCCAGAGGTGGCAGTTCTAACTAGTGATTGTTTATCATTTTGTGGATTATGCCGCGTAAAACCATTTGCAATTGTGAACAATCGCCGTATCTTTGGAAAGACACCAGAAGATTGTCTGGAGAAAATCAGAACAGCTATAAAAGAAGAACTAGCCATCTATCAATAAAGGCTAGTTCTTCTTTTTTTTCAAGCTATGTTTCGGTTGGATACGTTTTATTTTCTAATGTTATCAACTTACCGATTACTTTATTCTTCGTTATCGACATATTTTTATTTCCAGGGAAATATTTGTCGGAAAATAAGCTATTATAGACTTGCTCTAAAAATTGCAATTGAATCTTCTTTTGTTAATGACTTAAATGTACCATACTCTGGTCTTGCTACGACTGTTTTTTCTGCCATGATTTCTACAGAACTATCATCAATATTGTAATCAGCAAGTTTAGAAGGCGCACCAATACTGTTCCAGAAATCACGTAATTTCTTTATCCCCTCAACTGCCACTTCATTATCAGATTTCCCTTGCGAATCTACATGAAATACGTTTATCGCAAATTGTTTAAAGCGTGAAACGTTATTTTCATCTAATACATGCTTCATCCAATTTGGGAACAAGATCGCTAGGCCTCCACCATGTGGAATATCATGTACTGCGCTTACAGCATGTTCTAAATTATGAGTTGCCCAATCTCCTCGGAAGCCCATATTTAGCATATTGTTTAATGCTAATGTACCAGAAAGCATAATCGTTTCACGTAGTTCATAATTTTCTAGGTCTTCTAATAGCTTAGGAGCAGTTTCCATAACGGTTACAAGTATAGCTTCACAAAAACGATCCTGAACAGGTGTGTTGGTTTCCTGATGGAAATAATGTTCTAGCACATGAGACATCATATCAACAATACCATAGATAGTTTGATCTTTAGGGACCGAAAAAGTATGCGTAGGGTCTAAAATAGAGAATTTGGGATAGGTATACGGTGCAAGTCCCCAACCATGCTTCTCATTTGTCTCCCAGTTTGTAATAACGGAACCACTGTTCATTTCAGAACCTGTAGCAGAGAGTGTCAATACTGTACCAAATGGTAATGCTTCTGTTGCCCCAGCCTTTTTGGTGACGATTTCCCACATATCAACATCAGTTTTCGCACCGACTGCTATCGCTTTCGTACAATCAATCGTACTGCCTCCACCAACTGCAAGTAGAAAATCAATTCCTTCTCGCTTACAAATTTCAACACCTTTTCGTACCGTAGATATTCTTGGATTTGGTTCTACTCCAGGTAGTTCAAATACTTCTGCATTCATTTCAGCCAACTTCACCATGACTTCATCATAAATACCATTTCGCTTAATACTCCCTCCACCATATACAACAAGGACTCTTCTACCATATTGTTTCACTTGCTCTGGTAAAGCATTCAACTGATTCTGACCAAAGATTAACTTTGTTGGATTATAATATGTAAAATTATCCATACTAATTCTCCTCCTTAATTTTCCTTATGAACAATTGCGTCAATTTCAACGAGAACATCTTTTGGTAGTCTGCTTACTTCGACAGTGGCACGAGCAGGATATGGTTTCTCTAGATAACTACCATAAATCTCATTAACAATTGCAAAGCTTTCCATGGAAGCTAAATATATCGTAAATTTTGCGACTTGCGAAAAGCTAGCGCCAGCCTCTTCTAAAATAGCCGATAGGTTTTGCATGACCTGCTTCGTTTGCGCTTCAATACCAGGAGCAATTTCTCCATTTTCTGGATTTATCCCAATTTGACCGGAAACAAAAATCATATTTCCTGCTTCAATCGCTTGTGAATAAGGACCAATAGCAGCTGGAGCTTTGTCTGTGAAAATTTCCTTAACCATAATCAACCTCCGTTATTATTACTACATTTGTCTAAATAATAGCGTTTTTAATTCGTGATATCCACTATTACGATTACTGCTTCTCTGTGAGGCTATCCACATAATTCATGACAGAACGTACATAGTAGATGTCTCCATAGCATGCATTATATTGTTTCGCCTCTTCTCGAAGGCAACTATAGATAGACTGGTCAGGTGCATTTTCATACATTTCCTTTGAAAACGCAATGGCAATATCCTGTGTATAGTATCCACTTGTTTCCATCACATAATGAATAAAGCCTTTTCCGAAATTATACGACTGAATGGCTAGCTCAAGATCATAATTTGCCGCAGCTAATGTTTCTGAAAAATAATAAACGCCTTGTTTAATAGATAGCTCCGGATCATCGATACAACCGACTTCACCACAATAGCTTTCAGATGATTGCATCGGGTCATCCCCTCTACCACCTGATTCTTGCATCATCATTGCTAGTAATACATCTACATAATTTGCAACCTGATAATCCTCTGCGTATTTTTCAATAAGCGGCTTATATTGAAGAACTGCATCACTTACCATCGGTTCTCTTAACTGTTCTAACCTGTTATTCGCAACAAAGGATACGACAACGATAATCGCAATAAGAACAGTTGCTACTACAATCGTTTGTTTAATTGCCACTTTTGTTTTCTTCTTCATTCCCCATCAATCCATTAAACAAATTTTTTATCCACAGCATTTTTATCTCATAGAACAATATTTTGTATTCTCCTCTTCTTTCTCATACAAAATATTGGGCTTATCCTCAACTTATCCACATATTGTGCATAAGTTATCAGTTTGATTCTCGAAATAATACTTTTTGACGCCATTTTCCATATCGGAAGTATAGAAATGCAAATATACTACTGATAATAAAGCTTAGTCCCATTCCAATTGCTATTCCAATATTTCCATACATTTGTGAAAACAAGAATGTTAATGGATAGCGCAGCACCCAAAATGAGATGACGTTTAATGCTAGCACCTGATACATAGCTCCAGAAGCACGGACTACACCATTTAAAATAAAATTTATTCCTAAAAACGGATAACAAAGTGCAATAATCTGTAAGTACTTGGTTCCGAACTGAACTGCTTCTTCCTCTTGTATAAACATACGAACTGCATATTCTGCAAAAAGCACTACTAATAAACCGACGAATGCCATTACCAGGAAGTTATACAGCACACCATACTTTGCAATCTTATTGACACGCCCCCAATTACGAACACCAATATTCTGTCCTGCCATACTACCAACAGCTGTCCCAAGAGCATGAGCCGGTAGCATGATGATGCTGTCTAAGCGTCCTGCAGCTCCAAAACCACCTACAACTGATGAGCCAAATGTCGTGACGACACTCATAATTGCAGCAGACCCAGCGGAAATAACTGACATTTGTAATCCTGATGGAATTCCTAAATGCAAAATCAGTTTAATTTCATTTAAGCTTGGAGGTTTCGGGATGGAAAACGGAGCCAGTCTTTTATGTAGCACATGGAAGACTCCATAAAGAAAAGCAATTCCTTGAGAAATAATGGTAGCGTATGCTGCGCCATCTATGCCCATATCGAATACAGCTATAAATAGCGGATCCATTACTAGATTTAAGACGACTGCAACAAATACGAAACGAAGCGGTGTTTTACTATTGCCCAACGCTCGTAAAACCGTACTAATAAAGTTATACCCAAACAAGAATAACATTCCGAGGAAATTAATCTGCAAATAAGACTTCGCACTATCCATAATTGCCTCTGGGGTTCCTAGTAGCTGTAGCAGTTGCTCAGCAAAAATGAATCCAACTGCCCCCAAAGAAACCGACATGATAGACAAGAGTACTACAAAGGCGTTTAAGTATCTTTGTAGTCCTTCTTGGTTTTTCTTTCCTTTCTGTTGTGAGAGAATCGTTAATGCCGCATTATTTAATCCTATAATAAATGATAGAACCGTAAAGATGATTGAACCTGATATTGCAACCGCACCTAGTGCATCAGCGCCTAATAAGTTTCCAACCCACAAACTATCGATTAATTGATAGGATGTTTGAAGTAAATTTGCTAGCATTATCGGTCCAGAAAACATGATTAGCTGCTTAAAAATATTCCCCTGTGTAAAATCATGTTGCTTTCTCATAAAAAGCCAACCCTTCGTTAGTAATAATCCAATCTCATTTTATCATGAGAAAATAAAAAAGGCAGGTTTCTCGATTAGAGAACCCACCTCTTTATAGTTTACTGTCCTTCTGTTTGCGGCTGTGCCCCTGAACCTCGATCACCTTTAAAGATAAACTGGTATACAAGCATTGCAATAAACAGAGCGAGACCAATGATATCTGAATGTCCTTCAGGGTACATTAACAATAGACCCGTTGCTACCGAAATCACACGCTCAATCTTATTAAGCCTCTTATACCAAAAACCAATGAGGCCAGCACCAATGGCTATCATACCGGTAAATGCAGTAATTAATATCCAGATAACTCCCCAAATCGTCGTATCAATCATAAGCATTTCTGGGTTGAGCACAAACATATACGGGATAATGAAGGCAGCTATTGCTAGCCTTGAAGCATTGAATCCTGTTCGTATAGGCTCCCCACCCGATATTCCAGAAGCCGCAAATGCAGCTAAAGCAACAGGTGGTGTAATATCTGCAACAATACCAAAATAGAATACAAACATATGCGCAGCTAAAACTGGTATTGCAACATCAAGTTGTTCATTCAATGCGAGAATCGCAGGCAGCGCAATTGTTGACGTAATAATATAGTTAGCTGTAGTTGGCGATCCCATCCCTAAAATAATGGAGGCTATCATGGTAAAGAATAACGTCAGTAATAATTGAATGTTTACGTTAGAAGCTAATGCCCCCGCTATATCTACAATTCCATTACCCAATTTCAGACCTAATCCTGTTTTTGTCACGACACCTACAATAATACCTGCACTAGCAGTTGCAGCCGCAACACCTAACGCAGTTCGAGCACCAGAAGTGAGTGCGTCCACAAATTTTCTAGGCGTAATTCGAGTTTCTTTTAGGAAGAGACTGACAATAATTGCTGATAGAATTCCTAATAGTGCAGTTCTTTCTATACTATAGCCCATGAACAATAGCACAACGATTGCAAATATCGGAATAAGAAGATGGATCTTCTTTAGAACTTCTTTCTTTGGTGGTATCTCACTTTCTGGAAGTCCAGTTAAACCTGTTTTCTTTGCTTCTAAGTGTGTCATAATCCAGATACCTGAGAAGTATAATATTGCTGGAATTAATGCGGCTTTGGCAATTTCCCAGTAGGGTACACCGGCAAATTCTATCATTAAGAAGGCCGCTGCCCCCATAATCGGTGGCATAATTTGCCCACCTGTTGAAGATGCAGCTTCAACAGCACCCGCAAATTCTTTACGGTATCCAAGTCGTTTCATTAGTGGAATGGTATAGGACCCAGTTGTTACAGTATTAGCAACCGAGCTACCTGATATTGTTCCGTTTAATGCACTAGAGAAAATAGCAACCTTTGCAGGTCCACCTGTTCTTCTTCCAGCAATTGCAATTGCTAGGTCATTAAAGTACGTTCCAACACCTGTTTTTACTAGAAACGCACCAAATAATAGAAATAAGAATATATAGGTAGAGGAAACCTTCAATGGCGTACCTAAAATACCTTCTGTCGTAAAGAACATCGTATTAATTAATTGGTTTAGGCTTAAACCTCTATGTGCTAACATACCAGGCATATAAGCTCCTAGCAATGCATACAGCAGTGCCAAACCAGCTATTATTGTAATCGGAAGTCCAACTGCACGTCTTGTGGCCTCTAATACTAGTAAAATTGCAAGTCCACCAACAATCATTTGAGCAGTTGTAATGGCACCAATCTGCTGGACGATCGTATCATAGAATACTGGCCAATATAGACATACAACAAACGCGATTACTGCTAATAAGTAATCATACCAAGCTATTGTTCGCTTGTTTCCTTTCTTCTTCGATGGAAATAATAGAAAGATAAGTACTAAGGCGAAGCCTAAATGAATGGTACGTTGGATATAAGCCGTGTATGCTCCGAAATATCCAGTGTATAACTGAAATAATGAGAATGCTACTAACAGAACAAGAACAATAATAGCAGCAATACCAGTTAAATTACGCGTATTTGACTCTGTATCATATTTTTGCATCAATGCTTCTTGCTCTTCTGGTGTTAGGTCCAATTTTTCTTTGTTGTTATTCTCACTCATGGATTTTCACTCCTTTCAAATATTGCCATAATGATAGTTTATCAACCCGGATGGTAAATCTAGCACCTGGCTGAAAATAATCATTAAACCATACCATGTGCTCCGCTCGCTCCCCCCATACTAATCGGTGCCTTGGAACAGTTTTTCCATTTCGTAAATTTATATATGGAAATATTCGATTCATGTCTTTAATATGGTACTTCCCATCCTCATACACAAATGTACCACCTTCCGTATCATTAGCAGGCATACCAATCCCATAATGCTCATAAATTATTTCATTTTGTTTAATTGATTGATCTGACAATACTTCATATATTTCCGTAACATCAGTTAAATGAATGGAATGTGTAAATATAATTTGAAATGAGTCCCCTTCTTCAATCGGAAGGTATGCTTCAATATGGTTGGTATTCTCTTGGTAAAACACCAGAGCAGTTCGGAAAGGAAAAAATAGAATTATAGATAGGACAATCAGTAGAAGAATACTTATAATAAAACGTCGTTTCAAAAATCTTTGCATCGTTGTCACGCACCTAAAAGCTATTAAAAAATGGATAGACCGGCCACATAGCCTAAACTAGGCTGAAAGCCGGCCTTTCCTTTGTTTATATTACTTGGAATTATTCGGACAATAATCCTTCTTCTTTAAAGTATTTTTCTGCTCCTGGATGTAGATCAATTCCAATTCCATCAAGTGCAGAATCCTTTGATATCATTTTACCTTTTTCATGTGTAATTTCACCAGTATTTTCATATAATGCTTTTGTGATATCATAAACATCATCTTCAGATAGACTATCAGATACAGCTAGCATTGCTAATACAGCAACTGTTGTAACCTCTCCATCAATACCAGTATAGGTTCCAGATGGAATCGTATTAGCTGCATAGTAAGGAAATTCTTTAACTAGCTCATCAATTACATCCTGTGCAATTGGAACAATTGCAATATCAGTTGTAGCTGCTAAGCCTTCTACACTACCAGTTGGAGTACCTGCAGTAATGAATGCTGCATCAATATTTCCATCTTGAATACCACTAGTAGATTCATCAAAGCTTAGATTTTGTGCCTCAATATCATCTTCGATTGAAAGCCCGTGTGCTGCTAGAATTTGCTCAGCATTGACATACGTACCAGAACCTGGAGCACCAACAGATACTTTCTTACCTTCTAAGTCTTCTACAGATGTAATTCCAGAATCAGCTGTCGTTACAATTTGAATCGTTTCAGGATATAGTGAACCGATCGCTAGAACATTATCAACAGCTTTTCCTTCAAATGAATTGATACCTTCAGCCGCATTAGCCATAACGTCCGTTTGTGTAAATGCCAGATCAGCATCACCTGCAGCTAAATCTGCAACATTATCGGCAGAGGCATTAGAAGCAGACGGCGTTACTTCTAAACCAGTCTCATCTGAAATAATCTCCGCAATCTGTCCACCTAATGGATAGTATGTACCACCTGTACCACCAGTTAGCATGGAAAGTTGCTTACTGCCTCCGCAAGCAGCCAAAGCTAACGATAATACTAAAAGCATTGCAAAAGAAAGTATATAACGTTTCTTTTTCATAAAAAAATCTCCCCCTTGTTTTTTCCTAAGATATATTTTACTTTTAAAAACCTATCAATGTCAAACTATTGCTAAAACTCCAAAGGGCCTGAGCGACAAAAAAGCTTTAATAAAGCGGTTTCATATGCTTATTTTTAAATTTTAATTTTATTACAAATTATCAAAATAATATGATATTATGGATACAAGCAAATTCAAATATGTGAAGGAGAGATTTAATATGATGCAAGTTCCGTTAGCTGTTGGCTCATTAATGGAACATGCTGAAAGGTTTTTCCCTAAGAAAGAAGTCATTTCACAAACACATGATAAACTTCATCGGCTTCGTTATGGAGAAATCGGACAGCGTACAAGGCGATTAATGAGTATACTAAACGAACTGGGGATTCAACATGGTGATCGTGTCGGTACACTAGCATGGAATCATCACAGACATTTGGAAATATACTTTGCGGCTCCTGGTATGGGGGCTGTATTGCATACGATTAATATTCGACTATCTCCAGAAGACATCATATACATTATTAATCATGCAGAAGACAAGATCCTTTTTATTGACGAAGATATTCTACCACTCATTGAACACATTCACACTCATCTAAAGACTGTTGAAGCTTATGTTGTGATGACAGACAAAGCTGACCTCCCAGAAACTACTATAAAACCACTCTACTCTTATGAAGAACTGCTTTCTACTGGTGATCCAACCTATCATTTCAAAACGGATATGGATGAAAATGATGCTGCAGGGTTATGTTATACCTCCGCAACTACTGGAAAGCCAAAAGGTGTTGTTTACTCCCATCGTGCAATTGTGTTACATAGCTTAGCCTTAGGGCTTGCCGACACAGCGGCGATTTCCGAATCTGATGTTTCAATGCCAGTTGTTCCACAATTTCATGTAAATGCGTGGGGTACACCATTTGCATGTACATGGTTCGGTACAACGCAAGTATTGCCCGGACCGCGGTTTACTCCAAAGCGCCTAGCAGAATTTATTGAACGATTCAAAGTCACCATTACTGCAGGAGTGCCTACTATATGGCTTGGTCTATTACGTGAGTTAGAGCAAGGTAGTTACGATACCTCTAGTTTAAGAGCAGTATTATGTGGGGGTTCTGCAGCACCACTTGGCTTAATAAAAGCCTTTGAAGAAAAGCATAACATACCATTCTATCACGCTTATGGCGCTACCGAGACAACTCCACTTGTTACATTATCTAGATTAAAAAGCTATCAACAAAATCTATCAAAGGACGAAAAACTAAAAGAACGCGCAAGACAAGGTATTCTGGTTCCTGGCCTGCAGATGAAGGTTGTAGGGGATGATGGAGAAGTTGAATGGAACGGTAAAGAGATGGGTGAATTACTACTTCGAGGTCCGTGGATTGCAAGTGAATATTATAAAGATAATAGAAGTGCTGATACCTTTAAAGACGGTTGGTTCCACACAGGAGATGTTGTAACAGTTGATGAAGAGGGTACCATTAAAATAGTCGACCGCACCAAGGATTTAATTAAAAGTGGTGGAGAATGGATTTCTTCAGTTGAAATTGAAAACGCTATCATGGCGCATGATGCTGTTTTTGAAGCAAGTGTTGTAGCAATTTCTGATGATAAGTGGCAGGAACGCCCTATTGCATGTGTCGTTCTCCATGAGGGAATGGAAGAAAAATTAACAAAAGAAGACCTATTGGAATTTTTAAAACCACAGTTTCCAAAATGGTGGTTACCGGATGATGTTCTATTCATAACGGAGATCCCTAAGTCCTCAGTCGGTAAATTCCTGAAGAGAGAGCTACGTGAGCAAATAAAGTCCCAATTATCTACACAAGGTTAAGGAATATATGGGAGTCTTATTTCTTTATAGACTCCCATATATGAATTTGCGAATTAAATAGTTCAAATTAACTTGACAATTTTTAGAAAATTCTTTAGACTGAGATAAATTAACGAAGATGTCGCTTTTTAGGTCGTTATTTAACCTATCTCATACAATTAATTGACAGAATATTCTATACATACAAGTAATCGTTTACGTTTTAGCTATAATCTCTTAAATAGTGAAATTATCAACATTGATTATGAGGAGGAGAGATTGTTGAAAATAAAAGTTGCCGTATTTGGACGAAGAGAATTAGTCGATCGGTTTAATAGCTATATTACGAACAATGAAGAAATTGAAGCAATTCCTTTTATTTACACGAAAGCAAACGAGGCAGCACATCTCGTCGAAAAAGCTTTTATGTGTGATGTATATTTGTTTTTAGAATCTCTTCCATATTTACATGCCAAGAACAAGATCAAAAAGAAACGATTGCCATCCGTACAAGTTTCTTTCGACGAATTTATGATTCTAACGTCCTTTTATCATCTGAAAAATCACCATCACCAAAAGCTTAACCGCTTATCTATTGATGTTATTGAGGACAAACATGTTGATGAAGTTTTAGCTGAATTAAAACTAGATACAAACGATATTTATACTTATAGTTATGGGATGGATACTGATGTAGATATTGAGCAAATTACAAACCATCACCTTGAGCTTTGGGAGAATGGAAAGATTGATTACGTCCTTACTTCATTAAAAGAAGTAGAAGATTGTTTACATGAAAAAGGTGTGCCAACCTATCAAATGGTTTTACCAAAGATAAATATTGATAAGGCCATTGAAAAATGTAAATCAATTGCCATTTTAAACATGAGTAAAAGCGCTCAAATCGTTGCTGGTTATGTGCGAATTAAAAACTGGGAAAAGATTAAGGAAGAAAAAGGTGATTTACACTTACGTGAACTCCATATTAAGCTTTATCAGGTATTGCTGAAGTTTGGACACAAAACCTATGCATCTGTCCTCACCAATAACGATAACCAGTACGTGATTTTTGGTACACGAGGAGTCCTTGATCATATCACCAATCATTATCGAGATTTCCCTCTCATTAAAGAGATTGAAAGTGCATTAGACACAGCAATTGAAATTGGTTTTGGATTAGGCTTAACCGCAAAGCAGGCTGAAGATCATGCAAAGTATGCATTGGATGCATGCCTCCGAACAGAAAACAGCAGCTGTTACATTGTCAATGATCGGCAGGAAACCATTGGACCTCTTGGAGTGAAAAAGCATTTTGATACATCGAGACTGTATCAAGCACTCATTCATAAGGCAAAGCTAAACAATGAATTATCCTACAATTTTATTGACTTTGTACAGCTTCGTAACAACGAACCTTTTTCATCAAATGATATTGCTAACTACTATCGAGTAACCAAAAGAAGTGCTGAAAGGACCGTAAACAAGCTATTAACCGGAAATGTTATTAAGATTGTTGGAGAAGAAAAGCCATATATTAAAGGACGACCGAGAAAACTATTTCAAATAAATATGTAAAAAGGTGCCCACTGGGCACCTTTTTATATATTTAATAGCTCTCGGACATCGTCCTCACTAAGACTATTTAGCATTGTCTCTCCAGGCTGAATCACTTTGTCGATAAGCTCTCGTTTCTTTTGCTGCAACTCATATATTTTCTCTTCAATCGTTCCTTCCGTAATGAGACGAATAACTTGCACGACGTTTTTCTGGCCAAAACGGTGTGCACGACCTGTTGCTTGATCCTCAACCGCCGGATTCCACCATAAGTCATATAGGATAACTGTATCTGCTCCTGTTAAATTCAAACCAGTTCCGCCCGCCTTAAGCGAAATTAAAAACACATTTTTCTCACCATTATTGAATCGTTCACTCATCTCGACACGTTCATTAGATGGGGTTTGACCACTTAAATAGAAATAGTCTATCCCTTCATCCTGAAGCTTTTCCATAATGATTTCATGCATACTCGTAAACTGCGAGAAGATTAACATTCTTTTTCCATTGGCAATCGCAGTATTTACATTTTCCATCAATAAATCTAGCTTACCTGACTTTCCTTGGTAATTCTCAATAAATAAAGATGGATGGCAGCATATTTGCCTTAGACGTGTTAATCCAGCAAGGATTTTCATGCGATTATTCTGAAATCCACTTTCCTTTATCGACTGGACTGCTTCTTGTTGGACCTGCCTTAAATAACCCACATATAATTCCTTCTGCTGATCGGTTAATTCAGAAACACTAACCGTTTCAATCTTTTCCGGTAGCTCCTTTAACACGTCTTTTTTCAATCGACGTAATATAAACGGTCTGGTTATAGATGCTATTTTTTCATGAGAAAGCTGTTTAAATGCTTTTTGATTTGGCATTAGACCTGGTAAAACCACTTGGAAAATTGCCCATAACTCATCGATTGAATTTTCAATAGGTGTACCACTTAGTGCATATCTTCTACTCGCCTTAATATCTCGAATAGCTTTAGAAGTTTTAGTAGCATAGTTCTTAATAAACTGGGCCTCATCGAGAATTAATGTTTGAAAGTTTAATTCTCGGTACAATTCAATATCCTGTCTTAATGTTGCATAGGATGTAATCCATACATTCGCGTGTGCATTCAATTTAAACTTTTCATGTCGCTCTTGCGGCGCACCTGTCATAATGGCAACCGTAAGAGATGGAGTGAATTTTTCAAACTCATTCTTCCAATTATATACCACCGAAGATGGTGCAACGATAAGATGCGGGTATTCACTAGGCTCAGACGCTATATACGCTATACTCTGCAATGTTTTTCCAAGTCCCATATCATCCGCTAAAATTCCACCTAAATGGTAGTTGCTTAATGATTTAAACCAATTATATCCCGTCATTTGATAGGATCTTAACGATGCATTCAAACTAGTTGGTAATTCATAATGCTGCTCTTCTGGCTCTTTTAGCTGATGAAGTAATTGACGAAAGGCAGGATTATATTGTTTCTTCGTATCAATTAGCTCATCGATTTGAGTTCCACGATATACCGGCATATGAATTTTTCCATCCTGAAGGTCAGCTTTTTGAATGTCCATATCGTTAAAGAAGTTTTGAATGGAAGCATACTCTTCTCCTTCGAGGGAGAGCATCTCCCCACTTTGCAAACGATAATATCGCTTCTTTTCAATGACTGCATCTAATATTTTATTAATTTCAAGGTCATCTAGGCCTTCGATATCGAAGCCAATCTCTAGTAAATTATTTGCAGATTCCATTTGAACACTAGTTCTTGGTATTGGTTCATTCTCCATAATAAAGCCACGAACCTCAGAGGTTAAGAACAGCTCGACATATTCATCCAGTACCGGTAGTACTTTGTAAAGAAACTCATACAATTCTTCTTCGTCTGCATCAATAAATAATTCTCTTCCATTATAATGAAAATTTGCATGTTCAATTAACTGCATAATTCGCTTCTCTTTTTCGACCTCTCGAATGATAATGACATCATGCTCTTCTCTTCCACTAAATGGATCTATTATCTGTTCTCCGTACTGGTATTCAAGCCTTCCAACAATCCAGTCACCTTTCGCTTCTAAGTACAGCTTTGCACGTAAAGGTACTTGAATGATTTCAGAGGATACCGTCTCCGAAATTTCCACATTGCCCACTTTTTTTAGTGAAGGTAATACTTCAGATAAAAAGGCATCTGCCTGCTTCTTAGAAATCGGAAGCTGTTGGTCAACCTTACCAAATTGGCTAACAAGCTCGATAATTGGTATTTGTTCTTTTAATGGGAAATAAAACACCCCATTGTAGAAAACGAGCTCATAATTTTTAAAATAGACACTATCCTCAATTTCATGCATAGTTAATAAAAGGTCTTCCCGTTCATTCTTATTTAATGCGAAATGAAATGGTAAGCTCCCCTTTTCAATGGATGGGCTAGAATAAGACCTTGAATCTGCTTCAACCACAAAATCACGCTCTAATAATTTCTCAAGCAGCGGTTCGATGACAAGTGGAGGAATAATAATCGATCGCTTATCACTTACATTTCCTCGATAATGATAAAAATGGTATCCATCATAAATCTTTTCATTTTTTATAATGGATCCGAGAATTTCAAATATCTCCTTATCTTGAGGTAATAAATTGTGTTGGCTGGGGGAATATGAAAACATTTTGGTGAAGAAATGTTCGTTCCCTTGCAATACATCACGTAAAAACTGATGAACATCCTTTACAACATAATCTCGACTTTCTCCTGCCTTTAATTCAATTAATAGATTCTTATCATAGGACCATTTCATGATATATTCCACATGTAATGTTTTTTTCTGTCCCATTATTTCATCTATTTCAGCGGGCTGTTCGACATTGCTTAGTGCTCGTATAAAACGACTAGTCATTTCATAGTCATAATTAGCAAACTTTTCAATTTGTGGCGTATCTTTTTCGACTATACCAATTAGTGTCGCAACAATATGCTTACATGAACCATATGCATCAAATGCTGCACAATCACAGTATGTATCTACGGTGCCTTTTTCAAAATCTTTCATATTGATCTCAACAAAATAGTCTTCCGTTCCATGGACCGTCGCTGTCCACACGTTGTAATTGATATCATATGCTAAATCCGTTACACTACCGTTGTTATAATATTCTAAACCACGTTTATAGATTAAAGGTGGGAAGAGCTTTTGGATATTTATATCACTAAGTTTCTTCAAATTCTATTAACCTGCCTTTTTCACTACGCTTTTTCTTCTATTGTATATGAGAAATCTTGTTTTTTAAACCTAATAATCTGTTATTAGCATTGGATAAATGATACTAGAATATACCTTTCTTACAATAAAAAACGAAGCAACCAGCTGGGTTACTTCGCTTAAGCCTTAAGTTTGTTGTACTTTTTTCGTTCTCATTATTAAAACTATATAAACCATCATGGAAATGAGTATTGATCCTGCACCTGTTACATAAATCATACTATAGTTAAATAGAAAGGCGATTTGACCAAAAATCAACGCCCCTAATCCAATACCTAAATCAAAGCATGAAAAGAATGTTGCATTTGCCATACCCTTTCGATTAGCAGCAGCTTTTTCGACTGACCAAGCTTGCAAGGCCGGCTGCACACTTCCAAAGCCTAAACCATACAGTCCTGCAGCAAATAACAATATAAATGTATTGGGTAGCCATGACAACAGGAGCATCGCGACAAAAATCATAACCGTACCTGGTAGGAATACGTATAAATGACCTTTTTTATCATATATCTTTCCTGCGAAGGTACGAGAGATTAATAGAAATACTGCATAAACTAGAAAATAAGTTTCGATGCCAGCAACATTTTTCTCAATTGCATGTAATGGTAAAAACGTTGCAATCCCACCAAATGTGAATGTTATAAATAATACCAAAATGGAAGGCTGAAGCGCTGTTTTTTCAAAGATATCAAATTTAGGCGCAGCTGCTTTATCCGGCATTTGTTCTACTTTTTTATACTGAACCTTAGAAGACAATAAAAATGCTACTAGCCCACATGCGGAACAAATTAAAAATAAATAAGTAAATGAAATCTCACCTACAAGCGCCAATCCTAATCCAGGACCGAATGCAAGTGCGATATTCCCAGACAGCCCGAAGTAGCCTAATCCTTCTCCGCGACGACTTGCAGGAACAATATCTGTCGCAATTGTCCCAGTAGCAGTAGTAGATAATCCCCAGCCAATCCCTTGAACAACCCTCATTAGTAATAATAAACCAATACTTGCGATAAACGCATAAGAACCCATTGAAATCACAAAGATTGCTAAACCGGTCATATAAACGAATTGTCTTCCTTTTGTTTCTAACGCATGGCCAGAATACGGGCGCATAATTAATGCAGAAAACGTAAAGATTCCAACGATCACCCCTACCAATTGATCACTTCCACCCAATTCTTTAACAAACAATGGTAGTGTTGGCAAAGACATTTGGAATCCGAAAAATATAAAAAAATTGGCTAAGCATATTAGCACAAAGTCTCGTGTCCATATCTTTTCACGCATTTGTTCAGCTTGTTGTACTTGCAGTTGCGCGTCCATAGTAGTCTCCCTTCCTTCGATACTCGAAATATATTATACAGGAGTCTCCTCGGAATTGGAATGGGATAAAAGGATTTGTTAAATTTAGCTATAGGTTAAGGTGAAACATCGTTCATATTAATGCTTTCTAGATAATTCGACATGCCAAAATAGAGATAAAAATGTATAACCAATACACCATCTATGGTATAATATACTTATGTAAAAGAGAGTCCAGTTGTAGCTGGACTCAGGTGATAAGCGGTTCCCCCAGGGGGATCGGTCTTATAAAGCTGGATAGACCTTTCCTATAGACTTGTTAGGGCTAATAGGAAGGTCTATTTTAATTTCTATTGATCATGGATATGATCAACGCGAGTAGCGAAAGCAAGAGCGTACCGAAATTTCCTAGTACCATCATGACTTCGTATATCCTCAAAGGCATCACCCCCCATATTTTTTAAAGGGTTAGCCGACCTCCCTAAAAGAACATTATCTTGTCCTCGATTATAACATAGTCTTACCAAAAACACGAACGTATATTCGTGTTTTCGATAAGGTTTTTCATTAACTTTTGCTTTTTTTGCGCTTTCTTTAGCCTTTTGTTTTGAATTTTAGCCTTCTGCACGATCTTCAGCCTTTCCCCAGCTTTCCCATTCCACATAAAAAAAGAGCTCTGATTCATCATCAGAGCTCTTCTATTCAAATTAAAACATTCCTACTACAAAATCAGCTAATACTAACATTACTAGTGATACTGCCCATGCAATTGTTGTTGGAACAGACCAAACTAGAATTTGTTCTTTTACGTTTTTAATTCCAAGCATTCTGTTTACTACCCAGAATAAGCTGTCATTAAAGTAAGAGAATATCATGGCACCTAATGCAGCAGCTTGTGCAGCTAGAACTAAGTTTACATCAAGTGTCGCAACGATTGGTGCTGAAATTGATGCTGCTGTAATCATTGCAACTGTACCACTACCTTGTACTAAACGTACGAAGGTTGCAATGAAGAAAGGTACTAATATTGCAGGAATTGACCATGTAGCAATTTGTTCTGCAATAAAATCACCAGTTCCACTTACACGTAATACGTTACCTAATGCACCACCAGCACCTGTTACTAGCAAGATGATACCAGCAGTTTTAATTCCTTCTTCCATACGATCTAATGCCTCAGATTGGCGTAAGTTATTTGCCAATGTATAGATAGCTACAATCAAACCAAGTGCAACCGCAATTACAGGGTTACCAAAGAATTGAACATACGATAATACGGTGTCATTCATTGTTAGCACTCCTGCATTGTTCAATGCACCAAGTGTCGTGTTTAAGAAGATTAGAATGATCGGTAATAAGATTGGCATAATTGCCTTCATGAATGATGGAAGGTTTTTCTCTCTTTCATCTACTTCATTTAAGAATTCTTTATAAACTTGTTCTTCATCTAATCGAACAAATCCATCGCCATTTTCTTCTGGTACTTGATTGATTCGCTTCCCAATCCATTTTGCATATAGTACACCAACAATTATGATTGGAATTGAGAAACCTAGTCCTGCAATAATCATTAGTCCAACATCTGCTCCAAAGATTCCTGCAACACCTAATGGACCCGGAGTTGGTGGTACAGCGTGGTGAGTTGCTGCTAAACCAACAGCTAATGCTACACCTAGAGCAATAACAGATTTACCAGTTCTCCTTGATAGTGCTTTCACTAAAGGTTGAAGAATAACGAATGCTGAGTCAACAAAGATCGGGATAGCAACAATATAACCAGCTACAGCCATTGCCCATTCTTCTTTACGTTTACCTAGCTTTTTAACTAATGTGTATGCAAGCTTTTCAGCTGCTCCAGATACTTCTAAAATACGTCCCATCATAACACCTAAACCGATAATAATACCGATTGATGCTAACGTGTTTCCAAATCCACCTGTAATAGCGGTTACAACATCGGTCGGCTTCATTCCGCCAACAATACCTGTCACAGATGCCGCAATTAACAAAGCAATAAATGCATGAATTTTTGTTTTTAATACGAAGAATATCAATAATCCAATACCTAATACTAATCCAATAATCATTTGTGTTCCTGAAACTTCCATTTGTTTTCACCCTCTTGATGTAATGGCTTTCAACCAATTTTTTTATTTAACTGAGGATGACGAGGCATCCTCAGTTTTTGTATATTTGCCTATCTAACTATTTATGATTATTCCATTGTTTCTGCAGTGAAACGAGGTGCATATTGTGCAGCTAGTTTAATACATTCTTCCATGCTGACACTAGATGCGATGTTCTTACCAGCGATATCAAATGCAGTACCATGGTCAACAGATGTTCTTAAGAACGGCAAACCATTTGTAATAGAAATTGTTCTATGGAAATCTGTCATTTTAGCAGCAATATGTCCTTGATCATGATATAGAGATAATACTGCATCAAATTTTCCATTTAGTGCATGGTGGAATACTGAATCAGCAGGAACTGGTCCTAGCGCATCGATTCCATCCTCAATAGCGGCTTCAATACCAGGACGGATTTCTTCTACCTCTTCCATTCCAAATAGGCCACCTTCTCCACTATGCGGGTTTAAACCTGCTACTGCAATTTTGCGATCTTCTAGTCCTAGTCGTTGCATTGCTTTATCCACGCGATTTAAGTAGTCACGAACACGTTCTTTTGTCATTTGTGCAATAGCATCTTTTAATGATAAGTGACGAGTTAGGAAGAAAATACGCATGTTGCGAACTTCAAACATTGTTAGTGGATCTTTTGTATTTGTTAGTGATTCAAGCATCTCCGTGTGTCCAATATAAGGAACTCCTGCTGCTTTGAGCGATTCTTTATTAATTGGCGTTGTAGCTAAAGCTTTTACTTTACCATCTTTTGCTAGGTTTACAGATGTTTCAATATATTCAAATGCTGCTTTTCCACATTGCGCTTGAACAACACCATATTCTAATTCGTTTATATCAACGTTATTCAAATCAATTAAATCAACAGTTCCATACGCATATAATCCTTCTTCTGGTGAAGAAATAACATTTACTTTCAAATCTTTTTCTACTATTTCAATTGCTTTTGAAAATACAGCTGCATCCCCAACAACAAGCGGCATACACATGTCATATATTTCTTTATTTGCTAATGCTTTCGCTGTTATTTCAGGACCAATTCCTGCTGGATCACCCATTGGGATTGCAATTCTCTCTCTTACGTTTGTCATCTTGCTGCACTCCTTTTTGTTTTTAGATATTTTACACTTGCATAGATAGATTTTTTATCCCCTACCATACCGCCTTTTGTAACAATCGGTAAACCTGGGAAATGTCCTCCAATTAAGGTTCCATATGCTGCTAGTGGTAAAACCTCGTCTTCTAACTTTATGCCAGATGCCATACTTAAGGCGCATAGTGAAGCCGTAACATCCCCACCACTTGTGAAGCACCCCTGTATGGGGTAATCGGTTTGTTCAATGAGAAGTCTTGTAATTTTGGCAAGACCATCTGTTATACGCTTGGCAAGAGCATCTTGTGTTGTATTTTCACGAGCTGCAATTGTTTTAAAGTCAATAAGTCCATTACCCTCTTTATGGGTTGTAATAATGAGAACATCATCTTCCTTAATTCTTTCCAGTGCAACATTAATCGCCCGGTCTACCTCTTCTTCCCAGCTATCTTTCATTGTTGCTAGCTTTTCAGCCGAAACATAAACCGGTGTTGAGTTCGTCTTATCTTTCAGATAACGAAGCTGGTGACCAGATAAACTAGTGACACTTCCAACCGTAACAATTACTTTACTTTGTTCTGTTCGTTGGTGTGTAAATGCCTTGGAGTAAGCTGCTGTTAGCGGACCTGGATCCACCGGAACTAGGCTAATATTCTGGATAAGCGCCATCGCTTCTGCAATTTCTTCAATATCTTCATCCGTTACGGCATCCACAACAATGATTCGCTTACCTTGGTTAATTTGCTCCTCAATTGCTACTTTCATTTTTTTCATATCAGAAAGAACTTTGTCTAACCCGATATGCCCAACTTCAAATTTACTTTGTTCCTCTATAATGGAAGGAACATAGGATTTTGTGATTGGCATTACAGGATCCTTCGCAACATCAGTCTCTTGAACCGGTATTCCCTCTACTAATAAATAGCCACCAGAGCAAACCCTTCCGGAATCAGGGAATGATGCCACAACAATTGCAACGCTGGTTTCGCCAACTTCCTCTAAAACCGTATCAATTTCAAGTCCAATTTTCCCTCGTACAGTGCTATCAATTCGCTTACATATTACTTTAGCACCCCAGTCACGGAATTTGCGCGTTGCATTTTTCACTCTATTCACAACAATATGATCTGAGGCATAGCGTGAATCTGTATCAATACAAACCGCATTTAATTCTTCCATATCAGGAATGTTGTCATTAAATACAACGGTTGCGGAAGTGAATCCTTGCTTACTTAGTCGGACACCAGTTGCATTTGCACCTGTTAAATCGTCTGCAACAACTCCAACCTTCATGATGTGTCACCTCTTCCAATTACAATATTTCGATTATGTCTTGTAACGTATTCCTTGCTTTATCTGAGAGATTATCGTCTGTAATAAATCCAGTTAGGTCTTTTAAATCACAAACCTTCGAGAATGCTCGCTCATTGATTTTACTTGAATCTGCAATGAGCCAAGTGCTTTCTGCTGCTCTAATCATCAATTGCTTCACTAAGGATTTTTCAAATGCTGGTGACGTAATACCAGCCTCCATGTCAATAGCATGCGCTCCTAAGAAGAACAAATCAACATGAATTTGTTTTAAGAAGCTATGGGTTTGTGGCCCAAATAGAGCACCTACGTCGTTCTGTAATTCTCCCCCAGTAACAATTACTTTCAACTTACTATCAACTAGCTCTGCAGCAATTTTGATATCATTTGTAATAATCGTTAGATTGCTTTTTCCTTTAAGTAGTTTTGCAAGCTCTAAAGTCGTTGTACCCGAGTCTAATAGAATGGTTTGACCCTCTTGAACTAAGGATAGTGCTTTATTTGCTATAAATCTCTTTTGCTCAATGTAGCGACTTTCCTTTGTTAAGAAAGGGGTTTCAGTAATAAGCGGCTTTGCTCCAACAGCACCACCATGTATACGTATCACATGACCTTCTTCTTCTAATTGATCAAGGTCTCTACGAATCGTCATTGGTGATACATCTAATTCAGTTGCCAGTTGGTCAATTTCGACCTTACCCTCTACCTGAATCTTCTCTAAAACCCAATTTCTCCGTTCTGATGGTTGCATAACATCAGTCCCTTTTACATGTTAATTTCAAACATATTTTGTTATTTACAATGTTTATTATGTTACTTTATCACAAAAATGTCAATAATAAATGTTAACTTTTTTCAAATAATGTTCATTTTTAACAAAACAATCCGTGTTTTACCCTTTAAACTATCCATTAGGATGCCAAAGAAAAAAGACCTCATACATGATAAGGTCTTTTCTGTGCCAATTATTCAGCTATTACACCACATGCAATACGATCTCCTGCATCACCAGAAGGTTGCGATTTATAGTCGTCAGCTTTAGAGTGAATCATTAGAGCTGTACCATTTTCTCCTAAAAGTGAATTTTCTTTTCCAGTTTCTAATGTCACCATTTCTGCGAGGACAGTAGTTGAAACTGTCCCATCCTCTTTTACTTCTATATTTGGTAGATCTCCTGCGTGTGGCCCTTCTGGGTGATTAAAACCATGCTTTGCATTTGTTGGATTAAAATGACTACCGGCTGATTCAAATGTAGGTGTTTCGCATAAGCCCTTTTCATGAATGTGAAAGCCATGGGTCCCCGGAGGAAGATCTGTTGCTTCTAAAGAAACCTCAACTCCACCTGATTTTTGTACAAGTTTAGCTTCGCCTATTTTTTCTCCATCTGTATCAGTCATGGTTACTAATAAGGATTCAGTTGATTCCCTTAGCATACCATTTGTTTCCACACTAGGGTTTTCTTCGCCATTACGTTTCTCACTTTCATCCTCACTATCAGCCGCTCCGCATGCACTTAAGAAGAACGTAATTAGCATTACTGCCATTAACCACTTTTTTTTCATATCTATTCCCTCCATTACTAGATGTAATCAATTTCATTGTTTACATGAAAGGGAAAGGATAAACATGGGGAATCATATAAGTGGTTTTCATAAAGAACTGGTCTCAGGTATGACTGAGACCAGTTCGATTGTTATTGCTTTCGTTATGCAACTGCCATTTTTTTCGTATGTTTTCCTTTTGGAGTATGGTTTTTAAGAAATGGCATAACCCATCTATCCAAGCCATATCTACCAGCATTGAATCCTGCAACGATAAGGAAGACTGTTAGTAATACCATTTGGGCATTGGTGCTCACTGTTCCACTAAACAAGAATGCGAAGTTCATTGTAACACCCATTAATGCTGCAAAATTGGTGAATATACCTAATATTAGCGCGATACCAACTAATATTTCTCCCCACATTACCATGAAGCTAAATAGATTTGCGTTTGGTAGAGCAACTGCTTCTAAGAATGCTGCCCACCAGCCTTGAACTGCTGGATGTTCTCCACCTGCACTAGCAATAGCACCTTGGATAAATCCACTTGCATCAAAACCACCACCTGTTAATTTACCAATCCCTGCTGTAACCCATGCATACCCAATATAAATACGAATTATCGCTAAGATACCTGCTGCAACTTTATTATGACGAATGAAGTCCATCATGGAAATCCATCTCCTTAATTTATGTTTTTTTAGTTTGTTCATCATTTCACAATATATTGTAAATGTATTTCTTATTACACTTAGATAATAACATGTGATTTAATAATCGTAAATAGTTTTTGTTCATTATTTCACAAATAGATTTAGTTTGTGGCGGAATTGTGAATACCTGCTTAAGCGATTCTTGTTATCCTCTCTTCACATCTCAAATAATGCATTAGTTTTACGCATAACACCTACCTTTAATGAACCCTTCCAAATTTATCCTTGACATGTTTTTCCATAAAACATATACTGTGTATATTGACATATACAGTATAACACTATATAAGGAGGGCTATTATGAAAAGGGGGAATGAAGCTGTTCGATTGGCAGCTTATGAGATAAGAAGATCTTACGTAACAATGATCATGACTTATTTGGTTGCTGCTATCTTTTTAGCAAACCTAATAATCCACTTTTCATCATACATGGAGAATGGTACGACACTTTATGATTTCCTATTTATTACTTTATTTGCTATCCAACCACTAGTGCCAAAGGCAAAAGGGTTTGAGATAGAGGTTTTGCAGGAAGGCTTTATGGCAGCTCCAATTGTTATGATGCAAAAACAACTTCCTATTCACCATGAGACGATTATCAAAAGTAGATTGTTTGTACATTTTTTCTATTCCTTCCCGATTCATTTGATCTTGCTAATTGCCCTATACCTAGCTACTTCATTACACGATATACTTTCAATTGGATCCTTTGTAGCCTTATGCACGATTTGGCTAAGCTATTCCATCTGTTGCGGCTTGATTATTCCTAGGATAAGTATTGGAATAAAGGGTTTTATCGCAACCAATTATGGAATCACAATTATTGTAATTATGTTAGCTCCGGTTTTATTGATGGGTTTAACGTTTGTACATGTGTTTTTTGATAACGGAATTGTATATTGGTCTTTCGTCTTAGCTGAACAGTGGCCAGTCTTATCAATTGTTCTATCCATTTTCATTGGAGCAATCGGCTATTTTTTCTGGATAAGAAAAATGCGTAAAGCCATACTTATACATCATGCTTAAGGGGGGATGGACATGCAGGTTTTCAAACAAGCTATTTGGCTTGCGAAATTCGAGCTGAAATTGTCCTGGGTTAGTTTTATTTTTCTATTCTTGTATTATTCATTGTTTACGTTACTTTTTGTACAAGGGTTTAATGTGACGGAGGAGCAATTTGTCGGCCTAGATATTTTTTTCTTACTACTATTTTTATTTAGCCCTACTTGGTTTCGACCAAAAGCTTTTCAATATCAACAAATAAGTGGGAGTTTATGGGCAGCTCCTGGGGCCATGATGGGATTATATCTTCCACTAAAGAAACAGGTAATCGTTCTGAAATCACTGATCGTGTATATGCTTTTATCCATACCATTTCAGTTATATACGTTTATCACGTTATATGTATTTAGTCCTGGCTTGCAGAAAGCAATGACATTAGATGCTTACATTGCGTTTGCTATTATTTGGATAGCTTTTGGTATCTATGTGGGATTTATGGCACCTGCCATCGACATTGGTACGAGGATCACATCTACCAGGCTTACGTTTCTACTATCAATACTTGTTCTTGCGATTATTATTCTACTCATTTTATTCTTTCCTTACTTTTTCAAGCATGGTGTTGTTGGGTGGACAATAATTTTGGCAACAAAGTGGCCCTTGCTTTCCATCATTGTCTCCATTGTCGTAGCAGTTATAGGGTTTAATTACTGGAGATCAAAAATGGCTAAAGTAATGAAGCAAATGGATTATCTCTAAGAAAGGAGTGTAGGCTTTGGAACTTCCAATCCGGCTTTCCAAGGATTCTAGGGAGCCAATTTATCATCAAATCGTGAATCAGTTAAAAGCACTGATTGCGGGTGGACATTTAGCGGCAGGAACTCCTCTACCATCCATACGATCGTTATCAAAGGACCTTGAAATAAGTATTATTACTACAAGAAGAGCCTATCAAGATTTAGAAGTTCAAGGCTTCATTAAAACACTTCAAGGTAAAGGAACATTTGTAGCCGAAATTGCTGAAGGATTGAAACAAGAAGTAAAAGTGTCTTCTGTCTATAAGATTATGGAAAATGCAATCGAAACCGCCATCAATTACGATTACAGTCTTGCTCAAGTCGAATCCATATTTCATGAAATCTTGAACAGACATAAGAAGGAGAAAGGAGATAGTTAATATGTGGCCACTACTTGATATTTCACAATTAGAGAAAAACATAGATGACTTTCATCTTGGACCAATAAATCTAACGATTAACAGTGGTACCATCACTGCATTAGTCGGAAACAACGGCTCTGGGAAAAGTACATTACTAAAGTTGATTATGAATCTTGCACAGCCTAAAATGGGTAATATAAAAATAAATAATACCTTTGTCCATGGTGATAATGAGAATTGGAAACAGCTCGTTGCCTACCAACCGCAAACAGTAATTGGTTGGAATCATTTTACCGGTAACATGCTGAAGAAGCTCATTTCACCCTTATATCCAAATTGGGATGATGTTTTATTCAATAGAATGGTAGCGTTATTTGATATTCCTCTTCATAAAAAATATGGTAAGCTATCACAGGGCGTGCAGCAAAAGCTAACATTAGCACTTACAATACCTAGGAATGCGCCTTTATTATTATTGGATGAGCCAACAGCTTTTATGGATATACCTTCTAAGAACCTACTAATCGACATATTAGTAGATTGGATGGAGCCAGGAGACAGATCCATCTTAATTGCCAGCCATCAAATTGACGATATTAAGAAACTTTCCGATTATATATACGTACTACATAATGGGAATGAAATTGGTCATTTTGAAAAAGAGGATTTAACTGAGCAATATGCACGCTATTGGTTAAGTGATGACCTACCGAAGGATTACATTAACGGTGAGGTTTGGCGTGAGAGGAATGTTCTAATTTCAGATAAACCAGAGGATACGGAAATCTATTTAAATGAAAATAACGTGAATTGGACCAATCGTAATTCTCTGGAAATGGAAGAAATTATTACCCTTTTATTACGTAGCAATAAAAAATAAACAATTATAGGAGGATTCATCCAAATGGAAGTTATGCTAACGGTTGAAGGACTAGAGAAATCCTTCAAAGACAAACAAGCTTTAAAAGGAATTTCATTTGAAGTTCGGAAAGGTGAAATTATGGCTATCCTGGGTCCAAATGGTGCAGGTAAGTCCACGACGATTCGAAACATTATGGGAATCATGTATCCAGACAATGGTTCGATTACATTCCACAACCATCAGGGAAATGAAATTCCTAGAAATAAAATCGGGTATTTACCTGAAGAACGAGGATTATACAAAAACGTAAAAGTAATGGATATTTTACTATATTTAGCAGACTTAAAGGATTATCCATTAGATAAAGCAAAAGAGCGCATTCTCATGTATTTAAAAAAGTTTGATTTAGAAGGAAAAGAAAAAGTAGCAATCGATGAGCTATCGAAGGGGATGGGACAGAAGGTACAATTTATTGGCTCTATCCTACATGAGCCTGAGCTATTAATCTTAGATGAGCCTTTCTCTGGCCTAGACCCTGTTAGTCAGGAATTATTTAAGGATGAGATTCGTAGTTTAGCAGATAAAGGAACAGCAATTCTGCTATCCTCGCACCAAATGAATCTTGTTGAAGAAATGTGTGACCGATTATTTATGATTCAAAACGGCCAGAAGGTAATCTACGGAACGATGAATGATGTCAAAACAAAGTATGCGAATTTCAAATGTACAATTCACGGAAGAAATAGCCTAGCTGTCTTGGAAAACATCCCGCAAGTTCAACGAGTGGAGCAAAAAGATGACACTTCGATTCTTTTTTTAGACAAAGACGTAGAGCCTAATTCTTGGCTAAAAACATTACCTGAAACCGTTCAAATTCATGAATTAAAGATAAATCGTATCTCATTACATGAAATCTTCATTGATATTGCAACAAACAAGAATTTAATTCAGGAAGCAGGTGATTTACATGCGTAATTCCATGAAAGTAGCAAAATGGGAAATAAGACGAAATCTCAAGAACAAGTCCTTTGTTATCGGGCTATTCCTTACCCCGATTTTAATTCTAGGATTTTCATTATTAGGTACGTTATTCGACGATTCAGAAGAACCAACCGAAACAACTGTCTTTGTAAATGATGAAATAGGTGTTTATGACTCCTTACAGGAAACGGTTGATCAATTTGACCTGAATTGGATATTACATCAAACGGATTTAGCTGAAAACGAGATAGATGCTGAATTGGAAAATGGGGAGAATGCTGCTTACATTTTTATTAACAATCAAGCATTTGAGAATGGTACCATTCCGGTCTATACGACAGATGAAATTGATTCTGATTTCAGCGCAAATGTGCAGCTGTTAGCTGGACCTTTGCAACAATTTAGAATTTCTCAATTGGATCTTACCGAGGAAGAAATAGCAGTTATCTCTGGTGATGTCGTATTTGATGAGACATCTGCCGAGGATTATCATGCAGGGGAAGAAGAATCTGTTGTAACAGAAAATCCAATGGAAAAACTAGTACCTGGTCTTTTTGCAGGCGTTATCTTATTCGCAATCGTTGTTACTGGTATGATGATTTTCCAAAGTGCCTCCCAAGAAAAGAAAGATAAAATTGCTGAAATTATTTTATCATCCGTAACACCAGGGGAGTTAATGCAAGGTAAAATTATCGGCTATTTTGTTCTTGGTATCATTCAAGTAGCGGTGCTTCTTGCGTTTGTTGTACCATTTGCCGTAACAAAAATAGATGAACCTGTACTAGAGTATCTATTTGTTCCAGAAACATTATTATTAGTATTAATTGCTGTTCTTGGTTACTTATTATTTGCATCTATCTTTGTAGGTATTGGTGCTACACTCGCAGATATGAGCACCAGTGGTAATTTCCAAGGAATGGTTATGATGCTTCCGTTCCTATCCTTTATTTTAATCAGCCCAGTTCTTAATGATCCAAATGGAATAATTGCCAAAGTTGGATCTTATATTCCATTTACTTCGCCAG
This sequence comes from Ornithinibacillus xuwenensis, assembly GCF_039614845.1. NCBI lineage: Bacteria > Bacillati > Bacillota > Bacilli > Caryophanales > Bacillaceae > Ornithinibacillus > Ornithinibacillus xuwenensis. Next base: position 454,110 of record NZ_JBDIML010000002.1, on the reverse strand, counting down.
GGGTACTTATCATGCGCTTAACAACCCTTGAGGAATGGCCATGGATAGAGATCATTATTGCACTTGTCGTATTAATAATTAGCATCTTCTTATTTATGAAGCTAGCAGGAAAAATCTTTAAAGTAGGTATATTAATGTATGGGAAAAACGCCACTCCAGGTGAAATTTGGAAGTGGATTCGCTCCTAATTAAAAGGGCTCTTTAGGAAATGATTTGGTATCGCATCACAGAAATTAGAGTTAATAATCTAACTTCTGGGGGGCGGTACCTTTCCTATATCTTTACTCATCCGAAATGTTTGACCTAAAACTGCTCGAAAACGCTTTGGTCTTGAAAAATCCTCGTTCATCTATATCCCCTACGACTTCAGCTATCATTTCATATCGTATTTGTTTCATCATTATTCGGATAATTTACGAAAAGAATATTCCCAGCACCTGCAAAATGATTACTCCTGTAAAAGAAGCCTATGCTCGCTTGCATAATGTAGAAGTTCAAAGTTTTCTTCTTCAATAGCCATCATTATAGCCTTTGCTTCATTCCAGGCTACATCATACAGATTTCTATCGATATCACCCGACAAAAGCGCATCTTCTAGTTCATCCTCATCTAGAAGAATGATTTCCCCTGTAGGCAACACGACAACATCTAAATATAAATCATCTAGGAATGGAACACCATTTTCCACACCATTTTGATAGCAAATATCAATATACCACTGAACTACTTTCCCCTTATCATCAAATATTGTTGTAATAGCAAAATGCTTTTTATCCGGCAATTGTTGAAGCCATGAATAGTGATGATTTAATATACATACTGAGATATTTCCATAATTTATTGTTAATGTATCGGATACATCTCCTACTTGATTCAGCACAGTAGTAGCCAGACGTGTAATCTCTCTTGCATTATTATACAGCATATTCTGCAATTCCCTGCACATTCTATAATCAAGACCTTTCACTGCCGTTCTAATTCCTCCTAGCTATTATAGTCCTATCACTATCTGAAACCCTAATCTTATACCACTTCGACAAGTACATACATTATCCTGCCACAATACGATATCAATAAATTTCGTTTAAAAAGTTGTATTTAAGGAAAATCTTATCAATGGGATAACTTTTATGTAAGGAGTATCTTATGACTTATTTTTATCGATTCACGTTAATCATTACCTTCCTCTTTTGCTTTCACATTGCTACAGTAACTGTACAAGCGAAGAATAACCAAACCTATGAAGTCAATACTGACTTATTAAACATGCGCTACTCGCCTTCTACTTCTAGTGATATTGCTGGCAAACTAAAGAAAGGCAATAAAGTAACGATATTCCAGGAAAGGTCTGGTTGGGTTCAAACTTACTATAATGGAAAAGAGGTTTGGGTTGCTTCAGAATACCTAAGTCCTGTGGATGAAACGGAAGTTTTTTTTCCAGAAGGATTACTATCTGGCTACACCATCGTAATTGACCCGGGGCACGGCGGAAAAGATCCAGGAGCAATTGGTCATAATGGTGTAATGGAGAAGGATCTCATCTTAGCAACCTCTAAAAGAATTGCAGCGCAATTACAAGAAGCTGGGGCAAATGTGATCTTAACCAGAACCGATGACTACTTTGTTTCTTTAAATGAACGGGTTCATATTAGTAACTCACACGAAGCAGATGCTTTTATCAGCATACACTTCAATGCATTTGACGCAAACTATGTCGGTGGTATTAATACCTATTACCATAAGAGTGGCTATAAACTTGCACATATTATACAGCATTCACTCTCAGAGGAGGTCGCCTTAAAAAACAGAGGCGTCATTCAGCACGATTACCGAGTTCTAAGGGATAATGAACAAGTTGCGATCTTAGTTGAATTAGGATTTATAACCAATACAACGGAGCTTAGCACACTTAAGACGGATGATTATCAGTCAAAAGTGGCCCGCGCCATTACAATTGGATTAATTGAATATTTTTGGGATTCTTAATTACAAAAGGGGCTGGGACAAAAGTATTTTTAGCAAGGAAAAAACGAACGATTATAGCTAGTGCATTTATCCCGATCCGGAAATATACTTCGCTTTCACTTCCAGTACAGGGGCGACAACTGTTCGTGAGCAACCTCACAGTGTCTACCTTGCCGCGGGCGGCTGGTGAGCCTCCTCGCGCTGACGCACTGCGGGGTCTCACCGATGCCTTTCCTCCCGCAGGAGTCTACGTATATTTCCGGATCTAGTTTAGTTTATCGTTCGGCTTTTCAGAATTCCCTTTTAGTTCTGTCCTAGCCTCTTTAAGCTATTCATATGTTTTCTTGGTATAAATCAATCCTAAGATATCATTAAACTGAAGCATCTCTACTGGAAGACCTTTGTTTCGTAACCACGTTACTAAAATCGATTTATCTCCGTAATATTCATCCTCAATCGCAGCTACGGCTATTTCATTTCCACTCTTTTTCAAGTCCCGCATGACACGCTCCCGATGAGCTTGATTTTCAAACATTAAGTCAGCAATACAGAGCTGGCCGCCTGGTTTTAATACACGAAGCATTTCTTCAAAGGCATGTAATTTTTCTTGATCGGTTAAATGATGTAATGCATAGCTTGAAACAATTGCATCAACAGAGCCATCCAGTAGCGGTAATGCTAAGAAATGTCCTTTTCGTGTTTCAATAGACGGATGCTTCTCCTGACATTTTGTTAGCATTTTTTCCGATTGATCAACACCAATTACTTTCACACCAGTTTGCAGGAATCTCGAACCTAAGTTACCTGTTCCAATACCAATATCCACACACACTTCTTCCGGTTGTAGTTGAACCATTTTTTCAACCATAACTAAGGCTTCATCATAGCCTTCATGAACATTAAAACGAAACCCTCCTTTTTTAATGTTTTCATCATAATCCGTAGCCTGCCCATCAAAATCCCAACGATCACGCCATTTACGACGTACTTCTTTTATGCTTTTCAAATGATTAGCAAGCTGATGTAACACCTCTTGTGAATGTAAATTTGGTTCTACTTGTTCAACCATTTGATCAATCGTTAAAATCATATCTCGCATTTCTATCCATTGCTCATAGAGAGCAGAGCGTTGGATATCTAAGTACTGTTTTATGCTCATGCTTTGTTTTTCTAATAACACTTTAATCTCTTTTACTGGAACCCCGATTTCACGCAACGCTAAAATCGTACTGACTCGATACAAATCACTCTCTGAGAAATAACGATATTGATTCGCGTCATCCTTCGAGGGTGCTATTAATCCTTTTTCTTCATAAAATCGTAGCGTTTTTGGCGTTGTATTTAAAAGCTTTGCAGCTTCTTTTATTTGCATTTCAACTACTCCTCTCTGTTGATTACTATAAACGTTACCCTAAGGGGAAAGTAAAGAACAAAAAATATTTTATTTTAACTTCGTTTGTTATAATATTAGCGAATCTTACGAAGAGAGGTAATCAAAATGAATGAAAACATACTTACTATCGCGGAGAATATTCAACAGGATTACGGATTAAATGACTATGTATTAAAGCGAAATACGATATATTCCGAAACAACATTAGCAAATCAAACAAGCTATATACTCTCTTTAGAATGGGTACCTTCCAGTCTTGTTGTAGAAGACGCTGATGATTATAATCCATCTGGCTCTGCTATTTTGGAGATTGATTTACATACTCAAGGCCTAAAGCGAATTAACTTTGTTCAGGATACGTCCTATGCCAATGAGGAAGTTTTTCCTTCACCTCAAATCGAGAATGTAATCGAATGGGTAGAAGAGAAAACTGGCATGATGTTTGGAAGACAGTTTAAACTTGTCCATGAAGATGGTAGAGACTTTAGCTTCCACGCAACGGTTGATAATATTGATGTCGCACCTTCTGGGAGCATTGATGTTACATTTAATGAAAACGAACAGCTCACAAGCTTTTCAATCGATGGCGTCTTTCCAACAGAAGACCAAATAAATTGGGAACCTCTTTCCATTACAAAAGAGGCTATAACAGACGAGCTTTTGAAGCATTTCACATTAGTTGAAACTCCTTACGAACATGAGGAAGCTTGGTTAAACCTTTGGCATATGAAACAATTTTACGTCTTAAACGATCTGTCCAGAACCATCTATCCAGAATCTGTTTTTCAGCTAGATACCTTTATCGATCTAGATGTCGTAATGGAATGGGAAACAGCCCAGAAAAAAGAATTCTATCCAGAAGAAGTCGATTTCTCTACTGATATTTCATATGAAGATGCAATTGCCAAGAAAACCGTAAAGTCACCTATTACAGATGAGGAATTGCAAACATCTATCGATGAAACAAGAAGCTTTTTAAGCTGTGTTTATACAGACGATTCCGGCAGGTGGCTTTTAACAGGAATGTATCCTGAAAAAGGGTTTATCATTGCCGAACTAACGAGCATTCAAGACAGTAAAAGAGCGCTTCAACGTAAAGTAAAGGTTATCATCAATCGAAATACTTATCGTGTGGCTAATTATTGGGACAGTAAAATCATACTTGATCGGTTTATGCGTTTTAAGGAAGCACAAGCTATTGACGTTAATCAAGAAACAGCCTTTAACATGATAAAGGATGCGATTACCATTACACCTGTCTATGTAAAGGAATCGAATTCTGACCGTTATCTATTATGTGGGAGAGTAGATTGTGATGACGTAATTGATGCTTCATCCGGTAATAAAATTCACCTTAACGACCTCTAGTTTAATTCCATAATTTACATGCCGTCGAAGGTGCTAAGTAGGTATAAAACATTTTGATAATACGACAATAATAACAGGTAAGGGCACTCACCCAGTGTTAAGGAAAAACATTGACATAAAAATTATTTAATGATTAAATAAACATGTAATTTCAAAGGGGAGTAGCTTTAACAGTTATGTCGTCAATTCAGAGTATCTTGAATACTCTCGGCCTAACTGGCAACTTACGGTGTTGTTAGCAAGACCTTTGCCGATATGGTAAAGGTCTATTCTTTTTTAGAGAGGCCTTTACCATGTTAAGTGGTGAAAGCCTCTATTTTTTCAGAACGGAAGGGAGAAAACGAAGTGGAATCAATATGGCTAGAATACGGTTGGACTTTATTAATATTAATAGGATTAGAAGGTATTTTATCTGCTGACAACGCACTTGTCTTAGCAGTAATCGCGAAGCATCTACCAGATGACGAGAAGAAACGAGCGATTAATTATGGGATTATTGGAGCATTTGTTTTCCGCTTTGCAGCTCTTTTTGCAATATCCTTTATCGCAAATGTGTGGCAGGTTCAAGCAATTGGTGCAGCTTATCTAATTTATTTAGGATTAAAGCATGTTATCCAAGATCATTTTGGGTCGCCTAAGGGTGATAAAGATGAACTAGAAGAAGAGGCAGCTGGAAAAGGATTCTGGCCAACCGTAGCCAAAATCGGACTAGCAGACCTCGCCTTTGCGATTGACTCTATTCTTGCAGCAGTTGCACTTGCAATTGTCTTGCCAGAAACCGGACTAGGTCACTTTGGTGGAATGGACGCTGGACAATTTATTATCGTTGTTTTAGCTGGTATTGCAGGATTAATTTTAATCAAGTTTGCTGCTAGTTGGTTTGTACAATTACTCGATAAAAGACCAGGTCTTGAAACAACTGCTTATCTTATTGTAGCTTGGGTAGGTGTCAAGCTTGCAGTTATTACGTTAAGCCACGATAAAGTAGGGGTTTTAGATCATCACTTCCCACATAGCACCTTGTGGACAATCATCTTCTGGGGAGTCCTACTTGCTATTGCAGTGATTGGTTGGTTTGCATCAGGTAAATCAGGCTCGAAGGATGAAGAAACCACTCGTGAAGGTTCTTCATCGTAATAACAAACAAAAAGGAGGTAGCCACCATGTGCTACCTCCTTTTTTGTTTGTTTACAAATCATCAAATCCATTTAAATCACTTGTTTTCGTGTACTGTCGTGATTTTTGCTCAAAGAAATCGGTTTTCGTCCCATCAAAATTATCCACATAAGCTCGTATCCATTTCATTGGATTTTCCGTATGATCCGGATATATTTCACTTAAACCAAGCATACGCAGCATTTTATTCGCTCTATATTTAATATATCCTTGCATCTCTTCTAAATCGATTCCGTCTACATCCTTTAGAACATAAGCGGACCATTCTGATTCGAGATCAACACTTAATCGAAATTCATGGTATACCCAATCGATAAATGCTTCCGTATTATATTCAGGATATTCCGCCAATGTTGCTCGAAATAGCTCCGATATAAATCTTCCATGCTCAAGCTCATCACGATTAATATAGCTGATCATTGTCGAGGTTCCAACCATTTTATGATCCCGAGCAAGGTTGTAAAAGAAGGCAAAGCCTGAATAGAAGAACAATCCTTCTAATAAAGAAGTGTATACTAGCGTCTTTAGAATATTTCCTACACTTGGATCCTCTACAAATTGATTATAACCCGCAATCAGTCTCTCATTCCGCTTTAGTAGAACCGAATCCTTTCTACCAAGCTGAAATGCTTCATCTTGTTCCTTTAGCGAAACAACGGATGAAAGTACATAGGAGTAGCTTTCATTATGAACAGCCTCCTGCTGAGCGATGACCGCCATAATGGATTGTACAGAAGGATCGGTTGCATAAAGAGAAAGCAGTAATGCTGTTCTTGTTTGGGGCGCATCCAGTGTCGATAGTAAACCAATAATCTTCAAATACGCATCTTGTTCCGCTTCCGTCAGCATCGGAAATTGTTTTACATCAGATGACATATTAATCTCATCTGCTTGCCAATAATTACCTACTAACCGTTTGTACATTTTATACCAGTGTGGATACTTAATATCATTCCAGTTCAATATTCCACTAGACTCTCCACCAAATACCTTAGAGGTTTGATTAGGAAAACGAGGTTCCATCGTTTTAGCCTTTTTAAGCAATGTGTCTTGCATGTTGTAAAACTCCTTTTAACCAATTATCAATTACATATTCTTGCGAGCCTCTTGGGGATTGTTCAATTTTTAAGCCGCCCCATTTACTTTCATAGAACGTTACGAGTTTATCGACTGCCTTGCAAAACAAATCGTCTCCACCAAATTGTGTATCACCGGTTCCAAATACCGCGACATTATCAGGCTTGTAGCCGATTTCCAACACAAAATCCTTCACCTCATCAGGTGTGCTACCATTCTCCCATGTAAATGTACCAAGAAACAGCACATCATATTGTGATGGATGAATCGGTTGGTCAATTCCAATCCGGTGCATATCGACTTGTATTCCTCTTGCATAGAGCTTTTGTTGAATGAGTTCTGCTGTTTCTTCCGTATTTCCGCTATAGGACACATATGCAATTGCTGTTCTCAACTTGCACACCACTCACATTCTTCTACTTCATTAGAGGTCGATCGAACATAATAGGTAGTCTTTAAACCCTCTTTCCAAGCTTGAAGGTGTAAATCTAACAGAACTGTAGCACGAATAGTATTTGGCACATAGATATTAAAAGAGATACTTTGGTCAATATGCTTCTGTCTAGCAGCGTTTTGTTTCACAGACCATCGTTGATCTAGGATATAGGCTGAACGACGATAAATATCATATGTTTGATGATCGATATCTGGTGCTGTAGTTGGTATCTTGAAGTCCTTCTTTTCCTCATGATAGAAAGGTTTAAATATCGGATCAATACTTGCGGTAGATCCAGCAATCATAGCAGTTGTAGAATTCGGCGCAACAGCCATCAAATAGCCATTACGAATACCATATTCCATCACATCCTGCTTTAATGCGTTCCATTTTTCATCAGAATAGCCTTTGTCATCAAAGTATGCACCTGTACTCCACTTACTTCCCGAGAATACGGAATAGCTTCCTTTCTCTTTACTTAATTCCATACTACTCTTAATAGTTAAATAAGCGATTTTTTCATATAACTCATCTGCGTACTGAACTGCTTCAGCCGACTCCCAGTATAAGTGTTTCTTTGCTAAAAGATGATGCCATCCAAACGTACCTAGACCGATTGCTCGATATTTCTGGTTTGTTAACTGCGTTTGAATAATTGGTAGCGTATTAATGTCAATGACATTATCAAGCATCCGTACCTGCACCTTTATTAAGCGTTCTAATATGTCATCTGGTACTGCCTTCCCTAGATTTATGGAGCTTAAATTACAAACAACATAATCACCAGTTTTATATTTTTTAATGACATAGCCATCCTCATCTGTAAATTCCTCTAAAAATTCAGTTGGCGATTGGTTTTGTGTAATCTCTGTACATAAATTGGAGCAGTAGATCATGCCATTGTGTTGGTTACTATTTTGTCTATTTACTTCATCCCGATAAAACATAAATGGCGTTCCTGATTCGAGTTGCGACTTCATGATTCGCTTCATGATATTAATCGCAGGCACTCGTTTTCTGGACAATTCTTCACAGTTAATACATTCCTCATACTTTGTTCGCCAAGTACCGCTTCCTTTTTGTTCATCATAAAAGTCTTCCAGTGAATAGCCCATGACCTCACGAACTTCATGTGGATCAAATAGATACCAGTCACCACGCGCCTCTACCTGCTCCATAAAGAAGTCTGGTAGACAGACACCAATAAAAATATCATGGGCGCGCATCCGGTCGTCTCCATTATTCAATCTCAAGTCCAGAAATGATTCAATGTCCATATGCCACGCATCTAAATAGACAGCAATAGCACCTTTTCGAGTTCCAAGCTGGTCAACACTTACGGCAGTATTATTTAACTGTTTAATCCAGGGAACAACACCACTTGACATTCCTTTAAAGCCTTTAATGGAACTACCTCTGGCACGTATTTTGCCCATGTATACGCCAATTCCACCACCGTTTTTAGATAGCTTTGCAATATCCGTATTGCTGTCATAAATAGATTGTAAGCTATCATCAACCGTATCAATAAAACAGCTTGATAACTGTCCATGTGTTTTTCCAGCGTTCGCTAATGTTGGTGTTGCAACTGTCATATATAGATTACTTAATGCCCAATACGCTTCTAAGACTAAATCCAAACGTTTTTCCGGATTTTCATCCTGCATCACATGCATGGCAATAATCATCCATCGTTCTTGTGGTAATTCATATGTATCCTTTTTATGATTGGTTGCTAGATATCGGTTTGCAAGCGTATATAAACCTAAATAAGTAAATAATAAATCCTTATCCGGATCAATGTTCTGCGCTAAGTAATCAATCTCTGATTTACTGTACTTTTCAAGCAGCTTTGATGTATAAATTCCTTCCTTCGTAAGAAAATCAATAAGTGCATAAAAATCCCCATATGGTTGGTTTACATCATGTTGACGATTGTTAGCTGCTTGATAATATAATGATTGTAACAGCAATCGACTCGCTACAAAGGTATAATCTGGTTTTGCTTCATCTATATTCTCTAATGCCTTTTTAACAAATAAATCAATTATTCTATCAACCGTTAAGTCCTCTTTCTCTCTTAACAATTCTATCGATTTCTCCATAAATTCATTAGACTCAATAGAGAGCCCTTGAAAGGCAAATCGAATCAGTTGTTCTCCCATCTCTTCTTTATTTACAGTAGCTGTTACCATCTCAAATACCTCCTTATGTAATGACAAGCAAAAAAACCGCTCACCCACGGGATGAACGGTTCATAAAAAACGACAGAAATTATCCTATTATGTATAACCCCATCGTCTCATATTCTTTCACCCCGAAGAAAATGAAACTGTGAGCTTTGGCAGGTCTCCTGGCTTGTGCTTCTCCCTACTAAAGTCCTTCCCATATCAAGATAGAAATAATGATACAGTGGAATTCTCGTTCGTCGACACATACAGTTGCGGGGACAGCTCCAGATTCTAACTGGATTCCCTATTCAGACATTAACATGTCACCATTGCTCACAACACTATATATAGTATTAAGTTTTAACACGAACACAATATATTGTATATAAATCCTATCATAGATTAATAGACTTTGCAACCATTGTTTTTTTATTCGTAAATAGAAATTCTATTATGTAAAATGGTACTAATAATTGTGAGGTGTATAACGAATGGACGAAATTATTAATTGGATTCAAGCATCTACCTATACGATCATCTTTACAGGAGCTGGCATGTCAACAGAAAGTGGTCTTCCAGATTTTCGTTCAAAAAATAGAGGGTTATGGGCAAAATTTAATCCAGATGAGCTAGCGAATGTTCACGCTCTAAACCATAATTTTGAAGAATTTACGAACTTTTATCAATATCGATTAAGAGAAATAGATAGTTATAAACCTCACCCTGGACATTTAATACTTGGAAGGTGGGAACAGAGCAGGACGATACATGGGGTTATTACACAAAATGTGGATGGCTTTCATCACGATGCCGGAAATAATAACGTCATGGAACTTCATGGTACATTTCGAAAATTTTATTGCAATGTTTGTAAAAAAGAGCAGGACCGAGAACGATACTTGAATGGGAGTAACTATTGTCATCATTGTGGGGGACCTGTTCGCCCGGGGATTGTTCTATTTGGCGAAATGCTACCTGAAGCCACATTTAACCAAGCAGAATTAGAAACATTTAAGGCAGAGCTGTTTATCGTACTTGGCTCTTCCCTAACAGTTTCTCCTGCTAACATGTTTCCAATGGTTGCAAAGGAGCATGGTGCCCGACTGGTCATTGTAAACCGCGAGGCGACTCCATTAGATCGTTTTGCCGATTCTATCATACAACATAAGAGCATTAAGGAATTCCTAATAGAAATCGATCAACAATTAAAATGAGACAGAAACATAATCTGTTCCTGTCTCCCGTAATTACCCTAATACTGCACGATCACTTTCAAATTGCTCTCCTCGAATTCGTTGAAATTCCTTGAGTAAATCTTCAATTGCAAGGCCCTGCTTCTTACTTTCATCGATATCCAAGATGATCTGTCCTTTATCCATCATAATTAACCTTGTTCCTAAATCCAGTGCCTGCTGCATATTATGCGTTACCATTAAAGTTGTTAAGCCATGTTCTGCTACTACTTCTTTGGTGAGCTTCGTAATTAACGCAGCCCTTGATGGGTCTAATGCTGCCGTATGCTCATCCAGGAGCAATATATTTGGCCTTGTAAATGTTGCCATCAGTAAGGATAATGCTTGTCGTTCTCCACCTGATAACAGGCCGACTTTTGCATTTAACCGATCCTCTAAACCTAAGTTGAGAGAACCCAAGTGGTCTCGGAATTCGACTTTACGTTGCTTCGTTACACCACGCGTTAATGTTCTTTTCCTTGTTCTAGAGTAGGCCATTGCGAGGTTTTCCTCAATTGTCATCGATGGTGCTGTACCTGCCATTGGATCTTGAAAGACACGTCCAACATAGGCAGATCGTTTATATTCAGGGAGATTGGTTACCGTCTTACCCCCTATCTGAACATCACCAACATCAGGTACCAGATTTCCCGAAATAATATTCATAAGCGTAGACTTTCCAGCTCCATTACTTCCGATTACAGTGACGAATTCCCCTTCTTTTAATTCTAAATTAATTCCTTGTAAGGCCTTCTTTTCATCTGGTGTATCTTCATTAAAGGTTAAGGAAACATCCTTGATGGTTAACATATTAGGCCCCCTTCCCTAGCCCGCCAAGTGTGGCACGCTTAGCGATTCGTCTTTTTTTCTCTTTTCGTGCTTGCACTATTTTCGGTGCAACCAGTGCAATTACTACTATAAATGCCGTAATTAACTTCATGTCACCAGCCTCCAAGAAATCAACTCGAAGCGCTAATGTTACCACGATGCGATATACAATAGCTCCACCAATTACTGCAATTGTTGCTATCGCAATTGTCTTTTTACCAAATAAGGCTTCTCCAATTATGACAGAGGCAAGACCGATTACTATCATCCCGATACCCATTTGCACATCGGCAAAACCATTAATTTGCGCAATTAAAGCACCACTGAGTGCAACCAAAGCATTGGATAGACCAACACCTAAAATAATCAAGCTATCTGTGTTAGCGGATAAGCTCCGAATCATTCGCTTGTTATCTCCGGTCGCTCGAAGCGCTAATCCAACTTCTGTTTTCAAGAAATAATCTGTCAAAAATTTAATAATCAACGTGACAATCAACATAAAAAATAAAATGACCCATGTCGCTGGAGCACGCTCTGCACCTAATGTTGTAAAAATCCCATTAAAGAAATCATCAATCCCAGCTGGCCATAGCCCTCTTAATTGTGAGAAAAGTGTTGAATCACTGTCTATTGGCACAGTCGGCTGGCCCATTATTCTTAGATTAATCGAATATAATGCAATCATCATTAGTATTCCGGATAACAAAGCATTTACCTTTCCTTTTGTATGCAGTAACCCGGTTATACTACCCGCAATGAATCCTGCAATAACTGCAAAAAGTGTAGCTATTAACGGGGATACACCGTGTGAAATTGATATTGCTGCGACACCTGCTCCTGTAACAAAGCTTCCATCTACCGTTAAATCGGGGAAATCCAATATTCGGAAGGTCAAATAAACCCCTAAAGCCATAATTGCGTATATTATTCCTGACTCAACAGCTCCAAATAAAGAAAAAAGCACTGTTTTTTACCTCCTTTTCCACACATAAAGGTGCAGAATATTACCAAGTTAGAATAGAGAAGCAGGCAATAGCCTGCTTCCTGAAAAGACTTATAGGGTGTTCATTTTCTACTCTTTTGCTGTTTCTACAAATTGAGCACTTTCATCCCACTCAGCGTTCCATTCAACGCCTTGTTCTTCTGCTGCTTCTTTATTTATAAACAGTTGAATTTCTGGTGGATATTCTACTGGAATGTCTTTTGTTGTTTTCTCTCCAGTTAGAATTTCTACAGCCATTTCTCCCGAGCGATACCCAATTGTGTAGTAATCAATACCAAATGTGATAAAGCCACCCTTGGCTAATGAATCTGGTTCTCCTACAACTAGTGGGATATCCTGTTCGTTTGCCACACCAACGACACTGTCTAGAGCTGAGACTACTGTGTTATCTGTCACAATATAGAATAGGTCTACTTCACTCACTAATGTGTTAGCTGCCTGTAACACCTCAGATGAGTTCGCAACCGTACGTTCCTCAAAGCTTAAGGTGGTACCTTCTCCAGCTGCTAGCACATTTTCAATTTGTGTTACAGAGTTTGATTCACCAGCATTATATATTAATCCAACTGTTGAATCTGGGAAATACGTATCTATGAATTTTACCGTTTCTTGAATTGCTTCAGGATGTAGATCCACAACTCCTGTGATATTCTCACCTGGCTGATCCATTGATTCTACTATTTCAGATGCCACAGCATCCGTAACAGAGGTAAAAACGATCGGAATATCCCTTGCATCCTTTGTTGCATCAAGCGCCGATAATGCAGCAGGTGTTGAATTTGCAAAAATCAAATCAACATTATCCGCTACAAATCCATCGGAAATCGGCTTCAAATTGTTTTGATCACCTTGAGCACTTTGGTAATCATACTCAACATCAAGTCCCGCTTCCTCTAAAGCAGCTTGAAATCCTTCATAAGCTCTGTCTAATGATGGATGCTCCACGATTTGAGATGCACCGATTTTATAGGTTGCATCGTCCCCACCAGCATCTTCTGTTCCACATGCAGCTAATACGACTACACTAATAATGACTAGAATGAGTAATTGAAGCCCTCTTTTCACTACGTACTCCCCCTTATTTTTCATAAGAATTTTAATCCACTTACTTTAAATAGTCCTTTTACAGATAACAAATATCGAAGTGACCTATTATCCGTCGAAATATATTTGAAAAATTATAACATACTGATATATTGAGTCAAGTATATTTTTTGACAATTCTTACTTTTTGGAAACGCTTACCTAGTAATTCCTTACTAGTAATCATCTATTAGAAAATATTTAATTTTTACGCTAGAATGTTAACACCTTTTGAATAGCCTTTAAAATCCGTTCTGGTGTAGGTAAATAGTGATTTTCGAGACTGAAGAATGGAACCGGCACATCAAAACCAGTTACCCGCTCGATTGGTGCTTTTAAATACAGAAATGACGTATCATTAATAAGCGATACAATGTCATTTCCTAGTCCTCCAGTTTTAGGTGCCTCATGAATCACAACAGCTCGACCTGTTTTTTGAACGGATTCAGCTATAATCGCTTGATCAATCGGATATAAGGTACGAAGGTCAATCACTTCACAGCTACTTCCGTTATTGTTTGCTTGGTTTGCTACTTTTTCAACAAGTGGAACCATTGCACCCCATGTAATTAAGGTCACGTCATTTCCTTCCACACGTTTTTTACCCTTCCCAATTTCAACTGTATACGATTTAACTGGAACTTCCTCTCGTGATGAACGATAATTGTGCATTGGCTCCATAAATAGCACGGGATCTGGATCTGCTACTGCCGCAATCAGTAATCCCTTTGCATCATATGGCGTTGCGGGACAAACCACTTTGATACCCGGCATATGCGTAAATAATGCTTCCACACTGTCCGAGTGAACTTCAGGGGCTCTTACGCCAGCACCGAATGGTGCACGGATAACCATGGGGACCGTGTAACGCCCCATCGTGCGCATTCGAATTCGTGAAACATGCGTCATAATCTGATCATATGCAGGATAGATGAAGCCCATAAACTGAATTTCCGCGATTGGTTTAAACCCATTTACTGCTAATCCGACTGAGGTCCCGATAATGCCCGATTCTGATAAAGGTGTGTCAATTACTCGGTCCTCACCGAACTTTGCAACAAGACCATCCGTCGCCCGGAATACACCTCCATTTTTTCCAACATCCTCCCCTAATATTAATGTCGTTTCATCCTGCTCAAGCACTGTTTTCATCGCATCATTTATTGCCTGAATCATCGTTAATGAATGTGTCGTATTATCCTGATGGGTCGATTGTGTTAATTCTGTTTTCACCTTACTCCCCCCTCAACAGCTGAAAATATGATTCTTTCTGCTCCTTTAATGGAGCCGGTAGCTCTGCAAAAACATGATTAAATAAATCATCAACATTTGCTTTTGGATAGGACTCCATTTCCTTGACAGCCGCTTCAACCTCTTCCTCTACACGATTGTGAATGGCTTCTATTTGATTTTCATCCCAATAGCCATAATTTTTCATAAATCGTTCAAAACGTATAATGGGATCAACAACCTTTGCTCCCTGTCCCTCTGGACGATATTTCGTTGGGTCATCCGCTGTTGTATGTGCACCTGTACGCCACGTTACTGCTTCAATTAATGTCGGGCCTCCTCCAGAGCGAGCTCGTTCAATAGCAATTTGCATTTCTAAAAACACAACCAAGAAGTCATTCCCGTCGATGCGCACACTAGGGATATCATAAGCAACCGCTTTTTGCGCCACCGTCTTTGAATGCATTTGTCGTTCAAATGGAACAGAAATTGCATAACCATTATTTTGGTTAAAGAAGATTGTAGGCGTCTGAAAAACGCTTGCGAAGTTTAGCCCTTCATGGAAATCACCTTCCGAAGTAGCCCCGTCACCAAAATAGGCAACTGCAATGTTCGTTGTTCCTTTCCTTTTTTCTGCCCAAGAGGCACCTACAGCATGCGGAAGCTGTGTTGCTATGGGAACTGCAGCAGGAAAAATTTTTTTTCCTGCTGGTGGCACACAGCCTTCAACTCTACCATTCCAATATAGAAATGTCCTGGTCATATCCGAGCCATGTGTCAGCATTGCACCATGATCACGGTATGTAGGAAATATCCAATCCTCTGCCCCTAATGCGAGTGCGCTTCCAACCTGAGCAGCCTCTTGTCCCTCAAAAGGAGGATAGGTGCCTATTCTCCCTTGCCGTTGTAAGCTTTTTGCCTTTTTATCAAACGTTCGTATTCGATACATATGGTAGTAACCATCGTGCACAATTTGCTGGTCAATCTTAGACTTATCATTTGCATCGATTAGATTTCCCTGCTCATCAATTATCCTTTTAATGGAATATGCCTCTCCCATTTAATAACCTCCAATATGGTTTTGTCCTGTATCGTTACGCTCTTAAACTGTTGTTATAGTTACTTTACGTTCCATTTCGGTCGAACAGAACGAGTAAAAAAGCTATTTCTTACCCCCTTTTCAGACATGATTTTTTCACATAAATGGTTTGCGGCATCACTAGTTGAAATCTGACGCTTTTCTGCCTCGTGATACACTTGTAGCATCACATGATATATCTCCTTCGTCTTCGCTAGTACTCTTTCTTTTGAAAAACCATATAATTCATCTGCAACCTGTATTAAGCCTCCAGAATTTGCGATGTAGTCAGGTGCATATAAGATGCCTTTTTCAAACAACTTTTGAGCATGTTCGTCAGACTGAAGCTGATTATTTGCTGAACCTACAATACCCCTTACTTGAAGCCTTTCAATTGTTTGATCATTAATAATTCCACCTACTGCACACGGAACAAAGACATCCACATCCTGATCATAAATCGCATCACTTTGAACAACTTTAAGTGAACCAGTAGTTAATTTCGCCTTTTCTTTTAGCTTATCAATTCTCTCTTGATTAAAATCCGAGACAACAATTTCGGCTCCATGTATCATCAGGTGCTCTGCAACCTTGTAGCCAACCTTACCAAGCCCTTGGATGGCATACGATACACCTTGTAACTGATCGCTCCCGAAAAGCATTTTATTGGTGGCCATGATTGCATAGATTACACCTTGTGAAGTGGGTATGGATGAATCGCCACCTCCACCATATGCTTCTGGAATTCCAACAATGTTATTTGTTTCGCGCTTTGCATGAATAAAATCATCCATTGTCGTGCCCATGTCTGTACCGGTGTAGAATCGGCCATTTAATGATTCCACAAACTGACCGAAAGCACGGAACATCGCTGGTGATTTATCCGTTTCTGGATTACCTATGATGACTGCTTTTCCGCCACCAAAATCTACATCAGCAGCGGCACACTTATAGGTCATTCCTTTTGAAAGCCTAAGCACATCATCCAAGGCTTCATCTAAGCTCATATATGGGTACATTCGACACCCGCCTAATGCTGGACCTAGTTTAGTTGAATGGATCGCTATAATTGCCTGTAAACCTGAATGAACATCATTACAAAAGACAACTTGCTCATGTTCGGACATTTTATCTAGTAATTCAAAATTTGTATTTTTCGATAGCCCTTCAACAAATTCCATATAAATCCTCCCATTACAGTAGCGTCATGAAATTAAACTTATAGTAAACGCTTACATTTTATGGTGATTTCCTCTTGATATGCCATGCGCAAAAACCTCTTTATTACCATTCCTCCAAAACAAGATACAATTTCAGCGGGCTTTATGCTTGATTAGGATTAAAATCTAGCAATTTAAGACTCTGTGTCATTTGCTTCTGAGCATCATACATCATGGTATCGATAAGGTCTTTAACGCTTGGAATATCGTTAATTAACCCTGCAACCTGACCACCATTGATGAAGCCATTATCCAAATCCCCTTGCAACGCACCAATTACATGCTGTGTTTCAGAGGTAAATCTTCCAAATTCCGCTATAGAAATACCATCCATTTCACGATTACGTAGATTTCTTATGTAGTTTGTATCAAGTACTCTTCTAATTCTTCCAATAGACCTTCCGATAATTACGGCGTCCTTGCCTTGAGCTTCGATTAATCGTTGCTTATAATTTTGATGGAATGGCGCTTCCTTTGTTGCGATAAACCTCGTTCCAACTTGTACTCCTTCGGCACCCAATGCAAAAGCTGCTGCTAATCCTTTTCCATTCCCAATTCCACCAGCAGCAACAACAGGCTTTTCTACTTTTTCAACAATCTGAGGAATTAGTGTAAAGGTTGTTAGCTCTAAATTAGAATTAATCCCTGCAGCTTCAAATCCTTCCGCAACCAGAATGTCTGCGCCAGCAGTCTCTGCTTTTTGTGCATGTGTAACAGAAGCGACAATCGCCAACACTATTTTTTTATGCTCATGGAGCTGTGGGATATAGGGAGAAGGATTCCCAGCTGAAAGCGATACAACTGGTATTTCATGTTTAATACTTAATGCAATTAGCTGCTCTGTATATGGTGTCACATTGATTGCAATGTTTAGAGCAAATGGCTTGTTGGTTAATTGTTTCGTTAGGAGGATTATTTCTTCTACTTGATTAACAGACATTGTCCCACAGCCAATCGTACCTAATCCCCCCGCCTCCGAAACCGCAGCAGTGAGTGCAGCGTTTGAGATATTTCCCATACCACCTTGAATGATGGGATATTTTATTTGTAGTATGTTGGTCACACGGTTCAAGTCTTATCCCCCTTTTTATCTCCCTTTAAAATCCGGACTTCTCTTTTCACTAAACGCTCGCAAAGCTTCCAGTCTATCTTCTGTTGGTATGGTAAGCTCGTATGCTTTTGCTTCTATCTCTAGCCCTGTATTCAAATCTGTATTCATCCCTCTTGTGATTGCATATTTTGCTTGTTTAACTGCAATTGGACCATTCCTCAATAGTTGATTAGCGAGCTGATGACAAGTATTCATCAGTGAATTTTTCTCTACTACTTGTAATACAGCACCCAATTCACAGGCTTCCTCTGACGTAATTCTCTTACCTGTTAAAATGAGTTCCTTCGCTCTCATCTCACCAATTAGCCTTGGTAATCGCTGTGTTCCACCTGCTCCTGGAATGATTGCCCAGCTTGTTTCTGTTAGTCCCATCTTGACATCACTAACCGCTATCACAAAATCACATGCGATCATGAGCTCAAAGCCGCCACCAAAGGCATATCCATTAATAGCTGCAATGGTTGGCTGTGGTAAATTAGCAATTTTGTCAAAAACATCACGTATCGCTTTTACATTTCTTCTTACCTCATGTTCCGTTAAAGCTTTTCTCTCCTTTAAATCCGCTCCAGCACTAAATGCCCTATCTCCAGAACCAGTAATAATCACGACGCTAATCTCGTGGTTAAGATGGATTTGATCAACTACCTCCTCTAGCTCAAGTAACATTGGATAGTTAAAGGCATTTAACGCTTCTGGTCGATGAAGGGTAATGTAGCCAATGTTGTTTTCAACTGTAAACAGTATGGTTTGCATTATGATTCTCCTTTTATATGGATGGATGACGATCGATCTCTAAGCAACGCTATCTTATCTGATAAATACCTATAGTCCTTCCACAATTACTGATATTCCCTGTCCAACGCCGACACACATGGTCGCTAATCCATACTGAACCTTACGCCTTTGCATTTCATGAATAAGTGTTGTTACTATTCTTGCACCACTTGCACCTAATGGATGGCCAAAAGCAATTGCTCCTCCATTTACATTCACAATCTCGGAATCTAAATCTAGTTGTCTAATACATTCCAAGGATTGTGAAGCAAATGCCTCATTTAATTCCACTAATCCAATCGTTGTTATCGATAATTTGGCACGTGCTAATGCCTTCTGAGATGCAAGAATAGGTCCTAGCCCCATAATGGATGGTTCTAAGCCTGCTGTTGCACCAGCTACATAACGTGCTAGCGGCTTTATTCCGAGCTCCTTGGCTTTCTCTTCACTCATCATTAATAGCGCAGATGCCCCATCATTTACGCCCGAGGCATTCCCTGCCGTAATGGTACCTTGTTCAAATAAGGGTCTTAATTTTGCTAGTTTTTCTAATGACGTATCTGGACGTGGATGTTCGTCTCTATCAATCTGAATCCTTTTCCCTTTTTTATCGTGATAGATTACGGGAATAATTTCACTAGAAAAACGACCTTCATTCATTGCTTTCTTTGCGCGTTGCTGACTTGTAAATGCAAATCTGTCTTGCTCTTCTCTACTAATGTTATAGCGTTTCGCAACATTCTCTGCTGTCTCGGGCATAGAGTCTGTTCCATACATTTCCGCTAACTTAGGATTAATGAATCTCCAGCCTATTGTCGTATCGTAGACCTCCATATTTCCTCTTGGAAAGTCTTTGTCTGGTTTAGCCATTACAAAAGGAGCACGTGTCATACTTTCAGTGCCTCCTGCAATAAATACATCCCCTTCTCCAACAGCAATAGAACGCGCTGCATACATTACGGCATCAAGACCAGATCCACAAAGCCGATTAATCGTTGTTCCGCCTACTGTTTCAGGTAATCCAGAAAGAAGCCCTGACATTCTAGCAACATTCCGATTATCCTCACCTGCTTGGTTCGCATTGCCAAATACTACTTCCTCAATTTGTTCTTTTGGTAATTCAGGATTTCGTTTCAGTAATGCCTCAATTACCATTGCACCTAAGTCATCAGGACGGATGTCCTTTAACACTCCTTTGTATCTCCCAATAGGTGTCCTGACAGCATCTACAATTACAGCATTTCTCATTTTTTAATCAACTCACCATCATTTGTATAATCATACACACCTCGCCCTGTTTTACGACCAAGTCTGCCAGCTTTTACATATTGCTCTAACAGCGGTGCCGGACGAAATTTTTCTCCAAGGGTTTCATGTAAATACTTTAGATTATTTAATCGTGTATCTAGTCCTACAAGATCTCCTAGTTCAAGAGGACCCATTGGGTAATTGAGTCCTAGTCGAATTGCTTTGTCAATGTCTTCTGCTGTGGCAATTCCCTCCTGTAGCATATAAAACGCTTCATTGCCGACCATGGCACTTATTCGGCTCGTAACAAAACCTGGGAATTCCTTTACCTCAACCGTCTCCTTGCCCATACGCTCTGCAACTGCACGAATAATAGACACCGTCTCATGACTCGTCTCCAAGCCTTTAACAATTTCTACTAAACCCATGCGATGAACCGGATTAAAGAAATGCATAGCAGCCACCTGTTGTGGCCGTTTCGTATAAGAGCCTAACTCAGTAGGACTTATCGTAGATGTGTTCGATGCTAGAATGATATGTTTTGGTGCATACCCGTCCACGGTTTCGAGAACATGACGTTTTAAATCTCGCTTTTCTGGAACTGCCTCAATCAAAAAATCTGTTTCTGCAACAGTTGTTTCTAAATTCATAGATGTATGGACATTATGTAATAAACGTTCCGCTTCATTGGCATCTATTTTCTTTCGTTGTATCGCCTTATTTGCAAGTTGACCAATTTGTTTCGTTGCGAGTTGAAGTTGTTCCTCCGAGACATCAACAATGGTCGTTTGAAAACCGGCAAGGGCCGAGACATAGGCTATGCCTCGCCCCATTACTCCAGCTCCAACGACGGTAACTTTTTCAATCGTCATTGGTAAGCATCCTCTCTAATGATTGATTAGCACTTTTAAACTCCAAATGGATTAATTGGCTTTGGTCCATAATAGGAAAGTACGCTTTTATCCTCCATATACAAATCAAGCGTTTCAACGGTTAGTTCTCTACCAAACCCAGATTGTTTATAACCACCAAATGGTGTACCTGGAAATGCTGAGAATGGACTATTAACCATGACAATACCTGCTTGTATTTGATGTGCAACTCGTGTTGCTCTTGCTTGATTAGTAGTCCAAACAGCCGAACCCAGCCCATACTCAGAGTCATTCGCTCGCTTAATAACATCTCGTTCATCCGTGAACTTTTCTACCACAACAACCGGTCCAAAAATCTCCTCTCGTACAACCTTCATATCAGGTGTTACATCGGCAATAATCGTCGGCTCATACCAATAGCCATTTTCAAACCCTTCTATTTTCACTTCATTCCCACCAGTTAAGATCGTAGCTCCATCGGCTATTGCCGACTGGACATAGCCATCGATTTTTTCAAGCTGGCTTCGACTTATAATAGAGCCTATATGTGTACCCTTATCAAAAGGATCACCTAATTGAAGCTTCTTGGTTTTACTCACAAACTGCTCCATAAATTCATCATAAATGGCATCATGTATAAATAAGCGCGAACGTGCCTCACAGGATTGACCGGTGTTAAAGAAGATTCCAAATAGGGAACCCGCTACCGCTGCTTCCAAATCCGCATCTTCAAAAACAATACTTGGCGATTTGCCACCTAGCTCAAGTGTTAATCGCTTCAATGTACCGGACGCCTTTTCCATAATATCTCTACCAGTAGGGGTAGACCCAGTAAAGGCGACCTTATTGATAGCTTTATGTGTGACCAAGTAGTCTCCTATCACTTGACCTGCTCCTGGAACTGTATTCACAACACCTTCAGGCACTCCTGCTTCATGACAAATCTCATTTAATACAATAGCCGTGATTGGGGTTAAACTAGCTGGCTTAATAATGACAGAACACCCCGCTGCGATTGCCGGAGCTATTTTCCATGCTGCCATCATCATTGGATAGTTCCAAGGTATAATTTGTGCACAAACACCAACGGGTTCTTTATGCGTATAATTAAAAAATCCATTAGGCATGTTGTTAACGGTTCCACGATGGCCAACAATGGCACCAGCATAAAATTCAAAGTCTTCGATAGCCTGACTAATTTGCACTTGTGCTGCCCCGATTGATTTACCACTATTTAATACTTCTAGCTCAACCAATTCATTAAACCGACCACGCATAATCGCTGCAATCTTATTTAAAACACGAGCTCTTTTTCCAATCGGATATTTTCGCCACTTCCCATTGTCAAATGAATTTCTAGCTGCTTGAACCGCTTTTTCCGCATCCTTTATGGATGCCTTTGCAATGGTTGCAATTGTTTCCCCCTTCGCTGGATCGTAGGTTTCAAATACTTCTCCAGTTTCACTTTCAACACGCTCTCCATTAATGATCATCGCATAGTGACTACGCTTCATTTCTCCAACTTCTGTAATTTTATCGGATACCGTTTGCTCCATACTTATCCTCCTTATTTTCCTGTATAATTCGGTTTTCTTTTTTCTACAAACGCCTTCAGTCCTTCTTGATGATCCTTTGACATACCAGCAATTCTTTGGGCAAAGGCTTCTTGCTCTAAAAATGTTTCATAATTCTCGTGCATGCCAGTTAGCATATAGCGTTTTATTAGAGAGAACGTTTTAGTAGGTAGCTCTGCAAGATAAGTAGAAAAATCCTTTACACGTTCATCCCATTCTGTTTCGTTATACACTTCTGTTACTAATCCCAAATCCTTGGCTTTTTCAGCAGTAATTGGATTACCAAGTGTTGCAACTTCCAATGCTTGCGCATAACCAATTATTTTTGGAAGCATATATAAAAAACCTGTATCCGGGACAAGTCCAACATTCATAAATGCACTAATCATGTTTGCACGACTCTTCATAACACGGAAGTCACAAGCAAGTGCAAGACTCATTCCTGCTCCAGCTGCGGTTCCATTAATTGCCGCTACGATAGGCTTCGGTGTTTGTCTGAGTGCTTGTAGCATCGGATGATACCTTTCTCGAAGGAATTCGGCATGATTCGTGCGCTCATCTACTTCAACTAAATCCTGACCGGAGCAAAATGCCTTTCCATTACCAGTAATGATGATACATCTAACCTCATCATCCTTCGTCGCTACTTTTAGTGCACTCATCACGTCGTTATTCATTTGCTCTGTAAATGCATTATAGGCAGATGGGCGATTCAACTTAATTTCGACTATCTTTCCTTTTTTCTCATATAAAATAGATTCATAGCTCATTTGCTTACACCCCCTTAAAGGTCGGTGGGCGCTTCTCTAAAAATGCATGCATTCCTTCTTTTTGGTCTGCTGAAGAAAACGCAAGATAAAAGTTTTTTCGCTCTACTTGTTTTCCTTCTTGTAATGAAGTATCCTCCGCCACATGCACCGCTTCTTTTATTAGCCTTAACGAAACAGGTGGAAGAGCTGCCAATTGCTGTGCTAGTCTCATCGTTTCTTCTTCTACTAGCTCTGGTGCCACAACCCGATTAATGACTCCATGACTTAGTGCCTCATTTGCTGACATCGATTCTCCAAGCCAAATCCATTCAAGCGCTTTTCTTCTTCCCATCGCTTTTGTTAAGAACTGGGTTCCCCCTGCACCTGGCATCACGCCTAATTTTACTTCTGGAAAGCCAAACTTAGCATCCTCCGCTGCTATAATCAGATCACAGTGAAGTGCTAATTCAAACCCGCCACCTAAAGCAAAGCCATTTACAGCAGCTAGAATCGGTTTTTTTATTAAGCTAATTTTGTCCCACACGGCAAATGGATTTAAGAGCTCTAATGTAAGTGGTGTTTCCTCTAGCATCTCTTCTATATCAGCACCTGCCGCAAATGCTCGATGGTTCCCTTTTACGACGATTATTCTAATAGATTCATTACGTTCAAAAGACTCTAGTTGCGCAACAATTTCCTCTACCATTTCTCGGTTTAGAGCGTTTAATACTTCTGGGCGATTCAACTGGACGACTCCCACATCATCTTCTGAGAACACTTGTATGAATTTACTCATCAAGCTCTTCACCAATCATAAGCGTGACAATATCTCCCGCAAATTTCATGACGTCTCTACCAGAAGCCTTCCCTTCATCCGTTTTCATTGCATTTTTTAACGATTCATGGCTATCGTAATACATCTCACATAATAGGTAATAATCACTTTCCCCCATTGGGGAACCTACTATTCTAGTTACCTCCATCTTTCGTAAGCCTGGGATTTTTTTGGTAATAGGCGCATGTGTATTAAAATAATGCTCATCAAACTTCTGCTTATCTTCTGGCTGTTTGTATAAAGCAATCAATTTAACCATATTCCATTCTCCTTTTCTCCTGTTTACTATTGTTCTACTACTGGCTTCATCGCTTCAAATGGATTCCTACAAGCGCTGCAATATAAAATACTACGGCAAGCTGTTGGTCCAAAAACATTCTCCATTGAAGTATAATCAGACTCACAATAAGGACAATTGACAGTCCATTCATCACCTGGACGATATTTTTCTGGTGGTGGTGCAATACCATGTTTTCTCAATTCCAATTTTCCCTTATCTGTAATAGCATCTGTTGACCATTGTCGTTCCATGGTGAACTGCACAAAGCAGCTTCCTACCCAATCTATTTTTTCAACTGCTTGTTTGACATTCATTTGGATAAAGTCTAAAGCAGGACAGCCTAAAAACGTAGGAACCATCTTAATATGAACATCCTCGGCAACAACACGTATTTCATAGACCATTCCTAAGTCATATACACTGACAGATGGGAGCTCTGGATCATCAACAGTTTTTAATACAGAACGAATGTCTTCTATTCGATTATTTTCGTCCATTGTTCTATTCGCTCCTTGCTAAATACATATTCACTGTGATAAAAATAAGACTGATAAATTACCAGACTGCTGTTTTATCACGGTTATATACTTCTGCTAGTGTTGAAAGAGCTTTCTTTAAATCATCGGTATGTTCTCCATTTCTACCATTTCCATATTTCTTTCCTAATGAATTGGATGGCACATCTAGCAATGTTTCCGAAACTCGTTCTAGCCATATTGCTTTTAGCTGCTCTTCATCACAGGTAATCAATTGATACTTCACCATATCCGAACCATGTAATCCTAGCTCTAATACGTCTTCAAATTCGTCCCAGGCTTGTAATACACGTTCTTTCATACGTTGCTTCGCCTCTTCAGACGATGCTTGAAGCTGTGACACCCAAAGCTTCCAGTGTGCCAGATGATAAGGCTGCTCCATTAAGACTTTTTTGGCCACATTAGCTAAAGGCTTATAGGAGCTTCCTGAAATCGCTTCCATTTTAATTTTTTTAAACGTTTCATAGAAGAAGCTTCGCACAACCGTTAATGCCCAGTCATAATATGGCTCCTCGAAATAGACACCTTCTCCATTTCGCTTTTCTAAATACGTACCGTTTCTTCTTTGTTCAGCATTCCGATCATGTGCAATGGAGTTCGCGTCACCTTCCCCAAGCTCTTCTAATAAGTCATAAAACATGGCTGCATGACCCATTGTGTTTTGTGTAATAGAGGAATACGCCACATCCTCTTCAATATGAGGCGCTAGCCCTAGCCACTCCGATCCCCTAAAAGAGGTTATAAAATCATCATCCGCAAGTTGAAGTAATAGCTCTTTTAATGCATTCAAATAATTATCATCTTGTTTTGCTTGTTCCGGTGACTCTACAATTGAATTCATTGCTTCTTCACCTCTTTCCAAGACATAATTTCCTTTTCATCGAGCATACCCTGTTCCTTGTCACGCCATTTTTTTCGTAAATAACCATACCCCTTTGTTGTACGATAATCCTTATTATCTAGACGGTTGGTCCAAGTCTGTCTTTCCTCACTTGTCATTTTCCGAATATCACTTTGTTTCACGACCCATACGTCAATTGAATCTTCGCGCCTCATAAAATTCTCTTGAGCCATTATCATGGCCATTTCTTTATTTGGAGCAAGTAAACTAAACTGATGCTGCATTGGTGCCTTTACTCCCCTTCGACTAAACACCTCATAAACCTGGTAAAAGTCGGACTCCTTAGTCATTCTTATTTCTCCTTTCCGTTAAACGCCAACAGTCTCTGTCGCTAAAGCCTGCCTCACCCATCGATTATTTTCATAAGCTATTTGACGTAAGCGAAGTCTTTCTTTGGAACGTGGTCCTTTGTTTCGAATAATCTGTTTAAATTCATCCCAATCCGGTTGCGCATATACCCATTTATCATTTGCTTCATCAAAGTGCACCGTTTCATCAGGTACCGTTAGTCCTAAAGAAAACACACGCGGTAAATACTTGGCTAAAAATGCTTGGCGAAGCTCTTCATTTGTACTTTTGCGAATGCGGTACTTAATCATAATATCCTGCTTGGATGAGCCTGTAGTTTCTGCACTACTTGGACCAAAGAACATAAGCAAAGCAGGCCACCAACGATTTAATGATTCCTGTAAAATCTCTCGCTGATAGTCATTTCCCTCTGCTAATGCCATGATAATTGCTTCTCCATGCTGCGCGTGAAATACCTCTTCCTGACAAATTCGTTGAAGTGCTCGTTGATAAGGTCCATAGGAAGCATCAAGCATATTCGTTTGTGACATAATTGCAGCACCATCAACTAGCCAACCGACCATACCAGCATCTGCCCAACTCTTGGTCGGCATATGGAAAACATTATGAAACTTCAAGTCTCCATTTAGTAGATCCTCCATTAAATCCTCTCGCGTTTTTCCGTATGGAGTCATCAAGTCTTCCGCAACACGTAATAAAAGCTGACCATGACCCATTTCATCCTGAACCTTCGCCATAATACCTAATTTCCTTTTTAAGGTTGGCGCCTTTGGTACCCACTCTTTTTCAGGTAGTGCGCCCATTATTTCACTAATACCGTGCATCGAAATAAGCTTTATTAAAGCCTGACGATAATCCTCCGGCATCCAGTCATCTGCTTCTATCTTCTCTCCTGATTCAATACGGGCCATAAATGCGTCATATTTAACCTGATCGCGTTCAACATATGCAGTTGTTTTGGAATCGCCGTCTTCCACATAGTTATACATGCCAGCACCTCTTTTATAACGTTTATTTAACGTAATCATATCAAACTGTTATATTAATGACAATAAGATTATTTTAAATTTTCGCAATTTAAGTCGACATTTTATGCTATAGTTAAGAAGAACGGCTACATAATGCGTTATGCAAGACTATTTTCATAACGATAATTATTCAATCGTAAATAAATAGGCATATATTATTCAGAGGTTTTTTCTATCATAAAATGACTGTTTTTAATTTGAATAGCTATTCAGAAGTAATTTATTCTGTTAAAATTTGAACTATTAATGTAAGAAATCATATTGCACGGTTTACAAGAGAGAGGAAGTTTTGATGGAAAAGCAATTTAATACAAGGTCCATGATTTTCACTTTATTTGGTGATTATATAAGACATCACGATAATGTAATTTGGATCGGCAGCCTGATTCGACTGCTGCAGGAATTTGGCCATAACGAGCAGTCTGTTCGTGCTGCTATATCGCGCATGAGTAAACAAGGCTGGGTGCAATCGAAAAAGATAGGAAATAAAAGCTATTACTCACTAACCGAACGAGGGCAAGCACGGATGGAGGAAGCATCAAAAAGAATTTATAAAACAGACCACCCTTCGTGGGACGGCCAATGGAGAATTCTTGTCTATACGATTCCCGAAAACAAGCGGCATCTTCGTGATGAATTGAGAAAAGAGCTTGTATGGAGTGGGTTCGGACTACTTTCGAACAGTTGCTGGATAACACCTAATCCATTAGAAGAACAAGTGAATCGATTAATTGAAAAGTATGATATTAACGAGTATGTTTCTTATTTCAACGCATCTTATGAGGGTATGAATAATCAATCCGATTTGGTTCAAAAGTGCTGGAATTTAGATGAAGTGAATGCGAAATACCAATCGTTTATTCAAGAATATAGTCAAAAGTATGTCATTGACAAAAATAGAATTGAAAAGGGAGAGTTGAGCAACGGAAGTTGTTTTGTGAAATCTGCCTTATTAGTACATCAATATCGGAAGTTCCTCTTCATTGATCCGAATCTCCCACAAGAGCTTTTGCCAAAGAGATGGCTAGGAGATTCTGCCGCGTCACTATTTAAAGATTATTACAATATGCTAATCGAACCCGCAAACACTTTCTTTAAAGAAGTCTTTGAAATGGGAGAAATAAATCAGATAAAAGAAGAATTAAAGAAGTAGCGAATGTCGTCGCTACTTCTTTTCTTTGTCACGATTAAGTTTATTGAATTAGCAAAGAGGAAACACATGTCGCAACTTTTTTCTCATTTTGCTTCAGCTCAGCTACTACATATGCTAATGTTCTACCCATTTTCTCAACACGAGCCACCACCTCTATTTCTCCTTCCATAGCGGGGCGATGGAACGTAGTATCTAGATCGATGGATACAAAACTCTGGTCATTCGCTAGCTTGGAAGAAATAGCATAGGCCATTAGAATATCTGCTGCTGAAGACAAAAAACCACCCATCACGACACCTAATCCGTTTATGTACTTATGATCCACATTCCAAACACCTTTTGCAATACCTTCTTCAGCGTAGTCAACTACTACTTGCATGGTCTTATCGCAAGGCGGTGGAGTCCGCCCTTCTGAAACAACCTGTTTCAAATCAGAAATCGTATACTTCATTTGCTATCCTCCTCATCATCATTTTGAATATATCGATTTTATAAATACCGTATTATTAACGTTATTTAAACTTTACATTTATTAATATTAAAAGTCAATATTATCTAAATTTATATTACTATCTTACAATTTAAAGTAAACGTTAATATGGAATTATCTTAACTAAAATCCACCTAAAATTGAATTTAATGAAGAATAATGTAGGAGTAACAGCAATTTTTGTTTAAATATTAAAAATTTATTGACTTGTGCGTATTATATTTTTATTATTTATATAACAATAATATTTGTATCGTTTTATTAACGTTATATTAATTTAAGTATGTGTATTTTTTCTCTCATACTTACTTTTTCACATACAGGAGCTTAACTTTAGAAGGGGGTTATCTAATGCGTAACGATCTTGTTGATATAGCCATTATTGGAGCAGGCCCAGTTGGGCTTTTTACAGCATTTTATGCTGGCATGAGGGAGGCATCTGTGAAGCTATTAGATAGTATGCCAGAAGTAGGAGGTCAATTAGCGGCATTATATCCGGATAAATATATATATGATGTTGCCGGATTCCCTGGAATAAAAGCAAAGGAATTGGTTGCTAAACTTCATCAACAAGCTAACACTTTTTCGCCAAGAATTTGTTTAAATGAACAAGTAGAAAATATAATAAAGTTAGAGAACGGCATCTTTGAAATCCATACATCTAAAGGAATTCATCTATCGAGAAGTGTCATCATTACGGCAGGAGCGGGAGCTTTTGAGCCACGAAAGCTTAAGCTAGAAAACGCAACAGAATACGAAAATACTGCCATCCATTATTTCGTGAAATCCTTAGAAAGTTTTAAAGATAAACGAGTACTTGTTTGTGGCGGTGGAGATTCTGCGGTTGACTGGGCACTTGCTTTACGTAATATTGCTAGAAGCGTTACACTCATACATCGACGTACAGCATTTCGGGCTCATGAACATAGCATTTCCGCCTTACAACAAGCATCCATTTCCATTAAAACCCCTTATGAATTAGTTGGTATCAGTGGGAATAAGGGTACAATAGAGGAAGTATTCATTCAAGAAGTAAAGGGAGATAAACAGGAACTATTTCCAGTTGATCATATCATTGTTAATTATGGATTCATGACCAATATTGGCCCGATAAAATTATGGGGGCTTCAAACCACCAAAAATGCCGTGATTGTAAATGGACGTATGGAAACAAATATTGATGGTATCTATGCAGCGGGGGATATTTGTTCTTATGACGGTAAACCAAAGTTAATCGCCACTGGCTTTGGAGAAGCTACCATTGCTGTTAACCATGCAAAAGCATTCCTCGATCCGAAGGCAAAGCTTAGCGTTCATAGTACACACCTATTCGAGAACTCGAAATAGGTAACGTATTACAATTAAGCAGTATTTGGCTTATGAGAGCTTCGTCACTCTAATCCATCTATAAAAAATCGCGGCAGGACTCTTTATTCACTAAGTCCTCCGCGATAATTGGGCTTGTTATCATCAATTGAAACGACGAGTGTCAACTTCATACCATTTTTTGGATGTATGCTCACAATCCTGCATCCTTTTAAATTTTGCTCTAGGTATTTTTATCTTAACATAATTTGCTTCTTCATCTGTTAGTCTTAATTCACGTATACTTCTACCATCCTTAAACGATTCGAGTAAGAATTCATCAAATGCTTGCTTGTTCATGAATCTCCCCCTCACTCAAAATTTGGGATTGCAACACGCTTTTTTAACATTTTTCCAGATAACAGAATTGCTTCATTTGCTAATACCTGCATTGCATCGACGCAATATGGAATTAGATGTTCACTAATTTCAATACAAGAAAGCTCGGTACATCCTAGAATAACACAGTCACAGCGCTCCATTTCAATCATGTTTGAAATGATGCGTTCAAATCCTAGTACATTAACTGGCTTATCTGCTTTAAAATCATAAATCGTCTGCATAACCTGCGCTTGAACATGCACATCTGGGATATGAGCCTTCATATTATACTTATGACACTCTTGTTGATATATACCTGTATTAATGGTTCCATCCGTTGCTAAAATTCCAACTTTAGCTGTCGGTCCATATTGCTGACGTATAAAGCGAACCGTTTCTTCGATCATATTAATAATGTTAATCGAGGTCATTTCTTGCATCTCGTCATAAAAGAAATGCGAAGTATTACAAGGAATGGCAATATTATGAACATCAGCTGCTTCAAATATTTGAAAATCCTTTTTCACTGCGTCTAAAAACAATTGCTTGTCATTTTCTAGAATAGCTTTTGTTCGATCAGGAATCGTTGCATGATTAAGAATAACCATGTCTAAATGCTCCTGATCCTTATTCGCTACCGTATTTTCAATAACCCTCTCAAAAAACAGTGAGGTAGCAGCAGGACCCATGCCACCTAATACACCGAGCTTTTTTTGTTCCAACCTATCCACCTGCTTTATCTGATGCTGTGCCAACTGCAATACATCTTATTTAACTTCAACATTTTCCTTATTCAACGATTCAAGCGCAATTCCAGCACCATAGTCCATGCCCTGGCAACCTGCTAGCAATATTAAATCACCTTTGCTTGCTTTGGATAACGAATCTTCAATAGCATCTGGCAATTCATTATATAAACGTACTTTGATATTTGCTTTTTCCATAACATCTAAAAATGCACGCACTTCATCATCTGTCACTTCATCTTTAGGAGTTGTGTGTGACACACTACGTGTTGCAATTAGTTCTGTAATACCTAATTTTTCTGCCCAATCGACAATAACCTCAGCATTTTCTCGGTTAATCGTTGCACCTCTTTGACCTCTTATTGCATATACGACATGGAGATTTTCATAATCCATAAAGTCTAATGTTTGTAGCGTTACATTGATATTGCCTGGATTAGCAAAATGGTCATCAACAACTTTAATAGCCTCTTCATAAATAAATTCAAATCTTCTAGGTACACCAGTAAATTCTTTTAGCGTTTTTTGAATAGTGGAGACAGATACACCACTAAGAAGTCCAATTATAATAGCGACCATTGAATTATAGACGGAGTGCAAGCCAGGAACGGCTAGTTCCACATCAAATTCACTCGGTTCAAACTTCAATCCATGGGCTTCAAAAGGCTTCAAAATTTCGACAGTAAATCTTCCTCGTCCAGTTGTTAAATCAAGGTTCTTACAATGAATGAAACCCTCTCGACTTTCAACACCAAATGAAATAACCTTCGCCTTTGTTTTATCAACTAAAGAAGAAGAATATGGATCGTCTAGATTTAATACCGCAAAGCTATTCTCAGATGCATTTCGAATTAAGCTCGATTTCACTTCAAAATATCTTTCGAAGGTTCCATGCATTTCCATATGCTCGCGACTCATATTATTTAATGAAACAATATCGTATTCAACGCCCTCCACACGATGTAGTTCAAGCGCTGCAGACGATACCTCCATCGTTACATGGCTCACATCATTTTGAACCATATCACTTAAATAGTGCTGTAGGTCTAGCGATTCAGGAGTCGTCAATTCAGCAGGAATCGATTCGTCACCATTTTTAACAATTACCGTTCCGATAAGACCTGTACGATGCCCTTCGTTTTCCAAGATAGCATTCGTCATGTAGGAGGTAGTTGTTTTTCCATTCGTTGCTGTAATTCCAATCATATTCATTTTCCTTGATGGATACTGATATAGATGAGCCCCTAACTTAGCAAGTGCAATCCTACTATTGTGAACGACATATTGTGGTATGTTTACATCCTCTTGATAGTCTTCAACTATCGCAGCTACCGCACCACGTTTGACTGCATCTGCAAGGTATTTGTGTCCATCAGTCTTGTAGCCTTTCACACAAACAAAGAGATGACCTTGCTCAACCTTCTGCGAATGATAGGAGACCTCTTTAATCTGTACCGCATCTACTTCCCTATCATTGATTACTTCGATTGCTTCTAGTAATTCTTTCAACTGCATTTCTACTACCTCCTTGCCTTTTTTCGGCCTCCAAATAATTTTCCTAATCTTGTCTTCATGAAAGCTACTGCTGGCTTCGGATCGCTAATGCTCCAAATCGCATAGGCTTTTGGTCGAAATAGCGATTTTACGACTTCTGATGTTTTAAGCTGTCCACTTTTAATATAATCCTTAACAGCAAGTGCATCCTCATAACCATACCAAAATGCTCGGTTTGTTGTTTCGGTTACGGATTTTGGTTCTAACGGGGCACCAATCATTTCTCTGTATGTAATATACGGGAAATTAAGACCCACCTTATAAAGTAAGTGGTTAAAGTTTGTGATCCTTGCATTAATCTCAATCAGATAGAATTCTCCAGTCTCTTCATCCTTCTTAAATTCGATTTCTGCAAATCCCTTATAACCAATACCTTCTAAAAACTTAGAACCAATATCAAATAACTCCGGCGTAAACTTTTGAATCGTATATACCGATGCCCCGAAATTAATCGGATATTGACGTAGCTTTTGACATGTCGTCCAATGTGTAATCTTGGATTCCTGATTTAAATAAGCATCAAAGGTATACATATGATCATCAAACCCTGGAATGATTCGCTGTACAAATACTTCTAAATCTGCATCCTTCGCCATTGCTAATGCTTCATCAAGCTCTTCTCTATTATGAACCTTAAAAATCTTCTTCCTAAATGTTGCTACAAAGCTAGGTGAATCAAATGGTTTTACTAAACAAGGATATTTTATTTCGTTCTCAACACGATCATGAAAGTTTGGTTCATGAATGCGAACCGTTTCCGGCACGCGTACACCATGTTCTGTTGCAAGCGCATGTAATGTATCTTTATTCATGACTCTAGTTGCTAAGCCCTGTTCGGTTTGTGGAATTAGATAATATTCTTTAATTTTATTTAAATGTGCATCAATTACCTCTAAATAGGTATCATGACAAGGTATGAGCACTGGTTTATCCGCTTGCTTCTTGGCATAATCGATTAATGCGTTAATGAAGCCTTCCGTATCCGTTTTATAATGTGGTACAAGAAGTGATTCCGAACAATACTTTGATGCAGCTCCATATCGGTCTTCTTCCGAATAATCCACTGCTACCGTATGTACACCTTCCGCTCCGAGACTTCTAATTGTACTAAGTCCTATATAATAATTATTGCCTAAAATGACAGCTTTATGATTCATCTCTCTACTCCTAAAGACGGATTCATTACTTGACCTATTCAAGTAAGTGTATCTTTATTATTTTTTTATCCTATACATAATCTCATTATACGCGTGTATTCGGTATTCTTCAATAAGTCAATATGAGGATGAAATCTATTGTATTTATCAATTTCATTCGTAAAATCACCTCAAAAATTTTTATGACTTTTTTGAAAAAATTTGTAAGATTCTATTCAAAATTGTGATATATTAAATCATATAGGAATTTTTACCCAATAAACTAGTTACTTAAGTACTAATAGATCGGAAGGGAGGGATATGCAGTCCATGCGTTTTGATAGAATTTTCATAATATTTATTTTTATCGCTTCTGTTATCGTTGCTGTTACTTCTGGACCTATAAAAGTAGATACAAAGGTTTACATATGGGCACTACTACTATTTTATCTTTTTTCTATTCTTTATTATCACCTCAAAGTAGCGGTGAGAAAAGGGAATCACAATATTGATTACGCCATTTCATACAGTCTATCGATGGCATTATTTGTAGGTCCTCTTGGAGCATTTATCTTTGAAGCCCTTTATATGTTTACATTATTTGTTTTCCGGAAAGCAACGAAGACTGCGGATGAAGAAGAATTCTTACACACATTCTACAACACTGGGTCTTTTGCACTAAATGGCGCGATTGCATATTACCTTTTCCAAGTCCTAATTCCAATTTTTGAAAGAGTTCCTTTTGGATTTTGGATACTTATCATTGCACTAGTCATTATCATGTCTCTACTATCTCACCTATACTTAACCATTATTTTCACGGCAACTGGAGATATTAAAACGGTGAAGGATGCTATTGCATTTATTAAAAGTAGAAGCATTCTCGATATGGGAAAGATTGCATTTTCTAATGCTTTTCTATTTATTTTCCTACAGGACGAGCAATGGGAAATGATTATCGGCTTATTCCTTTTGAATTACCTCGTAAGCCGTTCCAATATCGCTATTAATCAAACATTACAGCATAAGATGGAACGAGATAAATTTGAGCAAATGGCTTATACAGATTTTCTTACTGAAATTTATAACCGTACCTTTATGGATAAGAAAATGAGTGAATTAAATAGTTCTGGAGAACAATTAGGGATTATTGTAACGGACATAGATTCCTTTAAGCGAATTAATGATTCCTATAATCATGCAGTAGGTGATCGAGCAATCCAGCATTTTGCATCTGTATTGCAAAGCTTTTTAACGGAAGAAGATTTTCTTTTTAGAAGTGGTGGCGAGGAATTCACGATATTCCTACGAAACAGGAGTTACGAGGAATGTCTAGCGCTAGTAGAGGAGTTGCGAGATGGTGTTAAAGATACACCTGCTGTCGCAGAATATCAGGATGAAACCATTCACATTTCCCTTACGGCTTCGTTCGGGTTATATTACTATAAAGCAGATGAAACCTTAGATATTAAAAATGCCTATATTAACGCTGATCAGCTTCTAATAAAATCAAAAGATCTCGGTAAGAACCGAATTTCTGCGAAGGATGGATTGATCGATACTCCATTATCCGTAAGATATACTGACTAATAAAAGAAAGAGGATGGGACAAAACTATAAGGTAATTCTAAAAAGCCGAACGAAAGCTAAACTAGATCCGGAAATATACGTAGACTCCTGCGGGAGGGAAGGCATCGGTGAGACCCCGCAGTGCGCTAGCGCGAGGAGGCTCACTAGCCGCCCGCGGCAAGGTAGACACTGTGAGGTTGCTCACGAACAGTTGTCGCCCCTGTACTGGAAGTGAAAGCGAAGTATATTTCCGGATCGGAATATATGCACAAGCCATAATCGTTCGTTTTTTCCTTGCTAAAAATACTTTTGTCCCAGCCTCTTTTAGATTTCTTCCTTACTGTAAATGCTTTGGAACTTGTTTATCATGCCCGTGATTGGCAACCTCAGTAAACATATTATCCCCAAGCTTTTGTTGTTCTAATTGCTTCTTTATGTTACGAATCTCTTGATTTAGCTGGACTATATTTTCATTCAAAGTACCCGTTTGCTTGATAACATCAAGAAGCTGTTGAAACTCTTTTTTTGTTACTGGTTGTGCTTCTTGTTTTAAAATATACCCAAGCTGCCCATTCGGCTCTAGTGTTGCATACTGGACATCACTAATATTGGATATGTTTTGCTGTCTTAGAATCATTTCTAATTGATCGACCGTAAGTCGAACTTTTTTCAAATTCTGTTCATGTATAGTGCCATTTTCAATTATTGTTTTCGAATTACCAGTAAATAATTTCTCGAATACATCCCCTTTTATTTGAGCATATTCCATAATGATAAGTGTCAATACTAGAATTGCACCTACACCGATTGTAACCCAGATATTTTTACCCGCTAATGGCTGAATTAATAGAGAGCCAATTCCTATCATGATGACGGTTTGTGGCAATGTCATTTGAGAGATTGACTTTCTACCAGCAATCCGTAATAATACTGTACCAGCTATAACGATTAAGACCGACTTCCATATCCAATCCATACAATCTCCCTCTCACATACTTTTATATAAAAGTTTTTGTAATTGAGAGCGTAATATACAATTTTAATTACTTTCCTCTATAAAAATTCTATGCCAAAGCATAAACATCAGCACGGTCCAAATTTTTCGTGCGTTGTCACGATTGTGGTGAACATGTTCAACTAACAAATTGAAACAATAGGATTTATTCACAATATCATCCGTTTGACTTTGCTGAATCAGTTCCTTCGCCCATTCATATAACTCATTCCGAAGCCAACTGCTGATTGGAACTGGAAAACCGAGTTTTTTGCGATTTACTACATGCTCTGGAACAAAATCACTAGCAGCTTTTCGCAATATTGCTTTTGTTGTCTTATCGCAAATTTTATATTCAATCGGGATTTTTCTGGCTACTTCAAACACCTCTTTATCCAGGAATGGTGTACGCAACTCGATGGAGTGTGCCATTGTCATTCGATCAGCCTTTAATAAGATATCCCCTGGGAGCCATGTATGGATGTCAATGTATTGCATTTGATTCGTAGGATGTTCTTCACCAATTCGCTGATATAGGGGTTCTGTAATTTTTCGAAAGTCATTTGAATCTTGATAGGATAGTAGGAGTGCTTGTTTTTCTTTCTCTTCAAACATTTTAGCATTACCAATATACCTATCCTTCAATGGCGTTGTTCCACGTTCAATAAAGCTTCTACCAGCAATGCCCTTTGGAATGATTCGCGCTAGTTTTTGCAGCCACTTCAAACTAATAGTCGGTAGTCTATTAAATAGTTTAAGTGACTCGAATTCACGATATATGTTGTAACCACCAAATAGTTCATCTGCCCCTTCACCAGATAGCACTACTTTCATGTGATTACTTGCCTCTCTTGCAGCAAAATATAGCGGAACACAAGAGGGGTCTGCCAATGGATCATCCAGATACCGCATTATCTCCGGTAAGCTTTCTACATATTCTTGTGGACTTATAATATAGGAGATATTATCGACAGCAAGTTCCTGGGCTGTCTGCTCCGCTATGGGAATTTCAGAATATCCAGCTTCCGAGAATCCTACCGAGATGGTCTTTATGGATGGCTGAATTTGCTTTGCAATCCCTACTACAAGGCTTGAATCAATTCCCCCAGATAAGAACGCACCAACAGGCACATCACTTTGTAAATGTGCCGATACAGAATCAACCATAACCTCTTGAATTCTGTTAATAATTTGTTTTTCTTTTCCGTCAACGGGTTGAAATGTTGCGTGAAAATATCGTTTCTTTTTGATTGGATTTTGTGCGGTCTTCACAAAATAATGCCCTGGCTCAAGCGACCATATTTCCTCTGTTAATGTCATAGGGGATGGAACATATTGAAAGGAAAGGTAGTGTTGTAATGCTTGTTTGTTTAGTGGTAGGTTTGAGGTTAGGTTTATAATGGCCTTTTTCTCTGATGCAAACAGAAATTCACCTTCGTTTTCATAATAATAAAATGGCTTAATACCAAAGGGATCTCTAGCACCATACAAGATTTCTTCTTCTCTATCCCAAATCGCAATGGCATACATTCCTCTTAGTTCTCTAAAGGCTTCCACACCAAATTCTAAAAACATCGTCGCAACAACTTCCGTATCAGAAGCTGTTTCAAAGGAATGTCCCTTTTTTTCAAGCCTTGTTCGTAGCGATTTGTAATTATAGACTTCCCCATTAAACACCAGAATGAATCGATCGGCTCCAAAGAGAAATGGTTGACTTCCTCCTACCAAATCAATGATACTTAGTCGAACAAACTCTAGTTGAATACTTTTATCCATAAACGTCCCATTTTCATCTGGTCCTCTATGCTTCAAGTGTTTACTTGCATTCATTATTTGATTTCGATATTCTTCCGTAAATTGGTGTTCATCATCACGAAGTACACCAACGAATCCACACATACTAATTACCCCTTTTTACCGCTTTATACAGTTATATCTCAATAGTATATTCAAACTAAAAAAGACTGACTCAATTTTTTGAGTCAGTCTCGTTTCCGTTATCCTTAAACAATTTTTTGTTTTTTGATTTGCTTACTTCTTAACTGTCCGCAGGCAGCGTCGATATCTGCACCATTTTCCCAACGAACGCCACAGTTAATTCCATTATTCTTCAAGGTTTCATAAAAAGCCTGAATAGAAGCTGTATTACTTCTTTGATATTGATTATGCTCTTCAACAGCATTATAAGGAATTAAATTCACATATGATAAATGACGCTTCTTCCCTAATAGCTTCGCCAGCTGTAAGGCTTCTTCTTGGTGATCATTAACATCCTTAAGCATAATATACTCATACGTGATACGACGATTAGACTTCTCTAAGTAATAATCAACAGCTTGCATTAATTTTTCAATCGGAAATGCGCGGTTAATTTTCATAATACTTGTTCTTAGTTCGTTGTTTGGTGCGTGTAAGGAAATCGCTAAATTAACCTGTAACCCAGTATCAGCAAACTCGTATATTTTATGTGCCAGACCGCTTGTAGACACCGTAATATGACGTTGACCAATTTTTAGACCTTTCTCATCATTGACAACCTTAATAAAATCTACAAGGTTATTAAAGTTATCGAATGGTTCTCCGATACCCATCACTACGATATGACTAACTCGTTCATCTTTTCCTTGTTCATCTAAATGTTTTTGCACGTTCATTATTTGCTCTACAATTTCCCCACTTGATAAATCGCGACTTTTACGCAATAAACCACTCGCACAAAATGTACAACCAATATTACAGCCTACCTGTGTTGTTACACAAACAGACAGTCCATAATTAAATCGCATTAATACCGTTTCGATTAAGTTTCCATCAGACAATTTAAATAGAAATTTGACCGTTCCATCTTTCGAAACCTGTTTAATTTCTTCTTCCAAAGTTTCTAGAACAAAATGTTCTTCTAACAATGCGATTGTTTCTTTATTGACATTCTTCATATCCGAGAATTGCTTTACGCGTTTTTTGTAGAGCCAATCCCAAACCTGTTCAGCCCGAAAACGTTTCTGCCCGTTTTCCACTAGCCACGCTGTTAATTGCTCCATTGTTAATCCGTAAATGGATTGTTTTGCCATTATTAAACCTCTTTTCTCCAAAATGCTATAAGTTCAAACTGGAAAGTTCCAGTATATATCCTATCTAAATTACTTTACTATCATACTTGATGTCTGTATTCTAAGCAAATTAATTTTCATAAAAAAGAGACTCGCAATCAACGAGTCTCTAATTACGGAAGATCCGTTTCCTCCATTAAGAATCGATCACATTCTCTAGCAACCTCTCTTCCTTCATGGATTGCCCAAACGATTAAACTTTGTCCCCTACGCATATCTCCTGCTGCAAATATACCATCAACATTGGTAGTGTAACGTCCATATTCTGCTTTTACAGTTGTGTTTGCATTTCTTTCTATTGATAACTGTTCTAGCACACTCTGTTCTGGCCCTTGGAAACCAATAGCGATAAGAACAAGGTCTGCTGGCCAAACTTTTTCCGTACCAGGGATTTCCTCCCGGATTTTCTTTCCGTTTTCATAACGTGTTTTTACATTTATGGTGTGAACTTCTTTAATATGCCCATTATTATCCCCAACAAATTTTTTCGTTGCGACAGCATAAGCACGTGGATCATCTCCATGTTTATTTACTGCTTCCTTATGCCCATATTCTTCTCGATGGATTATTGGGTATTGCGGCCATGGGTTTGTATCCCAATCTCGCTCTAATCCTTTCTTTTCATAGATATCAAATTGCGTTAGGCTCTTACAATTGTGACGGACTGCTGTTGCTAAACAATCTGTACCCGTATCACCACCACCAATCACGATAACATTCTTATCGGTTGCTGCTATATAATTACCGTCTTGAAGATTAGAATCTAGTAAACTCTTGGTATTGGTATGCAAGAAATCCATGGCAGGGTGTACACCCTTCAAGCTATTCCCCTCAACCTCGATATGACGGTGTACGGTAGCACCACCTGTTAAAATGATCGCATCGAACTCCTCCTGGAGCTTTTTAACCGGATAGTCCTTGCCTACTTCCGTGTTTGCTTGAAACTTGATACCTTCACGTTCTAGTAATCTTATACGTCTTTCAACAATTTCATAGGGTAGCTTCATTTCTGGAATACCATAGGTAAGTAATCCACCTAAACGGTCATCACGTTCAAATACTGTAACCGAATGACCTGCCTTATTTAATTGTGCTGCAGCTGCAAGTCCAGCCGGACCTGAACCAACTACTGCAACCTTTTTACCGGTACGTCTTACAGGAGGGTTTGGCGTTATCCACCCTTCTTCAAATCCCTTTTCTACAATTGCTCGTTCAATTGATTTGATTGCGACTGCGGGCTCATTAATACCTAACACACATGCTCCTTCACAAGGCGCGGGACAAGCAATACCTGTGAATTCCGGAAAGTTATTTTTTTCATGTGCACGTTCAAGTGCTTCCTTCCATTTACCTTCATATACAAGTTGATTCCACTCCGGTATGAGATGATTTAGTGGGCAGCCAGTTGTGATGCCATTTATCTCCATTCCAACATGACAGGTAGGGACACCACATCCCATACATCTTGCACCCTGTCGTTGTACTTCAGAATCATTCATTGGAATCGTGTAATCATTCCAATCTTTTATTCGAATAGAAGGATTCCTTTCACTTCTTGTCTTTCGATCATACTCCATAAAACCAGTCTGTTTTCCCATTTTTTACCTCCTCTCTACGTTTTAACGGTCATCTACTCGTTATTTTTTCAGCTACCGTATCTCGTTTGATTACTTGTTTAGTTGTCTTTTCCTTTTTCTTCTTATCAGTAGGTTGGTGCATCTCTTCAAAAGCCTTCATTTCTGCCTCAAATTTAGTAAGCCCACTAGAGCGAAGTATTTTTATTCGATCTTGAATTTGGGCATATGTTTTCGGAATGACCCGAACAAATTTATCCGCATTTCTTTCCCAATAGGATAAGATTCTCTCTGCATAGGTACTATTTGTATAGCGAACATGATTTTCAATTAGTCCGTATACTTCATCTACTTCTGACAGGTCTTGTAGACCTTGAACATGTACCATCTCTGGGTTTACCTTTTCTCGGAAGCTTCCATCCTCATCAAACACATAGGCAATACCACCAGACATACCAGCAGCAAAATTTTTGCCTGTTTCGCCTAATACAACAACTCGGCCACCTGTCATATATTCACATCCATGATCGCCGACTCCTTCCACAACTACTTTTGCACCACTGTTCCGTACACAAAAGCGTTCGCCTGCAATACCTCGAATATACGCCTCGCCAGATGTTGCACCATAGAAAGCAACATTACCAACAATAATATTCTTCTCCGGCTGAAACGTAACAACTGGATCTGGATAAACGATTATTTTCCCGCCTGATAAACCTTTCCCAACAAAGTCATTCGCATCACCGATTAGCTTTAATGTGATACCACTTGGAATATAAGCGCCAAAGCTTTGCCCTGCTGAACCATTAAAATTTAATTGAATCGTATCATCTGGTAAACCTTTCTCACCATATTTCTTCGATATTTTACTTCCTAGTAGAGTACCAGTAGCTCGGTGAATATTCCGAATTGCAGTCGTAAATGTAATTGGCTGTTTCTCTTTAAATGCTCTTTTACAATTCGGTATTAGCTCTTGGAAATCAAGTGTTTTATCTATTCCATGGTCCTGCTCTACTATTTTAAACCTACCAGCATTGCTAATTTGTTCTGGTTGATAAAGTAAAGCTGACAGGTCAATACCTTTTGCTTTCCAATGATCAATTTCTGTATTTGCTTCCAGTATATCTGTACGACCTACCATTTCTTCAATCGATCTAAAGCCTAACTCCGCCATAATTTCACGAGTTTCCATGGCAATAAAGCGCATGAAGTTCACGACGTGCTCTGGATCACCTGAAAATTTCTTCCGCAGCTCTGGATTTTGCGTTGCAATTCCTACTGGACAGGTATCCAAATGGCAAACGCGCATCATCACGCATCCTAATGCTACTAATGGCGCTGTTGAAAACCCAAACTCTTCAGCACCTAGTAATGTAGCAATGACAACATCACGACCTGTCATCATTTTCCCATCTGCTTCAACCGCAATTCGATCCCTTAGACCATTTAATAGCAATGTTTGATGTGTTTCCGCTAAACCTATCTCCCAAGGTAATCCGGCATGCTTCAAGCTTGTATTTGGCGCTGCGCCAGTACCACCATCATACCCACTTATCAGCACATGATCTGCACGTCCCTTCGCAACACCTGCAGCAATCGTCCCTACACCAACTGCTGAAACTAGCTTCACACTTATTCTCGCTTCAGGATTTGTATTTTTCAAATTGAATATCAACTCTGCTAAATCCTCAATAGAGTATATATCGTGGTGAGGTGGTGGTGATATCAATTCAACACCAGGCGTTGATCCACGAACCTCTGCCACCCATGGATACACCTTTTTCCCTGGCAAATGTCCTCCTTCTCCGGGTTTTGCACCTTGTGCTACTTTTATTTGTATTTCATCTGCATTAACCAGATAATTACTCGTTACACCAAACCTTCCAGAGGCAACCTGTTTAATGGCACTCCTTCTCAAGTCTCCATTATCGTCCGGAGTAAACCGATCAATCGACTCTCCACCTTCACCCGAATTACTTTTTCCGCCAATACGATTCATTGCTACCGCAAGTGCTTCATGAGCTTCCTTACTAATTGCCCCAAAGGACATAGCTCCTGTTTTAAAGCGTGCACATATTATTTCAACAGACTCCACCTCTTCAATCGGAATAGCCTCTCGCTGCTTAAACTTAACTAATCCTCTTAATGACTGGAGATTTTGCTTCTCATCAATTAGCATTCTGGAATATGTTTTAAATAACTCGTAATTACCAGTTCGCACAGAATGCTGAAGGGTAAAGATTGTTTTCGGATTGTATTGATGATCTTCACCATTCGCACGAAATTGATAATCATCTCCTTCTTCCAGTGATGAATGACCACCTCGTTTTTCGTTAAAGGCCTTTTCATGACGCATAATTGTTTCCTTTTGAATCATGTCTATTTCAATACCACCTAATCGGGAGGCAGTACCGGTGAAATACTTATCGATTACATTACTAGCAATACCGATTGCTTCAAAAATTTGCGCTCCACGATAGCTTTGAATGGTGGAAATACCCATTTTGGATAAGATTTTTACAATGCCATCTGTAACCGAAGCAATGTAACTTTCAACTGCTTTTTCTGTCGTTAATGTTTCTAGCTCCTCCTTCTCAACTAAGGATTGAATCGTATCAAAAGCGATGTATGGTGTTATTCCTTCTGCCCCATATCCAATTAATGTTGCAAAATGATGAACTTCTCTTGGTTCACCTGATTCTATTAAAATACTTACTTTCGTACGAACTCCTTTACGAATAAGGTGATGATGTAGTCCAGAAACAGCTAATAAAGATGGGATTGCCGCCTGTTTTTTATTCATTCCGCGATCAGATAAGATTAAGAAAGTAACTCCACGTTCGATTGCTTCATCTGCTTTTACAAACATTTCATCCATGGCGTCTTCCATATTGGAATTGATAGGGAATAAGGTCGATATCGTAGCAGAGCGATAGCCATGTACCCTTTTCCTACGTAACCTTTCTAATTGTTCTTTGGTAAGTAATGGTGTGTCTAGACGAATCTGCTTACAGCTATCTGGACCCGGTTCTAACAGATTCCCCTCTGGCCCAATTGTCGTTGTGGTCATCGTAATTAGTTTTTCACGTATGGCATCAATTGGTGGATTGGTCACCTGAGCAAATAATTGCTTGAAATAGTTAAATAACAGCTGAGGCTTTTTCGAT
Organism: Ornithinibacillus xuwenensis; assembly: GCF_039614845.1. Taxonomy (NCBI): domain Bacteria; kingdom Bacillati; phylum Bacillota; class Bacilli; order Caryophanales; family Bacillaceae; genus Ornithinibacillus; species Ornithinibacillus xuwenensis. The sequence goes on along the minus strand of NZ_JBDIML010000002.1, from coordinate 409,454 downwards.
AACACTGCAAGTGGAGCATCATAGCCCATCGACCCTATTGGATCCTTGCCTTCCATAACCAATGGTTTCATTATCTTCTCAAGCTCCTCACGGGTGTATCCGAAGGCAATCTGTTGCTCCAATAATGTGTGCCCCCGATAGGTAGGCTTTTGACTCTTCGGATTTGGGATATCTTGAATATCCTTTAATTCCATCAACCACTCTTTATAGGGCTTTCGAGATGCTACTTGTAATTTAATCGTTTCATCTGGAATAATAATCCCTTTTTCCAAATCAACTAGCAGCATTTTTCCTGGCTGCAAACGACTTTTGTATAAGATATCATCGGCAAAAATATCTAATGCCCCGACTTCCGAGCCAAGCACAATCATGCCATCCTTCGTCACATAATATCGTGCTGGTCTTAGGCCATTTCGATCCAAACAAGCACCAATTTGATTTCCATCTGTATAGACGACGGCACTAGGTCCATCCCACGGCTCCATTAATGTACTATGAAACTCATAAAAATCTCTTTTTTCTTCTTTCATGATCGGATCGTTTGCCCATGGCTCTGGGATCATCATCATTGCTGTATGTGCTAAGGAGTAGCCAGATAAATGTAAAAACTCAAATGTATTGTCAAAAATAGAGGAGTCACTTCCATCAGCATCTATCACGGGAAGAATCTTTGCTAAATCTTCTTCATCAAAATAACTAGAAGTGCATAGTTTTTCTCTAGCCCGCATCCAATTCACATTTCCACGTATCGTATTGAATTCTCCATTATGAATGGTATACCGATTTGGATGTGATCGTTTCCAGCTAGGAAATGTGTTCGTGCTAAACCTGGAATGTACTAAAGCTAAAGCGGATTTAAAATCAGGGTGGTTCAGGTCAATGTAGAAGGAATCTAATTGCTCTGGAATCAGCATTCCTTTATAAACAATTGTTCTAGATGATAAACTGCATATATACGTTTCATGATAAGAGGCATTTTGTTTCATTACTTGTTCAATGCGTTTGCGGATGATAAATAATTTTCTTTCAAAGTCAATTTGTTCTTGCACTTCAGGAGACTTTTGAATAAATGCTTGCCGAATCATTGGTTTGCTTTTAGCCGCAACATTCCCAATGAAGGATTCATTTAAGGGTACTGGCCTCCAACCAAGAAATGACTGTCCTTCTTCCTCAACAATTTCTTCAATAATCTGTTTGCACGCAATTCTTGTATCAAGATCATTCGGAAGAAAAATCATCCCAATTGCGTAATCACCTGCATTCGGAAGTTCAATCCCTTCTTTTGCACACTGCTTATGAAAGAATCGATTTGGTATTTGTGTTAGAATTCCGGCACCATCACCAGTGCTTGTATCTGCCGATTGTCCTCCCCGATGTTCTAAATTACACAACATATTAATGGCATTTTGTACGATGCTATGAGATTTTCTTCCATTGATATTAGCAATCATTCCAATTCCGCATGCCTCGTGTTCAAAATCTGGACGATATAATCCCTGTTGTTCAGGGTATCCGTTTCGCGTCATCACAACAGCTCCTTTCTGAGATTGGAAAAATAGAAGGCTTATGCTAAAAATCAGCCATAAGCCATCAATATCACATTCATTTATTGGTAATTAAAATCAATTGGAGGTTGGGCTAAAAAAGCAGGTTGGCTTCATTATAGCATATATACCGCCAATACACAATATTCAGAAATTTATATTTATACAACCCCTTTAATAACGGTATTTGAAAACGCTAACATTTATTTGAATAACGCTAATTTTTATTCAATAATTATGTATAAGCGTATAATTGGACGCAAACCTTAAAAAAAATTATCATTTCTTACGAAGGGTTAGTTTAAAAGGAGAGAATCCAAATGATTTCAGATAAAGCGAAAATGTTTAAGAATATACCACTATCCGTTCTGGACCTCGCACCGATAAATGAAGGTAGTGATGCTAGTCAATCCTTTCAAAACAGTGTTGATTTGGCAAAGCATGTCGAGGGCTGGGGGTTTAATCGCTACTGGCTTGCCGAGCATCACAATATGCCAGGTATCGCTAGCTCCGCTACAGCCGTCATGATAGGTCATATCGCTGGTGCAACGAATCACATTCGAGTTGGCGCAGGTGGTATTATGCTACCAAATCATGCAACATTAGTAATTGCTGAACAATTCGGCACACTCGAATCACTATTTCCAGGCAGAATCGACCTTGGTTTAGGTCGGGCACCCGGAAGCGACCAAGCAACTGCATATGCGCTTCGCCGAACATTAAACATGAGCGTAGAGGATTTTCCAATGCAGGTAAATGAGCTACAAGATTATTTTTCAGATGAACCAATTTCTCGAGTTAAAGCAGTGCCTGGTCAAGGCTTGAACGTACCGATTTGGTTACTAGGCTCTAGTGGCTTTAGTGCCCAGCTAGCAGCTCAAAAAGGACTACCTTTTTCATTTGCTAGTCATTTTGCTCCAGCATATCTATTTGAAGCGTTACGTTTATATCGCGATAATTTTCAAGCATCGGAAGTATTAGATAAACCATATGTTATGTTAGGAATTAACATCATTGCTGCGGATACAAATGAAAAAGCAAAACGAATCGCAACATCACAGCAGCAACAATTTCTCAGCTTACGGAAGGGGAACCCAACAAAATTACAACCGCCAGTTGATAATTTAGAAACCCATTACTCCCCAGCAGAGATTGCAGCTGTGAGCCAATCGCTAGATCCAAGAACAACGATTGTTGGCGATCCTGCAACCGTTAAAGAAGGACTAGAACGCTTTATTGAAGAAACGAACGCAGATGAATTAATTATCGGGTCACAAGTTTTTCATCACGAGGATCGACTTCGATCTTATGAAATTGTCGCAAAAATGATGTCTTAAGCATAGAAAAAATCAGTCGGTAGCTTATCGGCTGATTTTCTTACTTTCATTATTATGCTATATAACTAAGTAGCAGCTTTTTTAGGTTGTTTTTCTTTGAACTCATTGATTACAATCCAGCTTCCCATATATAAGAAGAATCCCTCTAGTAACCTGTTAATCTATATTTCCTCAACACACTAGTTAAAATCTCAACTAGTATTTATTAAACTAAATCGTAACGTAATGTCGACTTTTTCAATGCTTCCTTTTATGAACGGAAATGATTTATTCTATAAAATAACCTCAAACAAGGAATATTTTCTTAAAACTCGTATTAAATTTCAAATTAAATTCTTATATAAACATCAAATTGGAAAGTTTGAAAAATTTTATATTCCACCATTTTGTATAGCAATATAGGCGGAATATTCTTATAATTAAGTGGAGGAGGTTGATTAGATAGTTGAATAATATTGGATTTAAAATAAAGTACTATCGAACCAAACTTGGTATGACACAATCCGAATTAGCAAGTGGGATCATTTCTGCTTCTTATTTATCAAAAATAGAGAATGGAAATACAGAAGCAGATCCAGAAGTAATTGGACTATTATGTAAACGATTAAATATTAGTCCACATCTAACTGAATTTGAGTCCGATACAGAGATTTGCCAAAGCTGGTTTAAAACTTTATTAGATGGAAACAGAGAGAAAGCAACACAGCAATTTGATGAATTAACGACTAGTGCGAGTGTATTTTCAAATGATAGCCTAGTTAATTTAATTGATATTAATAAGCTACGATACTACATTCTCATAAATGAAAAATTCAGGGCATCTAGACAATTAGCTGTACTGGAACGTCGTTCTAAGAAGTTTGAGCTGCGAGAAGAATACTATTGGACGAAATTTAAGGGAGAATATTATTTCTCTATATTTGCATATGGTGAGGCTCTTCAGCTTTTTCAAGCAGCAGAAAGGCTTAACGCAAATAACTTATTCTTTAAAGAACAAGAAGAAGCCGACCTATCCTATTTAATGGCGCTAGCAGCTAGTAAAATGCGTCAAACACATTTAGCTTTGTTTCATGCCTCGAAATCACTAAATTATTATCAGAGTACATACAACTTGTATAAATGTGCTCAATGCCACATATTGCTAGGCATTGCCTATAGACGTATTGAGGATTTAGAAAATGCGAAACAAAGCTATGAGATGGCCAGGACAATAGCTAAATCCATATCGAATACAACGATTCTCTCTCAATGCAACCAAAATATGGGCGCGCTTTACGCATCTATTGGAGAACCTCCGAAAGCTATTGAATACTTTATAGCAAGCTATGAGTCTCGCATCGGCCAAGAGCCACTAAAATTACTAGTGCCGATATCCAGTTTAATGAAGGAGTACTATAAAGTAGAGGATTTTCCAAATGCAAGGCTATGGTTAAACAAAGGGTTAGAAATAACGAAATCAATACATGAAGAGGAATCCATTCACGTATTAGAATTTAAGGTTTATCAGGAATTGTTATCGAATGAAAACAGTCCAGCATTGGAACAAATTATATTAAATGAAGTGTTCCCATTTCTGGATAAGAAGAATCTATTTTATTTAAAACAAATCTATCAAGAAACATTAGCAAATTATTATTATCGAATTAGAAAATATAAATCAGCAGCAGATTATTATATTAAAGCCAATCAAACATTAACCACAATCTATAATAAATAAGGAGGTTTCTAGTATGAAAAAGGTACTCAGCATTATTTCGTTATCCTTTTTGCTCCTATTTCTAACACCACATGTGAGTATTACCGACTCCTTGTACGAATCGGCGAATGAAGATGAACAGGTTAATCCTGACAATGAACATGAAGAAGAACCCGATCCATATCCAACTTGATAAAAGTAAAGAAAGCTGTGCCTCTGCACAGCTTTCTTTTATTGTACTATTCTTCTTTTATGTGCAAGCCTAACAGCCTCGCAAACCCAAGTGCCTGTTCCGTTGATACGATACAGCCCTGCATGCTTTCAAGTGAGACCTGAAGCTTATCAAACGTGCAGCTTGTTAAATCTACCCCAATTAATTTCGTATTAGAAAAATTAGCCTCATCGATATCACATTTCTTGTAATCTACCTTTTGGAACTTACACTCATAAAAGTCACTGTTTTTCAATAAACATTCTGAAAACCTGACTTGTTTTAGCTTGGAATAACCAAAGGAGCTTAAGTTTATTTGACAATTATCGAAAAAGACATTTCCGAAGCTCGTTTCAGACATATATATTCCAACTAGCTTACAATTCTTGAATTCAACCCTATGGATACTAGCCCCTGTAAAGTCGGCATTGGATAAATCACAATGATTGAAGACACAATCCGTAAGCTCGATACTCGTAAAATCGATTCCTTCAAATGTGACGTGATCAAAAATCACTTGATCAAAGGCAATCCTTTCCATATCCTCTCTTGTAATCACACAATCTTTAAATGTGCAATTATCATAGTATCCTCCTTCAATTGGATGATAGGAGGTGACCGGTAATTCATTCGGTAGCTTGGGTACATCAATTTTAAATGTCTTTGCCATTATTCTCCTCCTTTCGCTGTTAGGATTTATTTTGAATTAGCTTCTTTATTTCCTCTAATTCCTTTTGCATCTCGGCCAGCTTCATGTCAGTTGGAGACGGTGTCTCTTCTCGTGATGCTTCTTCCACATTATTTACTATAACACCTACAAATAAGTTAATAATAACAAAAGCTCCAATTAGTATAAACGTAACAAAATACCACCAAGACGTTGGGTCTTCTGCTAGAATCGGTCTCATAACACCGCTCGCCCAGGATTCAAGTGTAATGACTTGAAATAATGTTAGCAGAGAATCGTGTAAGGTACCAAAATATTCTGGCGCAATTGCACTAAAGAGCATTGTTCCAATGACTGCGAATATATAAAAGAATATCCCAAGCAATAGTAAAATAGTTCCCATTGACGGAATCGTTAATATTAGCGCATTTACCATCTTACGTAGTGATGGAATAACAGAAACTGCTCGAAGTACCCGTAATACTCTTACGATTCGAAGAACAGTCACATAGTGGCTTCCAACTAACAAGTGCCCTAATGAAATGATAACAATATCAAAAATATTCCAAGGGTCTTTTAAAAATTCAATAGTAGATTTTCTGCCAATTATTCGTATGATTATTTCGATGGTAAAAATCCAAAGTAATAGTTTATCTCCAAAAGCAATTAATCCTGCATACTGACTAGCGAATGTCGTGTAAGTTTCTAATCCTACCAATAAAGCATTCAATACGATTAACAATATGATTGTATTTGTAAAGATAGGATGCTCTGAAATTCTTGCACATGTCTGTCTCATATGGGTCATTTATTATTCGTCCTCCCCCCGCTTTTATTTTACGTTTAGCTTTATCATCTGTCATCTATTCTCTCTATGGAAGGACAATATTTTTTCATAAAAAAAGGACATTAGGAAAACCTCTCCTAATCTCCTCGTAAATGATTAGCTACCTACAATTTTCTTCGCAATCTCCACCGTTCGTTTAGCTTGATGCTTTACGGCCGCTTCGACATCTTCGACCATTTTACCATCCTGGCCTTGGGAAACGCTCGTACCGTATGGGTTACCACCTGCACCAAATAGCACTTGATCTGTGTATCCTGGTGGAACTAGAATTGCTCCCCAATGCATCATTGACGTATAAAGTGCAAGAATTGTTGCCTCCTGACCACCATGTGCATTTTGGGCTGAGGTCATGGCACTAACAACCTTGTTGACCGTCTTGCCGGACGCCCATAATCCTCCTTGCATATCAATAAATTGTTTCATTTGAGATGGAAGATTCCCAAAGCGTGTTGGCACACTAAAAATGATGGCATCCGCCCATTCAATATCATCTGATGCTGCTTCAGGCACATCCTTTGTTTCTTCAACGTGCGCCTTCCATGCTGGATTGGATTCAATTGCCGATTCTGGTGCAAGCTCTGGTACTTTAACTACCTTTACTTCTGCTCCAGCATCCTTAGCTGCTTCCTCTGCCCATTTTGATAGTTGATAATTTGTTCCGGTTGAGCTATAGTAAATCACTGCTAATTTAACCATGTCCATTCTCCTTGTCTAAAATTTCCTGATTTTCATATACGCTTCTATTATCTGTAAAACTTTTTCCTTTATAACAAGAAAATGAAGGAGCCTATAATCATCATTGCTTCACATCAATTTTTCCTATTAAAAAAGGTTGCAGTTTACTATATCCTGTTACCCAATCCTTTAAGGAATAAACAACTGGAGTAAAATCTCCACCGATTCCAACTATGATTTCTAGTGTTTCAGGAAGATACACGACTGTATGCATGGTTCCAAAATAGTGGTGGTAATCTTTAAAAAACAAAGGAGAGTTTTCAGCATTGAATTTAGCATACATTTCTTTTGGAGTAAGAGATTCCAGGCTCGCTTTCTGAAGTGTTTTCTTACGTTGGAGAGATGCGCTTATAAAGGTTCTGTTTTGATTTAACATTGAATTTGTTTCAAAATGATTGGTGCATTGAAGGATAGAGTCACGGCGGATTTCACGTTTTTGAGGTGCCGCTTCTATCACACATGAATTTCCATGTTTATCTAGTAAGGAATAGTTATAGCAATACCCTTGTGGAATATGTGTCATGATATTAATCGCCTCATCCACATCCTTACACTGTTCTAAAATAATACGCACAATTGTAGTTGCTAAAAACCCTAGTCCATCACTATCCTCATTCACTAGATGTAATCCTACTACTAGACCGTGCTCGTTCATGCCATCCAGCCTACCTAGAATTTGTTGACTGAACCCCACACTTGCATAGCCATTATCCGGATTTTGAAACACGAACCTAGCATCATAGAGCTCTGGACTAAAATCATAATTTCGAATATAAACATTCCCATCTGCATAGGCTGTACAACCCATTGTTGGAAACTTTACATTAAACCCACTAAAAATTCTAATTGCCGTCTCTAGATTAATGTCCAGACCATCAGAGAGACCACGAATTTCTTCAAGCAGTCCTGGTGAGTATTTTAAGAGTTGTGCAGTCGCCTGTTCTATATTCACAGAATTGCTCATGGACTGTAGTCCTTCAAACCTGCGATCTAAAGATAGTTGTTTCCCCTGTTCATAACCAATTTGATAATGTGATCCACAAGCTTCTATGATATCAACCTTAAGATCCTGATACATCTTCTTTCCCTCCTAGCTTCATGACAGGTATGAAAAGCATGACATCATCCAAATTTTTTCCACGATACATTTCCATCATCGGGCCTACTGGCACAAAGTGATGTTCACTCACATATTGAACAACCCTTTTATAAGCTACTTCTATTTTGGAGAAGTCCCCTTTAAAGCTCTGTGCGACACATAAGGATTTCACCAGCTTCTCCTCCATCTGCAGGTTATGCAGATGGGTCGTACTACAAGTATCGTTAACGCCAAAACCAAGCCATGCTTTTACTCTCTTTCTTCCTGATACATATTTGAGATAGTAATTCGTGACGGAAATATCATTTTCTCTTAATTCCTTCTCCCCTTGTAAGAACCGTTTACCAAATTTACCTTGGTCTTCCTCGGCTTCAAACCACAGAATTCTATCCTCCGGCGTCTCCATGAGAGATATCCCCTTGTCATCCGAGTGATTCCCTAAAAATTTCAGTTGTACATCTAATAGTTGTCGCTGTCTATTTAATGTTTGCTTCCAGTTTTCTTTCAGGCTTATCTTCTTCTCCTCATCTGCCATCAAATAGAGCTTGATTTCCTTCAATGGAATATTGACTAATCGTAGACTTGCTATCCACGTAGCTAGTTCAATTTGCGCTTCTTGATAAAGCCGGTATCCATTTTCTTGATTCCTAGTAGGTATTAATAATTCCGCTTCCTCATAATAGCGAAGTGTACTTTTAGGTATTCCTGTCTTCTCAGAAAAAGCTTGAATTGATAATAATTTTTGCACATCATCACTTCCCCTCTACTCCAAGATAAACCTTAAAGCAGCTTGAAGGTCAAGACAATTCTTTAAAAAAAGACCAAATTATACAAATCGTATCATTTGGTCTTTGCATTAGGATAAATTGTTCAAGCCAACTGCTAGTTTCGCACCTAGTAATGCATTATTTTTCACTAGTGCAATATTAGATTCTAAGCTCTTTCCACCTGTCATCTCTTTAATTTTACCTAATAAGAAAGGAGTTGTATCCTTTCCAGCAATTCCTTTTTCCTCTGCTTCTTTTAGTGCAGATTGAATAGCATTGTTAATGACATCCTCAGGCATCGCATACGCTTCAGGAATTGGGTTCGCAATTACTGCTCCGCCATTTAACTGTAAGTCCCATTTTGCTTTTAACGTCGTTGTAATGGTTTCAATGTCATTCGCCTGAAAATTAACAGGATAAGCACTGCTACGCGTATAAAATGCCGGTAAAACGTCTGTCTCAAAGCCGATTACTGGTACCCCTTTTGTTTCTAAGTATTCCATTGTTAGACCTAAATCAAGTATTGATTTCGCCCCTGCACATACGACTGCAACATTTGTTTGTGCTAATTCCTCTAAGTCGGCGGAAATATCCATTGTCGTCTCTGCACCTCGATGAACACCACCGATTCCACCAGTAACAAATATTTTGATATCTGCAAGTTCCGCACAAATCATGGTAGCAGCTACTGTTGTCGCTCCCTTTTGCTTGGTGGCCAGTAAATATCCCAAATCGCGACGTGATGCTTTTGCAACACCTGTACTATTCCCAAACTCCTCAAGCTCTTCATCTGTTAAGCCGATTTTTATTTTTCCATCTACCAATGCAATCGTAGCTGGCACCGCACCATTATCTCGAATTATTTGCTCGACCTCTCTTGCTGTCTGAACATTTTGAGGGTATGGCATTCCATGTGAAATAATAGTAGATTCTAAAGCAACAATTGGCTTACCTGTTTCTTTTGCTGTTAACACTTCTTCTGATAATTCTAGATAATTTTTCATTTATATTTCCTCCATATCTTTCTGTAATTGTAAGGAAGACAGGTTTTGTCTTACGGTATATTTGGTTTGCACTGTTTTGGCAGCATTTACAGCTCCAGCTTTCGCTATTTCCTTAAGACCTCTTCCCTCTAGCCATGTGTGGATGACGGCTGCCGTGAATGCATCTCCTGCACCAGTCACATCTTGTATATCTTGAATTGCAAGAGCAGGCATAAAATGAATGCCCTCTTCCTTATTCCCGATCATGGACCCTTCCTTACCATTTGTAACAACGACATTCTGCACACCTAAATCCAGCCATTTCTGAAGGCCATTCTCCCATTCTTTCTCTGTCTTCATTTGGATATTAAAATAAGCCTCAGATTCTTCTCGATTCGCAATTAACCATGTTAAGCCATCCAAGTTATCTGGAAGTCTCGACATTTTGGGAGCTGATACAGCAATAAATACAAGTGGAATCTTCCGTTGGTTTGCAAATTGTTGCAAATAAAATAATGCATCTGATGCCAGGTTTAAATCTGCTATGATACATCTTGGCTGCGGGAATCCAGTAAGACGAGTTTGTAATAATTCTGGTGTAATGGCATCATATATATCCATGTCTGCAAGTGCTAAGATTAGTTCTCCAGTATCATTAATGACCGCTGAATAGGATCCAGTTGACGCTTTCGGCATTGGAATCACATGATTTAAATCCATATACGTAGAAGAAGCAACTTCAATAAAGCTCCATTCAGCATCCAATCCACTTGCTGTTATTAAGGAAATATCCATACCTAAACGTCCTAAATTTTCAGCAACATTTCTTGCTACCCCACCTGCACTCTGTGTCGATCGAATAGGATTGGAGGTTCCAAATTGTAGCTCTCCCTTTACATAGAATTTGCGATCGACATTGGCACCACCTATACAAATAATCTGATTCGATTCATTTACCACATAGGCTTTTCCATGAATATACCCTTTTTTCACAAGGCCTGATATGAGGTTTGCAATAGATGGTCTAGATAAATCCATTTCGTTTGCTAGTTCCTGTTGAGAAACAAAAGGATTTTTCTTTATCAATTCAAATATCCGTTTCTCATTTTCATTTAATGCATTGTTCATAAGGGACCCCCCTTTTTTCAAACTTTTGTTTAAAATATAAACTTATGTTTATATGGTAACGCTTTCTTTTGTGGAGGTCAAGTGCTAAATACTTCATGAAAAATAAAAAAGACATCTCTTATCTTTTTGAGAGATGTCTCTTACTTTTTATACCAGCCTGACTCCTTATATCGTGATATTGCTTCAATACGATTACTAACGTCTAGTTTATCCAAAATAATGGAAACGTAGTTACGGACAGTCCCTGTTGTTAAAAACAGTTGTTTCGCAATTTCCTTTGTATTCTTTCCTTCGGCAATTAGTTTAATCACTTGTTCTTCCCGCTCTGTTAATGGATTGTACTCTTTCTTATAGGCAATATCGACTAACTCTGGAGCATAAATTTTTCTACCATCCATTATCACTCGAATTGAGTTCGCTAATTCCTCACTTGGACTGTCTTTTAATAAATATCCACTAACATTTGCATTTCGGGCACGTTCAAAATACCCGGCTCTCGCAAAAGTTGTTAAGATAATTACCTTACAGTCATGAGTTTTTAATTCCTCAGCTACATCCAAACCACTTTTCAATGGCATTTCAATATCCATAATACAAACATCTGGCTGATGCATCTTCACCAGCGCGAGTGCTTCTTCCCCGTTTTTTGCCTTACCAACAACTTCCATATCTACTTCTAAATCAAGTAACGAACCCAGAGCACCAAGCAATAATTGCTGGTCTTCTGCTATCACAATACGAATCATAATAACCTCTCCTCTGATTGTTGTTGAATAACATTTGGAATCGTAATGGAAAGAATCAAACCATCGTCACTGTCTATGTCTAAGCTTCCATTTACAAACTCTAGTCGCTCCCTCATGCCACGAAGGCCATTTCCTTTTGATGTATCATAATCGCCAAGACCTACGCCATCATCGATTACGTTGATACACACCTGACTTGGAGATTGCTGAATCTGAACGGTACAAGATCTTGCCTTACTATGTTTAACGATATTGGTAACAGCCTCTTTTAAACACATACTCAGCACATTTTCTACTAATAATGGTGTCCGTTCAAGAATTGGATTACCCTTTAAACAAAACTGCATTTCCGCAGCCTCTATCATCTGTTGAACATGCGTTATTTCGTCCTCCAACCTAGTTCTACGCATATCGGAAACCATTTCCCGTACTTCTTTTAACGCAGTTCTTGCAGTTTGGTGAATATCTAGTATTTCCTTTTGAACCTTTTCGGGATGTTTGTGTAACAACTTTTCTGCCAAATCGCTTTTCAGTCCAATAAGGGAAAGCTTCTGTCCTAGCGTATCATGTAAATCTCGAGCAATCCGTTGTCTTTCTTCTATAACCATCAATTGTGATATTCGTTTGTTAGCGTCCTCTAGTTGGGTTTCCAGCTTTTCTCGCTTTATTCGGTTATACATATTAAATGGCAACAGTATGACACCTATTACACTGATGATAATAAATGGAAATTGTGTATAAAAAATTTGACTTTGTGTAAAAAATCCAATGCTTGTGGCAGTAATCGTCGTTACTAGATGAACAACATATAATGCAATAAACCCTGCTTTGTTTTGAATATTACCAATAAAAAACGCAAGGAATAGTGAAAAATAGACAAAACCAAAATAGAACGTCATGCCGATACTAATCACCATTTCGATGCCAACGGATACATATACTGTCCAGCCCTTTTTTATGAAGGACAATCGAAACGTTGTAAAAAATACAACAATCATGACAATCCCCATTAAAACTTCCGTTGGTGTTGATGACCTGATAATGAAGTAGATAGGGAGAACACAAAAGATAATCCAAATATAAATGCTCAGACCCGTATTCTTCGAGAAAATATGATACCACTTCTGCATGTTCATCCTCCTACATTACTCCATTATGCTTTGCTTGAGTATATCATAGTGCGTACTACAAAAAACCCTTTAATCTAGTTTTATATTAAAGGGTTTTTTATTTTTATTTTTCTGGAACACTAGTTCTTTTGGTAGAAATTCGCATACTTGACTGGTGATTTCTCAAACGAGCTTTAATTTCTCTAAAGCTAACAAAGGTTTTACTTTCCTCATCATATAATCGAAAGCGAATGGATTTTAAGCTTGAGATCAAGGTGATAGTCGTTGCTTTCTGCAATGGTGGTGTAGATTCATGCGCCTTCTCCAAATTATAATTTGGAACTCTTGGACTCAAGTGATGCACATGATGGTAACCAATACTTCCTGTTAACCATTCGATAATCTTTGGTAGTTTATAGTACGAGCTTCCGTCCACTGCTGCTTTTACATAGTCCCATTCCGCTTCATTTTCAAAGTAGGAATCCTCAAACTGATGTTGTACATAAAACAGCCAGATTCCTAGGGCCCCGGAGAGGAATAGAATTGGAAGTTGTACGGTTAGGAAGGCCTGCCAACCAATTGCCCAGATTAAAAGGGCATAAATTAAAGCGATCGTAACATTAATAAAGTAAGTGTTCATTCGTTCCTTTCGCTTTGCACCCTTGCGATTAAAACGGTTGGATATTAAAAATAAATATAGTGGTCCCAAACCAAACATTACAATTGGATTTCGATAAAGTCTATAAGCCAATCTACCCCAAAAGGATGAATCTACATACTCATCCACTGTCATGACCCAAACATCACCAGTTCCCCGTTTATCCAGGTTACTACTTGTTGCATGGTGAATGGAGTGACTCCATTTCCATTTTTCAAACGCAAAATGTGTGATGATTCCGGTAATGGTTCCGAGAACACGGTTAGCCTTTTTATTTTGAAAAAAGGACATATGTGTACAATCATGAAAAATAATAAAGGTCCGAACCACAAATCCTGCCGCTAAGATGCATAGGGCAAATGTTAGCCAAACAGATACGGTTAGACTTTTATATGCGAGAAACCACAGAAGCAAATATGGGACAATGGTATTGAGTATTTGAATGATACTAGCTCTTGTATCGGATTGTGCAAATGGTAATACACTTTTTCTCAACTGGGCTTGCTTTTGTTTACTCATTTTATTCCTTCCTCCTAGTTATAGCTTGTTATCTTCTATATTAGGAGCAAAACACTTGTTATGTAAGTAATAATTGTCAGGAATTTCATATGACAACTGTCATATGTATTCCGAATAGGGGATGGTACCTCTGGCACCATCCCGATAGCTTCCTAATTCTTAATCTGTACTAGCAGGGTGCAGTGGCGGTGGCACTAACCAGCCTTTTTCTTTATTTAATCGAAGTAATTTTGCTCCAAATGCTGCCTTTTGTGTATGCATTGTACCAAATAATGCCGCCAAATCTTCTCGAATACATTGACCAATCATTTGACTATCTGCTATCAATCCCGCTGCAACATCAGCTGACATTTTTGCTGCAATCTCATTATCCATAAACCTTGCCCCAGTTGGAATTGCTTCTAAATCTGCTTCCGGTCTCTCTGGTGGTGTAGGCGGCAATCCTACGCCATTTTCTTTCAGAAGGTTTTCGATTGTTGTAATATCCTGCTTCCCTTTATCAATTGCTTCTTGAATCAGGTTTTTTAAATCCTTATCACCAGCATGATTCAGTAATGTCTGATACGCAACAACCATTGCCTTCCCAGTAATTACCGCTAGCCATGTACCATATACCTCACCATAATGCATTGGCTCATCTTGTGGATTCCCACTTAATATTCCCATTGTAAACCTCCTTACCATATTCAAATCTTGTGCCACACTTCTATTGCACATCCTTATATTGTCTATAATAGAGAAATTGAGTCATTTTTTTCGTAATTCTTTTGTACTTGAGAATGAAATATTGGTTTTACACTTAGGATGATTAGTATAATAGAGAAAAGAGCTTATCAGGAGTGATAAATATGAATATTGACAGCATCCTGACTACATTAGCTGAAAAAGAACCAGGAATTATGGGTCTAGAAAACTTTAGGAGATCTGCCGTGTTAATTCCACTTGTTGAACGAAATAGTGAAACGCATATCCTATTCGAAGTTCGATCACTGAATATGCGTCGGCAGCCTGGTGACATTTGCTTCCCAGGCGGTAGAATTGACTCCAATGACCCTACCCCACAGGCTTGTGCCATTCGAGAAACGGTGGAAGAGCTCGGGATAAGCAACCAAAGCATATCAGATGTAACCCCTATTGATTATGTTGTATCAGATATGGGGAGAATCATTTATCCCTTTGTTGGTAGAATTCCAGATGTCAAAAAAATTATGCCTAACGAGTCAGAGGTTGGGGAGGTTTTTACCGTCCCGCTGTCACACTTCCAGCAAACAAAGCCAGATTCGTATAAGGTCAATTTTAAAGTGATTCCAGAGGAAGACTTTCCATTTAACTTAATTGTAGGTGGAGAAAATTACAACTGGCAGATACGGCATATGGAAGAATTATTTTACCGCTATGAGGACAGAGTAATTTGGGGATTAACAGCGAAGATATTACAGCACTTCTTAACATTAATATCAGATAAATAAAAACATCGGATTTCTCCGATGTTTTTTTATGATGCAATCTTTTCTTCCACTTCTTCATTTAAGAACTTAAAATAAGGGATGACTAAGCCCAAGATAGAAACAACACAAATAACGGAACCAATCAGATAATATAACGGTCGAACTCCGAAGTGTTCACTTAGGATTCCGCCTAACAATACTCCGATTGGCATCATTCCCCTAATCACAAGTAATCGTACGGAGAAGATTTTCCCCATTAAATGGTGTGGTACAACTTGTTGAAAAATGGATGTATTATGTACATTAAATATAGCCATGGCAATACCCGCAATCGTTTCGGTTGTTATTGCAAAGATAATCGAATGGGTATAACCTAAGTTCAAAAAAGTTAAGCCGCCAATAATTAAAGCCCCTAACATGACGAACCTTTTATTTTTCAGCTTAATCCTTCCAACAAGAATGGTGCCGATAACATAGCCTAACGGAAAACCAGCCATAAAGTAACCATACACCGCATAGCTTCCATTCAATTCGGTCGTAATGTAAGGGATATTCGTCACCATTGTTACCCCAACTCCAAATTGCACAAAAGCTAAAAATATTGATAGCCAAACAATCACTCTATTCTTAAAGAAATAGTGTAACCCCTCCCGAAACTGCTCTAGCCACGTACCACGAATAGTTTGTACGTGACGATTTTCTTTAATAGGCAGTAATAAGAAGCCACTAGCTAATAAGGACATGCTGACAAATAGTAAAGTCGGTTTAATTCCAATGTATTCAATGACGACTCCTGCAATAATAGGAGCCATAAATGTCATCAGGCGCACCGTCCCATCAATATAACCATTTGCAGCAGGCAACTGTTGCTTTGACACTATTGTCGGTAATATTGCTTGGTTAGCAGGAACGTATAGGGGTGTAATACAGCCAATAATAATTTGAACAATATATATATGCCACGGCATTAAGGAACCTAGTGAATAGGCTAATAGCGGAATGAAAAAGATTATTCCTCTACTCCATAAAGCTATCATCATAATCCACTTTCTACTCCAACGATCAATGTACGGCCCACTAAATAACTGCACAATAAGTGATAGCGAAAAATATAACAGCCACATGCTTCCTAAAGCCATCGTTGAACCAGTCAATTCAAAAATCAATAGACCATTACAGAAGGTCCCAAAAGCTCAGCCTAACTCTGAAAATGCATTACCAATCCAGATTCCTAGAAATGATTTATTTTTCCACATTATCCACACCAGTTTTCGAATAGACTCTGGGTCTTTCACGGATGACTAGGTCTATTATAAGGCAACTATCCCATATGTGGTAGTTACGATTAAAATCTAATTGTAGTACTAATTACTCTTTTTCAATTTCAACTGGTAATACACGGTTGATAGGCTGTTGATAGCTGTCCTGTTCGGTCGCCTTCATCCAAATATGGACTGTTCCATAATCCTTATTCGTTCGAATTAATCTTCCTACACCCTGTCGTAATCTAAGAAGCATATACGGTAAATCAACCTCTTTCTCAGGATTATCCACATGCTTTCGCTTTGCTTTAAATACTGGGTCCTTCGGTGGGAATGGTAGCGAAGAAATTATCACCTGAGTTAACGCTTCTCCCGGCACATCAAGCCCCTCCCAAAGGTGATATGCACAAAGCACTGAGTTTGTTACATGTTGAAAGTTCTTCACTGTTTCACTAATTTCTTGGTTACCTTCATAAAAAACTTCGAATGGCCATGATTTTTCCTTTGACCAATTTTTAAATAATTCCATTTCCTCTAAAGTAGAAAACAACACAAGTGTACTTCCATTATTCTGAAGTAAGCTCTTTTCGATTTCTTCCCATTTATCATCTCGATTATGGTCTCGATGAACATAGAGTTTCATCTTTTCTTCATAGTCAAATGGCGAATTTACCGAGAAGGAATCATATGACTCAATCCCTAAGCTTTGGGCAAGGTATGTAAAATCCCCACCTTGAGAAAGTGTAGCGGAAGAGAATACGAATGGTACTTCCTTTGCAAATACTTCTTTCCTTAAAACATCCTCTACCAATCGTGGCATCATGACAAGCGTTGTCGTGTCCATATTTTCTTCGAGCCAAAAGATTCCCTCATCCTGTTTTAAGAATATGGATAGACCATAATGATAGAACTCCAAATACTCTTCGATAATTTTCAAATGATATTCATCAATTGTAAACATCTCCGAATCAAACACTAATTGATCTAATAGTTTTTCTACCTTTTCAAATAAGGATGATGAAATTCGTTTCATGTCTGAATTTAATTCAATCTCTTTACGGCTCGAGCCCTCAATTGACATTGCTGCACGGTCTAATTCATCAAACCAATCCTCGTGCAACGTTAAAATATCCTCGATTAAATATAACGATTCTTCTCGTACATCTTGTCCCATATAGCCAGTTAATACCTGATGTAAGGTCTCCGAATGAAAGCGATAGGTCAGTCCTTTTTGTGCGGCAAATTCGAGCAGATGACCTTCATCAAAAATTACAGTACTAGCCTCCGGAAGTAATGGCATTTGGCCCTCTCTTTTGCGAGAATCCTTCGTCCATACATGTTCCATATAGAAATCATGAGAACAAATAATTAAATCCTTTGCATGACGGTAGTATTCGCGATTTAAGGTTTGTCCGCTGCGATGCCTTAATTGACAGGTTGAACATTGTTGTAAAGGATCCCAAGCAATTTTATCCCAGGTCTCATCTGATACCCATGGATATTCTTTTCGATCGCCATAGCGTTCAAATAGCTTCTTAGCTGGGCTAGAATCATATACAAAGTCAGGAATATGATCATGAACACGTAAAATGTCCTCGTTCTCTGTGATGCTAGATAGTTGATCGAGCTTCCTAGCACATACATAATTCTCCCTTGCCTTTGCCAGTCTAACATCTACCTCAAGACCCAAAGCTTTTTCTAATTTCTCAATATCGCCACCTTTTTTCACAAGCTGTTCAATTAAGGTTTCATCCGCACAGGATATTATCGCTGGCACTCCTTTGTATCTTGCATAACAAATAGCGTAAAGTAGGTAGACAAATGTTTTACCTGTTCCAACTCCCGCCTCTGCAAAGATCGTTCGTTTTTCTTTGAAGGCTTTTTCTAATTGGAAGGCCATGTAAATTTGTTCATCCCTTAATTCGTACCCTTGTTCAGGTAAAATATCATAGAAGACATCTCCTACATAATCACCTAAACGTTCAAAAAAGTTCTCTGTTCTCGCAACTGTAAATGGTAAAGCGTTTTTTGTCATATTCATACCTCATTATGTTTCATTAATAAAGTTTAATTGTATCATGCCAAGCTACACCAACACACTCAAAAGCTACAAATCATACCAGTTTACTGTAGCTTACATTTTATTTTTCACTAATTTTTGATTATCATAGATATATAACCAATATATATTGGAGGAGTCATATGGATATCGGTATCGGTTCACTAATATTTTTATTTTCCATCATGTTAATTATCGGTGTACTAGCCACAAAATTCTCTTCTCGCCTCGGATTACCCGCTCTTATTTTATTCCTCCTAGCCGGAATGCTATTAAATAATCTTATCTATTTTGCAAACGCAGAGCTTACGCAATTAATAGGAATTATGGCTCTTATTATTATCCTGTTCGATGGCGGAACACAAACAAAATGGACAAGTATACGTCCTGTAATCGGACCAGCGAGTGTACTTGCTACAGTAGGTGTTCTGTTAACTACCATTATTACTGGCTTTGCTGCGATGTATATTCTGGACTTCTCCTTAATGGAAGGAATGCTATTTGGTGCAATTGTTGGTTCAACAGATGCTGCGGCGGTATTCTCTGTATTAGGTAATAAGAACTTTAACAAGCGGTTAACATCAACACTAGAAGCTGAATCAGGCTCCAATGATCCAATGGCTGTATTTTTAACAGTGGCATTAATTGAGCTCATTCAAATACCCGAAACGTCTATTTGGATAGCTATTGGAGGCTTCTTTCTCCAAATGGGCTTAGGCCTAGTATTTGGTTTGGTCCTTGGAAAAGCAACGGTTATGGTTATTAATCATATTAAGCTAGATACTTCCGGATTGTATCCGGTATTAGCAATGGGAGCGGCAATCTTTACCTATGCCATAACGGATTCACTTGGTGGTAGTGGTTTGCTCGCAGTTTATGTAATGGCTGTATTTGTTGGAAATAGTGATCTAACTTATCGCTATACAATATTACGCTTCAATGAAGGATTTGCTTGGATGATGCAAATCGTCATGTTTACCTTATTAGGATTACTAGTCTTTCCAAGTCAATTACTTGATGTTTTCTGGCAAGGAATATTGCTCGCCATAATCTTAATGTTTATTGCACGACCTGTGGCCATATTTATTAGCATGTTATTCATGAAGTATAATGTAAAGGAAAAGCTCTTTATTTCTTGGGCAGGATTAAAGGGAGCAGTTCCCATTGTATTAGGAACCTATCCCATCATAGCAGGCTTAGAAAATAGTCAGCTAATTTTTAATGCGGTATTTTTCGTTGTTCTATTTTCTGCATTAGTCCAAGGCGGCACACTAACATGGCTAGCCGAAAAATTACGACTGATTAATCATGAGGATGATGATTCCACTCCAAGCATAGAGCTAATTAACTTAGGGGCGACAGAGTCCGAAATCATGAAGATGACAATCGTTAAAAGAAGCCCTGCAAATGGTGTTTCGTTAAATCATTTGAACCTGCCAAAAGACACCTTAATCATTGGCATTACTCGAAACAACACCTTACTTACACCTACGGGAGAGTCTGTTATCCAAAAAGGTGACACCGTTTATGTATTAAGTGATAAAGAAAGTAGGCTTAAAGCCAAAGAAATTTTAGTTGGAAAATAACGAAGAAGCCGATATTCTTTTCATCTGAATATCGGCTTTTGTCATACAAATTTATTACATCAATAATTGAATCATCCAAGGTGTCATAATAGAGACCAGAACAGCACTTAAAATCATTGCAATGGAGCCAATAGAGCCAGCTAATTGATTGTCCTCCATCGCAGATGCTGTTCCAATAGCATGAGATGCACTTCCAAGTCCTAGTCCTTTTGCAAGACTATGTCTTACCCGAAACACCTTAAATACGAGCGAGCTGATGGATACTCCGCCAATTCCTGCAATCATAACAAACACGGCAGCCAATGATGTCCCACCACCTGTTGTTTCAGCAATATCCATCGCAACAGCTGTTGTTACATTTTTCGGAAGTAAGGAGTAGGTAATAAAATCGGATAATCCAACTAGCTTTGAAAGAATGATCCCCGTTACGAGCCCCCCAATTGAACCAAATAAACTCCCTACTAGTATGGGCGTCCCAAGTTTTAGTAACGTTTTTCGATTAACATATAATGGGTAGGCTAAGGCTACTACAGCAGGTCCTAAAAGCTCATTAATCCATCTTCCACCAATCATATACGTATCATAAGGAAGCTTACATGCTAAAAGTATCACAATCACAATAATCGTCGAAATAATAACCGGTGCCGTAAAGGGATAGTTATATTTATGATGAACGTTAACGGCAACTAAATATATGCCAATCGTAGCTATAATTACAACTATACCAATGAAAAGATTAATCATGGTTTACTTCCCTTCTTCTAAAAAGCCATTGGCCAATAAGTCCTGATCCAGCCATGACGAATACCGTACTAATTAATACAATGACAATTAATAAAAATCCTTTACCCGCAAAAAGCTCATAATAATTCATAATACCAACCGTTACCGGTATAAAAAACAGAGCAAGGTTATCAACTACTAGCTTTGTACCCTCCTCAATCCATTTCAGCTTTATGACATTAGTTATCAGTAGTAGGAACAGAATAAGCATTCCAATAACACTTCCAGGTAAGAACAAATGAAATGCTTGTTGTATCCATACCCCAATGAAGTAAATCACATATAATACTCCTATATGAAACATTATTTTCACAAATTTTACCAAGGTCTCGCCACTCCAGTAATAATTACTCTTTTTGTCATCCAAACATTATACCAGATGAATGCACTTTCAATTTACAGACATTTTTTGACACATCAAAAAAGACTTTCGGATTACGGTATCCAAAAGTCTTTTCCTTTATAGCTTTTTTTCCACAAATGTTACATTAAAATCCCCGACAGCATTTTCTTCATATAGATTCGTGGCTGAAGTAAAGTAATTTTCGATGGCTGCTTGGAAGTCTATATTCCTTTCAGGAACGCGAATGCGAAAATCGTTTTTATATAGCTCCACTGTAACATCATGATATTGCTGGTTCGTTACTTTGAATGCAATAGTCAATCGTTTAAGATTATTATCTTCCTTTTCAACATCCACATAATCCAATTGTTCGACAGCAACAGAAAGCGAATTAATCAAAACCGTTGTGTTCATGTTGTACACCTCCACTATTACTTCTCATTTGTAAAGGTCTTGGGCATGACAACTGCCATAACTTCTCCCTTTGCACAGCAAACATCTCCTGCATAAACCTCCGTCATGACCTTCCATTTCTTAGGATGGATCTCTTCAATTTTCCCAATTGCCTTAAGGGTAACGCCATGTGATGTAGGCTTGATGAAGTCGATTTTTAGAGATGCTGTGACAAATCTTGGCGGTTCAACACCATCACCAGGCTCATGGCCGTTCTTCCGATGTAATGCTAGTGAAGCCGAACCAGTTCCATGACAATCGATAAGGGATGCAATTAATCCACCGTAAACAAACCCTGGTATTGCGGTATACTCCGGTCGTGGTGCGTACATGGTAATCGTTTGGTCATCATCCCAGCCTGTTCGCAGCTTAAGTCCGTCGTTATTTAATCTTCCACAGCCATAGCACCAAGCATAATCATCCGCATACTCATCTTGGATTGCGTGTAATACTTGCTCAACCATTTCTCCATCTCCTTTATAAAGGTCTAGCTACTTAAGAATTCCAGTTGGATTTACAGTTAATCGCTTATAAAACCCTCTAATTTAGCCAAGCATAACCTGTACATACTAATCATATATATATTCATTCCAGATGACAGCAATGGCTTTTACCATTATAATAAACATAATTCAGGTGTTCACACAATTAAAAAAATTATTAAATAAAGGGTGACAATATGGGAAAGCGTATCTTCTATTTTTTACTATCTAACATTCTAGTGCTTCTAACAATCAGCATTATTTTTTCAGTATTACCAATCGGTAATTACATTACCAGCGATGGAATCAATTTTGGCGCATTATTATTAGTCAGTGCAATAATTGGTTTTACCGGTTCCTTTATTTCTTTAGCTATGTCTCGCTGGATGGCGAAGAAAATGATGGGTGTATATGTTATTGACCCTAGTGGTCCAATGAACGATTATGAAAAGGCTGTTGTTGAAAAGGTTCACCGCTTATCGAGAGCAGCAGGGTTAATGCACATGCCAGAGGTTGGGATCTATCAATCCAAGGAAGTAAATGCCTTTGCTACTGGACCTTCTAAAAAACGTTCATTAGTAGCTGTTTCAACAGGCTTACTTCAGGAAATGGATGATGATGCTGTAGAAGGAGTAATTGCGCATGAGGTTGCTCACGTAGCTAATGGTGACATGGTGACGATGACCTTATTACAAGGCATTGTGAATACCTTTGTTGTATTCCTTGCTCGAATCGTTGCATTTGCTGTTTCCCGATTTGTAAAGGAAGAGCTTGCTCCAATCGTTCATTTTATTGCAGTGATTGTCTTCCAAATCGTGTTTTCCATTTTAGGAAGCCTCGTTGTATTTGCTTACTCTAGACACCGGGAGTTCCATGCTGATAAAGGCGGTGCTGATTTAGCTGGCAAGGATAAAATGCGTCATGCTCTTGAAAGCCTAAAAGCCTATACTAGTCGCATTAAAGGAGAAGAGCAAACAGCTATTTCAACACTTAAAATAAACAACAAACGTAAATCATCCCTATTTTCAACTCATCCAGACTTAGATGAACGAATTAGTCGCTTGGTTTAAAATGCCTAGAAGTGTTTCCAATGAAACACTTCTTTTCTTTTTGGAAAGATGGTACATAGAAATTTTTTCTACACTATCCGCTTCAGTCGTACATATATTTACCATATATAACCTAATAAAGAGGTGAAGTTATGTACTATCAAGCTAGTCCATATTTTCGAAGTCAGTACCCCGTTCGTCCCAGTGGTAATAAACTGAAGGTGATTGGCGAAGGAACGGTTTCTGCCCAACCAGATCAAGCCACCGTCGTACTGGGAGTCGTAACGGAGGATGCTAATCTACAACAAGCACAAGAAACAAATGCCAATCACACGACCAATGTTATAAACGCTCTTCTGAAGGAAGGAATACCACGAGAAAATATTCGAACTTCGGAATACCGTGTAGACATGAACTATGATTTTCAAGATGGCGTTCAAGTATTTCGTGGATATCGCGTGACAAATTTATTAACCATTACAATTGACGAATTGAATCGAGTAGGCGAAATTGTGGATATTGCTGTGGATAATGGCGCTAACACGGTTCGCAATGTAAATTTGACGATTTCTGATAAAGAAGGCTATTATAACAATGCCCTTACCAAGGCCATTCAAAATGCACAACAAAAAGCGGCAGTTGTTGGAGAAACCTTAGGGGTAACCATCGATGAAACACCTGTTCAATTAAAAGAGCTTGGAAGCCGCTCCCCTGATGAACCACGACCATTTGTATTGGGGGTATCAACTGAGAAAGCAAGCACAACACCAATAGAAGCTGGACAGCTACAAATAACAGCTGTCGTGGAAGCTTATTTTCGGTATTAAATTCAATAGTAAAAGCACCTCCTCAAATCATGATGACTTTCGGGAAGGTGCTTTTTCTCTTCCTTAATTTAGGTTATTTATCAACTCTAGCTTAATCATGTTCCTTCATATGATGTTCGAAATAAAACTTATCCTGATTATCTTCAAATGGAAATATTTTTAATTGTTTCGCTTCATCAGCATACCCCTCAAATATTTCACTTAATATTTCATTTGCTTCCTTACCTTCTGTCTCAATACCTAGTTTTTCAGCCGAATCATATATTTTTGCTTCGTGAAGCTCCATCACTATTTCATGATGCTTCTTCCCTTCAATATCAACACCATATTCATCGGCTTCTTTTTCAAGTATTGCCATCTTTACTTCTTCAAGAAGCTCCTTTTTATCTTTTCCTTCCGTTTCAATCCCTAGCTCATCTGCTTTTTTCACTAGCTTTTCATCCATTACTTCTTTCGCTAGGGCTTTGGGATCTTTACCTTCTGATTCAATCCCTAATTCTTCTGCTTCCTTCAGTACTTTCGCTTGATGGACTTCTTTGTACAAGTCTTTTAATTCTTTACCGTCTGTACTAATTCCTAATTCTTCTGCTTTACTTAGAAGATTTGCTTCTGAGACTTCTTTTGCTAACGTTTTTAGGTCCTTACCTTCCGTTTCAATCCCTAACTCTTCTGCCTTATACTTTATCCAAGCTTCATGTTTATGTAGTCTTTTTTCTTCTGCATGATCTGGAGTTGATTCTTTTTCATCCTTGTCCTTTTTAAAGAAATCAAACCATACATCCTCTACTTGATTTTCTCCAAAGGCAGTTGAAGCCTGCCAAGCTACAGCCATCAAGACAGCAGCTATCAATACAATGAATTGTTTTTTCATATTTAATCCTCCTGTTTTATCATTTTCTGTTAATCGTTTGATATTATTTCCAATTATAGAAAATACATGAATGATTCTTTAGCTTTTTTATCCGTTTTCAAACAAACTTCATTTTCCTACTAGTCTTACCCCCATTTCTTTGATACTCTTATTAGAGATGGAAAGCGTTTCCGCTTAATAGTATCCCGAATACTAGAATATTGATTTCTACTAGGGGATGGGGGTAAATAATATGCGTAATTTAGTAATACTTGGCGGCGGTTATGGTGGTATGAAAATCGCGCTAGGCTTAATTGAAAAGGGTTTACCAAATGATACGAAACTTACAATTGTTGATCGAAATCCATACCAATCATTAAAAACTGAATTCTACACGATTGCTGCTGGAACGGTAGCTGATCGAGAAGTACGAGTTGATTTTCCTAAAAATGAGCAAATAAATTATGTATTTGGCGAAGTTGCGAAAGTAGATACAGAAAACCAAAAAATCTTATTCTCGGATAAAAGCGAACAAGTTTTTTATGATTATTTGGTTGTTTCATTAGGATGTGAAGACAATTATCACGGTATTGAAGGGGCAGAAACCTATACAGAGAGTGTACAAACCTTTGCCAATGCTAGAAAGACCGGCCTTGAAGTTGGTAATTTGAAAGCATATGGAAAAGTTACCATAGTGGGAGCAGGTTTGAGTGGGATTGAGGTTGCTTCGGAAATTAGAGAAAGTAGAGCAGATTTAAATATCCGTTTACTGGACAGAGGCGCTTCTGTATTAAAAGCGTTCGATCCTCGAATTCAAGGCTATGTTGCTGACTGGTTTAATAAAAATGATGTAGAAGTTTTACACCATGCCAATGTCGAGTATGTGGAAAAAGATGGCGTATGCAATAATGGGGTATGCTATGTGAATGATGTAACGATCTGGACTGCAGGTGTTCGTCCAAACCGCATCGCAAGAGAGTTACCATTTCAAAAAGATCAGCACGAAAAAATTGTCGTGAATGAATACTTCCAGGTACCAGAACAAACAAATGTGTATATTGTTGGTGATTGCGCATCATCCATACATTCACCTAGTGCACAGCTCGCAGGTGTTCAAGGTGAGCAAGTAGCGGTCATTTTAAATGCTATCCTGCGTCATAAAGAACCAAAACAGCCGAAGGAAATTCGCTTAAGAGGTACCCTTGGTTCTCTTGGTAAAAATGATGGATTTGGTAATATGATGAAGCAGCCGATGACTGGTATTGTACCACGTCTGGTTAAATCCGGTGTATTGTGGCTGAATAAACGACATTAACGAAAACAACCACCCGTGAGAACGGGTGGTTTCTTCATAGATTCTGCCCTTCAAAGATAATATGCCGCTTATTAACCATGCGTTCAGCCGATGTTTCTCATGGACCAAGCTTTATTCTCCTTTGGTTTTACTTTCCTTCTTTTGATCCATCATTAAGGTTAATGGTTTATCATTTCCTGAAATCAGTTTAAATAAAAAAGTGGAGGTGAGTTTATAGCTTTCTTCAATCTTCTCTGCCACAAAACTAGTTCTTTCAAATAATATTGATCGTAAATTACTCAGCTGGCGATAGGATTTTTCCAGTAA
The DNA here is from genome assembly GCF_039614845.1 of Ornithinibacillus xuwenensis. Classification (NCBI taxonomy): domain Bacteria; kingdom Bacillati; phylum Bacillota; class Bacilli; order Caryophanales; family Bacillaceae; genus Ornithinibacillus; species Ornithinibacillus xuwenensis. Next base: position 382,645 of record NZ_JBDIML010000002.1, on the reverse strand, counting down.
TGCTTCCTGATTCTCTATATTGTGTATGACCTTATCTTGTTTATCATTTTGAACATCAATTTGTGCTGACATCGATTGTTGTAAAGTAACCAGTTCATCCATTTTACTAGTGAAATGATGATTGGCATGCTCATATTTTTCTAACTGGCTTACGATTTCTTCATTGGATTTATGAATTCGATTTATTTCGTCTAACATATCCTGATTAACCATACTATTTTTCTCAACTACCCGATGTAGCTCTTTACTATTATCCTCCAACATCATCAACCAATCCCTTGCCTGTTTTTCGAATTCAGCGTGTTTATCTCCTGTCTTTTTTATTCCTTCTATTTCATCAGCAACCTCTCTCCATCTACTATCATCCATATATTTTTGTTTTTGCAACGATATCCTCATATCCTTAAATGCTTTATGAAACGAATCATTTGCTTCTTGTTGCACCTGTAACCACTCTTTTAGGAAGTCGCTTTTAAAGTAGCTTTGATTTGGTTCTTCGATTAATTCGTTATTTTTAAATAGATTTGGATGTCCACTCGTGTTCATAAATATTCCCAAGGTAACACTCCCTCTCACATGTCCCTATTCACAATTAGATTCAACTACTTCATTCTATGCACCACTATCCTTCCACGGGACAAATAACTATCCTTCGTTGTATGCAAATAAAAACGCCAGAGGCACGACTCATGCATCTGACGTTTAAAATTTTATATGTTCTTGATTGCATCGGAGATTAATTCATCTCCAGAAATTAAATCAAATGCACGATTAATGGTGGCAGGCTCATCTAGTGCAGCGACAACTGTGCGCGCAACATCCTCTCTCGGAATAGAGCCACGCTCTAAATTATTTGCAGCCCTAACATTACCGGTTCCAGGTTCATTTAATAATCCACCTGGTCGAATGATGGTATAATCTAGGCCTGAGGCCATCAGCATTCTATCTGCATAATGCTTTGCGACATAATAAGGCTTTATTACCTCACTCCAATTAGTACGGTTATGCGCTTGAAGTGCACTGACAATAAGATAACGTTTTACTCCTGCTAATTCAGCCGCTTCCATCGATTTAACTGCCCCATCTAGATCCACCAGCAATGTTTTATCAAAGCCTGTTTTTCCACCAGAACCCGCAGCGAAAACAACTGCATCACAGCCTTTTAACGCATCTGCAAGCGCATCAACAGAACCCTCTAAATCGGCTATAACTGTCTCAACGCCTTTTTCTCGTAGAGCATCTGCTTGCTCTTTTTTGCGAACCAATGCTCGAACTGTATGGTTTTCACTAGCTTGTAAAAGATCTACGATGTGTTTACCGATTTGACCGTTTGCACCAATAAGTAAAACCTTCATTATGAAACTCCTTTCAAAAATACCTTTATCTATATTATTTGATATTTCCTACATAAATGAAAGGATTTCGCATTTTTATGGTCTCAAGTAAAAAAACAAGTAGGAGAGGAAAACCTCTCTTACTTGCTTTTTAGTCCTTCCGATTTAAGTATTCATTTGGTTCTTCACTACCATGTACAGAGCTATTTTTAAATTGACTTTTTCGTCCATTTCGGTGCTCACCATGATTTTTATTTTCTTTAAACATATTATTAAATTCCTTTTCCTTATTGACCAACTCATCGCCTCCCTTTTCATATTCATTATAGTTTTTGGACTTATAGCAAACTTATACTCTCTTTCTGAATTCGGGGTTATGAGACCATTTAGCCCAAAGAATTATTCTAGGATGACCTATTCGCACGTTGGTTCATATGATATTTAGACTAATGAACCATAAGGGAGAATTGTATATGCCAAATGAAGTTTGGGGAGTTGATTCTGCAGCAAGTGTCACCCAAGCGCTCTACAATTGTGTGATAAATAATTTTGGAAAGCCTTCGTATTGGGGAAGATATCTAACAACCGTTCCAAATGTATCCGAAGGTTTAACGGAAAGTGAAGCTTCCTTCATACGCCGTAATGGGATACGGATTTTACCTATTTACAATGATTTCAATTCAGCCGTCGGCTATCGTAACGGGAGAGTTACGGCTGCGAATGCAATATTTCATGCGAGAAGACTTAATTATCCAGAAGGCAACTTCGTCTTTGCTAATACAGAAAGATCCTTTGATATAGATGAAGCATGGATTCGTGGATGGGTTGATGCTTTATATCCGAGTGGCTACCGCCCTGGTATTTATGCAGACCCAAGTACATCTAATTTTAACGAGGCTTATTGTGCAGCAGTTGCCAATAATGCCGAAGTAAGCAACCAGCTTGTTATATGGAGTCAGGAACCAACACCTGGACCAACTAGAAAAAGAGATGCACCAGCGTACAATCCAATTACCCCTAGATGCCAAGCAAATGTGTGGGGATGGCAGTACGGTGAAAATGCTGAGGAATGTCCGATTGATACTAATTTATTTGATACGAGATTATTGGAAGGTCTATGGTAAGAACAAAAGCGCAAGCCCCATGATAGAGACATACGGACGGTACTGGACCGTAGGAGATAAAGGAAACACAGCGACCGAAGAAAGCCGATGTTGACTACTTATCCTACGAAGGCGAGGGAAGTCTCGCTTGTCTTTGGGCGCTGAAGCTGGACGTGGCTGTTCCTGTTAATGGATGAAGTCACTCCAAACATTTATACTTTCTTTACTTACGAGAAAAGGATGCGTAGCTCTATTGCTACTCATCCTTTTCCTTCTTGCGTAACAGTTTTTGTTATAGCGCCTTTGCCCAGCGCTTCGACAACACTTTTACCAGAAATCCTACCTGAGAATAAACACCCACCTAAAAAAGTGCCTTCAAGTGCACGATACCCATGAAGACCACCACCTCCAAAACCGCTTACTTCACCCGCAGCAAAAAGTCCTGTGATTGGGTCTCCGTTATTATCAAGAACCCTAGCTGATAAATCTGTCTGAAGTCCACCTAAGGTTTTCCTACTCAAAACATTTAACCGAACTGCAATTAACGGTCCATTTTTGGGATCTAAGATTTTATGTGGTGACGCAACACGAATTAATTTATCACCGCGATAATTCCTTGCTCCTCTTAACGCTGTTATTTGAAGGTCTTTTGTAAAGGTATTATCCATTTCTAAATCTCTAGCAGTAATTTGTCTTTCAATTTCCTTTACATCAAGTAAGTGATCACCGGTAAGTTGATTCATTCTTTTAACCAATTCATGCAAATTATCCTCAACGATAAAGTCTTCTCCTTTATCCATAAATGCCTTAACCGGAGCGGGCGGACCAGGTAATATTCTCGATAAAACCTTCCGAATGCTTTTTCCAGTTAAATCTGGATTTTGCTCTGAACCTGATAATGCAAATTCTTTTTCAATAATCTTCTCGGTCAGAATGAACCATGAGTAATCATATCCCGTTTTCATAATCGTTTCTAATGTTCCTAACGTATCAAATCCTGGAAAGTTTGGAGCGGCGAATCGTCTTCCACGTGCATCCAACCAAATAGAAGAAGGTCCTGGTAATATTCGGATACCATGCTGTGGCCAGATCGGACTCCAGTTTTTTATCCCTTCCGTGTAATGCCACATTCGATCACGATTGACAATTCTTCCTCCGGCTTTTTCTGTAATTTCGAGCATTCGACCGTCAACATGTGCGGGAACACCTGCTACCATCCGTTGAGGCGGATTTCCTAATCGAGTCGGCCAATTTTTACGGATTAGTTCAAAATTTGCACCAATACCTCCACTTGTAACGATTATCGCTTCTGCCTCGTATTCAAAATCCCAGACAACATCACGAGAGCTAGTTTCACCTCTTTTAGCATCGCTTGGTACTAGCACAGCACCTCCCGCTCCTGTCACACGCCCATTTGCGTGTACTAAATAATCTACGCGATGTCTCGGCCGATAGTCAATCAGACCTTCCTTCCTATATTCACGAACCTTGGTTTCAAATGGTTTAACAATACCAGGACCTGTTCCCCATACAATATGAAATCTAGGCACCGAATTCCCATGCCCTTCTGCTAGATAACCACCACGTTCTGCCCATCCAACTACAGGAAAGAATCGTACACCTAAACTGCGTAGCCAGGACCGCTTTTCTCCTGCTGCAAAATCCACATACGCTTCCGCCCATTTTTTTGACCAGTAATCTTCATCCGCTTCACGGTCAAATCCTGCCGTTCCTAACCAGTCCTGCCATGCCAGCTCTTTAGAATCTTTAATTCCCATTCGACGCTGTTCTGGAGAGTCAACCAGAAACAGCCCGCCAAATGACCACCAGGCTTGTCCCCCTAAGGATGCCTCTGGCTCCTGATCAAGCAATAAAACCCGCTTTCCTGCATCCGCAAGCTCAGACGTAGCAACTAACCCTGCAAGTCCTGCCCCTACAACAATTGCGTCGAACTTCTTCATCATCATTCTCCCCCAATAACATTCGTGACTTTTAAGTGGTTACACTCCATGATGACTTTAATTTCTATCGCATAAACCTTGTTCGTGAACCACCTAACATTAGACCGGAACAAAAGCATATAGAACGATTCTTTACCTAAGTATAGTATTACGATGTCATAACCTCAATTATTTTTTGAAAATTATAAACACAAGTACTTCTAAGCGCTTATTATGATACACTACAAATAAAGTAAAACTTTAATTCGGTGTAGAACTACTGCCCGATACATGCGGGATAAAAATTAAAAACGCTTGTATGAAACATCTATGCTATTCATCACGTCTTATATACGAGATAGGAAGTTAGGAGGAAATTGAGTGGGCCACTCGAAAGCTTTCCATCCGACATGTGATAAAGAAGACCTGGAAATCGTTCAATTAAACCCAAGCCAGGCTATTGAGATAATCATGGATACGTATGGAGATGAGATTAAAAGACTTGTATTTACTTACCTAAAAAACAGTGCCGATACAGATGATGTAACACAAGAGGTTTTTGTGACTATCTACCAAAAACTAAATACCTTTCAAGGAAAATCTTCTTTAAGAAGTTGGATCTACTCTATCGCCATTAACAAAAGTAAAGATTATTTGCGAAGCTGGAATTCCCGCAATAAAAGACTGCGCGAGAAGCTTGCACAATCTTCACATACGATAACAAAGGAAGAGATAACACCTGAAGATAGGACACTCCAAAAGGATAATTCGAATGAGTTGTTCACAAAGGTGATGGACCTACCGGTAAAATACCGTGAAGTTATTATCTTATTCTATTTTAAAGAATTATCTACAAAGGAGATTAGCCAAGCATTAAAAATGAATGATGCAACTGTTCGAACCAGGCTCAATCGAGGCCGTGAAAAATTGAAGGAATGCTTATCTCCAAAACGAGGTGGTGAAAGCCATGGATAAGCAACTAAAAGATTTAAAAACAAAATTCGAAAAGGACATACCGACGTCATTTACCGAAAAAGACAAACAAGCGATTCGAAGTAAAATCAACCAACTTACAGATAAGCAGCCGCGCCGCAGAAGCTTTCGTCTCTATCCACAGCTTCTTACTGGTGTTGTCATTGCGGTTACCATTCTTATAGTTGCTGTTACGATTAATAATCAACCAAATATGTTTAATAGTAGTGACAAAGCCACTGATGCCGAAAGTGAAAAAACGGCTGAACTCAATACTGCCGAAGCACAAATGGATTCTTTTGAAGGTGAAACAGCAGGTGAAGAAGACAGTGCCGGAATGGCAGAGTCAAATTCACTCGGAAATGTTTTCAATCCGGAAACCGTCCAACATGATCCTAGTTTTTCAGTAGAGAACATCGAGGAAAATAGTAATGAAATCATCATTACATTTAGTGGGGCGATGATTGCAGGGAACTTTATGAATAATCAACCACTGGAATTCCAGCCCACTGAAGAATCACGACAGGAAATTCCGATAGCAATGGGCGATGAAGCAAAAGAAATCCCTATATTTATTTCCAATGAAGAATTTGCTCGGGCAGTTTATAAGAGTGAGATTGAGAATTCAGCCCAGCTTTCCTTACAGGTTACGGAGATAAATTATCACTATTCACCCGAAGGATCTAGCATCTATGTAAAGGTCGCCGACCAGCAAGGTATGTCAGGGATTGCAATACAAAGCTATTCCACTACAATCGCATTATCCAAGGAACTACAAGCGGTATATGAAGACTATAAAGCTTCACTAGACGATAAGCTGCTATCCGGATTAAATCCAATTGACGTCTTTAAAATCTACCAACACGCTACCTATAAGGGAGATCTTGAAGTAGAATATGCTTTGTATTACAAACAGGAAAATCATTACTATCCTGATAAAGAAACCTTCTTAGCGGAAGCAAGTTATTCTGAGAACAACGCCGCGGAATTTTATCAAAGCATGCTAGAAGTAAAATCTTTTGAGGAATTTTACCTGAACGAGGAAGAAGTGCTCATTCGATACACCTTAGATAATCTCATCAGTTTCCGACTCTATAAAGACAGCTCATCCAACGTCTGGAAGGTTTCTTATTTGCCTATTCAGTAAATCGAAAAAACATCCGTAACCCAGTAAGGATTACGGATGTTTTTTTGGTGCACGTGGGGCACTTTCAAAGTCTAACTGTCGATGTGTGCCATCACAAAATGGTTTATTTGCTGAATGACCACATCGACATAATGAAAAACTCTTTTTCGTTTCAAATACATTCCCTTCCGCATCCACTAACTCCGCATTTCCGGTAATGCGATAGGAACCATTATCATTAACTTTAATCACTACCTTATCACTCATATAACCCTCTCCTCTGATAATACTCTTTATAAAACCATTGGATGTATTATCTTACGTTTTACAGCCCAAAATGTGCCGATACGCATTTTGCGGAGAGAAGTGACCAGTCGTACAATTTTCACTTGCAATAAAGTTAAATTTCACAGCTATACGGATAAATATATTTAAAATATTATGCTAGTATTATGTTAGAAATTATTAAGCTAACTGTGAAGTAATGTGGAATAAGAAAGTTGTAAGTATTTAGGCTTAGACTAAATACTGCACAGCAAAGCTGATTACTATTTCATGTATGAAAGACTACTAACCAAGGGTGTCCTAATGCACATTTTAGATCAGATACAGGTTTCTTTTAAATTAAATTTAACAAAGTTAATTAGTTCATAAGTTGACATGATTGGTAATACATTTTGCTATTCAAGTAACTTTATAGTTGCATACACTTGACACGCAACCATTTGGTTGCTTATACTTGCTACATGAATTGGGATAATGACGCTATATTCAAAGCACTTAGTGACGCCACTCGGAGGCTTATATTAGATGAGCTATCTGAACGCAACGAGTTAACGTTGTATGAACTTACAACACGTCTCGTTATGAAGCATGACCTTTCCATCTCGCGACAAGCGATAGCAAAACATCTTACTGTATTGGAAGTTGCTGAGCTCGTAAAATCGCAAAAAAAGGGAAAATATCGAGTACTCATTTTCAATAATGAACCACTCAAAAATTTGTTGAAAGGATGGATAGAGTAATTTTTCAAAAAACATCTAACGAGATTCAAGCTCAATTAATAGTAGAGCATTAATCAGATATTAAGGGAGGAAAAACATTTGAAGATTGTTGTTACCAGTATATTCGTAGATGACCAAGAAAAGGCATTAGAATTTTATTCAGAAACGTTGGGATTTGTAAAAAAGCATGACGTTCCTACAGGAGAACATAGATGGTTAACGCTTGTATCACGGGATGAACTAGACGGAACAGAGCTTTTACTCGAACCGAATGAACACCCAGCTGCAAAAGAGTATCAACAGAAGTTATTTGACGATGGAATTCCAGTAACAATGTTTGGTGTTTCAGATATTCACAAGGAGTATAAACGTTTAGTGGAAAAAGGAGTACAGTTTACTATGGGCCCTACAGAAATGGGGAATATTACCATAGCAGTTTTCGATGATACTTGCGGCAATCTTATTCAGATAATACAGCAGTAATTTATGATATAGCATTGAAAATTAGGTGGGATAAAAATGGATAGTAACATAAGATTGGAATTTGAAAAATCTAAATCGGGCGATAAAAATGAGCGTTATGAAGCCTATCATAATATCCTAAAAATAACGGATCAAAAAGTTGATTGGGCGTATGAGATATGGGATCAACTAGTGGAGGACTTAACGCATAAAGATAACCATCAACGCTCTCGTGTAGCTCAATATTTAGCTAACCTAGCCATAAGCGATCCAGAGATGAGGATGATGAAAGATTTCTCTAAATTATGGGAAGTAACCTATGATGAAAAGTTTGTGACAGCTAGGCATAGTCTCCAATCCATATGGAAGGTCGGAATTGCGGGCGCAGCCCAAAAAGAAATGGTGATGGAATATATGGTTCAACGTTTTAAAAAAGGAGCAGATGAAAAGAATTTCACTTTAATTCGTAATGACATCCTTCAAAATATGAAGAATCTATATGACCATTTAAATGATGGGTCTATCAAACAAACGGCTTTAGATTTGATTGATACGATTGAGGACAAAAAGTACCAGAAAAAATATATGAATATATTTAAGTAGTACCTCAATATCATGGCTTGCTGAAGATTAAAAATATCTTCAGCTTTCTAATTTATCAAAGTTTCAAACATAAGTATGTGCTTCACAGTACAAAAAAATTTAAAAAGATGGGGAAGAACGATTAGGTGTTGAGTAAATGATAAAATCGGAGAAAGCACTTGCGTATGATAAGTATAGTGTAGTGGAAAAACCCGATGTATATATTAACGGTAAATTAATCAATCATACTAATGTGGATAGTAACAATAAGGTATCCGATAAAAGAATGTAGAGGCTTAATCGAAATTAAGCCTAACAGAGAACTCCCTAAGAAGTTTGAAGTTAAGTTTAATTTAAACAAAGTGTTAAACCAATCTGGTAAATGGACAATTAAATTTTCTCTGTAACATAAGTCAGCAATACTGATTTTTGATTCTGGAAACATATATGCAACTTGCAAATTTTTCTTATTTAACCAAAGGATGCAAAAGTGAAACAACACGGTCATTACTGTCAATGGACTTTTCTTGACTTCGACTATATTAGTATAAAATCGTGACTTCTTAAGCTCACTGAAAAAAAAATAGTGGAACAGGTGAATATCAGTAAATTTGTGCCATTTTTGTTAGTATTATTGTCCAATTTGTCAAGAACAGTCCAGTGATCAGCGAAACGTTACGAATCTCCTACACGATTTTCCATCCTGCCAATCTTTTCAATTTCCAGGGTAACCAAATCACCAGCTTGCAGAAATTTGGGTGACTCCATTCCAAATGCCACGCCATCAGGAGTCCCTGTCATAATGATATCACCAGGATTAAGTGTAATAAGGTTGGAAATGAAAGCGATTAGATATGGGATATCAAAGATAAATTTTTCTGTGTTAGAAGACTGGCGTTCTTCACCATTCACATAGCTTTTAATTACGAGACTACCAGGATCTTCTATTTCGTCTGCCGTTACAACCCATGGTCCAATTGGAGTACTTCTATCCAATGTCTTACCCTGCAGCCATTGTGGTGTTCGTTTTTGTAAATCCCGTGCTGTAATATCATTTCCGATGGTATAGCCTGCAATAAAATCAAACGCATCCTCTTTCGGCACATTGGATGCCTCTTTTCCGATAACAACGGTAAGCTCTACTTCATAATCAAGCTTGTCGGTAGCTGGTGTTTTGTTAATCTCATCCTCAGGACCAATTAAGGCATTCGAGAATTTAGCAAATAACACTGGATAGTCAGGAATATCACTCTTCATTTCTGCAGCATGCTCCACATAATTTCGACCAACACATATTATTTTTGATGGATTGGGAATAGGGGTGCTTAGATATACTTCTTCACGCAGCAAATAGCTTACATCGTTTGGATTATTTTGAACGTATGTATAGGCTTCAATTCCTTTGGTTATTACAGCATTCCCTGTCTTATAAAAATCATTTGGACTGGTTGGAATGGATCCATCTAAGTCCTCGTTCCTTCTCTGTTTAGAAAGCATTTGTAGATATGCCTCTTGTAAATCTACAACCTTATTTTCTAAAACAAATCCAATCCGTAATGGATCATTATGATCCTTCAAGCGATAACTGACTAGTTTCATTTGCACACCTCATTCTCTATTTTTGGGACTTTCTTTGCACAATTATCCCTACTAATATTCCTAAAATTCCAAAGAAAAGGTATATCAGAAGTCCTTCTAAATACCAATATGAAATGGGTTCACCAATAAGCATTCGATTTCCATCCACTATAATTAGATTATCTTTATTAACACGTATACTGTCTATTATGGAGATCTTGTCTTTATAGATTAATCCCACCAGTAACCTAATAGCACCTATAGAGGAAAATCCAAATGTTAGCCAAAATGCCTTCCACTGGTTTTTTGCATGTAAAAACACAAGAATTAACGGAAAAAATAATACGAGCAAAAACACGCAAAAATGTGTTATCAGATTGGGAAATTCCCACGGGGACAATAACAGATATAAAAAAAGAGACACCAATAGCGCAACTCCATAACGAATAATTACTTTTGACATTGGAATCCTCCCTATTATTGTACCTTATTATGTGGTTATCTGATAATTATGCAAATTCAGTTGTGGGTTTACTTCCTTATTGATATTGTAAGTATAAGGAGAAATTTACTAATAAAGAAAGAAGTTGAACACGATTATGACGAACCCATTAAATTATATTGTAGGGTGTATGGCAGCTAGCGAATTAAACTATGAAACACAAAAGATACAAACCGAACACCGTCTTAAATTAGCTCGCTTTTGGGGTATTGAGGATGGTAACAATATATTAGAAATAGGCTGTGGCCAAGGGGATACTACGGCTGTTCTTGCTTATTTGGTAGGAGAAAATGGTTTTGTACATGGCGTCGATATCGCTTCTCCTGATTATGGAGCCCCGCTTACCTTAGGCGAATCGATTGACTATCTAAAAAGTTCTTCCTTATCCTCTAGAATACAGGTTGACTTCGAACGAGATATCCTATCTGATGACGTAGCATTTAATGAGCATACTTTTGATGCAGTAATTTTATCACACAGTTCATGGTACTTAAACAATGCTCATGAACTTGAAAAAATTCTGCAAAAACTGAAGAAATGGGGTAAGAAATTATGCTTTGCTGAATGGGATACGCGCGTAACAACTGCCGAACAGCTCCCTCACTTTCTTGCCGTTCTTATACAGGCTCAATATGAATGCTTCCAAAGTGAGACATCATCAAATGTTCGCACACTATTTACACCGATGGATTTAAAAGAAATAGCGACAAAGGCTGGGTGGAATATTACGCACGAGAAATCTATCTATTCGCCTATGCTCCAAGATGGGGAATGGGAGATCCATCAAACGCTTTCGGAATATCACGATAAACTAATAAACAGTAATGAAATGCCTTCAAGGCTCTCGACATTAATACAGTCACAAATAAAGCTACTAGAAGATGCCATTAACAAGAATAACGTGAGACCCATGGCTGCTTATACCTTTACAGCGGAGTAATCGTTCAAGTAATATAAAATCTCTTGGCTTCTTTGACCAAGAGATTTTTCTATGCTTCATATTCGTGCTTTAACATGGAATACACTACTGTATCATGAAAGGCTTGTCCATCAAAATCCGTATGCCTTAGTACCCCTTCTTTTTTAAAACCAAACTTTTCTAATAGCCTTCTCGATCCTTCATTTCCGGAAAATATATCACCAACTAATCGATTAAGGTTCAACGTCTCAAAAACATAAGGAAGAATAACCCCCAACACTTCGGTCATCACGCCTGTTTTTTGATAATCCTGCTGAATTACAGCTCCCATTTCTGCTTTTCTGTGCCACATATGTAGCTTATGCAATCGGAATTGTCCAATTAAAGCTCCATCTTCTTTATGAATAATTACCCAGGGTATCTCTTTTTGTTCCTGAAACTTAGCTAAGTATTGTTTAATGGCCGCCTCCATTTCTTCTTCAGTCTGCACGGGATGTGGTGTAATGAATTGCATGGTGATTTTATCTTGCATGAAGGCGAACAGCCTACTTGCATCATCAAGCGCTACTCCTCGTAACAAATAATTCTTTGTTTCCAATATCGGTATTTCCGTTAAAGCCTGGTGCTGTTTCATATTTCTCCTCCATTTTTATGTGAACCTAGTTCTACAGATTATTAGATAGTATTACGTTAAGCTCTATTATATCAAATGGCAGTGACAGCATAATTCGCCGTACAGTGTTATGCTATTAAAATCAGAAGCTATCTTTCTAGATTACTATTTTTAATATCCACTACTAATTCTGCTAGTCCGTTTTCAAATAAGTGACTACTTCCATCCTGAATACGTATGGTCGTATCCGCAAAACCCTTCGTAAGTTGGACTAAGTGATTAATTGGGACAGTTTCATCATGCATACTGTGATAAAAATAAGTATCAATCGATTGTGGTAATTTCGCGTAGAATCTTTCATCTAGTACAAAATCTGAACGACTCCAGTCCCTATCAATTCCCCAATAGGGTGTAGCTACAATAAAAAGCCCCCTTATCGAAACGTTACATTCCTCTTCTGACAGATATTTCAATAATACTGTACCACCTAAGGAATGCCCGACAAGTATGACCTCACCGGTGAGTGAATCGAAGTTTTTCTGAAGTTCTTTTTTCCACTGATGATAAACTGGCTCCTCTGGGTTTGGCATGCTGGGATTGAGTAAGCTATACTCATTGCTAAGATTTTGCTGTAAATATTCAACTAACCCTTCACTTCCTTGTTGATTTCCTTGAGGACCTGCGCAATGAATAAATAACACTTGCTTTTTCATTTCTGGATACCTCCCTAAAAATTAAGCGGTTGTATTACCAACCTCCATTACATGCATCTCTACTTTTCTTCTATAGTCGAGACTTGCCATAGGACACCAAATCTATCTTGAACTTGACCATATAAGGGACTCCAGAAAGTTTCTTGTAAAGACATTTCTACCTTACCACCATTTGCTAATTTTTCAAAGATTGTTCTCGTTTTCTCACTTCCATTAATCATAATAGCGATGGACAGCTGGTTACCAACTTGAAAAGGCTGATCTGGGAAAGTATCCGAGATCATTAAATCAGATTTCCCAATTTTCAATTGGGCATGTAATACCCGATCTTTAACATCAGCAGAAAAAGAGTCGCTCTGGGCCGGATTTTCTCCGAAGGTTTGAACGCCAAGAACGTTTGCATCTAATGCATCTTCATAAAACTTAATGGCTTCCTTTCCATTACCATTTGTTATTAAATAAGGGTTTATTTCAACTACCATTTTCTCACCTCTAATTTATTTTTTATGGCGTTTAGTACGCCATTTTTCACTAGTATTACAAGCTAAAAAAGTACCCTCCATATAAAAAGGCAGGTGTGGAAAATCAACGAATTCAAGCTGTTTGTCCAGTTTGATAACTACTCCATGAATATGATATTACGTAAGCCATTTTTCAGTTGATTGGAGGGAAAATTAAGATGAAGCTATATCTTGATCCTGGTCATGGAGGTAATGATCCTGGTGCACAGGGAAATGGCCTTCAAGAAAAAAATATTAATCTAGATATCGCTTTAAAAATTAATAATCTATTAACTAGTAATTACGAAAATGTAGACGTGAAGATGAGTCGAACTAGTGATATTACCAAGAGCTTAAGCCAACGTACGAACGAAGCAAATACATGGGGAGCAGACTATTATGTTTCCATTCATTGTAATGCGTTTAATGGTTCTGCTCAAGGCTATGAAGACTATATTCATAGCTCACTTTCCGATTCTTCCCAAACAGCACGCTATCAAGATATTCTGCACGAAGAAATTACCGCGGTAAATCAATTACGCGATCGTGGCAAGAAAAAAGCAAATTTTCATGTACTCCGTGAATCCAATATGCCTGCATTTCTTTCTGAAAACGGGTTTATCGATAATGCACACGATGCATCCTTCATGCGAGATAATTCTTGGAGACAGCAGGTAGCGCAGGGGCATGTAAATGGAATTGCGCGCGCGTTTAACCTTCCGCAAAAAAACAACAACGATCCTGAACCTGATGTGTTTTACGTTATTTTAGCGGGCTCGTTTCAATCAAGAGACAACGCAGAAAGTCGTGTAGAAAATCTTCAAGACAATCATATTGCTGCATTTGTATCAACAACTACTATTTCAGGAGAACGTTGGTACCGGGTGCAAGCTGGTGCATTTGCAAACCCTAATAATGCCGAGAGACATCTTGATACTGTACAGCAAATTGTTCCAGACGCTTATATACAGCAAGAACAGCGATAATCACGAATCTGCCAAGCGGTGCTTGGCAGATTACATAACCAATTCTATAATTGTACTTCTTTTGGCTCTTCTCCTGTTTGATTGGGCATTAATCTCACGAGCTCCGGCTTAATTTCTAAAATCGTATAGGCTGGGTCCTGCGGTCCATCAAACCATGGCGCCATATTATCAGTCCATAGCTTTTGCTTTAGTTCCTCTGAATTATTAATTGATACCTTACCATGATAATCCACATACTGATCACCATATCCTTCTCCTTGGTAACCAATTAATATATGTGTATATGGATTTTCTTCAACTTCCTCCACCTTATCCGTTTCAGTGCTTGTAGCCGTATATAAGGTTAAATCCTCATGGAAAAAGGTCATAAATCTTGTATGTGGGCGATTATTTTTTATCGTTGCCATTGTACCAACTTTATTTTCTTCAATAATTTTCTCCACTTCTACACGTATATCTTGTTGACTCAACAAACACACTTCCTTTACGTAAATTCGATATGCTTAGTATTGCTAACTATAGCCAAATTTAAACAAAGGAAGGTAAAAAGGAGTAACTATCATGAATCAAAATTACTCCTTTTTTAATAGGTTACGCTTCTACACCAACACCATTAACCTGTTTCACAAATTCTTTCATTAAAGTCGGTAGGTCTGGCCAAGCATGACCCGATATTAAGTTACCATCCGTATGATTGGACTCACTAACATAAGTTGAACCTAATGCTTCTACCTCAGGCTTACAAGCAATATAGGCCGTCAGTTCTCTTCCTTTCATATGCTCACGAACAGTCGATAACACTTGCGCCGCATGACAAACAGCCGCAATTGGTTTATTTTCTTCAAAGAAGTGACGAACAATTACAGGTACATGCTCACTCAAACGCATATGCTCCGGTGCACGACCACCCGGAATAATTAACCCATCATATTCCTCAGGATTGATAGCTTCGAAGCTTGCAGTAGCTTCAATTAAATATCCTTCCTTTTCTGTGTATGTATCCCATCCGATGAAGTCATGAACAACAGTGTGCAGTTTCTTCGGTGATAATGCAGCAATTGTCGTTTCGAAGCCTTCCTCTAAACAACGAAAATAGGGATAATAAATCTCCAAAGCTTCTACTGCATCTCCAGCAAGAATCAGTACTTTTTTGGTCATGATTACTCCTCCTCATGATTTTATATTGAACACTTACATACTATATTCGATTCCAAGAGCAATTAGTCCTCCCAGAATTTATCCTTTACAGATAGGTCACAAGAACTGTTTTTCCATCAAATGAATCCACTTATATTTTGTTCTTCTTCTACTAATTTGTAGTACACTCTATATAGTGAATGTGGGGTAAGGAGGAAAAGGAATGCCGAAGATTTATGGACCGATAGTTGATGAACAAACGCGTTGTACACATTATCATACGGAGAAGGATATCATTGCGATAAAATTTAAATGCTGTCATAAATATTATCCATGCTTTAAATGTCATGAAGAAAGTGAGAATCACGACATAATTAGATGGAAAGCCAAGGAATTCGATACGAAGGCTATTATATGTGGCGTTTGCAAGACAGAACTCACGATTCATGAATACCTAAAAACAACACATTGCCCAAATTGCCAATCAAGCTTTAACGAAGGATGCCAATATCATCACCACCTATACTTTGAGGTGACATAAAATCTGTCATTCTAGCATATCTGAGAAAAATAAGAAGCAATCACCTTTCAATCTATGGTGATTGCTTCTTTTCGTTACGTATCACTAGAATTTAAATCGCTTTTCCTTCGATAAAAACATGTTCTACTTGACTGCGTAAGTCGAATGGATTACCACTCCAAATGACAAAGTCGGCATCTTTTCCTACTTCAATTGAACCAACTCGATCAGCAACACCAAGATGCTTTGCTGCATCAATTGTTATTGCTCGAAGTGCTTGCTCCTCTGTAATACCTCCATTAATCGCGTGTACCGCACTTGTCACTAAGTAGGATATTCCTACAACTGGATGATCTGTTGTGATAGAACAGGATATTCCAGCATCCATTAGTGTTTTAATGGTATTCCAACCCTTGTCCTTCAGTTCTACTTTAGATCTACTGGACATTGTTGGACCAACCGAGACACGGACATCCTCATGCTTCGCAATATAGTCGGCAATATGATGCCCTTCTGTACAATGCTCAATTGTTACATCAATATCAAATTCGCGCTTAATGCGAAGAACCGTTAAAATATCATCTGCTCGGTGTGCATGCACACGCAATGGAATTTCTTTACGTATTACTTTAGCAAGATTCTCCATATCTAGTTTTCTTTCTTTTTGTTCACCATTTAAATAGTTTTGTGCTTCAATCAATTTTTCACGAAGTCTTGCAGCAACTCCCATTCGGGTGACCGGCATCTTACCCTTAGGACCATGCACCATTTTAGGGTTTTCCCCCAAAGCTGCCTTCATACCCGAAGGTGCCTTCACAACCATTTCATCTACAATATGACCTGCAGTCTTTAAAACGACCATTTCTCCACCAATGACATTCGCACTCCCTGGCATTACCTGTACAGTGGTAACCCCTGATTTCCGAGCATCTTCAAATCCTTTTTCCATTGGATTAATTCCATCAATGGCACGCACTTGAGGGGTAATTGGACTGCTCGTTTCGTTAAAATCGCTTCCCTCTTTTCCAACACCTTCCTCGGATACACCCAAATGAGTATGTACGTCAATGAGTCCTGGTGTTACCATTTTTCCAGCAGCATCGATTACCTGATAGCTATCTGGAATCGCTTTATCATTTGTTATCGATTCGAATTTCCCGTTCTTTACAAGAATCACCTTATCTTCTATTTTGTTTCCTGTTCCATCAAAAATTGTGGTATTTTTAATTGCTAGCATCCTATTCCTCCTCTTTATTCGCTTACTATTCTATTATTATAACATGGTGAATATTTCACCGGTTTTCTGTGAGCGATCAACCGATGAAACTTTCTAATTTTCTAGGTACTATTTCCCTTTTTGAATGATATTGGTGACAGGATGAAGTAATTTTGTTATGGTAAGTTTGTGTAACCGAATATGAAACATTACTACTAGGGGTGCCCTAAAATTCGTGGGCTGAGAGGAAAGCACGTAAGCTTTCCGACTCTTATGGACCTGATCTGGTTAATACCAGCGTAGGGAAGTAGTCAGACGATGTATGTCTATTCTATTTCAGCTTATGGAAGCCAGGTCCCTTTGTGGATCTGGCTTTTTTGGTCATCCCTAAAAGACGGGAGGGAGACAATTTGAATCGAACACGACTGTTAACAACCATGGCAATCCTTGTGGCAATCGGTACCCTGGGAGCACAGCTACTTTGGTTTCCAGCGGGAATTGCGAAGGCATATCCTGTACAGCATGCCGTTAATGTCATAGCTGCAGTAGTGCTAGGTCCAGGACCTGCTGTCATCATCGCATTTGTGATTGGTCTATTGCGAAATATGCTTGGTCTAGGAACATTACTAGCTTTTCCTGGTGGAATGATTGGCGCATTTCTAGCTGGGTACTTCTATCAAAAATCGAAGAAAAATATCGCCGCGGTCATTGGGGAAGCGGTTGGTACTGGATTAATAGGATCGGTGTTTGCCGTACCTTTTGCAATCATTTTGATGGGTAGTTCTGTTGGGGTATTTGCCTTTCTTCCATCATTTCTCATTAGCAGTATTACTGGTGCACTCATTGGCTGGTTTATCTTGTCACGTGTCAACCAGGATAGTCTAGTAAAAAGCTTTTAGGAGAATCAAATTAGTATGAGGAGGATTTTTAAATGACGTTTACGAATCAATTGAGAAAAGAAAATGATGATATTTTTCAACTAATTTTTGAGCACCCATTTGTAGAAGGTATCGGAAAGGGTGATATTGCTAAAAGCGCGATTGAGCACTATGTAAAAGCCGACTTTGAATATTTAAACGCATTTATGAAAATTTACGGGTTAGCCTTAGCAAAATCAACAAGTCGGAAGGATATTATGTATTTCCATGACAAAATAAGCTTCATCCTGCATGATGAAATTCACCCACATCACAATTTCTGTGATTATATCGGAGTTGGCTATGAATCACTTCAGGGACACTCACTTCCACCAACAGCAGACCATTATATCAAGCATATGATGTATCATGCACAGCTTGGAACTTTAGGGGAGATACTAGGTGCCTTACTTCCTTGTCCTTGGACCTATTTAGAAATTGGAAAAGAGCTAATGGAAAAATACCAGCCGAAAGAGGACCATCCTTTTTATCAATGGATTCGCTTTTATGCTGATTCCAGAGTAGAAAACACAACCAATGACATGAGAATGCTTCTGGACCGCTATGCAGAACATATTTCTCCTGATGAGAAATTACGGATAAAGGATGCATTCCGAAAAAGCTGTCAGCTAGAATTAAAATTCTGGGAAATGGCATATAGTCTGGAACAATGGCCTTCTGATGGAAAGCAGGCGATCCATTCATGACGATTCCTTGTTCCTTAACGATTGCTGGAACAGATCCAAGTGGAGGTGCAGGAATTCACGCCGATCTGAAAACATTTCAAGAGATAAAAAGCTATGGAATGTCCATTATCACCTCGGTAGTTGCTCAAAATACAACTGGGGTCCAAGCAGTACATCATTTACCGAATGAAATGATTCATCAGCAATTCGATTCCGTTTTGTCTGATATGCCGGTTCATGCATTTAAAACAGGGATGATTGCAACCATTGACATGATGCAGCTTATTAGGGAACAAATAGCTACTATCAATGCTCCCTATGTCATGGACCCTGTCATGGTTGCGACAAGTGGGGACTCCTTAATTGACGGGAATGCCCGTAATTATTTACGTGAACATCTTTTACCGCTAGCCTCCGTTGTTACACCAAATATTCCAGAGGCAGAATTTATTATTGGCCAATCGATTGAAACGGTGGAAGATATGCAAGAGGCCGCAACGATAATTGTTCATCAATACGGTGCAGGTGCAGCCCTTGTAAAAGGAGGTCATCTATCAGGAGAAGCAATTGATTTTCTATATGATGGCAAAAAAATGCATACCTTTACAGCAAAAAGAGTGGAGACAGCCAACACCCATGGGACAGGGTGTACATACTCCGCTGCTATAACCGCCTATTTAAGCCAAGGCATTATGCTACCCCTAGCAGTGGAAAGGGCAAAGGAATTTGTAACAAATGCAATCCAACATTCCTTTGATCTCGGTAGTGGAAATGGTCCAACTAATCACTTTGCAGCAAGAATGGTTGAGGTGGAGTAATGGATTTTTCTATTATCCAAAATGTTCGTTCACAACAACCACTTATTCATCATTTAACCAATCAGGTGGTCATGAATTTTACAGCAAATGGGTTACTGTCTTTTGGTGGGGTACCAATAATGGCAAAGGCTGTAGAAGAAGTAGCAGATATAGCAACAATTGCGGACGGTGTATTAATTAATATTGGAACACTAACACCAGCTGAGGTTCCCGCTATGATTCTAGCAGGTAAAACCGCCAATGATCGCAATATTCCAGTAGTACTTGACCCTGTCGGGGTAACTGCAACCCCCTTTCGTTCATCTATGGTTCACCAACTATTAAAAGAAGTTCAACCGACAGCAATTAAAGGAAACGCCGGTGAACTTGCCCATTTGGCAGGAATCCCATGGAAATCAAAAGGCGTCGACTCTATTGGTGATGGAAATACAGAGGAAGTAGCAATTAAAGTGGCCGAAGTCTATGAAACTACTGCGGTTCTAACGGGAAAAACTGACATCATATGCTCCGGAACCAAGCTTATGCATAATCAATTAGGGAACGACATTCTTACAAAAGTTACTGGTGCAGGCTGTTTACTAGGGTCTCTATTAACCGCATGTTTCACTACCGATGATTCTATTGACAAACAAGCATTAACAGCTGTTTCATTCTATGGATTAGCTGCTCATCATGTCGCAACTAAACCAGAGGTAAATGGTCCAGGGACATTTATTCCCCATTTTATTGACGCATTGTCCATGAGCATGGACAAATTAGGAGGGAGCTAATCCATGGAGCAGACATTAGAAAAAGCTTTACGCATATACTTCATTATGGGCTCTCAAAACTGTAAGCAAGATCCTGTTAGTCTCTTAAAGGAAGCAGCTAAGGCAGGAATCACAGCCTTTCAATTTCGAGAAAAAGGAAAGGGTGCCCTTACCGGCAGCCCAAAGCTAGAGCTAGGAAAAAAGCTGAGAGAAGTATGTTGGGAGCATCAGCTATTATTTATCGTCAATGATGATGTTGAATTAGTAGACAAATTAGAAGCAGATGGCCTTCATGTTGGTCAGGATGATCGTTCTGTACAGGAGGTTCGAGATGAGTTTCCTGAAAAAATCATTGGTCTTTCTGTTTCCAATTCTCATGAGGTAGACGAAAGCCCTATTGAACTAGTAGATTATCTTGGAGCTGGACCGATTTTTGGCACAACAACAAAACCAGATGCAAAAAAACCTGTTGGCATTGAGTGGATTCAAGACCTAAGAGAGCAATTTCCAACTATTCCTCTAGTTGGGATAGGTGGTATTCATGTCGACAATGCAGCCAGTGTTATGGAGGCTGGTGCCAATGGGGTGGCAGTAATCTCAGCAATCACTGACTCCGTAAATGTAACCCATACTGTAAGGCAGCTGTGATTGTTTGCCCCAAAGAGAATGATGGGTTACAAAACTAATTTTCTTATTCAACTTAAAAATGGTGTTGACATTTGCGCTTTATCACTTTATTATAATAAACAATAAAATTGTTCGAAAATTTAATATTGGGTGTTGAAGAAGAGGAGTAACTTTTTCCTAAGGCTGTAGAGAGCTGGTGGTTGGTGCAAACCAGTGCTAAGGGGATAGTGAATGGGCTTCGGAGCCTCCAAACCGAACGTAAGGAAACTTTTCAGTAGGCTTTGGCGAATGTCTCATCGTTATAAGAGACCTATATTAAAGCGCACGGCGTAAGATATAGAACAAGCGAATTGCATACTGCAATTAATGAAGGTGGCACCACGGGTTCCTCGTCCTTTGGATGAGGGGCCCTTTTTGTATTTTTAGGAGATTTCTGATGAAAGATTAACACGTTTCATAATAAAAATTTCATACCATAAATCGTTTTAGTAAGAGTAGTACGTATATCGAAAGCATTACAGAGAGTTAAGCAGTGGTGAGAGCTTAGCATGATAGGAGATACAGAATGGACTTACGAGAGGCTTTCTGAACCATCTAACAGTAGGGAAGCACGGGATTCTACCGTTAAAAGGATAGGGTATCCAATACTGTTGAAGTATATACGTACCTGAAGAAGTGAGATTGAAGTCTTCAATCTAATGAGAGGTGGCACCGCGGCTACTCCGTCCTCCAATTACATGTTTTCTATGTAATTGGGGGGCTTTTTTTATGGAGAAGAAACTATTGGAGGAGGAAAACACAAATATGGATTCACGTGTATCAAAGACCATTTCACTTAAAGTAAAGGAAATCGAGGGAGATACATTAACTCCCATTACCATTTTCCATCGTTTACAAGGAAAAAAGAAATTTCTGTTAGAAAGCTCACGCAAACACGAAAACACTGGACGCTATTCGTTTATCGGAAGTGACCCCTACCTTGAGCTAAGAGCATTTGGAGAAGAATACGAGATTCACCGGATTCTAGAAAAATCCAGAACTAGACAAAAGGGACAAATTCTGGAGATTATGCAGCAACAATTAGGTGTCCCAGATGAGGTACTCCCCTTCCCTTTCTTTGGAGGAGGTGTTGGGTATATTGGCTATGACGTCATCCGCCAATATGAAAACATCGGCAAGATACCTAGTGATGAAATGGAAATGCCGGATACACACCTCATGTTTTATGAAAAAGTAGCCATTTTGGATCACCAATTACAAAAAATATATGTGGTCGTCCTGAATCTTTCTGGAACTGTTTCCGATGGACAATTGCAACATGAGCTCAATCTTATGGCGGAACAGCTCCTCACTCCTTCGACACAGGAATTAACGTTGGAACCAGTAAAAGTAGGAGCTGTTACCTCAAATTCCTCGAAGGAAACCTTCACGGATATGGTAAAAACAGCAAAGGAGCACATAAAAAAAGGGGATGTATTTCAAGTAGTTCTATCACAAAGATTACAAGCCAAAATGGAGGGAAATGCCTTTTCCTTCTATCGGAATTTAAGAAGAACAAACCCCTCACCTTACATGTTTTATATTGATTTTGATGATTATTTGCTTTTAGGAGCATCACCTGAAAGCTTAGTCTCTGTTCGAGACAATCAGGTATTCACCAATCCAATAGCCGGAACCCGCAAAAGAGGCTTGACTGAAGAAGAAGATTGTAAGTTAGAAGAGGATTTATTATCGGATGAAAAAGAGCTTGCTGAGCACCGCATGTTAGTCGATCTAGGGAGAAATGATCTAGGTCGTGTGTGTGAATTTGGAAGTGTATCGCTTACTAAGCATTTAACGGTTGAGCGCTATAAACATGTCATGCATATCGTTTCAGAGGTAAAAGGAGCACTCCGAAAAGATGTATCCGCACTGGATGCATTACTATCCTGTTTACCTGCGGGAACCGTATCTGGTGCCCCCAAAATTCGCGCCATGCAATTAATCAACGAACTAGAACCTACAAAAAGAGGTGTGTATGCAGGTGCAGTAGGCTATGTCAATGTAACAGGAAATCTTGATTTTGCATTAGCAATTCGAACAATGGTAGTCAAGTCACAGACAGCCTATGTTCAAGCGGGTGCGGGAATTGTACTTGACTCTGTTCCCGAACAAGAATATGAAGAAACGCTTCAAAAAGCAAGAGCATTATTGGAGGTGAAGGAATGATATTACTAATTGATAATTATGATTCGTTTACGTATAACCTATATCAGTATTTAGGAGAGCTCGGTGCGAAAGTCATCGTAAAGCGAAATGATGACATAACGGTGGAAGACATCGCATCTATGAACCCAAATGCAATCATCTTGTCTCCCGGTCCAGGTCATCCAAGAGATGCTGGTATCTGTGTAGAGGTTATTCAATCCTTCTATCAAGTGATACCTATTCTTGGAATATGCTTGGGACATCAAGCCATTGGGGCTGCCTTCGGAATTCCTATTGTTCAAGCAAAAAAGATCAAACATGGAAAAGCATCGCAAATAAAGCATAACGGAAGCAGGTTATTTGAATACATGCCAGTTCCACTTGAGGTGATGCGGTACCATTCCCTAGCCATCGATAAAAAAAATACCTCGCTACAATTTGAGGTTACGGCTACATCCATGGATGATGGGGAAATTATGGCAATACAGCATCTGTCCTATCCATTATTTGGACTGCAGTTTCATCCAGAATCAATTGGAACACCTTACGGAAAGAAAATCCTAAAGAACTTTTTAGCGTATACAAGAGAGGAGACAATGAACCATGCAACCGTATCTTCAGAAATTAGTTAACAAAGAGAATCTAACGCGGACCGAAATGAAAGCTGTAGCTGAATTGCTATTTTCCGAATCCACTTCCGATAGTGAAATAGCTGCTGTACTTATGGGACTTTCATTAAAAGGTGAAACACCAGAGGAAATCGCTAGTCTTGTTGAGGTGCTGAGAAGACATGCCTTACCTTTTCAAAGACGGCTCTCTGGTGTAATGGATAATTGCGGAACTGGAGGTGATCATTCGCAGAGCTTCAACATTAGTTCGACTTCAGCCTTTGTCATCGCAGCTGGAGGAGTTCGAGTAGCGAAGCATGGAAATCGAAGTGTCTCTAGCAAAACTGGAAGTGCAGATGTATTAGAAGCATTAGGTATTTCACTTGATTTTTCTGTAGCAGAAACGGAAGAGCTTTTAGAAGAAAATGGAATTGCCTTCTTATTCGCACCACATGTTCATCCAAAGCTAAAGCAAATCATGAAAGTGCGGAAAGACTTACGAATCCCTACTATATTTAATTTAATTGGTCCTCTGACCAACCCAGTAGAATTAGAAACACAATTACTAGGAATCTATCGAAGAGAGCGGTTAACGATGATGGCAGAGGTACTGAATCAATTAGGTAGAAAACGCGCCATCGTTGTAAATGGAGCTGGTTATATGGATGAGGCTTCACTCGTCGGAGAAAATCATCTTGTGTTAATGGAGCAAGGGAGTATTACAGAATTTACGCTGACGCCAGAAGAAGTAGGATTAACAAGGTACCCACTAGAAGCGATTAGAGGTGGCGATACAAAAGAAAATGTGCAAATTCTATTAGATGTCCTACGCGGGGTAAAGGGGCCCTATTTTGAGACCGTGCTATTAAATAGCGGACTTGCATTCTATGCGCATGGAATAGCTACCACCATTCAAGAGGGAATAGCACTAGCAAGGGAAAGCATTGCATCCGGTGCAGCACTAGAAAAATTGGAATACTTAATTGCCTATAGCAATAAACGAAAAGCGGGGTAGAAAATGATGACCATATTAGATGATATTTTGAAAGTAAAGGAAAAGGAAGTTGCTAGCATCAAAGCAGATGGGGTTACATTTCCTAATAACGACTATCAGCCACGTTCACTCTATGATTCCTTCATGAAGAACAATCAATTAAATGTGATAGCAGAAATAAAACGTGCCTCCCCTTCAAAGGGGGATATTCTAACAAAGGTAAATCCTGCTGAACAAGCCAGCAAATACACCTCAGCAGGCGCTGGTGCAATTTCCGTATTAACGGATAGTCCTTTCTTTAAAGGGTCCATACAGGATTTACAAGCCGTGCGTCACGTAGTGGACATCCCAATTTTATGCAAAGACTTTATCATTGATACTGTTCAAATTGATCGAGCAAAGGCTTGCGGCACGGATGTAATTTTATTAATTGCGGCAGCACTTCCGAAAGCAAAGCTAATCGAATTATATTTTTACGCAAAATATCAGGAGCTAGAAGTCCTACTTGAAGTTCATAATCAGGAAGAATTACAACTTGCTCTTGAGATGGACGCTAAGATTATCGGAATTAATAATCGTGATTTGAAAACCTTTCAGGTTAGCTTGTCGGTAACGGAGAAATTAGCAAAGCAAGTAAATACAAACGAAGTACTACTGATTAGTGAGAGTGGGATTGTCACAAAAGCTGATGCAAAAAGGGCTGCACATGCGGGCGCAAAAGGCATTTTGGTTGGGGAAACACTTATGCGGTCAACAGACATTAATGCTACGATGCGTGAACTTACGATAGAGCTTGGAGGTGAAAAAGAATGAAGGTAAAAATTTGTGGCGTGAAGGATGAAAGGACCGTTCAAGCGGCGATTAGGCAAGGAGTAGATTTTTTAGGGTTCATGTTTGCTGAAAGCAAGCGGAGAATTTCCGTGGAGAAAGCAAAGGAGCTTGCACATTTTGTGCCAGAGCACGTGAAGAAAGTTGGTGTTTTCGTTAACCCAACAATAGAAGAAGTATTATCGGCAATTAGCCAAGTAGGATTAGATTTGGTCCAGCTACATGGTGATGAGACACCTGAGTTTTGCCGTAACATACCGCTTCCAGTGATTAAAGCATTTCCAATTCGTAGAGAAGAGGATATTCATCGCACGAAACCCTATAAAGTGGATTACTTTCTTTTTGATAGCGCCGGCGGGAAATACCGAGGTGGAAGCGGCATGACGTTCGATTGGAAATTACTACAACAGCTAAACATTTCAAAGGAACAAGTAATCGTCGCGGGAGGGTTAAACCCAGATAATGTTCAAGCTGCCATAACAGAAACAAACCCTGCTATTGTTGATGTTTCTAGTGGTGTGGAGACAAACGGCGAAAAAGATCTAGAAAAAATTAAGGCATTTATGAAGGCAGCTAAAAAGAAGGAGTTGAAGGATCTTGTATAATTTTCCAGATCAACATGGACAATTCGGATTGTACGGTGGTAAATATGTTCCGGAAACCTTAATGCAGGCAGTAACTGAATTAGAAGAGGCTTATGATCGGGCAAGAAAAGACCCTGATTTCACGGAACAACTAAACTATTACTTAAAACAGTATATTGGTAGAGAAAATCCATTATATTATGCTGAAAATTTATCAAAGCACTTAGGGGGGCCTAAGATTTATTTGAAAAGAGAAGACTTGAATCACACTGGTGCTCATAAGATCAACAATACCATTGGGCAAGCGCTCTTAGCCGTACGTATGGGGAAAAAGAAGATCGTCGCCGAAACAGGTGCTGGGCAGCACGGTGTGGCGACAGCGACCGTTTGTGCCTTGTTGAATTTAGAATGCGTCATTTTCATGGGTGAAAAAGATATTCGTCGTCAAAAGCTGAATGTCTTTCGAATGGAATTATTAGGTGCAAAAGTGGTGGGAGTTCACCAAGGTAGCGCTACATTGAAGGATGCTGTTAATGAAGCCCTTCGCTACTGGGTTACACATGTAGAGGATACCCATTACATTATTGGTTCTGTTTTAGGGCCACATCCTTTTCCAAAAATGGTTCGAGATTTTCAAAGTGTAATTGGCAAGGAAACGAAGAAACAATTTCAGGAAGCTGAAAGCCGACTACCGGATGCTGTTATTGCTTGTATTGGCGGCGGGAGTAATGCCATGGGGATGTTTTATCCATTTATCCATGATGAAACAGTAGCAATGTTTGGAGTGGAAGCAGCCGGAAGCGGATTGGCTACCAACAAACATGCCGCTTCTCTAACAATGGGCACTCGAGGCATCCTTCACGGCGCAATGATGTATCTATTGCAAGATCAACACGGACAAATCCAAGAAGCACATTCTATTTCCGCAGGGTTAGACTATCCAGGAGTTGGTCCTGAGCATAGCTATTTAAAGGATATAGGACGTGTTCATTATACATCTGTCACCGACGAAGAGGCATTACAAGCTTTTCAATTATTATGTCGCACAGAAGGGATTATCCCTGCTTTAGAAAGCTCACACGCGATTGCATATGCAGTGCAATTGGCTGAGAAAATGACCACTAATCAAGCAATCGTTATTTGTTTGTCCGGTCGTGGCGATAAAGATGTGGATACGATACAGGAAGCATTAGGAGGGGCTAAACATGAGTAATCTATTATTAGATACAGCCTTCGAAAAAGCTAGAAATTCTGGTAGAAAAGCATTTATTCCTTATGTCATGGCTGGAGACGGTGGATTAGAATCCTTAGAAAAGAAGCTCTTATTCTTGCAAGAAGCAGGCGTAACAGCAATTGAAATTGGCATTCCCTTTTCAGATCCTGTAGCAGATGGACCTACCATTCAAGAAGCAGGTAAGCGTGCTCTGGATCAAGGCACTTCTTTAACCATGGTGTTAGATTATGTGAAAGGGATTCAGCAGAAATTAGAAGTACCTCTCATCTTAATGACCTATTTGAATCCAATCTATCAATACGGTGTTGAGAATTTTGCTAGCGATGCTAAGGCTGCTGGTATTAGTGGCGTTATTGTACCAGACCTACCACTAGAACAATCACAGCTACTTTCCAGTCATTTAAAGCATAATAGCATTTCATTCGTTCAATTAATTTCCTTAACTAGTCCGGAGGATCGCATCAAAAAAATAGCCGCAGCTTCAGAAGGGTTCCTGTATGCTGTAACCGTAAATGGGATAACAGGTGCTCGTTCCACTATTGGAGAAGAATTGCAGGGCTATTTTAAACGGATTAAGCAGTATAGTCACACACCAGTTCTAGCCGGATTTGGCATCTCTACTCCGGAACACGTACAGACAATTGGTGAGCTTTGTGATGGCGTCATTGTAGGAAGCAAAATTATATCGCTGCTGGAAGAAGATAAGTATGACGCCATTAAGAAGCTTGTTCAGGCTTCTGTTTACAATCCTTCATAACGGGAAGGGATAGCACCCCTTCCCGTTAACGATTGATGTCTTCTACCAACTACTAAGGATTTGGTACTGAATCTTTATGGATAAATCCTTTACTTTCTTCCACTACTTTATTCCTTAGTTAAAGCATCGTTTGAGTATATTATCTTATTTTTCTGAAAATTAAAGGGTATCCATCTGGAACCGTCGAATACATGTTAGTAACACAGAGAACTTGCGGAAAGGAGGCAACTAAATGAGACAAGCTGACAAACAGAGGACCATTTTTCTCGACACCTCATAAAGCTACACTATTTTCTTCATCACCACGTTTCAATTACATTGTACGTTCTTATCCACCTTAGAAGTTTCAAACGCCTTTCTGAAAAATAATTTCTATTATTAGGAGGAGATTTGTTATGAAGCTTTATTTAGATCCTGGTCATGGTGGTTCAGATAGTGGAGCAAGTGGAAACGGGTTGTTAGAAAAAAATATTAATTTGGATATTGCACTTCGCATTCGAAATACGTTAGTAAATAGTTATGAAAATGTGGAGGTTCTCATGAGTCGTACGACAGATACGACCAAAAGCCTTCAACAGCGAACCGATGAGGCAAACGCCTGGGGAGCAGACTACTTTTTATCCATTCATTGTAATTCCTTCAACGGAGCGGCACAAGGATATGAGGATTATATTCATAGTAATTTATCCGATTCATCATTGACTGCTAGCTATCAAGATATTCTCCATACTGAGGTTACAAGAGTTAACCAACTCACTAATCGCGGGCAGAAAAAAGCTAATTTTCACGTGTTACGTGAATCCTCCATGCCTGCGCTTTTAACAGAAAACGGATTTATCGATAATGCCCAGGATGCGAATTTAATGATGCAATCAACCTGGCGCCAAACAGTAGCACAAGGACATGTTAATGGAATCGCAATTGCATTTAATTTACAGCCGAAGCAAAACGATACAGATATTCTTTATAAAGTAATTGCCGGATCCTTTCAATCAAGAGATAATGCAGAGGAGCGAGTTGCCTATCTTAGCGGTCGGGGTATCGACTCATTTATTGGTACGGTTACCATTTCTGGAGAGCTTTGGTATCGTGTCCAAGCAGGTGCCTTTTCAACTCGTGATAGTGCAGAAGCACGTCTTGAAGAGGTACAAAATGCAGGAGTCACAGATGCCTATATCGTAACAGAGCAAAAACTCACGATTGTACAAACCGCTGTCAGCAACTAATGGTTTAGCGGGTGGCTTAAATAGAGTCGCCCGCTAACCACTTTGAAAAAGCAAGTAGGTCTGTAAACTGCATCGAGGCAGCTATTGAAGATTCTTCTCGATTTCCTACTAATACCGTTTTTGTACCCGCCTCCCTACCAGCATCAATATCAGGTTCACGGTCTCCAACCATGTAGCTTTCCGCTAAATCAATTGCATACCTTTCCGCAATATCGAGCAGCATTTGTGGTTTTGGTTTACGACATGCACACCCTGCATGTGGCTTATGAGGACAATAAGCAATATCGTCTATAGATGCACCAAACGCTTTTAGATCATCCTTCATTTTCTGATGAACCTTCTCTAATGCGGACTCCTTCATATAGCCTAATCCAATTCCTCCTTGGTTGGTGACAACAAAAACGTTATATCCTAAGTCATTCATTAATTTAATTGCCTCACCTACTCCCGGTAATAAATAGAAATCACTTGGTTTATTAACAAACCTCACACGTTGAGTCAGAACCTCATTAATAACACCGTCACGGTCAAGAAATACAGCTTTATTCATTATCATCACCCACACCTTATCATACCGCTTTTATAAAATTGTAAACCTCGTTTGTAGCTTTTAGGATCATATCTACTCTTCTACGACATTGACATGCTTCGTTAACAACGGTACATTCAGTATAATTCTATCCATTATTACAGGAGCCTACTATGTCCATTATTGATAAATTAAACCTTCATAAATATGAAAATATGGTAGTTCTCAATCAGCCAAGTGATTATGATACGTTTACTCGTTATCCGACAACGTTAACGAAGAATCATGATGCTATCTTTATTTTTGTTGAGACATTAGAAGAAATGATTAAACAAACTACAAACATAATCGATAACGTCCAACTTTTGGATGAAAAAGGTTATATTTTCTTAGCGTATCCTAAAAAAGGAAATAAACGATATAACACGTTTATTCATCGTGATGATATGTTCCCCGCCTTAAAAGTAGGGGAAGATGGATACATCGGAAATAGCGATATTAAATTCTCCAGAATGGTAAGTATGGATGAAGTCTTTACTGTTGTTGGCTTGAAGCGAGAGAAGAAGAAAAGCAAAAAATCCTCCGCAGCAAGTCAATGTGTCGCAGATTATGAGAACAACGTTCAAGACGTGGAAGCGATTCTTGCAAATCACCCAGAAGTGCTCCAATTCTATCAAAACTTAACACCGGGTTATCAAAAGGATTGGGCACGCTATATCTTCTCAGCTAAACAGCAACAAACACGTGAAAAGCGTTCGAAGCAAATGGTCGATATTCTCTCACAAGGGTATAAGTCAATTGATTTATATCGAATGAAGAAGAAATAAGAAGTTCACAAGCAAAAGGAAAGACCCTATGTTATGCAGGGTCTTTCCTTCTATTTATTATCAAATTATGTGAAGTACTTTTAATAAATTTAGCCACTTATTTACCTTCTCAGGAAGCATATTAAATCGATCATCTGTCATTATTTTTTCATTAGGTAATTCATTGAGTTTTAAGCTACTCATGACCTGGTCAATTAAGTCATTTAATTCAAGCTTACTTTGATCGAGTTCCACCAAAAAGTGTTGTTCTCCTTGCTCGGATAGTAGTATTTTTTCTAGTTTCTTCATGGTTTTCGTATTGATTTGGTATAGATCTTGGAAATCTATTTCTACATGACTCCTTAATTGATTCTCCCCCACATATGACCATTGCTCGGAATAAATCTCCGGGATCATATAGATCGAATCCTGGCTACCATCATGAACTGTACAATGAATTTCCATTCCACAGTGGTTACATGGTATTGTCCCGACTTGACCAATTCGAGCATTTTGAAAATAGAAAAAACCTTCTATCTGCCTTCTGCAAGAAGCACAGTAAGCTGGTATTATCGTTACATTTAACTCACTGCCATCCGTCATACATGTAATATCGTATTCTAGTTCTTTTTTAGGGTCTTCTATTAACGTGATCATAATATCCCCCACTTCACTTTTAGAAATACTCTCTTCCATAGTATTCTAGATAATTCCAAAAAATCCTCTATAAGAAAATAGTTTCATATATATCCCTTTTTCTTCCAGCATTATTTTACTTTATTAGTATAGCCTAATCAAATAACTTTGACATACGTTCTAAAATGTAGTACATTACCAAAGGACGAACAATTTTTGTTTATCCAAAACAAAACATTCGTATTTAGGAGTGTATTTCATGGAAAATGTATTTGATTACGAAGATATTCAATTAATTCCCGCAAAATGTGTTGTGGATAGTCGTTCTGAATGTGATACATCGATTACATTTGGCGGACGAACATTTAAATTGCCTGTTGTCCCTGCAAATATGCAGACAATTATAGACGAAAAAGTTGCATTACAATTAGCTGAGGGTGGATATTTCTACATCATGCACCGCTTCGAGCCACAAAAGCGCATTGATTTTGTTAAGGATATGCAAGCTCGTGGATTAATTGCGTCCATTAGTGTGGGGGTAAAAGAAGAAGAATATCGATTTGTTGAAGAATTAAAAGCAGAAAACCTTACACCAGAGTATATTACAATTGATATTGCACACGGACATTCCAATTCCGTTATTAGCATGATTCAACATATTAAAAAGAACCTACCAGAGACCTTTGTTATTGCTGGAAATGTTGGTACACCAGAGGCAGTACGAGAATTAGAAAACGCCGGTGCTGATGCAACAAAGGTTGGAATCGGACCTGGTAAGGTATGTATTACGAAAATAAAGACTGGTTTCGGAACAGGTGGTTGGCAATTAGCGGCCCTTCGTTGGTGCGCAAAGGCTGCGAGCAAGCCTATAATCGCGGATGGCGGAATTCGTACTCATGGTGATATTGCTAAGTCCGTACGTTTTGGTGCTTCTATGGTCATGATTGGTTCATTATTTGCTGGTCATGAAGAATCTCCAGGTGAAACAGTAGAAAAAGATGGTAATCTCTATAAAGAATATTTTGGTTCGGCTTCTGAATTCCAAAAAGGCGAAAAGAAAAACGTTGAAGGGAAGAAGATGCTTGTTGAGCACAAAGGCTCCCTTACAGACACGTTAATTGAGATGGAACAGGATCTTCAATCTTCTATTTCATATGCTGGCGGAAACAAACTAGATGCTATTCGAAATGTTGACTATGTCATTGTAAAAAATTCTATTTTCAATGGTGACAAAGTATATTAAGGTAAATCGTACTACGAAAGGCAACTCAATATTTGTGTAAATAAAAAGGTGAGTGGGATTTATCCACTCACCTTTTCCTAATTAGTCAACCATTTTTTGAAGCTCTTGTAGCTGAAATGTCCGAACCGATCTAGGTAAAAATCTACGAATTTCATCTTCGTTATACCCTACTTGTAGACGCTTTTCATCGATAATAATTGGCCTTCTAAGTAATCCAGGGTTTTCCTGAATCAGTTGATATAATTCCTTCATTGGTAGCTGGTCAATATCAACATCAATTTCCTTAAAAACCTTGGACCGCTCCGAAATAATTTCTTCTGTACCATCTTCTGTTAAACGTAAGATGCTTTTGATTTCATCAAATGACATCGGTTCTGAAAAAATATTACGCTCTTTAAATGGTATGTTATTGTTTTGGAACCATGCTTTAGCCTTTCTGCAGGATGTACAACTTGGTGTGACATATAGTGTTACCATGTAATTACTTCCTTTCTCTTTACAAGAGATTTGACGAACTCATCTACGGAATGTTTCCTATTTGTTCAAAGGAAGACATTTTAGTCCTGTAATAAAATTTATATCAATTAATTTTAAATATCTTTAATTCAATATAATATTATTACACTTGTGAACCGGTGTCAACCTTACGAACCTTACAATTATGTTAAAATAAAGCCCATTTGAAATAGCCTTATAAGGAAGTATTCCCTTAAGGCTATTATATTTATGCACTAATCTTTTGTTTCAACTGATTATAGATTCCATCCAATGGGTAACCATGCATTTTACTAATAATCAGTTTACCTTCTGTGTGTCGAATAATAATCCCGTTCCGCATCACTTTTATATCCTGAATGTCAGACAGCTTCGTTGTTTTCGGCTTTTTACTTTCAACCAGTTGCAACTCATCATCCGTAATAATAACCTTCTTTATTGGCCTACACATATAAACAAGTGGGACACCTACAAATCCACCCGCAGCAGCACCACCTAATGCAAATAAAACTGCGTTAAAAAATTGATAATCATCCCCTTGTGTCACACTGCCAATGAAGAATGCCAGAAATGCTACAATTAATCCACCTATAAGCATAATCGTATAATATTTATTATTCCCTTGAAACTCCATCACAACACCCCAAATCTATTTTTCTCTCAAGGTCAGTTTACCAAAAGAAAATCGTAATGAAATGGTAAAATAGTTCTATTTATGGATGCATTCTCGCGGTATCCAGCCAACTTGTCCATTATTTTTCTTAATTAAGCTATAGCCTTTACATGCATCATCAACAACCTTCACGTATTCACCGGAATGGACTGTTACAAAGGTTGTACTAAGATCGTTTTTACAGAAAAACTGACCATCCTTTTCTATTAAATACTCATTTTTTATCCATTGCTGAATACCAAGCTTACGATTCTCACATAGTGTGAAATAGTCCTCGCGTTTTAAGAGATTCATTTCATAGTTTGGAAAGGTAACCGTACCAACTCTGTCTGCATGTTCCGTGTAATCGCGTATTATCATTTCTTCTTGTCCTAATTCATCGACATAGGTAAAGGTATATTCTCCACCTTCTATAACGAGCGCGTTTAGCTGTCCATCTTGCTTAATTTGATTGCCGCCATCTATACAAATAATCCTTTTTTCAAGGTCTATTATCGGATTGTGCGAACTCGCCTCTGCAGCTCGGTAATTTACCACTGGCCAATGACCGACAACAACTGTTTTCTCAGACTGATGCCCTGACTCGTAGAATGCTCTGGCATATAGTGCTTGAGATTCATCTGTTTCATACCAATCATTGTGATTATCTATACCTGCATGAATGATGATGAGATCCCTCGTCTCATAAGCAACCGGTAATGACTCTAACCATTCAATCTCAGATTGAAAATAGGTATGGTAGAACTCTCCTAATTCTTTTAGACCCGAAAAATCATCTAGACTTTTACCATGTATGGCCATCATTTCATTCAAAATGGAGTGTTTTCTC
Source organism: Ornithinibacillus xuwenensis (assembly GCF_039614845.1). Classification (NCBI taxonomy): domain Bacteria; kingdom Bacillati; phylum Bacillota; class Bacilli; order Caryophanales; family Bacillaceae; genus Ornithinibacillus; species Ornithinibacillus xuwenensis. Next base: position 348,012 of record NZ_JBDIML010000002.1, on the reverse strand, counting down.
TGTTTTATGTATGGTAGTATCCCTTCATCTTCACGAAATACATACCGGAAAACCACATCACAATTACCCTTTGTTAAAAAGATATTTTCGTTATTCTGAATAAGCGTACGTACATAATGGATTAATTTAATACTATCTGGTCCTTTTTCACAGAGATCTCCATTGATAAATAAATAATCCTCTTTTGAGAAATGGACCTTTTCTAATAGTTCTTGGAAGAGCTTTAAGTTTGTATGGATATCGGAGGTAATAATCATTCTTCTTGTTTCATCTAAATCAAGCTTTTTAATATTAATCATGGAATTCTTCTCCTATCGTTTCATACCATTTGATTGCTTCTGACTCGATCTCTAGCACTACATTATGTTTGCCTCTTATATAAGAATCCATATCAAATGGATGTTGTTTAGCTAGTTCTTTCTTTAATTCTCCATATCGTTTTACGGCACTCCGATGTGTTCTTAAGTAATCACGGAATGCTAAGTGACGTTTAATTTCTTGGCTTCCTTGTTCATAAACATGTACATGATGCGTTCGATTATTACCACCCTTTTGAAAATATCTTCGTCCAGGGATACCATTCTCACCTCGAGGTTCATACCCAATCCCAATCATCGCGTCATGAAAATCATCTATTCTATTAATATCATGAACAACTGGCATTATATCAATAATTGGCTTAGCAGCAAGACCTGGTACAGCAGTGCTACCTATATGATAAATATGGTCTACTTCTAATCCAAAAATTTTCTTTAGCTCAGCTACCTCGCTTTGAAATAATGATGGCCATTCCTTCCTATACGGTACAACCGAGACACTTCGCATGCACACCCTCCCAATTACGCTCGTTTTCTATCATCATTTTAATATACTTTAGTAGATATTGCAGAAAATTTGTACAGACGACTTAATCCATTAACCGAGGATAGAAACTTTTCACACAAATACTTCCAAATATTGTCGATAACCGATACAATACTAATAGTAAGATTTAATACGTCTAAGCTTAGCGCTTCTAGGGGGAAAATTATCGTGAAGCTTACTACTAGAGAAATACTTTCAATACCTAATGTTTTGTCTTATATAAGACTACTATTAATACCTATATTCGTGTATATCTACATAACAGCAGACGGTCCAAGTGACCATTATGTATCAGCACTTATCATATTATTATCAGGACTTACGGATATGTTTGATGGATTCATTGCTAGGAGATTCAACCAGATAACCGAGCTTGGCAAAACAGTGGATCCGGTTGCGGACAAGCTAACCCAAGCAGCAATTGTAGGCTGTCTCATGTTTCGCTATGAGTACATGTGGCTCTTAGTAGTATTACTCATTGTAAAGGAACTGTTTATGGGGATAAATGGTTTAATCCTACTGAAAAGAGGACAAAAGCTAGATGGTGCAATGTGGTTTGGAAAAATCTCAACCGCAGTATTCTATGCAGCTACCTTTATCCTAATTGGCTTCCCTGAGATTGATCTTCAGGTTGCGTCAGCTCTAATGCTTGTTACGGGAGCATTCCTTGGTCTATCTTTTATTCTATATATCCCTGAGTTTATGAAACTATATCGCAATGTATAAAGAAAACCAAATAGAGGACACCACATCGGAACAGCTACTCCATTATCAAACGACAATGCGAGTTGTCCTTATGTGGTGTCCTTCATGTTGCTTATCAATCTATAAAGCTATATTGTTATTACTTGATTGGATTCCGCCGCTTCTACCATTTTTAATATCACACGTAATGATAACCATGCATCTTGCCCAGTTACCTGTGGCTCCTCGTCATTTCGCACGCATTCAACAAACGCATCGATTACACCACTATTCGTTTGATTATCATTTGTTTGAATAGACTCCAGCTGATAACGATTCCTTTCCCCATTTTCCGTAATAACCTCAATTGGACAGTCATGACGATGATATATCTTGATGATTCCTTTTTGACAGTACAAAATTGTACTATTATCTTCTTCTCCATAGTATGTCCAAGAAAAGGATGCTGTCCCTATACGTCCCTGCTTTGTTTTTAGCGTGCATACAATATTATCACATACCTCAATGGGGTTCCCTTGTTCATCCACTTTATCCAAGCTACCTTGAAAAGCGCTAACCATCTCAATTTCATCCTCTAGTAAGTAATGGATTAAATCAATCTTATGAATCCCTAAATCTCCGGCTACCCCAATGCTTGAACGATCTTTTTTGAAAAACCAGGTTGAATTTGTACTGTTAATACCCCAGTGTTCTGGTCCTTTATGTCCAAAGGAGGTCTTAAAGGTTAGCACATCACCAAGCTCTTTACGCTTAATTAGCTCTTTTGCCTTCTGATGAGCCTTTGTAAAGCGCTGATTATGATCAATCATTAATTTCTTTCCTGATTGCTTCTCTGCATCAAGAATGATAGCAGCCTGTTCAAGGCTTAGCGATATTGGCTTTTCACACAATACATGCTTACCACTCAATAGTGCTTTGGTAGAAAACACATGATGGCTTTCATTTGAAGTACAATCACTAATCATATCAATTGTCGTGTCTTGTAATAATTCTTCAACGGTCGTGACAAAGCTCCCTTCGAACAGCATAGCAAGCGCTTCTGCCCGTTCTGGATTCCGGTCATAAAAAACGATTTCATCAACATATGGATTTGCCTTATATTCTGGCGCATGGCGATATTTTGCAATCGAACCACACCCAATAATCCCTGCCTTCATTCTTCATCCCCCTATTCTCTCTTCTGGAATACAACGGCGACTATAATAATAAGCCCCTTTACAAAACCTTGGAGGTGCGGTGACACATTCATTAAGTTCATCATATTATTCAATATCCCTAGTATGAGAACACCGAAAAAGGTTCCAATGATTTTTCCGCGTCCACCCGTCATTCTAGTACCACCAATAATGACAGCAGCAATGGCATCTAATTCATATTGCATCCCTGAGCTCGCAGATGATATGGAATTTAACCGAGATGTTTCAATAATAGCTCCAACACTTACCAATAACCCCGCTAGTGTGTATACGCCTATTTTTACACGGTCGACAGGAATTGCAGATAATAGAGCAGCCTTTTCATTACTACCCAGCGCATAGACATAACGGCCAAATCGCGTTTTATGCATCAGTACGTATACCATTGCAGTCATTACAATGAAAATAATTATAGGATAATCAATTATCCAAAGTTCACTGTTAGCAATCGAAGTAAACCCTGCTACTTCACTAGAAATACTTCCACCACTCGAAATATAGAGCGCAATCGAACGTGCTGCAGCCATCATTCCTAGTGTAGCAATAAACGATGCGATTTTCCCTTTTGCTACCATTAATCCATTCAACATCCCAGCTAATACCCCAACTGCACATGCTGTTAATAAAGCTACGAATATACTCCCCGAAGCATTTAATGCAATTACCGTTAGGACACCCACAAGCGCAAGAACGGATCCAACAGATAGGTCAATTCCTCCTGATAGCATGACGACGGTCATTCCCAATGAAATAATTCCAATGATGGATACTTGCATTAATATATTCATTTGATTGTTTAAGTCCAAGAACCTTGGACTAATAATGGATGCCGCGATAAAAATTATTAGAAAAGCAATAATGACACTATATTCAGACCAGAGCCAGTTAAAGCGCTGTTTCCATTTTGACGTTGACGAATCCTGCTTGTTCTCCTCAAGTTTTGGTTTGGTAAGCATCTTTTTCTCCCCCCTTTATTGAACCTGTTGCATAGCCCATAATTTCGTCCTCTGTCGCCTGATGCCCATTTAAATTTGCTACTATTTCACCTTGGAACATCACATAGATGTGATGACATATTTTTAATATTTCTGGTGCTTCCGAAGATAAAATAATAATACCCTTACCCTGTCTAGCCAAGGATACAATATGGTGATAGATTTCTAGCTTTGCCCCAACGTCAATTCCTTGTGTAGGATTATCAAAAATAAGGATATTGGTATTTACTTCCAGCCACTTTGCTATTACTACTTTTTGTTGATTTCCGCCACTCAGCTTATCAATTGTTATATTGGGATTATGTACCTTTATATTAAGAAGGTCTTTATAATGTAGGAACTTTCCTTTTTCGCGATTTTCTCGAATAAATCCATATGCTTCCACATTCCCAATCGAGGATAGCGTCATATTATGCATCACACTTAAATCCTTGATAATGGCATTTTCCTTCCGGTTTTTAGGTACTAGGCCTATACCAGATTTCACAGCCATTTGTGGATGGTTTAGTTGAACGTTCTTGGCATCCACTTTAATTTCACCTGTGTATTTTTTTCGATAACCAAATAACGTCTCAAACAGTTCTGTCCTACCATCTCCCGACAAACCTGTAAATCCGACAATCTCTCCACGTTTCACTTGAAAATTTATGGAATGAAATAAACCTTTGCAAGTGAGATCACGTACCTCTAATACGACTTTCCCAAAGTTGTTATCATGCACAATTCTTTCTTCTGAAATGGTCTTCCCAACCATCATCGTGGTAATGTTTTCTAGTGTTTCATGTTGAATTTGTCCTGTCCCAACTAATTCACCATCACGTAAAACCGTATAGGAATCACATATTTGCTTTATTTCATTTAATTTATGGGAAATATAGATGAATGAGACTCCCGACTCCTTTAAGCTTTTCATCAATGAAAATAAGCGTTCTACTTCATGCTCTGCAAGTGCAGTAGTTGGTTCATCCATAATGATTAATCTTGATTGATGGAGTAGGGCCTTGGCAATTTCAATCAACTGTTTATAAGAAGTATCCAAATTACGAACATATTCTTTAGGATCAATGTCTACCCCGAGCTTCATTAGAATGTCACTTGTTTTACGGCACATTTCTTCCACTTTTACAATCCCCAATTTATTCCGAAGCTCCAGCCCTAAAAACATATTTTCATATACTCGTAGGTCTGGAACTACATTAAGCTCTTGATGAATAAAACGAATTCCATGATCTTGGGAAGCTTTAGGGTTAAACAAGTTTACTGCTTTCCCGTGAATAAGGATCGTCCCTTCATCAGGTCGAAAAACTCCCCCTAATATATTCATTAACGTCGATTTTCCAGCCCCATTTTCTCCAAGTAGTGCATGAATCTCTCCAGGTTCTACTTCTAGAGAGACGTTCATTAATACCGAGACACCATTAAAAGATTTATTTATTTTTTTCATGTGTAAAAACGGCTTTGACATACAATCTCTCCTTTTAAGGAAAAGAGGAAATACAATAGATAATCTTCTACCGTATTTCCAATGTTATTTAGAACTTTGAATCTGGATCATAGTAATCATCTACATTATCTTTCGTAACTTCCGTAGCTTCAATAATAACCATATCTTTTTCTGGCTCTTCACCCTTCGCTAATTGTGCGGCGATATTCACAGCCTCTTTGACCTGTCCAGGCGGATATAAAAATGTGGCAGAAATCAATTCTCCCGCTTTGATGCTCTCAAATACATCTTTCGCACCACCAGCCCCTGTTACAAACTGGATGTCATCTCTACCTGCCTCCTTAATCGCTTGAATAACGCCCAACGCCATGCCATCGTCTTGCGTGAACACAGCATCAATATCTGGCTCTGCCTGTAGGATATTCTGCATAACCTCTAATGATTTTTCAGTTGAGAAATCGCCACTTTGGGACGCAATAATTTCCATTCCAGGTTCACTTTCGACCGCATCTCTGAATCCAGCACTTCTTTGCTCGGTAACAGAATTAGGCGGACCTGTAATCTCTACAATCTTCCCTTGGCCATTTAATTGTTCCACAAAATATTTCCCAGCGTTTATGCCTATCCCTTCATTATCCCCTTTTACGACTACTGTGGCTGCGTCATTTTCTAGCTCACGATCAACAATTACAAGTGGTATCCCAGCATCTTTCACCTTCTGCCCCGCCGGAGATAGTGCTGCAGATTCAATTGGTAGCATTACAATTACATCCACTTCCTGTGCAATTAAATCATCAATGTCATTTGCTTGTGAGTTTGGATCTGCTGCGTTCGTCATCACATAGTTAATTCCTTCACTTTCCTTGAATTCTTTTGCTTGTTCTTCTGCAGCTTCAATTAACGCACCCATCCACCCATGGGTTGCATCTGGTAGAGAAATCCCAATCGTTAAACTATCATCACCACTACCCTCTTCACTACAAGCTGCAAGTGCAAGGACTGCCACAAATAAAATCATTAACATTACTAATTTCTTCAACATATTCACCCCTTTATTTAATATAGATGCTCTCCTTTATGTAATCGATTACAATTACATCTAAGGTCAGCGCTCTGTCATTAATAGAACTTAATAACAGAGCGCTGGTCTTAGATGATTATTATCCTGAAGTTGATTCACGCGTAATTAGTTCATGATCCAGCGTGATGCTTTCCACTGTTTTCCCCTTTATTTTATCAATCAGCATCTCTGCAGCTATTGAGCCCATCTTGTACATAGGCTGTGATATAGTGGTTAAAGTAGGGTTTGTCATATTTGAAAAGTCAATATTATCAAATCCTACTACCGCGATGTCATCTGGAACGTTTAATCCACTTTGGTTAATTTCCTTTAAAGCACCAATTGCTAATAGGTCTGATACAGCAAAAACCGCAGTTGGCTTTTCTTCAAGCTTTAAAATCTTTTTCATTGCTTGCTTACCATAATCAAACCCTAATTGATGTGTGTACAAGCTATACGAATCTCTTGGATTTATTCCATGTTCCGCTAGCGCTCTTTTATACCCCGCCAGACGCTGTCTTGCATAAAGAAATTTCTCATCCGAATTTATGATGGCAATTCTCTCATGCCCTAGCTTCACAAGATGCTTTACAGCACGATATGCAGCTTCTTCGTTATTAATTGTCACGTATGGGATACCACTGTCTTCTGCATATTCACTACACTGAATAATGGAGTGTGTCTGCGCTAGTTTTATCAAGGTTTCAATATTAACTGCTGGATCCATTGATATTATTCCATCAGCCATTTTCTTCCGAACAAGATCATAATAAATATTCTCCCGTTCTGGATTAGAATCTGTTTCACAAAGTAGAATATTATAATGTTGACTTAATGCTGTTGTCTCAATCCCTTTAATTATTTCTGTATAAAACGGATTGGAAATACTTGGGATTAGGATTAATAGAATTCTGCTTTCTGAGGTCCTCAGATTTCTCCCTAATAAATTTGGTTCATAATTTAGTTTCTTTATTGCTTCTTCTACTTTAATTCTTGTTTTAGCAGTAACTGTTTCTTGTTGATTTAATACTCTAGATACCGTTGCAACAGATACGCCTGCCAGCATTGCAACCTGGTGTATATTCGCCATCTCTTGATCCTACTTTCCCTACACAATACATGTAATCGTTTACAAGGTAATGGTATTATAATTAGAATTGTCTGTCAATAGCAAAATAAATTTTATTGAAAACTATTGATTAAATCTATTTATTCTTATATGGTATTAATGTAATGGATTACATAACTGTTAATTCTGAAAACTCGAAAGGAGTGGTCATTTCATGAAATTAGGAGTTTTTACCGTTTTATTTGCTGAGAAAAGCTTTGATGACATGTTAAATTATGTTGCTTCAAGCGGACTTGAAGCAATCGAGCTCGGAACAGGGGGCTATCCGGGGGATGCCCATTGTAAAGTAGATGAACTTTTACTTGATGAAGATCAAATCAAACGATTTAAGGAGAAAATTGAAGAACATGGTCTTAGCATTAGTGCCTTAAGCTGTCATGCTAATCCACTTCATCCACAATCTAACATTGCAAAACCCGCAGATGAATTATTTCAAAAGACTGTCCAACTGGCAGCTAAATTAGGTGTTCCAGTTGTCAATACTTTTTCCGGATGTCCGGGTGACCACGAGAATGCACGATATCCTAATTGGCCAGTTTCTCCGTGGCCTCATGACTTTCAGGAAATATTAAAGTGGCAATGGGAACACAAGCTTATCCCATACTGGAAAGAAAAAAATGACTTCGCTGAAGCACACAATGTGAAAATTGGCCTTGAGCTTCATGGAGGATTTTCAGTCCATACTCCTGCCACTCTATTGCGCTTACGCAAGGAATGTGGCACTGCTATTGGAGCTAATCTAGACCCAAGCCATATGTGGTGGCAAGGAATCGATCCAATTGAAGCCATAAAGATATTGGGAAATGAAAATGCTATTCATCATTTCCATGCTAAGGATACCATCATTGACCAAACGAACATGAATCGAAATGGTCTAACCGATATGACGGATTATTCTAATATGCGAGAACGTGCATGGTATTTTCGCACAGTAGGTTTTGGTCATGATTCGAAAACATGGGCTGATATGATAAGTGCCTTACGACTTATGGATTATGACTATGTTGTTAGCATCGAGCATGAAGATGGATTAATGTCTATAGAAGAAGGCTTCAACAAAGCTGTCCAAACCCTAAAGCCTGTAATGGTTAAAGACTCTGTAAAAGAGATGTGGTGGGTGTAACACGTAGAACAATTCTAACAAAGAAACCACGGGAGAACTTGTGACTACCTTACAATTCTCCCATGGTTTTTATACTGCTTTATTATTCCTATTTCTTAAACTTCATCCAATCTTGCAACGCTTCTGCACGCATTGGTTTTCCAAAATAATAGCCTTGAACCTCATCACATTTTTCATTTATAAGAAATGTCAGCTGCTCTTTCTTCTCTACACCTTCCGCAATCACTTCCAGATTTAGGGTATGCGCCATTGTAATTATAGTGGCAATTACCATTTCACTAATTCGATCTATTGCAATATCATCGACAAACGATTTATCAATTTTAAGTTTATCAATTGGGAATCTCTTCAAATAGCTTAACGAAGAATAACCTGTTCCAAAATCATCTAAAGATATTAACACACCAAGCTCTTTTAGCTCATTAATTTTGTTAATGGAATATTCATAGTCAACCATTGCAATGCTCTCTGTAATCTCTAGCTCTAGATGGTGTGAATCAATACCCGTTTGCCTAATGATTTTTTCCACTGTTTCGGCCAAATTCCCTTGCTGAAACTGTCTTGCAGAAAGATTTACAGCAACTCTGAACGAGCCTAAACCAGCTGAATGCCACTCCTTTATTTGTGTACATGCCCTCTGCAGAACCCATTCTCCTATTGGAATAATTAAGCCTGTTTCTTCGGCAATCGGAATGAATTCAGAAGGAGAAATAAGGCCTAATTTCGGATGGTTCCACCGAATTAACGCTTCTACTCCTACTAGCTTATTGTTCTGAATATCGATTTGTGGTTGGTAATAAAGGAATAGTTCCTCTCGCTCTAATGCTTCATGCAAATCCTTCTCTAAAAGCTTTCTTCTTACAAACGAATCATTTAATTCTGGCGTATAGAATTGATACGTATTTCTTCCACTTTCTTTCGCTCTATATAATGCCACATCCGCATTCTTAAACAGGTCTTCAGCATTATCCGCAATATCTGGGTACACTCCTATCCCCATGCTAGCAGTCGTAACCATATCATAGCCATTAATGATAAAGGCTTCTGATAGAGAAACCATAATTTTTTCTGCTAAGCCTTTCGTCAACTCTTTGGAGGCACCTGAAAAAATGATGACAAATTCATCGCCACCTACACGATAAAGCGTTTGATTCGTATCCAAAATATTGGCTACCCGATGACCTACTTCCTTGATTAGTAAGTCCCCCACACCATGTCCAAATGTGTCATTGATAAATTTGAATCGGTCTAAATCTAAAAATAGAACGGCTACCTTCTGCTCTGTTAATTGTGCTTCTCCGAGCCTTTCTGCTAGATTACGATTAAACATTCTTCTATTTGGTAGTCCCGTAAGTTCATCATGATACGCTTGGAACTCAATGGTTTGTTTATAATTCTGTAAGTATGTAGACATTTTATTAATGTCATTCGTTAAACTTCCAATTTCATCGTTTCGTTTATGTGTAAGTGATACGCCGAAGTTACCCGAAGATATTTGTTTCACTTTATTCGCTATTTCGATAACTGGTCTGACAATTCTTCCTGAAATATAATAGATAAATGCAAAGACAATCATGACTAAAATAGCAGATGCTATGATACTCTTGAGTAAATATTCCTGCAGAGGTTCACTAATCATCCTGTAGTCTAATACTAATTCCATGACATATGGGCGACTACTTAAGACAGGGTGAAAGTATTTAATTAATCGTTGACTATTCACCTCTGTTTGATAATGAATCATTCTATTTTCATTCATTGCTTGATCGATGAATGATACATCCTTATTTGTAAGGTACTGGTTATTACCAAATAGTAGTGCGTTATTTCCGAAAGCACGGAAGTCTGTCGTATCTTCCACAACCGAATACGGATTACGATAAGGATTGAATACAGCTATTTCTAGTAATTCAGATCTGTCTGATAGGATATGACCAATTATTTCCTCGGTCTTTTGTTGATTTTCATACTGTTTCAAGATAGTCGTTTTGGTATGCAGGTTAATCATATAGTTTGTCGTTCCGTCAAAATAAAAACCATATTCATCACTATATTCTGGATCACGTTGAGATATACTAGCAGGTGCTGACCAAAAATTTTCCAGCCCTTGACCTTCCCGAATTGTCACGTCTTGATTCGTGAATAACTGGTCCAGTGCTGTATACCAATATCCCCATTCTTTTGTTCCCACACCAATCATATTGGGGTTTGATGATTTCTTTGCTACAATATCCGTTCCTTCCCTTTTATATAGCGTAATATCGGTAATCTCTAAGCTTTCACTTAGTTCTTTAAGCTCCTCATTTGTTACGTTATCTATATTCGGATCCAATTTATTTCGAATAACCTGTGCACTTAACTGAAGAGAGTGTCCCAACATCTCTTCTAACCTCTTAGACTCTAACTCCAAATCCTTAATCGCTTGTGTTAGTCCCCCTGTTATGGTTTCCGCTTGCTGCTTACTACCATTTATCAAATTATCTTTTGTTGTATAGTAGCCGATTGCTGTATTTATCATAAGAATTATTATCATGACAAACGTAAGTACGAATGATAGTTTTGTCCGTATCGACAATGGTGGTTCCCCCATCTTTTGACTTATCTAAGTATAAAAAAATTGCCTATGTATGTTCCATACGTAGTGGTTTATTATTACTATTTCCCTTAAATTATAAAAAAAACACCTATTGGTTATAGCATTGTAATAGGTGTTTTCAGCGCGTTTACATCAGACCAACCGATACCGGTTTTTGGGTCTTCCTTTTTTTCCATACTGTATCATCACTTCAACCTCACCCTTACTCTCTAAATAGTTGAGGTATCGGTGTACAGTTTGATAGGCAATTGGCAAAGCTTCTTTAAGTTGATCGATCGTAATGGCATCTTCCTGATTTAACAAATGGTTTTTAATAGACATGAGCGTATCCTGTTTGATCCCTTTATCCACAAAAGCACTGTGATGATCCTCCGTTAGCTTACTTACCTTTAAGTTTAATCGGATTCTTGATATTAAATCGGGAGCCTTAATTGGCTTCAGAGCAAAATCCGTTGCGCCAGCTTCCATAAAAGAATCAGCAATTTCTTGTCGTTCATCAACAGTTAAAATAATAATCGGTACATGTTGATTTAATTTTCGTATTGCCTTTGTAGTCGTAATACCATCTCCATTCGGAATATGGTAATCGAGTAACAGTAGATCCGGTTTCATTTTATTAAAGATGGTTATCGCTTCTTTACCTGATGCAGCCTCTATCACATTCCATTCGGCAAAATGACATATTTCCTTAAGCGTAAAGCGAATACTTTCATTATCATCAACGACTAAGATGGTTGTACCCATTTGTTATCTCACCCTCTTCATAAACTGGGAGTGTAATTTTCATTTGTGTATGACTACCAGGTACACTACTTACATGTATCGTACCATTATGGTTCTCCACCACTGTTTTTACAAATGATAATCCGATACCAGATGAATTTTTTGTACTAAATCCTTCTCTCCAAATCGATTCTATATGAGACATCTCAATACCAGGTCCATTATCTACGATTTGAAAAACGATTGAATTATCTTTTCTCTTCACTTTGATTTGAATGATTCCTTCACTTCCAGCTAATGAAGCAATAGCATTCTCCAAAATATTTGATATTGCCCGGGAAAACCTTATTTTATTAATATAAATTAAAGGCATACCTTCTTCCAATTCAAGCTGAATTTCAATGTTCTGCTTGGCCAAGATTAAATGACTTGTTACATACTCCAAGAGTTCCTTTACAGCAATCGGTTGCTTTATATCCTCATAAAGTATCTCCGATATCATATCATTCATCTTTTGAATTGCTGCTTCCATCCTACTTATGTAAATACTGATCGAAGATAGTTTGTTATTCTTATACCGCATATCAAGTAATGAGGATAGTCCTTCTAAGGTTGATAACGGTGTTTTCAAGTCATGAACCAATGAATTTATCTCTTCATACACCTTTGATTCGACCAATGCAATCCTTGCTTCTTTCAATTCCTTTTCATTTTCTTGAATTTTTTCCATTGCGGTAATCTGCTTATGGAGAAGATGGACTAGAAAGACCAATATTACCGAAATAATTAAAAAAACGATAAAGAAAATGGCAGCGAGTGTATTTAGAAGTGAATGATTTGTTAGATAGAGATCAGCAATTTTTATGCTTGTCGCAATATCACTAGTTCCTATTCCAAGCTTTGATAACAGGGGAATCAATTGCATCCAGCTCATGGCCATTAAAATAGAAAATAAAATAACTGCGTAAATTACATAGAAGTTTTTTTGTTTCGGTATGTAATGATGGATAAACAAAATAATAGAAAGTGTGATGAGATGGCCGATATAGGAAAAGCCTTCATGATGGAGGATATTATAAACAACGATTGTTACCATAACGATTCCTGCATATATAAATAGCCGATAAAACATATCAGTTCTACCTAATAGTCCATTTACTAGAACCATCGCTCCAAAAAAGATAAAGAAATTTGAAATGCTATATTTAGCAGTAAAGATAAGAGAAGTAATAACCAATTTCCCACTATCTTGTAACTGAATGCTTGCTTCAATATTTTCGACGATATAATCTGACCATCCGTCAAAAATACTCGGAATCAGTATTCCGATTAACAGTAATATGCACCCCGTTAATCCGAGTATTGAAATAGGATTATCGTTCGTATTCATAGTCCACACCCTTTATTCGATTACATATTCTATTAGCGATATGCCGAGTTAAAGGGGACCTCTATCCCACTAATATCGTCAACTAACGTCGTAGGTACTTTGTTTTCTTTCAACATAAATCGCAAGTAATCCATTCGCTCCGAGCTTTTCATACCAATATAATAGGTTGTATAGGGTATCAATTCTTCTACTAATTGCCAAGACCTATTATCATTCCGAAGCATACCAGAAATATCAACAAGGATAACCGATAACGAAGATTTCTCCGCCTCCATTACTAACGCCTTCACACGATTTAACTCCTCTTTAAAATTTCGGACAGTTTGTGAAAGACCATGCTTGCTAAATCCTACTACAATAACAACACTCTCATATTCATATAAATCTGTTGCTAATGCTCTTGGACGATAATCCGCTTGAAGATTTAATTTTTCTGCAATGGATTGTAGAATGGAGCTTTCGACTGCTTGTCCTGCAGAGGTTATTAAAATTTCTTCCTTTGCAATAGGTGCAGGTAGGTTAGGATATGTATTAAATTTGCTATTGGCTGAGGATCCTGCTGAGAATGGCAGTAGCATTAAAGCCACCGTTAAGCAGGTCAGCGCTGGTAGAAACCGTTTCATGGCAAGCCTCCCTTCATTAAAAAAAGGATAAAGCTTTAACTTTATCCTCTATCATACTATGAAATTATCAAAAATGTCACTATTGTTTTAATTTTGGGTCTAAAGCATCACGCAGCCCGTCACCAAATAAATTAAAACCGAGAACAAATAAAAAGATGGCTAATCCAGGAAACCCTACTACCCAAGGGGCATTTTGGATGGCTGCTCGCCCATCACTTAGCATTGCTCCCCATTCCGGGGCAGGTGGCTGAGCTCCTAGTCCTAAGAAGCTAAGGCCAGCAGCATCTAATATCGCCGTTCCAATTCCTAATGTTGCTTGAACGATAATTGGCGCCATACTGTTTGGTAGCACATGGCCCATTAATACTCTTCCATGTTTTCCACCAATAGCACGAGCCGCTTCTATAAATTCAGTTTCCTTCACAGACAATACAGCAGAACGAACAATCCGGGCAAATTGCGGTACGCCAACTATTCCAACCGCAATCATTGCATTCCGCAGGCTTGGTCCAAGGACAGCAACAAGGGCAATCGCTAGTAATATACTAGGAAATGCCATCATAATATCGATGATACGCATAATAATTTGGTCAACCCACCGACCAAAGTAGCCCGCTACAGCACCTAATAGGACCCCAACGATCAAGGAAATACCTACTGCAATTAGTCCTATCTGAATCGAAATACGTGTTCCAAATACAATACGACTAAATATATCCCGACCAAGCTCGTCTGTCCCAAGAAAATGCTCTCCTGATGGAGCTTGGTATCGATTCGGTATATCCGTCGCAGTTGGATCATGCGTAGCAATTAATGGTGCTAATATAGCGGTTATAACCAAGATAACAATTAAGCTTATTCCGATGATAGAAGTCTTACTTTTAAAGAGTCGTAATATCGCATCAACCCACAGGCTTCTTGACTTCGTTACCTTTTGTTTTTCCGCTTGGTTCGTTGTACTTGGAATTGGTTGAAGTGACAATTGATGCACATCCTTTCGTTTGGTCTATAGCAATATCGAATATTGCCTTCAGCTGATCCGCTGACATCTTGCTTTTACTGTATGGAAAAAGCAAAATTTCTACCAGCTACATAGGGTCTTTAGTCTATTCAAACTTAATCCTTGGATCCATATATTTATACAAGATATCCGTTATTAGATTTACGAGTACAAAGATAGCCGCAATCACTAAAATGGTGCTTTGCACTACCGGATAATCACGTCCAAGTACGGCTAAATAGACATATCGACCAACCCCAGGCCAGGAAAAGATGGATTCGGTTAGCACAGCACCACCAAGTAATAGACCAAACTGCAAACCAATTACGGTTAATACTGGAAGGGAAGCATTTTTCAGAGCGTGTTGAAAGATAATAATTGTTTTTTTCAAGCCCTTCGCATTTGCAGTACGTATGTAATCCTGGCGCATGACCTCTAACATACTAGATCTGGTCATCCGGGCAATAATTGCCATTGGGATTGTCGCTAAAGCAATTCCTGGCATTAATAAGTGTATAAACGCATCCTGAAATGCAGCCCAGTTCCAGGTAAGAATACTATCTAGCAAATAAAAATTTGTGATGGTATGTAACTCTACCCCAGTTGTCAATCTCCCACTTGGAGGTAGAATATTAAAGGTAACAGAGAATAACCAAATCAACATGAGGCCTAACCAGAATATCGGCATTGAAACACCAAATAGTGCTCCTGTCATGCTGAGATTATCAAACCAGGAATATTGCTTTACTGCCGCAATTACTCCTGCCAACACCCCAATAACAATTGCTAGTATCATAGCGAAAATGGCCAATTCCATCGTTGCTGGTAGCTTGTGAATTAGCTCCGTTCCAACGCTTTCCTTTGACTGGATTGACTGCCCTAAATCCCCCTGTACAATATCCCCTAAAAACCTACCAAATTGGATTGCATATGGATCATTTAGCCCTAATTCTTCCCGTAGCGCTTCCAATTGATCTTCTGTAGCTTTTTCTCCAAGCATGCTCCGAGCTGGATCTCCAGGTACTAAGTGAATAAGGGAAAAGGCAAGGATGGAGACGCCAATCAGTACGGGGATTAGCATGAGTAGTCTTCGAATAATGTATTTTAACATTGCTCTATTCCTCCGTTTAATAAGGAATAAGGTGCTGTCTCTCACGGTTGCGCGAGAAACAGCACGATAAAATTCCTTTAGCAATTAGTCTTCATTCTACTCTTGAATATCTAATAGATTGAAAGGTTCGCTTCCTGTTGGATGTGGTACATAATCCATAACACTACTACTTGCTGCCAGTGCTGGTGTTGTGTGCGCGATAGGTAACCACGGAGCGTCCTCGTGAATAATTTCCTGTGCTTCTAAATACAACCCTGTACGAACATCTTGGTCCATTTCAACCTGAGCGGTCTTCAGTAAATCATGTAGCTCATCATTCTTATAAAATGCGATATTACCAGCAGAGCCTACTGTGGCATTATCTTTATCTAATAATACATACATAAAGTTATCTGGATCACCATTGTCACCAGTCCAACCAAGAAATGCCATATCGTGCTCTCCGTTTTCTGTTGTAGCTAAATGTGTATCCCAGTCACTTTCAATAATTTCTACATTAATATTAACCGCTCCAAGCATTTCTTGAATTGCCTGTGCCGTTACTTTTGGCTGTGGCATATATGGTCTTGGATTAGAGAACGTGTGTAATGTAATGTCAAAACCATCTGCATATCCTGCCTCAGCAAGTAATGCTTTTGCTTGCTCTACATCATATCCATAATCTTCAATTTCATCATTATACCCCCATAAAGATGGCGGAATAGGATTTTTTGCCGCTTTTCCAATACCTTCATATAACTCGATTAATTGGTCCTTATTTACTGCTAAGTTAATTGCCTGACGGACACGCTTATCCGCTAACGGACCTTCTTTATCGGTATTCATTGCCATATACGCAACGTTCATAGATGGTCTGCGAATCACTTGAAGTGCTTCATCACCTTCAGCAGTCGAAATATCCTGTGGATTTAGACCTGTCATTAAATCAATTGTTCCTGCTTGCAATTCCATAAAGCGAGCTCCGTTATCCGGAATCACTCGGAATACTACTTCATCAACCTTTGCAACTTCACCAAAGTAATCTTCATTCTTAGAAAGGGTGATACTATCATCTGGAACCCACTCTTCAAATACAAATGGACCAGTTCCAACCGGGTTTTTGAAATAGTCTTCTCCGGATTCTTCTACTGCATCAGGACTTGCAATACCAAATGGTGGCATTGCTAGCGTTTGTAGGAATGGAGCATTTGGCTCAGATAGGGTTATTTTAACCTCATAATCACCTGTAGCCTCTACACTCTCAATAATTCCACCCATGTCTTCTTCAGAAGCACCAAACATGTAGCCGTAATATACAAATTCAGCTGATGTTGTCCAACGCTCAAAATTAAACGCAACATCCTCTGCTGTAAACTCTGTGCCATCATGGAAGGTTACCCCTTCACGAAGCTGAAATGTCCAAACAAGCCCATCATCACTTACTTCCCACTCTGTTGCTAAAGCAGGTTTTACTTCGGTATTTTCTTCCTCGTAACGTACCAAAGTATCATAGATTTGGTTTGTTACATAAATGGATTCACCATCGGTTACCTTGGATGGATCAAGCTGGATAGAGTCAGCACCGCGACCAAACACTAGTGTTTTCTTTCCACCATCATCACCGTCTGAGTCGCCTCCTGCATCATTACCACATGCGCTAAGCACCATGGCAATAACAGCTAGTAGCATAAACAAATAACGTTTCTTCAACTTATTTCCCCCTCATTTGATTGCTAAATTTATTAAAACTCAGGATAACTTGTAGACTCCTGAAGTTTTTACGAAAGTTGCTTTTCTACGATGACTTCCTTTGCAAAATGGCACGCAGCCATTTGTCCATTTTCGGATACTGGTTTAAGCTCTGGTTCTTGAAGTCGGCATATCTCTTCTGCAAATGGACATCTCGTATGAAATTTACATCCTACCGGTGGATTTGCCGGAGATGGTAAGTCACCATTCAAAATGATTCTTTCCTTCTCATGGTGTGGATTGGTTTCTGGTACTGCAGATAATAATGCCTGCGTATATGGATGTTTCGGGTTACTGTAGAGTTCATTCGCCTCACCAAGCTCGACTATTTTCCCTAGATACATCACAGCAACTCGATCACTAATATGGTGTACAACACTTAAATCATGCGCAATAAACACATAGGTCAAATTAAATTCCGCTTGAAGGTCTTCCATTAGATTAATTACCTGTGCTTGAATAGATACATCTAATGCTGATACAGGCTCATCACATATGACTAATTCTGGCTCTAAAGCAAGCGCCCTCGCAATTCCAATCCGTTGTCTCTGTCCACCACTAAACTCATGAGGATAACGACGTTTATGATAAGAACTCAGTCCAACCACATCAAGAAGATAGTCGACTTTTTGCTTACGAATATTCTTAGGCGTACCAAATATTTTCATAGGCTCCATCAGTGTTTGCTCTATTGTTTTTCTAGGATTTAAGGATGCATATGGATCCTGAAAAATAATTTGCATTTCCTTACGAAGCTTACGTAACTGTTCGCCTGAATACGATGTAATATTGTTTCCTTTAAACCAAATTTCTCCGTCAGTTGGTTCCAATAATTTCAAAGCCAGTCTCCCAGCAGTCGATTTTCCACAGCCACTTTCGCCAACAAGTCCTAATGTTTCACCAGGATGTACTGCTAACGAGATTCCATCTACCGCCTTCAGTACCGGCTTCTCTCGAGTTAGAATTTTTTCGCTTTTTAATGGAAAATGTTTTTTTACATTCTTCAGCTCTAATAATGCACTCATGTCGTTACCGCCTTTTTCGTTTCTTCATATAACAAACAGCGAACCAAATGGTTATCGTCTACCTTTTGAAGGCTAGGATCAATAGAAAGGCAGCTCTCCATTGCATGCTTACATCTTGGTGCAAAACTACATCCTGTTGGTAAAGCACTTAGATCTGGTGGTAGACCCGTTATTGGCTTCAGCTTTTCTTTATTTGGTGAAATTTTCGGTATGGAATTCATGAGCCCAAGTGTATACGGGTGCTTACCGTTATCAAATAACTTCTTCGTCTCGGTAAACTCAGCAGGCTTTCCAGCATACATGACCATTACACGATCACATACCTCGGATACAACCCCTAAATCATGAGTGATCATAATAATTGCCATATCTAGTTCCTTCTGCATTTTCTTAAATAGTTCTAGAATTTGTGCCTGTATCGTCACGTCCAATGCTGTCGTTGGCTCATCCGCTATTAATAGGGAAGGATTACATGAAAGCGCCATGGCAATCATGACCCTCTGCCTCATTCCTCCGCTAAATTCATGAGGATAATTTTTCAGGCGTTTATGCGGGTCAGGAATACCAACAAGGTTTAATAATTCCGTCGCCCTTTCCCTAGCTTGCTTTTTCGTTACTTTTTCGTGCGTTACAATGGTCTCTATCATCTGCTTTTCTACCGAAAAGACTGGATTCAAGGATGTCATTGGATCCTGAAACACCATTGAAATCTCTTTTCCTCGAATTTGTCGCATTTGCTTCTCGGTTTTCCCTATTAAATTCTCACCCTTAAAGAGAATTTCTCCATCTACAATTTTTCCTGGCGGAGAAGGAACTAGCCCTAGAATAGACATGGCTGTGATACTTTTTCCTGATCCAGATTCCCCTACAATACCTAAGGTTTCTCCTGGTTTCACATCAAAATTGACGCCATCAACAGCTCGAACAATTCCTGACTTTGTAAAAAAATGTGTATGTAAGTTTTTAACCTCTAACAGAGGTTTTACGGACTCCATTAAGTATCCTCCTTTGATGGCTTGATTTAATTAACTGATAAATTAGAATTATATACATTATACATACGATTTAAATAATTTATGTTTTTTCTCTTTTTTCTCAAAAATAATATAAAAAAACTCGCTACCTCTCCATAGGATAAGTAGCGAGAAAAAAAGCCCTCGTAAAGTCAGCGTTCCAACTTTCCGAGAGCTTTTTACGTTATGATTTCCTTACTTTAACTCAGCAAGAATTTCTTCAATTTTTGCAAGCTCAGATTGTAAACCGCCACCACTTAAATACCATAGCGGTCCATCTAAGTAGATTACACGATCGTTTTCATAAGCAGTAGTTTGTTTGATAATATCATTTTCCATATCTTTATCAATATTTGATTCGCCACCAATAGCCGCAGTGCGGTCAATGACAAATAATACTTCTGGATTAAATTCTAGGATTGCTTCGAATCCAAAGTTTGAACCATGTGTTGAAGCTTCAATATCTTCTGTTACCGGTTGGAATCCGTATACGTCATAGACGTAACCAAATCGAGAGTTTGTAGAAAATCCAGAAAGGCTACCCTCATTGTACATGGTTACAAGGCTGCTTTCATAATTGCCTGCTAGGCTCTTAATCTCTTCTAAAGATGTATCAAACTTAGCGAGGAATTCTTCTGCTTCAGCTTCTTTTCCAAACATCTTCGCTGCGATATCAACAGACTCTAAGAATGTATTCCAGTAGTCATCTTGTTGTGTACCAACAAATACAACATTTGGCGTTATCTCTTTTAGTTGGTCATAGAATGCTGATTGGCGACCAGAAATAAAGATAACATCTGGCTCTAATGCTGCAATATCTTCTAGCAATGGCTCTTTTAGAGTACCAATACTTGTGTATTCATCACCTGAATATTTTTCAAGGTGTTCTGGTAAAGTAGAATCCTTTGCAACCCCAACAATTCCTTCTACACCAAGTGCATCTAATGTATCTAAGAAACCATAGTCAAACACGACAATATTTTCAGGCATGGAATCAAACGTTACATCCTCGAACGTATAAGATTCACTTCCATCTCTGCTTTCACTTGAACCAACAGTAGGCGATACTGTCAATGGATATACAGAACTAGCTTCATCTGTCTCCGCTTCATTTCCTTGCTCATTGCTTGTTTGTTTACTTGCAGCTGCTGTCTCATCTTCTTTTTCAGAATCATTTCCACCACATGCTGCCAGAACGAACAGAAGTGTAATAAATACGATACTAAGTAATTTCCAGTTTTTCATTATGCTTCTTCCCCTTATATGTAATTTATTAATAATGATAATCATTATCACTGATAACAATTCTCATTATAAGTGGCGGATTATCATTCGTCAACAGAAAAATGAAATATTAGAAAAATAAGCCAAAATACCCTGATTATGAAATAGCCGATGATGACATACGTATTCCCCAGGGTTAGGGGCAGGAAATAAAGAAACGCCTTAATCAAATCGCTACTTTACCAAGCTCTTTGTTTAAGACGTCTTCCTCTTACTTTATAAAATTGTTAGGCATGAGAATTAAAATACACACAAATTCGGCACCCATCTTGTACTTGAACTGGAATATCCATATCGTAAATATCACGGAGTGAAGCAGAGTTAATAATATCACTCGTAGGTCCATTTTTCACTAATTTTCCATCCTTCAAAGCAACAATACGATCTGAATAAACAGAAGCAAAATTAATATCGTGCAATACAATCACAACGGTTTTACTAAGCTCATCGACAAGCTTACGTAAAATCTTCATGATTTGTACAGAATGTTTCATATCTAAATTATTTAATGGTTCATCCAGTAATATATAATCTGTATCCTGTGCAATGACCATCGCAATGAATGCACGCTGTTTTTGCCCGCCAGATAATTCATCGATAAATTGATGTTGCATATCACGTAGGTTCATATAATCAATGGCTTGATCCACATGCTTTTCATCGATATCTGTCAAACGCCCTTTGGAATAAGGATAACGTCCGAATGAGATTAGTTCTCGAACCGTTAAACGCACATTCATAAAATTTGATTGCTTTAAAATCGATACACGCTTTGCAAACTCATCTGATTTCCACTTCATCACATTGTTTTGATCAAGCAATACTTCACCTGTATCTGCTTCTAATAGACGACTAACCATTGACAGTAAAGTTGATTTACCGGCACCATTTGGACCAATAAATGACGTAATGGTTCCAGGCTCAATTGTAAGGGAAACCTTTTCCACCACATTTTTCTTCCCATATCGCTTCGTCAATTCTTTAATTTTTATCATCTTGCAGCCCTACTTTCTTTTAGTAATAAGTAAATGAAGTATATACCACCGATGAAGTTGATAATAACACTTAATGTTGTGCGCAATTCAAGTATATGCTCGACCAGGAATTGCCCACCAACTAATGCAATAATACTAATTAAGCTTGCACCCAAAATCAAAATAGAGTGCTTGTAGGTAACTAAAAACTGATAAGACAAGTTTGCTACAATTAATCCAAAAAATGTAATAGGACCAACTAATGCCGTAGATGTGGCAATTAGTACCGACGATAAAATTAAAATATTCATTACCATACGGTCATAGTTAATTCCAAGGTTCATCGCATTTTCACGACCAAGTGACATAACATCTAGCTTCCTCATGATGCGGAAGCCATACAGAAACGCAACAATTAATATTGCAATAGAAATATATAACAGCTCTGCTTTAACCTTTGTAAAACTTGCGAACAGCATTGTCTGTAAACTTAAATATTCTACCGGATCGATTAATACTTGTAAGAACGTGACAAAGCTCCCTAGAAGCGTTCCTATTATCATACCGATTAATAGTAGTAGATAAATAGGATGCTTATCGGAACGGAAAAGGAAGCGGTATAGAATAAGCGCAAATAAAACCATTGCAATAATTGCTGCTGCAAAATTTAAATATTTATTAACCACCCATACCGACATCGATCCGGCAAAGAAATAAATCAACGTTTGGACAACTCCATACATGGAATCCATCCCCATAACAGATGGTGTCAATATACGATTTTGCGTGATCGTCTGGAATACAACGGTAGCATACGATATCGCGATCCCAGTCACAATCATCGCTGCAATTTTGATAACACGTCTTGGGAAGGCATAATCAAAGCCACCTTTTATATCATAAAACGCATACAGCAGTATACAAATAATGGCCAATACAAGTAGAAAAACTAACTTCGAACTATTTTTTCGCATATGCTCTCCCCCTAAATAGCATTATTAAGAAGATCGCACTTCCGATTACGGCAACGGTTACGTTTACAGGGATCTCATATGGATGAATAATGACGCGTCCAATAATGTCGCATATCAATAAAAAGACAACCCCAAGTGCCATCGTATGGGGAATGGTTTTTCGTAGATTGTCACCCATATAAAGCGATACGATATTGGGAACAATTAGTCCCAAAAACGGAATTACCCCGACAGTTAATACGACAGATGTCGAAATAATGGCAACGAGCACTAGCCCGATATTTAACACAACCTTATAGCTTAGCCCTAAGTTCTTCGCAAAATCTTCGCCCATTCCAGCAACGGTAAACTTGTTCGCATATAAATAAGCTAAGATGACAGCCGGAATGCTTACATATAGTAATTCATAGCGACCAGCGATAATTAGTGTAAAGCTACCCATTAGCCAAGATGAGATATTTTGAAGGATGTCTGCTTCGTACCCAAAAAATGTCGTAATTGATGACAAAATGTTCCCATACATGATTCCGATTAATGGAACGAAAATGACATCTTTAAATTTAATACGATCTAAAATTTGCATAAAAACAAATGTTCCAGCTAATGCAAAAGCGAAGCTGAAAATGACTTGCTGTGTATACGTGACATTCGTAAGGAAGAGCATCGAAATCATAATTCCTAACTTAGCCGCATCTAATGTCCCTGCCGTTGTTGGGGAGACAAATTTATTCCGACTCAAGCTTTGCATAATTAAGCCGGCAATACTCATTCCAGCACCTGCTAATATAATCGCCAATAAACGTGGTACCCTACTGACTAAAAAGATTTGTAGCTTATCAGATTCCAAATCTAGCAAATCACTTAAACGAATATCGATAGCACCAATAAATAACGAGATAATGGACAAGACTATACCTAAACTAATTAACATCCACAATTTCATATGTAATCCTCATAACTTGTTTATTCTTAGAATGTTAATTGAAAATGATTATCATTCTAAGTACAGCTTAATTATATAAAGAGAAAGTTATAAAATCAAGCACGTAACGAAACCGTTATTGTTACTACTAAACATGGAATCTACTATTCTACAAAAAATGCCCAGTAAAAAAACAACTCCAAATTCACCATTCTGGAGTTGTTTTCCTACTTTTTACAGTTACCTTGCGATTTAAATTTTCATCAAATTTTTTTATGCGAATAGATACCATTTAATCGTTTTTTCGCTGTATTCATATCTTTTGTAATTGGTTTATGTCCAATTGCTTTTGCAAGTCCATATTGTGGCATATTACGATAGAATGTCTCGTATTTTCCTTTTTCAATAACATAGGTTTCATGGTAAATTCCCACCGCTTCATTATTTCCTATCTTGGTGTTAAATTCCTTCCACGCCGCCAAGTGCTTTTGACCTCTTGCATAGGCTAACAAGTCCTCCGAGGATTTCCAATACGATATAAGCACCGTAGTTCGTAACCCAATAAAACTCTCAGACGACAAGAATCCTAGCGCATCTTTATTTTCATGTAGTTCTCTAATCATTGGGGGCATTGCTTTTAAGACTGGAAACCATTTTCGTATTGCAAGTCGCTTATTAATTCGCATTCCAATTAGAAACACTACGATATCCTGATCATTTTCCGTTACATACTGATCTGAAAATACTTTCAACTTAATCCTCCTCTTGTATTAATGTATGAATCGTATGCTGGCACCAATCGATTTCTGCCGAAGTAATTCTTTTTCCATAATCGAGTGTAAAAAACCAGAATTTCGCATCCGGTTCCATACTGTCATGAGACTTTATGGATTCCTCAATTCCGGAATAAATAGCATAACGTTCTTCTAATATCTCCTTATAACTTTCTAGTTGATTAATCGTCTGCGTATTGGTTTGGTTTCGGCTAAAAAACAACTTGAGTAATACTTCATTCTTTGAAACCGGAATATCATCTAGAGGAGATTCCAACCACCTGCGTAAAGCTTCCCCTCCTTTAGATGTAAGGTAATACTCCTTCTTATCTGGCTTTCCCTCTTGTGCTTTATCTTCTACTGTAGCCAATCCTTCTTCTACGAGCACTTTCAACGTTGGATAAATTTGCCCATAGCTTATTTTCCAAAAATGATTCAGGCTATTGTCTATCATTTGTTTTATGTTGTATCCAGTGTGAAAGCCAGTTGCAAGTAACCCTAATATGGCGTACTTTGTATGATTATTTCGTTTCACTACACCTATCTCCTTGATATATATCATTTAGATATATTATACCCAATTATTCAATTAATTGGAAATGATATTTAGAAAATTCTTCTAAAAATACATACGAATCTAAAGCCCTTCTATTCTTATAAAAATTAACGTTCTTTTATCAATTTTTTATTTACAATTACTTGATTTGATTGTAGTATTACTTAGGGACACGAAATATTAAAAGGCGGCGAAACTACGATGGCTCTATTCTTCAAAGAATGGTCTGCACAAATGAAGACTTATAACCAAAATATTAAACTAGCAATTTGGGCGAATATTTTCTCACAAATTGGCTTAGGAATGTTTATGGTTATCTATAATATATATATCCAGGAGTTAGGACTGAGCCATGAGGTAAATGGACAGGTTATTGCTTTAACTTCTTTAGCTACCGCTATTATTCTTGTACCTGCAGGAATATTAAGTGATAAATTAGGGCGTAAGCGTATTATGGCATTTGGCGTAATCGCTACAGGGGCAATACTGCTACTACGCAGTATTGTGGAACTACAGTTTCTACTGTTATTAACTGGATTTGGTGCAGGTATCTTTACAGCATTTCTTCAGGTTTCTTCAATTCCATGGTTAGCGGAAAACTCGGTTCCTAAGCAGCGCGTCCATCTATTTAGTTTGCATTCTGCAATTATGACAGCTGCCAATGTAGTTGGAAGCTTGTTAGGTGGTACACTAACAGACTTCTTTACACTCTTCACCTCAGAATTAACCAGTATTCGTTATACCTTAGTAATTGGTAGTATCTTTTATCTACTAGCCTTCTTCCCAATCATGAAGATGGTTGAAAAGAAGAAAGCGACGAATAGTCAAAAAGAAAAAGTACCATTTCGAGAATTTTTTAAAACAAACAAAGTTGGCTTTAAAATTATCGGATTATTTGCTGTAGCACAGCTTCTTATTGGATTTGGTAGTGGACTTGTTATCCCATATCTGAACCTATATTTTGCAGACCGATTTGCAGCATCGAACTCTGTTATCGGGCTCATTATATCCTTAGGCCAAGCAGCTACTGCAGTTGCGATGTTTATCGGACCTGTAGTCGTTAAAAAAGTTGGCGAGGTGCGAGCGGTTGTTTACTTACAGCTTGCATCACTTCCCTTCTTATTGTTAACGGCATATACCGAAAATTTATTACTTGCAACCCTTGGTTTCTTATTCAGACAGGCTTTAATGAATGCTGGTAACCCAATTCAAGCATCCTTAATGATGTCTAAGGTTGGGGATTCGGTAAAAGGACTAGCTAACTCCATTAACCAAATGGTTTTTCAGCTTGGCTGGGCATTTATGGGACCTATTTCCACATCCATCGTGATGCTGAACGGGGCTTATTGGGGCTACGCTCACGTATTTACCATTACAGCGGGGTTATATTTAATCGGATCACTGTATTTCCTCATTGTATTCCGCTCCTTAAAGACAACAGAGGAATAAGCTACTTCCTTTATACAGCTATATCGTATAGCCATGAAAAACAGCAGGAATATGAATCCTGCTGTTTTCTATTGCTCTCAAAGCTTGAGTTCATGAAAGTCATTACGTTAAAGCTTAATCAAAACTTCCGCACCATTTTGTTCCTTTAATTCTACGATGGTAATTCCCCTGTAGGTTTGAATTTCTTTTATGGTGTTCTTTAGTAGTGGCTTTATAAGTTGTTTGTTTATTGGAGGATATATACTTGATGTGGGATTTCCTTCTATTTTCACAATCTTATTCCATACAAAATTGGAACAGACGATGGAAGTAGCAATATGAAGTGCGAAGTATGGTAAGGGTATTGTGATGCGAAACGATTTATTGGATTTTATTGTTATCTTGACCATACCTGTCACCTATTCGATAAAAATGGCAACTTTATCACCATTTCCAGATACAATATCTACTATTTGTCCTTCAAGCTCCTGATCAATTGCTTCTAATATAAGATCAATGTCCAAATCCTTCACATACTTCTCTGCTTCTGGAATATTGGACGCAATACCATGCCCTGTCTTTAAGACAACTTGAAAAAGTCTAATTGGCAAATTAACATTTACATTATCATTCTCACTCGAGTTAATGCGAACTTTCAATGTCTTATCTAGATAGTTAGGGGATTTCTTAGGTTTTCCATTCTCCTCTTTTTCCTTTAGAAGTGAAATTAACTCAGCAGCTTTATCTGCATCAATTTTCCCTTCTTCCATCATACTTAGTATTTTTGCAATCTCATCCTTCATTTTCCTTCCTCCCTTAATCTTTAAGCATTTTTATCGCTTCATCAGGAGTTATTTCTCCCCGCTCTAACATACCAACAATCTTTCGTTCATCTACTATAGACTTTTGTGCTACTTCATGACCTAGTGCGCTGATGACATCCTGCAGCTTTCCTCTTACTGTTGGATAGGATATTCCAAGTTCCTTTTCTACCTCTTTGATATTCCCTCTACAAACAATGAAGGTTTCAATAAATTGAAGCTGCTCCTTTGATAATAAGGCAAGCTTCGAGAACTCAAAATCATTTTCAATTGTTGTGTGGCAATGATTGCAATGTAATCTTTTTACAGTAAGTGTATTGCTGCAAACTGGGCAGCTCGTAAGTAAATCGTGTGTCATAGTGAATTCCTTTCCTTAATTTGGTTTTATTATATACATTATTTTACTGTTTGTAAACTTAATTTTTAAATAATTTAATATTTTTTGTCATTAAAATTAATTATATTAATGTAAATATAAATATATTGAAACGAAACAATAATCCAGGCTAAACAACTCCTTCTTTATACCTAATCTTCACACTGGCTTTACAGTTAGTTAACATTCGATTGGTATAATTTTACTATCAAAATCATTGCATGGGGGTTAGACTTTGAGCAGCAAGGCATTGAAAAAAGTTCATAACAAAAGGGATTTTAGTCTTAGAAGTCGTTTATTAGCCATCTTTATCGTATTACTAACAATAGCAATTATAGCAGTAGGAATTAGCTCCTATACGATTACACGTAATTTAACAAAAGAGTCTATTGAAAACAGATTGGTGCGTGAAGCAGAGTTAATGGGTTACATAGCAGATAATCTAAAATTCTTATATGTCAGTGATGATACATACTTCATGCAGCAGCTAGAATTGAGCATACGTGACCAACAAGACAAGCTTAAAAGTGATGGCATTGAGTCGGATTACTTTTACATAGCAAAGGATAACGTTGTCCCGTTCGGTGTCAGTCAAGACAAGCTCCCAGAAATTCCAAGCTCCTTCATTAGTAAGATAATAGAAACAGAAAATGGGATATTGCATCGATCCATTAATGGAGAGGATTATACATTTAGCTTTCAAGTGATGGAGGAGATTAATGGAACCTATGTCTTAGTTGTTCCTACCGCATCCTATATGAGCACCATTAATCAAATGGCATATGGAATGCTTGGTATTATTGCCATTAGTATTGTCATCGCTACCATCGTTGTTATCATCTTTGTTCGAAGTATTGTGAAACCACTAACCCTTCTTAGAGAAAAAATGAAAAAAGTCAGAAATGGTGATTTGCGCGAGGATTCCGTTACCGTACACACAAACATTCCTGAGATATCCTCTTTGAATAAAAGCTATCATGCGATGATGGATCAAATGCGGACAATGCTACAACAAATCAAGACCATCACTGTCAATTTAGAGCATACGGGTAATGAACTCCAGCATTCATCAGCTGGAACACTTGCATCTAGCCAGGATCTTATCGAAGCAATTCATGCTGTTAAAGCTGGAGCAGAGCAAACCGCAAGTAGCTCCGAGGGTAGCTCTGAATCATTTAGAGAAATGAAGGAAAAAATCGAACAAATGATAAAAAGTATGGAAATCATCTTCACCAGCGCTAAAACCATGAACGACTCCGCTCATCACGGTGAACAAAACATGATCGAATTAATCAATACTGTCAACACGTTTAAAATCGATTTTGAACATCTGACCAAAACCATTAAACAGGTGCAAGCTTATTCCAGTTCTATTAACAAGCTTGTCGGAATGATACAAGGAATTGCGGAACAAACAAAGCTACTTTCGCTTAATGCATCCATTGAAGCAGCACGTGCTGGTGAAGCTGGTAAAGGCTTTGCTGTAGTCGCTGATGAAGTAGGCAAGCTAGCTCAGCAATCTTCTAGTGCGGCAGAACAAATTACCGCATCCATTTCAACAATGGAAACGATCACGCATACAGCGACAGATGAATTTGAAGAAATGCTTACGAAAACCAATACAACTCTCGCACAATCCAATGAATCAAAGGTATCCATTGATTCATTAATGCAACAAATCCTAGAGGTAAGCACTGAGCTTCAAGGTGTACAAGGAGAGCTTAAGGATTTAGAACGTGCTCTTCCTTCTTTAGAAAAAGAAACATTAGGATTTTTATCCGTTTCACAAGAAACCTTAGCAAGCGCAGAGGAAATGCTAGCTAGTAGCGAGGGACAAGTAAAACAAATGGAGCATACACATGAGATAGGGGCAAAGCTAACAGCTATTTCCACATCACTATCTGAGAGCACGAAGCGATTTGAAATCGATTAAGAAGTAATAAAACCCATTTCCATACGAAAAGGACTGGCATAAGATTAGCCAGTCCTTCATTTATATTTTCATCAGGGGGAAGATGAAATTCAAAAAATTGTTTTTTATCCAAATCGACCAGAGATATAATCCTCTGTGCGTTTATCAGTTGGATTTGTAAAAATTGTATCCGTGACATCCAATTCAACTACTTCTCCATTTAGGAAGAAAGCGGTACGATCTGAAATACGTGCTGCCTGTTGCATGTTATGCGTTACAATAATAATCGAATACTCTTTTTTAAGCTCTTGAACTAAATCCTCTATTTTTAATGTGGATTTAGGATCAAGTGCTGATGTTGGTTCATCCATTAAAATAACATCTGGTTCGATTGCCAGTGTTCTAGCGATACAAAGACGTTGCTGCTGCCCACCAGATAGCCCATAAGCATTTTCTTTCAAGCGGTCTTTCACTTCATCCCAAATATATGCACCACGAAGGCTTTTCTCCACAATTTCATCAAGGATCTTTTTGTTTCGAATCCCGTGTATTCTTGGTCCGTAAGCAATATTATCATAAATTGATTTCGGGAATGGATTTGCTTTTTGGAATACCATACCGACTTTTGTTCGCAAATCCTCTACTTGGAAAGATTTATCTAGGATACTTTTTCCTTTATACGTTATTTCACCAGTTGTACGAACTCCAGGGACTAATTCAACCATACGATTTAGTGTCTTCAGATAGGTTGACTTTCCACAGCCTGATGGACCAATAATTGCCGTTACCTCGTTTTCATTGATTGCCAGATTAATATCCTTTAATGCATGTGTTTCAGAGTACCAAAGATTTAATTCCTTCGTGTCAAAAACAACCTTATGATTCATTGTATTCGTATCCGTGTTTACGTTGTTTTCCATTCTTATATTCTCCTTAACTGTTAAAAGACTCATCATTATTCCTCCTTCTATTTCTTCGTACGAGGAAGCAAACGAACAATTTTCTTAAAAACGTTGTTGGAATTTATTTCTGATAAAGATTGCAGCTGAGTTCAATACAAACAACAGAATTAGTAAAACAACGATTGTTGCAGCTGCTAAACTTGCATATTCAGCTACTAGTGATGAATCTAATGTCCAATAGTAAATTTGCATTGGAAGAGCTGTAAATTTATCAAATATTCCTTCCGGGAAGGGAATAATTAAAGCAGGAATACCGATTACAGTTAGTGGAGCCGTTTCACCAATTGCACGAGAAAGTGCTAATATTGCCCCAGTTAAGATACCTGGTAATGCTGCTGGTAAAATAATATTTTTAATGGTTTGCCATTTTGTTGCTCCCATACCATAGGATGCCTCACTCAAATATTGCGGTACTGAGCGAATTGCTTCCTGTGCTGCAACAATAACGATTGGCAATATCAATAATGACAATGTTAATCCGCCTGCTAAAATAATGTTTCCCATATCCATTGCCCGAACAAAAATAGTCAATCCTAAAATTCCATAAACGATAGACGGAACGCCTGCTAGGTTCGATATATTGGTTTGAATAATGGCTTGCAGCTTTCCTTTTTTAGCATATAGCTCTAAATAAATAGCTGTCCCAATTCCTAGTAACAACGTAACCGGGGCAACTACCGCCATCATCCATACGGTACCTAGAATTGCTCCCATGATTCCTGCTCGTTCTGCACTAGTAGATAGTCTTCCGGTGATAAAATCCCAGTCGATCCATCCGACACTGTCAGCCACAACACGATAAATCAACACAACTAATACAATAAGTCCAAAAAGCGTTGCTAGGAAGAACAGTGCCTTTAATAGATTGTTTTTAACAATTCGTCCACCCATACGTTTTGATACTTGTTCTGCATCTATATACTTCATTTTAGTATTCCTCCCTGAACTTACGAGAGACATATCTTGCAAGTAAATTCATCATTAACGTAAAGACAAATAATGTCATCGCAACTGCATATAAGCTGTAATAAATTGTTGATCCAGCAGCAGCTTCACCACCAGATACCTCAACGATATATGCGGTCATCGTCTGCATCGATTCTGTAATATCGAAGGTGAAATTCTTTGAGCTTCCGCTTGCAATGGTAACAATCATGGTTTCTCCAATCGCACGAGAAATTCCTAATACAAATGAAGCAATAATACCAGAAAGCGCCGCTGGAATAACCACTTTGAATGTCGTTTCTAGTTTTGTTGCCCCTAACGCTAATGCTCCCTCACGCATGGAATTAGGAACAGAATTCATCGCATCTTCTGACAGGGAAGCAATCATCGGGATAATCATAATTCCCATCACAATACCTGGGCTTAATATATTGGTTGCTTCTACCTCCGGCCAGATAGAACGAATCAATGGTGTTACAAACGTGAAAGCAAAGAATCCATATACAATTGTCGGAATTCCAGCAAGAATCTCAAGCATTGGTTTTAATACTCTTCTCACTTTATCGGATGCATATTCACTCAAGTAGATTGCAGCCATAATACCTATTGGACCTGCTACAAGCATGGCAATTAACGATGAAATAATGGTTCCATTAATGAGTGGTAGTACACCAAATTCAGGATTTTGACTAAGTGGTTTTAGTACCGTACCTGTGAAAAACTCCCCTATTGGGACACGCTTAAAGAATTCAATTGTTTCGGTTAGTAAGGTTGCAACAATTCCAACTGTTGTGAGTATCGAAATGATAGCAAACAAGAAGAGCAAGAACGGAATAATTTTTTCAATCACATTCGATATGCTCTTTGATTGCTTGTTTTTTTGAATCATTCCTTTAACATCAACAGCATTATTTTTGTTTAGCTCGCTGTTTGCTGCCATATCTCGCAGCACTCCCCTTCCAAATCTAAAAGTCACAATAAGATGAGAGCATATTCGAGCCCTCATCTTATAGGAATTATGTTTTTAAGTTTCCAATGTTGTATTCAATTATTGTAATGCTTTTAACTCATCCACTAATGCTTGTGCTTCCGCATCAGGAATTGGAGCGAAGCCAGTTTCACCAGCGAAGTCATTCGCACTTTCCATTACATAAATTGCGTAGTCTAGAACTTGTGATTTTTCTTTCGCCATATTGACATTTAGGTAAGTAAATACCGGGCGAGTAAATCCTGCATAATCTCCATCTTCAGCAATTGTGTCTAATGATGGAAGAACTGCACCTTCACCAAAGTCAATTCCAACAGCAGCAACTTTGTCTTTGTTGCTATCATAATATCCGAATCCGAAGAAACCAATTGCATTCTTGTCTTCAGAAACTAGTGTTACAAGGGTTGAGTATTCTTGTTGAAGATTAATGTCACCTACTAAATCTTGCTCTTCAAGAATGTTTTCATAAAAGAACTCATAAGTTCCGTGGTTTTCATTCGGGCCATATGTTTGAATTTTTTCTGATGGCCAATCTGGATTAATATCAGACCAGTTTGTATACTCACCAAGGAAGATTCCTTTTACTTGATCAACTGTTAATTCAGTAGCCCAGTCATTTTCTGGGTTTGTTACGATGGTTAGACCATCAAGCGCTACCTTTAATTCCTTCACTTCAATTCCAAGCTCGTCTGCTTTTGCTTGTTCTTCATCTTTAATTAAGCGAGAAGCATCATTGAAATCTGTTCCATCTTCTTGCAAGAATTTTTCAAATCCTGCAGAAGTACCTGCACGACTTACCTCAACTGATACTTCAGGTTGTTCGTTAATCATATATTCTTCAGCCAATCTAGACATCAACGGATAAACTGTTCCAGATCCGTCTATTACAACGCTACCTTCTAGTTCTTCTGAAGCTTCGCTGTCACTTCCGTTATCTTTGTTTTCTGAAGCCGCGCCTTCAGATCCATTATCACCAGAGTTTGTTTCTTCGCTATCCCCACATGCAACTAGCACTACTGCTAATGCTGCAACAAATAGGAACATTAAATACTTTTTGAATTTCATCTAAATTGTCCTCCCCAAAGTGCAATTTGTGTTTTTAAGGGTTATCCCTCTTACAACCCTAAGTATAAAGAACGATTATTAACTCTATGTGTGAGAAATGTAAAGGGTTTGTAAATTTCTATTAGACTAGAAAAATGAATTAATAGACATTTGTACGAAAACATACCATATTCATATGTACATTTAAGTCTATCTTCCTATTATTCAAGGATTACCGAGAATATAGTAGACATCTTCTAGAAACGTGATAAAATTTATGTAAGTCAGTATAAGGGGAAATTCTTATGAAGCTATGGATGAGAAAATTAGCTGTTGCACTTATCGCGATATTAACCTTTGGGTTGTATACACCTACATATTTGATTGCAGATGAAGAAAATAATGAGGTTGTATCTCCTGAAGAAGGCACACAAAATGACCTAACTGCAGAAATCCTATCAACACAAGAAGCAGTTGAGTTAGTCCAGGAATCTGAAATAACTACCTTTACTGAAATGGCAAAACAACAAAGCCTCGCAAAATTCGGCCCAAAAATATCTGAGAAGGTTGAGGATGAATTCACACAGGTTATTTTGCCTAATATTGAACACGCATTAGAAACGATCCTGGAAAAACAAGATGTTGCCTATATCTCCATTACAGAGCAGCCGTCATCAGGATATGGAGAGCGAATCTTCAACGTCTATAATGAATTACTAAAAGAAGATATTGCGAAATTCCACGTTAGACGTGACAATCGACCACAAGACGGATATTGGTTTAACTTCCATTATCACCTAAAAGAAGATAATTTTGAAAAACACCATGCATTAGGTGAAATTTATTGGGATAAAAATACGCCACCAAAATGGATGGCATAAGATAAAAACAAAAGCAAAACCTCCTAACATTAGGAGGTTTTTTATTATAACCTTTCATATAGATTGGTCAGCTGTACATCGAATTCATGTTGAGGATCATCTAATGGAAATATTCGCGCGGTATTATTTTCATTTACCTGCTGAATATAGATTTGCTTTCCATTATACGTAACATGCTTCATGTCGGCTGACTGCGCTATCTCTTCTGCCCGCATTCGATTCATTGCTTCGACCTCCATTTAAATACTAATTGGACCTGATTCATTTAAGCCCTCAACATCCACTTCCTGCACATTGTGAATGGCGTCTAAAGGAAATACCTTCGCCGTATTTTGATAAACATCCTCTATATAGACTGGAATCCCGTGGTAATTTACATTTACAAATACATCTGCACTCACGATTTCATTCGCTCGGTTTGCATCCATGCTTCCCTCTCCTTTTGCTCTTTTGCTATTAATTTTCAACAAATTGCATCTTCATATACAAGGGGAAATCGGGATGAATTGATACATATTACCAGACATAAAGTTGTATCCAATTATCGTAACAAAACATATATTGAAACGATTATTTTGAATAGTGAAGGGAGAAAATAATGAAAAATCGTTTCTACAGCTTTTTTGTTGTTATACTGTTTGCACTACTATTAACCGCATGCTCCAAAAGTAACGAGAGTTCCTTTGAGCATCCATCGGAGGAAATAGCCTCTACTTATTATAGTCATCTCCAAAAAGGCGATTTTGAACAGGCAATACGGTTAATTGATTCAAGTTACCTTAACTATATTGGCTATACAGAACGTGATTTTATTCATGTATTCCAGAATGAGCAAACATTAAATGGCTGGGCAGTAACGAAAATAGAAATTCGATCATCCGATAAAATTACAGAGGACATAAACGTTCCTCCCCTATTACAGCCACTACTAACAGACCATGAAAATTACCTTGTAATCCTTGATTTAGAAATCAAAAGTCAAGGTGAAACAATCGGAGTAGTCGACCAAGTTCTGATTTCTACTGATGATAACGATGAATGGAAAATATTTGGGATTGTATCCTATTAGTTAAGAGAATTCGCATGGGTTCAGACTGTGATTATTGCGTGCTTGTTTAGCATAGTGGAGCGTATTCTTTAGCTTTTTTAGCTCCAGTTTCAGCTTTTGCAATATGTTCAGCTTTTCTACCTCGTCTTCAGCCTTTGGGGCGCTGTCTTTAGCTTTTGGAGCAAATATTTCAGCACTTTCCGCTTCAGCTCCAGCATTTAAACTAACCCACAAAAAAGGTCACGTCCCATAGCTCATGCTACTGGGACGTGACCTTTCACTATTTTACGCAAGCAAACCAACTTGTGTTTTTTGAAGTGCGTCTTCATAATTCTCTAATAGCCGTTCAAATATTGATTCCCATGATTGGGTTAGAGCATAATTTCTTCCGTTCCACCCCATTTCCTTCCGATTCGGATGATTCTCTAATAAAGTCTGTATTGCTTGGGCAAACGCTGCTATATTTTTACGTTCACATAATAAGCCTGTTACCTGATTCTGTATGATTCCTCGAACGCCACCAGCATTGGCACAAACAGCTGGTGTTCCGCTCGCCAAGGATTCAAGTACGACATTACCGAATGTTTCAGTTGAGGAAGGAAAGACAAATAAGTCCGCAGCAGCATATGCATGCGCGAGATCAGTTCCGGTTAAAAAGCCTGCAAAGGTCATATTATGTGGGGCTTGTTTTTTTAAATCCTGCTGCTGAGGGCCATCTCCAACAACGAACCAATGCACATCATTTTGTATTTCTTTCGGCAACTGTGCATGAATAGATGGAAGAAGCATCACATCTTTTTCCGGTGCAATTCGCCCTACGTACAATAATATATATTTTTCTTTGATTCCATATTTATCACGAATAGACTGTTGGTCATAACTAGGGTGAAAGACGGAACAATCAATTCCCCTTGGCCATATCTCCAAATTCGTAAATCCATGCTTTTTTAAATGAGTCATCGTGTCTATTGAGGGGACAAATATCTTGCGGAGAGGTCTGTGAAACCAGCGCATATATTTCCATAATAATTTTGTTAAAAATTGAAGATCATAATATTCCAAGTACTTATCAAAATCCGTATGATAGGACCCAACAACCGGAATATTTAGCTTTTTGGCGTAGTGTAAGCCACATAATCCAATATTGAATGGTGTCGCAACATGAATGATATCGGGTTTAAATTGTGTGAGCTCCTCCTTTACATGCAGCATATTCGGTAAAGCGAGGCGACAATCTGGATATAGAAAAAACGGCAGACTTCTAAATCGATGAATTTCAGTAGAGAATAAATTATTTGTTGAGCTTTTTGGTGCAAACACCCGGTAAGCTATTCCGCGATCTTCTAAATAATCCGTAAACCGTTTTAAGGTTTTAGCTACACCATTCACATCTGGAGAAAACGTATCCGTAAAAATAGCTATTTTCATGATATACCTACCTCCATACTTCCTTTATTTTATTATGAAAGCATTTGTGCGTATTTTCCCATTAACAGAAAACAAATGATTCCCGTTGTTAAACCAAGCAACCCACCGGCAATGATATCTGATGGATAATGCAACCCCAAATAAATACGAGAAATACCAACTAAAAATCCAATCGGAAATAAAATACTAGCAAGCACAGGATTAAGCAGGATAAAAGGAGTAATAATCGAAAAAATTGCTGTTGTGTGACCGGAAGGAAAAGAACAATCTGTTAAAGGCTTCTTTGTAACACGACAATTTTTGAGGACTAAATATGGGCGTTTACGAGGGTAGATTTTTTTAAATATCGCTACAGGAATATGACTCATCATAAGTGAAATGCCACTTGCAATAGCAGTGTTTTGAACTGTATCGGTTGCAATAATTGTCATGATTAACACCGCAACTATTGTAAAGGTTGCTCCACCAGCATGTGTAATTTTATGAAAGAAGGAATTCAAAAATTTATAATCAAAATAACGATTAATATAACGAAAGGATTGACGATCTAATTCATACATGTAATCGAAGTACTTTATCATAGAAGTACCACCTACCTTTAATAGGTAATATAAACTAAAATTACGGATAGACAAACAGCAACCCGAATGAGCAATTTCATGAGCACACCTCCATGGAAATGAACTGGCAGAATTTGATTTGTCTACGGTAAATGATTACTAGTATAAAAATATTCAGCTTTCATTTGTTAGATTTGTAATTACGTCTATAATTGAGTGTTTTATGCCTCCATATTCTTCTTCCTTCAATTTCATTGTATATGATTAAGATTAACGTATCGCAAACTGAAAATAAATTTACTGTAAACTTTCGAATAAAAAAAATAAACTAGCTACAGGAAATAGCTAGTTTAATAAGTGAGCCTATCTTGAAAATGTTTCTTTCACCACAATGGTTTGTGTTACTTTCGACTTCTTTAATTCCTTAAATTCATTTTCCTCAACCAGCCCTAGTTTAATAGCTGACTCGAGCTTCTCCGTATCAGGCGTTCTTTTTTCAATAATAAATTCGCTTAAATTAAGCTCATCTAATTTCCCTACCGTACCTGCTTCATCATAGGAAATAGCAGTTCGTATTTGACGCTGTAGCTTGTAGTTCCCGCGCTGTATTTCACCTTTTTCTTGTTTTCCAAATGAGGTATCCAGTAATTCATGAAACTTCTTTTTAAGATGATTCATTTCTTGTTCAATCTCTTTTTTCTGCTTATTTAATTCATAATAACGTTTGATTTCTTCCTCTGTTATGGATAACGCCTTCTCCATATTTTAACTCCCCCACTTTAAATTGTTTATTCATATGTATGATGTTTTCAGCTAGTTCATGCCAAAAACCGAGACGAGTCACCTTAAGAAATAGCGAATATTTTATTGCATCTCGGAATAAATATGGTGGGTAAACGATGGAGGTGATCAGTTTGATACCAAAGATTATTAAAAGAGATTCTTTTCAATTAGTTGGATATCATTTATTCACAAACCTAAAAGAAATGGAAGAAACATCTATTACCGATGATACGGTATCCAGGTTAACGAATGTTGCACCCAAAATTGAAAATAGGCTAGGGGATCACATCTATTTTTTGCAAATCTATCCGATGATGGAGCAGTTTAATCCATTTCAAGATAAATATAGTCAAATGATTGGTTACGAAGTAGAAAACGCAGAACATATCCCGGAGGACACCATGATTTATACAGTTGAAGAAAATATGTACGTATGCTGTAAACATACAGGACCCCGAACAGAAATTTATAATACGTATGACTATTTATATAATACTTGGATGATAGAAAACCGTTGCATACCTTTAGGCTATGATATGGAAGTCTGGAACCATACACACACTACTGATTCAGAAGTGGAAATCTACATCGCTATTAATAAAATTTAATTAATAGATGATTTTGCTAATAGCTCTCCTTCCGATGGAAATACTAGCAAAGTAAACTTTGGACCTAGGATATGCCTATTATTCATTGCATATACTTGTAAAAATGGTTGAAGGAGTGTCAAAGATGAGTACGGCTAAACAATGGAAGAAAGGTATTTTGTTTTTCATGTTGGCAGTGTTGGTGGTTTTACCTATTCCTGTACCGGAGAAATCATTATCAGTAAATGCCTCCAATGAAACTACCGAAGAACATTCCTTAGCAGATAAGCTGAACACTATTTTGGAAAATGATTTACTAGACGGATCCACGACTGGTGTGAGTGTTCGGAATGCAGATTCAGGAGAGCTACTATATTCCTATTACGGTGATCACCGATTACACCCTGCATCCAATATGAAAATATTAACGACCGTTGCTGCGTTAGAAAAGCTTGGACCAGACTACCAATTTACGACAGAAGTATTAACAGACGGCGTCATAAAGGGAAATGTCCTAAAAGGGAATTTATACTTAAAGGGAAAAGGAGATCCAACCCTATTAGAAACGGATCTCGCTCATTTTGCTGACCAATTAAAGGCGCAAGGTATATCAAAGATTAAAGGTAATCTGATTGGTGATGATACTTGGTATGATCGTGTAAGACTTTCACAGGATTTAAATTGGTCAGATGAGCCCTTTTATACCGGTTCACAAGTTTCTGCTTTGACACTATCTCCAAATGAAGACTATGATGCAGGCACCGTTATCGTTGAAGTATTCCCGGCAGAGTCGGTTGACGAGAAGCCAGTTGTAAAGCTTACACCACATACTGATTATGTAAAAATTGAAAATAGAGCAACGACCGTTGGCACAGACCATAGTCGCTCCATCTCTATTGAACGAGAGCACGGATCGAATACAATTGTTATTGAAGGCGTTATTCCTTTAGAGGGGTCAAAAGCTAGGTCATGGGTATCCATTTGGGAGCCCACAGGTTATGTAGTAGATGTTTTCAAAAAGTCTTTAGAAGAAAAAGGCATTACATTTATTGGCAAATCAAACCTTACAGTTGGAAAGACACCCACAGATGCTACGGTACTTACTTCTAAAAAGTCGATGACACTGGAAGACCTGCTCATACCATTTATGAAGCTTAGCAATAATGGACATGGGGAGACGCTTACGAAGGAAATGGGGAGAGTTGTCTATGACGAAGGTAGCTGGGATAAAGGGTTGCAGGTTATTGAGGATGTCGTGACACAATTTGGAGTCAATGGTGAAACCATATTACTTCGAGATGGCTCTGGTATGTCACATAAGAACATGATTCCTTCTAATCATCTTTCCTACCTACTTTATAGTGTTCAACAGGAAGAGTGGTATCCAGCTTTTGAGCGCTCTTTACCGGTAGCTGGAAATTCAGAGCGTCTAGTAGGAGGAACCTTACGCTATCGAATGAATGATGGACCTGCTGCAAATAATGTAAAAGCAAAAACTGGATCCTTAACGGGGGTTTCCACTCTATCAGGATATGTAACAACAAAGGATGGTCAAAAGTTAACCTTTTCCATTATGATTAATAATTACTTAGGAGCTTCAGTCTCAATAAGAGAAATTGAAGATGCAATTGCCACAGCATTAGCAAACCATGAATTTGAATAATGATATTTGACCTCTGGCGGCCTTAGTGGCCGTCTTTCTTATTCCTTAAACTAGTGAATACTATCCCTTTAATTACTTTTTGTAAGTTTATAATAAAAAACAAGTAATAATTGTTGCAAAAGATAATGGAAGGTGCTACTATAAAAACGTTGAATTCAAATATATTGAATTAGAGATAAAATGAAAGTCTTGAATAAGACAAGCCTTATGCAACTGATTAGGTCAAGTTGTGCTGGGAATTTATCTCAAGAGATTACTTTCTTTGTCTTTAATCCAACAAAAAATAAAAACAACTTCGGGAGGAATTTTTATGTTAAAGATTGGTATTGTACTAGGTAGTATTCGTCAAGGTCGTAACGGGGAAGCCGTAGCAAATTGGGTATTAGATTTTGCAAACAATCGTCATGAAGAAGGAGTAGAATATGAGATTGTAGATCTTGCTAACTACAATTTACCATTATTAGGTGCATCTGTTCCTGAAGCACAACAAGAAGAGGCTCAGGCTGCAATTAAAGGCTGGTCTGAAAAAATGGCATCATTTGATGGTTATATCTTTATTGCACCAGAATACAATCATGCTGTTGGTGGAGCTTTGAAAAACGCATTAGATTACCTAAATCCTGAGGTGAATAATAAAGCAGCAGGATTTGTTGGATACGGAAGTCTTGGTGGCGTTCGTGCTCACGAAAACCTACGTCTTATCTTAGGTGAACTTCAAGTTGCCGATGTTCGTACGGCTGTTACGTTCTCCCTATTATCTGACTTTGAAAATATGAGCGTGTTTAAACCAGCAGATTACCATGCTGCAAATGCAAACGGGATGCTTGACCAAGTTATTTCATGGAGTCGTGCATTAAAAACAATTCGATAAGGCTATATAGGGATTACTGCTTCTTTAAGCAGAAATTTGGACAAGGGATTTCTCCCTTGTCCTTTTTTATTTAGTAGGCATAATTCTTATTTTCTTTTTCTAGAATCGTTATAATTAATATATGGCATACATGATATCGTAACTTATCGATAAAATG
Organism: Ornithinibacillus xuwenensis; assembly: GCF_039614845.1. Classification (NCBI taxonomy): domain Bacteria; kingdom Bacillati; phylum Bacillota; class Bacilli; order Caryophanales; family Bacillaceae; genus Ornithinibacillus; species Ornithinibacillus xuwenensis. The sequence goes on along the minus strand of NZ_JBDIML010000002.1, from coordinate 306,350 downwards.
CCTCGATTAGAAAGTGGGGATTAACTTGAAAATAATTGGGATTTCCGGTTCTATAGTCGGCTCAAAAACAAGAGTAGCTGTTGAACTGGCACTTCAATATATACAGAATAAACAGAAGGATATTGACATAGAGCTGATTGATTTAAGTGATTATAACCTTGTATTTTGTGATGGCAGAGACTATCATGACTATAGTGGAGATACGAAGATTGTTCTGGAGAAGATCCTGTCAGCAGATGCATTTATCATTGGAACACCTACATTTCAAGCATCAATACCAGGTACTTTAAAGAACCTTTTTGACTTACTCCCGAGAGATGCCTTTTGTGAAAAAGCCATTAGCATCTTAGTAACTGCTGGTACACCGAAGCACTTTTTAGTTGCTGAGCAACAACTAAAGCCTATCCTAGATTATATGCAAGCTGTTGTCATACCAAAATATGTTTTCATAGAAGGTAAGCACTTTGATCAGAAGGTAATTGTCGATGAAGGTATACTTAAACGTATAGACCGACTAACACAAGACACTATAAATTGGGCAAAGGCACTTGAGGAAATGAAAAATCCGATCGCCTCTACTTTATAGACATGGAGAAATCGCAATGCAAGTGCAAGCATTGCGATTTTCTTGATTTCAGGATTCTCTATGCTCTTTCTTGCAGATTAGAAATTTCAACATCAAACTCACGATGTAAATTGTCTAACGGAAGCACTCTAGCTTTATTTGTCATTGGGTCAACTTGTTGTAAATAAACTGGGTTACCCTTATAACTAACAGCAATCAAGTCTAGAGACTGATGTATCTCCAACGCACGTTTCCTATCCATCTATAACCTCCTTTAATACGCGACTCTCATTAGTGTCGTTTGTTAGGTAAGTGTCTTTCTCGATTAGCACCACTTTGCCTTTTCCTAATCTGTTCATCTTTTCTTTTTCTCTCATTGAATTTCGCGACAAAGGTAGATGTATCCTCCACTAATTCATACCTCCTTTAAAAATTTTGGTTAGTATGAGCATTGACTGAAAAAATATACACGTATGACTGTAAAAAGTTACTAGCTGCTTTACCGCTTAATACATGTATGATGGCTATTCTCATGCGCTTTTTGAGGTTACTTTTCGTTTCAAATATGCATGAGGGGCGCTCTCATGCACTTTTTGTGGCAACTTTTCGCGCAAAACATACATGAGAGGTGCTCTCATGCACTTTTCATCCGGATTTTTCGTGCAAAACATACATGAGGCAACCTCCCATGCACTTTTCATCTGGATTTTTCGTGCAAAACATGCATGAGACTCCCTCTCATGCACTTTTCATCTGGATTCTTCGCGTAAAACATACATGAGAGGTGCTCTCATGCACTTTTCATCCTAATTTTTCGCTCAAAACATACATGAGACTCCCTCTCATGCACTTTTCATCTGGATTTTTCGTGCAAAACATACATGACAACCTCTCTCATGCACTTTTCATCTGGCTATTCCGCTCAAAACATGCATGAGACTCCCTCTCATGCACTTTTCATCCGGATTTTTCGTGCAAAACATACATGAGACTCCCTCTCATGCACTTTTCATCCGGATTTTTCGCGCAAAACATGCATGAGACTCCCTCTCATGCACTTTTCATCCGGATTTTTCGTGCAAAACATACATGAGACTCCCTCTCATGCACTTTTCATCCGGATTTTTCGCTCAAAACATACATGAGGCCACATCTCATGCCAAAACCGAACGGCGGGACTGGTTTTCCTCATAAAAAAAAGACCTCTTTGTTTGGATAACAAAGAGATCACATCACTTAGAATAAGTCACTAAATACATCGAGCATGGTTTTCTTCTTGCTTTTTTTATAACCATGTTGACCGTGTTTCGAATCATATCCATTGTGGTAATCATTCTTTTTGGTTGGGCGTTCACGATAATCGCGTTCGTATGCGGCAAAGGTTTCCTCATAATATTTTCGGTCTTCATTTAGACCAGAGGTGATTTTTTCTAATTCACCACGATCTAGCCAAACTCCTTTACAGCTAGGGCAAATATCAATTAATACGCTACCTTTTTCTACTTCCTTCATTCGGACTCCATCACAAATTGGACAGTTCATATTATCCCTCCTCCATTTCGACTATATCTTCTTTTAGGATTTGAATTTGTTTTAAGGTTCTTCCATCGACTTCTAATATTTTAAATTTCAGATTATCTCTTTCAAGCTCGTCACCTTGCTTTGGAAATTGTGTGAACTCTGTTAGTAAATAACCTGAAAGGACATCCTCTTCCTCGGGTATATCCGTATCAAAAATGGAATTTAGACGATGTAATGTGATTTTGCCATCACAGATAATTTCTGTTTCTGTAAGCTTCTCGACTAGCTTCTCACTTTCTAAATCCATTTCATCTTCAATTTCTAAACCAATCATCGCTTCGATGATGTCTTCATGTGTTAAAATACCTTCTGTTCCACCATATTCATCTAGAACAATTGCGAGATGTTTTCTTTCCCGTGTCATTTGTCTAAATACCATTTCAATTGAATGGAATTCAAAGAAAACCATCGGATCGAGATCACAATAGGACTCGAGCGTTTTCTCCGGTTCTATAGACCAACTCAACAGGTATTTGGAATGAAACACCCCTATGATGTTATCGATTTCCTCATCATAGACAGGATAACGCGTATATTGATTTTGTATCACAATATCTCTAACCTCTTCATAAGTAGCGTCATGAGGTACAGCTACGATATCCATCCGAGGTGTTTTTAGTACATCCTTCACATTTAAATCCTGAAAGTCCAATATCCCCTTTATACGGTAAGACTCCTCTTGTTTAAAGGTTCCTTCCGTACCGGCAATATCCACCATTGCTCTTAGATCTTCCTTTGATATGGACACATTATCCTCATCATCCTTCGCTAGCAATTTGATGATAAGACCAGTCATACCATTTAGAAGTAGTGTTAAAGGCTTAAAAATAATGGTAAAAAATCGGATTACGGGATACACAATGTATGCTATTTTATCCGGAAACGCTGCTGCAATTGATTTCGGTAACACTTCTGAAAATACGATGATCGTTACCGTTAATATTGCTGAAGCAATCGCCACATTAACGCCATACTCTAATGCAACCATTGTTACAAGAGTAGGTAAAATAATGTTCGCAATATTGTTTCCGATTAATATCGCCGTAATAAACTCACTCGGCTTTGAAACCAAGTTCAATAGATTCTCAGATCTTTTATCATTATTATTTGCTTTTGTTTGTAGCTTCATCTTATTCGCTGCAGTAAGTGCAGTTTCACTACCAGAGAAGAATAAGGATACAAACAATAATATGATGATCGCAATGATCACTAGATAGTTCCCCCTTAAGATTTACAATACCTTAATATATTTATTGTTACTTATATTCTAATGAATTTAGAACAGTGTTAAAAGGAAAATAACCCTTTCAGTTACACTATTTATTTCCGATTTATAGGTGTTCTAAAAAGACTCTTATGACATCTGCTCCACCTATAAACGTACCGATTGAACTACCGATGTTTGCAAAGATAACAACGAGAAGTACACGGGTTACTTTGTTATTCCAAAATCCTTTAAAACTATGAACATCCTCCGATAGGTTTTCAAAATCCCTTACATTCGGCCTACGGAAATACGCTTGTACAAATCCTGCGAACCATCCGGCAGCAAGAAACGGCTCTAATGAGGTTATCGGAGCTGCAATAAACGCAGTAAGAACTGCAAGCGGATGTCCAAACGCCACTAGCGTACCTAGTGCCGATAATGTTCCATTCCATAAAATCCAACTAATTATTTGTTCAATACCTGCTGCTGAATTTGTCATAAATGTATAGACAATAAGGGCAAGAATGAATATCGGAATGGACCATCCAATCATTTTGGGAATTTTAGATTTTGGTGGGAGCTTTGATAATTCCTTAATGTCATGATCTTGTTTAATTTGCTCCTTAATTCCAGGTACATGCGCTGCACCAAGAACAGCAACAATCTTATCTCCAGGTGCCTCCTTAATTTTTTGAGCTAGATATTGATCACGCTCATCAATAAGTGGCTTTTTTAGCTTTGGAAAGCTTTCTGTAAATTCCTGTAGCATGGAATCAATCATATCTTGTGTCTTCATTTTTTCCAGATCGTCTTCCGAAATCGTTTCTTTGGTGAAAATACCTGCAATTACTTGAGTCAAAAGCATTGCCTTTCCTTTTAAACCAATACCACGCCAGATACGTGAAAAAGTTGTTTGGATATTACGATCTGCTAATACAAGATCTGCGTTGACTTCTTTTGCGGATTCAATCCCTTGGATCATTTCCTGTCCAGGGTTTATTCCAAACTGGCTCGCCATACGTTTTTGAAAAGAGGAAATAGCAAGATTCATGAGTAGTAATGTTGATTTCTTTTCTTTAATTACTTTAAAGATATCCGTTTCTTTCCATTTATTTCCTTCTGTAATCGATTTATACCGTTGTTCGTCTAATTCGACGCAAACCGAATCAGGATTTTCCGCTTCAATTACGGCTTTCACCTGTTCAGCACTATTTTTGGATACGTGTGCCGTACCAATAAGAATGATTTCCTTACCATCAATCTCCAACCGCGATATATTTTCTTCCGACATAGAATACCTTCCTTTTTAAACAACATCTATATAATTTTAATAATAAACTAGTTTGGAATAAAATAGAATTATTTTAACATTTTGTCTGATAAAAAACGTAACCTTCAAAAAGAGGGTTACGTTTTTCCCTTAACAACTATTACGAGGTCTATCTCTATATTATTTTACAATCTCCGTCATTGGAAGGTAATTCATACGCCATTGTAGCCATTGTCTCTCTCTTGTTTTACGAGGTAGAAACTGTCTTATATCATCTACATGGAAGCCAACTTGAAGCCTTTTTTCATCTAACATGATAGGACTTCTTAGTAATCTAGGGTGCTTATGAATAAGTTCTAGTAGTTCCTGCAGTGGAAGCGCATCAATATCTACGTTAAGCTCCTTGTAGGCTTTGGATCTAGTAGAAATGATTTCTTCTGTACCATCAACAGTTCTACGCAGAATTTGCTGCAATTCGTGAACCGTTAATGGTTCTTTTAGAATATTTCGTTCTACAAATTCAATATCAAATTTTTTAAACCATTCTTTTGCTTTTCTAGTTGATGAACATGCTGCTCCATAAATCATAACAGACATTTGTCATTCCCCATTTCAATTCGATTTTTCACAAACGTTGCATGCTACTTGTTAACATGCTCTTTGAAGATATCCATAAAATGCTTTGGAGATGATTTCACAGTATAGGAATAAACGCCTCGGATCGTATGTAGGTAAAGAAGACCAGCTCCTTCACCACCGATCTCGCGATAGGATATATCTAGCACGTCTTGTATCGGAAATTCACGGTGCTGACTCGTGATTTTATCTGTATACAAATGAAGGAAGCGTTTATGCTCGATGTCAACTTGCTCAATACTATAGACCTTTCTTTCGATCTTTATATACTCCTGTTTCGCTAGTAACTCCACGAAATCCCTCCGGCCTTTTTAAGCTTATTCTCTGGCGATAAATCGATTCTCTTCTTCTAAGAATCGAATAAAGTTATTCATTGCCAGCGCTGGCTGCTCTTTAATTGATTTAATATATCGTTCTTTTATCGTATCTGTTACAACATTACTTTTCTTAATCCGTTTAACGATAAACGACTCACTTACTTTCAAAATCTCTTTTCGTTGAAACTTTGCTTCTTTGGATAAAGCAAATCCAAATGCACCAAGCACTGCATAGATTATTAAAGAAATCGTTGTCCTTGTTTCAGGCATGACAACTAGCATAAAAAATAAATTGATAAGCGATAATGTAATGAAAGGAAATGCCCAAAACGAATATTTCGAAACTTTTTTGATGAAGGGTGATAGCGTTTCATTCAGACTATCTACTTCTTTCTTAACAAAATTCGGCATATCTGTGATGGGTAAATTCATGTTAATTCCCTACCTTTTTTAATTTTGTCTTTCTCTAAAAATTATTATATATTTTATAAGCTCCAAAACTGCTATCAATGTGCTCGCAACATACGTTAATGCTGCTGCGTTTAGGACTTTTCCTACACCTTTTTCTTCTTGATTCGTAATCATACCTAGTTCTAATAATTTATTCTTAGCACGCCTTGATGCGTCATATTCAACTGGTAGTGTCACAAGTTGAAATAATACAGCTGCCGCAAATAGTATGATTCCGACCCCAATTAAATTAGTCCAACGGAGTAAAAAGCCTCCAATGAGTAAGAATGGTGCCATTTGAGAGCCGATATTTGCAAATGGAACTAATCGATGTCTTAGTACTAACATAGCGTAATGGTCTGCATGCTGAATTGCATGTCCTACCTCATGTGCAGCAACAGCAAGAGATGCTAGTGAATTACCTCGATAGACTGGTTCTGATAATCGGACCACCTTCGCTTTCGGATCATAATGATCGGACAAAGCTCCTCGTCTTGAGAGTTCTATTCTCACATCAGTTAGACCTTCATAATCTAGAATTTTTCTAGCTACTTCCACACCAGTCATTTTTGATGTAGCGATAACCTTGGAGCCCTTATGAAAGTTACTTTGAACTCTCGATTGAGCCCACATTGCTAGTACAAATGCAATGATGATTAGAAAATCCATTGGATGAAAGAACATTTCGTATTCCTCCTAGAAGTTACCTACATCTTGTATTTCTATAAGATTTGCCATTTTCATCCCAGGTTTATACTATTTGTCTTTTTTTATTCTTATATCTATACGAATCAACTTTGTGTTTTGTTGCACATAATGATAAAAAAATAGATAGTTTTCTGGGTGTACTGTTAGTATAGAAAATAATTATGAACTGAATATGAACTAAAAAAACTACAAACAAAAATGTTTGTAGTCCTTTAAATCATTGATTCGTTGGGATTTTCACCGTAAAGGTAGAGCCTACGCCTTCCTCGCTTTTAACATCAATACTAAATTTGTGAATGGTAAGGATTTTCTTCACAATCGATAACCCTAATCCATTCCCCTCATCGGAGCGATTGCGCGCGCGGTCCACTTTATAAAATCGACTAAACAAATTGCCAATAGCAGCTTCTGGTATACCAATACCGTAATCTGTCACTTGAACACGGATACGACTAGCGGTTATACGTATGCCAATATCTATTATGCCACCATCTTCTGAATACTTGATCGCATTTGTGATTAAATTGAGCCAAACCTGCTCCATTAAATCCTTATCCGCATAAACTTCGACAGGCTCTAGGTCTAGATTTATTGTAATATTTTTTTTATGCCATAAAGGCTCTGTGGTCAGGACGGACTTACGCAGCTGCTCATCCAAACGATAAGATGTTGGGTTATAAGGATGATGCTCCGAATCAAGTGAGGCAATCCTCAATAAGTTATCACTTAATCGCGACATTCGCTCAATTTCCTGATAAATAATATTCAAATACTCTTTTTGATTTTCCTTTGGTATGACATCATCCATGATTGCCTTTGTAAAACCTTTAATTGACGTAAGAGGCGATTGGATTTCATGCGAAACATTACTTACAAAATCTGCACGCATGGTATCCAGTTTTTCTAGCTCTGCAGTCATGTGATTAAAGCTGTCAATTAGTTCTCCTACTTCATCTTGGTTTTTGCGGTTCTTTTTCTCTACTCGAACAGAAAAGTCCCCTTTTGCAATCTTACGTGCAGCAAGTGTTAAATTTCTAATTGGATTAACTAAATAGGTGGATGCCAGGACAATTAGTAAGCTTCCAACAAGGAGCACTAATAATAAAGAAATGAATATTCCCTGTTGCATATCCTCAAATTCATCTTCATAGTCAATTCTTGTGACAAGGGCATAGTTTTCTCCAGACACATGAATGGGAACACCAACTATTCTCGCTGACGACTGATTTTCATCCATTAGAACAACTGGGTCGTTTAATGTATGTGTTAATATTTCTTTAATTTCATCCTGCTTTATATGAATAGAGGATTTTTCTTCCCTTTGATAAAAAACCTCTCGCCCATTGGTAATAATAACGTCAAATTCGACATCATCAAATTCCTTCATTAATTCAGGGATATCCTCAGGACCTGCCATCTGAATAACCTCAGCCAAACCAATTGATATTTTAGATAGCTCTTCTTTAAATATCTTCTCCTGATCAAGTGAATAAGGTGTTAACACATAGGAAAGACAAATACTAACAATGACAACACCAATAAAGGTACCCACAAATTTTAAATACAAGCTTTTTTTAATCATCCATTGCCTCCAAACGATAACCAAGACCTCTTACAGTCGTTATCGTTATGTCATTCAGAACTTCAAGCTGTTCCCGTAATCGCTTTACATGAACATCTACCGTTCGCTCATCACCTTCGTAATCATAACCCCAGATTTTCTCAATTAACTGATTACGTGTGAATATCTTTCCTGGCGAGCTAGCTAAAACAAATAGTAGTTCACACTCCTTCTTTTTAAGCGTAACTCGATTATCACCTGATTGAACGATAAGCCTATCCTTATCAATAGTCGTATTACCTAATTTTATCACGCTCTCCGCATTGATATTGTATCGCTTTAAAAGTGCTTCCACACGAAGAATTAATTCAACAGGATCAAACGGCTTAACAAGGTAATCATCTGTCCCAGCTCGAAATCCTTTCACTTTATCCTGTGACTCACCCTTGGCGGTCACCATTAAAATAGGAATATCTATAAAGGATCGAATATCCTCTGTCAGCTCATAGCCATCAATTTTTGGCATCATCACATCGACTATTGCTAAATCAAGGGAATGCTTTCCAAGTATATCTAGTGCCTCTTGTCCATCGGAGGCTTCTATTACCTCATAATTACTATTTTCTAAATATAAACGAATTAATTTTCGAATGTGGGCATCATCATCAACAACGAGTATTGTATTCATTATTCGTTCACTTCCTTACTTTCATAAAAAAAACCCTTTTCTAACGATAAGTTTATCGCAGGAAGCACCTGCCGTAAAATTGCAGCTCTCTCATTCCATATATTTACTTAAAAATATCATCAATATTTTTCCAAACACCAACTAATACTATGAACAAACAAAATAAGGAGTGATAGAAATGAAAAAACATCTTGTACAGCTTTTCTTAGCTGTTGGGCTGTTCATTATGCTTTCTGCTTGTAATACAGATAATGCAAATGACGACAATAATGCGAATGCAAATATCTCCAGTATGAGCACCGACCAATCAAGTGGTGATTATCCGCATACTCAGCCAATTAAGACCCAGGATGCTAAATTTAAGTTTCGGCAAGTAGAAGATGAACCCAATAACCAACAACAAGGACAAGGGAATCGTCAGCTTCCAACGGGAGATAAGGTACCAAACACCAATAATGGAGCTAATCAACAACAGCAACAGCAGCCTCAACCACAACAACAACAGCAACAACAGCAACAACCACAACAAGGGAATTATTCCTTAAGTGAATTTGAAAATGAGGTCGTAACATTAACGAATCAAGAAAGACAGCAAGCAGGCCTTTCTATTTTAAAGGTAGATAACAGCCTCAGCAGTGTTGCAAGAGAAAAATCGAATGATATGCAGCAAAAGGGTTACTTCTCGCATACAAGCCCAACCTATGGGTCACCATTTGATATGATGCGCGACTTCGGTATTACGTATCAGTCAGCTGGGGAAAATATTGCTAAGGGTCAACAGAGTGCCAAGGAAGTGGTGCAGGCTTGGATGAATAGTGAAGGACACCGAGCAAATATTTTAAATGGTGATTTCACACATATTGGTGTTGGTTATGACCCTAGTGGACATTACTGGACACAAATGTTTATTCGAAAATAAACGAATTAGGGCACTTATAATGAGTGCTCTTTTTTTATGGATTCTACCACAGGTAGAACGCTTAATGGATCCATTCAACTAACAGTTGATAGGCGTATATAACCTCCTATGCTATGCTTGTTGTAACAGGGCGCACTGTTCATTAAATAGTAGGAGATGTTTCTATGTTGAATAGTCAATTAATCGGTTCTTATATTTCAAAGCTCAGAAAGGAAAAGGATTTTACACAGGTAGAATTAGCAGAGAAATTAAATGTCAGTCACCAAGCAGTCTCAAAATGGGAAAAAGGAGATTCCATCCCTGATGTTGGTACACTAATCACATTAGCGGAAGAATTTAAAATCTCTGTAGATGATATTTTAAATGGTGGAAGGCAGAATAATAAGCTTCATAATGTTGGCATGATTGTTCATAAAGTTGCGGAAGAACAACCAGTTGAAGCAGCAGCACTTGTTAATACAGGAGAAGCAGATATGGAAGGCCTTGTCTCGATTGCACCCGTCTTGAAATCCAGTTCCTTGGGGAAAATCACAAATCAATTAGATGAAGTTTCCTGGGAATATATCGCTAGACTTGCACCTTTTCTTGATGAAGCCTCATTGGAAGTACTTTTTCATAAGGTGAAAAACAGTGATACTTATTCCTGGAAACATGTTGTGAGATTAGCTCCATTCATCCAAAGTGATACTTTATTTCAACTTGTTCAGGAGCAGAAGGATTCATTAAGCATCCATAATATTGCTCAGATTGCACCTTTTCTAGGAAGTAAAGTCGATGAACTAATCCAAGAGACACCACTAGAGGAAGTTTCAGCTGAGTATTTGGTAAGATTGGCTCCATTTGTTTCACAAGAGGTCTTACATGGACTAGTTGACCAACTGGATCAAGATCTCTCACTCGATAAGCTAACGGCAATTGCGCCTTTTCTTGATCAGGAAATGGTTGATAAGCTTTTACTGGAACACGACATAAAGCAGATTAACTCCCAGAAATTAACACGGCTTGCACCTTTTGCAAGTAAAGACGTGATATCTGAGATTGCACGTTCATTAGACATTGATGATAAGACACTGATGGCAATTGCTCCATTTGTTGACCGACAAGTATTAGCTTCTATGGTAGAAAATGCTAGTATGCATGACATCAGTCCTTCTGCAATTGCTAGACTAGCACCATTTTTAGATAAAGAAACATTAGCAAAGCTGATAACCACTATTGCAAAATAACATCGCAGCCAGAGATTTCTGGCTGCGTTTCTTCTGTTTTAGAATTAGCAACAGTCATATCCTGAATAACGATATATGGTAAAATTTAGCTATAAAGATACTAAAAAGGACCGGAATTAAATAAGAACTACCAATATAATTAACTTTGGAGGAATTGACTAGCATGGTAATGATAAAAGAACGAATGGAAAATTATGGTGTACAAGGAATAAGCATAGCCTCTATTAAGGAGGGGGAACTTGATTCAGTACAACATTACGGGCTTCTTGAAAACGGCACATCTAAAACGGTGAATGATGAATCTATTTTTAATGCTTGCTCCATCAGTAAATTCGTAACAGCAGTCTTAGCCCTTAAATTAGTAGAAGATGGGTACCTTAATTTAGATGAGAATGTCAATACTAGACTGAAGACTTGGCAAGTTCCCCAAAATAAGTTTACCCAATCCAGTAGCGTTACACTTCGAAAGCTCTTATGTCATCAAGGTGGATTCATTGACCCAAAAGATAGCTTTGGGCTTCTAGAAGATAGTAGCATTCCCTCGATGCTTGAGTTATTGGAAGGAAGATCTGCTTATTTCCCTTCTCCGCTAGAAGTTTCCTACGTACCCGGTACTGAATTTCACTATTCCGATGCTGGATTTTGCCTCATTCAGCATTTAATCGAGGATGTAATGGGAGATAGCTTTGAGCATTTAATGGATACATTGCTTTTTCGACCATTACAAATGGATAACAGCACCTTTAACCCGATTATTTTGACAGAAAGAAATATAAACGTTTCAAGTGGCCATCACAAGGATGGGCAGGTTGTATTGGGCAATTACCCCATTTACCCATACCCTGCAGCAGCTGGTCTTTGGTCTACTCCAAGTGATTTAGCAAAACTTATGATCGAACTTATTTCTACATTAAAAGGTCCCAATAAACTAGGAATTGCACTAGAATTAATGCAAGCTATGTTTTCCCCACAGGGCTGTGCAGACTGGTCTGGCTTAGGAGTGTTTCTCGATAACACCAAATCTAGTCTTGAACTATCATCTTTAGGATGGGGAGTAGGATTTCAGAGCGCTATCGTTGCATTCCCTGAATCAGAATCGGGGATTGTTATCATGACAAATACGGACTTGGGAGTACATCAAACAGAGGGGTTAATCGGAGAAATTATTAAGTCTCCTATGCTGGAAAAAGTATAATAAAGTAAAACTATCCTTAAAAACAAAAATAGAAGCAAAAGGTCCTATTGGCGTATACCGCGTACCATTCATACGCTTCTCCTAATGACCTAATGCTTCTTTCTTTCTCTCTATTAAAGCTATATTGAACTTGTTACAATAGTCGTATTGTGATTATTAATCCAGTCCTTAATCTCTTCTACTTTCATTGGTTTACCGTAGAAATATCCCTGCATGACATGACAACCTAACTGAGTCAATTGTTCAATGTGATCATGGTTCTCTACGCCTTCTGCTATTACATCCAAATTTAGATCCTCTGCCATTAAAACAATTGCATTAATAATAGCATGCTTCTTAGGAGTATTAATGTCCTCCGTAAATAATCGATCTAATTTAAGTGCATCAATGGGAATACGGTCTAGTAATCCAATTGAAGAATATCCAGTTCCGAAATCATCCATCGATATTCTAACGCCCAATGAACGAATCCGATGAAGCTGTTGAACAACGTCGTTTATGTCAAATAAAACCATCGATTCTGTAATTTCTAATTCAAGCAAGCTCGGATCTAATTTCATTATCCCTAACACATCTTGGATCATTTCAACCAAACTACTTGTTTGAAAAAGACGGGTGGATAGATTCACAGAAACCGGCTGGGTTAATCCCTTTTCATGCCATGCATTGCACTGATTACAAGCATTTTCCAAAACCCATCTTGTAATAGGTACAATTAGTCCAGTCTCTTCGGCAACAGGGATAAACTCCCCTGGCGAAATAATTCCTAATCGGGGATGCTTCCAACGAATTAATGCCTCAAAGCCATATAAACTATTCGATTTCACATTCCATTTCGGCTGGTATACAATATAGAATTGCTCGTTCTCTAGTGCTAATTGTAGGTCTTTTTCAATCTCCATCCTACGTACCTCTTTAACACCCATTCCATCATTGTATACACAGTATTGGTTCTTTCCTAGACTTTTCGCTTTATACATTGCTGTATCAGCTGTTTTAAGGAGAACAGATCGATCAGCTTGGTTCACAGGTCCAATGCTGATTCCAATACTACCGGTCACATATAGTTCATTTCCTTCTATTCGAAAAGCATTCTTCAGTGTAATGAGTATTTCTTCTGCCAATTGTTCTGCTTGTGTTTGATCACAATCCTCTACAATAATTAAAAACTCATCGCCACCAATACGATATACTTGGAGGTCACTCCGGATAAATTGTTGCAAACGCGCTCCAACCTCTTGCACAAGCAAATCACCGATATGGTGTCCTAACGTATCATTAATTGCTTTGAACTGATCTAAGTCTAGAAAAAGAACGCCGATGCTCTCTGTACTTAATTTCGTATCAAAAAAGCGATTCATTTCATTCCGATTTGGTAAGCCGGTTATGGAATCTTGATAAGCCATCTTTTCCAGTACATGTCGATCAAAGTATTGTGCAGCCCAGGACACAAGTAAAATAATAAAAATGGTTACTGTGACACCATAAAGAAGGAAAAAGTCTATCGATTGCTCATGGTTCATTACCATGTCACCATGATGTTGAAACTCAGCTGCTGCCATACCCGTGTAATGCATGCCACATATCGCAATTCCCATAATAATAGCGGAGCATAGCTTTAACCAGCTTGATCCGGATTGATTTCGAAAACGAAGAAATAAAAATAATGCCCCATAGGATGCAATGAAGGCCACACCAGCAGATACGAGCCACATCGTGAAATCGTAAGTTAGCTCCACATTCATGATCATTGCTTCCATCCCGATATAATGCATCGAAACAATCCCAACACCCATCACTAAACCACTTAACGCAATTCGATACCGTTTAATATCGATTGGCATCGTAATACAGAAGGCAATAAATGAGGTAATCATACTTGCTAACAAGGACAATACCGTAAGTCCGATATCATACTTTACTGATACATGTAGGTGAAACGCTAGCATTCCAACAAAATGCATCGACCAAACGCCACTCCCCATCACAAATGAACCTGCCACAAGCCAGAATAGCTTCGTCTTTCCACTTGCATGCGAGATTTTTCCCACAACGTTAAGTGCTGAATAAGATGCTAAAATTGCAATCACCACAGACAATGCAACAATATAAAAGTTATAATTTCCTTCCACAAACATTACGATCCACTCCATCTGTCTATACCAATGAATTATATATCCAATTCTAATGCAACATTCTACAGAAATATCAAATAGGCTGCCAGATTATATCCGACAGCCTTTTTATTTGCTGTAATATTCACAGTACAGACAGCTTGTCGCCCTGTGACCCATTTTTTTGTAGTTTATGTGCCCATTTTCACTTCAACTTCAAGGCCATCTATTTCTTCTTGGGTGCTTTTGGATTATCTAGTACTATTTTATCATTTTCTGTTGCCTACTGGTATCACTTCATTTAATGTTTGACTAATGTTATTATTCTAATTTAATAGACATCTTCCATCTTCAAAATTAAAGCTACCCCCGACCAATAATAAATAATGGATGAGTTACTTTTTCCTTGCTTTCATAATAAAGGTTGCTGGAATCAATCTTGCCTTATCAACAGAATACCAGCGTCGTTCATCCCCATCAGGAACTTTATCAGGCAACACAACTTCATCTATTACATTTTCAACCTCAAATCCGGCTCTAATTAAAGCGGTGATATAGGTACTTAATTTGCGGTGATAAATGATTACTTCATGATGCCATGCCTCATTGTATTCTGGACCTTCATTCAGATAGGATTTATCAACGTAATAGGTGGAGTCCACACGTTTTACACGATCATGTAGCGGGTGTTCCCAGCTAAAAATTAGTATTCCGCCTGGTTTTAAATATTGATGGATGTTGGATAGGGTTTTATCTAAGTCTACTGTCCATCCCAGTGCATAAATAGAATATGCAATATCAAAATAATTCATTGGCAAACCTGGATTATCTTCCATTGCAGATTCAAATAAATTCACAGGCACAACCTGTGTTTGAAGGAGTTCATTCGCTGTTTCAATCTGCTTTGTTGTGAGGTCTAACCCCCAAAGCTCCTTCGCTCCTCTACCTCCCATATATTGCAAGGAATGTCCACTTCCACAACCAATATCAAGCACCTTTTTATCGGAAACGTCGCCAAAGAGATGTAAGTCCTCCTCATTTGGTGCAAGTGGTCCAAATTCAGGTAATGCCGTCCTTCCGAAAAAGCGCTCCGCATTAATTTCCCAGCTTCCTTTATTCATTTCTAACATTTCCTTTGTGTCCATGTGTTTACTCCTCAACATTTATTTTTTTATTATGAAAAGTATAATTTTCATGACACCAAAATACAATGCATCTCGTCTAAATGTTAAGAAGAAAATAAATCAGATACCTTCATAGTTGGGAGAATAGATATGAAAAAAACAGTTATTTTTTTATTCATTTTAACACTTCTAGGATGTAGCCAACTTGATGAAACAAAGTCAAAGGATATGAAATTTCTGTCTAGAATAGACATTGCATTTCTAAATGGTGAACAGAGAATGATTCTAGATAATGCTGTAATTAATCAAATTAGACCAATGATTCAGGAGATAAAGTGGGAGAATCAGAATAATATTCCAATCCGTAATAAAGCAGCCGCACAAATAACCTTGTTCTATCTATTTGACAAGAATATGCCAGAAAGACTTGAAACTTATGTAATTTGGTTCAAACAAACAGGAGCAATTCTATACAATCAGGAGGAAGATTTATATGGTAAGCTGGACCAGAATCAATCTAATGTACTAAAAAATATTCTTGAGAAGAAATCTGTAAATGGTTTGTAAAAGTTAGTAATAATTGAACACATCATTCCTATAAAACCAGTGTCAATTATTTTATATTCATATCGAAACAGCTTATAGATCCCATTATTTGGATAGAAGATCGCGGAGAAGCAGATAGGTACAATATACCATTTATGTAGCTTGTGACTATCTGTGGATTACCTATGGATTCGTTTTAGGCTACAATGATAATATGCATGGTAAGTCGTTACGGTGGGATTTTCGCTCCCCCCTCTAAGCATCAATTTAATGATGAAAGGGGGGATGCCTTTGGATTTCATGATAGCCATTTTGATGTTACTGTTGGCAGCGGGGTCTTTCCTCGTTTCTTTACTCGAGTTCATCAGGCAGTTAATCAACGACAGGATTAACAAAAAGTGAACCCCCACCCGTGACGGCTAAATCACTATAGGGTGAGGGTTCTCTGTTCATTTTTTTATTGTTAGATGTTCAGAGGGGATTCCACACCTGAACTTCTACCATGCAGGCCGGGGATGTTTAAAGCATCCTCGGTTCATATTATGCTAGTTTGGCTTTTATTATACATCCCACATCATCTTATGTCTATTCATATATCCCCTTATTTTATTAATAAACACCTTAATTCATTCCATTCATAAACAGGTAAATCCTTCATAACCCTATCTAAAAGCAATTATATCGTTTTAATATTTATGATACAATTTTATTGGATTAAAATTCCTTTTAGGGAGAACAAAGATGACTATTAAAGATGCTTTATCGGACTATTACAATAGCTGGAATGAAGGATTTAAAACAAAAAATGATTCAAAGATAAAAAAATTTATGGCGACAAGCTTTGTCGGGTATTGGGCCTATTCAACGATCGAAAAACCTGAAGAATACGATTATCACTATGATATAGTTTCGGTTTTAAACCAGTATCCTGAATCAACTCAAAAGGAATTTGATTTAATCTCCATTACAGAGCGAGGAAATGGGGATAACTATTTAGTGTATGGGACAGAAACAAGTCTTATTAACGGGCAGCCACATCTAGCAAAATGTCTATACGTGTGGGCGGTTGAAAATGGGGATTGGAAATTACTACGTGAATATATTGAAATAGAGCAATAATTCAGGAGATCATCTGAGAACGTGCTAAAACCTCTTTCAATTCATGAAATATCGGAAAGAGAAATAACTCGTACTATAGATCGAATTAGGAATACAAGAATCATTTCAGACTTAAACGCGAGTTACTTTAATTAAATAGCGAGGCAGCTTGTAATATTACATTTACAACTGCTTCATAACATGTAAGCATAACATCAAAATATAAATGATAAACAAGATGACGGCTAATGGTATCCGCTTCATGTTGTCCTCCAGTAATTAATCGTTATCTACTCATATGCGAAAATATTCGTAAACATTCAACCTATTATCTGTTAAGCAATCGATTTCTCTATATTTAATACATAATTGTATTGTAAATACGAAAGCTATATTGAAAAGAATACGTTAAAGATTGAAGCAAAAATCTTCTAACTAGGATGATTACCAACATGTGGTGGCTTGCATCTTATCTAGCATTAGTGATAAACCTTTTTATTATCTGGTTGATGCCAAAGCGTTTAACCAAGAAAGAGATTTACGTAACATGGTTTGTAATCGCACTGATAAACTTGAGTACAGATGTATTATTGAGTTTAGATTTTAGGCTTTATGAATTGGCCGAACCTGGCGTTCAACTCAGTGTTCACGTAATAGAATTAACACTTGGTCCCTCGTACGGAATTATCTATCTTAACTTCATGCCAGAACAAAACCGAAAGTTTTACCCATATATAGCTGCTTGGGTTGCATATGCCGTTATCTTCGAATTCATAATGGTCCAAGTGGATTTTGTAAATTATTCTGGATGGAAACTCTGGTATTCTGCCATTTACTACGTATTTGCATATTTATTTCTTCGCTGGCATCTTTATTATATTCGAAAATAACTATCTGAAAATTTATAGAGGCTGTCATAGTAGACAGCCTCTAGTTATGTTTTTTATAGTATTCACCGCTTAAACACCCGATCACCGTCGTAACTATAAACCGTCAGCTTATCATCCACATACGTTTCGATTAATACCTTTCTTCCCCATAACTGATAAATATACGGCAACACATTTTCTAAATAATGCAGATCTAATTCTGTGCCTTCATAACCGTGGACTAGATACAACTCACCATTTCGCATGTAATCGCCGTCCTCCACTGTTATATATGGAAAGCCTCCGTTTACGCGCATCGAAACTAATTGATCACGAATATTTTCATAATCCTTATCTGATATTCGATAGTAAGCACCTTGCTTCTCAAACAAATACATATCCTCTCGCTCAACCAGTTCCTTGGTTAAGTAATTTCGAATAAAGGAAATATCCGATTCAATTTCACGGACTTCAAATAGCTTTTCCCGACCAGAGCCTGGTTTTACGCCTCGTTCCTTCATCTCTTTCGTCGGATTATTATAACGCTCCTCAATATCCTCAAATATTTTCAAGCCCAAATAATATGGGTTAATTTGCTGTTTTGACGGCTGTACGACACTTGAGTTTAATTTGGCAAATTCGACCGTTTCATCAGTGGTTAAGTCTAGTTCTCGCATGATTCGTTGATGCCAGTAGGAAGCCCAGCCTTCGTTCATGATTTTCGTTTCCAGCTGCGGCCAAAAATAGAGCATTTCTTCTCGCATCATGGTTAAAATATCGCGTTGCCAGTCCTCTAATTCTCTGCTATATTGCTCAATAAATAGGAGTAAATCCTTTTCAGGTTTTGGCGGAAACTTTTTCTTTTTCCTTGAGGGCGGTTGGGTTTCCTTTGGTTTTTCATCCATATCCCAGAGGTCATCATACTCTGTTTTTACGCTTTTCCCTTCCTCTTCCTCCTCTTCCCAAACATACTGTGGTAATTTGGGACGGACAATGGACGGGTCGATATGCTCCTGAATCGCAAGGATCGCGTCTAAAAATTCCTCCACCTCTTGCTTTCCATGGATTAGCTCATACTCGGCAATTCGTTCGGCAGTTGCCGTCATACTCTCAACCATATCTCTTCTCGTATTAGAGAAACGAACATTATGTTTAAAGAAATCACAATGGGCCAGTACATGGGCGATAATTAATTTATTTTGAATCAGACTATTCGTGTTTAACAAAAATGCATAGCAAGGATCGGAATTGATGACAAGCTCATATATTTGGCTTAATCCCAAATCATATTGTAGCTTCATACGATGAAATTGCTTTCCAAAACTCCAATGGGAGAAACGAGTTGGCATCCCATATGCTCCAAATGTATAAATAATATCTGCTGGACAAATCTCATAGCGCATTGGATAAAAATCTAACCCAAATCCAATTGCAATCTCCGTTATTTCCTCAATGGCCTTGTTTAGCTCCTTTGTATCGGTCAACCTGATCCCTCCAAAAATGCTTTTTATAGTTTATGAGAAAAAATTGGAATGATGAACGACAAAGGGGAATAAACATAAATCGTAACCGTTACTATTTACAAATCGAAATGGTTACGATATAATTCATTTTATCGATTAAAAAGGAGAGATTTGTAGTTGAAGACATTTCGAATTTTATTCAGTGTAATGGTTCTAGCACTATTATTAGGAGCATGTAATTCAGAAGAAGCAAATAACAACTCTGAAGATGGAGATAAGCTAACTATTTATACGTCCATCTATCCGTTAAAGGATTTCGCTGAGAAAATCGGTGGAGAGTATGTAGCAGTTGAAAGCATTATACCGCCAGGTGCTGATAGCCATACATACGAGCCGACTTCAAAGGAAGTTATTGAAATCGCTAAATCTGACGCGTTTATTTATAATGGTTTAGGAATGGAAGCTTATGCTGAAACCATTCAAGAAACGCTCCAGGGTGAAGATGTTATGATGGTTGAGGCATCAAGTGGGGTTGAAGTCATTGAGCATACGCATGATCACGCCCATGAACACGCAGAAGGCGAAGCTAGTGAAGAAGAGCATGACCACAGCCATTCAGAAGGCGAAGCTAGTGAGGAAGAGCATAACCACAGCCATTCAGAAGGCGAAGCTAGTGAAGAAGAGCATGACCATGAGCACGAGGAAGGTGAATCCAGTGAGGATGAACATCACCATGATCATGGTGATCAAGATCCACACGTTTGGTTAGATCCATATCGCGCAATTGTCCTTGCGGAAAACATTAAGGATGCACTTATCGAGCTTAAACCGGAACAACAAGAAACGTTTGAGCAAAACTATGAAACATTGAAAAAAGAGCTTGAAGAGCTTGATTCCCAGTTTCATACGTTAATAGAATCTAAGGAAAACCCAGAGATAGTCGTATCACATGCAGCTTATGGTTACTGGGAAGAAAGCTTTGGAATAACGCAAATTCCAATTGCTGGACTTTCACCTAGTGAAGAGCCTTCACAATCCGAGTTATCCGATATTGTTCAACTTGCTAAAGAGCATGAAATTAAGTATGTAATCTTTGAAACGAATGTAACACCGAAAGTCGCAGAAATCATTCGTGAAGAAATTAATGCGGAGCCGCTTTACCTCCATAATATATCTACCTTAACAGAGGAAGATCTCGAAAACGGAGAAGATTACTTTAGTTTAATGAAAGCGAATCTTGAAACATTGGATAAAGCTTTGCAATAATTATAAACAAAAATGCATTTGGAGCGTTTCGTATCTCCAAATGCATTTTTTTCTTATGCAGGTGTAACCATCACCTTAACCATATTATTCGTAAATTCTACTGGATCATCTATTGGCAAGCCTTCAATTAACAGTGCCTGATTAAACAAAATACTTGTATAAAGTGTTAACTTTTCTTTATCTGTATCATATGCCGTCTTTAACGCTTGAAATACCTCGTGATTTGGATTAATTTCAAGCACCTTATCCGCTTTAACACTTTGATTATCAGGCATTGCATTAATAACCTTTTCCATTTCAATAGAGATTTCACCTTCAGCTGTTAAGCATACTGGATGTGATTTTAGGCGTTTTGAAATTCGTACCTCTTTTACTTTTCCGCCTAGCTGCTCTTTCATGTATGCAAACAGCTCTTTGTTTTCACTCGCTTCGGTTTCAGAAGCCTTCTCATCCTCAGATTCAATCCCTAAGTCATTACTTGATACCGATTTGAATTCCTTTTCTTCATAGTTCATTAAAACACGGATAGCGAATTCATCTATTTCTTCCGTGAAGTATAGAATTTCAAATCCTTTATCGGCAACTAATTCCGTTTGCGGTAGCTTTTCGATACGCTCAATGGATTCTCCAGTTGCATAATAAATGTATTTTTGTTCTTCTGGCATTCTCGATACATATTCAGCTAATGTCACGAGCTTGTTCTCTTTTGAGGAATAGAACATCAATAGATCTTTTAGGACATCCTTATTCGCGCCAAATTCATTATAGACGCCAAATTTCAACTGTCTACCAAAAGCATGATAAAATTGTTCATATTTTTCACGTTCGTCTCGTTGTAGACTGAGTAATTGGGATTTAATCTTCTTATTAATGTTTTTAGCAATTAGTTTTAATTGTCGATCATGCTGTAGCATTTCTCGGGAAATATTTAGTGACAAATCCTCTGAATCCACTAAACCTTTCACAAAGCTAAAGTGATCCGGAACTAAGTCTGCACACCTTTCCATGATTAAAACACCATTCGAATACAGCTCAAGACCTTTTTCATAATCCTGTGAGTAATAATCAAATGGACGGTTTTCTGGAATAAATAAAATGGCATTATAGCGAATTGTTCCATCAACATTTGCGTGGATATGCTTTAATGGCTTGTCAAAGCCATAGCGCTTCTCATGATAGAAATTCTCATAATCTTCATCACTTAGCTCGCTTTTATTTTTTCTCCAAATGGGAACCATACTATTGATGGTTTCTTCTTCCATATATTCAACGTAATCATCACTGTCTTCTTCCTTCTTACTTTTCGTAACATCCATCTTAATTGGATAACGAATAAAGTCAGAATACTTCTTAATAATTTCCTTCAAGCGATATTCCTGCAAATACTCCTCAAAATTCTCATCATCTTCATTTTCTTTTAGCTTTAATGTAATTTCGGTTCCAACTGTTTCTTTTTCTGTTGGCTCAATTGTATAACCATCTGATCCTTTTGATTCCCATTTAAATGCTTCATCACTACCCAATGCCTTACTTTTTACTGTTACAACATCCGCTACCATAAATGCAGCATAGAACCCTACTCCAAACTGCCCGATAATATCGTGACCATCCTTTACTTCATTCTCGCTCTTGAAATTAAAGGAGCCACTCTTGGCAATTGTACCTAAATTCTTTTCTAATTCTTCCTGAGTCATCCCAATACCTGTATCAATTAGCGTTAAGGAACGCGTTTCCTTGTTCGGGATAATTTTTATGTAATAATCGCTCTGATTAAAGGATAAATTTTCATCGGTTAATGCTCTGTAGTAGATCTTATCAATTGCGTCACTTGCATTGGATATTAGTTCCCGTAAGAACACCTCACGTTGAGAGTAGATGGAGTTAATCATCAAATCCAATAATCGTTTCGACTCGGCTTTGAACTTTCTTTTTCCCATTCTTTTCATCTCCTTATCATCTTGGTAACTATTATTATGAATACCTTCATTTTAGCACTCTAATACAAAGAGTGCTAACGCCTAACAAATAAATATCATATCTGTTTGAATGGTGTCAACAGGAATGCTATTAGGGTAAGAAAAATCACGAGGAAAATCTCTAACCACATAATCCCTTTCGCATATTTCTTGATGAATTAGGAGATTTTATTATCAGGAGGGATAGTATGGACCATCAGTTTTTATCGGTTGAGGAATTTAATGAGCTTATTCAGCAGTGGGGTGGACAGACTGTGAAGATAACGAAGCACGAAATGGACGATATTGATCAAACCATTATGAAATTACAGCATATATCCTATGATCGGAACACACGTAGAATTGATGATTATGTACCCATGCATAGCTTGCAGTTAAATGGCGAAGGACAAATTGAAACACTTGCAGAAATGAGTAGTCAGCCGCTTCCATCACCTGTCTATGAGATACCACTTCAGGATAATACCCTTTATGAGTTTGATGGACATAAGTTTTTTATTACGACAGATCGTGGCGTATATAAGATTGAACTAACCAATTCGTAATTTCTCCAAAAAAAATCCCCCCAACAGGGGATTTTTTCATACATCGGCTACACAACTGCTGCTTCTTGTTGGAAAAAGCGTTTCATTGCATGATAGACATCTCGCTTCTCCTTTAAAATATAATGACGAAATTTTGGATTCTCAATAGTGTTATATGCACGCATTAGCGTGGAGTGGCGATTATAAATATTGACCTCTGCATAGCCGAACATATTGGACACATCCATTATTTCGCTGACGAGTTTCATACATTTTGGATTATCTGATGTTATATTTTCACCATCTGAAAAATGAAAAGGATATATATTATACCGAGATGGCTGATAGTGTTCATCAATTAATTCCATTGCTTTGGCATATGCTGAAGAACATATTGTTCCACCACTTTCTCCCTTTGAAAAAAACTCCTCTTCTGTCACAACCTTAGCCTCCGTATGATGGGCTATATAGGCAATGTCTACCTGCTCATACTTTGTTTGTAGGAAGCGTGTCATCCAAAAGAAGAAGCTGCGCGCCATATATTTCTCAAACGACCCCATTGAGGCACTTGTATCCATCATCGCTAGCACGACTGCCTTTGACTCTGGTTTAATAACGTCGTTCCAAGTCTTAAATCTGAGGTCATCATTATAGATTGGTGAAATACCCGGCCTACCTTCCCTAGCATTTCGTTTAATAGCCGTTAATATGGTACGTTTTTTATCGATATTTCCCATTAAACCTTTTTTTCGGACATCATTAAACGCTGTCTTTTCCGTTATAATCTCTGCCTGTTCCTTCTCTTCAAGATTTGGTAAGGCTAGTTCTTTAAATAGGGCTTCCTCCAACTCCGCTAACGAAACCTCCGCTTCATAGTAGTCACTCCCAGGCTGATCGCCAGCCTTCTTTCCATCGCCAGGACCGTTTTTATTCTGCCCCTTCGCATTCGGATCCTTTCCGACTACATCTCCTACTTTACTGTCTCCATTTCCTTGCCCTACATGCTTGGATTTGTTGTAGTTATAACGAATTTTGTACTCATCTAATGAACGAATTGGAACTTTAATAATATCCCGCCCATTGGACATCACGATGCTTTCTTCACTTATTAAGTCTGGTAAATTGTTTTTGATGGCTTCCTTTACTTTATCCGTATGACGTTGCTGATCTTGAAAGCCTTTGCGATGGAGGGACCAGTTTTCCTCGGAGACGACAAAGCTGTGTTTACCTTCCTGCATACCTTCCCCTCCTATACAATTTTATAGATTGCCTGGCATTCACATGCCTTAAAAAATGGCAGATAGGGAAGTGAATCATCCTATCTGGTAAAAAAAGATCGTACTCTCCTTCAGAAGATTACGATACTTTTCTCTATAATATGCAGTTAGGCGCATATTATTGCAATATAACGAAAAATTGGGATTACAAAAAGGTAACAAGACTCGAATATTTTTCCAAGCCTTGTTACCTTTTAAATTGTATTATTATCGGTTCAGTAAGCTTCCAACATAGCGCAATAACTCATTAGCGGAAACCGAATTGTATCCATGCTCATCAATTAATCTAGCAATGACCTCATTAATCTTCTTAAGCTGCGACTCATCTGGTGTTTTCGATGAAGTAGTAATCTTCACAACATCCTTTAAATCCGCAAATAGTTTTTTCTGAATGGCTTCTCGTAATCGTTCATGTGAATTATAGTCAAAACGCTTGCCCTTTCTGGCATATGCGGAAATTCGAATGAGGATTTCCTCTCGGAAGGATTTCTTCGCATTTTCTGAGATTCCAATCTGTTCTTCAATAGAACGCATTAGTTTTTCATCTGGATTTAATTCTTCACCTGTTAACGGATCTCGCAGCTTATTCTTATTACAGTATGCTTCAACATTATCTAAATAGTTATCCATTAATGATTTAGCAGACTCTTCATAGGAATATACAAATGCTTTCTGAACTTCTTTCTTCGCAATATCATCGTACTCTCTTCTCGCAATTGCTATATAATTCATATAGTTTTCTTTATCTTCACTCGAAATGGATGCATGCTGATCTAATCCTTCCTTTAAGGAACGTAATACATCTAGCGCATTAATGGAAGGCACTTCTTTTCGAATAATGGCAGATGATATCCGGTTAATAACATATCTAGGATCAATGCCATTCATACCTTCGACTGGGAATTCCTTCTTTAATTCCTCTACATCCACTTGATTAAAGCCCTCTACATTCTCCCCATCATAAAGGCGCATCTTCTTTAGCAAATCCATCCCTTGCTTCTTAGAGTCTTCCAATCGAGTTAATACGGAGAATATAGCAGCAACACGCAATGCATGTGGCGCAATATGGACATGAGCCATATCGCTTTGCTTAATCATTTTTTCATAGATTCTTTCTTCTTCACTCACCCTTAAATTATACGGAATAGGCATGACAATGATACGGGAGTGAAGGGCTTCATTTTTCTTATTGGAAATGAATGAACGATATTCGGATTCATTTGTATGTGCCACGATGAGTTCATCCGCCGATATTAATGCAAATCTTCCTGCTTTAAAATTCCCTTCTTGCGTTAGGGAAAGCAGATGCCATAAGAATTTTTCATCACACTTTAACATTTCCTGAAATTCCATCATCCCACGGTTTGCCTTGTTCAGTTCACCATCAAATCGATACGCTCTCGGATCTGATTCCGAGCCATACTCAGCAATCGTAGAAAAGTCGATACTCCCGGTTAAATCTGCTATATCCTGTGATTTTGGATCGGACGGACTAAACGTTCCAATCCCAACACGCTTATCCTCGGAAAAGAAAATTCTTTCCACCATCACATCTTCGACACATCCGCTATATTCCTTTTCTAAACGCATGGTGTTGAGTGGTGAAAGACTCCCTTCAATACGTATGCCATATTCCTGATGGAATTCCTCTCGCAGATGATGTGGAATTAAATGCAAGGGATCTTCATGCATCGGACAGCCTTTAATTGCATAGACAGCACCCTCATCTGTTCGGGAGTATTGCTCTAATCCACGCTTTAGCATGGTGACAATGGTGGATTTACCACCACTAACAGGTCCCATTAACAGTAATATTCGTTTTCTTACATCAAGTCGTTTGGCTGCCGGATGAAAGTATTCTTCAACAAGTCTTTCAATTGCCTCTTCTAAACCAAATATCTCTTCGCCAAAGAACTGATACATCTTTCGACTATTTCTTTCCTCGACTCCAGCCGCTTTAATCATATTATACACACGTGAGTGGGCTGTTTGTGCTACTTCCGGTCTATCCTTGATAATTTCTAGGTACTCCGCGAATGTACCCTCCCACTTCAGACGATTCTCTTCCTCTCGATAGTTCTTCACCCTGTTCAGAATATCCATGTTTGTCTTCCCTCCATCTAGGACGCGGTTTATATAGCTTATGCGGAAGGTAGTGTCGTGATGCCGACAAGATATGAAATTGAAACGCTACGAAAACGAAATAAAGCTGGTTTTCCATTATTTTAAGAAAGTATTGACTAGATGTTGTATACTTATAGAAGGTGTGTTTTTAGGCTGTTGTTGAATCAATTGATTCTATATTACAATATTAGTTGAAATTACTAGAAAGTGAGTGTTCGTTATGGGACGTAAGTGGAATAACATTAAAGATAAAAAGGCAGAAAAGGATAAAAGTACAAGTCGTATATACGCTAAATTTGGTCGTGAAATTTATGTTGCCGCTAAACAAGGTGAACCAGATCCCGAGGCTAACCAAGCATTGAAGGTTGTTTTAGAGCGCGCAAAAACGTATAACGTGCCTAAGCATATTATTGAAAAAGCGATTGAAAAAGCCAAAGGCGGTTCAGAGGAAAACTATGATGAACTTCGTTATGAAGGCTTCGGACCTAATGGATCAATGATTATCGTTGATACACTAACGAATAATGTAAACAGAACGGCCTCTGAGGTTCGTGCTGCATTTGGTAAGAATGGCGGAAATATGGGTGTTAGTGGTTCTGTTGCCTATATGTTTGATGCTACTGCTGTGTTTGGGGTAGAAGGAAAAACTGCTGATGAAGTATTAGAGCTTTTAATGGAAGCTGATGTGGATGCACGTGATATTCTAGAAGAAGATGATATTATCATCATCTATGCTGAGCCAGATCAATATCACGCTGTGCAAGAAGCATTTAAAGAGGTTGGAATTACCGAGTTTACAGTTGCTGAGTTAACAATGCTACCTCAAAACGAGGTGACACTAGATGAAGAATCGAAAGCGCAATTCGAAAAGCTTATTGATGTGCTAGAAGATTTAGAAGATGTTCAACAGGTTTATCATAATGTTGATTTAGGTTAATACAGCTCGTTTATGTAGCAGTCCTTTAAACAAAAGGACTGCTTTTTAATTTGGGAAGAAACACCTAAAGAAGATGTGTAAACTAGTTCAAAAGCAATAAAAATAAATTAATTATTCAGATAACAATTTACACCTACTTCATACTCGCTTAAAAATAAGTCTGTACAATAAAAATCGTAACAAATATACTTAGCGAGGTGATTATGTTGAAGCTTAAAAAGTTATTATTAACCATGTTAATTATGATGCTTTCAACGGGTGTATTATTTGCATGCTCAGCAGAGGATGAAGACGATCCAGCAACAAATGATGACACGACTGAACAACAAGACACTGACAATGAGGATACAGAAGATGAAGAAGAACAAGAGTAAGTAGTATTAGTAATAAAGCCTTCCAAGTTGGGTGCAGTACCCAACTTGGAAGGCTTTAACTATTTCAAACTATTCATTTACCCAAGCTGATGGACTTTCCTCTTTAATTATATAAGTCTCCGGATCGTCTTCCATCACTTTAAAGGCATTTAAGATGTTCTTTGTCATTAAGAAAATGGATATCATGAATGCAAAGTCAAGTATGTAATAAATAAAAATAACTGTATCGTTAACAATGTATCCTTTAGTCAGCAATCGCTGTAAAATGCCTGATCCAAAATAAAGAAAATAATAAACTGGTATTAATCGTAATAATTGCTTTCCAAGCTTTTCAAGTTTCGAATAACATATAAAATAATTACCCATTGTGGAATAAATATTCCATAAACCATAGAGATTATAAAACGGAATGAAAATTCTTAATAAAGCTCCCCCTGGTTTAATATCATAATATGGTGTTATCTTTTGTATGTCAGCATGCACTTGAAAAATCCATATAAAATATAAAATTAGTGATATAAACCACACGATTTGATATAGAACGGTTAGCGCTTGATCGAATGCCATCATTTCTAAAAACACATCATATGCATAGACGTAAAAAGTTGTTGTGATGAGCAAAAGTCCACTTAGTACTACAGCAACTAATAAGAATGCCTTTAATACTTTGCCCAGTGCTTTGTTTGTTAGTGTCATTGTTTCTCTCCCTTATGGTAAGTTTTATAAGAATGTTATTGCTTCCTCTAGCATTTCAACTGGTATTATATGTACGGATAAATTCTCTTCTTTTCGAATTCGTTCTGCCTCATTACTATCGCTTTCATCGGAAAAATAATCAACATGGTTATATTCAGCCGTATTGCCCCTACTGAACTGGCTATTATCACCTTAATAGATTACTAGAATTCATGTGTTGATTGCAAAAGATATTCCTCATTATTTTTTCAACACTCAAGAACGAAACGGATTTTTCCACTCCATTAAGGCAGCATAATCATGCGATTCCTCATCCTCTAAATAATTTGGCACTACACATATAGGAGTCCTGCCGGCACTTAATAGAAACGATATCACTGGATCCTTTACCACACCTCGAACAACTGCAGCTAAATACTCCTCTGCTGTCATTTCATTTGCATACTGGTGGTATCCTGGCATACACCCACCACCTAGTAAACGATCTAAGCCTTGATGGATTACCACTTCATACATGGACTGCATCAGTAACTTCCCTAATGCAAATTTGCGAAAGTCGGGGCGAATACAGATATCCACCACATATAATGTGTTACCGTTTGGAGAATGATTACGAATATAGCCATTATCCGTAATCTCCTCCCATGTATGAGTCGGATGTTCCCGATCAAAATTGACAACTAGTCCTGTCATCGAACCTGCTAGTTCGCCATCTACCTCTACGCATAACGCACCTTCAGGAAATAATGTTACGTGATTCTCCAGTTGCTCCTTATTCCACCACAGCTCTGATGGAAAAGGTGGTGGATAGCTTTCCTTTTGAATCTGGATTAAGTCCTCAAAGTCTTCCCGCTGATAGTTCCGAACGAATGCCTTTTTATAGCCGTCACTACTTTTCAAATAGACATGTTTTTGGTACGTCATTCAAATCATTCCCTTATTATTTACTAAGGTCAGGATACAAATCTAAGCGTCTATCGGTCCATGTTGTAACAGATCCCTTTTCTCTAACTTCATATAGTAATGATAAATCAAGGTCAGCTGTAATAATCATATCATGATTAAATTCACCTTCCATTAAAACGCCATTCTTTGGAAATGGAATATCATTTGGTGTCATAACAGCTGCCTGCCCATAATTCGCTCGCATGAAATCAACATTGCGTAATGCTCCTACAGTTCCGGTTGTTACAACATATACTTGATTTTCAATTGTTCTAGCGTGACATGTGTATCGCACTCGATGAAATCCGTGTAAATCATCAGTACAAGAAGGAGCAAAAATAACATCTGCACCCATTCCCCTTACCTTCCTTACAATCTCAGGAAATTCCATATCATAACATGTTAATAAAGCAATTTTCCCCTTATCCGTTTCAAAGATTTGAATGGATTCTCCCGGGGTAATGTTCCAATCATGTTTCTCTGTCGGAGTCATGTGAAGCTTTGCTTGTTCCGCCACTCTTCCATCTGGATAGAATAAATGCGCCGTATTGTACAGCTTATCGTCTTTTTTCACCACATGTGTTCCACCGATAATATGCATGCCTGTTTCTTTTGCTAAGTCTGAAAATAAAGCTACATATTGTTCCGTATAGTTGGGTAACACATCAACACGACTTACGGTACTGTCCGAGATGGATAGAAGCTGTGTTGTAAAGAATTCTGGAAAAAGAACGAATTCAGAGTCATATTCGGCAGCGGTTCTTACATAATGGGTAACCTGTGCTGCAAAGTCCTCGAAACTGTTTATTTTTTCTAACTGGTATTGAACGGCTGATACACGTAATCTCATTTTCAAATACTCCTTTTAAAACTTATTCTCATAAAAATACCATAATCTATTGTTTCCAACAATTCATCCAATACCCAAATGCTTTTCAAGCTCATATTGTAGTTCCAATATCCAATCTACTGGAAGATCTGAGAATAACTGGTTCGTTGATGGCAATGAACGCTCACCCGCAAACGCTTCTTTCACATCACAGTTGATTTCTAACCGTTCATTTATCCACACATATTCCATATCGGAAAAGATAAATTCTTCAATACCGTTTTCCTTTAACAATAATCGAAGGTGATGAATGGATACTCGTAGCGAGTTTTGTGCACTATTAATGGAAGACTCCGGCCATAACCTTGCATATATTTTATCTTTAGCACTCTTGCCATAATAAGCAAGAAAAGCTAATAATTCTTTTGCTTTACGCTGATTCCATTTCCCCTTTACTTCCTTCCCGTTTACTGTCATTCGGAAAATCGTTAAGAAATCGACACGGCATAAGGAAGGTGTGTTAGCGCTTAGCTCATGATATAACTTGTCCAAATAAGGTAAATGCAGTTCATTCCTTGATGCCTTTGAATACTTCATGTGGAAGGTCTTTATAAAACCAGCTGTTTTCTCTGGCTGATCAACAAACACCATATTAGAAGCTTCCCGAATGATTTCCGTTTGGCAATCCGGAATATAACGCGCACTAATTGATGTTAGCTCAGGAGGATAATTCACATCATATTCTCCATTGAGCAAAAGCGTTGGTACGGATATCCTTGTCAGTTTTTCAAGTGATATCGCGCGTACATTGAGCAAAAGCAATTCCAAATAATAAGTCATGTCTACTCTTGTAAACGCATTTGCAATATGCCTGTGCTTCTCGGGATTAACATCATGTAATAATTGTGGAGCCATCCACTCTCCTAAGTTCTCTCCCGTCATTCCTTTTAATTTTTCTTTCCGAAACTCGATTCCTTCTTCTGCTACTTTATCCGGATAATAAAAAGGAGTAGAAAGTACAGCAAATGTCTTCGGAGTTACTTTTTTTCGAATGATTAATTCAATCGCTAATTGCGCACCAATCCCATGAGCAACAATGTGGAATGACTGAATATGCTCTTGTTGGAGTATTGCTACTGTATCCTCCATAAGTAGCTGCCAGTTTTCTTCATCGGTAGCAGCGAATTGCCCATGATTATACCCATGACCACGCAAATCATAAGTAAGAACTCGATAATCAAGAAAATAAGGTAGCATATAATTCCAGGCAGTATGATCTAGACCCAATCCATGTAAGAACAGGATTGTGCCATTATCAGGATGATTTGGCGTATGGATATGATATGAAATTGATGTCTGTTGTCTCCGAATTGTTTTCATGTTTTCTCCTGTTGTGTAATGAGTTTGTAATGCTATTTTTGTTACTATTTTACTAGTTTTACAGACTTTTTTACAGACTTTAACGCAATAAATAGTTAAATTTTTTTACAACAGGAGGAAAAACACTTGAAAAAGGCAATTGGTTTATTACTTGTATTAATTCTGGCATTGGTTGGGTGTTCCGATAAAGATGCCGAAACTACTACCAAGGAAGCGTCACCTAAAGGAGATTATACGCATATTGATGGTGATGAAGTGAAAGAAACTACCAATCTCCCAATAGGGCAGACAGCTACTTTCATCTATCCAAAAAGTGAATTTCTTGAAGAGAAAAAAATTGAGTTTACAATTCAAGGTGTCGATTTTCTTACATCTCTAGAAACGGAACCATATGCCGGTGAGCAAAACGACTTTTTAGTAATGGATTTTTCAGTCAAAAATATTGGAGAAAATAAAGTTTCTTATTTAGATTATCCAACTGTTATCATCCATAACACAACTGGACAAGAAGAAACCTACAGCTTAGAAGAAGGATTACAATATGATAGTGTTAGCTCGTTTTCGAAGGAAGATTTATTACCTGGTGGCGAAACGAGTGGTCTAGTTGTAATACCTTTAGAAGAGGGTGCATCTATTAAGTCGATCTTCTTAGAGCCTTTTGATATATTAGGCGAATTTGAGTATCCATTCGCTTTAGATATTAGTAACCTTCGTGAAACTGCAAGTGATTCCCCAACACAGCTTACCGAAACACTTAATGAGAAAAGGGAAGCTTTCCTAATGGAGGAATTCGCTGAATTCGATAGTAAGGTTGTTGACGATGCAACAGCATCATTTGCTATTTCAAGATTACAAAACTATAACCTTATCGCAGAGCCAAACGATATCGGGTTTAATATGCATGACACGAAAGAGTACTTCGCAGAATTTATCCGCGATGGTAATGGCAAAATTACAGGGGTTAAATTTACAGAACAATAATGTAGCGATATAAGGGGGATGTCTCATGAAAATAGCTATAACAATAGTGGTTATTCTATTTTTTGTATTTGAAACTATTAATTGGTTTACATTGCAAGGACTTCGATTAAAAATGAAATTTCAGAAGCAGCCCGTAACCCAAGAACAAGCAAATCGTGTATTAAAGCAAGTTAGATTTATCTATTTCTGGTTATCATCTGATTACTATTTTAATCGACTTCGTGAACTGTATTACTTGGTTTGTCAAAGCCAGAACGTTAACCACGAAACAAAGGAAGGACTTTATTCTTCTTTAAACAGAAGGTTTGTTAGAGGTATAAATAGAGTCTAATGAATAAGAGGAATACCACTTATGGAGTGGCATTCCTCTTATTGTTTATTCTATCGAAAACTCTTTTTCACCAATTAAATCGGAATCATTTTTATAAACTCTTACTAGATAATCACCCGTTTCAAGCATTCCATCATAACTAACAATATAAAACTCATATATTAACCAATCCCAAGATGGATCAACAGATTCATACCATTGCGTCTGGATCACTTCACTATTCCCATCGATTTTAACAATGACAAAGCTAATTTCACTTGTATCAAATGGTTCATCCAAACTTAGCTCCATCATAATATCCTCATCAGACGAGAATTCATATCTCTCATCCAAGATTCCATCATCAACGTTTCCTGTTCCTAATGAAATTTCCTCAGAACCCGTAACAGTTGCCAGCATATCTAGCACACCACATGCCGACATGAGCATTAAGATAAATGATAAAAATAAGACCTTTATAAAATTTTTCATGCGACTTCCTATCTCCTCTCGTACGCCACTATTCTATTAATCGGTATTTTTTACCGAATGTGAAGCTTACAAAGAAAAACAATCGTGTGAGTACCAGAGGGCAGACTTATCGTATTTGGGGAGGGGGGCTTTAGCTTTTGGAGTGCTATCATCAGCTTTTTGGAATCAATCTTCAGCCTTCTCCAACATTCTCAACAAAAAAGCCTTTTCTAATTTAGAGAAGACATACCTAATTACCCAATAACATTGTTTATTTCATTCTTTATTTGTATAAATCTATCTAGGATTTTTTCATGGTTTGTAAATAACTCGTGGAGCTCTTCAATACTGAAGCCATCCTCCCTTGCTTGCCTTATCAATTCTACCCATTCTAGATCAAGTGATTCTTTCAAATAAGTCCCCTCCAAAATACATTAGTATTTCTGGCAGACTAGCCTCATAAGCATTCTACCCTTCGAATCGTATCGTTGTACCCCTTGTTCCAATTAGGTTTGCGATATTTCTCATTGTTCCAATCTATGCTCATTTCGATAGTGTTCCAACCCTGGGGTACGGTTATGTTTAGAATACATCATAACAATTGACCCATTACAGTATCATTACATATCATGGCTTGGCTTTGAAAAAATAAAATGCCACTAGTGTAGTAGCATCTCATGTATATAACTGATTTTTCAATTGGCGAAGTCGCTTTTCAATTGTGTATTCATCTTGTATGTATTCCATTGCAATCTCCAGGTAATAGATTGCTTGTTTATATTGCTTCAATTGTTCATAGTAATCTGCTAAAAACAAGGAGATATCAACCCACTCCTTTTCCAGCCAGCTACGGTAATTTAAAAACCACGTTTCGTATAATCCAGGTAAAGGATTTTCTACTCGTTCATTAATAATCCGTTTGTACAGGTCAACCTTACCAGCTATTGTTTTCGATTGATGTGCTAGATGAATGGTCTTCACATGAAGCAACAAATCAGATTCCATATTCGCTTGTAAGTAGATATGCTCTCTTTCCGTTACTAGTAGCTGCTTCGTGGACGCGATGTGTAATATAGTATTCAAATGGTGAAGTGCGACACGTAGTCGATTACGGGCGTTCTTCAAGTCGACATCCGGCCAGAACAGATCACATAATTCATCACGTGTAGAGGACTGTTGAATAACAAGGTACATTAAAATCTGCTTCGCCTTACGCGACCCCCAGCCTTCTATAATCCTTTTATCATTTACATAAACATTAAAGCCTCGCATAATATGAACCTGTAATGTAGGAAGGCTTCGTTCAACTTCTGAATTCAGCATATGCCTTATTTCCTTATACATTTCAGAGGTTAATTCACGGTGATAGCTATCCGCTAAAGCACTTGTCTTGTATTCCTCGTTCGTATGCTTTTGAATAAATCCATTGATCCAGTCTGCCGTTATCTTGGGCTGGTCCATTTGGATTAAATAAGAGGCATGCGGTACCAAGTAGCACCTAGCATGATAATTGAAGTTTAAGATAGCACTATTTAACTGTGGTGGAAATATTTCATCATCGGAGCCTGATAACACTAAAATTGGCACGGTAACACGCTGTAAATTCATTTTGGCTTGATCCAGATGATCCAAACTAAATAACTCAAAATACACCCTAGTAGAAACCACCTTATACGCTTCCGCTAATAGTTGCTGTTTTTCTTCGTTCGGAAATAGTAGGAGCTCTTTCAAATACTTCTGTCCCATTTCAGCCATCGTTGCATGACCCTTTGCGAGTGCCTTTCTTCTTTCTATGACCTTTTTCCCCAATTCCTTTGGAAAATGTACAGGCACCGCCAAAAGCCCTAGCGTTTTCAGTTCTTCGGGATTACGAGCTGCATATTCAATTGCAATAACTCCTCCTAACCCTTGTGCGATAAGATGACAGGATGGTATGTCTAACATCGTAATGAGGTATTCTAAGTCATCTGCCAAACGCGCAATCGTTCTTTCTTCCTTTCCCGCACCAGTCCTTCCATGGCCTCTTAAATCATAACGAACAATGTGGTAATTCGACTTCAATAACGGAATAACCTCATTCCAGCAATTCATATCAAGACCAACACCATGGATGAATACAAGGGTTTCCTTTGCTTGGGGATCCTCTGATTTTATGTTTTCATAATGAATTTCAATACTTTCGCGGTTAAGAAAGGTCACCCGAGCACCTCCATGTATGACTTAACATATTTTTTCTATCGATATACCTAACTACTTCGATAATAAACCGGGATAATCCTCCTAAAATTTTCCTGTTTTTTTGTAAAGCTTTCCTCTTAACTTCTGGTTTCATCTATATCTTCGTTGGTAGCCCCCAACTGTTAGCGTTATTACAATAATGCCAAGTAATAGAACATACTCCATATTGGCATTTAATACGATTATTTCTTGGATAAATTCTTCCTTTACTATCATCTCTCCAGCTGTCCATGCCAGTAATGCTGCTCCAATATAAATAATAATGGGATAGTTTTCCATAAGTCTTAATATAAGGTGACTAGCAAATAACATAATTGGAATGCTTAATATAATACCAATGACGATTAAGAGCATATTATTATTCGATACTGCTACAATGCCCAACACATTATCTAGACTCATTAATAAATCAGCAAAAATAATAATGACAATTGCCTCTTTTAAGGAGCTTCCCACTTTAATATGGGCTTCATCGCTTTCCTTATCTACAAGCAGCTTATACGCCACTATCAGCAGAAGTAGTCCGCCAATTAAATGGATGTACGGTAGCTTTAATAGATACATAATTATAATGGTAAAAATAATCCGGAAAACAACCGCTCCAACTGTACCCCAAATGATGGCTTTTTTCTTTAAATGCCCCGGTAAATTTCGACTTGCCATTGCAATAACAACTGCGTTATCGCCACTTAAAATAATATTTATCAATAATATTTTGATTAACGGCTCAATAAACTCCAAGGTTTATCCACACTCCATTTCCCTTCATAATACTTGTCCTAAATTATCGCTACTTCAATGTATGTAAAAACAGCTAAATCCATTACATGTTTTAGGGGGTTTTATGTGTTAACCGACTTGCATACAGGAATTTTCAACATATAAAAAGCCGAACTTGTGCAGTTCGACTTTTAACCATGTATGTACAGCATACAGGTCCGTTCCATATTATTTGTTTTCTTCACCTTGTTCGAGCTTCAAACTAGGAGAAACTCGATAGTCTTCTATATTTGTTTCCTCTTTTTTCTTATCAAAGGTGGTAGACTTCATTTCTTCTATAATAGTCTCAATGGATTTACCATCTGTAGAAATTCCAGCTTCTTTCGCCTTTGCTAGTATCATTTCTTCACGTATATCGCTTTTTAATTTCTCTACATTCTTGCCATCTGCTTCAACTCCGATTTCATCGGCTAAATATTGCATGAACTCCTCTTCAGAAATCTTATTCTTTCTCACTTCACTACGCTTTACTACGTTGTCTTCGTTATCCTTTGATTCCGTTTCACGTATTGCCATACTAGCAGTTTGCTGATTGTCTTTACTCTCTTCCTCTGATACTGTTGGCGTTTGCTGTTTTTGTGTTCGCTGTTCATGATTCTCATTTGCTAGTACTGGTGCAAGCTGGAAAAATCCTATGGCCAATATAGCCATAATAATGAAGGTGAACATTAACTTTTTCATTTTATCCCTCCTAACAAACCATTAATTAGTAACAGTATACCCAACCTAAGATGAGAATACTGTCGATTGGTAAGATATGGATTGTAAAAAAATCAGATTAAAGAATTATTTATGAAATGTTTAAGTTATTCAGCCCAAAATATACCATTTTTCGTATGATTCCTTTTCACTTCAATTATGGGATGAGGTACAATAGATGGATGAAAGATATGAAGAAAAGTAAGGACATGATGAGATATGTTTAAAATCCTGTTAATTGAAGACGATGCAACATTATTTCATGAAATTCATAATCGGCTATCAAGCTGGTCATATGATGTACACGGCATTTCAGACTTCGGGAATATTATGGAGCAATTTACTACATTGAAGCCAGACCTTGTGATTATTGATATACAGCTTCCCAAGTTCGATGGGTTCCATTGGTGTCGGATGATTCGAGCGCATTCCAAGGTACCCATTGTATTCCTATCTTCTCGTGATCATCCAACTGATATGGTCATGTCCATGCAGCTTGGTGCAGATGATTTTGTACAAAAGCCATTTCATTTTGATGTTCTGATCGCAAAGATACAAGCAATACTTCGACGAGTCTATAATTATAATAACGAAGAAATCATGTTAAAAACATGGAATGGTGCTACGATAGACTATGATCGTAATACCGTGACTAAAGAGGATACTTCAATTGAATTAACGAAAAATGAAATGTTTATTTTAAAGCAATTGCTCGAGCAAAAAAATAAAATTGTCAGCCGTGAAGAATTGATAAAAAGCTTATGGGATGATGAGCGTTTTGTTAGTGATAATACGTTAACGGTTAATGTAAACCGACTTCGGAAAAGGCTAGAGGAAATCGGATTAGGAAGCTATATTGAAACAAAGGTAGGACAGGGGTATTTAGCTGTTGAAGAGGCACTATTACCATGATTAGAAAGTATCTTATTGAAAAACTTAGCTGGATACTCCTTTTCCTAGCTCTTTTCTTACTCATTGCCTTTGTTGCTTATGTCGATTCTGAAATCCCACTGTCACCCATTCTCTATATCATCTTATTAGCTAGCATTATTTTTACTATTTTTATGATAATTCGTTACCAAAAAGAAACGAAATTTTATAAGCGCTTAGAAGACTGGGATACAAGTCTTGACCTAACGAACTTAGTCAGTCCTGAAACACCGTTTGAGAAAATTATTGTGGAACAATTAACGAATCAAACAGAGCAATTAAAAGAGGCGTTAGCTAACAAACAATTTACTTTAGAGCAAGAAAAAGATGACCTTTTAGCATGGATTCATGAAGTCAAGACACCACTAACAGCCATGCAACTTATCATGGATCGACTTGAAGATAAGGAAATGAAAGCACAGCTCCTGCATGAATGGATGCGAATTCATTTACTGCTTGATCAACAATTACATCAAAGAAGAATTCACTTTATTGAGAATGACCTTTACATGGAGCGCATTGACTTAAAATCCATTCTCTATCAGGAAATAAAGGCACTCCAATCCTGGTGCATGCAAAAGAGGATTGGATTTGATCTTCAGCTAGAGCAAAATGCGATATATAGTGATGGAAAATGGGTAGCATTCATTACGCGACAGCTTCTAACCAATGCCATTAAATATAGTAAAGAATCGGAAATAACCATTAAAACATACGAGGATAACAGCCAAGTAAAATTAGCGGTTATCGATTCTGGTCGGGGAATAGACCCTAAGGATTTACCACGTATTTTTGATAAAGGCTTTACCTCTACCTCCAACCACGAGGACCATGCCGCAACAGGGATGGGACTATATTTAGCGAAGAAAGCTGCAGAATCGCTTTTCATTGAAATTAAAGTAGTATCAACACTTGGAACAGGTACAACCTTTATTTTAACGTTTCCAAAGCGAAATGATTTTCATCATATTGTAAGCATGTGACAAAACTGTCACATGCTTTTATTATCTGTTTGGTAAATCGAAGGATATCGACTAGATACAATCTTATAATAAACCTATCGAATGAAGGAGTGAGGAATGATGAAAATACTAGAAGCAGCTAAAATTCATAAAAATTACGGAAATAAGTGGAATAAACAGGAGGTCCTTAAAGGGATTGATGTATCTGTCGATGAAGGCGAATTTGTTAGTATTATGGGAGCATCTGGTTCCGGAAAAACCACACTACTAAATGTGCTTTCTTCTATTGATAACGTGAGCAGTGGCACCATTCTTATTAATGGAAAAGAAATGACCGCCATGAAGGAGAAAGAGCTTGCTACTTTCCGCAAAACCAATCTTGGATTTATTTTCCAAGAATATAATTTACTGGATACGTTGACTGTTAAGGAGAATATTCTATTACCATTGTCCGTTTCTAAAGTATCCAAAAAAGAAGCCAATCAAAAATTTAAAGAAGTGGCAACCGAATTAGGTATTTATGATTTAAAGGATAAATATCCGAATGAGATATCTGGTGGTCAAAAGCAACGTACCTCTGCAGCACGTTCTTTTATTCACCAACCAAGCATCATATTTGCCGATGAGCCGACCGGTGCACTTGATTCGAAATCAGCATCAGACTTATTAAAGAAAATGAGCGACTTAAATGAAAAGCATAAAGCAACCATCCTAATGGTGACACATGACCCCGTTGCTGCAAGCTATTGTGGTAGAGTCATATTTATTAAAGATGGTCAGATTTATACACAATTAAATAAGGGCGAACAATCTCGACAAGCTTTTTTCAACGATATTATGAAAACACAGGCTGTGTTAGGTGGGGTACAGCATGAATATTAATCTCCTAATCCTACGAAACCTGAAAAAGAACATGAAGAATTACTATCTTTATGTGTTTGCCCTGATTTTTAGTGTGGCACTTTATTTTGCCTTTGTGACACTACAGTACGATCCATCGATGGACGAAGTAAAGGGATCGATTAAAGGAGCAGCAGGAGTTCGAACAGCTTCCGTTTTACTCATTGCTATCGTATCCATTTTCCTATTGTATGCCAATAAACTATTTGTAAAACGCCGTAGTAAGGAAATTGGATTATATCAATTAATTGGGATGACGAAAGCTAGAATATTTCGTTTGCTAAGTGTAGAGAATTTCATTTTATACTTTGGGTCTATGCTTTTTGGAATATTCATTGGTTTTGCTAGCTCAAAACTAATCTTAATGATTTTATTAAAAGTGATGGGAATCGAAACAAGTACGACACTACAATTTTCAGAAGAAGCACTCATCCAGACTATCCTTGTGTTTTTCGCCATCTACCTTCTCATCTTATTGACGAACTTTGTCTTTATTAAAAGACAAACCATTCTCTCTTTGTTTAGAGTTCTTTCTTCAACGGAGGAGAAGGTGAAAAAAATAAGCCTATTCGAGATTTTATTAGGTGCAATGGGGATTGGTTTAATCCTTCTAGGCTATTACATTTCATCGAAGCTATTTGATGGTGACTTTTCAACAATAAATGAATTGTTTATGGCCATGATCGTGATTCTAGGCTCCGTTATTATCGGAACATACTTATTCTATAAAGGGTCGGTCACCTTTATTGCGAATATCATTCGAAAACAAAAAGGCGGCTATTTATCCATAAATGAGGTTCTATCACTATCATCCATTATGTTTCGAATGCGGTCCAATGCCTTATTATTAACTGTTATTACAACGGTGTCTGCACTAGCAATTGGTTTACTAGCATTAAGCTATATCTCTTACTATTCAGCAGAAAAGGCAGCTGAGGACAACGTGCCTACTCATTTCTCCTTAACCAATACCGAGGCTGCTGAAAAATTTAAAGCTGCATTAGCACGTCAGCATATCGACTATCAGGAGAAAAGAATAGAAGTAATCCAAGTAAACACAGATGTAACCGACATTATGGAAACCAATCTCGCAGAATTGAATTTCGACCCAAGCCAGATGAGCTTACCGGTTGTGAGTGAGGAGTCTGTTAATGGTGATATCAAGAAGGACGAAGTATTATTTTCAGGGTATAATGATGCCATGGCGCTTATGATGTCATTAAAGGATCATGGCGAAATAGAGCTATTTGGGAAAAATAAATCATTTAAGCAGCATTATATCGGTTTACAGGATGAATATGTTATACCATTTAATTTTTCAAATGGTGGTTTACCTACAGTCATCGTGGATGATGAGATTTACCAGGCGCTAAAGAATGATCTAAACCAAGATATTCAACACGATTCATCTCTTTACATTGGGATTGATATAAATGAGGAAGAAAAGCTAGAGGCTGCCAATACCATCTTCCAATCATTATCTTTTCGTGAGAATACAATTAATTACTCACGAATTGAAATGAGTAATAGTCAAAAACAGGTCATGGGACTTACAATGTTCATTGTTGGGTTTCTGGGACTAACATTTCTTATTACGTCTGGATGTATTCTGTACTTTAAACAGATGGATGAAGGAGAAGAGGAGAAATCCAGTTATACCATTTTAAGAAAGTTAGGGTTTACTAGAAAGGATTTAATGCGAGGCATTCAGGCAAAGCAGTTCTTTAATTTTGGAATTCCCTTAGTAGTTGGTCTTTCACATAGCTACTTTGCCGTTCAATCTGGATGGTTTCTATTCGGAACAGAAATGTGGACACCGATGATAATTGTCATGATTATTTACACCGCCATGTACTCTGTCTTTGGTATTCTTTCTGTTCTCTACTATAAAAAAATTATAAAGGAAGCACTCTAATAAAGCACAAAGCTCCAGGCCACTAAATGGATCTGGAGCTTTTCCCTTATTGAAATTGAAATACTAGCTTTCTCCTAATAGCTCCTTAACCTTTAGGCGACGTTCCTTTCTTTCCTGTGCCAGTTTAAATAGTTTATAATCCGCTTCTGTCTCTGGCTCCACTCCTAATACCGGAGTCGGCTTTCCCGTTTCATTAACGGCTACCATCGTAAGAATAGCTGTCGTCGTTGTCGTTTTCTCCCCTGTTTCGAGGTTTTGGCATTCCACTTTCACATATACCTCCATAGAAGTTCTACCAGTAGAAACAACTAAGCCCTCTAATAATAAGATGTCCCCTACCCGAGCTGACGATAAGAAATTCACGGTGTCGATAGAAGCAGTGACAACCACTCCCTTACTATGCTTCATGGCAGTAATTGCTGCGATTTCATCAATATACGATAAGACAGTTCCACCAAAAATCGTCCCCAGATGGTTGGTATCCGGTGGTAATACTAACTTTGTTTGAATCGTTCTAGAAATACTTGCGGGTAATTTTTCAACCATTGCTTTCCTCATTCCTATTCATTTGTTATTTGGGTGCGAATCCTCTAGTAGAAAGAATGACAAAAAACCCCATCCTTGAAGATGGGGTGTACAGGCGCAGAATAACACTATTCAAACAGAAGACAGTACTGTTTAAGTAGCAATCCCTCGTCCAATCTTCCCAACTCCCGAAGAAGAAAATACGCTATAAAAATGGCAGGTCTCCTGACTCATGCGAGATAGCTACTTTAAACCCTTCCCATCCGAAGACAGTGGTTTTGTTTATTTCGGTTCGCACTTACAGTTGCGGGTACAGTTCTGGATTTTCACCAGATTCCCTTTTAGGTCCTTTCAGACACCATTTTTACCGGCTAGCTATGTTTCTTTTCAACTATAATATACAAGTTTTATTTTTACAACTGGTGATGAATCGTATGGGGATGAGCTTCCTGGAATTTATTCCAAATCCTCTTCATAGAGATGCAAGACAAAATCCAACTGTATATCACCAATTGTATAGGAACTTCCATTAATAGAACCTTCAAGCTCCGTTATCTTATCATTTTTATCATACGGAATAAATCCTATCCTGATGGATTGCCCAATCGGCATTTCGTAAAAAAGAGATTGCGGTTGACTAGCTTCCTCCACCTTCATCAGGCTAGACATGAACGACTGCCATTCATCCGGTAACGCCATCGCTCCATAAGTTTTCTCCTGAGCGTTGACTCTCTGCACCATTTGAACCTTCGGATAATAGTAGTGTTCGGTTCCATATGAAATCCTGAATCCTCTATCTCTTGTCATATAAAAATCGATGTACTGCAGTTGATCACTTGGCTGTATATTCCAGACAAGGTAATAGGAATCCGGATTATTTTTTTCAATCTTCCATAGCATTGGATAACCTTTTGTATCGATGTTAACTACTTTCCACTTATGCTTTTCCCAAACCAAATAGCTTAATCCATACTCTTCATTTGTGGATACAAAGGGCACCAACACATGCTTTTCATCTATTGAAATTGTATCCTGTATAACATCGGCACGAGCTTGCGGGTAGATTTCATTAATTTCAGCAATTAATTCCTCATTAGTTGGAAGAGAGCCTGGCTTCGCAAGATAATACCAATAAACAAGAAATAATAGAAGCATGACAGCTAGAACGATGCCACTAGTAAACAACTTCTTTTTCATTGTCATGTTATTCGCCCCCCTCTAACAAGGATTTATCTGAGCGAAAGTATTGCTGTTCCTTCGTTGTCGTTATCAATATTCCTTTGCCATCGTCTTCGATAAGGATCATTACATTAAGACTACTTCCCCATTTAGGTAATGCACCGATTAGCTGATATGGGAACCTCTCTTCTTTAGGACTACTTTCAGAGAGATAGGTATCGTTATACCACTGATCACTATTAATTTCTTCCTTTGTCATCGATGGGATTTGTTTCTGAAGACTTTCTCTATCTAAGCTTAAACTTTCCCCTGATGGATGGATAGCATGAATAGAAGTATTTTCAATGTTTGCTAGATACGTTGTTAGATCATCCTTAGGATATACAAAGTTAAAGATAGGTATCGTTACCAACGAGATTAATAGAAAGAGGAAATTAGACCAAAATCCTAGCCAAGCAAATTTTCGATAAGTCCTCCAGCGGTTTTCATCTGATCGAAGCACAAAATATAATAGCCATACACCTAGTGGTAATAATGGGATTTTAATTAACATATTAAAAGTTAATGTGATGGAAAAAGAAAAAATCCCAACTACAATTACCACAAAAATCTTCCATGCCTTTGGCTTTACGCTTAGACCTCGATTAATTCTAGTAGCAAAGTAAAAAATGACAACTATCGCGAAAAAGAACCCTAAAACTTCGATTAAATTATTGTTGAAAATAATATCAAAGCTCACTGCAAGCCACCCCCATGTCTACATATCCGAAAAATACACTCCTTACGACTTTAGCATAAATTTCCAAATTATTAAACAACTGTTGGAGTGGCAGCTATATTTGGAACGTTAGCATAAGATTTTGGGAGCTGACCTTTAGCCTGTTTGTGGTAAACTTCAGCTTTTGAATGCCGATTTTCAGCCTTTCCAAGCCAAACTTCAGCCTCTCACCAGCTTTCTTCAGCCTTTCCCCCAAAATTCAGCTATCCAACTTTTCATAAATAGCTAATAGTTGCTGTTTTTCTTCGTCCGATAATTTTTTAAATAGATTCTTTCGTAGGACGACTCCTTCTTGATGTGCTCGGTTCACCATTTCAATTCCTTTTTCCGTTATTCCCAAGTTGATAATTCGTCGATCGGATTCGTCCACGATTCGAACGACTAATTCTTTTTGTACGAGCTTTTCTGCCAGATGCGTTAATGTAGGAGGAGTTAGC
The DNA here is from genome assembly GCF_039614845.1 of Ornithinibacillus xuwenensis. NCBI lineage: Bacteria > Bacillati > Bacillota > Bacilli > Caryophanales > Bacillaceae > Ornithinibacillus > Ornithinibacillus xuwenensis. Next base: position 261,380 of record NZ_JBDIML010000002.1, on the reverse strand, counting down.
CCAAGGGACTTTGCAATGTCAGATGGACGGCTTTTTCCGCTACTCCTTAAATGACTGAGTATGAGGATATGCGAAATTCCAAGGTTTTCATTGAACATTTTATTCCATTGTATGATTAGATTGTTCGTCACCTTGTCCATGGTATGTAACAGTTCAAAAATGGTTTGTTCTTTCATTTGCGGGATCCCTGCTTTCTAAAAATGGAGAGCCCTATACAAATTAGGGCTCTCACTGTCTACTACTATTTTATTGAGCAGAAAACCCACCGTCAATAACCAACTCAGAACCGGTAATGTAAGAGGATTCATCTGATGCTAAGAATAGGGCAGCATTTGCAATGTCTTCAGGCTTCCCTAATCGTTGTAGTGGTGTAGCTTGAACTAACTGTCCAAGAAGCTCTTTTGAAGCACTTAATGCTTGTGTCATTGGTGTCTCAATAATTCCTGGGAACAAGGCATTCACACGTATTCCCTGACGTCCAAATGTCGTTGCGGCAGCCTTGGATAATGCGCGAACCGCACCTTTTGATGCAGAGTAGTGATTAAATCCTTGTCCAATTTGTGCCGTATAGGATGAAATATTAATAATAGATCCCTTCTTCTGCTCGATCATATATGGTGTGACATGTTTAATGCCAGCAAAGGGGCCAAAACTGTTAATCGCCAGCATCTTTTGCCAATCATCACTATTAATTTCCTGATATGGCTTTTCTGATGAGATTCCAGCATTGTTAACCAGAATATCTATTCTTCCAAACTGGTTCACTACTTCCTTCGCAAACACCTCCCAATCTTGATCAGAAGCGACATTTAATTTCATACCAAATACATTTTCTTTCTCACTTACCTTTGCAATGGCTTCCTCATTGATATCTGCTGCAATAACCGTTGCACCTTCTTGTTGAAAAAGCTCTACCATTCCTAGGCCAATCCCTGATGCACCACCAGTTATAATTGCCACTTTACCTTCTAATCTTCTCATGATATTCCCTCCTAAGGAAAAAAACTTATTTTTCTCTAATTATTATTTAGATATCTAACTATTTTACATCTAAATAATAACATGAAAAACTTTCTATAAGCAACCTTATCCACTAATATCTATTTAGAGGTTAAACAAAAACAACTCATTTTCACGAGTAGACAGCAATTTTTGACCACTAGCAAAGGAAAAGACCTGATTTCTCACACGGAAAAAATCAGGTCCTTCATTTCCTCTTAATTCTTTAATGCCTCATAATGTTTTATCACTTCACGCGTTATTTCACCATTTTCCTCCAGTCCACTTATTTCCTGTAATACTGTTGCGACGCCTTTCTCTTGTATCATCGCCTGTAGTTTGATTGCTTCCTCATCTTCTTCAAAATTGAATAGAAGTGCTGCTGCAATAGCTTTTGCTAAATTCGTATACGCCAATCCAGCTTTATGTGCTTCAACTGCAGGTCTCACCAACCGATCCTCTGGTCCTAATTTACGTATTGGTGCTCGCGCTACTCTGGTGACACCATCATGTAAATATGGATTTTTGAATCGCTCAATAATCTTCTGGATATACGCTAGATGTTCTTCATGATTTAATCGATATTGATGAACTAAATAGTCTCCTGTTTCGTTTAGCGTCTGACGAACTTGAGTTTCGATTGATTCATCGGCCAACGTTTTATCAATAGTTGATTTCCCCGCAAGGTAGCCAAGATAAGCAATAACAGCGTGACCTGTATTGACAGTAAATAATTTTCGTTCAATATAAGGAGCCAACTCAGCCACAATCTTCATGCCAGTAATCGAAGGAAGCGTCTCGGTTGTTTCCACAACCCATTCATAATAAGGCTCCACTAGTACATCTAATGACCCTTTGTTCTCCTGAATTGGCACAATTCGATCAACGGCAGAATTGAAAAAGTAGATTTTCCCTTCCATCTTTTGCTTTGTGTCCTCTGATAAGTGCTCTACGATATGCTGTTTTAGAATATCTGTAGCACCAATTTGATTTTCACAAGCAATGATATAAAGCTTTGCATCTGATTGTTCAACACGCTTTGTCAATCCACGAGCAATAAGTGGTGCAATTCTAGGTAAAATAGTTGGACCGATAGCCGTTGTTAGAAACTCAGCACCAGTAATCGCCTCTACAACCTCATCCGCTTGTTTAAGATTATTTAATCCAGATACATTGCTAATGGCAGTGGATTCTTGTGTACTGGTAGCCAGCTTTACCTGATAGCTTTTCTGTTCGTTTAATTGTTGAATGATTTCATCTGCAATATCAACAAATGTTACATGGTATCCAGATTCAGAAAATAATGCACCAATAAACCCCCTACCAATATTGCCTGCTCCGAAGTGAAGAACTTCCTTCATGCTTATCATTCCTTTATCCATTTATAAATTATTTGCTGTTAATAATATCCTTCAATTCTTGGGCTGTTTTCGCTTGAACCATTTGCTCAATATTTTCTAGCTCCGAGCAAATAACAGCGATGCCAGATAGGATTTCAAGATGCGTACCATCTTTTCCAGCAATACCAAAAATTAATTTAGCTTGTTCACCGCCAAAATCAACACCAGCTGGAACCTGTGCTACCGTAAAGCCTGAACGGATAACTGCTTTTTTGGCTTCCTCTGTTCCATGTGGGATCGCAACATGGTTTCCCATATAGGTGGAGGTCATATTATCTCGTTCAATCATGGCATCGACATAACTTTCTTCCACATAACCAGCCTTCACTAAAGCCTCGCCAACAAACCGAATGGCTTCCTCCTTGGAAGAAAATTGCTGATTAATAAATATATTTTCTTCCCGTAATAGATCGTCATCATCATGCTCATGATCAATACCAGTAATATCTGCTTCGGTGTCTTCAACTAGTTCTGCTTGTGCTCGTGATACACCGTTTTCTAAGCTATCAATGAGTTTATCGTATTCAGGACTTGATAGGAAATTATCGACAGAAATATGATAAGCACTCGGCACCTTATTTTTAGCACGCGGTGTTAGCTCCTCTTGGGTAATGACAATTTGTGCATCACTTGGTATATTGCTAATCGCCGTATTGGTGACCGTCACATCTAACCCTGCTGCTTTGACCTTTTTACGGAGAAGAGATGCTCCCATTGCACTAGAGCCCATTCCTGCATCACAAGCAAACACAATCTTATTTACTTCTTCCGGTAATGCACCTTGCTTCGCTTGTAGTGAGGAAGCAACAGAGCTTTTTCTCCCTTTCATTTCCTGCATTTTTTGTGTAGCTTCTTCTATATCTTCTGTATCCTGCTTACTTGTTTTCAATACAAATCCTGAGATGACAAATGATACGATCGTAGCTACTATTACAGAAGCATAGTTGGCAACATAAGCCATTGCTTGCGGCGGAGTAACGGCGGTAATAGCTATAATACTACCCGGTGATGCTGGAGCTGATAAGCCCCCTCCTAACAGCACTAAGGTAAATACACCACTCATGCCACTGATGATTACGGCAAAAAGTAGCTTCGGACGCATGAGTACATATGGGAAGTAAATTTCATGTATACCACCAAAAAAGTGAATGATTCCTGCACCAGGTGCAGATTGCTTTGCTGTACCTTTTCCAAATAGCATAAAGGCTAGTAGCACACCAAATCCTGGCCCTGGATTTGCTTCTAATAAGAATAGAATTGATTTTCCAGTATCCTGAACCTGTTCTAAACCAATTGGTGATAACACCCCATGGTTTATCGCATTGTTTAGGAAAAGAATTTTGGCAGGCTCAATTAATATGCTTGTTAGTGGCAATAAGCCTGTTTCAATTAACCAGTCTACTCCAGAAACTAGCAATTGTGTGAAGCCATCTACAGCAGGACCTATTGCTAAGAATGATAAGATTGCCAGAATGCCCCCTAATATTCCAGCTGAAAAGTTATTAACAAGCATTTCAAATCCTGACCTTATTTTTCCCTCGATGGCCTGATCGAACTTCTTAATGACATATCCGCCTAGTGGGCCGATAATCATGGCACCTAAGAACATTGGTGTATCTGGAGCGCCAATAATGACACCCATTGTTGCAATCGCACCAACTACACCACCTCGGTGATCATGGACTAGCTTTCCTCCAGTAAAACCAATTAATAATGGCAATAAGTATGTCACCATTGGACCAACTAATTGGCCCAAATTCTCATTTGGAAAGAAGCCCGTAGGAATAAATAATGCTGTAATTAATCCCCACGCAATGAAGGCCCCTATGTTTGGTAAAACCATTGAGCTTAAAAAGTTACCAAACTTTTGTACTGCTACTTTCAAATTTGATTGCGCCATTTCTACCCTTCCTTTCACATACATTACCTCTAAAATCGCGCTACCTCATAAACCATATCTTTTCCCAATTACTTGCCAATATTCTAAGCTTAGACTCTACTCTCTTTATCTTTCCCCACTTGAAAAGCCACCAATAAAATTGATGGCTTTCTTTAATATTAATTAAATCAGATATATATCTTGGTTACGTATTGTGAATTCTAGATCTGCTACACGCTGAATAAACGAACGATCATGGGATACAAATACAATCGTTCCTTCATACCCCGCTACAAATTTTTCAATTGCTTCAATCGCATGTATATCGAGAAAATTGGTTGGTTCATCTAATAAGAGAATGTTGTATTGTCCTAAAAACAGCTGACAAAGCTGTAAACGAATTGCTTCGCCACCGCTTAATGTCTGCACATTTTTTCGAATATCCGTCCCAACAAACTGCATAGCATGTAAAACAGTTCTCAAAAACCCTTCCTTGTAATCTGAACGATTTTGAAGAAATTCCAGAACGGTTTCGTTACGACTAAATTGATAGCTCATTTGCTGAAAATAGCCGATTTTTGCCTTTGGTGAAATGGTTAAGCCATGATTGTGTTCTGCTATAGATCGAAGCAAGGTTGTTTTACCGCTGCCGTTTGCGCCAGTAATCGCTACTTTTTTGCCCAGTGGCAATTGGAAGCTCACTTCATTTAATAACAATCTATCCTTTAGCTGAAGGGTAAATCGATCTGCCATGATGGGAAATTTATTATGCAGCTGCAATGCCTTCGATTGGTGAAACACAATCCTTCGTTCCTCTTGAACCGCATCGATTTCCTGAAGCCTTTCCACTCGCTGTTCAATTGCCTTCGCTGCACGGTATACCGCTTTTTGGCTAGTTCCTTTAGATTTCGTTTCAAACATGCGGTTTGGCATTGATTTTGATTCTTTTTTGGACATTCTACCAGCTTGCGCTATCTTTTCCGCTTTTTTCGTTTTTTCTTGTGCCGCTTTTTCAAGCCTTCGCTTTTCGTTTACATATTGCTCATATGCCGCTTGTTGCTGCTCACGTTCTAATTGCTTTTGCTCGATATAGTCACTGTAGTTCCCTTTATAAACCATTACTTCGCCGTCTTTCACTTCCCAAATTGTTGTAACGAGTTCATCTAGAACTGTCCGGTCATGACTAATCATCACAAGGGCCCCATAGTAATAACGCAATTCATCGAGTAAAAACGAAATACCATTCTGATCAAGATGTGTTGTCGGCTCATCGATTAATAATGCCTCATAATAATTGGTAAACAATTGTGCTAGCTTGAGCCTGGTCTGTTCACCTCCACTTAATGCTTCCGAGTCTTTTGGTACTGCTAATTTTCCATTTAATGCTTCACTAGCTTCCATGCTCGCTATTGGAGCTTCTACTTGTTCCAAATAACCACATGTTACATGACGACTGACGCTTCCTTTCGTCGGTTCAATTCGACCTGCTAGTAGCTTTAATAACGTACTCTTCCCCGCTCCATTTTTCCCAACAATTCCAATTCGATCAAACTGGTGTACAGCTAAACGTTTCGTTTTCAACACGGTTTTATCGAAATAAGTCACGTCAATATTTTCTAACTCTATAATTAATTGTTCCATATTTGCTACCTCCGAAATGTCATAAATTTCGTATCGATAGCCTGGATCGATACGAGTGTTTGCCTACCCCTACAAAACTCGTATCAATAGAATAGTAATTGCATCATGACATACTCCCCCTTTTACAAATTTTTCATATAAAAAAACACAAGCATCTGCTTGTGTTTACGAGTAAAAGGGATACGCTATCCAAAAATTCTTGTCATAAATAGACTCTCGGGCAATCGAGAGACATACATATAAAAAAGAAAGACAGAAAACGCCGCCTTTCTACGATGACAAATATGATATGAAATGTAGATTATAAAAAAGGACAGACCAATCCCATTTACTCTGTATTCCTAAACAGAGTCTTTGAACATATTAAATTACTTCGTTCAAAGCTGGGAATCGTAGTCTCATTGCATGTATATCCTTTCTATAATTCTCCTAGATTTAGTATTTACAATGCGATTATAGTATTCCTTTATGAAAAAGTCAAAGCAACTTTCAAACGGTTCAAATTCGATTGCTTGGGCAATACGTGTAAAAATGCTACTATTGCAACAAACGGGCGATAGTAATATCCCCTTTACGAAAGGAGTACGGAAAATGATAACGTTCGAAAACGTGACAAAGAAGTATGCAGACGGCAATACTGCCGTAGACTCCTTAAGCTTTGATATACATAAAGGAGAATTTTTTGTCCTGATTGGCCCCAGTGGCTGTGGGAAGACGACTACACTTAAAATGATTAATCGTTTAATCCCGTTAACCGATGGGACTATTTTTATTGATGGCAAAAAAATCAGCGAATACAACATCCATGAACTCCGTTGGAATATTGGCTATGTCTTACAGCAAATAGCGCTATTCCCACATATGACGATTGAAGAAAATATCGCCATTGTACCAGAGTTAAAGAAATGGGATGATGCCACCATTAAGGACCGAGTTACGGAGCTTTTAGATATGGTTGGATTAGATCCAGATACTTATCGAAATCGAAAACCAAGTGAGTTATCAGGTGGAGAACAGCAACGAGTTGGTGTTGTTCGTGCTCTAGCAGCAGATCCAGATATCATCTTAATGGATGAGCCATTTAGTGCACTTGATCCAATTAGTCGTGAGAAGCTTCAAGACGACATCATTGCCTTACAACAAAATATCAAAAAGACAATTGTATTTGTTACCCATGATATGCAGGAAGCATTAAAGCTAGCTGATCGAATCTGTTTAATGAAGGATGGAAAAAAGGTTCAGCTAGGCACCCCTACAGAACTCATGGAAAAACCAGCGAATGAATTTGTTCGTGAATTTGTTGGGAATACCAACAAACCTGCTGTTCCGATCAATTTAGCTGATATTATGCAGCCATTAACGGAAACAGATCCTGTACCTACTGTGACCTTATCTAATTCTTCCTTATCACATGAGATATTGGAACAATTATCCGCACACGAAGTAGTAGGTATTACAGAAGATGAGCAGCTCATTGGCATCGTCAATCGCCAGATGGTGATTCGATACTTTTCCGAGCATCTGCAGGAAAGAGGTGCAATAAATGGCTGATTTCATTGCGGTTTTTCAAGACAGACAAAGCGAACTAATTCAAGCACTGCTTGAGCATATTCAGATTTCCTTTATTGCGATTCTATTTGCAGCATTAATTGCAGTTCCTTTAGGGATCTATTTAACAAGAAAGAAAAAAATAGCAGAAAGTATTATTGGGATTTCAGCAGTTTTACAGACAATCCCATCCTTAGCATTATTAGGTCTATTTATTCCGTTATTTGGCATAGGAAAATTACCCGCAATCATCGCTTTAGTCATTTATGCACTGCTTCCTATCTTACGGAATACCTACACCGGAATAAAAGAAGTAGACGCATCCTTAATCGAAGCTGCAATGGCGATGGGGATGAATACGCGAAAAAGACTGATGAAGGTAGAATTACCACTCGCAACGCCAGTAATTATGGCTGGAATTCGCACCGCAATGGTACTTATCGTTGGTACGGCAACGCTTGCTGCTTTAATTGGCGCTGGTGGTTTAGGGGATATTATTCTTCTTGGGATTGACCGAAACAATACAGCCTTAATCATTCTTGGTGCCATACCCGCAGCGCTACTTGCTATTCTATTTGACATCTTGCTACGTAGGATGGAAAAGCTATCATTCAAGCAATCCATTATTTCGATTGGGGTTATTTCTATCATTGCGCTGGCAATTATTATTGCACCTAGCTTCACAAAAGACTCCGATGACACGCTAGTGATTGGCGGAAAATTAGGTACCGAACCAGAAATACTGATCAATATGTACAAGATTTTAATCGAGGAATCGACTGATTTACAGGTGGAATTAGAACCAAGCCTTGGAAAGACTTCCTTTTTATTTAATGCGTTGGAATCTGGTAGTATTGATATTTATCCTGAATTCACCGGAACAGCAATCTCACAATTTCTCCAAGAAACCGCTGTTAGCAATGATCGACAGGAGGTTTATGAGCAAGCGAAGAATGGCTTACAGGAACAGTTTAATTTCGTATTGCTAGAGCCAATGGCGTTTAATAATACGTATGCTTTAGCGGTTCCAAAAGAATTTGCTGAAGAAAACGATCTACAGACTATTTCTGACCTTCGTGCGGTTGAAAATGAAGTACAAGCTGGATTCACATTGGAATTTTCTGATCGTGAGGATGGCTATTTAGGAATTCAAGAGCTGTACGGATTACAATTCCCAATTGTGAAAACAATGGAGCCACAGCTACGCTATTCTGCAATTGAACAAGGCGATATTAATGTCATTGATGCCTATTCAACAGATAGTGAACTGAGAAGATTTAATCTAACGGTATTGAAGGATGATAAGGAGCTCTTCCCACCATACCAGGGTGCACCGTTGCTACGAGAGGAAACAATTGAAAAATACCCTGAACTGAGAGATATATTAAATCAGCTTAGCGGTAAAATATCCGATGATCAAATGAGAGAAATGAATTATCAGGTGGCTGTTGAAGGAAAAAGTGCGTTTGAGGTAGCAGAAGCATATCTTAAACAAGAAAACCTAATCAAATAGAAGGAAGGGATATGGTAGAAACCGTATCCCTTTTTTTATGCATACATCGGAAAGTCTTCTGAAATCTTCTCTCATACATATTACCTTCAAAATCGAAAACAATAGATAGTATGTTAAATAACTGTGGAGGGACGATACGTTCATGGACGATATATTCATAGCTCGCTCCTTATTTGGTACAACCATGGCATTCCATATTATTTTTGCAACGATTGGCGTGGGACTGCCTTTCATGATTCTAGTAGCAGAGCTTCTTTACCAGAAAACGAAAAACTACGAATATGTTGTAATGGCAAAACGCTGGACAAAGGCCTTTGCTGTTCTTCTTGGTGTTGGAATTCCAACTGGAACCATTGCTGGTGTACAGCTATCCTTATTATGGCCAGGGTTTATGGAGGTAATTGGTCGTGTCATGCCTTTACCATTTCAAATAGAAATCTATGCCTTCTTTGTGGAAGCATTATTCATGTCGATTTACGTATATGCGGCCGAAAGAATTAAACCTTGGATGCGTATTGTTAGCTTAATCTTAGTGGCATTAGGAGCATTAGCCTCTGCAGTATTAATTACAAATGTACATGCCTTCCAGGGCACACCTGCTGGATTTCGCATTGAAAATGGACAGATTGTCGATATCAATCCTTGGGCAGCTTTTTTTAACCCGAGTTTTTTTGTAACAGCAGGACATGTCGCACTATCTGCATATGTTGTGGGGGCATTTGTTGTGGCTTCGGTTTCTGCATTCAAAATGCTTAAAAATAAATATGGTTCTAGAATTTATCAATTCCATCAGAAAGCATTGATGATAAGTCTGGTTGTTGGCGGAATCTTTTCCTTTCTAACTGCTATTAATGGACATGCATCTGCTCAGTATTTACACGAGTACCAACCAGAAAAATTGGCTGCAGCGGAAGGACTATTTGAAACCCAGTCTCATGCCCCACTAGCAATTGGCGGCTTTACCGATCGCGATACACAAGAGGTGAAATGGGCAATTGAGGTACCTTGGGCTTTAAGCTTTTTAGCTGGAAACAGTTTTGATACCGTTGTGGTCGGTTTAAATGATTTCCCAGAAGAATTATGGCCACCGTTGTTTATCCATACCCTTTTTAATATTATGGTTGGAATTGGTTCCTTCCTCATTTTTATTGCATTGGTTGGGTGGGCTTGGAAGAAATTCCTCAAAAAAGACCGCTTCCCCAAGGTATACCTCTGGATAATGGTATTTACTGGCCCCCTAGCAATCATTGCAATTGAATGCGGTTGGATATTCGCTTGTACAGGACGGCAGCCATGGGTTATTTATCGTATATTAAAAACTGCAGATGCTGCCACTGGTGCTTCTAATTTAGGCTTCTTAGCTGTTCTGTTTTTTAGTATCTATATCATATTAGGAATTGCAGTCGTGACCGTACTCTTATATTACTTCAGAAAAAATACGGTTCAGGATGATTTTAGACGGGCGGAAGAAAAAGGCATCCCGCTGTTTGGATCAAATTCGTAGGAGGCAATCACATGACGGATGCACTTATAGCAATAACGGTTCTATGGGGATTCGTGTTTATTTATGCGGTAATGGCAACAATGGATTTTGGAGCTGGATTCTGGTCCATGATTTATTTAAATCGAGAGAAAACAAGGGCAACCAATATTGCTAATCGTTACCTTTCACCTACCTGGGAGGTTACCAATACCTTTATCGTAGCATTAGTTGTTGCGATTTATAGTCTCTTTCCAAACGCAACCTACACATTGGGAACCATTCTACTTGTACCAGGGAGCATTATTTTACTTTTATTAGCATTACGAAGTGCTTTCTTAGTTTTCTCGAATATCGCAACCGAATATCGGAAGCCATTGACTTATATATCCGGGATTACTGGTATTATTATTCCGGGGATATTAATTAGTGTCTTACCAATTACACACGGACATTATATTGATTATATCGATGGTACCGCTAACCTTAACCTACAAAAGCTATTTACAAGTCCAAATGAATATGCGTTTATTGGGTTTGCGATTTGCAGTACACTATTCCTTTCCTCCATCTTATTAGCAGATTACTCCAAGGTATCCAAGGAAATGGATGCTTATAAGGCCTATTTAAGAGATGGTATGATTTTAGGACCAATTACATTATTAATGGCTTTTTTTGTTATGCTCACGCTCAAGCAAGAAGCACAATGGATTTACGATAAGATGATGGAGGATTTACCTTTACTACTTGTCTCAGTTGGATTTTTTATTTTGGGTGGATTAGGACTTTTCCTTCCTTCTTTTTTTGAAAAAGGTGTACGTGGGATGCCAAGGATTACCGTGATTGCAGTGACGATTCAATACTTGGTTGCTAGTTATGTGTACGGGAAAGCACACCTACCTTACATTCTTTATCCGGAAATTACCATCCATTCTGCTTTTACAGACCCTAATTCCTTTCGAGCCGTATTTACAACTTATATTGTCGGTTTTGCCATTCTGTTTCCTGGTTTTTTCTACTTTTGGACTATATTTATGAAGGATAAGCGGTACCTGCAGGAGAGCCTCGATGAGAATGGAAAAAATGATAAGTCGTAAATATCGATGGTAAAAATAGCTTTCAGAAGAATAATCCATTTATAGTGCCTGTCCTTTAGAAAATGTGTGCGCAGCCCCCGATCCTGTGTTGAATATATAGTAGGTTAACGGTAAACTAAATGAAAATACTGGCAATTGAAAGGATGGAATCATGCACGAATTAGACTTACATCATATTTTTGAGCTTGGGCTAATCTTAATTATGATTGCAGCGGGGATTACGGCCATTGCCAAGAAATTTGATCGGCCCTATCCAATAGCACTCGTCATCGTCGGTGCGATTATTGGACTTGCGAATATTTCAATACTAGAGCCCCTCATAGACTTTATTACAGAAGGGGAAATATTCAACTTTGTCATCATAACCTTATTTTTACCGGCACTATTAGGAGAGGCTGCTCTCAAGCTTCCGTTTTCACATTTAAATGAAAATAAAACACCTATTATGGCACTGGCATTTGGAGGTACGTTTCTTTCTTTTCTTATTATTGGGTTTTTATCCATTTGGTTATTAGACTTTTCAATACCGGCAGCTTTTGTATTTGCTGCAATCATGAGTGCTACTGATCCTGTTAGTGTACTTTCCATTTTTAAAGGGCTTGGGGTAAATAAACGACTTGCAACGATTATTGAAGGAGAAAGTCTATTCAACGATGGGTTAGCTGTTGTTCTGTTTAAAATATCCGCTTTCTCTTTAGTTACCTATATGGAGCTCGGCTTTGAAGGAGTCGGCCTAGGTGTATGGGAATTCTTTAAGGTGATTTCACTTGGACTATTAATTGGAGGTGCTCTTGGATATGGGTTTTCCCAGCTAACGAAGTATTTCGACGATTATCCACTAGAAATCATCTTCAGTATTATTTTATTTTATGGTTCATTTTTATTAGCAGAGAGCTTTCATGCTTCAGGCGTAATTGCTGTAGTTGTAGCAGCACTTGTCTTCGGTAATTATGGTGGAAAAATCGGGATGAGTCCTACAACCAAATTAAACATTAATAATTTCTGGGATGTTACGGCATTACTAGCGAATTCACTTGTATTCTTAATGGTCGGATTAGAAATTACGCGAATCAATGTAACTGATAAATGGGGATTAATTTTTCTTGCGATAATCATTGTTCTGATAGCAAGAAGCCTAGCGGTTTATACAAGTCTCTTTGCAATCAAAAATATTCCGACAGCCTGGAAGCATATTTTCAACTGGGGTGGTCTAAAAGGATCCCTATCTATCGCACTTGTACTTAGCTTACCTCGAGATTTTGAAGGACGAGAGGATATCTTAATTGTTGCATTTAGCGTTGTCTTATTCTCACTCGTAATTCAAGGGCTCAGCATTAAGCAGCTACTTAACTGGCTTGGTGTTACAAAACAAGAAGAGAGTTACAAAGAGTACCGAGCTATGATTGCTCGAGGGCATCAATATGAAACAGCAATAGCAGAAATTAATAAAATGAAAAAGAGATTATTTATTACAGATGCTGTATCCAGCGAATTGGTAGTGGAATATGAGCAACGATTGAATGAATTGCATGAGGAAATGGACCGGTTATTACAGAATCATCCAGAGTTAAAACAAGAGCAGCAGGTAGTGCTACAAAAATATTCACTCTATGCGCAGCATGAGTCCATTGATTTATTACTTAAAAATGATGTGATACCAAGTGATATTGCAGAACAAGAAAAAGAAAAAATTACGGAAAAGCTTGTGGAGTTAGAAAAGGAATAATGTAAATAAGACAGTCTCTCGTTGTTTTGGAGAGGCTGTCTTTTATTAGATGGATAATATATTTCTTTTAATCAAATTCAGATTTCCCTGAAATCCTAACTACAGAACACGAAAGGCTATTCCACTTTAAACTTTCGGATTGTGTTGTTTAAGGATTCTGCTAACTCTGTTAAAGCTTCCGCATTTCCAGCTATCTCATCCATTGCACTGGAAGATTGCTGAACAGATGCTGATGTTTGTTCGACACCTGCAGAGGACTCCTCTGCAATCGCAGCAATTTCATCAATCGATAGACTAATTTTTTGGCTTGTTTCTGTGATTCCATTGAGGTTATCAGAAATACCTTTAATCTGTTGCTCAATTTGGTTAACTGCTTGGTTAATATGATTAAAAGTCTCTCCGGTAACCTTAATTTGATCTGAACCTTTTTCAACCTGCTCATAGCTTTCCTGTAGTGCTGCTGCAACTCCAACAGATTCACTTTGAACCCCTTCCACAATACGACTAATGTCTGTAACGGAAGCTGTTACTTGCTCCGCTAACTTACGCACTTCATTCGCAACAACCGCAAAGCCACTTCCATGCTCACCTGCTCTTGCTGCTTCAATAGCTGCATTTAATGCTAATAGATTTGTTTGATCTGCAATGTCCTTAATTACTAACACCAGTTTCGAAATCTCTTGTGACTGATTTTCTAATCCTTTTACTTTCACAACAGATTCCTTAACATCTTCATAAATATCCTTCATCTGCTTAATAGATGAATCCATAAGTTGTTGTCCTTGTGTAGTAAATGCCAATACCTCTTCTGAAGATTTCTTTAATGCTTCCCCATTATCACTTGCTTCTTGAATAATAGATGTGAAGTTTTTCATCCCTTCAGAAATATCGGACGAGGTTGTTGCTAAAGATTCCGAACCACCTGATAAATCTTGCATTGTAGAAGCTATTTGACGATTTCCTTCGTTAACCTCTAAAGCTGACTGGGACAACTCTTCAGATTGCGCATACACATTATTAGATACTTCAGTTGTATGACCGATTAACTGTTTAAGATTACGTGACATTGTATTAAAGGATTCTGCTAGCTCCTTAACTTCATCTTTCGATTTTACGTTAATTTCTTTTGCAGTTAAGTCTCCATCCGCAATCATAACAGCAGCATTTTTTAATTTTATTAATGGTTTTGATATAGAAAGGATTAAATAATAACTCACTATCACTACAACAATTACGGCTACAACTGAAAGAATAATGCTAATAAGTTTACCATTGTTGTAGATACTCTCACTTTCTTGAACCGCTTGATTTCCACCGTCTTTATTTAACTGAACTAACTCATCAATATTAATTTGAATTGCTTCATAAAGTTTATTACTTTCGCGAATTAAGTTTCTAGCTTCGTCAAGGTTATTCGTTCTCCCTGATGTGATAATTCGATCATGAATTCCAAGATAGTTATTCCATTCATGCACTAATTCTTCAAGGAGTTTCAGTTCTTTTTCAGATGCTACTGATTGTCTATAAGACTCTATTTCGTTATCTATCTCTTCTAGCGCACCATTCATGCGTAATTCAAGTGCAGCCATTTCTTGTTCCGTTGTAACCAATAAATATTCTAACTCTAAAGCGGAGACATTTTCCGTTAAGTAATTAATTTGATCTATGTCTTGAATACCTTTTAGCCATAATGTATTTATTTCTTCCGTTTTTTTACTAATTGTACTCATGCTATTAATCCCGGTTATGACCAATACAACCATTAGAATAATAACTAAAACAAATGAAAACACTATTTTCTTCCCTATGGTAAATTTCATTTCACATACCTACCCTCATAAATTAATTAGTTCGACTTTTGTCGAAACTTGTAGAAATATGAGTAAATTATACCATGCAAATAGAACTATAAAGCGAAAAATTTTACTGGAAAATACATACAAAAATGCTTAGATTTTCATTATCTAAGCATTTCATCACCATGTATCATGTTATCTTTCTCTATAAAGAATCGGGTCAAACAATGCGACCTCTATCTTTCTCTCCTCAAGCTGAGTAGTTGTTACCCAGATTTTAAGGCTTTGGGCACCTGCTACATTTAAATGGATATCAATTGGTTCTATTCCTTTTGATAACACCACTGTATGTAAATCCTCCTGCATATCATCTAGTCTGAATATAAAGGTTGTTTCTGCACTAGAATCCTTAAAATCCTCTATAATTCCAGCCTTTGCATCAAAAAATAGATAGTTATTATCTAGAGGAATCTCAATATAGGTCCATGTAGCCTCTCCTTTTTGGATTGGGTCCATCGTGTACGTGACTTCATATCCGTTACGGAATAGAATATATTTCGTGTAGGAACGACCATCTGAGTCGTGAATTCTCTCATCAAACCACCACCATTTCGATTCAGAGAAGTCAACAAAATTATCCCGTACATTCTCATCTGTGCTTATCTGGACAACATCCTCACCTACAAAATCTGCTTCATACTTTACTTGAAGCTCATCATATCCAAAAAATAGAGCTGTAACCGATATGACAATGTAATAGATAACGCGAACAACAAGCAACATAAAATGTATAAGTAAAAACACTTGGATGACTGTGTTTATTCTCGACGGTAGTATTTTATAAATTTGCGTAGACAAAAAATAAATTATTACAACTGCTACAATCATTAATAGTAATTTAATAAATGGTTTTCCTTCACCTAATCCATGAAACAAATCGAATGTAGCTGGATACAGAATATAATGTGCCAATTCAGGTAATGTTTCATATATCTTAAACAAAAATCCACCTAGTCCAACAATTATATTCGATATAAATTGGAATATTAACTCGACCAGCGTAACTATTAATACAAGTAAAAATAAAATACCGATAATGATTCCTAGAAATCCTGATGAATCTCCACTTGGGCGACGATTACCCCCGCCATCGCCTCCAAAAAACCACCCTGCCAGAAATCCCCTTTCAAAAGCACTCATACTTCCCTCTCCTAATCTATGATGTCAAAATAATCTGCTCTATTACTATAGCAAATATTGTCTTGTTTTTGGAGAGGATAAAAAAGGACATCATAAAGAGATGCCCTAATGCAAGTAGTTTAATTGGCTACTTAATTTAAATGTTTATTTAAGTCGTTTTCCTCTAAAACAGAAGTATCACCATATACCTTGACAATGTGTTTCTCTCCCCAAGCACAAAGCGAATCCAAAATCCCCTGCAGACTCGTTCCATAGTCACTTAGCTCATATTCCACTTTTGGTGGAACTTGATTATGAACAATTCGATTGATTACACCATCTTCCTCTAATTCCCGCAATTGTTGTGTTAACATCTTTTGCGTAATAGTAGGCATCAGACGTTTCAACTCGCTAGTCCGTTTCTTGCCGTGATTTAAGTGGCAAAGGATAACACATTTCCACTTTCCACCTATAACCTCCAATGTTGCTTCAACGGATATATTGTATTTCTTTTCTTTCATCATGATTGTCCTCCCAATCAAGGGCACCAAAAAGTACCTATATTACTTTTTAGTGCCTATATTACTTTAAAGTGCGTACTTTTCATTTTTTCCTCTATGCACCATAATAACATTTGCCGGTTGAAAGTAATAGCATTTATTGAACTATATAGTTCCCCATAATCCCATATACCATGTTTTATAAAGGAGGAAAAGCATGTCAGTCAACAAGAAAAGAAGTACATTAGCACTTCTTGCTTTAGCAGTAAGTACATTTGCTATTGGTACAACAGAATTTATAAGTGTTGGATTATTACCGTTAATAGCCGATGATCTAGAGATATCCGTTACAACAGCAGGTTTAACCGTTTCGGTATACGCGTTAGGAGTAACTTTTGGCGCACCCATTCTAACTTCTCTTTCATCCGCGATGTCACGGAAAGCACTATTAATATGGATTATGATTACCTTTATTATTGGCAACAGTATTGCAGCAGGGGCAACTAGCATCGAGGTATTGCTCCTAGCACGTGTAGTAGCTGCCTTTTCACATGGTGTATTTATGTCCATAGGCTCAACAATAGCGGCAGAATTGGTGCCAGAAAACCGCCGTGCTAGTGCCATTTCTATTATGTTTACTGGGCTTACAGTAGCTACCGTAACTGGAGTTCCTTTCGGGACGTTTATTGGGCAGCAATTTGGTTGGAGAATGGCCTTTATCATTATTGTCGTTGTTGGTGTCTTTGCACTAATTGCCAATAGCATTCTTGTACCGGGAGATTTACGTAAAGGAAATAAAATTTCATTTAAAGACCAATTTAAGTTAATTTCCAATGGACGCCTATTACTTTTATTCCTGATTACAGCTTTAGGGTATGGTGGGACTTTTGTGGTCTTTACCTACTTAACACCTTTATTACAAACCATTACAGGTTTTCAGGAAGAAACAGTCGCTCTCATATTACTTGTTTACGGTATAGCAATTGCTATTGGAAATATGATAGGTGGAAAGCTATCCAATCACAATCCTATTCAAGCATTATTCTATATGTTTATCGTTCAGGCATTAATCCTATTTATCTTACACTTCACAGCACCATTTAAAGTCATTGGGCTAATAACAATTATTCTCATGGGCTTGATGGCATTTATGAATGTACCAGGATTACAGGTGTATGTAGTTATACTGGCAGAACGATTTGTTCCAACCGCTGTAGATGTAGCATCTGCGATAAATATTGCAGCATTTAATGCTGGCATTGCAATCGGCTCCTATTTTGGAGGAGTAATAACCGATTCAGTTGGACTAATTCACACTTCATGGGTCGGAGCCATTATGGTACTCATTGCTGCTTTATTAGCAGGATGGAGTACAAAGTTAGAGAAAAACAATAAATAATTTGGAGGAAAGTTATCATGATTACTAGTTTACAAGATACAACAACATTGCATAACGGAGTAAAAATGCCTTGGCTTGGAATTGGTGTATTTAAGGTAGAGGAAGGTCCCGAGCTTGTTCACGCCGTTAAAGTTGCCATTAAACACGGATACCGAAGCATTGATACGGCAGCCATCTATGAAAATGAAAGTGGTGTTGGACAAGCCATACAGGAAGGACTGCATGAAGCAGGTATTACGAGAGAGGAATTATTTGTCACATCAAAGGTATGGAATGCTGACCTTGGCTATGAATCAACAATTGCCGCGTTTGAAGCTAGCCTTAACAAGCTTGGGCTTGATTATTTGGATCTATACTTGATCCACTGGCCTGTTGAAGAAAAATATATGGATGCCTGGAAAGCACTTGAAACCCTTTATAAACAAGGAAAGGTCCGAGCAATTGGCGTAAGCAATTTTCAGGTTCATCATCTGGAAACGTTAATGAAGGACGCAGAGATTAAACCAATGGTCAATCAAGTGGAATGCCACCCACGTTTAACCCAGAAGGAGCTTATGGAATTCTGTCTTGAGCACGAGATTCAACTCGAGGCTTGGTCACCATTAATGCAAGGTCAATTATTCGAGAATCCCGTGTTACAGGAGATTGCTGCTAAGTATAATCGGAGCGTTGCACAGATTATTATTAGATGGGATTTACAAAATGGTATTGTCACCATTCCAAAATCTACGAAAGCGCATCGAATCATCGAAAACGCATCTGTTTTTGACTTTGAGCTATCAAAGGAAGATATGGCTATCATTGATGCGTTAAACCAAAATCACCGGGTTGGTCCAGATCCTGATAATTTTGACTTTTAATTTTGCAATGGAAAGAGGGGCTTCGTAAGTAGAAGTCCCTCTTTCCATTTTCTAGATGACCTTCATTACAAATCTGCCTTTAAGTTAATATATTTTACAAGCTGATTATTTAAATAACTGACATTGTAGGAAAAGTCCTGCCGATACCATTCCAGAATCATCCCAATAATGGCATTTGCCTGATAGGCACTATATAGATCGTGGTTAATTTCTTCCTCAATAGAAGCGATTTTGTCATGCAATAATAGACTCTTAATTTCCTCAAATAGTAAATAATAGTACATCATGGGGACCTTTTTTGAAAAAATAATTTTGTAAAAGGGTTTGTACTTTTCAATATGATGAAAAATTTGTATCGTGGATGGATCTAACTCACTTGGTTTTAACACCGAAACATGACGATAGGGCTCTTGATAGGAACGTGCTAAATCTGCCGTTATTTCTTTAAAATACTCTTCAAACAAATCTTCTATCTGACTATAATGCAAATAAAAGGTTCCACGATTTACCTTAGCCTTTCTGCAAATTTCCGAGATCGTAATATCCTCTAAAACTTTATCATTTAACAAATCTAATAATGCAGCATGTAATGCTTCTTTCGTTTTTACAATTCGTAAATCTGTACGAGTCATTTTTTTCACCTCTTATTCAACACATCTTTATCAATCTGTTAATTACTGAACAAAACCTGGTTTTTTGCTTATTGTAAGCCTTGTCATACCTATATTATAATTTTTATTGAACAACTGTACAATAAAAAATAAGGAGGCTGTTTGGTATGCGATTAGAAGGTAAGGTAGCAATCGTAACTGGTGCCGCTTCAGGCATGGGGAAAGCAATAGCAGAAGGATACGCTAACGAAGGTGCAAAGGTAGTTGTTTCTGACTTAAACCTAGAAGGTGCACAAACTGTCGCTGACGGAATTAAATCTGCTGGCGGAGATGCAATTGCTTTAAAAACAAATGTAGCTTCTGAGGAAGATGTCAATCTATTATTTGAAGAAACAAAGAAGGCTTATGGCAAATTAGATATTCTAGTAAATAATGCAGGTATCATGGATGGAATGGAGCCTGTTGGCGAACTATCAGATGAACGTTGGGAGAAGCTATTTGCTGTCAACACAACAGCTGTCATGAAAACCATGCGTATCGCTGTAAATCTATTCCTAGAACAAGGACATGGAACAATCGTCAATAATATTTCTGCAGGCGGATTATACGGTGCTCGTGCTGGCGCTGCTTACACCGCTTCCAAACATGCGGTTGTAGGTTTAACGAAAAACACAGCATTTATGTACGCAAACAGCAACATCCGTTGTAATGGTATTGCACCAGGTGCAGTCATCACAAACATTAGCGCTACTATGACAAATGTTAGCGAATTTGGCGCTGGTCGTCAGTCACTAGGCCTATCTATTAATCCTCGTGCTGGACAACCAGAGGAAATTGCACAATTAGCTATTTTCTTAGGTTCTGATGAATCAAGCTTTGTTAATGGACAAGTTGTAGCAATAGATGGCGGCTGGACCGCTTACTAAAAAATATTGTACAAAAATAAGACCACAATTATGAAGTGGTCTTATTTTTGTTACTTATTAATAATGCTGCCATGCTTCTAGATATTTTTGTATTAATATTGGATTGATCAACGTATTAACGGTGAGTTCAACCTGCTCACCTTTCTCATTTACGATATGTTCATCGATATCCTTGCCAAAGGTACGTAATCCATGTAATACCTCTTCGGTTAAGAAGCTAGTCTGAACGGAAATATTGATATTATCCCATTCAATCGGCTCCCGCTTGGCTAACACAAATCCCCAATCCCCAAAGCTTGGAATATCCACATGAAGATTCGAGGTCTCTAGCCCTGTCTCTTGGACAGTTTTATTAATGCCCCAATATACTTCTGTGGCAAACGTTGGGCTAGTTGCTTGAATCATAACACTTCCACCTGGCTGTAGGTGGTTTCGAATTAGCTGATAAAATTCTAATGTATACAGCTTATTTAATGTTTCATTATTAGGATCAGGCAAATCTACTAAAATGACACCATAAAAGTCAGACGTTTCTTCTAAGAACTTAAATGCATCCTGATGAATCACATTCACGCGATCATCCAGTAGGGAGTGGTTGTTCAATTCTGCTAGATCATGATTCGTTTTAGCCATCTCCACCACCTTCGGATCAAGATCAACCAGTGTAATCGATTCTACATCATCATACTTGAGTAGCTCTCGTGCAGCTAGTCCATCTCCACCACCCAAAATCAACACGTTTTTCCGATTATTGCTCTGTGCCATCGCAGGATGGACCAGTGTTTCATGGTATCGGTATTCATCTGCTGAACTGAATTGAAGCTGACCATCTAGAAATAGCCTTAAATCACCTTGTTCCTTCGTCAGAATGATTTGCTGGTATTGGGTTTGCTCGTTATAGACAATCGGGTCACGGTACAGCTTCTGCTCAAAAGAAAACGCCATCTCCTCACCAAACGCTACCCCACCAGCAAGGAGTAAAATAATCAATATTCCTGCAGAACGATGTAAGTTTACTCGTTTAAGCTCATCCTTAAAATAGAATATTAGCCAAAGTGCTACACAAGCATTAATGAAAGCAACCACAAATGCCGTCTTCACCAGCCCCAATTGTGGACGTAGAATAAACGCAAACAAGAGCCCCCCGATTAACCCACCAGCATAATCTGAAAATAGAACCCTTGCTGTACTTCGATTTAGCTGTTCACCAATCTCATTGGCCTTACGAATTAATATCGGCAGCTCTACACCTGTTAAACACCCGACTAATAGCGTTACAAAATAGAGAAACAGGGCATCCGTGCCATCACTTAAAAAGGCGGTAACGCCAAATAAAAGGAAAATAGAAAATCCACCGATAAGGGCAATCAGCATTTCAATCCAGGCAAAGGATGCAATTAAATTTTTGGTTACCTTCTCACTCAAGTAGGCGCCAATTCCCATACCGGTAAGAAAAAGGGAAATGGTAAGTGTATATTGCTTAATCCCATCTCCCAAAATGTAAGAACCTGCAGCTCCAAATAATACTTCATATATAATTCCACAAATTGATACGATCCCCGATGACCAGTAGATCGCATTTGTTTTCTTTAGATTATCTTTCATCACTTAAATCCCTTCTAGCCGAAAAAATCACGTAATCGATGCGCCGATAACGAAAGCTAATCCAATGGAAACTCCTAAGCTAATGATCCCAACAGAAATATTTCCTTTTTTAAGCTCTGCCTGAACCGAAAATTTTCTAGTTAATAGCTCAAACAAAACATAGGCAATTAGTTGAAGAACCACACCAACTGCTCCCCAGATTAATGTGTCCATTAATTGTGCGCTATTGTATATGGAAAATGCCAGAACAATACATATCCCAATAATTTTTCCCGTAATAGACAGGGCAACAGCTTGATTCCCATTTTTAATTTCGTCCCAATCCTTATACTGGTTCGTCATGAATTCAAAGATTACTAACCCGATAATGACAATTAAAATAGCTAAACCAAAATACATTAATGTTAATAAAATAGCTTCCATAATACCGCCTCCTTTTTTCTATTTACCTGCACCAGGGCCACCGCCACGAACAGGTGAGCTTCCACTGCGAATGGTAGGCTTTGAATTTTTCCCCTTAAAGCTTCCACCAGAGGTACCATAACCTCCATAGCAATAGGAAGGATCTTTTTGACACTTTAGATTTCGATTTTTGGACCAGTCATCTACATCCAATAAATCATCTAGTACCCAAAGCACAAATAAACCATTGAAGAAACTAGGATTATAATTGTTTCTCACAAATTTATCATTTGCTACTTCTATGTACGTATTATCCTGATTTTCTTCATCCTCGGTTAAAATGACAAAAAGATTATCATACACAAGTACCTGCTTTCCGTCCTTTAATTCACTCTCTTCACTTGGCTGTTGATAGGAAATAATGTCTGATGCAACTTCTGTTAAGCTCTTATTTTCAGCGATGTAAATCTCTGAGAAGTTATCAGAATCCGTTGCACTGTTTACCGTGTCATAAAGCCGATATTCACTATCGATAAATTCCACCACACCATCTTTAAACAATCCTCCACTTGACGAAGAGCATGCAGACAGCAGTAAAGTAACAGAGAGAATAAGGACAAGAAGTGGTTTTTTCATAGATTCCCCCACTTTCTTTTCCGACATGACGTATTCATTTTTCAAAAAAATGGAGAAATCAAGAAATACAGAACGACTGTATTTCTTGATACCTCTCCAATTGTTTATATGTAAAGCGGAAAGGGATTATTCCTTTCCAAGCTCTTTCTTCAAAGCAGCCAGCTCATCATCAACCGCATCTTTTTCATCTAATGCATCTAGCTCATCATCTAAGCTACGGCTTGATGAACGAAGGTCTTCACTTGTTTCTGCTTCCGCTTCAAAACGCAATACTTTTTCTTCCATACGTTCAAAGCCTTTTCTACCTTCGTCGCCACCAATACTTGACATAGCACGATTCATTTTCGTTCTTGTTTTAGCTGACTCTGCACGTGCTTTTAATGCATCCTTCTTCAGCTTCATTTCATTATATTCACTCTTCATTTCATCCAGCTTCACTCTTAAGGAATCCGCATCTTGCTTTGCTCTTTCATAGGATGCTTTTAAGGAATCTGCTGTTGACTGATGGATTTTTTTGTCCTCTAGTGCTTTTCTAGCTAACTCTTCATTTCCAGCTTCTAATGCCTTCACAGCCTGTTCTTGGCGTTTCTGCACCATTTTCTCGGCATCCTCAAACTTCTTCTGTAGCATTTTTTCATTCGCAATTTGTTTCGCTACGGCTGCTTCAGCATCCCGTATATCCGCTTCCATTTCACGCATGAATTGATCCAGCATTTTTACCGGATCTTCCGCCTTATCTAACATCGCATTTAATTCGGATCCTACTACTGTTTTTACTCGTTTAAAAAAAGAAAACACTTTTCATTCCTCCTAGTTTTTTAATTACTTGCTAAAATTTTTATTTCAAATTCTTCAATCTCATACCCATAGCTTACTTCTACTTCAGAACCCCATACTTCCACTGATAAGAAATGCTCTTCCTCATCATCCGCATAATCATAATACTGACATTCCATGTTATGAAGGTTCTTCCCTCTTCCTTCACCATGCACGCGGGCTACACCTGACTCATCTAAAAAGTACTCGCGATTCTCATACGTCATACTTTTTGGCAGCGGATCCTGTAGCTTTAGCGGAACCTTCTCATAGATCCCTACATACAGCTCATCGTCCATTTCAGCACTTAACCAAATTGATTTATTCGTGCTCGTGAGCTGATAAGCAATCCATTCAAAGCCATGATCGTTATAGGTTAATTTGCTAACTACCTGATAATCCTCCAGGTTATACGTAACAATATCGCCTACTTCAATGGAAAGAACCGTTCTCTCTTTTACCTCTCGGGTTTCTTCTTTTTGTTTAAATAGTTTCTTAAATATACCCATTGAAACACCTCTTATAGCAGCGTATTCGTTATTCATTATTCATACGGATAAAACGGAAATAAGTTTCATTTTATTTGTATTTATCCATGTTTCCCCACAAGATTCCGGTGCTCGAGTAATAATTGCAGCCATTGAGAAGGGCGGTTATAGGACTCCGCTTTATGTTCTCGGCTGGGTGTTAAATAGACATGCCAGCTTAGTGCACGTTGTACACAAGCCAGTTGATCCGAAATTTGTAGGGCTTTCTCTAATTCTCTCATAGATGCGTATATTGTCCAAGGCTCTAAGTAGTAAGGTCGAAAATCATTTACTATCCCAAGCCACATAGACTCATCTGCTATCAAGTCATCTAAAGCATGCCAAAATATTCTTGTGCTAAAAAAAGGATGGGAAACAGATGCATCTCCCCAATCAAAAAATACAATCCTATCCTTTACGAGTCTAATATTATTGGTATGCAAATCCCCGTGCTCAATAGAAGCTGGTAGGATGGCATCGAGCGCATCACACATTTCTACAAGTTCAGGCAGAAGTTCGATAACCTTCTCCGTTTCAGCTTTCGATAGTCCTGTCTTGCACATATCCGCAAGGTGTTGTTTTATCTCTTCCTTTAGTACGGACATTCTGCGGTCTGGGACACCGATTCCAAGTAGCTCCTCTACATGATTAAGCTCCGAAACCTGTAACTCCGCATATTCTTGCAGTGCCCGCTTCCAAAGCTGTTTATCTTTAATGTTACGAAGGGCTTCCCCTCCTATATCTTCCATAAGAAACCAGCCTTTTGAATGATCCCTTGCCATAACGTTGACGGTTTTGCCAGGATACCTTCTACCTAAATATGCACTCAATGCACCTTCATGAGATGCAGCTGCATTAGTCGCTTTAAAATAAAGATCGCCATCAGAAGTAGGTACTTTTTGGATATGGCAGAAATCAGAGGTTTTTATTTGCTCCATGTGTCCATTAATTTTTCTCCCTGATTTTTCAATTTCATCAACGATCCATTCTTTGGCATTAACCATTTCAGGCTCCTCCGGTATTTTTGGAATATTTAGACCTTATCTATATAGTACGGCTTACACATGTGATTGGTAAAGTATTTGTTTACATTTCTATTTCGTCATCATAATCGTCAAATCCATATAATTGAATTTAAATTCTTAATAGTGGTACTCTTTAAAGGAAGGGAGAGTGTCATAATGAATAAAGCAATTCCAGAGGTTACTTTAAATGATGGCGTTACAGTACCAGCAATCGGCTTAGGTACATATAAATTAAATGGTAATGAGGGCGTGAATGCTATTACGAGTGCCATTGATTTAGGCTATCGTCTAATTGATTCTGCCTACAATTACGAAAACGAAGGAACAATAGGTGAGGCTGTTCGTCGAAGCTCTGTTCCACGACAGGAATTACGCATTACATCTAAGCTACCTGGTCGCTATCAGCAATATGATAAAGCGGTAAAAACCATACAAGAATCCTTGTATCGTGCGAACTTAGATTATTATGATGTTTACCTTATTCATTGGCCAAATCCGAAACAAGATCTTTATGTAGAGGCATGGCAAGCATTAATTGATGCTAAAAAATGGGGATTCATTCGCTCAATTGGTGTATGTAACTTCTTACCGGAACATCTTGAACGACTGGAAAAAGAAACTGGTGTAAGACCAAGTATGAACCAGGTTGAACTACATCCTTTCTTTAACCAAGAACCACAAAGAAAATGGCATGAAGAAAATAATATTGTGACAGAGTCTTGGAGTCCATTAGCTCGAGCATATGATGTCTTTCAAAATGAAACGATTAAAAACATCGCTGACAAGCATAACAAAACAATTTCACAAGTTATATTGCGATGGCATTATCAATTAGGGGCAGTATCGATTCCAAAATCTGCATCCCCACAAAGACAGCTTGAAAATATCTCAATCTTTGATTTCGCATTAAATGCTGCGGACATGGAGACCATTTCGAATTTAACCCGCCCAGACGGACGACTTCACGATCAAGATCCTGCTGTTTATGAGGAGTTTTAAGTTAATATAATATAGATAAAAGCTGTCCTTCTGTAATAGAGGGACAGCTTACTTATTTTACTAGAATCATTTATCTACAAATTTTCTTTTAAGACTATAAGCCGCCTTTTGTCCCCATGTACATTTCACTTTTTCCTACCTGAAGTTGCTTATAAACCTCTTCTGTAATTTCCGTTAAGGTTGCTGGGTGGATTAGCTTATTCATACTTATCTTTAAGTACTCCGCTTCGTTTATACTTCCCTGCTCCAGTAATGAATCCAATTTAGGTAGCCTGAAATCCTTTATTGGTAGATACGCCAGCAATATGTCTTCCTGTTGCGACTGGATGTAAATTCTTATTCCTACTAGCTCCGGTAAATAAAATGACGTATACTCACATTTAATGAAAACATCTTCTTTTCTCGCATTACTAATAACTGCTAGATTGCTAGGCAAGGATATGAAATATACCATCTGATCAAACGAATAGGACAGCTCCAAGATATCCAATTGAAGTACTTTACTTATTTTTTTCGTATAAGACTTCAACTCTAGGTTATAGAAAAATCTACTACTTAGCACCATAACTGCCACAAAGATTACTAGCATGCAAATAACTGTTAATCCAGTCATGATAACCGTACTCCTTTATCAATCACTACTCTATTCCTTCCTGTTCGCTTGGCCTCATAGAGAGCCTTATCAGCTGTATCTAACAGTTCCTGCACTTGAATCGAATTCCTTACCGCATTTGATGCGGCACCAATACTCACCGTTAGCCTTCCTAAAGGTTGAGTTTCACCACATGGGAAATTTGTCAATTCTACATTTTCCCTTATTTTTTCTGCTAGCAAGGAAGCATATTCGATATCGGAATTTGGTAAGAGCACAATAAATTCCTCCCCTCCAAATCGAAAGGCAAATTGTCCTTCTGCTAAAGTATCGTTTATCACCTTAGCTGTTTGCGTTAATACCTGATTTCCAAGTAAATGACCATTTGTGTCATTAAAATGCTTAAAGGAATCGATGTCGATCATCATAAGCGAAAATTGTTCGGAGCATTCCGTTCTGCAATACTCTTCCATTTTTGATTCAAAGGCTCTTTGGTTTAAAAGTCCTGTTAATCCATCTTTTAATGCCATATCTTCAATTTTCTTGTATAGATGTGCATGATGTATTGCTATTGCAGCCTGGTTGGCTAATGGAATGACACTGTCAATATCGGAATCAGCAATGGGTCTTTTATTAACAGGATTATCAATAATAAGCACGCCTACTTTATTCCCTTGATTGATTAATGGAAACACGGCCATTTCTATTATGGTAAACTCTCGCACGAATTCCATTAAAGTTTTATCATGCTGGTCAAATTCCTTTATATGTAGAGGAGTCCCACTATCTAATGCTTTTAATAGAAAGCTAGATTGATCTAACGATATCTCTAGTCGTTTAATTCGGTCATTTAAGTTCCGGTCAGTTGCCTCCTCCGTTTCTTTTATCTGGATTAGCTCCTTTAGCTCGTATTTCTTTCTTGATATTTCTTCCCAAGTTGCAAACCCTTCTTCTACTGTCATTGGACCCGTTCCCATCTTACCTCTTAACTTCTTGCCCTCATCTTCCATCAGCAATATCATAGCGCGATTAAACCCTAAGCCATGGCCAGCTGTTACCGAGGTAAGAATGGTTTGTAGCAGTTTTTCTAAATGCAGGGTTTGCTGCATGGATAAGCTAACCTCTCGAAACACATTAAGCTGTTTAGAATTATGGAGTAAGCTAGATAGTCTTCGATCACTTTCGAATTTAATGCTTCGAATGCCTTTGCTGATGAAGAACAAACTAATTGCGAACACAAGAAAACTTACAAATAAATAGATGGCGCTTTCATTCTGATATAACTGCAATTGTAACGATATTAGAGCAGAACTAAGAAGACCTCCTACTAATCCAAAGCATATTACGGTCATTCCGATAAATAGTAATGCTGCCCAACCAAAATAAAGGGAGCCTATCAGTAATCCATAAATTTCAATAACAAGAAAACTTGCTATTACCAATACCCATTTATTAAACAATTCGCTTCCTTTAAAGCGTATAAAGGTAGCGATAACTACTATTATAAATGTGATCGCCAGGACTAGAATATTCTCTAGAACCATCTACAATCACTCCTCACTTTGACGATATTATAGTTCTATTTTACCACAATTACTACGCATGTTCTTTCAATAACATCCAAACATAAGTCTTTTTACCTAGTTACCAATCCCTTATGACATACACTGTACAAAACTTGTTGAACGCTGTAAATAAGTGATAGGTAGCCATTTGGAAAGTTCTATATTAATTGGTGCATAAGAATAAAAATAGACACAAGAATAATGGAAGAAGCACATACTGATTTATCCATCATGATGAAGGGAAGCGAATGAAATGAAATCTGCTATTTCATTGATGATTACATCTTTACTTGCAATCCTCCTATTAGCTTTACCCCCTGCGATAGCAGATGAAACGACACCAGCTAATCTTTATTTGGTTAAGGCTGGTGATACCTTACCAAGCATTGCCAAGCAGTATGATATTTCCACTTCCGATCTTACATTAATGAATGGGCTACAATCGAGTGCTTTACTAGAAGGACAAAAATTATGGGTTCCAATCATACATACTGTTTCGGAAGGGGAAACGATAGCGAACATTGCTGTAGCTTATCATTCTACTGCTAATCTCATTAAAAAGCACAATAACCTTTCTTCCGATTCCCTAGCTACTGGACAGCAGATAAAAATTATTCCGAAACAATTCTCTATGCAAGGACAGCATATTCTAATGAGCAGGGAAGAATTTAAGGATTGGTTATTAAACGGTCAGTTTACGAGAGAGATTCATTTAATTCAACAGCACCATACTTGGCAGCCATCCTATAAGCATTTTCATGGAACCAATCATTTTCCGCTATTAGAAAGCATGCAAAACCATCATATCAATAAAATGGGATGGGGTAATATTGCACAAAATATCACTACCTTTCCCGATGGAAAAATAGCTGTATCAAGACCATTTGACAGTGCACCAGAAGGATCAATTGGTCCAAAGGCAAATAAGCATGGAATAGCAATTGAGAATGTTGGCAACTTTGATGTTGGACATGACAAAATGACAAAAGAGCAACGAGAAACCATTATCTATGTAACTGCTCTTCTTAGTTTAAAATTTGGGTTAACACCTTCCATTGATAGTATCACCTATCATCATTGGTGGCATTACAAAACAAAGGAAAGAGTACTTGATCATGCGGAAGACTATGAAGTCAAATCATGTCCAGGAACTGGTTTTTTTGGTGGAAACGCTACGGAAAGTGCGAGGAAGTATTTCTATCCATTCATTAAAGCGAAAATGGAGGAAATCCAGAACAACATGAACTAAAAATAAACATGAGGCAGTTGTATACAACGCTACAACTGCCTCTTCAAACTAACTGCTACATAAATCACTCATCATTTATTTCGCCATCACCAATTTCATCTTCTTCTTCAATTTCCTCGATGTCTTCTCCTTCGTCAGGTAGTTCATCATCTCCACAACCTGCTAAAGAAAAGATAGGGATAATTAGAAATAAGGTTAACAAGAACTTTTTCATGGATATACCCTCCTTTTTTCAATAGCTTTTCCGATTGTGTATAAAATATGTACGATGGAAAGTAGATAGGCTGTTATACCCAAGATTACATCATAAAAAGAAAAAAGCTGGTTTTCTAATCGTAAGAAAATCAGCTTTTGCTTCTATTAATTATCAGTTTGTTCATTTCCGTTTAAACCCAGTGTCTTTGCAGTTGAAGCATGGATTTCATGGAATAGCTCTGGATTATCCACAAGGGACAGACCATAGGATGGAATCATCGCTTTTATTTTTGGTTCCCACTTATTCATATGTTGCGGGAAGCATTTTTCCAGTACTTCTAGCATAACGTGAACGGCTGTAGAAGCGCCTGGAGATGCGCCAAGTAATGCTGCAATTGATCCGTCATCCGCACTAACTACTTCCGTTCCAAATTGAAGGGTTCCTTTTCCGCCGGCTTCCGTATCCTTAATGACTTGCACACGCTGACCAGCTACCACAACATCCCAATCCTCTAATTTAGCATTCGGAATAAACTCACGTAATTCAACCATGCGCTTTTCATTGGATAACAGTACTTGCTGAATCAGATATTTTGTCAGCGACATGTTCTTTACACCCGCTGCTAACATGGTAAAGAGATTATTTGGTTTTACTGAGCGTATTAAGTCAAGATATGATCCTGTTTTAAGAAACTTAGGTGTGAATCCAGCAAACGGACCAAACAGCAATGTTTTTTTGTTGTCGATATATCTAGTATCAAGGTGTGGAACAGACATTGGAGGAGCACCGACCTTGGCTTTTCCGTACACCTTTGCCTGATGCTGCGCTACCACTTCTGGATTGTTACATACCATAAATAAACCACTAACTGGAAACCCGCCGATATGCTTAGACTCTGGGATACCTGTTTTCTGTAGCAATGGAAGACTTCCGCCACCACCACCGATAAAAACAAATTTAGCAGTATGGGTTTCCGTTACACCGCTTTCAATATTACGAACTTTTACTTCCCAAGCTCCATCTTTCGTACGTTTTAAGTTCTTCACACTATGGTTGTAGTTAACCGCAACATCTTGTTTCGTTAAGTGGTCAAATAGCATGCGTGTTAATGCACCAAAGTTTACATCGGTTCCAGAATCAATCTTCGTTGCCGCTAT
Organism: Ornithinibacillus xuwenensis; assembly: GCF_039614845.1. Classification (NCBI taxonomy): domain Bacteria; kingdom Bacillati; phylum Bacillota; class Bacilli; order Caryophanales; family Bacillaceae; genus Ornithinibacillus; species Ornithinibacillus xuwenensis. Next base: position 230,057 of record NZ_JBDIML010000002.1, on the reverse strand, counting down.
CGGTTCATTTGTATTTCGGTCTTCCATGATAAGCGGAATCCATTCCTTCAGCTTCTCAGGATCCTTCGAATACTCCATCCCTTTGAATAAAGGGTTTATGGATAACGCTTCAAAACGCTTCTTCAAAAAGTCTACATTATCTTCTCCCTGAACTAAACTCATATGAGGCAATGGCATGATAAAGTCCTGTGGGTTTGAAATTAAATTGCTATTGACTAGGAAAGACCAAAATTGTCTAGAAAGCTGAAATTGCTCATTTATTTTGATGGCTTTACTAATATCAAGTGTTCCGTCCGGTTTTTCCGTTGTGTAATTTAATTCGCACAGCGCGGAATGACCTGTACCAGCATTATTCCATTCATTCGAGCTTTCTTCTCCTGGCTGCGGGAGTTTCTCAAATACTTTAATCTCCCATTCCGGTGCCAGTTCCTTCAATAAAGCTCCCAATGTTGCGCTCATGATTCCAGCACCAATTAAAATTACGTCTGTATTACTCTTTGTGTTGTTCACGATATCCTACCCCATCCCTAATATTCCAAACACTGAGAGCACTCCTGCATAGGTAAGCAATCTACCATGGAGGAGTGCACCTTTTTACGCTTATCATAATCATACCATAATCTATTAGAAATATTGATAATATTAAAGTCTACTATTCTATAATTATAAACTAATTATTGTCGATAATAAAATGAGAAATATTTCTAGAAATCTAGAATATACAAAAAAGAGCCATATCTCCGCTTCTCGCAGAAGTTATGGCATTAAGCCTGCTACATGCTATCTCGCTGCCTCCAGCTTAAATTCCTCGTATTTCTGATTAAATTCTTCTTCTGTTACTACTTGAAATAATAACTTCTTGTCTGTCTCCCAAAATGACAATTCGAAGCTAGCTGCAGACTCATGAAAATCCCCTTCTAGCTTAGTTGATTTTCCATCTACAGTCGTATACAACTCTAAGATAACCCCATCTGTAATACCGTTCAGTTCATACGTAGTTTCCTGATAGGGATCACTTTCGTTACCCGTTTCTTCCATGACAAGAAGAGAGCCTGTTACCTCCCCTTCAAGAAGCGCTTCATCCACCTTTAAAAACAGCTGAAACGACGCATCCTCCTCGGAATACAGATACCCATAAGCATGATTAAACGCTGAAAAGAATTCCCTCAGCCGATCCTGTTCCTTTTTCTCTGCATGGTAGATTGCATTTTCGAGATTATCTTGTAATGCTACGATATAGTCATCAAGCTCTTCTTTATTAACAGCCTTAAACAAGAGTCTGTTGTTCTTCTCATGTGTTTGTACATAAAGATCCTTCCCTGAAATCCAGGAATCATAGGTGATCACTTCCCCGTCAATGGTTACCGTTAATTCATACCCATTATCCGTTAATTTCCCCGTAACTGGATAGGTTCTTTCTTCCAAAAACGGTACTCCACCTATTTCTTCGATTATTTCTTGTTGATAGAGCTTCCCTTCCACTTTTCCATTTCGACTTTTTAACTCAAACCAATACAGTGCGCTTTCATCACCGTAAACATATGCATCTGTTTTATTCAGTGGGTCCTTTGAATCTGCTACCTTGGTCGAAATCCACCAAATACTAATCAATACAACTACTAGCACAGCTATATGCCAATATTTTATGCTTCTCAATGTTTCTCCCCTACTTTCAAGTTATTCCAGATAACAAATTTTCACCGAGAAGAGTAAATCAAACTAAATTTAACTTTTACTTAAAATATACCTTCGTTGTATGGATTATGATAGTTATTTTTAACCTGTTTGGTAGGTTATGACTGGTATTCTGTTTCTTCTAAATCAATTAGCACTCCCCAATGATTTCCAATATACCAAGTCGTATCCCCCTGCATTTGATAGAGCTCAAGATCATACCCCACGTTACCGGTTACACCGTCCTCAGTAGTACCTCTCACATTTCCTGTTACCCATACTATTCTCATATCCCCTTCAGGCTTATCATAGTCTGATATATTATAAATCTCTTTATCCGAAGTCACCTTATTTTCAGTAATCTCCCAGTCTTTTAACCCTTCTTGCTTTGCCATTTCTTGGAAGACCAATTCCCTGGCAATCTTCTGGGGTTCTATCTCGTTATCGCTAACAGGCTTTTCTGTTGTTTCTACCTGTTGGTTAGTTGTTTCCACCTGCTCTGTTTGATTGGTAGACTCTTCTTTCTGGTTATCCGTTACATCTTCCTTAATACCTTCATTCTCATTAGGATTATCCATACTGCTTTCTGATTGGTTCATCTCCATCAATGTATTCGTCAAACTCCCTGCTACAAGTAGTAGACTCATGAGGAGTAAACTCACCGATGAAAGTGCAAACGCACGCTTCTTATTCAATAAGACGATGAAAATATAAATGATAAAAATTGCTAATCCTGCTACCAAAAGAATTAATGTTAAATGACTCATTTCGTTCCCTCGCATCCCATGATGTTCTCATATGTTTTTGTCTATTGATTTTACCATAATAAATTCATTGCAATAGATAAAGAAGCATCGAACTAATAAATGTATTCTTTTTGCTACCAGAATTCTTGATACAACCGTGCTGCTAAAACAGAAGTATACTACTAACGTTAAGTCGCCAATCAAGCGACCGCAATATCCATATGACTATTCCACATTTCGACCTTACTATCACGCTAAAACTGATATAATGATTAGCAAGTCAGCCTGGATTAGACAGCAAATCGTTAACCAGAGGTGATAACATGTTAAGCGGTAAAGAATTGCATGCAATCAAAACATTAAAGGAAATTTGCGAGAAGGAGGATGGTTTCGACCTGAAGTTGAATTTCGATATGCTTGAAAATCGAACGGAAGGTCTAAAGGAGGATTTTTTCCATTATGAGGAGGAGAGACTTGTAGGCTTTTTGGGAAGCTACCGTTTTGGCAGTAAAGTAGAGCTATGTGGCATGGTACATCCAAATTACCGGAGAAAAGGTATTTTTACGAAGCTGCTACAATCGGCTTTAGAAGAAATGAATAAACAAACGGTCGAAACAATCTTATTAAACGCTCCAACAGGCTCTACATCTGCAAAAGGATTTTTAAAATCGATTCCATGTGAATTTTCATTCGCTGAATACCAAATGAAATGGTTGGAGACTTCCTTGACAGAAAATCCAACTGTCATCATTCGTCCAGCACGTTCAAAGGAGGACATAGAAGCTGTCATACAGCTTGAAGTACTGGGTTTTGGTCTTCCAGAAGAAGATGTACGAATGATGAATCAAATGATCAAGGAGACACATAATGATCGCACTTTTTTAATTGAAGTTGATGGAGATATTGCAGGAAAAATACGGGTATCCGAATCAGATGGTGAGGCATGGATTTATGGATTTGCTGTTTATCCAGAGCTTCGTGGAAGAGGGATTGGAAGAAACGCATTGTCTAATGTGGTTAAAATGGAACATGAAAAAGGCTTTTCCGTCTTCTTAGAGGTTGAAGCCAAGAACAAAAGAGCGTTACAGCTTTATGAATCATGTGGGTTTCAAAGCTATCATTCGCAGGATTATTATACGTATCATAGGGAATAGACTAGCTGGACTATAGAACTTTAATCTATAGTCCTTTTATACGTCCTCTCGTGGTTTAACAGCCATTCCTTTCTCCATAAACCTCCTGCATAACCGGTTAACTTTCCATTGGAGCCAATTATTCGATGGCAAGGGATTACAATACTCAACCTATTTTTACCATTTGCGCTCCCGACAGCTCTAATGGCCTTTTCATTCCCTATGGAAACCGCAATATCCTTATAAGAACCTATTTCAGCATAAGGAATCCCCTTTAATGCGTTCCATACTGTTTTTTGGAATTCTGTCCCTTGAAGTTCAATTGGAAATGTAAATTCATACCGCTTCCCATTAAAATACTGATCAAGTTGTTCTGCGCATTGTCTTAAAACCAATGGCGTTTCATCTTGGATCGGATTGACTATCTGATCTTGCTCAGCGAACATAATGGAGCAAATGACATCTTCTGTTCCCATTATTTCTAATACGCCAATTGGTGATTCGTAATTTAGCTTATATATTCTACCACTCATACAAGGACCTCCATAGATAGAAGGTAGCATATGCTTGCCAACCTTCCCAATATATTGACATCTCTTCTATTTCTGCTATTGTCGGCTTCCGTTCAAGTCCTAATTGATGCTTTATTGCCTGGTGAAGCCCGACATCCGCTATTGGAAATGCATTGGGATAATGTAAGCATTTCATCATGACATAATCTGCCGTCCATGCTCCCACACCTCTGATTGCCATTAACGAATCATGCACCTGCTGATAGTCTTGCTGATGAAGCAATGCTTCCTTCGTTAGCTGTCCACTCTCCATCGCTTTCGCAACACCAATCACATACTCTGCTTTTCGTTTGCTAAACTGAAGCTTCAATAATTCATCTTTATCTATTTTGGCAATTGTTTCTGGTTCAGGGAATAACCAGAAGGTGTTCCCTTCATAGGTAAGACTCTCCCCATATTGCTCCACAAAGCGCTTCTTTAACGTATAAGCAAAGGTTAGATTGATTTGCTGACCGATTATCGCCCAAGCCATCGCCTGAAATAACTCAGGAATACCAATGATACGTAACCCAAAGTGGTTGTGAACAATATCCTTCAAAAGCTTATCCTTATTAGCCATATCATAGAACCCTTCCAGCTCCTGATCCAAATCAAACCATTTCCAAATGTAGGCGGCTGCCTGTTCCTTTATGCTTTGTGCTGGAGTTCTGATTGGAAATTCCACTTGAATGGATTGCTCGTTTTCTCCAATCTTTAATAAAACGAATTCTCCATTAATTTTTAGCAACTTGTAGAGATAATCACCCATTATATGATGTAGTATTTCTTGATCGGACCTGGCTAAAAACACGAGACACTCTTGGAAGTTGAAATCTAATGGTGGAAAGATTTTAATAGATGAACCTTGATCATCCCATTTCATTGTTTCATCTCCTTTTTCATCACCCTTCGATATTCACTTGGCGAACAATTTTTTATACGACGAAACACTTTATAAAAATTAGAAGGACTTTGATACCCAACTTCATAACAAATCTCAAGGTTGGTTCGATTGGTGTTTTTTAGTAGATGGGCCGCTTTATCAATTCGAACCTTTTCCAAATAGGTACGAGGGGTTTCTGAAGTCTCCTGCTTAAACAACCGCTCTAGATAATAGGGACTTACACCTACATTAGTGGCTATATCGTGTAATACTAACTTCTGATTGTATTGGTTCACTAAGAGGGCGATGACCTTTCTAACAAGCTCTATCTGTGGCGAATATTCAGCCTCTGGCTGGCATCTCTTACAAGCACGATAGCCTGCTTTTTCTACTTCTTCGATGTCATGAAAGAATTCAACGTTTATTTTCTTTGGCTTTCTTGATCTACAGGAAGGTCGGCAATAGATTTTGGTCGTTTTTACTGCCGTAAAAAATACTCCATCATATTTACTGTCACATGCCATTATTTTTTCCCACATTTCTTCAAACGTAAAATGAATACTCGCTACCATTTATGGTCTCACCCTTCCTAGTTTCAGTTTTCGCGGGATGCTTTCCTAATCCTTTATTCCAACTAAATCTAAACGAACATTGCCCCATTGAACACCCCTTAATTTTACAAGGTATCTACACCTGTTTCGACCTCATTCTTGCTCTTATGGTCTATGGAGAAAAGGGAAGTTATCTAAATATCCTGATACCGCTTTAATTTTTCCAATATTTTCATTAAAATGCAATCTATTCATTTGTCGAAACTTGTAGTAATATGGAAGTAGGTAGAATTGTAACAAAATTCATACAAGGGGGTAATCGTATCATGTTTAATAAAAAACTACTAGATTCAAAGCTTAGCCCACAAGAAATAGATATGGTAAAACGAAACAGCGCAGTAAATATTACGTTAACCATCGTAACCCTTCTAGTGATGACCGCAATCGCTTCAAGTATTACGTTGGACTCATTAATCATCGTAGGAATTCAATTACTTATTTGGGTACCGTTCTTCATCTTACACGTAAGCAGAAAATGGATTTTTCAAATTAAATATATCGCGATAATTGGTACAGCCCTTTCTACTACATACAGCATGCTGACAACACCAGATTCCACCAATATTATTACACTATTTTACCTTGTAATTTTAACGCTTATCTATATGAATCTGAAATTATCAATCTTTGTTAATGTGTATGGTCTTTTATTAATTGGTTATATGATGTTCTTCCAATCAGAGATTTTTAGTGCTAAAGAAGGCTCAGAGATAACCTATTTAATCTATTATGCGCTAATCATGATTGTTACCTTCTCTCTATTAAAGGTTTCCGATTATATGATGAAGCAGATTGAAACTTCTAGATCCGAAGCAGAGTCGTTCTACAAAGATCAGGAAAAGCAAAAGGAAGCGTTACAAGCGCTTATTTCAACGGTTACAGAAAAAATGGAAAGCATCACGCAAAATAGTGAACAAAGTAATATTGCATTCAGAGAAATGAGTGCTACATTCCAGGAAATCTCAACTGGAGCAAGTTCCCAGGCTGATTCAACACAGAATATTAATGAATCGGTAACTAGCATGAATACCATGTTAGATGAGATGGATACAACTGTAAAAACCCTAACCGATGCTTCCCTTAACACCAAGAAGCTATCTGAATCAGGTCACGATCAAATTGTTTCGTTAGCCACCATCATTGAAGATTTCAAAAAAGATGTTGATGGCATGTCCGAAGAAATCAGCTTATTAATCACGAATCTTAACGAAACACATCAAATCAGTAACACCATCAAAGAAATTGCGAACCAGACAAACCTATTATCTTTAAATGCTAGCATTGAAGCAGCTCGAGCAGGTGAGCATGGAAAAGGGTTTGCTGTCGTTGCTGATGAAATTCGTAATCTTGCGGAGATGTCTAGTGATTCTGCTGAAAAAATCTCTGAGCAATTAACTGCATTTTCAACGCAATCAGACGGTACGCGCAATAAAATGGTTAAAGTTGCAGAACGTATGGTAGAGAGCTACGAAATGACGGAAGGCACCAAGAATTCATTCAAAGAGATTAATACTGGTGTTATTCAACTAGACGAACTTTCTGTTACAATTGATAACTTAATGAAATCCATTCATGACTTGAATAAAACTGTAAGTGGTGCAACAGAAGAACTAGCAGCATTTAGTGAGGAATCGAGTGCATCACTAGAACAAGTCACAACCTCACTAGACAATTGCTTAGAAAGTAATGAAGACGTCTTAAATAATTTAAAAGAGCTAGAAACAAGTCTCCTAAAGAGTAAGTAATGGGCCTCCAGAAAGTTAGTTAAATCTGACTTTCTGGTTAGCCTTTTTTTATTGGTATTATTCTCTTAAATGGATAGTCAGGGTAATGTGAGTGAGCTATTGACTAATCAACAAGCACATAACTTTCTAGGAATGTCTGCATTTGAGGAGATTGTATAAAAAAAATACTCTAGTTGCTTTCGAAAGTGTAATGAACAGTGAGAAACACCCCCTTGAATCGTAGTTCAAGAGGTGTTTTTCATTTTATTGAGTGAAGTTGCTATACGCTAGTTGGGATTCATCCTTTCTAGGAAAAATGGAGAAAATTAAACTCTTTTTGCAACTGTTATCAAACTTACATTACTATACATTACATTTACGGCAATCGGCTTGGTTATGTAAAAAGGTTCAAAACTTTAAAAAGGTGTTCAAAAAAGGTCACCTTATTCTTATGTGAAATTTCTAATATTATAGTTGGAATATTATGTTAGTATTGTGATGAAAGTTATTATACTAAAGAGGCAGGTTAGTGGAATAACAAGAGAACTTGTATCAAAAAAGGGATGGATTAAGGGATGAATAAAACTTTTAAAAAAGACGCTTTTAAAAATCTCACCAGATATATTGAAAAAGTTCGAAGAGATACGAAAGCATCAGGTTCTACGGTGGTTATTATGAAAGATAATAAAATAGTACACGAATGGTATTCCGGAGAGCATCATTTTGAGCAAGGGGCAAAAAAGATAAATTATGATTCAAGATTTAATGTTTATTCGGTTAGAGTTACTTATGTTGGACTTGCAATTGCAATAGCTATAAATGAAGGCATATTAAACCTGGATGATAGATTAAGTGACTATATAAAGGAATATAATAAAGAAACTCTTGGAGAGACAACAATTAGACATCTATTAACAAGGTGTACGGGTCTAAAATTTAAAAATGGTAACGTTTATCGTACCTTTAATTTAGGAACTGATATCGAGGGAAAGAAACCAGAAATATTGGCGGAAATCTTATATAAAGTTACTGGCAAAACTGTAAACGACATCCTTTCAAAGAGAGTGTTTAATCCTTTGAATTGGACAAACACTGGATGGGTTACTGAAGGAGACAACAATTTAGTTTGTGATATAGATTTATCTAAGAGTTATCCTATATTGAGATTAGGTTCAAATATAGGTGATGAAAGAAATCTATATGTAAGTGCCAGAGAACTAGCATATTGGGGGAATTTACATTTAAACAAAGGGGTACTTGAAGGTAGATCAATACTTCCACAAGAGATATTTGAACTAACTACTTCTGTTCAAAGCCCCAATTCCTTACCCCATCAACTTCCAAAGTTCGGGTTTTTATGGTGGGTTAAGGATGGAGATGTGTCTGTTAGTTACAATGAATTAGGTTCAGAATTACCAGATGGTTCTTATCAAATACTTGGAGCGTCCGGATGTTCTTGTACAGTTATTCCCGAATATAATGCAGTGGCTGTTAGAATGTCCAATAGTTTAAACGCCTACGAGAACTTAGGTTTCGATTATATTAAAGATATTCAAATGTTTGGGAATCTGGTAATTTCAAGTTTTAAAAATTCATAGTGTAGAGTTTCTACGTTCTTATAAGAAGCCATTCGTTGGCAGATTCTATATTGCCTTAATGGGTACTTTACTTCATTAGGAAGAGGACTTTTTATTGCGTCATCTGGGAAAGCTTTAGTTTAAGAAGGTGAAGGGGTGAAAGAAATTTGAAAGATATAAGATGGATTTCCATATTACCAATATCATTCGGTATTATTTTTATTTTCTTTGGCTGGACTCAAACTTGGGAGTATAGATATGATGGAACTAATGATTACATTTTTACGATTAGAACAATTAGAGCCTATGTATTTATAGTAGGTGGGTTAGTTATCCTATTTGTTGGAATATTACTTCGAGAAGTAAGAAAATATGTTGATTCGTTGGAAGTTAAGATTTACCAATTAAAAAGAGAAATTGAAAAGAAATAAAACTTTTTTATCTATAAATGTTGAGCTAACGGGTTCAAAACTTTAAAAAGGTGATCCAAGATGAACTGGACCCTAGTTGTTAGACACAAATAACAATCAGAAAGATCGCCTTTTTCTTATGGGAAATTTCTAATATTATATTTGAAATATTATGTTAGTATCGATATAGATAGTGTGCTGACGGGGCAGGATAGTTTAGCAAAATAGAGGTGAAAAATGTATATTTCTCAATTAAATTTTGAAGAATTAACAAGAAAACAAATAACTAACCTTATATTTACAGATATTGAGGATGACTGTAATACTGGGGAGTGTATCTTGGTTGTAGGGAGTAAAACAGCAGTGCATTGGAGATTGCCAGCAGCAATCGAATTATATAAACAAGGCAGAGCAAAAAAAATATTGTTTTCTGGTGGAATGCAATTTGAGGGAAGTGAATTGACTGAAGCCGCATTATTAAAAGAGGAAGCATTGGCTCTAGGAGTTCTTGAAGAAGATATTATTACGGAAGAAATATCTTTAAATACCTTAGAAAATGTATTAGCTTCTTTATTGGTACTACAAAGAGAATTTGAATTACACAACATAAATAGAATTTTAGTAGTAACAAACTCTTTTCATATGAAGAGGTTAGACATGACATTAAAAACATATATGCCAAGTTGGTTCAAATTCACTTTGTGTCCAACACATGATGGCGTAACCCGAAAGAATAATTGGCATTTAAGTGAAAAGGGTAGAATTCGTGTTGAAACTGAAGCGGAAAAAATCATTAAATATGTTAAACAAGGTTCTATTAAAGACGAAAAATTAAAGTTTACACTTTAAATTTTGTAAATGAACTATGATTTTGTAGTAATTAGGTTTGTTCAGTAAATACAAATATCTTTACTGTTTTAACGGGGGCATTACTTCAAGAAGGATAGTTGCACTCGTTATTATACTATCGCGATGAGTTAGTGGAAGAGTGTTGTATTAGGAGATGAAATGATGGGACAAAATTATTTCAAATTACAAGCTGATAACTATAAAGAGTTCCAAATAGAATTCGGCAAAGTACAGTGGATGTACTATGATATGATTACAAGTTACGGCGGATTCGGTCATAATATTGATTATGAACATTTTGAGTATGAGAGATTTCTCTTTGCTACTACTGACAAAGAGATGGAGTGGTATCAAAGACACTTGGAAATCGTAAAACAAGGTTCATTAGTAGCATTAGGATGTGAAGTAGTCAACCTTCTTGATGATGAGTGTAGAAATAGCAAGGTATATAAATTCATTACAACCGCATTGTTAAATCCAACAATAGAGGATTTACCATTTGAAAAAGAAGTACTGTTATCAATGAAGAACGCACTAGATGAAGAAATTAATTTTGCATGGACAGCACTCCCCAATGGTTCAATACTTACAGATAAACTGGAAGAAGTTTACAAAAGATATGTATTGCAATACTTCCAGGTTATGTTCGAAGAAGGGAAAAAATCGTGATTTTTTTACTGTACTGAGGGGTACAAGAGTGAAGCAAGGGTTCATCAAATTGATGGTCTTTATTTCTTGGATAACTGTTTAGAAAATTATATAAATATCAAAGTACAAAGTTGTTGTACTAACGAGGCAGGATTGTGCAAAAGGAACAACAAAGGATTTCCATTAACATTGATAACAAAAAGAGGAGTCAATAATATAAAATCTTATATATCTCCATCCTTTATTAATCCTAACGTTTTCGCAGGACCTTCTAAAACAATATTGAACAACAAATTTGCTGATTTCTCAATATTAATAGGTGTTTCTGATTGATAGGCGTATTCTGCCAAGCTTAATGAAATAGATGTAAAAGCTATAGTAAATAAATCAGTTGGGATTTCATATTCTAACTCTCCTAGTATAGGAAAAATCAAATTGGTAAACACAAGCTTTAGTTTATTTCTTAGTTTTGTTTGAAAGGAAGAATAACTAGATTTTAAGAGAAACTGAAGTAGTTCTTTATTCTCTTCATAGCATGTTAAAATTTGTACAGTTGTATCATAGCTAGATTGAATAAAAAGTTGATCAGATCGCTCCTTCGGTAAGTTGTTCACAATGACCTCTTCAATTTTTTCAATCATTTCATTTTCAAAGCTGTCCAGCATATCGTATTTATCTACGAAGTGTAGATAAAATGTTCCTCGATTAATATCTGCTCGTTGCGCAATCTCATTAATGGTGATTTTTTGAAAGTCCTTTTCTTGTATGAGAGCTATACATGTATTGAGTATAACTGTTCGTGTTTTTCTTTGTCTTCTGTCCTTTTTTTCTCCTCATTTATCAACTTTTATTTTGTTTTAATCAACATCATTTAGTTGTTTGTTGAGTAATCAATAAACTGGCTAATATTGATGATGGTAGTCTCTCCTCAGGGGTTGAAAATGGTTACCATTAACTCAAATAGAGGAAATTCAACTATACGCAAATATTGGAGAGCAAATTAAAGATTATGCAATAAATAAGAGAAATATTGATTTATTCGAAGAGCATAAACTTTAGGACTTTTAGTGCAACCGTTATTGAGCTAACGGGGCCAAAGTAAAACAACAAGATTCATAATCAACATAATAATCCCTAATAATTTTTTGTCGAACTTTTTGGACAGAAGAGTGGAAGAAGCATGAGAAATTTCAGGTTATGAAAAAGTTTCTAAGGAGGAGAGTTATGATAGAAAAAATTCACATAATGGGAGCTTCCGGGGCTGGAACTTCAACACTTGGTTCTTCATTATCAAAGTTTCTGCCTCATACATTTCTTGATACCGATGATTACTTTTGGACAACTAAATTCACTAAGCAAAGAGAAGTGCCTGAAAGAAGACAGTTGCTTGAAAAAGATTTTTCACTTAATGAAAACATTATCCTTTCTGGTGCAGTCTGTGGTTGGGGGGATAACTTTAAAAGTTATTTTGACCTTGTTATATTCTTATGGATTCCGCAGGATATAAGGATTGAAAGGTTAAAACAGAGGGAATTTCAGCGTTATGGAAAAGAAATATTAGCTGGTGGTAGTAAATATGAACAATCGAAAACATTCTTAGAGTGGGCCTCTTTATATGATACTGCTGGAATGGAAGTTAGAAGTAAATCTTTACATGAACATTGGTTGGCAGACTTATCTTGTCCAATATTAAAAATTGAAGGGGATTATTCAGTCAATGAAAGAGTTGATATTGTCTTAGATTATCTAAATACTAATTGAACTAATGGGGGCGATAGTCTAAGAATAATTATCGCTTTTTGTTACTGTATTAACGGTACAGAAGAGTTGAATAAGCAAAGGGGGAGAAAATTGTGGTCAAAAAGAAATTAAAAGATTGGATTACTTTATTAGTCTTAGCATTAATAATAATTGGCGGTTCGTTGTATTACGTGTATTTCTTTACACCTAAAAACTCACTTGAATTATATCAAGAATTGACAGTTGCAGAGAGTTTTGAGGAAGTGCAAGAACTAATCTTAGATGGTTATAAGGGTAATTTTGCAGAAGAAGATTTTAACTATATTCAAGCTAACACAGCGAATAAGATAGAACAATTCACTCTTATTGATTATAACGATAAGTCTTATGTAATTATGACTTCTCCTGGAACTGAGAGATTAAAGGTTCTTGCAGTAGAAGAATTACCAGATGATATTAGGGAATTCTTTTTGGAATTATCAAAGTAAGAGTTTACTAAACGAACGGGTGCAATAGTTCAAAAAGGAATTTCGCTTTTGTGTAGAAGTTATTCCACGAAAGGTGCAGCATAATTGAATAAGCACAGAGGGTGTTGGGATATTAGTACAGAGGTGAAGTTTATGAAAAGATTTGGTGTAATAGCAATGCTAATAACTTTTATTATCTTTGTACCAAGCAATATTTATGCACAACCAAATGTTGAATGCCCGAAACTAAAACACTTAGAGGAAACATCTATTAAAGATAAGGATGAACTATTAAATGCACTTAGTTCAATTGTTCCTAATACTTACGAAAAAGGTGAGTATGGAGAACTATTTTCTGAGTGGGATATAGTAACTGCTCTCCCTTTTCCTAAAACAGTTAGACAAGTAAATGATGAAGTTTATTATGGAATGGCAAAAAACTTTTGTGGAGAAGCGGTTGCTAATAAATCTTGGTTAGTAAGATTGTATTTTCCTAAATGGGAAGGAAAAAGTGCCAGTGCGTTAGAAGGTCAAATCTTTTTATCAAAAAGCAAGGGAAAAGGATGGTTTGTTTGGTTTAGATATCACTAATATCTTGTGATAAAAGGTCGATTGCGAAATAAGCAGTCGCATTTTTACTATAGAAGCAGAATACTTGAATAAGACCAGTTTAGATTCTAATACTAAACTGAGGTGAAGTTTTTGAAAAAGCTAACTTTAAGCCTTACTTTAATAATATTTCTAGTAAGCTATAACACCCCAGTATTTTCACAAACGATAAATGAAGCTGATACGGAAATATGCGAAACACTTAAATATGCATTAATTAATAGCCTAAGAGACCCAGTTGATAAAGCAATATCTGAAATTTATAAAGATGATGAAGAAGCACCAGAAGGTCTTATATGGGCTTCATACGATACGGAGATATTAAAGATCAAGCAGTTATCTGGTGTAGGTGGAGCATATGAAATCACGTTAAAAGTACAGCCTTATTATCGTGCTCATATTACTTATGGCGAAGATATAATTGTAGTAAGTGCAGATGGTAAGTTAATTGATTATGAACATCTAAAAACTTATCCAAGAGTGGACTTTAACTAACAAATAGTCTACTCACTTATTCCATTAACGGTTTGCGTTAATTCTCGTTAATTCAGTAAGGATTAACGCTATTTTTGTAGTACTAATCGTCTAATAAAAAATTGAATAAAGCAAAACTATTTTTCGCTAACAGGATCGATTAATTAAATTACCCTATTGAAGATATACATAATTGAAAGGAATAACCTCTTCTAAATTGAGATATTAAGAGCAAAAAGAGGTGTTAAATAGTGAAACAGTATCTTACTGTAGCAATTGTTATATTTTCTATGTTTATTCTTTGTCCGAATAATACTCACGCTAAAGCCCCTATGCTCTCCGATGTTTGTGTAAATGAAGTAAAACTCAATGCTATGAAGATTTTAGCATAGAAAGAATTCTTTTTGATTATTTTAAATGACAAAATTAAGTTGTTTGCAAATAGTTCTACACTGAGTGAGCAATAAAATTGTGAAATAATATACTTGAACAAACTGATGCTTTAGTAGAAAAAGAGCTTGTGTGCTTATACCAAGCAGATCTGGATAAAACAAATGAAGATGTCGCATTCTAATGATAAATATATTGGACTGAGCATCTTGAAGAAACTGACTGTTTTATTTACGATTCTAATGTTATTTGCTACAAATTACTACTTAGTTAATGCTAAATCTCAAGAACAAAAGGAAATTAAACCCTATGCTGAAGACTGGTATGTTACACCTGAAGATATTATTTGGGATATTATTTATCCAACTATTGATAAAAGGGTAATAAAAGAGTATGGAGGTAAAGAAAGTTCTGGTTTTGGGTGGAGGAAACAAAGGATTGTCAATATTGTTTATAACAACAACCATTCTTATGATATTTCTATAAGGATTCAAGTACCTAACAATAATCCACTTAAATATGTAGAAGACTTGGTTAAAGTAAGGGTATCTCCACCTTGTGATAGCCCTAAAATTAGTTGTAAACATAGTTTTACTGTAGAAGTGTTAGAGTACAAACATTTAACACAAGAATAAATCACAAATGGTGTTTAGCTGAGTGGGCAGAACCTTATTATTTCTCTAAGTTTTATAATATAATCCATCATCCCCTATTATTGATAAACCTCCCTTTCAATCACCGATTGCTACCTAGACGAATACCATGATTAGGAATATGAATACAGCCTAGGAGTGATTGAATGCCAATTGTTGATGGTACTTCTCTTATTTATACAGTAAAACAGGGAGATACATTGTTTTCGATTGCCTCAAGCATAGGAGGAACAGTCCCTCTTCTTGTCGAATCAAATGCCATCTATCCTCCTGTAACCGATCCCTATCTTATCTATCCTGGTCAAGTACTCGTTATTTCAATGCCCGGAAACAGACAGGTAAATCACATCGTAAGTGCTGGAGAAACACTAAACGAGCTTGCAGGACGCTATCAAACAACGATAGACTTACTGCAAGGAATAAATAATCAGATCATGGACCCTAATCAAATATACCAAAACCAGGTACTTCAAGTTCCTGCTCTTATTTACTTAGTGGAGCAAGGAGATTCCTTAAATAAAATCGCGAAACGCTTCGGAATTTCTTTATCTGCTTTACTTGAAGCGAATCGCCATCGTCCAGGAATTTCACCGGATGTGATTTACCCTGGATATCAGCTTATTGTTCCACTTCCAACTTCGAGTAACATCGTTGTTCTTCAGCCGCTTCCAGGAACAAGAATTCAGGATGGGCAAAGCCTTGAGGGATTTGCTCGTGCATTTGAAGGAACTATACTCTATCGTATTGTTGACCTGAATAATCAAATTGTATCAGGCGAAAAGCCCATACAAACAACAGCAGGCGCTCCCGCATATGGCTCCTTTTCTACTTCCATCACATTGGATCAACAACCGACTACACAATCAGGTGAGTTATGGGTCTATACCCGCAGTCCACGAGATGGAAGCATGCAAGACTTGGTTCAATTACCGGTGCTATTTTAAGCTGTTAATACAAGAAATCGGCTACGTAACAGCCGATTTCTTTTTACTTGTTGACAACTACTCATTTCTCAACACCTTCGCAAGCTCGTGCAAGGATTGGTACTGCTTCACGTAATAGTTCCGTCCTTCTTTATGTAAATATCCTCTCTCACAAAACTGTGTCAGTACATGCAGCAAGTGCCGATAGGATACGCCTAAATAATCACAGACTGTCACATGCTTTTCCTTATATACACCTTCATCGGATGTTTGCAAAATAAAGTCAGCCAACCGATTTTCTAATGGAAAGGCCTGACTCTGTGTATACTTAGCTGCCATCGTGGTTGCCTTTAGACTCAAAAACTTGGTTAATTCACGTAGAAATTTGGCATCCTCCAATAATCGCTTACGGTAGTAATAAATAGGAAGCGCAAAACAAATTGTTTTCGTGGAGGCTTGTATCCCTTTTGTATAGTACACATCATGCAATAATTCCATTTCCCCAATGTATTCATTTTCGTTAATAAAATTGATTAACGATACTTTTCCGTTTTGATGTGTGATATAAATCTTTGCTTTTCCTTCTATGACATAAAATAGATAATCAGGTCTTGTATCCTCTTGAATAATCCAATCATCACGTTCATATTCATGGATCTCCATAAACTCCTCTACCGGAAAGGAGAACAAGTGTCCAATCGAGTTCGTTTCCAAATACAGCTGCTTTTTTGCACCTTTATAAATTTTCATGATTCACCTCAAAATGTGAGATATCTCCTATTATTTCTATCTATTTCCATGATACCATGCAATCGATGAGGGGGATAATCATGAACACACAACGATGGATGAGTAGACAGTTTTTTAGTTTCTTTCTGACATGGGGTATTTTTCTACCTTACTGGTCAGGCTGGATGATCTATACAAAAGGAATTACCGTTTCAGAGGCTAGTTTGATTATGAGCTTAGGCTTGCTCGCAAGAGGGCTTTCTACGTTATTTGCTTTTCCGTATTTATCAGGAAGGATTAGCAGCAAAATGCTATTAAATATAGCAGGGGTCGGCTCATTAGTTGCGCTTCTTGGTTATATTCCAGCAAATTCCTTTGGCAGTTTACTAGTCGTGACAATTGCTTTACATCTATTTTACCCAACCCTAATGCCTGCACTAGATAGCGCCGCTGGTGTTCTAGTGCAAAGTAAACAATTGAAGCATTATGGTAGAAGTCGACAGTGGGGATCCATTGGATTTGTTTCAGTCGGGATGGTGTTAACGATTTTCACCGGAATGTTCGGTGATGAAATCATTCTATGGGCATTATTACTAGGGGTACTCGGAGTTGTTGCTCTTGGGTTAATGCGTGCACCTGTCATTTTATCTAAAAAGCCACAAGTAGATCAAACAGAAAAGGTTGGGTTATTACAGTTATTCCGCATTAAACACTTTAGTTTAGTGCTTATGATAGTCATTCTACTGCAAGCAGCACATGCTACGTATTATAATTATGGCTATATTTTTCTACAAGACATTGATGCACCAGTATACTTAATTGGTCTCATTATTAATATTGCGGTGATTGCTGAAATCATCTTCTTCTCTATTGCAGATAGAAGATTTAATCATTTCTCAGTAGGATCTTTACTGACTTTAGCAGCAATTGGTTCATCTATCAGATGGATCGTCGTATTTGCCTTTCCAAATGTTATTGTTTTCTGTCTAGCACAGTCATTGCATGCATTCTCGTTTGCCATGGCACATTATGCCTTTATGAAATACTTAATTAAGCATATTCCACACACACAGATACCAAAAGCACAGGGAGTGTATTCAGCGTTAGCACTCAGCTGGAGTACTGCAGTATTTACTATTTTCGGTGGCTACTTATACGAAATTGAGCCAAGATATGCTTTTATTGGAATGATTGCTTGTACCATTCCATCTATGCTGCTTGCCATCGTGTATCGGAAATTGGAGGTTAAGAACACAGAGGTTGCAGTAAGTGTAGGGTAATGACGGTCTATCAACAGCGATTGTGTTAAACAAGCAAGGCTTACCCATATTGGATAAGCCTTGCTTTAACTAAAAAATAGAATCAATTATCAAGCTTTTATACGATCTACAAATTCTTGTAAATTATCTAGTGAGGTAATGTTCTGATTACAAACTTCACTATCCCGGCAAATATAATTCCCTTTCTTTGTAAAAGTACCTTGTACTTTACCCTTCTTCTCTGCCAAGAACATCCCTACTTCCTCATAACCATTACAAATCGCACAGATGCCTTTTTGTTTTAGTGAATCATATGAACCGTATATTCCCGTTAACTTTCCGTTCGAATGCATGACGATAAATTTTTTATTGGAACTGTAGTCAATCCAGCTTAGATAACATAACGCTTGCAAATCTAAATCCTCTATAGCAGGAGCTTTTAGCTTTTTCACTTTTGGAAATAACTTCTTAATCCCTTGTTCTGTAACCTTAAATGGAATCACATAAGGCTTTAGCTGTGATAAAAACCGTTCCGCTTTTTCGGTATCATCTACCGATACAATCGGCATAAGTAGCTGCTCTTGTTCCTCGGTTATATTCGGGAATAATGCAAGTACCCGTTCATTTGCCAACGATATAACAACTTTCACTACTCCTTCATCATTGGAAGTTGCATGTGCATTCACAAGATTTCGTGCCTGTCTTCCGATAAAATTATATTGATCCACTCGAATGAAAGGTTCCATACCTTTCCCTCCAATCATTGAAAATCTCAGGATACTTCTCATTATAATGAAAAACCCACTTCGTTCATATGTAAAAAACGGTTAGAAAACAATTTATACATAAGAAAGGAAAATTATGTTGGCATATAAAAAGCACTGAAAATCCATTTTCGATTCCCAGTGCGATATTAACTATCTAGAATAAATAATTTTTTTAATCGTATCTGCTGATAAGTAATACTCTTCCATTAAGTCATGGACGGAATATCCATTTTGATAAGCCTTTTTAATCGATAGGTTCCGTTCCGAAATTGATTTTCTAGCTCCAGAGCATGTACCCCATTTTTGATAGCTAGCTTTCGTTTTCGGTATATAAATGGTTTCCCCTTGAATATACTTTTGAATTTCTTTAATTAGCTCTTCCGGTAAAATCGAATTCGCTTTGACATAGCTCATTATAGACAGCTCCTTATCCTTAATCTGATCAATAAGGTGCAAAGCCTATAATTACTAGACGAATATTATTTTTACTAACCTCATGCAAAGATTCGCCTATTCATTATTAGACTTTGCATGAGAAGCTGCAATATCAGACACGTTACATGTCATTGCTATCACCTTCTTCTTAATACGCTTCATTAACCTACCTCTTTACTGTAATAAAAATCCATTTTATTTTCAATGGTAATTCAATATTGCTGTATTTATCGAATAAAAAACCACTTCCTTTTTAGGAAAGCGGTTAGGTTGGATTAATCAATCTTTAGTATTTTTTTAATTTTACTTAAAGGCTGAGCTAGCTCTTGAACGGTTCCCAATTCATGCATAACCCCTTTTAAAATCATATTTCTTGGCTCTTTTTGGGTTGCTTCTTCTCTCAAGAAATCGATTGTCTTAAGATAATCTTCTTTTTTCGTTTCTGCGAGGTCAAGGTCATGAATAATTGTTACCATTTGTTTTAGTTGATAAGCAAGCTCTTTATTGGACGATGACAGGCGAATGTAATCAAAGAAGTCCTCTTTATAGTTCGAGGGAAATAAAGGCTCCCACTCTTCTTCAAGCGTAATCTTAACCATCGCATCAAATCGGCTAATAATAAAGTCTGATAGGTCTTCAATTGAAATAACATCAGCTTTAACAGATATAATCCGCAGGAATCCTGAAACAATGCTATCTAATAATGCGGATAAGTCAAAGCAGTGCTTTTCAACATGCTTACCATAGATATGAATAAACCCTTGCGCCATCCAACGCAGCTTATCCTCCTGCATTGCTAGAAATGCTTCTTTTATCTGCTTGCTTGAATTTAAGGTTTGCTCACGGTGTTGAATCATAAAAAAGTCTTTATATTTCAAGCGTTCTTCCATGGATGCTTCGATTTGTTTTTTAAATTTTTCTTTTGCAGATAGGGATGATGAATTAATTTGCTCTAGCTTCTGTTTGGTTTCCTCATGGCAATAGTTAATAATTGATAATAATAGCTCGTCCTTCGAATGAAAGTACGAATAAATCGTGCCTTTCGCAATGTTACTTTCTGCTGCTATATTTTGCATTGATGTTTCATGATATCCTTTTGTTGCGAATAGATTAATGGCTGCTAATAATATTGATGTACGTCTATCCATTATCATTTTCTCCTTTGAATGACCGGTCGGTTCAATTATAATCTTAATTAGATTTTACCGGTATTTTATTGAGATGTAAACATAAAATCATTGAATATATATTAATTATTTGTTATTATTTCGAATGCATAGTAAAAATTGAACCGAACAGTCATTTTTATAAAAGGGGGATATAATAGATGGCTTCTAAAACGAATATACAAACAACGAACCAGATTACTGGTAAGCAAAAAGGGTGGGCATTAGCTACTGTATTAATGACCATGTTTTTTGCTTCGATGAACCAAACCGTAGTTTCTACAGCAATACCAACCATCATAAGTGATTTAGAAGGATTTGAATTATATTCATGGATATTTAGTGCTTTCATGATTACTTCTGCTATTTCAGTACCGATTTACGGAAAACTATCCGATGTATATGGTCGTAGACCTTTCTACATTTTCGGATTACTAGTCTTTGCAATCGGCTCGGTATTATCAGGGTTTTCGCAATCCATTGAATGGTTAATTATCGCAAGAGCCATCCAAGGGATTGGCGCCGGCGCGATGATGAGTATGCCACGTGCAACCATTGGGGATATTTTTAATCCGAAAGAGCGCGGACGCTGGATGGGAGTAATTGGTGCAGTCTTCGGCGTATCGAGTATCTTAGGTCCAACTATCGGTGGTTGGATTACAGAAAATATTGGATGGGAATGGGTTTTCTTTGTGAATCTTCCATTTGCCGTATTAGCATTAATCGGTGTGTTTTACGCCCTTCCTAAAGTTAAAACAGAACAACGAACCAAGGTTGACTGGATTGGTTCGATTCTTCTAACCATCGGATTACTTCCAATTATGTTTGGATTCACTTGGGCAGGGGACAAATACGCATGGTCAGACTGGCAAACAATCACCTTATTCGGAAGTGGATTGATCGTCTTAGTATTCTTTATGCTCTATGAAAGAAAGCGTAAAGATCCAGTTATTGAAGTTTCCTTTTTCCAAAATAAATTATTTGCTATTACGCTCATTTTGGCCGTGTTTGTTACGATGGCGATGTTTGGCGCGTTAATGTTCTTACCGTTATATATTCAAGGTGTACTCGGAATGAGTGTCCAAAATAGTGGTTTAGTAATGGCACCGATGATGATTAGCTTCATTGCAGGCTCGGTCATTGCCGGTCAGTATATGACCCGAACAGGAAAATACAAAATGATAGCGCATATCAGCGCGGTGTTTATGGTAGTAGGATTAATCCTATTTTCATTAGTAGATGTTGATACAACATATCCAACCGTCATACTAGATATGGTTATTCTAGGAATTGGAATTGGCTCACTTATGCCAATCTTTAATGTATCGGTCCAAAATATTTTCCCATACAAGCAAATGGGTAGTGTCAATGCCACACAGCAATTCGTTCGTTCCTTGGGCGGTGTAATTGCGGCACCAATATTTGGCTCGTTATTAAACAGTGGATTCTCTGACAAGATGAAAGAAACGATGCCAAGTGAATTAGCCAATTTACAGCAAAGTGCTGGTACAGAACTAGCCAACATGAATCCGCAAGCATTACTAACACAGGAAGCGCAACAAGGCTTACAAGAGGCTTTTGCAAAAATGGGAGATAAAGGAATAGAGCTATTTGAACAATTTTTACATGCAGTTAAAGTTTCCTTATCCTCCGGTATTCATAGTCTTTTCATAGTTGGCCTAGGCTTCGCTATCTTAACATTAATTGGAACCTTCTTTATGCCTGAGCATGACTTGCAAGGGGATGAATATTACGAGAAGGAAGCTGATGGTAAAGCTTAATACAAATGATGACAGCCAGTTACGATAACTGGCTGTTTTTTTGCCGCTGTGCATATTTCTACGACCCTAAACATGTAGAAACACAGGAGCAAATGCATACTGTCGCAAGTAAAATGGATGAAAATATTGAGGGAACGGTCAAGAACCAATCAATCTTTGAATCAATTCAACAGTCGATCGATCATTTAAAAGAGAAGGTTCAATCACAAACTGACAATAAGGAACAGTTTGCCCAATTAATACAAGATACAAATAAAGCTATACAAATCCTGGCTAACCTATTTTAAAAAACTCGCTAATTGCGAGTTTATTAATCCTTTGGTGAAGGCCACATAAAAATGGGAGGTGAATTTGCACCTCCCAATCATCTACTACTTTCCTGGAGTGAGTGTTAGCTTCTGCCCCTCTGTTTCATCTAGCCTAGTTGTATGATAATCACCTTCCACCCAATCGTCCATTTGGTCGTGATACCATTCACTCTTGAAATGGCCAGCCTGACCTGGTCCAACTATATGGTACCCTGTATTCATATCACTTGTATCGATAACAAATCGCCAGGATGCACCATGGTCGACCTCACCAGTCTCAGCATCATAACTAGCTGCCATCGGTGTTACACTACTACCCCCAACAGGAAGTGGGTCTTCCTTATTAAAGAACAAGTCCAAAAATGGGCTAGCACTCGATAACGGATGATTAAATTGGACCTGATGATAATCTCCCCATTCCCAAGCTGTTAAATCATTCCCATATTCCTCGGTCAACTCGCTTATCGCATTTTCAAGAGAAGTTTTCAACACCGTTTCCATTCCACCATTTTCACGCATCCATATTGTTTCTTCACCACTTGCAGCCTTACGTAATAGGTTTTCTGCAGCTTGCCCTTGAATATGGAAAAGCTCCATCATCGTTTCTGGAATCTCATCCTCATAGAAGATATCCTGGATTTCCATCATCCAATACTCAAAAATTAAGGATTGCGGCTTCTCTTCTGCAGCAATATAATCCCAATCAGTCAGCAATTCCATCGCTTCAGCTTCTTTTTCACCAAGTTCAGACTCAGCTAATACATCTTGAAAAATTGGTACAAATTCACGAGCTCTCAGATCGGTCTGATCCATCTGTAATGCTTGCATGTCACTGGCAGTAAAATCATCACCGGATTCTAGAACTTCCTCTATCCGTTCATAGCGATAGGGCTGTGCCCAAACATTACTAATATGATAGGGATAACTGTCTGGGGCGATCTTATTATTTGCGGTAGCAATAAAGCCTTTCTCTGGATCGACCACTCTCGGCAACTCATCATATGGTATAAATCCCTTCCACTCATAGGCACTATCCCATCCCGGAAGTGGTACTAAAGCATCCGCGGCCTTTTCATAGATTGGAATTTTTCCATTTGCTTTGTAAGCAATCGTGCCATCCGTAGAGGCAAAAACAAAGTTCTGTGCCGGTGCAAGGAATTTCTCCAACCCTTTCTCAAATTCCTCCCAGTTTTTTGCCTGATTAATTTCTAGAATAGCTTCCAGCTCTGTAGTCGCATCAAGAGCAGTCCACCTCAAGGAAAGTACCGTATCTTTTCCAGTATCCTCGGCAAATTCGGAAACAACTGGACCATGTCTTGTTTCGACCACTTGATAATCAATCGTCTCGCCATCCTTTACTTTAATCGGCTCATCAATAACAGTTGCCGCTTCCCATTCTTCCTCATATAGAAATTCATTCGCATTATCCGGATTTCGTTTTTCAATATATAATTGCTGTACATCTGGCCCTGTATTCGTAACGCCCCAGGCTATATTCTCGTTATGCCCAAGAATAATTCCTGGAACACCAGCAAAAATAACCCCACTAACGTTCATATCAGCTGCTTCTAAATGCATCTGCAGCCAAATCGATGGCGTTGCAAGTCCAAGATGCGGATCATCCGCTAATAGAGGCATACCTGACTCGGTTTTGTCACCACTAACCACCCAGTTATTACTCCCATTAAACGCATGCGGTATGACCGCGTGTTCGAAGCTTGTCGCAATATCAAGCTCCCCTTCTTTAATAATGGTTGGTTTATTTTCCGGATAAGTCGGAAATAATTCATATGCCTTTTCCTCTTCAAAGTTGTTTAGCAAGTAATAATTAAATGCCTGCTGTTCCCAGTGTCCTCCAAGGTCAAATGCCATATACTTTCCAATTGTTAAGGAATCAATTGGCGTCCATTCATTTGGTTCAAACCCCAATAATGTAAATTCAATTGGTAGACTGTTATTCGCCTTTGCATCCTTTATGTACGCATTAACCCCAGAGGCAAACAACTCCAAAACCTCAATCGATTCATCCGAATAGATGTCATAGGATTTCTCAGCAGCACGGCGAAGTCCAAGCGTCCGGAAATACTTGTCCTGATTAACCGCCTTTTCCCCAACAACCTCACTTAATGTACCAGATGCCTGTCTTCTGGAAAGCTCCATCTGAAACATACGCTGCTGTGCTTGGATGTAGCCTTGCGCAATGTACAAATCATGGAGATTCTCCGCTTTAATATGTGGGACACCACTCTCATCGGTAATAACCTTCACCTCATCCTGCAGTATGGATAGCTCAATTGTTCCCTCCAGCTGTGGAAGTGATTTATTTATGTATCCGTTTACAAAAAAGAATGCACCAATACCTAGGCTTACGAGAACACCAACTATCCCTAGTAAAAGCTTCTTTTTACTTCGCTTTTTCTTTTTCGGTGTTATTGGTATCTCCTGCATTTCTTCCATTTACTTTCTCCCTCCTTAACCGAATTTTACATCAATTCAGATAAAAAAATCATAGCATGTATTACCGTAAAGTCAAGGAAGGGAAACGAGATGAATAGTTTGCCCAATCGGCTATAGAAGCGTCTATTATACAAGGTTTCTCTATATTTTTTGAAATAGCAGTCCATCACCAGGAAGATGTGTCCCCAATATCAATAAAAAAACGATTCCTGAAAAGGTTGTCTAAATGTGATAGAAGCATAGAAAATATCCACATCTATAGAACTAGATGTGGACATTTTTTCATGATCGTTAACTCCATTCTAATAGTAGCTACTATTAAATACAAAAACAGTTAGTTCTTAACCAACTACTCTTGTCCCATGCACTTCACTAACAGTTAAGTTCTTAGTAATAGATTCTAGATTTTGATTTGTAATGCCACCACCTGGAAGAATGATTATTCTACCAGCAGCATAGTCTACATACTCTTGAATTCTAGCTACATTATCTTCAATCTTAGTATTCGCGGGCCCTCCATGCGTTAGTATTCGATTGACACCATGTTCCACGAGCCAATCAATTGCTTGAAACTGCTTTTCATAAGGAATTTGATCAAATGCCATGTGGAAGGTTATAGCGAGCCCCTCTGCCAGTTCCAATAAGGAATGCATTGCCGCTTCATCAATCCAGTTCCGATCATTTAAACAACCAAACACCACACCATCCGTGCCTAATTGCTTTAGATAAATGAGATCCTGTTTCATCATTTCTAATTCTTCACGACGATAAATGAAGTCTCCACCCCTTGGTCGAATCATGGACATGACCTTCACATTTTTACGGTGGCAGTAGTTTATCGTAACAGTCGCGACACCTGGACTTACGGTGGTTCCACCAACTGCGAGGTTATCACATAGCTCAATACGATCTGCCCCTCTGTCAATAACAGCAGGGACCACTGTAAAGTTCTCCACACAGGCTTCCTTTAGCATGAATATTCACCTTCTGTCTATAATATTTACGAGGTTGACTCTTCCATTCCCACTAACCGGAATCGCTCAGCTATTTCCCCAACCTTATCGCCTGCATCATTCCATATGATGGAAGGCTTCAAAGCTCGTAACCTAGCAATGGTTTCATGGTTTTCATAGTTAATCTGCTCCAGAATACTAGCTATTATTACTGGCCAGACATCCTCAGAGCCATTTAGTACCTTTAACGCAAATCCAATTCTTTCATTTTTCAAACCGAAGCAATAGACTCCCTGTGCGCCACCCTTTGCAACAATATTCTTATCTTTCAGCAACTCCGTACAAATAAAGTCGTCGGAGGCTACCATACGTGGGTGTTCATGCATCAGACTAGTCATTTGTTTAACAGCTTTTTGCATGGAGATATCCGTTATTAACGCTGGGCAGGCTAACTTTAAATAGGTTAGTGCCATATTCTTTAAAGGAATTGCAAAAACAGGCACGCCACAGCCATCCATGCCGATTTCAATCTGTGATACTGGCACATCCGAAAGCACGGAAAGAATCTCTAATAGCTGCTGTTGAAGTGGATGTTCGATTTTCCAATATCCCTCTACCGGATAGCCCAGCTCACGGCAAACAGCAATGAACCCCATATGCTTTGCGGAACAATTATGATATAGCCTTCTCTTTTCTTTATTTTCCCAGAGCATTTTTTCTTTAGGCTGGCGATTTAATGGATAAGCAGCCGGACAGAATAATTCCTCTTCACGGACCGGTAACTTCTGTAGCATCGATTCAAGCGCATCGATATGATAGGGCTCTCCTCGGTGTGAAGCTGTAAATAAGGTCACCTCTTCATTCGTCAACCCATATTTCGTAATGATATTGGATAAAAACACAGGCAAGGCTTGAATTGGTTTTGCAGCGGAGCGGTAAAAGGTATGATGTGTAGCATCACCCACATGATAGAGACTGTCTAATTTCTCATTGACGCCACATATCATTCCAATATGGACATTCTCTACTAAACCCGCTCTTGTTTCTTCCACTAAGGTTACCGACTTCATTTTTACAGCTCCTTCGATAGAATCTCTGTTTACCATTACTATAAGCGAAAGATAAGAATGCAGGCTAGTATTTTTTCCTTCATGTAATGGATACAAAAAAAGCCTGAATCCTTTACAAACGATTCAAGCTCCCCGATCCTTTATAGCTTCGCCATGGCACCTTCATCCACAATGACAGTTACATTTGGATGATTACGTAAAATGGAAGCTGGGAAGTCTTCGGATATTTCCCCTTCAGCTAAACGGGCGATCGCTTCAGCCTTTTGTTTTCCAGAAACCAACAGTAGTACTTCTTTGCTTTCCATAATGGTTTCAATTCCCATTGTAAGTGCTTGTGTTGGTACATCATCAATTGATGGGAAAAATCTTGAGTTTGCCTCTCTAGTAGATGGTGCTAAGTCCACAATATGTGTGCTACTATGAAATGATGTTCCTGGCTCATTAAAGCCAATATGACCATTAATACCCATACCTAAAATCTGCAAATCAATCTTTCCTGCCTGTTGAATTTGTTTTTCATAATGTTGGCATTCTGCCTCCAGATCGTGTGCCGTACCATTTGGCAAATGAACACGTTCCATCGCAATATCGATATGATTAAATAGCTTCTCCTTCATGTAGCGATAATAGCTATTCACATCTTCTCTGTCCAATCCTACATACTCATCGAGGTTGAATGTCGTGACATGTTTAAAGGAAACCTGCCCTTGGTTATACTTCTCGATGAGGTTTTGATACAAGCCCTCTGGAGTTGATCCCGTTGCCAATCCAAGTACAGGCTGCTCAATTTGATTGATTTTGTCTATCATGATATTGCATGCTTGATCACTCATCTCTTGATAGTTCTTTACTTTAATGAATTCCATGTGTGCTACTCTCCTTTAAATGCAATTTCTCCACGACAAATGGTGTATGTGATGTTTAACTGGTCATCGACAAGTAAAAGGTCAGCGTCCTTGCCAATCGCAATGCTTCCTTTACGGTCATATACACCGACCTGCTTAGCAGGATTACTGGAAGCCATTTTTACAATATCGGCGAGTGTCACACCGTCAATTTCTAGCATATTTACAGCACCGTCTCGCATCTTTACAATACTTCCGGCTAACGTGCCATCCTCCAGAACTGCACGATCCTCCGTAACTGTTACAGGCTGTCCGCCAAGCTCATAATCACCTGCAGGTAAACCTTTTGCACGCATCGCATCGGTAATTAAGATAAGTCGATCACTGCCAACATTCCGATAAATAAGTGCTAGCATATCGGGTGCAACATGAATTCCATCTGCAATGAGCTCCGCATGTAAATCCTCTAGTTGAAATGCCGCTCCAACTGCACCAATATCTCGATGGTGAATCCCGTTCATTGCATTACATAAATGTGTTAGTTGATGAACGCCTTGTTCCACTGCTTTTTTGATTTCAGCAAACCCAGCATCCGTATGCCCTGCTGAAATATTTATACCAGCTTCATTTAATGCTTTGATAAATGTACCGTCTTCATCAAATTCTGGTGCCATGGTAATCGTACGAATTTGGTTACCAGAAAGCTGTTGCCATTTATTAAATTGTGCTAAATCTGGCTTTGTAATGTATTGGACAGGCTGTGCTCCTGCTTTGACTTTGTTCACAAACGGTCCTTCTAAATGAATCCCAATCATTTCTGCATAACCAGGTTTATTCCGGTAGCTTGCAGCATTTTCAAGTGCTTTTTCAATGTTTTCAGGTGATTGGGTAATAGTGGTAGCCAAAAAGCTAGTGGTACCCTCCTGAGGCAGAAGGATAGCCATATCATCCAATGCTTTTTCCGTTGCATCCATCACATCCGCACCATTTGCTCCGTGAATATGTGCATCAATGAATCCTGGAATTAAATTAAGATTCGTCCCATCGATTACTTGAACATGGTCACCAGCATGTTCCATACGTTGTTCCGATATCGCTTTAATTTTTCCATTTTCAATCCATACAGAACCATGATGAATCGTTTTATCTTCTGCGAATACTTTTGCATTGTTAATGACGATACTTTGCGTATTCATTGCTGTTCATCCTCTCGATTTCCTATAAGTATAGTTGTCTATACCAGTTTATATGTGTACAGGCTTTCATTCTTTTGATAAACTTTATATTATCTTAATTTCGCAAAAAGGAGGTTTTTCCTTGATTGATAAACAATCTCCTATACCTATATATTACCAATTAGAAGAAGAAATAAAAAGTATGATTCACACAAAACAATTAAAACCTGGAGATCTTTTACCTTCTGAGCGCGAATTTGCCGAGAAATATGCGATCAGTCGTATGACTGTTCGGCAAGCTATCAATAATTTAGTAAAAGAAGGACTTATTTATCGTCAAAAAGGAAAAGGTACATATGTTGCTGATAAGAAATTTGAACAGGATTTATCCGGTCTGACAAGCTTCAGTGAAGATATGCGGAACCGCGGTCTAACCCCTTCCAGCAATTTAATTAGCTTTGAATTTATCCAAGCAAATGAACAGCTTGCTTCCATTCTTTCAATCGCTCCAACAGACATAGTTTGCAGGATTAAACGGGTTCGTTTAGCGGATGATGAACCAGTTGCTGTAGAAACTGTTTATTCTCCACAAAAGCTCGTTGGTGATATGAATTATCTAGATTTCTCCGATTCCTTTTATGACTATGTGGAGAAAAAGCTACATCATAAGATTGGATTTGGCTATCAAACCATTGAAGCTGCACCTGCTAGCGACGAGGAAGTAAAGCACTTAAACATTCCAAAGGATAGCCCTGTCTTAGTTATGCAGCGTACTTCTTTTTTACAAAACAAAGACCAAACACCGATTGAATTTGCAACCTCTGCTTATCGTGCAGATAAATATAAATTCAAAATGAAAATGAAACGTGATTAAACTTTATTTCTATTTTTCCCCAAGAAGAAGGCTAGTATCCATCGATGCATACTAGCCTTTTCTCTACCTTAATCCTCTTTACGGATATTTTTCATTTCATCTGCTACTGCTTGAACCTGAGTCCCAACAATTACTTGGATATTATGTTTTCCTACCACATTAATTCCTGGAACACCTGTTGTTTTGATTTTTTTTTGATCAACGACGTCCATATCTTTTACTTCGACACGAAGACGTGTTGCACAGTTATCAATGGAAATAACGTTGCTATCGCCACCAAGTCCTGCATAAATCGTTTCCGCCATCATTCCAAAACGATCCTTTGAACCCGCTTGTGCGATTTCTTCATTTGTTTCAACATCATCATCTTCACGTCCAGGAGTCTTGAAGTTGAACTTCACAATTAGGAAGCGGAAGATAACATAGTAAATTACTGCAAATACTAACCCTTGAACAATTAACATAAATGGTTGATTTGCTAATGGTAGCTGTGAGCTTAATACAAAGTCAATTAGACCGGCACTAAATCCGAATCCAGCTGTCCACTCAAATAATGCTGCAATAAATAAGGAAATACCCGTTAACACAGCATGCACTAAATATAGTACTGGAGCTAAGAACATGAATGAGAATTCAAGTGGTTCTGTTACCCCTGTTAAGAACGCTGCAATACCACCAGCGAGTAGTAAGGATGCCGCTTGCTTTTTACGCTTTGTTTTCGCTGTATGATACATTGCAAGTGCAGCTGCTGGTAAACCAAACATCATGATTGGGAAGAATCCAGCTTGATACCTTCCTGTTATCCCTTTCACACCTTCACTTGCCCAGAAGTTACCGATATCATTAATTCCTGCTACATCAAACCAGAATACGTTGTTTAATGCATGGTGTAGTCCTGTTGGAATTAATAGACGGTTAAAGAATCCATATAACCCTGCACCCGTTGCACCTAATTCACTAATCGCTTCACCGAATGAAATTAGTCCTGAATAGACAACTGGCCAAATAAATAGCATCACCATGGATACAATTAGCATCACAAAAGCGGTTAAAATTGGAACTAAACGTTTACCACTAAAGAATGCTAACGCATCTGGCAGCTTCACATGACTGAAACGATTGTATAGTACCGCAGAAATACAACCAGCAAGAATACCTATAAAGACATTTTGAATACCCTCAAAGGCAATATTAACTTCTTCCACTGGAATTTGTTTTAAATTCGCAACAGAACCCGTTGAAAGTAACTTCGTGATAACAAGGTAACCCACTAGACCACTTAATGCTGCTGGGCCATCCTTTGCCTTCGTCATACCAATTGCAACCCCAACCGCAAATAGAATTGGAATAAAGTCTAAAATCGATTGACCTGCCCCTATGAAAAAGGCAGCAACTGGGTTTCCAGAACCCCAACCCTCATGGTCGATTGCATACCCGATACCCATTAACAGGGCAGCAGCAGGCAATACCGCAACCGGTAACATTAGGGACTTACCAAGATTTTGTAAATACTTCATCATGGTAAAAAAACCTCCTCTTTAATTATGTTTAGTTTGTACAATTTAAAACAATAATTGCAAGAACCGTTTGAAAACGCATTCAAACGATTATCTTGTTTTGATTATAGCATCGACTAATATAGTTGTCTATACCACTTAATCGAAAAAAATATTACAGTTTAATTCGATTTTGATATTTTTTAATCAGTAATTCATTATGGTCATCTGCCCCGTCCACATTTCCACTTAATAAGATAGGTGGTTCATAGCCATTAGCTGCCATTAGGGAAATAGATTGTGCCAGCATGCTATTTACAATGGCTGTACCAATTACGGAAGATCCCGGCGCAAATTTAATCGCAACCCGCTCATCCGCCAATAGGGCATCACCAACTGGTATATGATTGTCAATTGCTACATCAGCCGCTTCATGTAAGAATCTCCCACTTGGATGTCTAGAGGTTTGCTGCTGTGCATAGATTTTAGAAGAAATGCTTATCACAAATGCGCCTTTTTCTTTCGCGAAATCCACAGCATCGATTGGTACCGGATTTCTCCCAGAAGTTGACACAACAATGAGAACATCATTAGCACTGATATCTTGATCATTCATAAAGCCTTGCGCATAATCTACTTTTCGTTCTAGTTCGGACGATTTTCTTGCATGTTCATGAAGCATGAGCGGTTCATGAAAAATTGGATTGATCGGTACTAATCCCCCAGCACGGTAAAACACTTCTTCTGCCAGCATATGAGAATGACCACAACCAAAGACATGGATAATACCACCCGCTTGAATGGATTCCGCAATCTTGCTTGCTGCTTGGTTAATTGTCCCCGTTTCTTGTTCTTCTACCGTGTGAAGCAATTGGTTTATTTCTTGAAAATAATTTCGAATCATCATGTATGACTCCTTCTGATTTATTATTTTGCCTCAATGATGACTGTTTCCCCAGCAGTGGCTTGCTGTTCGCTTGTAAAAGTGAAGGACTTTCCACTAGTTCCGCTATTGGTAATCACAATCGGCGTCACACTACTTTTCGCATTGGCTTCAATATGAGCCACGTCAAATTCCATTAGAAGTTGTCCAACCGAAACCGTATCTCCTACTTGAATATGAGGTTGGAATCCCTCTCCTTTTAATTCCACTGTTTCTAAGCCAATATGAATCAGTATTTCATTTCCATGATTATCTTCAATACCAATGGCATGCTTCGAATCCATTAGCTGTACAATTTTCCCATCGACTGGCGATAATACTTTCCCTTCCTCAGGTTGAATTGCCATTCCCTCACCCATCATTTTTTGACTAAATACTGGATCTGGAACATCCTCTAGCTTAACGATTTTACCGTTAATGGGTGCATAGATTTTTTCTTCTTTTTTCTTAAATAAGGATTTTAGCATTGTCAGATTCCTTTCACTAGTTATTTCAATGCTATGGTATCACTGTTGGTTTGGGAGTGCAATTTGGAGGATGTGAGTTGGGGGATTAACTTTATTTATCGTTTAAGGTGACGAAGAATTTATGTGATGCTTTACAAACGAATAGCGAGTATTTTACGACCGTCTTTAGTGAAAATACAGCATAAAGTTTATTTAGCCAAAACAAAGAATGAACATCTTTTTACGTTACTATTGTTTAGGCCAGGGACTTTGTCATTCTTGTTATTTTGTAAGCTATGCCATGTCATAACTACCCCTGCCATGAAAAATGTCATCTCGCCTATTTTTCGTTCTTATTCCGTTCCTCAAAGTGTTAAAACAATACTTCATGAGTTATGAATTTCCATTAAGCATCATCAATGTCATTCAGAGTATAACTTTATAACAAAAACAAAAGCACCCGTTGCCTTTTTGACAATCAAGTGCCCTACTCTATACTGGAACAATTTAGTCTATATACTCTGCTGTACCTATAAAATCTAATTTGTATGCATTTTTATTTACTGAAGATACAGGCCTTCCACCTTTATAATAATTATAATTATAAATTAAAATAATGGTATTATATTTAGAGTTTAACTTAACATCGATAAACTGCTTTATTAACTGATCATCATATGAAAAATCCACTAGAAGCTCTTTTATATCATCTTCAGTATCCTGTACCCAATCCTTTTCAATTAAGTCTCTATCATAATAACCCAATTTAAATTCTCTCTCAAAAACAGAAGGAATACTATCTCCATCTTCATCATAAACTATTTCAGTGTATTTTTCGACCTCATCAAAATTGCTGAAGTTTCCCAACCACAAAGAAACATCATTTTTCAATGTTTTTACCTCCTTAGACCTTCTGGTAAATCCAGAACTCCATTTTTCATTCTTTTACTAGCCCATTCATTTAACTCTCTAACAAAGCTTTCATAATCAGGTGCAGAATCAATTATTTTTAAAATCTCATTATGTGCTTTTGTAGAGCCACGTCTCCCATGACGTCCGGGAGGATTTACAAATTCAACATCTTTAGTTAGGGTCCTCATGTCTTTTATATCATCCATGCTTACACCCCACTGCTTAAATTTAGGTGTTCTTGCTACAAGGTGCCATTCATGGTATCCCCCTGGACGTCTTATCCTATCTTCAATCTTACTTCTCAAATGTGGAACACTCCACATTTCCTCAAATTTATCAACTGATAAATTATCAAACCACTTATTAAATTCGTTATTTCTAACTGAAGGAATCTGCATATCCTTACCCGTAACCTTAACCCCAACACCAACCACGTCATCTGATACACCCATCATATCACTAATTTTATTCGCAAAATAGTGTGTATTTTCTGCTGGTATATGCACGTTTCCGATGTCATCAATTGCCATGACCTTACGAGTGGAAGGGATGTTTTTTGCTGAGGTAATGACCGAATCAACTGCTTTTCCAGCAGCTACGGCACCATTTGCTAGTCTACCTTTCACTACCTACTT
Organism: Ornithinibacillus xuwenensis; assembly: GCF_039614845.1. Lineage (NCBI taxonomy): Bacteria > Bacillati > Bacillota > Bacilli > Caryophanales > Bacillaceae > Ornithinibacillus > Ornithinibacillus xuwenensis. The sequence goes on along the minus strand of NZ_JBDIML010000002.1, from coordinate 195,744 downwards.
GCGTCCTTTATTGCGCCTCCTGCATTACGCAAACGAGCTTCTGTTTGTTTTCCTGCAGCTACTACCATATCTCCTACATGCTTCATTTCTTGTTGTATACTGCTTTTCACACCTGCTTTCAAGCCCATCTGCCCCAGACTAGCTGTTCGATCGGCCAATCGAACTGCATTACTGAATCGCTTAATGGCAGAATTTGAATTCTCTATTACTTTATCGCCGCGAGCTTTGTCATTCTCGTTAGTTTTTTAGCCATTCCCTGTCATAACTACCCCTGCCATATAAAATGTCATCTCGCCTAATTATTGTACTTATTTTCACAAACCAAGTATTAAAACATAATGCCTTGATGGTATAACCATCATGAGTTATGAAATTCATACTGTCTTTTTTATGTTGACTAAAGTACACAACTTTATAAAAACAGCACTTGTTGCCTAAAAGACAAACAAGTGCTACATAGTTTGTTAATTAACTTAGAAAAGTGAGATTATAAATTACTTGATTTCAGACTCTTTTAAAGAACTCTTTATTATTCATTTCCGTTCATTTCTTGCTTTAAATATTCAGCAATTTCCGTTTGTCCTCTTTCTACGGCAAATGCATAGGCATCCATATCTTTCATGGTTTCACCAGAGTATTTTATAGATATATCAATATTACTCTCAACTAACAATTTAACAATCTCTAAATGTCCACCATATATTGCAGCAAATAGAGGATTTCTATCTGGTTCACTAATATCAAATTCCACATTCTTACTAATTAGATATTTAGCAATATCTAAATGTCCTTTTGCAGTCGCTCGTTCAAGAGCATTTGTAGAAAAAGTTCCACCTTTTACATTAATATCTAATCCAGCATTAATAAGATATTCTACTATCTCTAAATGTCCATGTGCTGAAGCTACATGTAACCATGTACCAAAAGGTGTCATCCATGTTAACATGTCTGGTTCTTTTTCAAGTAAATCTTTTACAGTATCCGTTTGCCCATTTTTTATGGCACTTCTAATATCTTTAGCATATTGAGCCTTATCCATAATAAATTCTCCTTTCACCTCTATTTTCTAGAGCTGCAATACTATGTTGTCCGGCGACTCTATTTGGTGCCCAAACTAGATTTTCTTTACCAATTACTGGGTCAATACCATATTTTCTTAATATTTCTTGACCTTCTTGAACGAGTTTTTGTTGAGCCTCACCTAAACCCTTTTTAAATAATATATGATGTGCATGTGGATCAATCATAGCTGTAGGTGGATCACCTATTAATCCTCTGAGATACTTACCAAAATCCATTTTAATTAATGCTTCATCATATTCTTTACTAGTGCCTAATTCAGACATCTTTTTTCTAAGCTCAGATAACTCTTCTACACTAAAAGTATTATTCTGAACAGCATTCTTAAGCTTATTCATCGTAGTTACATCAACATTCCCATTCACAATTATATCATCAATATAATCATTAACAGTATTACCCGTACCCTTAATATATTTCTAAAACTATTCTACGCTTCCCGCTTTTCTTTCTAAAACAAAAAACAGGCCAATCATAGTGGTTATCTGACTATAATTGACCTGTATAACGTAATATTACTGTATGAAAATAGTTTCTACAACTCTTTTTAAAAACCAGTGTTTATCCTATTCGTGTCTAAAACATCGAAAATACCTTTCCAAAGCATTCATTTCATCTAAGGAATTTTCAATAGAATATGTTTTACCCTTACTAGCTCTCTCAGGGCTGGCTCTATCTATGAAAAGGCAACAACCTGCTTTTTCAACCCAAAAGATATAATTCTTTTAGAGTATCTATAAAATCAGAATCCGTCTTTACTTCAATTACATTAATCAGATCATAAAATTGGCTTAGTTTAAAAGAAAAATTATATAGAACACCCGCGGCACTATTTAACTTTCTAGATTTATCTATATAAATCTTAGAATCACCTTTTCCTAAAAATAAAACATTATATCTATCATTTGTGCTTTTTTCTAAAATTATTCTATCTGGCTTAAGTGCATAGAAAGAATAATACTGTTCATCTGAAAAAGTTTTGAATACCCTTTGAATATTACTTAATGATGTTGCATTTTTAATCTCATTTTGAACATTTTCATCATATTTTCTTACCTCTAACTTACTTTTCGAAAAAACATATAAAGCCACTGCTGATTTATATTTATCTGAAAATACATCTACTTTGTATTCTTTTCCTCTAACAACTTCAAAAAGTTCATACTGATTATTTACTTCATTGAACGATAACTTAACAATATTTTCAGGATAATCTTCTCCACTTACTGGTGCAACATAAATAATATTTTTTTCCCCTTTAATCACTTTAAATTCGGTTTCAATTAAATTGTATATACCAATTAAGTCCATATTTCACACTCCATTATGGGTATATTTGTTTAATAACTTCAAGCTCTATTAATTCTTCTATAGAGTATGGTCGACCATTAGATTTATATTTAATAATTTGTGTCCCTCCACCTGGCTGATCAAACCAAGGAGCGATTTTCCCTGAAGTTACTTCGAAGTCATCAATAACTTCATAAACATAATAAGGCGCTTGTTCACTATGCAGAGCCAAAGCTCTACTTGGGAACGAATCGCTTTCAGGAGATAAAAAGGAACCTTTCGGTTTACCATATCTATCTAATCTGGTTCCAGGTTGTAATATTTCCACGTTTTGAGTTCCCGAAACAAATCCATGATTAGGTGGCCATTGAATTTGTCCTGTTTTTTGATCATAATATTTTGGATTCTTATATACATTCTCATATTTCTTAAATAATTCGTCACTAGGTGGATAATCCCATTTCTTCATATTTTCAGGGATTTTCACGTTCTCTACATTTTTGCCAGCTTCACTAGCTTCCTTACCAATATTTCCAGTACCCTTAACCCCAACACCAACCACGTCATCTGATACACCCATCATATCACTAATTTTATTCGCAAAATAGTGTGTATTTTCTGCTGGTATATGCACATTTCCGATGTCATCAATTGCCATGACCTTACGAGTGGTTGGGATGTTTTTGGCTGAGGTAATAACCGAATCAACTGCTTTTCCAGCAGCTACGGCACCATTTGCTAGTCTACCTTTCACTACCCTACTTGCGTCCTTTATTGCGCCTCCTGCATTACGCAAACGAGCTTCTGTTTGTTTTCCTGCAGCTACTACCATATCTCCTACATGCTTCATTTCCTGTTGTATACTGGTTTTCACACCTGCTTTTAAGCCCATCTGCCCCAGACTAGCTGTTCGATCGGCCAATCGAACTGCATTACTGAATCGCTTAATGGCAGAATTTGAATTCTCTATTACTTTATCGCCGCGAGCTTTGTCATTCTTATTGTAAATTTATATCTAGTAGTTTATAGGTAGTAGTAATCTTTTCTAATCTTGAAATTTTTAATTTTTGGGCCATAAAAATGCTCCTCCTTGGAGTAAACAGTTTTTTATTTTAACTGTCTACCACAAGGGGAGCACATCATAACCTCTGCGATTTTGTAATAACGTATACAATTTTGGTTTCTAGCCAAGCGAAATTTCAAAGTTTGCTGTTAGTAGCTAAAAGCCTATTCTATCCACTTCTAATGCTTCTTCGTCTACCTTAGCCCCACTGATACCCTCGTCTTTAAACAAGCGTAAAAGCGTATATCCTTGAGCCTGACAATATGCTTTGATTTCATCTTCTTGGTATGCAAGGCTGTATCCATCCCTTGCTTGTCCTTGTGTGGATACTCGAATATATCCGATAACTTTCATGGTATTTTCCCCCTCCGTTACTCTAATTGAGATTAACGTAACGCTTAGCCACTATATTTAATATAAATTCATTGTATGCGGCTTTAGCGATACAATCAACCCCTTTACCGATACAAAATTATTGTGTATCGTAAAAGTAACATGAAAAGAGGAAGGGAATTATCATGCCTATATCAATTAAGCTAAAGGAAATTCTTAAAGAACGTGACCTATCTCAACGTGAATTAGCACGAATGACAGGGTTGCGACCAAATACAATAAGTCATCTTTGTTCAGACAATGTGGACAGGGTTTATCTATCAACATTAGAAACGGTATGCAAAGTGTTAGACATCGACATTCAGGAGTTAATTGAGGTGGAGTAGCCTCTTGTTCTAGTAATCGTTCTATGTACGTAAAAGTTGCTAAAAAATTTAATTTGCTGGGAGAAAGCGAAGGTATAGCTTTGGAGAATAGAAATGGTGGTAACTGATGATATTATGGTTATTTGCTTAATAAAATAAAGAGTAGATAGGGCATACGTTTTAAAGATATTGTACGTACTAATGAATTTGTTAAAAAATCATATAGTGCTTACAAGTGTTATCTCTATTCTCAAAATTAAAAGGAGTTTATTCGGCACTGGGTAGCCCCCACAAAAAGAAACCTTAAAGGTTATCCCTCTAAGGTTTCCTGAAAAATTATTAGATATTTCTTATTTCTAGAAATTCACAACCAGTAATATTACTTTCTTCAACTAATTGCTTAAAAGTTTCTGACACGAATAATGGAATTTCATCTCCCTTTAATTTGAATAAATTTTTGTTATTAATTTTGTCTTCTGATACTGCATATTTTCTTACCGAATATATTTTTTCACCGTCTAAATCCATAACACTATAATCAGAGTTTTCTAGGTTTAATGCGTCAACTATCCCTAATACATTTGCAACAAAATATTCATCATTCTCTATTTTATATTTACTTTCAAAATCAACAACATTTACAGGTAGAAATTGGACATCTTCTTCAATTTTTTTTATTAAATCCTTAAACTTTTTTGATACAATGAACCAGCCTAAATTATTTGCTAAATAGTCAGTAAATCTATTTCCATCATGTAGATTAAAATAAAAAGTGATATTGTCATTCCAATTCTCTAAAAAATTCCCTTCCTTTAACTCATACTGCTCAAATCCATGTGTATCCTCACAACGAACAACTACATCATTATCGTTGCTGTCATCTAAAATTAGTTTAAAATATTTCATTTTGACCTCCAATACTCTTTATAAAGCATATCTGGATTATCCCTTACTTCCTGCTTTAACCCTTCATACAATTTAAGAAATTTCTCCCTATCTCCTTTAGCTAATCTATCATAGGTACTCAGTTTATCTAATACATAATCATGGTATGCATTTGGATGTCTCCCTTGATGAGGTAATAATTCCTTATTCCATTCATCATCTAAATCTAAACCATACTTTTTTGTTATATTCTCCATTTGAGGAGTATATTTCTTACTTTTATTTGTTGCATAGTGGTGTTTTTGTAAAGGTTTAGTAGTACCCTTAACACCAACCACGTCATCTGATACACCCATCATATCACTAATTTTATTCGCAAAATAGTGTGTATTTTCTGCTGGTATATGCACGTTTCCGATGTCATCAATTGCCATGACCTTACGAGTGGTGGGGATATTTTTTGCCGAGGTAACGACCGAATCAACTGCTTTTCCAGCAGCTACGGCACCATTTGCTAGTCTACCTTTCACTACCCTACTTGCGTCCTTTATTGCGCCTCCTGCATTACGCAAACGAGCTTCTGTTTGTTTTCCTGCAGCTACTACCATATCTCCTACATGCTTCATTTCCTGTTGTATACTGGTTTTCACACCTGCTTTTAAGCCCATCTGCCCCAGACTAGCTGTTCGATCGGCCAATCGAACTGCATTACTGAATCGCTTAATGACTGCAACACCTGGGACAATATCTAAGAAAGCGAATAAACCTCGAGTAACGCGTTCCCCAGTACCTACTTCACGGTCAGAAATCCAGTCCTTCCCAGTGATCGAAGTTTTGGCCTCTAATCCTGCAATGGTCGTACCCAACGCAACTCCAGCTAGCGGACAAACAAGCGATACTCCCGCAATAACCACTAATGTAGCAAGACTCACCCAGAATTCTTTCATGATTTGCTGATCCTTAATCGATTCATATTCAAATGCGCGCATGTTGACAGCGGCCATCCGAAACTCTTCCTGCGAGAAGTCTTGATCAGGATTCTCTGCTTTCCACATATCGTATTGGATTTTCAGCTCTTCGGCATAATAATTATCACCGCTTAATAAATCATCTAAGCTGACTTCTGTTTTCGGAATCTTTCGAGTCTGTCGTGATCCTGCACCACCATAACCATATTGAATGGTTTGTTCTTCTGTCGCCCCAATTCGATTCTCGGTTGTGTAAATCGATATTGTAGCATTACGCATCGCTTCGACGAAAGCATCGATATCCTCGTAGAATGGTTCGTCAATGACACGTTCTACAATATCACCTACTTTTCCTGTGAATTTATGTAATACCTTGAAGTCTTCAAATAAGGCTTGATAGGTGTTTTCCCGATCTTTATGACTGAAGGAGATTACGCCGTCACTATCATACTTTTCAATATCAGATTGTGCATCTTCCAGGTTTTCCGTAATATCCTTTAAATCATCAATTATTTCTTTTCCATAGGGACCTATTCCAATTAGATCACCTATGCTTGATTTCATCTTCTCCCAATCTGCCGGGATGTATCTTACATCCATTTATCAGACCTCCACATATGAAATAATTAATCTACATAGCTACCTGTTATAAATCTACGTATCTAGCTTGGTTGACTTTCTCTCTGGAACAGTTCATACAGGCATGTTCATGGGGTGGGATCGTGCTCCATTGTTGGTTGTCAAATTTTTCTATCATTATTCTACCAAACATTTACAAAATTTACTAATTTACTTTTATAAAATTTAGCTGAATTACCATGTGTTCTCAGACTTTCTATTCATCTCTTCATCGGTCCCCTACATCAGCTATGGGAATAGATGTTTATTTTTCTAGTTAACTAGCGATATCATGACGAAGTAATCCATACTTCCGCTTAAAGCGATTCAATATTCTTATCCAACTCGCTCCAAAAATGATTAAAAAGAATACATTTGACAATGCATGCGCGAGATCATGTGTGAAGCTGGATACATAAACCCCCATTAGAAAATTCCATGTCAGGTTTTCCACATTGCCAACGACAATCCATAAATTCATGAACCAACCAAACAAGAATCCCCAGATAAAACCATAGACACATTTGCCCCACATTTTTTTCATCCACCATGTATTCCGTAATAGACCAGCTGTCATACCGATCATGCCCCATGCATACATTTGCCAAGGGGTCCAAGGTCCTTGACCAAGAAAGAAATTCGATACTAATGCTGCAACTGCCCCAACAATAAACCCTGACTCCGCACCAAACACGAGTCCCGTGACAATAATGACAAATGAGGTTGGTTGTACACTCGGTAATCCAGCAAAAGGCACACGGGATACGGCAGCAATTGCAGCTAATACCGCTAGAATAACAACCTCCCTACCCGTAATGCTTCGGATTTCAAAGCGGGCAAAGAAAGGAAGCATGATTAAAGCAATAATAACCAGGCTCAATAATAAATAGGCCTGATAATTCAGCAAAACAAACGCTAAAACGATAATGAAAAAAATAGAAACAGAAATAATTGCTAAATATGCACGGGATTTGGCCATTCGGAAAGTGCCTCCTCTAATGTAAGTGATTCTCTAACATGACTTGCACGAGTTGCTCGATTTATGGAAGTCGTATAAAAATAATTTCCTTTTAGGAGTTCATCCGGCGTTCCTTCCGTCGTAATCGTCCCATCGAACATCATGGCACAGCGTTCCGCATGCTTGGCAGCAAACTCGATATCATGTGTCACCATGATAATCGTTAGACCCGCTTCATGAAGCTGGTGAAGAATCTGAGCAAAATTTTGTTTCGACATTGGGTCTAGTCCCTTCGTAGGCTCATCAATAAACAATATTTCAGGATTACCTAATAACATACAAGCAAGAGCCGCTTTCTGCATTTCTCCTCCCGAACAATCATATGGATGACGATTCCGTATATGCTGTATACCGAAAATATCTAACACCTCCGTCATTCTTGCTGTGTCATCTGGTAGCTGTTGACGCTTTAACACTTCCTGCATTTCTTTTTCCACCGTGTCTTGAATAAAATACGTTCTCGGATTTTGTGGCAAATAAGCAATTTTATGATAAAGTTCTTTCCCTTTTAACTTATAGGTATCCTTGCCTCCCATATATGCTCGTCCGCGTTGAGGCTTGAGATTTCCGATGCACGCTTTCAACAACGTACTCTTCCCGGAACCATTTCCGCCAATAATGGTAAAGAATTCTCCTTTCGTTACCTGTAAGGAGATATTCTTCAAAACGAATGGTGTTGTTTTCGTATATTGGAAATAGACATTTTGTACGGAAAGGATTGGCTTTTCCTTATTTGAAGTTGATTCGATTGGTGCTTGGTTCGCTTCAGTAGAAGCATGATTGGGCTGTGCTGCCAGCCATTGCTTACATTCTTTTACCGTTAATGGTATAGCTGATTTTTCAAGTGTATCGGTTCGCTGAATATAAAGCTGGGAAATAGATGGAACATATTGCATGAATGCCTGATCATTTTTTTGAAAAATATCATAGATTACCTCTCTACTCGTTCCTTCATACACGACTTTTCCTTTATCCATCATGATCACATGCTCGGCAATCGCAAATAACTCTTCCAGACGATGCTCCACTAGAATGATGGTTATTCCCATCTCTTTATTCAGTCTATCCAGCATCACGATTAAATCCTTGGCGGCAACTGGGTCTAATTGTGATGTCGGTTCATCAAGCAGCAATACTTTAGGCTTCAATAGAAGAACAGAGAGCAGATTTAATAATTGCTTTTGACCACCAGATAGCTCGGAGGGTTTAGCATGTAACAGTTCTTCCATTCCAAAAAAATGGACTAATTCCGCTACTCGCTTCCGCATTTCCATATTGGAATAGCCGAGGTTCTCCATGCCAAAGACAATCTCTTGCATGACATCATCCATAATGATTTGATTCTCAGGGTCTTGAAAAACAAAGCCGATATCCTCAATCATTGTCCGATCATCCCAGTCCATGATTGGCTTTCCGGCATAGCTTATTTCTCCTGTACAGCTGCCTACTGGGGCAAGGTCCTTCTTTAATAAGCGAAGTAGCGTAGATTTCCCACACCCACTTGGCCCACATACCACCGTAAATTCCCCTTCTTTTAGTTGAATAGCGAGATGACTAAGTGCTTCCTCCTCCGCATCTGGATAGCGAAAAGAAAGATCATCTATTTTAAAGATATCCATTTCAATTGCTCCCTCCCCTCCACAATCAGTGGAAATGAATACAGAATAATCATGCAGCCATATAATACCCAGTCAAGTAAGTAAAATTGAAGTGTCCCTAACTCCGGATAGATAATAATCTTGCCATAGCCTAAAAAACCACCAGCAAGACAAATCAAAAAAAGCAATGCTAAAGCAAGAAGCCAGCTCCAGTCACGTTTTTCCATCCGAAACGGAATATAGGCCGTTTTTTTACCAATTCCATAGCCTCTTGCTTTCATGGAATCAGCAGTTTGAATGGCTTCTTCTAAGGACCATGTTAATAAAATCTGGGTTGTTAACATACCTGCTTTCGCACGCGCTCTGATGCTTCCTTCGGTCACACTTACTCCCCGAATTCGTTGAACGGCATTTATTTCGGAAAGTCTCCTTCGTAACAGCGGAACAAACCGAATGGATAACATCATTAAGAAAGCCGTACGTGGTAATATTCTTGAAAATATGTATAAAAAACGATTCCCATTTAAAATAAGATTAAAGGAAATAAACATGATTAATATGATAGCGATGGATAAAGCCATCACGATACCATACATGGTTGCCTCTAAGGTTACTTGCTTTCCTCGAAAATAAAACAAAATATTTGTGCCACGGGATACTAGAAAGGGATTTAAAACAATAATGAATACACTCATCACTAGTAGCCCAGGAATCCATTGTCTTAGTGCTTTTCCGTAATCATGTGTCAAATTCACGAAGACCACTAACAAGCAGGCTGTTGCTAAAAAAATTGGATGCTTAAAGTAAAAAGCCAACGTACCAACGCATATGTAATAAAAGAATTGAACAAAGGGATGATAGCCGCGAAAGCCATTTTCCATCCATACACACCTGCCTTTAAATAATTGAAAGGCTGGCCTGCTGAACAAACAAGCCAGCCTTTTTTAGAAAAGAATTATCTACGGAAAGGCTGTAGATTCGCACCTAGGTCTCTACCTAGATCCGTTGTATATAGCCATTCGACTCGATCACCAGGTAATAACGGTACAATACCTGCACTACGATCTGGAAAAATTCCGTTTACTCGATACATCCAGCCACTACCTTGACCACGGTCAAATTCATACACATTCGCTATTCCCTCCACATAGGCTGAGGCACCTTGGCCACCACGATAGTCCATTTGAATCTTCTTTTCTTGTGTGATACGAATTAAGGCATCTAACACGGTATCACCTTCAAAGACTTCCATTTCAGTTGGAGGTAAAGGAATCTCCGTATCCGAGATGACAATGGAATAGACAATGGTATCGGCTGTTTTCTCCTCTTTCGGTTCTTCTTCTGATTCCGGTTTTGTTTCCTTTTTAGGCTCTGTTTCTTTTGTGCTATCCGATTTACTTGGTTGTTCTTTCTTTGGCTGTGCGCTTTTCTCGGAATTACCATCACCGCTCTTGTTTACTGTGCCTGATTCCGCTTGTTTATCACTGGTAGTAGAATCAGCTGAACCTTCATCGACCGCTCCATTAGTAGGCTTGGAGGAATCTTGGTCACGATCCTTTTCATTCGCTTCGGATGTGGTGTCATTCTTATCTTCCGCTACGGAGTCAGCTTCTGTATTCCCTTCTGTCTCCTCTATCTCCTCTTTTTCAACCGTTGTCTGTTCATCTTCACTTACCTGCTGTGCTTCCGAATTTTCTTCTAAGCCAGTTGGTTTTGCCAAGGATGACCCACAAGCACTTAAGGTCACTACCAATAGTATTGCTAGGAAAAGGGATGTAACTAGCTTTGCAAATCGCATTAGGATAAACCCTCCCTTCACTTTATTTACTTAACGCACGTCTTTTCTGAACAAGAAGCATAACGCCACCAATTGCTAACAGGAGCACACCAATTAGTAAGTAGTTATAGATGTTTGTAGCTGTATTCGGTAGTTGATGACCTGTTTTCCCGTCTGTTGAATTTCCATCACCTTTATCCGTGCCGCTTCCAGAATTTCCTTGTTCATCGTTTGCAGCTTCTTTTTCCTTTGTACGTACGGAAATCTTTCCTTCAGTTGAGTTATTTCCTACATAATCAACCGCGACAACTGTATACTGATAGACCTGATTCGCTTTTAGCGCTGTATCAACATATTCAGCATCTGTACCCGGAACAACCGCTACCTGTTTTCCATCACGATAAATGATATATTCTTTAATCCCTGATGGATCATCTGCTGATAAGCCTAATGAAATACTATCGGAAGTCTTGCTCTTCTCCGTTACCTGAGGCTCGGATGGGCCTTCCGTGTCTGTGAATACACCATAGGTTGAAAAATGGTCAACCTGAACCGTTATGACTTCATCTTTCGCATCTCCCCAGCCACCAACGTATTCCCACGCTTCTGTTTGTTCATTCAAGTAATAGATACCTGTCTTACTTAGGTCAACACCGGAGTTAACACCCATCGTTAATTGGTAGCTACCCTTCGGCTGCTTACCATCTGGAAATTGGAATTCAAAATTAAATACATCGCCAGCCTTTTCTAATCCAGGTGATTGCTTCGTAATCTCCCGAACGATTAGCTTGGTTCCTTCTGGTAAATCATCTGGCATCACTACTTGTGTCTTGCTTCCCTTTATTTTAACTACTTGATTCTTCGTTACATCTACCTGTTCATTCAGGTTGATTACTTTTTCAACTGGATCACTAGATTGCGGGAATTGATAGAGACTTCCGCCATCATGTTGATACAGCTGATACGCTACTAATGCTTGGTAGGCTTGCTCTGTAGCCATCGAATTGGACATGGAGTCCCCACTTGTATGCTGAAACCCACCATCAGCTAATTGAAAACTTAGTAAATGATCAACTAAATTGTTTCCATTTTTCGTAAAATCACTGCCCGTCGGGTCGATACCATAGGCTGTTAGACCAATAATAACCTGAGAGGTTGCTTCACTAGTCACCCCGCCTACAAACGATCCGCCATCAAATCCACCTTCATCAGTTTGAACAGATGATAAGTAATCTACCGCTTTATCTAAAGCTTCTTTAACAGGTGCTTGATCTTTATATGGACTAAGTCCTGTTATTGCCATTGCTGTAATATCAATACTTGGTGAGCTGAAATATTCATTTAGATTCCAGCTTCCATCCTCATTTTGCGTACGTAATAATTCCGCTATTAATCGTTGACGATTCCATTTTGCATCACTTGGTACTGTATACGCATTTGAATCCAAGGCAATCAAGGCAAAAATTGGACCATTATTTCCTTGAAACGTCATCGTGTCATAGCCACCACGACGTTCAGGGCTATTATAAATTAACTCGATTAAGTCTAACCCATTGATATCTTGAGGGTCCTTACCTAAAGCAACCGCAGCAATTGCTAGTCTTTCAATATCGGTAATTTTGACGCGTTGACTTTCCAACTGCTCGACAATTTGACTTTGAATAGCTTCATCAAAGATTTGAAGATACTCATTCGGAATTGAAACGCCAGCTCTAGCTAAGCCAATCGCTTGCCACTCACTAATAATCCCCTCATGTAGCATGTGGTTACTAGCTTTTTTCATCGCATCTTCGATATTATAGTTTGTCGTTTTCTTTGATTGATAGGTTACGTTATAGCTTTTCGTTACTTTGTTCTGGTTACTATCGACAGCAGTAACCTGGATAACGTTCTTTCCCTCAAGTAGACTTGCTTTAAATTGTCCATCCTGTTGAGGATTTAATTTCGTATCGTTTAGTTTAATGGTTGGTGTAATGCTGCCATCTATTTCGTCGGTTGCACTCGCACGAAAGGTAAGCTCTGGTTCTTCTACTACCATTCCATCTGTTAAAGTATCCACCGTGACGCTTGGTGGTGTCGTATCTTCTGGTGGTGCCTCTTCAACCGTAATTTGTGCATATGGTCTTGAAATATTGGTTAATTCACCACTTTTTCGTTCCGCTGAAAGGGTATATGTCCCAGCCTCATCAAATGTTACTGTTGCCATTCCATTTTCATCCGTTACAACGGCATTACCACCCTGTAGATAAGGATCGTTATTCACAAGAATGGTGGAGCCCTCAACTGGACCTGTTGTTTGTTCATTTGTCCAAGTGTCATACACCAATCCATTTTGTTTAATCGAAATTGGTTCTCCAACCTCGGCCGTAATATGTTCCTGGTCAAACCAGCTGTACGTATTGTCATTGTAATTATCTACATAGAAAACAACGATTGACTCACCATCGGTTATTTTTCTATCTAACACACCCACTGGTACGAATTGATTATCAATATAGTACATCCAGCCACTAAATCCGCCTCTATCAAACTCCCATAGACCATCAATACCTGCAATGTAATTCCCACCATAACCTAGGTCGAACTCATTCTTATCGAGTGTATTAATACCTGCAGACTCTAGCGCTCGAATAATCGCATGTATGGCACGCGGATCCTCTGTCGTAATTGGTGAAGTACCACCAACATATTGTTGCAAGTCAAATGATCCCACCTCTACCTCGGTAGGTTCCACAATCGTTCTATTATATGCCTCTACTCGTACATTCACTGATACTGTATCACTAGATGCTTCTGCTGCATTGATGAAGGATTCTTTTGGAGGTATGTTAAATACGATTAAAACTGCGATTAATAAGGTACTAAGAATTCTTTTAAACACATGTAACGCTCCTTCCCCAAATGTATACGCTTACTTTTTTTCAGCGATAAAAACTAGATTTTTCATTCTCTCAATCTACTAAGACCATTAAAAAATGCATCTCTAATAGAAAGAGATGCATCCTTATCTTACTGTTAACTAGGTATGTATAAACCTAGTATAAAACCCGCGCAAGCGCACCCCCTATCCTCGTAGGTTGAATGGCGTAAAAGATAAGGCAGGTCTCCTGGCTCATGATCAACATTATCTATCACCTTCCCATCCGAAGACAGTGGTATATGATATAGATAACTCCCATTTACAGTGGCGGGACCGCGCCGGATTCTCACCGGTCTTCCCTTTTAATGATTTCTACAAAGAAATCAACCAAATCTTCTTCGTATTCAATTATCTTAATTTTAGATAATAATGGGAATAGAGTCAAAGGATTTCTGGATGTGGATTTACATGTCTTTAATTAATTTTAGATAAATTGAAAACCCACTCCAAAATGGGAGTAGGTTTTTATTAAATGTATATTTATTTTCCTCCATATAAGGAAGTAAAATAATTAAATACCTCATTATCTTCATCTAAAACTTTGTAATTTCCATCAAACGTTTTTATATAGTCCTCCGCAATCGTATATCTATGTATCGAGCCATAAAAATGAATGTATAAATCGTACTCAGCTTTACTTTCTTTATACTTGCCGCCTTTATCGATATGGAGTTCATTTCCAAGCAAATCAGAAATCACATCTTTATCATCAATTTCAATTTCATCACCTGTAGGACCTTCTATGCTTATTTGATGGATTCTATCATAATCTAAGTTAGTTATTGTTAGTTGTTCATCTTGTCTTATTTGTTCTTCTAGCATTTCTTTAAATGTAGTAGATTTTGACGTCATATTTAAAAACCAAATAGCCAAAACAACAATTATTATCATACTAAGTGCAATGTATAAGAATTTATTTTTATTCAAAAGAGCGCTCCATTCTAACTATAATTTTCGATTTGTTCCATATTTTCTATATAGTTATCTAGCATTTTAATCTGTTCTTTAAAACAAAACAATCCCTATTAAAAATAATCCCTCCAAAAATGGAAGGATTATTCTTGTTTTTATTAACCTAAGGTGGATTAACTTGATTCCTAGTTATTCAAGGAACTTCTCTATATCCTCATTTAAATAAACCCAGCCTTTCCAGCCAATATGAATCGTGTCACGCATAAAATAAGGATCATATTCATGGTCGGAATAATCGGCGTACGGAAAGCCGTTATCACTAATCTGCTGTTTTATACGAGTATAGTAGTCCTGCCGTCCTTCTACAGGGAAGCCTGTGTAGTCATAATACGCCCCATTCACAGGGATAATGACAAAAAGTGGTTCAGCTTCCGCTTCCTTGAGAATATCAAGCATCAGTTGGAAATCGTCGTACTCCAGCGATTCTGCATAGGAATGGTCTGTGTTCTTTCCTTCCATTCCCTTGATGTAGTCCTCTTTACGCTTATATACGCTGTCTTCAATATAAAACCGGGAATTCTGTGCTCGTTGCTCGCCGTAAGCATCGGCTTGTGCCCGCAGTTCCTCCCATGTCTTGTCCTTCACTTCATCTGACTGATGACGATTCGTTGGGTCATCCTTCATAATAGTGAAATACAGATCCTTTTTCTGGAGGATGGATATATAAGTCTTTGCAGGAACGGATAGCATATTAAACTGTACCTTTTTATCATTCAGATAAGCATCGTAAAGCTGATAAAGCACCATATCGTTCTTGACAGCATCATACGTCATCAGGCGTTCCATTAACTTTCGCTTCAACTGCTCATCCACTTCCTTATTGTAAGGAAGCTGGTACGCTTGCAGTGCAGAATAGTTTGGTGCAAAATGCTGCTCGTCTGTACCATGCTTAACAAACCATTGCGGTGATACGATGATGACCATCTTCTTGTCCTTCAATTGATCGGCATGCGTTGCAAAATTTAAATCATGAATAATAGAAGTCATTCCGCCTTTTCCTACTAAATAAGGTGTAAAGTCAGCATCATTCGTTTCGAAATAATTCGATGGATGGAATGGATCCCAGCGCGACAATTCAGAAGAACCATAGATTGGAACATAGGTTGGATCTTCGAGCATTTCACTTTGCAAATATGTTCCTTGGAACATATTTGGCTCCAGACTTATAGCCGAGTCCTCTAAGCGATCTGCTGGAATTAACTTAGCCAGCCATGATTCGGGTACTACGATGAGCCCGGCAAACAGGACCAATGCAAGAATGACTGGTCCAAACAAATACCTCTTCTTCATTATTTCAGCTCATTTAGACGATCTACGATAGCATTTGGTGTATTCCATGTATCTCGATCGAACTCTGTTATCGGTACATTAATATCAAGCTGCTCCTCGAATTGAACCAGTAATTCCACTGTCGCAAACGAATCAATTAATCCCGCTTCAAATATATCCAAATCATGCTCTTCTTTTACAACATCATCTTCACAAACTTCTGCAATAACTTGTAGTACTTTTTCTTTAAAATCCATCATTAAATTCCCCTTTTATTGAAATGGTTTGCCGGAAAACAGATAAAAACCGAAGCATACGACATGGAAAGTGATGACGATAGACACCACTGTCATTGCTTTTCCTGTTGGCCAGCGTTTATGTTTTTTGTTCCAGTTCTCGAAGTAATTAAATCCAGCCATCATCAAGGCATGATAGGCGCCATAAACGATGTACTGAATCGCTAATCCATGCCATACTCCCATCAGCAGGAACAGCAGGATATAGCCTAAATTTGATACGAGCATTTTATTCTGTATCCATTTTTTCTTCTTCATCAGAAAGACGAAGCGCATGAACACATAATCACGGAACCAGAACGACAGTGACATATGCCATCGGTTCCAGAAATCCTTGATGTTGCGGCTAATAAATGGCTTATTAAAGTTCTCCGGTGACCGGATTCCCATTATATAACTGACTCCGACTGCGAACGCCGTATATCCGGCAAAGTCAAAGAATAAATACAAGCTATAGCTGTACATGTACAACAGATGATTGGAAAACGCGCCATCCGCTATATGATGTAAATTCATAATGAAATACGTATTAATGCTATAACCGATTATAAATTTATATAAGAAACCTACGAAGATTTTATTTATCCCTTTATAAAGCAATTCCTTGTATTCTTCCGGTTCCCAACGCTTTTCTTCATCCTTTTGGAATCGGCGGAAGCGATCAATCGGACCGGATGAAATTGTCGGATAAAACAGCATAAAATTGACAAGCTGAAAAATCGAGAGCTGCTCCTTTATCAAGCCATCTCGTGTTTCAATAATGATTTGAACCGCACGGAATGTCAGATAGGAGATACCTAGAAAGCTTGCCCAGTTATCTACTGCCAAAACCGGCAATATCTTGGATAAAATCAAAGGCAGGATCGACAGAAAACTAATGATATAGAATACGAGACTGCTATTCTTTGCTTGTCGATACGTAATATAGCCTTTGACCAGTATAACCTGTAGGATGGTGAATGCTACTAACGAGTAGAAGCCTTGGTCCCCTCCTGAAAAGATAAGAGCCAATACAATAACGGATACGAACACATTATAATAACGCAGGCGCTTGCCCATTACACCGAGAATCATCGTCGGCAATAGCAAGACACCTAGAATGATAAAGAAAAGGAAAGAGCTATACGGGGTCATACGAGTACCTCTTCCTTCATTTTCTTACGGTCAACTTTTCCATTCGTCGTCATTGGAATAGCCGCATGATACGTAAACTTACGCGGGATCATATATGCTGGTAATCGCAAAGCAAGATCTTTTCGAATAGCAGCTGTCAATTTGTATTCCTTGTCAAAGCTATGATCCGCAGGTACCACTGCCGCAATCAAGTATTCAATTTCCTCATTTGGTGCATAAGGAATAATAATGGCAGTCTTAATATACGTAGACTGATTCAGGTGGAACTCAATTTCTTCCAGCTCCATCCGGTAGCCATGTAGCTTGATTTGATAATCCAGTCTGCCCTGGCAGTATACCAACCCGTCCTGAATAATGCCGGCATCTCCAGTACGATAGCTATTCATTCCATTGATAATGCCGAATGCATTTTCTGTTAGTAGCGGTTCACCCAGATAGCCTTTTGATACACTTGGACCCGATAGGATAAGCTCCCCTTTTTCACCATCAGGAAGCGGCATACCCAATTCGTCCACAACGAAAATATGCATATCGGATTTTGGATAGCCCACTGGCAATGCCTTCTCTTTTGCGAGCAAGTCCTCCGTAATTTCAATAGACGTCACAGCAACGGTTGCTTCTGTAGGCCCATAGGTATTAAAAATCCTTGCATTTGGAAAACGTTCCTTCAGCTCTTGGGCTACTGCTAGCGGTAATACTTCACCACAGAAAAGGAATACCGCAAGCTCCGGAAGCATTGTTTGATTAAAGTCCGGATTTGGAAAACACATTTGCACGAAAGATGGCGTGGATGTCCATACTTGCAATCCAGATTGACTCAAGTTTTCAAATAAATGCTTCGGCTTATTGATTACTTCTTTCTCCAATGCATGAATGGTACCCCCACTCTGTAGAGCTGGGTAAAAGTCCATCACAGACAAATCGAATGAAAAAGGTGCTTGATTCAAGAACACCTTTCCTTGACCTAACGGAAAGTCACCTGTCATCCAGTCGGTAAAAGATTGCAAATTTTCTGCAGTTATTTGCACGCCTTTTGGATTTCCAGTACTTCCAGATGTGTAAATAATATAAAAGACTTCTTCAGGCTTGACCCAGTATTCTTCACCAATAAGCTCTCCTTGTTCCAGCTGGAGTGCTTGCGAATTTATAACAGTGACATGATCAATATCCAGATTGGTATCGGTTGTATTAATGACCAATTCCGCACCAGATTTTTCAATGATAAGACGAACCCGTTCCATTGGGATGGATATATCTACCGGTATATAAGGGTTGCTGGCCTTTACACAAGCAAGGAACGATACTGGCATATCAATTCCCATATGACCGTACACGACAACTGGCTTCTGTCGCGCGATTCCGGTATCCAGTATGAGGCTTGCTAGTCTACTAGATCTATTCCATAGCCCGCTATAGTTCAGTGCCTGGTTCTCTGTACGAAATGCTATTTGTTCAGGGTTACTTGCAGCATGCTGTGCAATACGTGTTAATAGTTTCATGTTATTTATCTTCTCCATTTAAAAATCATTATAAATATAGTTGCCTGTATTGGCTGTATGGAAGCCATACATCAAGAACAAGGTAATCAGGATTGCCAGATAAAAACTAGTATGCAAAGCAAACCGGACACCATTTTTACTATATAGTGTTTTAAGCTTTTTCATCTTTATTCTTCCTTTATTCAAATTTATAGCCGGTCCCAATAACCGTTCGGATATGATGGGATTCACAGCCTAATTTAGCTCTCAGCTTTTTAATATGGGTATCCACAACTCGAATATCTCCATCAAAGTCGAGTCCCCATACGTGATTCAAAATGGTCTCACGCGAAAGGACGTTATTTTTATGCTGAAGCAGGAATACCAATACTTCATATTCTTTTGGTGTCAATTCGACTTGCTGCCCCTCCAGCTGAAGCTGATGGGACTTCGTATTGACAATTGCTTCACCGAAGCTGAGCATATGGCCAGTCGGTAGGTAATGCTCTGTTGCACGTTTCATTAACGAATTCGCACGTGCTACTAACACCCTTGGGCTGAATGGCTTCGTGACATAATCATCAGCACCAAGTTCAAACCCATGAATTTTATCATCATCACTGGATTTTGCTGTCAGCAGAATAATTGGGACACCAGATCTCATTCGAACCTGCTTGATAACTGCAAATCCATCCATTTTTGGCATCATAATATCGAGTATGACTAAATCCGGAAAAGTGGCATCAAACCAGTCGATACCGCTGCTGCCATTATCCGTTTCATACACTTCCCAGCCGTCCTTTTTGAAATAATCCGCTACCACTTCGCGGATTCTCACTTCATCCTCGACAAGCAATACTTTCTTCCCCATCGTGAATCTTCCTTCCAATCTATATTAGCAAGGCAATATGTCTTTCGTGTGTCCTGATAAGCAATTAGTCCTATTATTGAAAACGAACATAGAAGCGCACACCGTCAGGCACGTTTTCCACTCCGTATTGAAATTCATGCAAATCTAGTATTTGTTTAACAATCGCCAATCCTAATCCTGTACCACCCGTCATTCGACTTCGAGAGGATTCGGTCCGATAGAAACGTCGCCAGATTTTATCTAGTTGTTCTTCCGGTATTTGTGTCCCTTTATTTTCAATTGTGAACACACTATCGCCATTTTCCTGATCCAATTCGATTCGAATCACAATAACAGAATCGGGATCACTGTGCCGGACCGCATTCACAAGAAGATTTTGCATGACTCGTTCCAGCCATTCATAATCCGCCAAAATATGCTGTTCATTCTTCGGCATGATTTCAATGGCGACTTCTTTCTCTTTCGCGATACAGAATAGTTTATCTGCCAAACTCTCAATCATTTCGCTGAGTAAAAAGGATGTTTTTCGTAGTTTAATAGCGCCGTTCTCCAGCTTAGCCAAATCCAGCATATCGGTGATCAGCCCTTCCATCTTTGCTGACTCCTCGATAATTACTTCGACATAGTGGTCTTGCTTATCCGGACTAACACCATCCTGCAGCCCTTCCGCGAAGCTCTTGACAATGCTAAGCGGTGTCTTCAGTTCATGTGAGGCATGCTCGAAAAACTCACGCTGCTCCTTTTCCATCTGCACACGTTTTTCCATATCCTGCTTTAGCTTGCCATTGGCTTGCTTTAAATCACTTAATGCCACATCCAGGTTTTTCGCCATCACAAGCATATTATTGGAAAGGCTCCCCAGCTCATCCTTCTGCTTAATCGGCTTCGTCGAAGAGAAGTCTAGATGCACCATTTTCTTCGCCATTTCATTCAGCTTAATCAGTGGTCTACTAACAACTCGGGAGAAGAATAACGACAGCAATAGAATCAGAACAAAGCCTGCTATTCCGATATAGACATAAAATAGTTGAAGTGCTTCATTGGTATCTCTGATTTCTTGTAGTGATGTGACAGATACCATGAATTGCATTTCGCCATCTTTCTTGAATGGCTCAATTAGTACTAAATTATGCTTTCCACTCCAGGACTCCACCCAATCCAGCTGTAGACTGTTTCCTTTAGAAAGCTGCTTTAACTGCTCCTCCTCTAGTGGGAACCATTCCAATAGCGCATCATAGAGAATTCCTAGTCCTCTATCGATTATCCCAACCTTAGGCAGCGAGATGCTTTTTACTTCCCCGACAATTGTTATTTCATTCTCGCCCAGACCTTCACCGACACTAGACGCATCCTTCGTCATAACAGATGGATAAATGACCGTAGGAACCTCCGCATCAAACTCTCCTTGGACAATCAATGTATCTCCCTTTTTGATATCCAATGCTCGAATCTGTTTCCCGTAGCTTGTGACAAGTAAGGAAAGCGAGACTTCTACAACATTGCCATCTCCTATATCCAGCATGATATGAAACGGATCCTGAACTAACTGATAGCCTTCTGCATCCACAATCGTCAACGGACTTTTGGTCTCCCTTATATAAGCGAGTGTCTGTTTCGTCAGTTCCGCTTCACTCCATGAATTATTCTCATAGCCTTCTGCTAATTGATTTATGTGCTCTGCTGCTTCTTTCGTTTTATAATGCTGATAAAAACGATCAAAGAATAACAGCTGAAATATCATGATCATGGCATAAAACGCCAAAAAGAATAAAGCTGTAACAGCAAATAATTTAACGGTAATACCGCGTTTTCTCATCTTATACTCCTCTAATTCATACGACAGTTTACTCATTACTTTAATCGATGAGTATGTTTTTTATGTGTCCACATACAACCCTTTTATCGTAACCGTTTTTTACGAGTTTTGGAACCTTTTTTTAGATGGGGATATTAACCAAAAAGAAGATTATTATGAGGAAAAATGTCTGTTTTTTCTCTGTGAAATGCCTTATGCACAATCTCTATATAAAATACTTCCAATTCTAGGTTTGGGTGGGGAGATTTTCTGGAAAATAAAAAGGCTATCGAGAGTTACTCAATAGCCTAAAAAGTCTTCATAGCTTTATTTAGTTCTTCATCGCAATTGCTTGATCTAAAACCTTATCTCCTTGAATCATACCATAGGCCATCTGGTCAATGATATCGACCTTAATTCCCTTTGGCTCTACGGAGCTTCTTATTTTCTTTTCAAGGTATCGAACCTGTGGACCTATTAGTATAACATCAGTTTCTTCTAAATGATTCATTAATTGGGACTCTGCGACTGCATCTATTTCTACCTCGAGATTTCGTTCGGTAGCGGCGTCTCGCATCTTTTTCACGAGCATGGATGTGGACATACCAGCTGAACATACTAGGATGATTTTCATTGTTTTCCCCCCTCCAATTGTTGCATTCTTTCATACATAGTAATCATTTCATTTGCTAAATCTTTTACCGTTAGCGCTGTCATTAAATGATCTTGTGCATGAACTAATATGACCGTGACCTCATGTTTCTTACCACTAGCTTCAAGTTGCAAAAGATCGGTTTGTACATGATGCGCTTCAACGAAGGCTTCTTCTGCTTCCTTTATTTTTTCTCTCGCTGCTGAGAAGTTATAGTCCTTTGCATAGGAAATCGCTTCCATTGCACTTGAACGAGCATTTCCTGCATGAAGTATGATCGTAAAGGATAATGCTTGGATATCTTCGATTGATTGCATGCTCATTCCCTCCAATCCTAAACCGAGTTGTTCTATTTCCTACTATACCACTAACATCATAGTGTGATAGTCCGTTATAGTAATAGCCTAACATGGGCAGGCAGCTTATAGCATTCTATAATTCATTAGCTGAATCCCTAATTCATGGACGTAGTTTTTGATTCTGTCCGAAGTCAGAATTTCATACTCTTTCAATCGTGTATCGATATAGGAGCTTTTCGAGACGAGATCAGAATCAATATATGCTGGATGACAGTTAATCTCCACTGTCTCATCTTCATTTAGCTGCGAGACATTTCTCAATTGGCCTTCAAGCGTTTCATAGCTTACCTGCTCCCCATAAAAATCCCGCATCATAAAGGTTGTTTGTTTCACCGTGTTATAGTTTATAGCTGTTTTCGGTTCATTATTTGCCCTTCTAAGTGGGAGGCCATATTTATCCGCTATAGAAATGGCAATTGGTAATGCCAAGTCATGCTCGTGAACATTATGGTGACTATCCAGATGAGTGGGACTTAAACCAGTAGCTAAAAATCTTTCCACTTGGGCCGTCCATTCACGTTCAATATCTTCCGGCTCTGCATGATTGAAAATAACATGTTGGCTATAAAAGCTCCCATTAGGATCTGTTATGGATGGAACAGCTTGGGAAAGTGGTGTCCCACTTGTTAAAACGAGATGAACCCCAACCCCTAAATCGGGATTCTGATTAGCTAGTTCAACGGCATGATCGATGTGAGGTGAATTACACATCATCGTCGTTGACGTAACAATCCCATTTTGAAATGCATCTACAATTCCATACGTAACGGCACGTGTATAGCCAAAATCGTCAGCATTTACAATTAACTTCATATGATTACCTCAATTCTGTTAAGATGTTGAACGTACATTCCAACTACTTACGACGAATGATGCCTAGCAATTTTATACGGCCTCTTTCTTGCTTGTGTTCGCATTTGTTGCATTCTTTACCATGGTCCTGTCTAGGACCTTTAAGAATGGCAGATAAAGTAAAGCACCGACAGCCAAGTTAAATAGTTGTAAAACGGACCCCGCTATGGACCCACCTGTAGCCAAGTATCCACCGATAATCGGAGGTGTCGTCCACGGTACCATCACGACCGTTTTTGGAACAAATCCGATTGATGTAGCAAAGTATGCGATTGTCACGTTAACAAGTGGTACCAAAAGAAACGGAACAAATAATATCGGGTTTAAAACAATTGGCAATCCAAAAATTATCGGCTCATTAATATTAAACAATGCTGCTGGTGCACTCATTTTCCCTAAGCTTCTTACTTGCTTTGCCTTCACGGTTATAAATATCGCAATTAGAAGGGAAATACCTGTACCCGTGCCACCCATCGCAACAAACACATCCAGGAATGGTTTTGTAATAATGTTTGGAACATCGTGTGCAGACACTCCTTGTTCAAATAACGCTGTATTCTCTAACAATCCTGGTAGATACACCGATTCAATAACTGGTTCTAATATGTTGGATCCATGCAACCCAAAGAACCATAGGAATGACTTGGTAAATTCAATACCTAATACAGCTGGCAACGTACCAGCTACGTTTTGGAATGGTGCTTGAACAGCCTTATAAATTAAGTCTTGCAGGCTTGTGCCAATTACATCAATGAATAATACCTGTAATAAACCAAAGATAAAAAGTACAATCATGGCAGGAATAAGAGATGCAAATGATCGTGATACAGCCTCCGGAACACCATCAGGCATTTTAATCGCAAGATTCATCTGTGCTAATTTTCTGAATATTTCGGTTGCAACTACCGCTACCAAAAGCGAAACAAATAACCCCGATGCAGACATCCAATGAAGAGAAAGTCCACTACCATCCTCGGTCAATGGCGTTAAAATAATGAAAGAAGAAACAGATACTAACGCTGCTGCTAATGCATCCACATTATACGCTCTTGCTAGACTATAGCTGACCCCTATAGCCACGACTAATGATATGATTGCAAAGGTCCCATTCCATATATATCCCCCAAGATCCTTCCAGCTTTCTCCAAATATATTCACCATAAAGTTTTGAAACGGTTCGATTGGTAGATTATTAATAAGAACTGCTAATGACCCAATGATAATCAACGGCAAGATAGCTGCGAATCCATCACGTATTGCTACTAAATGTCGTTGTGCCCCTATTCTTCCAGCGACAGGAAGAAACTTATCCTCAAAAACTCCGAAAACCTTATTCATCATAATTCCCCCTTATTTGAATTGTGGTAAATAATGTTTATGTGCTTCTAATAACTCATCTAAAACTATTTTACTACGCTTTTCATCTGCCATTAATGGATTCATCACCAATGCCAAGTACGCATCATGATAATCTCCCGTCATGGCTGCACGAATGACAAGCTCTTCAAATGCCTTCATTTGCTGAATGATTCCCTTAACACTGAGTGGAAGCGACCCTACGGAAATTGGCTTTGGACCATCCTTCGTGATAACACAGTTAATTTCGACAACCGCATCATCTGGCAAATCAGAAATCGCGCCATTATTACGTATGTTCACGGTTTGAATATCTTGCTTATTATTATAGATTGAATCCATTAGACTACATGCGACATCACTATAAAATGCACCCCCTCGTTCCTCTAATTCCTTTGGCTTTTCGCGTAATTCAGGGTCTTTATATAGTTCAAAAAGGGATTCCTCTAGTTGTTGAACAACCTCTGCTCTTGTTCCATTCGCTTCATATGCTGCTAGGTCCTTCTCCAATACATCTCTAGTTTGAAAATAGTATTGATGATACGGATTCGGTAGTAGTCTAGTAGATTCTATAAATGTTTTGGACCAGCCAAGGCTAACGATATTTGCTGGCGAATAATCAAGCCCATCACTATCAATCAGCTTTTCCAGCACCTCATCGATTCGGTCGATACCTTTCACAAACACTTTCTGCCCAAATACAAAATGATTCATGCCGACAAATTCTATCCGAACATCATCAGGTGCTACATGTAGAATTTCAGCAACCGAATGGCGCATATTATACGGAATATTACAAACACCAATTATCTTTTTATGTGCTGCATATTTTAACAGTGCTTCTGTCACAATTCCAGCCGGATTGGTAAAGTTTATCATCCACGCATCTGGGCAAATGGCGTGCACATCATTGGCAATCTCCATCAGTACTGGTATCGTACGGAATGCTTTCAATACACCACCAGCACCATTCGTTTCCTGGCCAATGAAACCATGACGCAATGGAATTCTCTCATCCTTCGCACGTGCATCCAAACGCCCAACGCGAATTTGTGTGGAAACAAAATCTGCATTCTTTAGTGCTTCCTTACGATCCAATGTCCATGTTAGCTGAATAGGCTTCGACGATTTTTCAATCATTCGCCTTGCCAAATTCCCTATAATTTGGAGCTTTTCCTCTCCCTCCTTAATATCAACCAGTACAAGTTCCGTTACTGGAAAGCTATCATAGCGTTTAATAATTCCTTCGATTATTTCTGGTGTATAACTGGATCCACCACCTATAATAACGAGTTTTAATGCCACTAAAAGCTCACTCCCTAGTTCTTTGTTGTAAGCGCTTAAATTTTTAACGATTTAAATTTAAGCATCCACTATTGGTTTCTTATTTTAAAATGTATCATACATATTTTTAATTGTCCATACATATTTGGGCGTAATGTTTATATTGTACGTACATTTAAAATTAGGGAGTGAATTGTAATGCTCTTTGTTGCCGATTGTTATTATTTATATTATCTTGTACACTAAAAATATACAGAAAGTTTTAAGGAGTTACGACAATGGAAAAAAGCCAATCATTGCATGCTTATATAAAAGAGGAGCTACTAAATCGAATTAAGTCAGAGGAATATAAAAAGGGAGAGAAAATCCCTACGGAGCTTGAATTATGTGAGGATTTTAATGTCAGTAGGACTACCGTTCGAACCGCACTAAACCAACTCACGCTAGAAGGCTATTTGACTCGACAACAAGGGAAAGGCACCTTTGTAGCCGAGCAAAAATTAAAACAAACCCTATCCCATACCGTGAAGCGTTACAGTGATCAGGTAGCTGTTCAAGGAAAAAGGGCAGAAATAGAGCTTATTGCTTTAAATGTTATTCCCGCTAATGAATTTCTAGAAAAGTCATTACAAGTTTCGTTACAAGATCCGATCCAAAGTATTGAAAGGGTTCGGAAGGCGAATGGCGAACCAACACAATATGAAATATCCTATATCCCATGGGATGTGGCACCTGGGATTACAAAGGAACACGCCGAAACATCATTATACAGTTCCCTTAGGAATAACTTTAACGTTCACATCGCTAAAACTGTCGAACATATCGAAATTACTATTGCAAACGAACGTACAAGTGCCTATTTAAATTGTGAAGAAGGCTTACCATGCTTCTATATTGAAACCACTGCCGAAAACGAGCTAGGACACATTATCGAATTCTCACGTTCCTACTTTCGCGGAGATAAGACCAATTTTATGATTGAGCGGAATTATCCATTGGAAGGATAGTTTTATAAATGGAAAGGAAAGAAGGGATCCTATAGGACTCGTAAACCTAACCTTTTGGATTCCTTCTTATTTATGAACTTCTTTTATAATATAGTATAATAACCGTCCCCACATTTTACTTTTTCTTTTTTAACTGCCTCAAATACCCCATGGATGAAGCAAAAGCTGCTGCTCTTTTTGGGATGCCTCTTCTTACAAGTTCTTCTGCAGTTTGTTCAATTTTGTCTCCATCACCTTTAAATTCCATGTTACGATCCTCCCTTCTACCCCATATTATTTACATGGTAAGGAAATATATTTACACGGTTAAGGGAATAAGGCTTTCTAGTGCGGGAAACAGGGTATTTATTACGATCATTACTTTAGTATTTCCTTTAACTATGGTTTTTTTCAGTTATTTTGTTCTTTCAATTAATTCCAAATACTGTGTATCCCCATAACCAATTGTTGGGAAAACCTCGAATAATCGCTTAAGCAATTCTGGTGTAGGAACGTGTTTGTTTTTTTCAATGTATTTTGTAACAGCATTGGTTTCTTTCTGCATTTCTAAAAATAACTCTATTGCCTGGAACATCACTGGAAGCAGCTCTGTTGTTGGCTTCTTATGATGGACTAATACCTCTTCATAGACACTAAAATAACTACCTAGTGTAAGTTCCGTTTGATTTACTTTAAATTCATCCTCTCGAAAGCTATTCAGAAATACGTTTCCTGAATACTCAAACTGCTCCAGATAAGCTAGGATCGTTAGCAGATTCATCTGACAAAACATGTCTTCGCCAAACCACAACACAATAGCGTTATACGCTTTCTTAAACAGAGGACTTAAGGGCTCTATCACCTTGTTTTGGTAACTTTCCACAGAATCATGATGTCCTGCCGCTCTCGTTTGAATAAAATCTCGGTCAAAGATTGGGGACGTCGCCTTATTTACACACATTGCTTCATTGAACGGTACGTAATCCGAATCACCCATAAGCCGTTTTGTTTTAAAATCCACATACATTTCTTGACCGTTTAGTATGTTCAGTACATCTTGTTCAAACAATCTTTCTTTCCTTTTTCTTACCTGATTAACCTCAGTTTCTCTAGACCTATTCATAATCCAACTATCCTCTCCTTGATAAAGCGTTAGCTTGGCAAATGATTGTATCGGCTTTTGATTACGTTGAAATTCTCTTGGACTAATACCGAATACCGTTTTAAAGCTCCTACTATAGGCTTCTTGCGATGAATAACCATAATCAACTGCAATATCAAGTATCTTTCGATTATTGGCTAAATCTTTCGTCGATAAGTGCAGCCGTCTAAGAAGAATATAGCGCCTTATACTTATACCTGTTGCTTGATGAAATTTGAAAGAACAATAATAAGGGGAATACCCCATATAATTAGCTAAGCCGTCTAGCGAAAATTCATCTTTTAAACGCTCTTCGATCCAATCAATCATTGACTGTATATACGCATTCATTTGCTTCACTCCTGAATAAAATGATAGCTTACTCAGACTTTAATCTTTTGATAGTTGTTGTGATGTAATACTATACATAGGGTTTATTACTATTTAAGCATATACATGTAATTGCTATGAAGAAAAGCCTAACCAAAACTTTGTTTGTTTTGGTTAGGCTTTATTATAGATTAAGAACATTCTTCTATTTATTATAAATAACCGGCGTTTTAAATTGCCACTTTAGCCACATGGCATCATCTGTCGCGAGCTCAGCCATAAAATGGCCTACATTAATTCGACTCGTCTTACCAGCATTGAAAATTGGGCTTCTTACTGGAGAATCATAGACTTCATAGGAACTCTCTTCATCGCTATTGATTAATTTATCAGGCCGGACAGCAATCCATTCCATATTTTCATCCTTCTTACCAATTTCATTAACGAAATAATTTGCCGATTTGACATTATCACGATGAGGAGGCAATAGCAGTAGTAATGAAAGGATGATTCGTTCTAGCATGGGATTTTTCTCACCTGCCATAGTATTCGTATATCCTGTTGTACTCATCAGGATGATTTTTACCCTATCGCCACCGATTTCTCTAACTGCTTTACCGATACTTTTTACGGCATCCCATACCAAACAGCGAGGCTTACCGAACATTCCCTTGATTGTAGGATTGTGACCGAGACAGGATATAATAACTGTACAATCACGCACAAGAGATATCATCTCCGCATCCTTTAATTCATTAATGTTTCCCTTTACGATTTCTACTAGTGAATCTTCTTGTATATCTTTGGGAAGAACTGCGCTTTGCCTGATGAGAATCCTCGTATTCACTTTTCTTTTCATCAATTGCCTGACGACTTGTTTACCAGTAGCGCCACTTGCACCGAGAACTAAAACCCTCATCTTCTAGCCCCGCTTTCATTAGGGGGTAAATCAATTGGATTGAACCCTCTGACGATAAGAACGATAGCAAAACACAGCTCGAAAATGGCGGTTGGTGCATTTAAGATAAAGTAGACTGGATTCGTTATCGTTAACATATTCAACATCAACAGGATCGTAGCCACTAAAGTGAAGAAAGAACCCACCATTCCCCATATCGATAACCATTGTGGAATAAGCTTCATTTTAAATAAACAATAATAGAGTATCAAACCGCCAATACTCCAAGGCAATATCATGCCTATATGATTCAGGATATCTCTACCCTGTCTAAGCAATTCCGCTACGGTTTCAAAATAAGCTACATCCGCCTGGCTAGCCGTTCCATAACTCTGACTCAACCATAGCAAAAGCAGAAGCGAGCCTATCCCAACAAACAGAAACCCTCCTCCAATTATCCGAAACCCAAAATATCCAGCCGCTAACTTACTGCTGTAGTTTTTAAGGATTGGATAAAATAGCACAGCTATTAATACATAGACTACGGCCATTGCCGCCTGAGAAAATATCGCAATCAACACTTGCGTTTCAATCCCGGCCAGTTTTTCAAGATAATCGGATTTTTCTAACGCAGGAACAGAGCTAAATATTCCAAATACGAGACCGAATAGTAAAAGTAGCGCAATCATGAATGCTGTTCTTCTGTTAGCTATCATGTTTATTCCCTCCCATCTAAATTCATTTTTTTGGTAGTTATTCATTGATATATGCCTTAATAACCCTTTTATTACCAATTACATGATTTCCTCCCTCATTATCGCTGATGGAAGCCCTGTTATATGGCAATTAGAAGAAACCATATCGTGGCAAGCATGTCTATGGGATTTTCAGAAAATCATAGGCGTTCATTCTTATTTAAAAATCACTAACATAAAATAATACTTCTAGCTATAGTAGCGTTCTCTAGTATCCATTCTAGAACCATACAGATTTTGGTGAGAATTAAGAATAGTGATGTGGTTCATGTTGGATTGTATCCACGGAATCATCCTTTCTGAAGCTTTTAAAGGTTCATACGGTTTATGAAGTATAAGGTTTCAGAAAATTCAATACGCTTGAGGTGTTTGTAAGAGAGTGAATCGTTAACAGATAGCGTTCCATACTCCATCTAAAAAATTTTTTAATAAATCAGAACACATATACACCAACATAGTATGCGGTTTCATATTAGTGAGATTTATTAGACAATTACGAAAAGTGTGTAGACACGTAATTTACATCATGATATAGTAGTAAAAATTTATTTATAGCACACATAAGGAGGAGGAATCGTATGTTAAGTAATCCGCTTATCGCAACTGTAGTTATTTTTGCATTTATTGCACTTGGGGAATGGCTTTCCATTAAATCCAGGGCAAGGATTCCCATGCTACTCACAGCAATGGTGGGCTTCATGATTGTAAGCTGGACAGGTTTACTTCCAGAGGACATCTTGGATAAATCTCAATTTGCAGCACTAGGCGCTATTCTTATTGGTCCTGCCATCCTGCATATGGGCACGATGATTCCTTTTTCTTTGCTGAGAAGCCAAATCAAAGCGGTACTTATTTCGTTGGGTGGCTTACTGGTATCTTGTTTCTTAATTTTGTCTCTCGTCACACTTATTTTCGATTACCCGACAGCAGTTGCAGGTGTTGGTCCGATTAGCGGTGGGATCATTGCTTTATTGGTAACTTCTGAAAAGTTGACTGAAATTGGCTTATCCAGTCTGATTGTCGTTCCAGCATTAATTGTTGCGTTTCAGGGTGTCATCGGGATGCCGTTAGCCTTAAATTTCATGAGAAAATATGCATTAAGATTACAAAAGGATATCGATAATGGAACCTTTGTACCAATGGCAACGGATGAAGAACTCAATGGGAAGGCTGATGATGAAACTGAGCCAAACCCAGTCAAAGCTAGTATGACATTGAAGCTGTTTTTCGTATTTGTTGGTGCTGCGATAGGCATTGCACTTGGAGAGGTAACACCAATTCATTATAGTCTATGGTGTTTGGCAATCGGAATTGCCGGACTTAAGCTACGTCTATTCGAACCAAGAACACTGGAAAAATCGAACTCATTTACCCTAACAATGATTGGCATTATCTTTGTGGTGATGGGAACGATGGCAGGCGTATCTCCACAGGATGCATTAAGCAACTTACCTAGTGTTGTGGCCGTACTTGCTATCGGCACAATCGGACTTTCCATTGGCGGATTTTTAACATCAAAAGTCGTAAAATGGCACCCCTATAAAGGAATGCCGGTTGCTTTAACCGCGTTATTCGGATTTCCTGGAGACTACATCCTTTGTGAAGAGGTTTCCAGAAGTATTGGTCGAAATAAACAGGAAGAAAAACTGATTTTCAATGAGCTACTGGCACCAATGCTCATTGGTGGGTTTACAACGGTGACCATCGTATCGGTTATCATTGCTGGTGTTTTGGTACAAACCTTGTAAGCTAAGCGATGCAAAATAGAACGATAATAAATGAATGTGGGGGAATGAATCATGGTAAAACAATTGATCAAAAATGGATTAGTAATTGATGGGAATGGTGGAGAAGCAAAGAAGGATCAGGTTGTTGTCACAGAAAACGAGCGAATCGTATATGTCGGTCCAGAAACGGGTTATTCACCGACTGGAGAAGAGGTTGTTATAGATGCAGCAGGAGGCACTGTTCTTCCAGGATTAATTGATACACATGTCCATATGATGATGGAATATGAACCACTTTCCGACCGGCTCACGACACCATTTTCATTCATGTATTATCAGGCTGCAAATTACCTAAAAAGCACATTACATGCTGGTATTACGTCCGTTAGAGATGCACTTGGCACGGACCTTGGGGTAAAAAAAGCAGTGGATGAGGGGTTAATTCCCGGCCCACGTCTACAACTTAGTATCAACGCTCTCACCATTACGGGCGGTCATGGGGATGGTTACACGGTATCGGGGAAAACATTAGACCTTTTACCTTCTGGGTATCCTGGGATGCCAAGTGGAAAATGTGATGGCGTGGAAGAAGTCCGCAAAAAAACTAGGGAAATGCTACGAGCCGGTGCCGAAGTCATCAAAGTGCATGCCACTGGAGGCGTTCTAAGTGCAACTGACCATCCAGAATTCACCCAGTTTTCCTTAGAGGAATTAAAAGTAATTGTAGAAGAAGGGCGTTTCCGTAAAGGTGTAAAAGTCATGGCCCATGCACAAGGTGCAGAAGGAATTAAAAATGCCGTAAAGGCAGGAATCCATTCCATCGAGCATGGGATCTTTCTCGACGATGAGGCCATCGAGCTTATGCTAGAAAATGGTACATATTTGGTCCCTACTTTATTAGCTCCTGTTGCCGTATTGGAAAATGCCGCGGAAGTAGGGATGCCGGCTAGTGCTGTCGCAAAATCGAAGGAAGTCATTGAGCATCATAAAGCAAGTTTCACCAAAGCGTATAAAGCCGGAGTAAAAATTGCGATGGGAACCGATGCCGGTGTTATGAAGCATGGCACCAATCTCCGTGAACTCGGATTAATGAACGATGCAGGCATGTCACCGATGGATACGATTGTCGCATCCACTAAAACAGCAGCCGAATGCCTGGGCTGGGAGGATAAAGTTGGAACACTTGAGCAAGGGAAACTAGCGGACATTGTCATTGTAAAAGGAAATCCATTAGAGGATATTTACTCACTTGCCAATAACGATAACATTCAAGTTGTTATGAAGAATGGGAAGGTAGAGAAAAACTTTTTATAACGTACTAATTTATGTACTGTTAATAGCATGATTGTCAGTAGCCGAAGTAAAGGAAGAATACACCTCGGATGGCGCGCTCCCCTTAAGGAACACAGATTAACCAATAACAATCTGTTTTACCTTAGGGGGAGTTTTTTTGTGTATCCTCGGAACTAGAATAAAGCATCATGATTCCCCGTTTTTTTCTTATTTCGGCACATACATCTTCTGCAACAGAACTAGGGCCTTCACCTCGCTCGGCATTTCCTCATACCACTCCACAACCATCTCTACCAGTTCATCAATTTCAATAATCCGAACAGAGGCTTGATTTGCAACCTCTAAGGCATTTTTTGTAAAGCCATTAGTCGAGAAAAATAGACTCCTCGCTTCCAACGGATGAGCACCGGTTAATTGTTGCACCTCCTTAGACGATACCTTCCTCTTCCAGTGCTTAACCTGCGCCTTGATTAATGGCTGTTCGAGTCCAAAGATATCATGGTAGGCTAGGACATCAACGCCACCATCAGGACCTTTTCCCTTTTCTACGGCTTGAAAGCCCATGGCACTAAGTAATCCTGCTATTAGCTTTTGCATGTTCCATGGGTCTAGCTTGGAAATACTATCTTTAATAACATTCAATACTACATCCTCCTCTCTCCATATGTATTTTAACAAGGCTCTTCGGTCATGAATCATAGTCAGCCAATATTGTCTCATTGCAAATTCTCCTCACTTGGAAAAATGAATAAACTATTACACCACTCTTGATGCCTTATACTCCTTCAACAACTCTGCCACATCTACTTCCTCATGGACTTCTATTCTTTCCTGCTGTTCCTGCCGCTTCCGCTTACTCTCCGTAAACCATTCCGGAACAACCTCTCCTTGTTGGGCTCTTCGGTTATTCCAATTACCTCCATTGCGAGAACTGTTTTTACGCTTCGATTCCCTCGCCCTCAGCATTTCCACCGAATTAATCCCCTCCTTCAACCAACCATTCAAAATACCTTTCACATACCCAAAGTTAAATTTCCCCCTTTCCAGGGAACGCTTCATCGCTTCCATGACAAACGCATCCCCAACATCATTTATCCAAGTCAGCAGCTCTTCCGCTAAAAAAGGACTAACCACGCCGAAGTTCTCTTGGTAAAAACGAATCGCGTCTGTTGTTTGTTTTCGTTGATTTTGATTTGTTTCTTTTTGTTTATTTAATGGGGCCGTGTGCTGGTCTGCTTGGTGGTCCACCTGCTGGTTGTTTGACGGATCCATCTTATCAATCGTTCCCTGGTTCAGAGGCTGGTCCACCTCTCGCTTTTTGTTTAACGCAACTGATTCCATTCTGTCCTCAAACGCATATGAACCTTGCTTAAATAATCGCTTCATTTTATAAATAGGTGCAACATTTCGGCCATTCGATTGGCATTCTATTAAACCTCTCTCTACCAATTCCTTTCTCCCCCGTTTGAAGGAACTATCTGCCAGACCACCCTTCAACTTCAACACTGTTGCAGGCACCGTAAACTCCTGAATCCAAGCCGCTTTATTATTAATATGTAAAAGGGTATGCCATAAATTCACTGCAGAAGCAGACATTGGCTCTCTCTCCATCAGATCATAAAAGGCATTAATCTCTTTAATATAATTCATCTATGTATCTTCCTTTCTATTATTGGGTGGGGAAAGTCCCCACCCATGTCTATTGGTTTGACAAGTCATCAGAACTAGTAAGCACACCAGAAGCCTGTAGCTTCTTCCTAGCCTCCCTCCCCCAGCTCTTCACCGCGTCACTACTAACTCCCTCAAGCTCCGCAATCTCTTTCTGCGACATCCCTTGAACGATGTAATATTCCACCCACTTCCACTGGTTAGTCGTTAGCAGTTTCTTTACCTTATTCCATATCTCCTCATCGGAAAATTCTATTCCTTGAGGCGATTGAAGTGGAGCAATACTAGTTGATGAATAATTGCCATCGTACTTATCCGTATTTTCCTTCTGAGCATATGCCTCACTAATTTTCTGTTCCCTAGTTTTATTCCGGATCATATCTATCAACCGATTCCGAATGACAAAATTGAAATACGTTGCAAGTGGGCCTTTTTCCGGTTGATAGTTTTTATAAGCAAGCCACATGGCATAAAGCCCCTCTACATAGAATTCATTATGCGAATCTCTAATCTGCAGCTTGTGTATGTGATAGTGAATTCGCTTTTCATTCTGCTTGAAAATTTCTTCAAATGTGAAACCCTTATCCATTTATCTCTCTCCTACATGCTTTATTGTGCCGGCACTATCAGGATAGTTTGTAGATTAGAAGCTGTCACATCGCCTAACTTCGGAGGATATAGCTGTAAAACAGTCGTTCCTATTTGGAAAAATAGATTTTGAAAAGACATCCTATCTCATAATTGTTCTTTTGAGGTAGAAATGCAGGTTAACCCTTTTCTTAAATAATTTTCGAATTCTATAATTCTTATCGAATCATTTCCATATTTTTGAAATATCCACACGTTCGTTTGTGGTCTATTGTAGACGGTCCTATGAAAATGGGAACAAAAAAGGACGTGCCCGTGTGGAAAAAGACGAGTTAAAGGTAATATCAGAGCTATTCGGTAAGGAACTTAGAAAAAATAGAGTGATTGAAAGAGATATTACTCAAGAAAAGTTTGCGCGAATATCTGGAGTTGGTCCGGAACACATTGGTGAAATAGAAAGAGGAATAAAGTTACCACGTATCGAGACCTTGTTGCGCTTGTATAAAGCAGGGATGGATATTAATCGGGCTTTTGATCATATGATTGAGGAATTAAACGCCATGGGTATCGATATAGGTAAGGAATAGAGTTTTTATGAAATGTATTTCCCCTCATTATGAAATAAGTGAACAAACTGTTGCATTAATTCCTGCAAATCATATGAACTATAAAACTATCGCAATCGAAATGGACAGAACAATATACATAACGAAAACCCCTTACGAAATTATCGAAAGGGGTTGTTTGAATAATTTTAGTTCTTTTGATGGTAGAAGAGAAGCTATTAAGCACCTTACTGGGTTTAAGAGAAAAGTTCCTATTCCGATTAGTGTTTATCGTAACATCTTTGTCTTCCCTACTCATAGTTTTAAGGATTGGGATTGTTGTTGGGTGTTTTATCATCATGTGGAAAGTATTGTGGAGGAGAGGCTAGACAGCAATCAATCCGTAATTATGTTTAAGAATGGAATGGAAGTTACGGTGGATGTACCTAGGTCGGAGTTGCTTAAGCAATTGGAAAGAACTAATTTGATCGTTTCTATTATTCGAAAGAATTCATAGGGAACTAGCTAAAGAAATCATATCTCTGTATTATCTCTTTGTAAGTGCCTTTATCTTTGACAGCATAGATGATATAAGGACTGTAGCATTTTTGATGGATTACTGTATTTAAATCATCTAGGAAAACTTGATCATTCAATTTGTATAGTCTCTTGCATTTAGGACACCGTAATCGGTCGAAGTCGTTTTTCATATTATATCCTCTCATCAGGTTTTTTTACTACTAAATTAATTCAACAAAAGATTGGGAATTCCTTCTGGGGGAGGTGGGTTTGGTTAGTGTTGTTTTACGTGTTGAGAGAATTTCAAATAAAGGGTTTTGTTGGGTTTGGGTATGGTTTAGCGTGGTGATTTAAGGGGCAAAAAACAATGAGGGTATTCCTAAAAGCTAATCTTTCTGGAATCCCTCACTATAGAATATAAGTTATCAGTTATCAATCAATATATTTATTAAAAGTGAAAATTCTAAATAACGAGACTAAATCCAAAATGTTTAATAACCTGTAAACCCTTTCATATCAAGGGTTCACTTGTTTTTTTGATTTTATTATAAAGCGAAAAGCTTTATTAACGTAAATAGGTAAAATAGAAATTCAAAAGTAGAGGTTTCGTCATAAAGAATGACGGGACCTTTTTAAGTGGTTCTTCAGAATAATGAGTTGCGCGATGCAATAGATGATAAAATATTAAATAAAGTTTGTGAATAAACGTACTTAAACTAACGGGTAGTTTAGTTGAAGAAGTAATTTGGGTTTATATGGTAAAATGTTGTTAATATGTTGAAAAGAAATAAATTTACTTATTACCTTGTAAATAAAAAGGTAGCCTTGATTGAGGGAAGATATTCGGTTGATTATAGGGAGATTAGCGTATCACAGGAGGTATTAATTTGAGTTTTGAAGCAAAAGTATATCAGATCTTAGTAGCATCCCCATCAGATGTACAGGAAGAAAGAAAGGTTATTACAGAAACTATTTATAGATGGAATGCATTAAACTCCTTTGATGAGAAAGTTGTTCTACTTCCAGTGAAATGGGAGACACATAGTAGACCCGAATATAGGGGGGAGGATACTCAGGGGATATTGAATGATCAGTTCGTTCGGAACTGTGATATTTTGATAGGGGTTTTTTGGACTAAAATAGGTACTCCCACAGCAAATAGTGGATCGGGGACCTTGGAAGAGATAGAAGAGCTTGTAGGTCAAAACAAACCTATTATGCTTTACTTTTCAAATGCTAGTTTACCCAATGATGTTGACATAGAACAACTTCAAAAAGTTCGCGAATTTAAAGATAAGTATCAAAATCAAGGTATATATGGGACTTATAATGATAATTATCAACTATCAACGGAGATAATGTCTGATTTAACAAGAGAGGTAAGAGCATTAAATCAAGGTGAAAGAACTGTTATAAGTGTGCCCCCCAAAAAAACCGCAAAGAATGATAGTGAATCGAGAAAAAAAGCTTTGAATATAGAAATAAATTCACTTTTCAGAGAAAATGAAAGGATATTTAAAGAATATGGTCCACATAGTTTAAGAGCTGAAAGATTAGTATCAGATTCCGCTGAAATATGGAAACAGAAGTGTGTTGAGGTATTAATACCAAACAATGACAAAATTGACCAATTGTTAAGTGCAAATATTGATCTAATTCCACAGGAAAAACTAGATTTATTGGACAAATTTAAGAACCATATAGAGGGGTTTAAAGAGAATCATATGGGGGATTTAAAAGACAGACACGTACCGCTTTTCCCGAAAAAGATTATTAACATTCTAGAAGAGGAGGACGAGTGATATGCCTGAGGGGGGAAGATACGAAAAAATTCCAAGACCTGAAAGCATAGAATATTTTATAAACGCTATCAGTGGTCACAGTAAAGTACAAGAAGTAAATCAAATAGATACACAGTTATTTGAAGTTATCAAGAAAAATGGAAAAAGGTTATTAGTTCATTTAACAAATTATTATATTGTTACTGCAGCTGAAGTAATAGAAATTTTATCACAATCTCCAGATATAGATGCAATTGTAACAATAAGCCAATGGAACCAATGGTCCGAATCGGGGAGAGAACAGGCAATTAGTCAAGGCGTAGGGTTATTTATTATGCGCCAATTTATGGGGGCTCTGAATTTCGATGGACAAAGATTTTATCAATTCCTTACTGCTGACCAGCGTGAAAAATACAAATATTGAAACTAATGCTGTTGATTTTTATTTATTTGGTTCATTTTTATACTCAAAAAATCCAAATGATATAGACCTTTTGATTGTTTACAACAGTAATAAAGTCGGTATAACTGATGTATTATCACTAAGAAAAACTATTTATAATCTATTTTTGCTGAATCACTCTCTGATTGCAGATATTACAATCCTATCAAAACAAGAGGAGAGAGAGGTTAATTTTATTTCAAGTGAACGAGCCGAAAAACTATAGGTGTAAAAGATGTTAGGGTTAATATTTATCCTAATCATTGCTTTAAATATCATCTATTTTTGGATTAATTTTGGCTTCCTATGGTTTATCTTCACTATCATTATTTTAGTTCCTCCCGTATACATCATTGTAAAACGTGATTTAAAACACAGTAATAGCGATGAAAAAACGAAAAGTAGAATTGCTAATGAACACTATTCATTTCTGCTATGTTTGACTGTCATTCCCTATTGTTTATTAAAAAAGTATAGAAGTACAGCAATACTATGTATTGCAATAGTTTTGTTAGCTATAACTTAAGAAATTGCTTTAATTATTATAGGGAAAGTTGGGGGAATTATAATTTATGGAGAGGATTAAATTTTATTCAGAGTACGATATGGAAAGTGGAATCAACATTAATAAGATTATTGATTTTATAAATAATTACCAAAATAAAGATATTCCCGAGTTAGATAATATTAATGGTGTTCTTGAATACTTCAATATGATTAAATTTTTTGAAGTTGAGAAATTTAATCGTATTATTGAAACAAATACTAAAGAGAGAATTAATGAAGTAAAAAATACATTGAATAAAAAAATTGGTAAATTTATTGGTGCCCATAAATCAAATGGTTTTCTGCATTTTTACGCAGAGGTTGATATTAATTATAAGAAAGACTTTTGGGAATTAGTTGATAAGTATAGTATTTATATGAACATAGATAGTGCTGAATTTAAGCATTTCTTAAATAATAGTGACTTCCATTATTCAGCAATTCTTCAATTTAAGAAAACAGTAAATTACTTCGATGAAATTTTGCGTGAACATATTTTACAAGATAATAAAGGAGCTGAACAATTATTAAGAAAATATATTTATAATGAGAATGAAAAAGAA
Source organism: Ornithinibacillus xuwenensis (assembly GCF_039614845.1). Taxonomy (NCBI): domain Bacteria; kingdom Bacillati; phylum Bacillota; class Bacilli; order Caryophanales; family Bacillaceae; genus Ornithinibacillus; species Ornithinibacillus xuwenensis. The sequence continues at coordinate 155,729 of NZ_JBDIML010000002.1, read as the reverse complement.
GTATTTCTCCCCCATTCATTAACAGAAGAGGATAAAGAAAAAATATTAATAAATTATATTGAGTCTGAACTTCCAGAAACCAATTATCTTGAAATGATCGTTAATTTTCCTAGCAATAGTCAATTGAAAATTAGAGATCGAATTAAACTACTGGCAAAGCGAAGGTATAGTGAAGAAATAGAAAAGATTTTAAGTGGTAGCAATAGTATTAAATACAAGACAGGAGTGTCAGTTAAATATCCTGCTGATCAAAAAGAAAGTGTAATATACAAAGAAAATGGACGAGTGTTTGAATGTAGTGTAAGTAGAAAATGGATTGTAAACAACTTAGACTATAATACTTTATGGAATAATTTCATTCATATTTTTGACTTTTTTGATGATCAAATGAGGTTAAATCTAGTAAGTAAACCAAATGAAATAGGTGTTTTCGAAAGAATTATAACATCTAACTTTGATCATTTATATAAAGATACTTCAGCATTTAAACGTAAAGATATGATGTCAACATTACAAACTAATAGTTATATGCATCTATTAAGTAGCTATCAAATAAGGTTTGAGGATATGATTGAGTGGTTTTTTAACAAGTATTTGTTAGAGGAGTTTGGGATCAATAATTATATTGTTAAAATGCCAACTAATGCATCATCTGATTTTGAAAAATGCAGGGCAATATTACCAGAAATTGAAAGCATATTAAAGCAGTTCAACCTTTATTTGGAAGATGGGGAAATTGATCAGGAATTACTTCAAATATCTTCATCTCATTTGTTCTTTAAGGATTGCAAAAGTAGTGTCCAAAAAAAATATGTGTACCCTGTGGAAGGAAAAATAGATCAAGCGTCCTTTCTTCTTTTCTCTGATCAAAGTGGCATATTTTATTTGCCAAATTTAGGTGAAAAGTATAAAAATTTTTATCATTTATTAAGAAGTGAAAAAATTAAATTAAATGATTTTAAAGAATTTCAAATTAAACGTATTGAATGGCTGATAGAAAACGAGTTTCTATATATAGATAAAAATGGGTTTATAAAAATTTTAAATCATACTAGGATTATTCTATTCTGTGACCTGTATTATAACGAAGTGATAAGTTATTGGAACTGTCACCCGGTCTTAAGAAAAGAGATTGATATTCTTATTGATGAAAAAATATTAGAGATTGATAACAGTTTATTTACTAAAGGAGAGCAGGATTATCTTGATTATCATTTAAATAAAACAAAATTTAGTAATTCATTAGATTTACGTAATAGCTACCTTCACGGGACTCAAACAACCGACGATGAATTACATAAAATGAATTATCTCTTATTTTTAAAGTTAATAGTAATTATTATCGTAAAGATTAATGATGATTTATGTATTAAAGCTATTAGAGAATCTTAGATTGCGACATATGTATCCACTCGGAAAATATTACTGGAAAATTATATGGGATTTAATATTGAACTACCGTGGCAGTGAATTCTGTACTTCATAAAAAGGCACGTTTATCTAATAAGTTACCCTTTTCTTGTTCAATTTAAGGGTGTTATAGTTATAGAAGGGTGAAAGAAGGTGATCATTAGATTGATTGCCTTTTTCTTTTTGGAGAATACAATAGTGTTGTTGGAATATTATATTAGTATTGAAATAGAGATATTGAGCAATCGGGCAGAAATTGTAAAAGTCAGGATAGAGCTTTGTTTAGCTAACAAGTTATTTAACGACATAAATTCTACTGGTTCACGGGGAGGTTTTAAGTAGTAAAATGAGTTTCTCCTAAAAACTGCTTACCTTTCTGCTATATTAAAAGTAACTAATACAGGAAGGGTGATAATTATGTTAAATGATTTAATGAATATGGATGAAGGCTTAAAGAATTTTCTTTGTAAGAGGATATTCGAGGATCGAATTGCCACTCAAAGTGAAATAATTCAATTGGCCGTTCAAGAGAGATATGAAGAAACCGAGGTCTACAGGGGCTTAGAAATATTTTTGTACAATAGTCTTATAGATCAGGTCCAGGATATAATGCCTTCTCCTATAAAAGGAGACTTTCTCATTTCCGACAACCGATACTATGAGTTTAAGGCAAATGGATATTTATAATAAACCATTGTCCCACTAAACCAGCTAATAGTTGTCAATTTTTTTCTCTAAAAATCTAAAATAGCTTATGATATACTAAATTTGCGCATGCCAAATAACCCTCCTGTAATATTGAATTGGAAGGTTTTGGGGTATTTGGTTAAGTTGTTTATTTAAGCAATATCTTGGAAGGTAGTATTATTTTTCAATAATGCGTAAATCCAATGTAATAACTTGTTTGCACATGCTATTATGGCTACTTTATAAGGTTTTCCTTCATCTCGCTTTTTATCATAAAAGGCTCGTAACTTCCTGTTACGGGGAATGATTTCATCCGTTGTTTTCTGTTTCCGAGAATCACGGATGGCTGAGCGAACAGCCATAAATAAAGCGTGTCTTAATCGGCTAGATCCTCTTTTAGTGATTCGATTCACGGTTCCTTTAAATCGACCAGATTCATAGACTCTTGGATCCATGCCGGCAAATGCAACTAGTTTTTTAGGGTTATCAAATAAATCTATTTCCCCAATTTCTGAAATAATCGTTGCCGCGATCTTTTCACCGATACCAGGGATGGATTGGATAATCTTACATTCTTCAATTTCTTGTGCCAAAGCATCTATTTGATCCTCAAGTTTAGATAGGTGCTTTTGGTACTCAAGCAACATCTTGATATACATTTCGATGCTTATAATATGACTCTGATATAGTGTTTCCTGAAAAGGATCACGAAGTGCTGCTTCTATTAACTTATCAGCTTTTGAAGTTGCCCATTCCAACGAACGTCTTGGACAGTATTCATGAATGCTTTTATCTAGAATGTCTTTATCTGTCTCCAATAGATCCTTCGATGTCGAATAGTTTAATAGGGTAAGTAAAGATACAGTAGAATATAAGTCCCCAAAAACCCCACGATACTCAGGGAATACCTGATCCAACACAGATTGAAATTGTAATTTAGTTTGTACATATAAATTAGTAATATTTTCGTGTTGTCTTGTAAGATTACGTAAATTTAATAATTGTATTCCACGTTTCTGCTGTGGCTCTAGCTCTTCCTTATAGTACAGCTCGCAGAGATGTCTCGCGTCAATTACGTCTGTCTTAACCTTTCGTAAACTAGAACTCTTTGCCTTGTAAGAAATAAGTGGGTTAACGATGATTGTTAAATATCCTTTTTTCTCTAAATATTGAACAACTGGTGTGTGATAATGCCCTGTAGATTCTAGTACGACAGGAGGTCGTACTCCAGTATTATTCTCAATATCAATTAAAAAATGACGCAATTTATCTAGACCTTCCAAGGTATGCGGTACTTTAAAACTAGCTTTATAAGGCTTCTTCTTATCTAGGAAACCTTGAATCTGACTTTCTCCTTTTGCTACATCCAGACCTACTACTGGATTCATTGATTATCTCCTCCTAAGAAGTATTTGCCGGTACCCCTAATCCTTCTTGTAGTATCACAGCTTCGCTTGTTATACGGGATCCTTGTCCCAACCAGCCTCAATCATGTTTCTACAAGTAGGGGGCGAACAGTTTAGTTGTCGGGATCTAATCCCACGGGTGCAGTCGTTCTACCCCGGCTACAATGTAAATGATAAGACCATATAAAATAAATAAAGTCTAGCTTTAATAAGCTAGACTTTATTATATCGCCCGAATTTTTCTTTGTATTTCATTACTCATATGTTTTTTCCAATCAGGTGCTCTATGGTTACTAAATGACAGTAAATCATTAAAAAGCTGTTTTAAAATAAACCTTGCCTCTTTACCTTTATGGGCACTAAATATCTTTTCAAATAGATTTGAGAAATCCTTCAACGTAATAGGTACTATTTGGACAGAAAGTTGAGAATCATCATTTCTATACCAAACACCTATTCTAAAAGTTTCAGCAGTATTAGTATTTATATTATTAGCTATAAATAACCCATATACTCGCTTACCTTTTAGTTCATAATCATCTACATACTTTGCAACGTGCCTTCTAACTGGTTCTCCTTCTGCCGCTTCTTGTCTTGAAGAACTTGTTAAAGTTACTTCAACCACAAAAACAAAGTCTTCAAACTCAAAAATCATGTCGGCATCTCCACCCGCTGCATGCCTTACTGGTTTAAAGCTCCTATCAACGGTAAATTTTCTTGCTTCCCATGGATAATTTTGTAGAGAATTAATCGCTAAAAATGCTCTCCAAATAGTCCATTCAAGATAAGCTGGCCCTTCACCACTAGGAATTAATGATCCTCTTTTTCCTATTCTACTTGGTTTTTGAAGTTCTTTCATATAATCAAGTATATCTTTCCATTGATTAACCTGATCTTCTGCATACTTTTTTTCTAACGTATTTATCCATTGGTTTTCTAATTTAATTCGTAACTGTGATAAATCTTGAACAGATAACTCAAACAAGTTAGGTAACGGCTTAACATCTTCACCATTTTGAAGTAATAGTTGATATAAACTTTTTATAACCTTAATAGCTTCATTTTCATTGTCAGTAGGTAAGGATGCACCCTTAGCTATTGTAGATGGATATTTATTTGCTTGTACTGATTGATATTCGGTGCTTAATATTTGTGAAACAATGGTTTCTTTATGTTCCGCTATACTGAGTTTAGATATACCTTCTTCAACGAAAAGACCTGTAAGCTTTAAGTAACGCATGTTTACATCTGCATAGGAATTTAAACTGCTTGCATTTACCCTACCCTCAAAACTCGCTGCTCGTTCTCTATACTCTCTATCAAACTTCTTCTTATTATTACTTTTATTCCTTTTATTTCTATAACTTACTATTTCGTCTACTAATTGAGTAATATTGTCCATACTGTAGTGAACTATTATTATTGATGCCATCTCATTCTTAGTTATTGAAGCAGTTTCTCCACGTTTTTTTAATTCACTTATCACTTCTAAGACAATACGCAATGGATTAAAAGGCTGATCTATATCTCCATCAGGTAATGGGTGTATCGATGATGGTAGCTGATGGACTAATAAAGCACGTAAAAAACACTCTTCCTGTTCAGGAAGCGATGAAGAATTAATTAACCTTCTTCCATTTTCGGTTACAATATGTGTGTCTGGGTCTATAAACCCTAATCTAATTAGGTTTACTCTCCATTTCCTAGCAACAGTGTTGTCACTATTCGTTTGTATGGAAATGACACCTTTATGATCGAGTAAAAGCGCCATCCCTTCTTCATTATGTTTGCTAAAATCACCATGAAACTGTGAATTCACAAGAACTTCCAGACCATCTTTCAAGCGTTTTGGGTTTCTTACTCCATTATCAGCAATTAACCAAGGCATATTACATCCTCCACTCCCTAATAACCAACAAATAAATATTCTTCTACATCATTTTTATTTTTTCCAACCTTTTCTCTTTGATTACCAAACGAGTATTTATGGTTAACCGATACCACATCAACGTTTTGCTTGTACTTGGATAGTATTTCAAGCATTTCCGATTTAGTTGGTAAGGAATTAGAAGAATATGACACTATTAAAATGCTATCTTTGTGTTTCTTGAAAAGCTTATCAAAAGCATCATGGGCACCGTTCCTTGAATTAAATGGTGTCGGATAACTTTTGAACTTTTTCGTTTTAGTATTTTCTTGAATCTCTACACCCTTCCAATCCTTGGCTAGTCCTTCTACAAAATGATACCTACGAACATACTCATTATCTGAATAAGGACTATAATAAGGTGGGTCAATATATACTAAATCAGCCTTACGTCTACTGGTCATAGCATCCCCATGACGTGACTTGTTTTGTTTTCCATTATCAAAAACTGCATTATTATAAAATTTTACTGCTTCTAAGAAGTGTTCTTTTAAAGTTAATTGTAAATCTCTTCTACCATCATTATACCTATCTAATCCTGTATAAGTAAAAATACCTCTGGGTCTTCTTTTCATACATGCTCTTATCAACGAAGACATAGCCAAAGCTTGCTTATTTTTATTTTTTAATAATGGTATTGCCATTCTTAATTGGTCAATAAAAGCATTATCCTCATCATTAAAATATATTCCTTTGAAAGTTTCAGATACAAAATCATCTAATTTTATTTCTGCATTAAATAATTTATTTAAATCTTTGTCTGTTATTACAGTTTGATTATTTTCTACTAAAGCTTTTGTAAATGTGGAAGAGAATGCCATGTAATCATTACTAAATACTTCTTTCCCTTGGGCTTTAAACATATATGAAACAATGCCACTTCCAGAGAATATATCCGCAACACTATTAAATTCAAACTGGGATGCTACTCCCCAAATATGCCTTAATAAATTTCCCTTGCTCCCCATAAAACGGGTGCTAGGATATTTTTCAACTTGAGATGAAAGTTGTACTTTATCTGGAACAACAACAATATTTTTCTTTGGCTCGACTTTAACCAATACGTCTTCACCGTTACGCTTATTTCCTTTACTACTAATATTTCTTTTTGTTTGATGGACACTAATGTCAAAGTCACCATACAATTCATGAACTAAAGGATTGTTAGAATTAGTTAATAATACATAACAGCCTAACTCATGTAATCTTTTTACTTCATCTGCTAACTCCCTATGGTCTTCTTCATAAAATTGCTCTTTAGTATAACGTTTAAAATCGGAGTATTCACTAATTGGTAAATACGGTGGGTCTAAGAAAACAAAATCGCCAGGTTCTGCATAATCTCTTAAAACTTGTTTATAGTCACCATTAATTATATTTGCATTTTTTAATACCTTACTAGCCGATCTAAGCCTTGATTCATCACATATTTTTGGGTTTTTATAATTACCAAAGGGAACATTAAATTTCCCTTGCTTATTTACTCTATATAAGCCATTGAAGCATGTTTTGTTTAGATAAATCGTTCTAGCAGCTCTTTCTACTGGTGAAAGTTTTGCAATATCTAGTTTACGTGTTGATAAAAAAAAGTCCTTATCATTAGGCATTAGTTTTAACCGTTCAATTAATGCCTCCACCTCACTAGAAACAACTCTATACAAATTAATTAACTCTTCATTACTATCTGCAATTATTGCATTTGATGGTTGTAATGAATAAAAAAGTGCTCCACCACCAAAAAAAGGTTCGATATATTTATTGAACCTTTTTGGTTTAGCATCTTCCAATACATTTAAAAGCTGTGTTTTCCCACCTGCCCATTTTAATATAGGCTTTGAAGCTTCTATTTTTTCAATTTCTGTATTACTAAAATCAAACTCTAAATTATTACTAGGATTATAGGTCATTTTTTATTCACCTTTCGACCTTGACAAATTATATTTTCATTCTACTACAAAAACAGATAATATACCATTCTTCGCGCTAAATTTCAATGCTTACACTCTAAACCAATTTTAAAACACTATTAACCAGTACTTAAGGTTAAGCCCTAAAAAATGGTATAATTATACTACAATGTTTACGAAGGAGAGGATATATTGAGTGCTTCAAAATTCACTGTCTATCTATTAAAGCAACAAGATCAAGATACTGAATTTAGCGAAGTCTGTAAAAACATCGTAGAAAATTACAATCAAAATGAAGCAGAGAGAAATAACAATGTAGAATATAAAGAGCAGGACACCTTAGAAAATACTGGATTAAAACATATCGAAGAAATTAAAATATATGTTGCTCCACATAGAACAATACCTAAGTGGAAAGACACCTTAAAGAATTTAATTGAAAGCAATGACCTAAATGATATCGAAAATATTAATTACTCCTTTCTTTTCTTTATTAAAATAAAGGATTGTATTTTTGCAATTACAGGTGGAAAAGGACACCTCGTAATAAATGAGCATAAAAACTACTTTTTTGGATTAGATATTTTGTCAAAAATTATGGAGCCAAATGACAATATAATTAAAAGTACTGGTGATAGGGCATTACATGGAAATAGATTTAGTGGCATTCAACAATTCAATAACTTTGTAAATCTTAGATCTGAAGACAGTATTAGCAGTTATTTTAAACAGATTAATACACATTTAGACAAAGGAGTAATTTCAAAAGAATTTGGTATTGAAATTAATAATGGAAGAGACGGAGTCAATTTTTTAGCACGGGATTCTATTAAACTAGGAAAATCCTTAACCCTTAATGAACTGGACTTATTTATCCTGAATATAGATCGTTTAGTGAACAAGGAAGACACAAAGTCACTAATAAATAAATTTACTGAGATAAACAACCAAGACAGTCTATATTCCGAATTGAATGAACGTTTGGAATCAGATCTAATGAACCTCATAAAAAATGAAAATATAGATAGCAATATTTCATTACTTAGCTCTACACAATTTGACTTAGAGTGTGACTTTTATATTTTAAAGAATAAATCACATAAAAGAAACTTACTTGAATCAGAATTACAGTTAAGCCTTAATAACATAATAGATGTGCTAAAAGGGAAATATTCTAAACCTGAAGACTTACAAAATCTTAAACTTATAGAAGATTTTCTAAAACCCGTAAGGCTGTATGGTATTTTAGATGGTGAAACAGAAGTAGATGATCGTATTTTTGATTTGTTAGATGTCCACTTAAGACATAATGAAAGTAGTTATATATTTATAAGTGGAAAATGGTTTCTTTTAGACAATCAATTTATAGAGGAAATAGATAGTCAATTTAAATCACAAGTTACTCCTTATTATGTAGAATCAGATGAATTTAACTTTTTAAATTCATGGAATAGTGGTAGCGAAGGCGAGTATAATTTTTCTCACTATAAGAACGATGATGTTCAGGTCTTAGATAAAATACTCGTTGACAATATAGAAGTATGTGACTTAATGACAATAAAAGATAATAAGACTATTTATGTTCACGTAAAAGATGGACTAGCTGGTGATACGCGAATATTATGTGCACAAATTTTAATTGCTATGCAGGCTATACAAAATGTTAAAACCCATGCAGACACTTTTTTCTTAGAAAAATACTATGAATCTATATCTAATAAATTATCTACAGATTCAGAACAATTAAAGAAATCAGCAGAAAAATTTATCAACAAATTCCCCACACAAGATGAATTTGTTAGTTGGATAATTAAAAGTTCACCTACTTTTATTTTTGCTTTTAGGCCAAATAATCACGATATTCATGAGCCTAAGACTATTTCATCAACGCCCGCCAAAATAGCTATGTTAAATATGGTTAGAGAAGCAAAACTCTATGACATTGATTTAAAAATAGTCGCTATTGCAAATTCATGAAAAAATCAGGCTGTTATAGAGATTTAATACAGCCTGATTTTTAATAAAATAATTATGAAGTATTTTATTAGTTACAATTATTATAAGGATTGGAGAAAATATAAGAACTTTGCTAGAACACCACTAATAAAAACCCCTCCCAAAAATATAAGGATTAAGCTATTTTTAACCAATATATTTATTGGTTTTAGGGGTTTTTTAGTAATCATCTTATATAGCAAAGAATAAGAAAAAATTATTAAACTTATCATTATTACAATCCCAGCAATTTGAGATATTAAAAAATAAGTTTCTTCCTGATAGCCATTTGTAACTAACCCCCACAAGACTCCTGGAGAATCTAAAATATCAATATCAATGAATTTATTTTCAACCACCTCTAGATTAGAAGGAGGATAAATCGGCACTTTAATTAATAATATGTATACAAAAATTATTAACCATAATAAAAGCGTATAGTATTTATATGCATTTGGTAGATTTCTTTTTCTATATAAAACTAACAATGAAGCTAGAACACCTACCACCACTATTATAGATAAATAAAGCATAATTAAACTTTTATATTGTATAAAAGATGATATTAAAATCCCAAAACCAATTATCGATAGTGCCCCATACATTATTATAATTCCTAGTTCATCATCATTATTTTGTGAAGAATTCCTAAATTCTGTATTTTGATTAATTGTAGTATAATGATTATATTCATTATAGCCGTTTATGGTTTTTCCTTTATTTACTATTTTTGTACTATTAAAACTATTACTTATAGCTTGATTATCACTATGTTTATTAATCACTGTAGTTTTGTTAACAGTTATAAACAATCCTAAAAATGAAAGTACAATACCTACTACACTCAATATAATACTTAACTCCAACAAATCACCCCCTAGAGTAACAATTAATATAAATATGAAGAATAATGTAATAATTTGTTACTCTTCTTCTTGAAAATTCAAAAGATATTTATCCTCAATAATATATGGAAGAGGTTTCTTTATTTCACTAGCTGATTTTCCATCTGTAAATAGGTTTACCACTATAATATATATTTCTTTATTCCCCATTTTCACAGTTTTTACATGACTATTTTCGTTCATTTCAAAAGATAAGTTTCTCTTATCTAAGTTATATATTAATAGATAGCCAGTTGGCTTACCATAATCCAAAGCATATCGATAGGCTTGGACCAAACCTTTTCTTATGTATGCCTTATCATAACCTTTGTCTAAATTGAAGAGTTTTACATCAAGAACCATTGGATCGTTTGTTTCTAGTAAGGCTACTAAGTCAGAACGACCACTTGATGAATGTGGGGTAGAAAATGGATAATCCATTCCATGGTTATGAAGATACTCTTGTAAATCAAGTGTTAAATTGTCTTCACCACGTTTCGTATCACTCTCATAAAGAGTAAAAAGTCTATTTTTGTGAAACCACTCTGTTCTAAAAGTGTATCTTAATAATAGATATAATATAGTACTGCTATCCTCAATTCGTTCATATATATACTCATATAAAGGATAAAAATATTGTTCAGCTATAATTCTGCAACGATCTTCTATTTTTCTACTAGAAGAGATATGCATGAACAACGAACTTAATGAGCTTAACTCATTTTTTGCAAATAGATTCATAATTGAATAACACATTGCTATTTTATCAACATAATCATCTGGAAATTCAATAAAACGTCTATGTCTTCTTTCACCGCTTTGCTCTTAGTAAGACTCAATGTTAAAATCACGTTTCTCTATTTCTTGAATTATTGATTTAAGTAAGCTATTTGTCTTAATAAAATCCAAGAATATTTTTATTTCTGCATTAAAATTTTCTTCACGTGCTTTTAAAACCGCACTTGCTCTATTCTTTAATTTACTTTTTAAATTTTCAATTACAGGATTCATATTTAATTTCCATCCTTTTATAATTACTTAGAGTAATACATCTTGAATGTAAAAATTTAAATATCATGATATATTATATCAAATTATACAAAAATTTTGGTAGTATTTTCAAAGTGCCTTGTTTAAAGAATGTTAATTAAATTAGGTCTATAATAGTTTTGATAACATTGCTTTTTCCAATACTACTTCATTTTTTTGTTTTACCATCACTTGTGGTACGGCTCCCCCCTATTAATCCGAAAACCCCGATAAACCTGCTCCAACAAAATCAATCGCATGACCTGATGAGGAAACGTCATTTTAGAAAAGGACAGTGCATAATCACTCCGCTTCTGTACTTCCTCACTAATTCCAAGCGATCCGCCAATCACAAATGCTAGCTTACTCTTTCCATAGGTCGCAAGCTCGTCCATTTTGGCAGCTAGCTGTTCGGATGTTAGCATCTTTCCGTTAATCTCTAAGGTAATAACATATGTATCCTGTCCCACGTGGGAAAGGATCCGTTCGCCTTCCTTCCGCTTCACCTCAACCATTTCCGCTTCGCTCATATTTTCAGGGGCTTTTTCATCAGCCACTTCTATGATATCTACCTTTGCATAAGCAGTTAATCGCTTTAAGTATTCTACGATTCCTTGCTTTAAATATTTTTCCTTTAGCTTTCCGACCGATATGATGGTAATTTTCATTGTAAATAATAGGCTCCTTCTATCTATACTTCTGCTTCTCTCAATTCCATTTTCTTGTTTTAAGTTTATCAAACGAAAGAATATTTACCAGTAATTAATAATTGTTTACATTTCCGAATACATTTAACTGATGAATGACAAAGGGGTTGAGGTCAATTGGCAAATTTACTACAAAGTGCTTCATTTGAGCATCAATTTTGGCTACAGGTGTTGGGCGATCATTCTCGGTTTATCCATGATTCGCTTTATCCTTCTGAAGAAAGGGATGTCGCGATTGCAAAGAACTTTATCCATACATTTGATGGGTTGCTGAATCAATCGAGACAGCTTTCGAACAATAATGTGATTGCATTTACGAAGGAGGCGGAAACAGCAGCCGAGCATCTGAAGGAATATAAGTTTTCCATTATAAGAAGGCATTTAACAGGAGAAATTGGGATTCACCTATCACCGACCTTTATTAATCATATGGTCAATGAACTGGAAGAGTATATTTTGGTCATGAGTTATTTAAAGGAAGGAAAAGCTCCACCGATTTTTCATGAGCTGCATCATCATTTACTTTGGTTGGCGGATGCTTCTGGGCATGCGGGGGCAATTAATGATGAATTGGATGGCGTTGAAAAACGATTAAAGGAAAAGAGTTCGACATTTACGAAGCATTTTAATGACTTTTACGTAAAGGCTGTTGAGTTAACGGGTTATTTACGTGCAAATATTACCACCTTCCCAGCATTAAAACGATTTAATAATGATGTAGAGGTGGAGATGAACCTATTTCGCACCTTTCTTCATGAAGTAGAGGAAATGGAATTATCGGATACGGTATTAAGCACGTTTTCCGCATTAATGGCAGACCATATGTACCGGGAAGAATGCTATTACTTGATGAAGCTTGCAGAATCCACGAATACAACACCCCCAGATTGTGATCCGACAAAACCACGAACAGTAGAATGATAGTAAAAAAAGGGCGATATTTCTGCTAAAAAGGAGAATTCTTCCATAAAAGATTCTCCTTACTCCTACTTATTTCCTATTTCATTCGATTCTTTATTGACATTCCTCGACATAGATTTACAATGAAATTAGAATTATTTTCCTAAACTACCAGGTATGAAAGTACTATTTATTCCATAGATACGTATATTAATAGGAAGTGAGGACGATTTTATGACAAAGGAAACAGAGAAAAAAGGACTAGGGTGGTTCAAGGGGAACCGTGCCAACACTGATACAGCGGAAGCATGGGAGAACCTTATTCAGGATAAAGAAGCTGTACAAGCACAGCGAGAAGAAGAAATAAATGTACCAGAAGAGGTCATCGAACAGGCTGAGAGTGCCAATCGCAATATTTTCTCGAAGGAAAATCAAGATAAAGTATCACTAGACTTAATTGTTGCGGTTGAAAATATGTTAAAGGATCGTCAGCTATTTAGCTATAAGAATAATGATCTTGAAAAACGGCTTCAGGAAGCCTATGAAACATCGAATCGCTACAAGCAAGATTTAGAGAAACGTGACCAGCTATTAACGGAGAAAAACCGCGAGATTGAAGGATTGGAAAATAGCTTAGCCAATAAACAGATGAACTATGATCAGCTTTTGGAAGATTATAAGGAAAGCCAGCAATCCACTAACAATGAGTATGAAAAGCTATCCACACAGCTTGAAACCGCACAGGATAAATACAATAAGCTGAATGAAGAGTTTACGAATAGTAAATACGATAGCATGCTTAAAATTAACGAGTTAGAAGAGAAGATTAGAAGCTTAGAAATAGATAATAACAAGCTAGCGACGCAGCACCAACAAATTGTCGATGAGAAGAATGAATTAATGCAGACGATAAACGACTTCACACAGCGAATGTCATTCTCCTTTGCGCCAAAGAACAATTCAGCGGCTTCATCAGACCAGTCAGAGTAGTTTTGTAGGATAGGCAATAATACCAGGGGGAAGGAGGAGCCTATTTGGAATGTATCAGTTAAAATTGCTTGAATTAATTGGGATTGAACTGCATCAAAACAACTATTATTTACATGTTCGTTTACAGCTGGAGGAAGATAGTTCCTTCTATTGGCAGCTAGATGAGGAAACAGCAAAAGCACTACAGGCTATTACCGATTTTACGGGAGGATATCATTATCGATTATCCTTTAAATCAAAGCAAGACACAGAGAAAAAACAGTACATAGGCTTCATTCATCAAACCTATCGAGAACAAAGTAAGCGCTTCGAATTTAGCTGTTCGGAGGAATTTATTGTCGATTTAAATCAAATAAAATTAGTCGAATCTTGTAAAGAACTGGACAAGCTATCATTTTTATCTCATAATCTATTAGATGAAGTACAACCAGAAGACGCAGCAAGACCACAAGAAAAAACGAAACGTAGGTTAGCTTGGCCACTTACAACAGCCCTTATTACGTTAATTGCAGTTATTGTTACCTATACAGGGCATTCCATTTTAACAAAAGCAGTAGCCATACCAAGCAAAACAGCAACGGTAGATTTTTCTTTGGAGAATCCGATTAGCGTTGAGGAAAAAAATGAGCCTAGACCGGAAACCATTTTACTAGAAGAAAACATTACCATTGAGGAAACCCAGCTAATTCCTTCCTTTGAACTCGTTGATACATTAGCTTACGATGTTCCAGAAGGCATGGTTGCCCTCACATTTGATGATGGTCCTTCTCAATTCTCCGTAGACATTATGGATGTGTTAAAGAAGTATGAAGCTGGAGGAACCTTCTTCTTTATTGGCACAAACGTTGAAAAGTTTCCAGAGCATGTAGCCTATATTCATGAAAATGGCTATTCCATTGGGACGCATTCCATGACACATGCTCATTTAACAAGCAGTTCTGTTACCACGCAGGAGAATGAACTCCTTCAATCCTCTGAAGCTATTAAAAGCATTACAGGTGAAGAGGTCGTGTTATTCCGTCCACCGTTTGGACAGTTTAACGACAGTACGGAGCAGATTGTTCAGGATGCCAATCAGAAAATTGTGATGTGGAACAATGATCCGAAGGACTGGGAATCTCGAGATAAAGATAGGATCATTGAGCAAATTAAAACGACTGATGTGTCCGGCGCTATTATTATTCTTCATGAAACACAAGCAACAATCGATGCGCTACCAGCTATCATTGAATATTTGCAAGGGCAGGGCTTGCAGCTTGTAAACCTACGCTAGCTTTCGTATAGAATGAAAGGAGAGCGGACGTGAAGCGAAAGAAAAAACGGAATAGTAGTGTTGTAACCTTTACGATTCTATCAGACGATGTGAATAAGGTCGTGACGCGATTTCGTATGCGGAAACCTCTCGTATACGTGCTGTTTACAATACCGATTATTCCGGTAGTAGCCTTAATCTATTATGTCTATGTGAACCTCAATCAGCAGGCTGAAATTGAGGCTCTTTCTGGTAATCTAGCAACCGAAACGACCAAGAGTGAACAATTAGAGCAAACCGTTTCGATGCTAGAAGCAGAAACCGGTGATACAAAAGAAAAGCTAGAAGAGCTAACCGAGCTTGAACAGCAAATGCGAAATTACATAAATGAATTACCTACCATGGTTGACCCAAGTGGTGGATTACATATTTCAGTAGATGAACAGGATATGGTAGAGTCGGCGGATGGTACAAGCTTTTTACCTTCTTCTGAGCTTTTGGTGCAATATAAGGATACGCTTGCTGTGATGGATGAGGTTAGTGATGAATTACGCTATACACCAACCGCATGGCCAACGATTCCGAACTCATTTTCTTCTGATTATGGCGTGCGTTCTGATCCATTAAACAGTTCCGAAGCCTTCCATACTGGCGTTGATATCCGAGGCTATTATGGAACACCAGTATACGCAACTGCCGATGGTACGGTAACCATGGCAGAGTATTATGGTAGCTATGGTAATGCCATTCGAATCCGGCATTCTGGCACATACCAAACGCTATATGGGCATCTTTCCAGTATCGACGTAGAGGTCGGCGATGTCGTGAAAAAGGGCGATACGATTGGAACAATTGGTAGTACGGGAAGAAGCACCGGACCGCACCTACATTATGAGGTGGTCAAGAACGGTGAACCAATCGATCCGAAGCCTTATTTTAATATTTATGGTGAGTACGATGTGGAATAGTTTAATAGAGAAGGGATGCTACAAATGATGAGTAAGAAAAAAGACGAAAAAGTGATTGAAACGATAATTGGCTCCGAAACGGTGATCGAAGGAAAGGTTACCCTCCCAACAAGCCTACGTGTTGACGGAAAAATTATAGGCGAAATCGAATGTCAGGGTGATGTGTACATTGGAAAAGACGCCTATGTAGAGCCTAGTATTAAAGCGAAAAATATCGTCATTGCTGGTGAGGTAAAAGGTGATATTGAAACATCTGAGAAGATTCAAATTGAATCGAAGGGCAAGCTTACTGGAAGCGCAACTTCAAGAGGAATCATTATTGAAGATGGCGGCTTATTTAATGGAAATAGTGTTATTGTCGAGAATGAAAAAGGCAGTTCCAAGAAAAAGAACAAGCACGCTGAAAGTGTTGCGAACTAAAAAATTTACACATCAAACGGCAAGATCAAATCAGATGATGATTTGGTCTTTTTTATTTTTCTGGTGAAAGTTGCATATTAATGTTACAAAGGATGAAACATTCCATTTACTTATTCGTATGATTAGTAAGGAGGAGAGTATTCATGTTCTTTTTCATTATCATCGGTTTTCTTGTGTTTTTTCTATTCTTTAATTGGCTATTAGGCCATCAAAAAGGAAATATTGTGCTGGATTTGGATGATCGTTATATTAATCGAAAGAAATATGTAGCAGCAATCCAAACGCAGCTTGAAAGTGAAGGTAGAGAAGTCACTTACGTGGGAAATAACATCTTTATCATTGACGGAAAAAAGTATATGTTCACGGAAAGAAATGTGAGTATGGGCGGCGTTCCATTGCAGCGAACGGTTCTTCAGCCTGTTGATTAATCATTCTTAAATGTTGAATTCATAACATGGATTGCCAATTGTTCTCTGTGTTGTTTATCGTGCAAAACCTACTGAGTATAGTATGGTATTGCACTTTTTTGTTTTCTCAACGGTATCAGAACATTTCTATTAGCTTACAAACTAGTCAAATCACACTAAATCACTGCAAGCGCATCAATAATCTCCGTCAATTGTTCCTGACGTTGCTTAATGGCTTCCGCTTCCCTTCTTAATTCCTCCCGTTTTTCCTCAAGCTTTTGACGGGTTTGTTCAATCAGCTCGTAATTACCACAGCCGTTATTTCGTTTTAGTGTAAACAATAGCTGGATTTCCTTTAATGCTAATCCTAGTGCCTGCATCTCCTTAATCACGAGAAAGTCCGCTATTTCCTTTTCACCATAAATACGGCGATTATTTTCCCATGTCGGTTGGATTAATGCCAGCTCCTCATAATATCGCACCGTATCTTTTGTCGTTTGAACCGCTTCAATAAATTGTCCAATCTTCATATGCCTAGCTCCTCCAAAAAGTTCTTTACATGGGCTTAACCCCACAATGTATCGTAAGAAAAAAGGAAAGAGGTTGATTCCATGCTTTATCTCATATTAATCTGCTTGTATTGTATCATTTCATTAATTGGCAGTGTTGTGTATCAAAGCCAACATTCCAATCAATTAACGTTCACCCAAAAGCTATCCCTATCCTATTTTACAATGATTCATATTCTTTTTCTTATGCTGACAGTTCTAGATGTGATTCACGTCTATTCTAGCAATATCGCTTATCTATCAATTATGATTTTCGTCTTGCTTGCTCGAATGATAAACGGCAGAATCGTTTTTTACAAAAATAATTGGCATCATTATGTCATTCTAGGAGGAATATTTGCCCTACTATTTACCTTCTATGTATTCGACATCTGATGGTTAGGTCCATTATAGCAAAAATAATCCTTACAATAGTTCCTTTCCCATTACAGGCTAATCCTATGGTATGATTTAGCTAAAGCGCAGCTGGAGGGGATGGCATTGTTTTCGTTAGAGATTGATGAGGATTTAACATTAAGGCTATTACACCAAGGTGATGCGAAGGATTTATTTGATTTAACCGATCGGTCACGTGAGCATTTGCGCGAGTGGCTACCATGGCTCGACCAAACCAAAACAGAAAGAGACTCCAAAAATTTTATTCAAAGTGCGGAGCAGGGATTCATTGATCGGAATGGATTAACATTAGGAATCTATTACCATCAAAAGCTAGCTGGTGTCATTGGCTTCAATAGCTTTGACTGGACAAATCGGATTGGGATCATCGGCTATTGGCTCGGAGAGGATTTTATCGGAAACGGTATTATGACTCGTGCTGCCGCTGCGATAACCGAGTATGGTTTTCATCAGCTTGAGCTAAACCGAATTGAAATCCGTGCTGCAGTTGAAAACACAAAAAGCAGGGCAATCCCAGAAAGACTAGGCTATACGAAAGAAGGACAAATTCGTCACGGTGAATGGCTCTATAATCATTATGTAGATCTTGTTATCTACGGCATGCTTGCTTATGAATGGGAGCTGGAAAGGAGTTAGGGATGAAGTTTTATATTGCATCTGGTTTTGATAACCAAGCCGCTGTACATTATGTTCGCGATCAATTAATCCTTGCCGGCCATTCCCACACGTATGATTGGACGAAAAATAATCGTGCCACCACAGAGGAAGCATTAAGAACCATCGGTGAAGCAGAGAAAGCTGCTGTTGCCGATAGTGATGTATTCATTGTCCTCCTCCCTGGTGGAAAAGGAACCCATACAGAATTAGGAATTGCGTTAGGCTTGAATAAAAAGATTTTCATTTACTCGAAAGAAAAAATAGATGTAACGACGGCTACAACATTTTATTATGTACATGGTGTCGAGCATTTTTATGGTAATCTAGCTGAATTTGTCACGACACTCGTGGATTCAACACGGTAATAATAGATTTCATCAAGTTTGAGAGGAGAATTTCATGTGACCACTATTTATTTAGTACGACATGGAGAGACGGATTGGAATGCCGAAAGAAGAATGCAAGGACAAACAGATATCCCATTAAATGCAAAGGGAATTCAACAGGCAGAAGCTTGTGGCGCTGCACTTCATGCCAGTGATTATGATGTTGTCATCTCGAGTCACCTGAAAAGAGCTAAAAAAACGGCTGATATTATCAATACATATTTAAACCTCCCATCTGAGCAAATGGAAGAGTTTGCGGAAAGACATTTCGGTGATGGTGAGGGGTTAACGATTGAAGAAAGACAATCGCTCTTCCCGGACCATGACTATCCAAACCAAGAGCCACTCGATGTGTTTTCAAACCGTGTCATGAATGGGATGGATCGGGTCCATGCCAAATATCCTACCAATCGCGTCCTAGTAGTTGCACATGGTGCTGTTATTAATCGGATTCTAGCCAATCTCTCTAATGGCGAGCTTGGTTTTGGCAAAACGATTATTGAAAATACAAGTATTACAACGATTGAAAAGCAAAATGATGGCTGGGCCATTCTTGGATATAATCAAGTTGATCACTTATTAGCAATGGAACTAAAAACGAATGCATAAAGAGAAAAAGCTGTTGTAAAAAACAGCTCTTCTTTTAACCTTAATAACGAACATACATTCTTGCCTTTAACCTTTAAAAGGGGTATGGTTATGTCATAGGAGGAGTGCAATGGGTACCCTGTTACAAGAAAACGTAATTCTAGATGATCTCAAAAACGCATGTAAAAATCAACTCGGAATGGACATCCTTTCCGCCGAACCAATCCGTCGTGGCTGGTTAAATTTAAAGTGGAGGATTCATACAAAGGATGGTGTCTTTCTTCTAAAACAATACAACAAAGAACGATTAAAAAAGTATTCCATTCCAGCATTACAGCGAATTTTTGCCGAACAAAACAACTTACATAGACAAGGATTTCCATGTCCAAAAATTATAGCAAACCAAGATAATCTCTTTTTGGAATCACCACTTGGTGAACGATTTATGGTAATGGAATATTGTTCCGGAAAGACGGTGGAACCTGGTAAGCTCTCAAATGCAGAGCTGTATGAACTAGGGTATTACACCGGTAAGCTTCACGCGCTATGGGAGGAGTTACCCCTAGCACCTCAGACGACTTTTCAACCACCGAAAACTTCTCTTCGAATCGCTTATTGGGAAAAGGTCATAGAAGCTGCTAAAAATATGGGGAAATCTCACCTTCTTCCTATTTTAGAAAAACAACTTCGCCTCACCAAGTCCTTTCCGTTAGAAAACTTAAACCTAGACGCAGTTGGTTGGTCCCATCGAGATCTATGGGTAGATAATCTATTATTTGACCAGGGCAAGCTTACAGCCATTCTAGACTTTGACCGCATGAACTATGATTTCCCACAGCTAGATGTTGCACGTGCCATTATTTCTGGTGCTTTAAATGAAGACAAGCTGAATGTTCAAGGTGCTTTCGCATTTTTAAATGGGTACCGATTCTATCATTCTATTGGCAGCGACTTCTTACCCAATGCGCTCAAATTATTATGGTATATGGAATCAGAATGGTGGTTAGATACAGAATTGGATGCGCGCAAAGGCCCGCCGAAGCGTTTTGTACAGGAGATGGTTTGGCTGTCAGACCACCTCCACGAGTTAGATACGATTCTGGGTAATTACGAAGGAGGGTAAACCAAATGAATCATCAAACAAATCTAGAAGAATATCATCATCCCGCCCGCTATGATATGGAAAATGAGGGGTACTTATCCGATGTCCGTTACCTGTTAACATGGGCGAATAAGGTCAACGGTACCATTATTGACCTTGCTTGTGGGACAGGTAGAGCAACCATCCCTTTAGCAGAACAAGGACATCAAATGGTTGGTGTTGATATTCATCGTGGAATGCTAGCACAAGCAAAGCGTAAATCGACTCATCTAAGCATGACATGGGTGGAGCAGGATTGTAAAAGCCTCAATTTAGGTATTAAGAGTCCGTTCATTTATATGGTTGGCAATTCCTTTCAGCATTTCCTAAAAAACGAGGACCAGGATGGTCTGTTGAAATCTGTTCATCATCACTTGGAAACAGATGGAGTCTTTCTTTTTAATACACGTTTTCCAAGTCGTGAGGAGCTGTTGCAGCCTAGTACAGAAGAATATTGGAAGAGCTATACTGATTCGTCAACTGGAAAACAAGTTGATGTTTATACCATGAGTAACTATGATAGTCTTCAGCAAATTCAACACTATACAACCATCCGCAGAACGGAAGGTGAAGGTGATAACTGCACGAATATTAGTCTGCGTTATACGCATCCAAAGGAAATGGAGCGACTTGCTGAAAGTAATGGTTTTCAGATTATCGGTGTTTATGAGGATTGGCAGGAAACCCCACTATCGAAAGAAAGCCAAAACATGATTTATATCCTAAAGAGGAAATGATGATTCTTTCTACATTTCCCGGGAAATATCGACAGGTACTATGTGATTTTGTCGAGTAAAAGGAGGAGATTTGATGTACGCTTTTTTCGCCTATAATTGGCAGGTTCGCGACCAATGGTTTGCATGGTGTGAGGATGTTCCTAATGAGGAGCTTCTAAAAGATCGTATCGGTGGTATTGGAAATATCCTACATACGCTGTTACATATTGTTGATGTTGAATACAGCTGGGTTCGGGCAATACAGAAGAAGGATGATAAACCGATTGATTTCAGTGACTATACCACATTACGTCAGGTAAAAGCTTTGTCCGATCAGTACCGTGATGAACTAGAGGAATATTTGCAGGCAGAGGCTACCACGAACAAGCAAAAGACGGTAACCGCTTCTTGGTTAGATGGGACTTTTACGAAGGAAGAAATTCTACACCATATTATTGCCCATGAAATACATCATATTGGGCAATTATCAGTTTGGGCTCGGGAAATTGGGAAAAAGCCTGTTTCCGCAACTGTGTTGGATAGAGGATTGTTCTAAGAAAGGATGAGATACATGAAGTTTGTGACAAGTGATGGGACTGAACTATTCATTGAAAAAGCAGGTAAGGGCGTTCCATGTATCTATTTACATGGTGGACCTGGTTATTGGAGCAAGTCTATTCAGCAATATGCAGGTCCTCTACTAGAGCAAGATTTAGAACTACTATATGCTGACCAACGAGGCTGTGGCCGTTCTTCACTTGCAACTAACAAAGACTATTCATTAGAACGATTACGCTTAGATATAGAAGAAATACGCAACTATTATCAGATTGATAAATGGTATCTCATGGGTCATTCCTTTGGGGGAATACTTGCAGTTAATTATGCTTATCAGTACCCAGACAATGTAGAGGGAATAATTCTATCCAATGCAACCCTAAATATGATCGATTCCTTTCAGCAGCAAATTCAGAAAGGTAGGGAATTCTTACAGCTAGATGACATCGATATTCCAACGGATGACATAGCCACTTTAACAGAAATCTATTTCGATACTGTGCAGGAACTTATGGCGAAGGAGTTATTTAGTAAGCTACAGTTTAAGGACACATCGGATAAAGAAAAGCTCGATGATGTTGATCAAGAGCTGGACGCAAAGCCAGATTTTCAGCAGTCCGTTTTTTCTTCAGGAGAGTTCTTTCAGGATTTTACATCATTAACTTCGGCCATCACGAAGCCTGTACTTGTCATGTCAGGAAGCCATGATTTTGCGGTTGGTCCTACCCATCAGGAAAGCTTCCAGTTTCCGAATGCCATTTATAAACAGTTTGACGGTGGTCATCATCCATATGTCGACCAACAGGATAATTTCCAAAAAGCTATTCGAAATTTTATTCAGTTGCATTCATAAAAAAAGAAGATTTGCCCACTCAAGGCAAATCTTCTCCTATTATTGCATTTGAACCTTATGCAGGTTCGCAAATACGCCTTCACGTTTTAATAATTCTTCGTGACTTCCTTCTTCTTCAATTCCTTTTTTCGTTACGACCATAATCCGATCTGCATTACGAATTGTTGCCAATCGGTGCGCAATCACAAGGGTTGTTCGGTCTTTCGCTAAATCATTCAGTGCTTGCTGAATGATCATTTCGGTTTCGGTATCCAGTGCAGAAGTTGCTTCATCTAAAATTAAGATTGGTGGGTTCTTCAAGAACATACGAGCAATCGCGATACGTTGCTTTTGACCACCAGATAGTTTTAAGCCACGTTCTCCGACTTGTGTGTCATAGCCATCTGGTAATTCATGAATGAATTCCTCTAGATGTGCTCTTCTTGCCGCTTCTCGAATTTCTTCCTCTGTCGCATTCAGCTTCCCGTAGGCAATATTTTCACGTAATGTCCCAGTGAATAGAAATACATCCTGCTGTACAATTCCAATATGCTCACGAAGCGATTTCTTCGTCATATCGCGAATATCCATACCATCAATTGTGATTTGACCACTATCCACATCATAAAAACGAGGGATTAAGGACGAAATTGTTGTTTTCCCTGCACCAGATGGTCCTACAAAAGCAACGGTCTCACCGGCATTAATATTAAAGCTCATCGCTTTAATAATCGGTCCTTGTGTTTTTTCATAGCCAAAGGTTACTTTATGGAAGGAAATGAATCCTTTTAAGTCCTTTGCAGGAACAGCACCCTTTCTATCCTGTACATCTGGTTCTGTGTCTAGAATATCCACAAAACGTTTAAATCCTGCCATTCCTTTTGGATAGAGCTCAAGGAGTGCACTGATTTTATTGATTGGATTAAACAAGACATTGGTAAATAAGATAAAGCTTACGAGCTCCCCGTAGGTCATTTTATTGTTGAAGGAAAGCCAAGCTCCAACCACTAACACAACTAATACAATCAAACGCATCATCATATAGATATTGGAATGAACAAAGGCCATCACACGATAAGCGCCGACTTTTGCATTTCGGAAGTTGTAGTTATCCTTTGTGAAGCGTTTCATTTCATAGTCTTCATTCGTGAAGGATTGAACGACCCGAACTCCAGAAACCGCATCCTCAACTCGTCCATTTACCTCTGCGATTTCCTCATACATCGATTTCCAAGCCTGATTCATTTTAATATTACTATAGGTAATTAACCAAATTAGAATTGGAACAATTACGAGGATGATTAAGGTCAGCTGGAAGTTAATATTAAACATTAAGCCAAATGCACCAACAAAGGTCATCATGGCAATAAATAAATCCTCTGGACCATGGTGTGCAAATTCGCCAATATCAAATAAATCATTCGTAATTCTACTCATCACATGTCCTGTCTTGGTATTATCAAAGAAACGGAAGGACTGTCTTTGGACATGCTGAAATAAATCCTGACGCATGTCTGTTTCGATATTCACACCTAATTTATGTCCCCAATAGGTTACCACGTACTGCATAAAGGTACTTAATAAATAGACTGCCAATAGCGATATACTAACGAGAACAATGACACCCCAGTCTTCCTTCGGGAGTAATTCATCAATAAATTCTTGTACAGCAATTGGAAAAGCAAGCTCTAATATGGCAACAAAAACTGCACAGGAGAAGTCAATAATAAATAGCCGCTTATGTGGTTTGTAATAGGAGAAAAACCGTTTTAACAAGTCAAGCACTTCCTTTATGTATATAAAATTCATTCCGAATAGGTTTATCCTTTTATACTATACATCTTTACAAAGTATAAAGAAAATTATAAGTTTATTTAATTGGCTTATCAAGATTATTTTTTTTCGCTATAAAAAGACTTTTCCCCGCTCCACCTAATAAAGCGCAAGAAAAGTCTTTTCCCATGTATCGTATTAAATAAAGTTACAGCTCATACCAGCCATTCTGAATGACTTTCTGATACCAATAATAGCTATCCTTTTTCGTCCGTTCTAATGTGCGATAATTCATATGAACTAAGCCAAATCGCATCGTATAGCCCTCTGCCCATTCATAGTTATCAAGTAATGACCAACAAATATAACCAGCTATTGGGACACCGGACGCTATACTCGCTTGCAATGCTGCTAAATGTGTCTTCAGATAATCAATTCGTCCCTGATCCTTCACTTGATTATTTTCCACATCATCATTATAGCAAGCACCATTTTCCGTTATATAAATCGGTGTATTGCCATAACGTTTATGCACATAGGTTAACACCTTATAGAAGCCTTCTGGATAGATAGGCCAATTAATATCGGTTCGATTATACCCCATATCCAGGTCTTCACAATCGAATAGCCCACTACCTTCTTTATATCGAGCAACATTCCCATTGTAATAATTGATTCCGACGAAATCTATCTTTTCCTGAATGACTTCCATGTCTCCAGGTTCGATGTTTAACGTTACACCCTTTTGCTTATACCAATCTACTAAATAGGCTGGATATTTCCCTAGAAATACTGGATCAAAAAACCAGTCGATTAAGTAGCCGACTTCACGTTGACACGCTTCAATATCCTGCTGCTGATTACTAAAGGGTTCCTTCCAAGTTGTATTTGGTGCATATCCGATTTCACCAGTCATGCCAAGCTCTCTATAACGCTTAACCGTTTTACCATGTGCTACGAGAAGGTGGTGAGAGATGGTAGTTGCTGCCTGCAGACTTTGTTTCCCTGGCGCATGCACACCTAAATAGTTTGATAGAAATGATACACACCAAGGTTCGTTTATCGTAATCCACTTACTTACTTTCCCTTCAAATTCCTTAAACATGATTTCCGCATATTCTACAAATGCATCAATCGTAGCACGGTTCTCCCATCCGCCATTATCCTGTAATGCTTGCGGGAGATCCCAGTGGTATAGGGTACACATTGGTTCAATGCCCTGTGCTAATAATTCATCGACAAGACGATGATAATAATCTAGCCCTTTCTGATTTACCTCACCAGTACCATTCGGAAGAATACGGGGCCATGAAACGGAGAAGCGATAGATATCACAGCCGAGATCCTTAACTAATTGAACATCTTCCTTGTATCGATGGTAGCTATCACATGCAATATCACCATTATCCCCATTTACGACCTTACCAGGAGTTTTGGCGAATGTATCCCATATGGACAAGCCTCTTCCATCTTCGGTTGTTGCGCCTTCAATTTGGTAGGCTGCCGTTGCCACCCCATATTTTATGTTTTTCGGTAACTGTATAATTGCCATGCTTTACCTCCTCACAAAATTTGCTTTCGAACTGGTGTACAGGATTCTCGCAAGACGAGTTCAGGATCAACTAATAGTGGTTTTTTCTCCATCTCCCCATTAATTAAATCATTTAATAAATGAGCAGCTAGCTTCCCTAGTTTTTCCTTATCCTGCTTTACCGTTGTTAATTGTGGTGTACTATATTGACACGACTCTATATCATCACAGCCGATTAAGCTTATATCGGTTGGAATCGTTAACCCATGCTCTTCAATTGCTTTTTTTGCTCCAAATGCCATTAAGTCAGAAGCTGCAAAGATCGCCTTCGGATATGGAGGATTTGCTAATATTTTCTTCATTGCCTGGTAACCACTTTGTTCAAAGAAGTCCCCATGGTAAATCCAATCCTTATTAATGGGAATGCCAAATTGCTTCATCGATTCAATAAATCCTTGTTCACGTAAAATTGCTACCGATGAATCCTTCTTTCCATTAATGAAGCCAATATCACGAATGTTTTGCAGGTATAAATGCTCAACTACTTTACTGGAGATTTTTTCATTGTCTGTCATGACATAGCTATATCTCGGCCCAGTCAAATTCAAGTCGACTCCAACACACGGTATCTCACTTTGGACGAGCTCATAAACCGCTTCTTCTATTTCTTCACCAGCAATAATCAAACAACCATCCACTTGGAAATGACGACAGCGAGCTAAATAGCTTCCTTGATCCTGATGAAATTGTTCATTCGAAAACATCAAAATATCGTAGCCAAGCTCACCAATGATTTTCTTAAAGGATGTCATCACCTTATTGAAAAACGGATGGGTGAAATCAACATTTATTTTACCTGCGTAGATTAATCCAATTAGATTGGATTTCTTGGTTGCTAGAGACTTTGCTGAAAAAGTAGGGCGATAGCCCGTTTCCTCAATGACCTTTTGTACCTTTTGCTTTGTACTCTCGCCAATCCCACCATAGTTATTGATAATTTTCGAAACGGTTCCTGGTGATACTCCTGCCATCTTTGCAATATCTTTTATGGTTAAGTTCATGTCTGTTCCCTTCTGACTTATGAAATTATTTTAAAGATCCCTCTGTAATACTCGAAATAAATAGTTTGTTAAATAGTAGAAATACGATTACTAATGGAATGGTCGCCCAGAAAACCCCTGAAAGCAGCATTCCAAAGTCGACATTGTTAGTCGAATTTAACGAGGATAACGCTACTTGTATTGTATAGGATTCTGGATCTCGTAGCACAGTAAATTGCCATAAGAATTCACCCCAAGTTGCCGTGAATACAATAATTCCTAATGTTGCAAAGGCCGGCAAGATGATAGGGAGTACAATACTTCTAAAAATACGAAAGTTCGAGCACCCATCTAACTTCGCAGCCTCCACTAACTCATCGGATACGGACTGACTAATATACTGTCGCATTAAAAAGATCCCTAACGGATTTAAGAAAAAGATAATCATCGCACCAAATAGGGAATCCAGTAAGCCAAATTTCGCTACTAAATAATATTGTGGAATAATCCCCAGCTGCGGTGGAATAATCATCGTTAACAAAATGGCTAGAAATAGCGCGTTTTTACCAGGAAACTTAAATTTCGAAAAGGCAAAGCCGGCAAGCGAACTAATGAAAAGCACCACCAAGGTGACTACCGTACAGAGAACTAATGTGTTCCACATCGATTGCCAAAATGGAATCTTATCCAGTACGGCGAGGAAATTTTCAACTAATCGTTCTCCTGGTGTAATTGTTGGCGGAATCGAATTATAGGCAGCACTTGGCCTTGTCGCCATTACGAACATCCAGTAAAAAGGAAATATAGAAATGAAAGATGCAACGACTAAGAATGAATACATGAAAAACCGACTAAGTGAAAATCGTTTTTTTACTTTCATGACTTATACCCCCTTCTTCTTTTTCCAATACCAGATGTTAAAAAGGTGTTTAATGCTGAAAAGATAATAATGATGACTAACAGGATAATCGCTGTAGCTGAACCAGTACCAAACGATTGTAAATTAAATGCATCACGATACAAGTACATCACTACTGTCATAGCCTCTGTGCGACTAAAAGCTGAACCGCCCAGGAAGACTGTTGGCTCTGTGAATAATTGAAGTGCACCGACCGTTGAAAAGAATACAGTTAGTAGAATAAATGGTTTTAATAACGGAATGGTAATGTAACGGAACTGTTGCATGATATTCGCACCGTCAATTTTGGCAGCTTCATAGAGCTCCTTCGGTATACTTTGCAGGCCGGCTAAATAAATGATGGTATTGTAGCCGATCCACCGCCAAAATACCATAAAGGAGATTGCGATTTTAACTCCCCACTCATCTGTTTTCCATGCTACAGAGTCCATTCCAAACAAGTTTAATATGTAGTTTGCTAGTGACGTCTCATTATTACTGAAGAACACTCCAAATACCAAGGCTACCGCTACCATCGATGTGATATACGGCATAAAAATCATCGCTCTGAACGTGTTTTTTAATTTTAAGAAGGCTTGATTTAATAGGAATGCTAATATGATACCAATAATAATTTGTGGTGCTGTTCCCATTAACCCCATTACAATCGTGTTATAAACGGACTTCCAAAAAATTGGATCTTGTAAGACGATGGTAAAGTTTTGTAGACCAACATATGTCATCTCACCTAACCCATTCCATTTTTGAAAGGCTAAATAGAGACTGAATAGTGCTGGATATAAGCCAATAATGGCAAATATGATAAAGAAGGGTGAAATATATAAGTAGGCACTTATTTTATCTTTTTTTTCTTCAGAACGATACTTTCCTCTCCCCTTAAATACCAATGCTTCCCCTTCCTTTCCTTCCATATTTCGATAACACTGCGTTAACGTGTTCAGCGGGGGAAATTCCCCCACTGATTTCACTTCACGCCAAGCTGTTAACAATCAATTCCGATTCCTAGCGACTGATAACTCCTTTTATACGCTCAACTGCTGCATCCCATTCCTCATCAGCATCTGCACCTTGTTGAACATTTTCTAATGCGGTTAGGATTTCATTATGAACACTTACATAGTCTGGTCCTTTATAGATAACCGAAATGTCTTCTGTTGCTTTTGCAAAGTACTGTGCTGTACTTTGACCACCAAAGAATTCATCTGTTGTGTTTTTAAAGTCTTCCATTTCGTATACCTCAGGAGAAGAAGGGAATAATCCAGCTTCACTTTGGAACGATACTAATTGATTTTCTGGTGATACTAACCATTCTACAAACGCATATGCTTCTTCAGGATGATCTGTTTCTTTTGGAATGGAAATGTATGAGCCACCCCAGTTTCCAGCAAATTCTGGCGGTAATGTAGCAATTCGGAATTGACCTGCTGCATCTGGCGCATTACCTATCATCCAGCCTTTTAACCATGCTGCTCCCATTTCAACCGCAAAATCACCATTATTAACGGCATTACCCCATTCAGGTGTCCACATTGTATATTCGCCAACTAGACCAAGAGAGTCCATTTCAACGGCTAGGTCATATGCTTGTTTCACGGCATTTCCATCATTTTCAATTAACAGATTACCTTCTTGATCAAAGAAACTTTGTTCGGCACCATCAATAATTGCACGATAGGCCATTTCCATACTATCAACCATTGGTTTACCTGTTTCTTCCTTGATTTGTTTCCCTACTTCGATAAAATCAGCTTTTGTTTGGATAAGTGCTTCAACCTCACTAGGCTCTGTCGGTAACCCAGCTTCCTCAAATACATCAACACGATAGAACATTGCTTTCGGTCCAATATCAGTAGGTAATCCGAATAGGAAGTCACCTTCACTGTTTTCCGCGATATTCCATTTCCAATCTAAATACTTATCTTGTACATCCTTCGCCCCAAGGTCATATAAATTGGAAAAACGATCTTGCGCATCCTTAAAGCGATCTAGCTGGTCAACCTCCAGCATGGCGATATCAGGAGCACCACTTCCTGCTGAAAGTGACGTGAATAAGCCATTATGATGTTCCTCTGTCTCTGCTGTACGTACTTTAATTTTCACATCTGGATTTTGTTTCTCATATTCCTTCGCTAAATCCTCATAATTCGTGGCACCAAAAACCCAAAAATCTAATGTAACCTTCCCATCACTACTCGCCTCATCATCGCCACAAGCTGCAAGGAAAAATACCAGTGCAATGAATAGCCCCAATGTCCAAAAATACTTACTCATTCTCATTAACTCATTACCCCCTAAAAGTTTAGTAAATCCATCATCATGAAGTAGAAACAAAGGCTGCTTTAAAAACGTAAGCTCATGTAAACCTCCTTACTTCACACATTTTGATCTGTCTTATGACCATCACCTTACGAAACTTCATGGAAACCGGTTTCGTAAATGCGATAAAAAAAACAGAACTAACTCTAAGGAAAGCGCTTTCTAAATTGTATTATATTTATAATATACAAAAAAATCAACCTTTAATACATAATTTTGTAAACCGGTTTCCAAAAATGGCGGATTTTTAGATGGAAAGTTTGTCCTATACCATGCATATATATTAGTGAATTCATACTTATTTTCTAGGAGGAGATTCGAATCAGAATGCAACTGAACACCGCAAATTGGATTTGCTATGCAATCGGCTATGTATTTATAACTTCTGGTGTAATGAAGCTAGTCATGCCTGAATTTAGGCAAACATTTTTCAATCTCGGTTTACCTTTTCCTGAATCCACTTTGCTGCTTATTGCAATTATTGAACTTGCTTGTGGCGCGCTTATTATTGGAAGAATGTATGTGAGGCAGGCAGTGATACCGTTAATTATTATTATGCTTGGCGCAATCTATCTAACGAAATTTCCAATCCTTATGAAACAAGGCATTGTATCTTTTGCGTTTCATGCGAGACTGGATATCGTGATGCTTATTCTTTTATTCATTTGCTGGAAGCATATCAGAGGAAAAACTTTTTAAGAGGATTGTGCATAAGTTTGGACCCTAAAAAGGAATAATACCCAGAATATCCACAAAGTTATCCACATATGCACAAATGTTCGTAGTTATTTTGTGTTTTGTTAAGAAATATTTACTAAATATAGTACTTGCCTTCTTATCTTTATTATTTATACACATATTGTGAATAAAATTACTGAAAATGTGGATAACCTATAGGTCTATTTTCATTCACTTTTCTACCTACATGTTCATAAAAGGAGCTATCTCTACTACAAAAGAGAGATAGCTCCTTAAACTTTCTTATTGTTGAACCCCTAAGGTCATCGTTGTATTCACACGTTCTCCATCGCGATAATACGTAATCTTAATCTCATCACCAACCTCTTTCTCTTGGTATAAGATTTTTCTTAGGTCAATTATATTCATAATTGGCTTATCATCTAAGTGTGTAATAACATCTAGACGCTGTAATCCCGCTTCATCTGCAGGTGATAGTGCTTCAACACTCCATACATAGACGCCACCCTTGACATCGTTCGGAAGATTTAATGTTTCCGACCATTCTAAATGAGGAATTTCTTCTAAGGAATAAATCTCAACCCCTAAGTATGGTCGCTTCACCTCACCAGTCTTCTCTAATTCATCAATTATCGGTCTAGCAGAATCAATGGGAATGGAAAAGCCAATCCCTTCAACCGCTTCCTGATTTATTTTCATGGAGTTAATTCCGATTAACTGGGCATCCATGTTGATAAGTGCACCACCACTGTTTCCTGGATTGATTGCTGCATCTGTTTGCAATACCTCTGCCTGCCAGTCTGCACGTCCATCTAAATTGAAATCCTGTGGAATCGTTCGCTGCGTCCCACTGACAATTCCTTGTGTCACCGAACCAGAAAACATATGGCCTAACGGATTTCCAATGGCAATAACAGGCTCTCCAACCTTTAGCTTTTCGGAGCTTCCAAGTTCAATGGTTTTATCAATCACATCACCATCTATCCGTAAAACAGCTAGATCAGAAAATAAGTCATCACCCAATAATTCCGCTTTCAATATCGTATCATCACTTAACAGAACCTCAATCTCATCTGCTCCATCAATAACATGATGATTCGTTACAACATAGGCATATTGATCATCTTTTTTATAAATAACACCAGAACCAGTTCCAGCCTCACTTGCCTCTTGCTGCTCCCAGAAATCAGACTGATGTTGAATATTGGTTACGCCAACAACCGTTGGCGAAACAACCTCAACAATCTCTGTTATTCGCGTAGATACATCTACAGAGACAATCTGATCGGTATTGGGATTATTGGAGTCCCTATTAACCGTGCCTTGACTCGAATCGGTTTGCAATACTTTCGGTAAAGCGACTGTAACCAATAGAATGCCAATCACAATCCCCAATAATAAAGGTATTACCCAACGATTTCCTCTATTTCGATGAGGATTTGGTGGGTAGTGACTATTGTAATATCCCATTTATAAGTACTCCTTTTACTAGCCAAATTTCGTTCTGGCTACATGAAAATCATATTTATATTATGGTCAACATCAGACGGATTAAACCGAAGAAATCCGTTTCCTGGTTAAAATTATGTAATATTTTGCAAATGATAGAATTTTATACTAGATTTAGTATATAAAACTTTTTATGAAGGAAGTGAAATATGGAATACAAATCTCGAACAGCCTCTCCCGAACTAATAATTCTAGAGGTGCTTAAAAATAGGTTCGTTTTATCAGAAAAAGAAAAACAGCATTACCGCAATCTAAAAAAAGGATATGAAGGCGAGTTGTTATTTGATAAAAAGTTAAGTAGCCTGCAAGAGGGGTACCTCATACTCAACGATTTGTTATTAAAAGTAAATAACACCACCTTCCAAATCGACACCATGATCATTGCAAATACAATCTACGTATTTGAGGTCAAAAATTATGAAGGCGATTATCTATATGACTCTGACCGAATCTACAAAAAACCTAGCTTTGAAATCGTTAATCCACTGATTCAATTAAACAGAACCGAATCCTTACTACGTCAACTATTACAAAGCTTAGGATTTAATTTTGCGCTAAATACTTCTGTTATCTTCATTAACCCCGAGTTCACTTTATATCAAGCTCCTCTTGATAAATCCTTTATTTATCCCACGCAAATCAATAGTTTCTTAAGACAATTGAATGCCACACCTATTAAGCTGAGCAACCAACATAAAGCTCTTGCAAAGAAGTTAGTTTCGCTTCATCAACATGAATCTCCATATACGCAAATACCAGCATATCATGAGGAAAGCTTACGAAAAGGCATAACTTGCAAGGCATGTTCTTCCTTTACAAGCACCATTGAAGGTCATAAACTCATCTGTCAAGCATGTGAATATCAAGAGGCTTTCGCAGATGCCGTCATACGAACCGTACAGGAAATTCAGCTTCTTTTACCGAAATCCAAAATAACTACCAATCTTATTTATGATTGGTGCAAGGTTGAAGTATCTAAGCGGAGAATTGAAAAGATTCTTAAGAAAAACATGGAGCATATAAAGAATAACCGATGGTCGTATTTTGAATAAACAGTGGTGCTGGGGCGGTGCTATATTGCGCAATAAGTAGGCGAGCGCAGAGGATGGATTTGGTTTCATGCATATTTTGGATTTTAAACATGCATGAAGAGGGATCTCACGCACTTTTCGGACTCATTTTCTGCTTAAAACATACATGAGAGGGGTTCTCATGTACTTTTCGGACTCATTTTCTGCTCAAAACACACATGAGAAGCCCCCTCATGCACTTTTCGGACCCAAATTCTGCTCAAAACATACATGAGAGCACCCCTCATGT
This sequence comes from Ornithinibacillus xuwenensis, assembly GCF_039614845.1. Classification (NCBI taxonomy): domain Bacteria; kingdom Bacillati; phylum Bacillota; class Bacilli; order Caryophanales; family Bacillaceae; genus Ornithinibacillus; species Ornithinibacillus xuwenensis. The sequence continues at coordinate 121,890 of NZ_JBDIML010000002.1, read as the reverse complement.
ACTTTTCGGACTCAATTTCTGCTTAAAACATACATGAGAACACTCCTCATGCACTTTTCGGACCCAATTTGCGCTCAAAACATGCATGAGAACACTCCTCGTGCACTTTTCAACTCCAATTTGCGCTCAAAACATACATGAGAGCACCCCTCATGTACTTTTCGGAATCAATTTCTGCTCAAAACAAACATGAGAACACTCCTCGTGCACTTTTCAACTCCAATCCCCGCTCAAACATACATGACAACCTCTCTCATGCACTTTTCAAACCCAATCCCCGCTCAAAACATACATGAGAGCCCTCCTCATGTACTTTTCGAACCCAATTTCTGCTTAAAACATACATGACAACCTCCCTCATGTACTTTTCGGACTCAAATTTTGCTTAAAACATACATGACAACCTCCCTCATGCACTTTTCGGACTCATTTTCTGCTCAAAACACACATGAGAACCCCCCTCATGCACTTTTCAAACCCAATCCCCGCTCAAAACATACATGAGAGCCCTCCTCATGTACTTTTCGGACCCAATTTCTGCTTAAAACATACATGACAGCCTCCCTCATGTACTTTTCGAACCCAAATTCTGCTCAAAACATACATGAGAGCACCCCTCATGCACTTTTCGAACCCAATTTCTGCTCTAAACATACATGAGAGCACCCCTCACGCACTTTTCGGACCCAAATTCTGCTCAAAACACACATGAGAACCCTCCTCATGCACTTTTCAAACCCAATCCCCGCTCAAAACACACTTGAGAGCGCCTCTCATGCACTTTTCGGTCCCAACTTCTGCTCAAAACACACACTCCAGCCACCATTCTCATCCGCTCCCTCTTCCCAACAAAAAAAGTAGTGTAGAATTTACGCTACACTACTTCATACATGGCGGTTGGTGCACTTGGATCTGTATCATACAAGTCCATTTTAATGCCGCGCTCTTGTAAGATATTATCAACAGACATCCGAGCCAAGTCTTTCATATTATTATCTTTGCTTAGATGTGCTAAATAGATTCGTTTTGTATTGTTATCAATAATATCGGTTAACGCCAATCCACAATCTTCATTTGATACGTGGCCGGAGTCACCTAAGATACGTCTTTTTACACTCCATGGGTAACGTCCCATTCGAAGCATGCCTACATCGTGATTAGCTTCGAATATATAGGCGTCCGCACCTTCAACGGTCTTCTTAATTCTTTCGGATACATAACCTAAATCTGTTACCAGGGCGACCTTTTTATTGTTGTTGCGAAACGTATAAAACATTGGCTCCGCAGCATCATGTGATACGCCAAAAGATTCCACATCAATATCACCAAAGGTCTTTGTTTCTTCCATCTTAAAGACAAATTTTTGATCAAGTGATAGCTTGCCAATCGAACCATCCATTGCCTTCCACGTTTTCTCATTGGCATAGATAGGTAGATTGTATTTTCTTGCTATGATACCTAACCCTTTAATATGGTCGCTATGCTCATGTGTCACTAATATTCCGGATAATTCTGCTGGAGATACTTGTACCTCATGAAATAGCTTGTCCATTTGCTTCCCACTAAGCCCTGCATCTACTAGTAATTTCTCTTTATCTGACTCTATATAAAAGGCATTACCAGTGCTGCCTGATGCTAGGACACTAAAACGCAATGTCATGATGCTTCACTCCGATTATTTTCAAGCTTACTATTTAAAATCTCTAGCATGCTTTCTTTAAATTCTTCTTCTCCCTCTAGCGCTCTTGTGTTTTCAATACTTATTTCGAGTACATTTCGAACATAGTTTTGATCGACTGGAACGACAATTTGCTCAATCGCATTTACAAATCGATCCCGAGAATCATTAACGGTTATTTTCCAAGTAGGTGCTAACAGTTGCTGTCCACTATCCAATGGAAGCTGTGTATACAGTCCCATTTCTACTTCGGTTACTTTATCACCAGAAATGATAAGGTTATTCTCATATAGTTTATTCACTGCACTTAAAGGTTTTAACAGAGATTTCTTTTCACTCTCAACCTCTGGCTCTCCTAATACCGATTGGGTATAAGCAATTGCCTCATTGTTATCATTTAGGTAAATGAAGATCATACCATTTACATTATAATAGACAGGTCTATTATTTTTCATTTGGAAAAATACAAGGATATTATTCGATTTATCCCAGTACGCAAATTGGTACTCATCACCTAAGTATACATGAGAGGAGACCAATTCTGCTATGGTTTCTTCCTTAGCATTTTCTGGAACAACAATCTTGTTATTAATTAATGAGAGAATGAACGTATTATTCACAACATTTATTTCCTGATTTTCTAAGGCTTCAATCTGCTTAATCTCCGAATCCTTAAATGATTTCTGCCTTATCCTAACAAATCCTTCATCCGGTAAATTTTCCGGTAGGTCATCTGGTAGGACAATATTACCGCCTTCTAAGCTTTCTTCGATTGCTGCTTCTACTCCCTGGCCTGAGTCAAGCACAGCAAGGTCTTCACTTCTTTGTTTTTGAATAACAAGATTCAGCAAATAAATATCAAGAAGTAAAAAGCAGAGGATAAATAATGTTTTAATTTGCCCCCATTTCATCCTCAGCTCACTCCCTTACTAAATAGTAGCTCATCATCAATTGAAATAGGCTCCCAGTTGTCATTTACCTTCATGTACCAGGTAGGTGTAAACGATAATTTCTTAATTGGTGTTTCCTGATAGCTTAATCGGTAACCTACTTGAATATCTTGTATTTCACTAAGTTCGATTGCCGAATAATCTTCTAAATAAGAGATAATCTCACTTCCAGATGGCAGTTCTACCTCGACATCTTCACGAATGTTGGTAATATTAAATAATGGTCGCTTCAGCTCTGATAGCTCATTATTTATCCATAGCTCTTCTATCATAGCGAGATTATCATTGCTAAAGACCGGATAGCCATTATAGAACATGCGATAACGAAACGAACTCAATGAACTATCCAAATTCTCTAGATGAAATTCCTGAGTCCAGCCTTTATAACTATTCGTTCTCGTGATGCTTTTATCTAACAAATCCAGTATATCGATTTGATTACCTAAATACTCCAACGGATTAACAAATTCCATTCCAATTCTATTACTATAGACTTGCATAGTTCGTTGACTATCCTGAAACCATAGTTCATTTTCTTCTGATTGGTTAATAATGGCTCTAGATGGTTCTTGAAATAGGGCATTCCGCATTTTATTCGGATCAATTTCTGCATAATTACTGGAGTACTTCATAAAGGTGATCGAATCACTAGGAATATAGATAGCGTGTTCCGATTCCTCTATTACTTCATACGCTATTAACTCTTCCTCGCCATTCATATAGCTTTGTAACAAATCGCGTTTTTGCGTATTATTCACATCAAATTGAACTTGCGTTTGTCCATCTGTTGATAAGAAGGTAAATGTTAAGGAATTATTCGATGTAAAGGTTATATATACCCTCTCAAATAAGACATTTTCTGGTAGTCTTATCTCTTCTGTATTATTAATCGTAAACAAGCTCGGAATTAGTTTCATTGGTAATGCATCTGGGAAAATCATCTCGATCTTTTTATCATCATCTGGCTTCCCATTTGCCTCATTAATTCGTATATTGTAAAGGACCCATTCTTGCATATCCTTATACAGTGCTTGGCGATCTGTTGGATCTTCAAATCCAGAATAATGATTGTATTCATCAAAAATAAGCATATAGGGCTGGATTAGTGATTTCTTCGTTTCAACTGTCCCATCTAGATCCATGTCCTCTTGACTTACATACCCGCCTTCTTCCACCAGTTTATTGGTAGATTGATAACTCCAGAGGCTAAACGTTAGCATAAAACTAATACAAACTAAAATAACTAATGCATAGGATTTCACTACTTCAAGGTTCATTTGTTATACCTCCGCTTCTTACCCATCAGCGGTAGTGTAAATATTATTGTCGTTCCTTTACCTTCTTTACTCTTTGCCCAAATCTTCCCGTAATGTGCTTCGACTAATTCCTTTGATATGGCAAGACCTAATCCGGTACCACCAAGCTTTCTCGTACGCGCTTTATCCACACGATAGAAACGTTCAAAGATCTTTTCCAATTTGTCATGAGCTATTCCCATGCCCTGATCCTCAACCGAAACGAGTACTTGATGTTTTTGCTTTACAGCTTTAAAGATTATCTTTCCACCCTCTGGTGAATATTTAATAGCATTTGAAATAATATTATCCATCACTTGTATTAATTTGTCCTTATCAATCCAAACAAACAGCTTTTCGTTCGGTAATTCTCGAACAAACTCAATATGCTCTGGAACATTGAACTCGAAACGATCAATAATATGATTGAATAGGCTAATAAAGTCTGTACGTTCCTTCTGTAGCTGATGTTCCTTGTTATCAATTTTTGATAGTTGCAGTAAATCATTAACCATTCGAATCATTCGATCGGTTTCATTCTGCGTTACTTCCAGAAACTTCGGTGCAATTTCTTTATTTTGCCACTCACCATCTAATAAGGCTTCTATATAGCTTTTCATGGTTGTTAATGGTGTTCTTAACTCATGGGATACGTTGGATACAAACTCCCGGCGATCCTGCTCTAATTTCTCTTGTTCGGTAACATCACTAATTACCGTGATAAAGCCAGTTATCTCATTATATTCATCGGTTACCGTCGAAAAATTAGCTCGGATTAAGAAAATATCAGTATCATCGCTGAAATCGATTATCATCGAGCCACTTTCTTGTAAATCGGATAAATCCACAATCTTTTCATCTAACTTCAGGACATCGACCAGGTATTCCCCATAACTATCCTCTGTATTAGTGCCAAGTAGAATAGTGGCAGCCTCATTCATTAATGTCACTGCACCCGTTTCATCGGTAGCAATTACCCCATCGGACATATTCTCTAAAACAGAATTCAGCTTACGAGTTTCCTCTTCTGTTTTAGCATAGGAGTGCTTTAATTGATCATTTAAATCGTTAAAGGCAATGGCCAACTGACCGATCTCGTCTGTGCCATATACATTTACCTTCTGCGTAAAGTCTGCTTTCCCCATGATTTGTGCTTGTTTACGCATCTCCATAATTGGCTTCGTTATTGCACGAGCCACTAATATACCGATTAACGCTGAGACAATAACAGCCAAAATAGAAGCATTTAAGAAGATTTGATTAATTTCTTCTAACTGATCATAGATACTTTCATAAGAAGCCTTTACATAGATTGCTCCAATTGCTTCCCCGTCCATATCTAATATTGGCGTTACCTTTATATAGACTCGATTGTTATCAATATCTTTATTACGGTATTCTTGTTCACTACCTGAAACAATCGCTTTAAGAATGTTTTGATTCGTAGTCTTTTTCCCAACATTGCCTTGATCGGAATAATTGTTAGTGGCAAGAATTTGACTTTGACTATTTACGACTAATAGATTCCAGGAACTATTCGTATCAATATCGCGAATAATTCCCTGTAAATCCTGCTGCAAAGTAGTTTTCTGTTCATCATCTTTACGCTCTTTATTGAATGCATCCTCTACGTAATGTGTCAATAATTCAATCTGTCCATCAACCGTATCTTTAAAATTTGTCGTAAGCTTCTCTTCCAAGGAATAGGAAAAATAAGAGCCAATTACTTGCACAGCAACTAGCAATAGTAAGATAAAGATTATAATAAATTTTAATTGTATCGATCGAAAAAAACCGACTTTATGCATAAAACCTACTCCTGATCAGGATTACGTAAATAATAACCAACACCTCGACGTGTTACGATCCATGTTGGATTACTTGGATTTTCCTCTATTTTTTCTCGCAGTCTTCTTACCGTTACATCGACCGTTCTTACATCCCCAAAATAGTCATATCCCCATACGGTTTCTAGGAGATGCTCACGAGTCATGACTTGCCCAATATGACGGGCTAGGTAGTGTAACAATTCAAATTCACGATGGGTTAGTTCTATTTGCTTTCCATCTCTTGATACGGTATAGGCATCTGGATGAATAACAAGTGAACCAATTGTAATATCCTTGTTTTCCTTTGTTGACTCCTCTGGAGCATTTTGTTGCCTGCGTAGATTTGCTTTTACACGTGCAATCAATTCCCGATTACTAAATGGTTTGGTTACATAGTCATCCGCGCCAAGCTCTAATCCTAAGACTTTATCGATCTCAGAATCCTTCGCTGTCAGCATAATAATCGGTATTGTTTGGGTTTTCCGTATTTCACGACATACCTCATTACCATCTTTATTCGGTAACATAATATCTAATAAAATTAAATCTGGTTTTTCTTCTTCAGCAAGCTTGATAGCATCATCACCATCATAAGCACATACAACTTCATAGCCTTCTTTTTCTAAGTTAAATTTTAATATATCTGCAATTGGTTGTTCATCGTCTACTACTAAGATTTTTTGGACCACGATATCACTTCCTTTTTATTTTTCATCAAAATTAAAGAAAACCATTTATGTTCATCGTGTATTTTCTTTATTTTAACGTAATTCAGTTGAAATGTCTTGTTCCTCATCATTTCCTAATTATGAAAGAAAGCTGACTCAACATGATACACTCTTGAGCCAGCTTCTTCTATCTTTTGTTATTTATTATTAGTTTAAATAATCAAGTGGGTTCTGCAATTGACCATTCTTGTATACTTCAAAATGCAAGTGAATTCCAGTAGAATTTCCGGTTGAACCCATAATTCCAATTTGTTGTCCTTGTTGAACGGTTTGACCAACACTTACATTAATAGAAGAAAGATGTGCATAGATTGTTTTCATTCCATTGTTATGGTTAATTTCAATCTTATTACCAAATCCACCTTGGTATCCAGCAAAGACTACTGTTCCATTATCTGCAGCCTTTATAGTACGATTGGATGGACCTGCAATATCAATTCCCTTATGGAAGGAGCCCCAACGATAGCCAACATGACTTGAGATATATCCTCCAACCGCTGGCCAGCTTAATGTTCCTGTTCCACGTGATGGGATGACCTTAGTTCCTTTTACAATCACTTTATTAACAGGCTCTTTCACAACTTCCTCTTCTACTACATTTCGTTCGGTGACTTGTCCATTGCGAATTTCGATTGCATAATGGACAACCTTCTCACCATCTGATCCTTCTTGTGTAACCTCTTGGTCACCTTTAAATAATTCATCTGATTCCACAACCTCTGTTTCATATGTGATGGTTTCTTCTTTCTTTTCTTCCTTCTTCACCACAACATCAACAAAAGGCTTTAATTCGGTTACGTTTAATTCCTGACCGATTTGGATTAGCGTATCCTCATCAATAGAAGGGTTTAATTCTAGTAACGTATCGAGGGATAAGTCATACTGAGATGCAATAGCACCCAAGACTTCTCCTTCTTTAACAGTATGCTTCTCTTCTTCAAGCGTACCTTTTTCTAATAATTCAAGTCCCGCTTCTACATCTAGTAGTTCCTTTGGATCTACTTTTTTCTCGGAAAATGAAACTTCCTCTGATAATACAACGTCTAATATAACAGAGTCACCAACTGCAAGATCTGCTGGTTGAACTGGAGCATCAGCGACTTGGGGATCGTCTGATTCTTCTTCAGTAGATTTTGCAGATTCTACTAATTCCAATGTCTTACTATCGACATATTTTAATTTATAGTCCTGAATTACTTTTTCGGCTTCTTCTTGGCTTTCAAAGTATCCAACTACTTTATCACCTATTGTTAATTCAATTGCTTGTGCTTGGACAGCAAGGTTATCTTGTAAGTAATCACTAATATAAGAATTATCATATGTAGGATTAAATACGACCTCTGATACATAATCAACTTTTTGATTGATTGTTAGATTAACATCCTCATACTGTTCTCCTGATTCACGAAGCTTGGATTCGATAATTTGATCAACAACCTCTTGATCATTTACCTGACCAATATGCTTTCCGTCAACATATACGTGGTACACCGTCTCCACATTATTCGATTCTTCAGCAAAAACAATTCCTGTAGTCAATATCGTTACAAGTCCTGTACTAATTATCGTTCTTTTAAGCAGGTTCTTGTTGTCTTTAACTTGTTGTGCTTCCTTAGCTTTCCAAAAGACCACTTGCTTCCCCCCTATTACCAATTTTATATATGATAGAAATGATTATGTTCATAGATTAAAAGACCTATTTAGGTCCTCTATAAATCTACCATAATTTAATTTGGTTAGGAACAGAATCCGTGCTTTTGTAAACAAAATGTATAATAAGTAACATTTTTTTACGAAAAACCGTTGTTTCACATGAAAATAAGTGAAAAATATGTAGTTTTTCAGTTATTTATTCCAATTTTATACAATTATTTTACATTCATGTAACAACAATGTAATTCAATGACGAAAAAAGAGAGCAGAAATATTCTGCTCTCCTATCATTTTTAGTTACTATAGACACTTCTTACCACATTTGTTTGTGATCTGTCTGGTCCAACGGAAAATACGGATAATGGAATTTGTGTTAATTGAGCGATTCGCTCTAAATAATGACGCGCATTTTCTGGCAGTTCATTTAAGCTTTTTACATTTGTAATATCCTCAGTCCAACCAGGCATTTCCTCATATACTGGCTCACATTCAGCTAGTGACTTTAGACTAGCTGGAAATTCTTCTATGATGTTGCCCTTATACTTATAAGCTACACAAATTTTTAATGTTTCAATTCCCGTTAATACATCTAGTGAGTTAAGTGATAAATCCGTAATCCCACTAACTCTTCTCGCATGTCGAACCACAACGCTGTCGAACCAACCTACACGACGAGGTCTTCCTGTGGTCGTACCATATTCACGACCAACCTCACGAATTTGATGGCCGATTTCATCGTGAAGCTCTGTAGGGAAGGGACCATCACCAACTCTTGTTGTATATGCTTTTGATACACCCACAACGTGCTTGATTTTCGTTGGCCCAACACCAGAACCGATGGTCACGCCACCTGCAATTGGATTGGATGATGTAACAAAAGGATATGTCCCTTGGTCAATGTCTAGCATAACACCCTGTGCACCTTCAAATAATACTCGTCTTCCTTCATCGAGAGCATCATTTAAGACCACAGATGTATCACATACATATTTCGCCATTGCTTGTCCATACTCATAATATTCCTCTAGTATATCCTCAACATTTAATGGTTCCACTTCATATACCTTTTCAAAAAGGCGATTTTTCTCTTTTAAATTCTGTTCTAGTTTTTGTCGGAAAACATCCTTGTCTAATAAATCCGCAATACGAATTCCCGATCTTGCTGCTTTATCCATATAAGCCGGCCCAATACCTTTTTTGGTTGTGCCGATTTTGTTTTCGCCCTTTTCTTCTTCCTGCAATATATCTAATTTTAAGTGGTATGGTAGGATGACATGTGCTCTGTTACTTATTTTCAAATTATCAGTCGAGACATTTCTTTCATGTAGGTAAGCAATCTCCTCTATAAATGCTTTTGGATCAATTACCATTCCATTACCTAATACACAAATCTTTTCTTGAAAAAATATTCCCGATGGGATTAAATGCAACTTATAGGTTACACCATCAAATTTAATCGTGTGCCCTGCATTATTACCACCTTGATAGCGAGCAACTACTTCTGCGTTTTGCGAAAGAAAGTCCGTTATCTTTCCTTTACCTTCATCGCCCCATTGCGTTCCAACTACTACTACTGAGGACATTGTGCACCTCCAAGATTATTTCAATCATTATATGTTTTTTATATATTACCCTTCGTTAGTTTATCAGTATTTATGTAAATAGTCAACGTAAACACGAATATTAAATTGTAATGCAATCTAATTGTTCGTTATTTTGCTATTTTCATAGATTCGTATTTCAAACCAAACAAAAAAACAACCTGATAAAAACTATCAGGCTGTTTTTGCTATGCGTGAACTGGTTCAGGTGGCACATCGCTTTGTTGATAACGATGATCTAAATCAACGAATTTATTATATTCCTTCACAAAGGCTAATTCGACAGTTCCAACTGGACCATTACGTTGTTTTGCTAGAATGATTTCTATAATATTTTGTTTCTCTGATTCTTTATCATAATAGTCATCACGGTATAAGAACCCAACAATATCAGCATCCTGCTCAATACTTCCAGATTCACGAAGGTCGGACATCATTGGTCGCTTGTCCTGACGTTGTTCAACACCACGTGAAAGCTGTGATAAAGCAATTAGTGGAACATTCAGCTCACGAGCTAGTCCTTTTAAGGAACGGGAAATCTCTGAAACTTCCTGCTGACGGTTTTCACCAGATTTGCCACTACCTTGAATTAACTGAAGATAATCAATTAAGATCATTCCTAAGCCATGCTCCTGCTTCAATCTTCTACATTTTGAACGGATTTCATTGACACGAATTCCAGGTGTGTCATCGATATAAATTCCTGCATTTGAAAGGCTTCCCATTGCCATGGTTAGCTTACTCCAGTCATCTGCCTCTAATTTTCCGCTACGTAAACGCTGTGCATCGATATTTCCCTCTGCACATAGAATACGTTGGACGAGCTGGTCAGCACCCATCTCCAAACTAAATATCGCTACATTCTCATCTGTATTGACGGCAACATTTTGCGCTATATTTAAGGCAAATGCCGTTTTACCTACTGACGGACGAGCCGCTACAATAATGAGGTCATTGCGTTGAAATCCAGATGTAATCCGATCTAAATCACGGTAACCAGTTGGAATACCTGTTACATCGGCACTACTTTGGTGAAGCAATTCGATTTTATCGTACACATCAATTAAGACGTCTTTGATTACTTTAAAGCTTCCGGTATTTTTCCGTCCAGAAACATCTAAGATACTTTTTTCCGCTTCATTTAGGACATCCTCTATTTCATCTTCTCTCGTAAAGGTTTCTGTCACAATGTCTGTAGCGGTACGAATTAAACGACGGAGAATTGCTTTTTCTTCCACAATCTTACTATAGTATTCTATATTTGCAGCAGTAGGCACACTCTCCGCTAATTGCGTTAAGTATGATACTCCCCCTGCTTCTTCTAAATGCTTGCTATTGGAAAGATCAGACGTTACGGTTACTAAGTCAATCGGTTCTCCTCGATCAGCAAGCTTTAACATCGTTTCAAAAATTCGTTGGTGACTTGCTCGATAAAAATCACCTGGCATCAATAGTTCTGATGCTGTTGAAAATGCCTCTGGTTCAAGAAAGATAGCACCGATAACGGCTTGTTCAGCTTCAATATTATGTGGTGGAGTTCTATCATTCCATTCACTCATGATCTAGTTTCCCCCTTTTACTTCAGAGACGCGAAATTGCTTATTGTTCAACAACATGTACTTTTACCATCCCGGTAACCTCAACATGAAGTTTAATTGGAACATTCGTATAGCCTAAAGCACGTATTGGCTGGTCTAATTCAATCTTGCGTTTATCAATCTTTATTCCGTGATCTTTATTTAAAGCATCTGCAATTTGTTTGCTAGTAATAGAGCCAAATAATCTACCACCATCACCAGACTTAGCCTTTAAGGTAACCTCTAGGCTTTCAATTTTATTTTTCAATTGAACAGCTTCGTCCTTCTCTTCTTGTTCTAGCTGCTTATCTTTACGTTGTTTCGCTTCTAACGCCTTCATATTTCCTGCTGTTGCTTCTTCTGCTAAATTATTTTTTAATAAAAAGTTTCTAGCATAACCGTCCGAAACGTTCTTTACTTCACCTTTTTTACCTTTTCCTTTAACATCCTTTAAGAATATTACTCTCATTCTGTTTCTCTCCCCTCATAGTACTCATCCAGTATTTCTTTTAATAATAGTTCTGCTTCTTCTATAGTCTTACCTTCTATTTGTGTGGCAGCATTTGTCAAATGACCTCCGCCATCCATTTTCTCCATAATAATTTGGACATTGATCTCGCCTAATGATCGAGCACTAATGCCAACTTTTCCATCACTTCGCTCCGCAATAACAAATGAGGCAGAAATGCCTGTCATCGTTAATAACGTATCAGCTGTCTGAGCGATTAATACAGGACTGCAGATATCACCAGGGTCAGCTTTTGAAATAGCAATGGAGTGACGATAGAGCTGAGTCTTTTCAATAAGTTTACTACGTTTTATATATAAGTCTAGGTCTTCTTTTAAGAATTGTTGAACTAACACCGTATCAGCACCTTTGGCACGTAAATAGGATGCTGCATCAAATGTACGTGATCCGGTTCTTAAGGTGAAGCTCTTCGTATCGACAATGATACCAGCTAATAATGCCGTTGCTTCCAGCATTTTTAGCTTTTGACCTTTTGGTTGGTATTCCAATAATTCCGTGACTAATTCAGCAGTAGATGATGCATATGGTTCCATATAAACCAAGGTAGGATTTTCAATAAATTCTTCTGCACGTCTATGATGATCAATCACGACCTTATATTCTGTTTTGCTTAATAGTCGTTTACTTACCACCATCGTTGGCTTATGTGTATCAACGACTACAATTAAACTACGACCTGTTATCAAATCTTCAGCCGCTTCTGGGTCAATAAAGTGCTGCCATATACTAGATTCCGTTTTGATTGCGTCTACTAATCTGTGCACACCAGTACTCACATCATCTGGATCAAATACAATATAACCATCAACACCATTTGTTTGCGCTATATTTAAAATACCAATAGCAGAACCGATTGAATCCATATCAGGCGCTTGGTGCCCCATAATAATAACTCGGTCACTAGCTTTTACTAAATCTTTTAATGCATGAGAAATAACTCTGGCTCTAACACGGGTACGTTTTTCCATTGGATTTGATTTTCCACCGTAGAAACGAACCTTTCCAGAGTCATCCTTAATGGCAACCTGATCGCCACCTCTACCTAATGCTAAATCTAAGCTTGATTGTGCCAAAACACCTAATTCTGGTAAAGGTGAATCACCTACACCAACTCCAATACTTAAAGTAATTGGAATATCTAGTTCTGAGTTGAGCTCATGCATTTCATCTAATATATCAAACTTCGTCCGTTCTAATTGATCTAAGATCTCTCTAGTTCCAACAGCTAAAAATCTATCTTGAGAAGTACGTTTTAAATATAAACCATTATCATGGGACCACTGATTTAAAAACGACGTCACTTCTGAGTTAAGCTGGCTTTTTAACGTATCATCCATGTTTTGGGTGATTTCATCATAATTATCGAGAAATATAATGAATAACACTGTTTTATCATTCTTATAGAGCGTTTCAAGTTCTCCTTGTTCCGTTCTATCAAATAGATAAATTAGTCTTTCTTCTTTTCGTATCATTGCTTGAAATTCATATTCCCCGAGGACAATACGAAATTCATCATTATTTTCCCTAATCATCGGAATCAATTCTTCCGATATAATATTTAAGGATTGCCCAACAATCGTATCTTCTTCTGCGAACTGATTCATATATTGGTTTGTCCATTCTACATTATAATCTTCACTAAATAGGACAATACCAATTGGCATTTCAAGAAGGGCTTCTTCTCCAACCTTTTTAACACGATAAGATAAAGTTGAAATATATTGTTCCGTTTCATCGGTTAATTTTCTTTCTACCTGTACGGTATAGTAAAAAGACACCGCTAATAATACTGTCATAATACTACCGAGAATCCATTCGAAATACCATAGAAATCCAAGGAGTATGATGGCTACCATGTAGATAAACAATAAATGTTTACTTAGCTTTGGTCTTTTAAAAATATCTGACATTAAATATTCAGCTCCTACTGCTAGATACTATCAACCATTCCATTATTTGAAAAGACAGTATCTCTCTTGTCCCTTAGGATCAATCGCAATTGATAACTTATGTTTTTGGACAATACGGTTTTTCAATTCCAAAATGATTCATGACTACCTATATCCGATTTTTGTACCCACTTTATTCGCAGAGGCTTTAATTGTACGTCTTCAATCGGATAACGTTCGATTATTTCTTGATTAGACTTCTGAGTCCAAACCCTATATCAATTATACCTAAGATTCGCACCAATGGAAGGAGTATTGGTGCAAAAAACACAGTTAATACAATAGCAATAACTGGTATTGCTTTTGATAAATGTTTATGATGCACATAAAAGAAAATGAATGAAAAGCCTTGAATAATCATGAAAAGACCAACAAGTGTTAAAATATTTTGTAGCGCAATGACAACAGGTTCATTTAAATCGGCTTGAAATAATGAAATAATAATAGCTAATAAATAGATCCATATTAATCCTGTTGGAAAACGCAAATTGCGGAACCTTGGAAAGTGTAATTGCTTTCTCTCCAAACGATTTAATAATTTATAGCTTAACCACTGATTTAGTAATGCTAATAGAATAGATGCCAAAACAATTCCAAATGGTACTAGGTTTTTAAACATCTCCACTTGCTGTTCTAATAAAGTAAATTGCGCTTCATATTCTTCATCCATCCCTAAATCCATTATCATCTCATGGCTCATATCCATAATTTGATCAATTTGTTCATTAAATACATCTAAATAATTCACATCTACTACATATAGATTAAATACAAAAGAGAATAGAATACCAAGAACAAACCCTACTGTTCCTCTGGCCCATGTTTCATATGGAGAGTAATCGTGATAGATTGCCGAGCCTATCATAATTCCCCCTAATGCTGCCATAATTGGCACTGGTAAAGCGATTAGCGATCCAAATAACATCGATAAAGTAGCTGCAACTACTAACATAATTAAAGAAGATTTCCAGTCATATTTAGCTGAGAACAGGATAAATGGAACAGCTAATAGTAATGCTGTAAATAGTGATATTCCTGGAACATACATAGAAACAAGAAAAAGCACGATAAATACTGCTGTTAATAATGCTCCATCGATTAGTTGTTTCGAATTATTCATTAAATTGCACCTCATAACATTGTAAAGAGCTTATTATATTATGATAACATGATTAATTGGGTTGATGGTATTAGAATGAGTACGTGTTTTCAAGTAAACCATTCTATGGAGGAAGCCTAGGAAAAAGATAGAAGTATGGAAGAAGCTGATGATTAGAGAGATTCTTAAAGCTTTATCGACTAATTTCCATTATAATATAAATGAATTGTTAATAAAAGGATTGAAAAATATGGTTTTTTGGCAGACATTTTTATTAAGTATCAAGCTACCATCAAAACAAGCAGTATTTAAATTGAATCGAATTGCAATGGATACGACCATCTTCTATATGTTTCTATTATTATTGATTGTTTCCATTCCTTCATTAGTTGATCAGTTATCAAATACTACTGGTATAGGTTCTGATATGAACATTGTTTTTCAGTTAATCTATTTCTTTATGTTTTATTATTTAATATTAACCATTATGGTATTTGTCATGATTACCGTATTGGCATATATTTTCACATGGATTGCAAAGGTGATGCACCGTAAATTAAAGCTACAAATCCTATGGAAGATGATTGCATATACAGCAACAATCCCATTCATGTTGTATGCGATCTTTGCTATTTTCTTCCCAATTTCAGATGCATATTTATTAATGACCATGGTCTATACCATTATTGTTCTGACACGAATAATCGTTGTATATCCAAAACGAAACTAATTCTGTAAAAAGATGTTATGGATGTTCTGTAGCTATATTACAGTTATTTCCAAGAATGGTGTTATCCATTACATGTTAATCGTATTATATGATTCGCAATTAGTAGTATTACCTCACTAGATGAGTTTACTTATTCATACCTGCTACGTTCTTGAACCAGAAGATAAAAAAGAGGTTATCTTGATTAAGATAACCTCTTTTCATATTACTCAGCAACATATGGCAATAATGCCATTTGACGAGCACGTTTAATAGCAATTGTAAGTTTGCGTTGATATTTCGCAGAAGTTCCAGTTACACGACGAGGAAGAATTTTTCCACGTTCAGAAACGAAACGTTTTAGAAGATCAACGTCTTTGTAATCGATGTGTGTAATTCCATTTGCTGTGAAGAAACACACTTTACGACGCTTAGCGCGTCCACGACGAGCTGCCACACGAATCCCTCCTTACTTATTTTATTTTATATTTTTCAAGTTCAATTATATTAAAATGGTAAATCATCATCAGAGATATCAATTGGTTGACCATTATCTTTAAATGGATCATCCTCAAATTGATTCTGATTTTGGTTTTGGTTCTGATTTTGTTGGAATCCTGGTGAATATGAGTCTTGTCCTCCTCTATTTTGAGAAGAGCCTTTTGACTCTAGGAATTGTACACTATCAGCAACAACTTCAGTGACATATACCATTTTTCCATCCTGACCTTCAAATGAACGTGTTTGAATGCGTCCATCAACACCGATCAACCCGCCTTTTTTCATGAAATTAGCAAGGTTTTCTGCTGGTCGTCTCCAAATTACACAGTTAATAAAGTCAGCTTCTCTATTACCTTGTTGGTTAGAAAAAGGACGATTAACCGCAACTGTAAAATTGGCTACTGCTACTCCATTTGGTGTATAACGTAAATCAGGATCCTTCGTTAACCTGCCGACAAGAACGACACGATTTAACATCAGAACCACTCCTTATTATTATTCATCTTCTCGAACTGCAATGTGACGAATAATATCTTCAGAAAACTTAGCTAAACGATCAAATTCATTAATTGATTTTTCATCGCCTGTAAAGTTAATCACAACATAATATCCATCACGGTAATCGTTGATTTCATAAGCTAGGCGTTTTTTGCCCTTTTCGTCAACTTTTTGAATCTCCGCCCCATTATCAGTTAAGATACCATTGAAACGCTCGATTAAGCTAGTTTGCGCTTCCTCTTCCATGTCTGGGCGGATGATGTACATGATTTCATACTTTCTCATCCGTTACACCTCCTTTTGGTCTTAGCGGCCCCTATTTATTGAAAGCAAGCTTTCACAACAAGAGCAAGGAGTAATTTAAATTCATTACTCACAATAGTGTATTATAACAAACATTATATGAAATAACAAGTCTTCGAGAGATCCTTTTTACGTTATGCTACCGTAATTTAGTTGTAGTAGCAGTTTTTTTTAAACCCTTATACATTAAAACGGAAGTGAATGACATCGCCATCTTTTACAATGTATTCTTTTCCTTCTAATCGCACCTTACCTTTTTCACGAGCTTGTACCATCGAACCAGCTTCCACTAAATCATCATATGATACTGTTTCAGCACGAATAAATCCTCTTTCAAAATCAGTATGAATAATTCCAGCTGCTTGTGGTGCTTTAATTCCTTTTCGGAAAGTCCAGGCACGAACCTCTTGTTCACCTGCTGTGAAATATGTAGCAAGACCTAAAAGGCTGTAAGAGGCTTTAATAAGTTTATCAAGACCAGATTCAGCGATGCCTAATTCTTCTAGGAACATCTCTTTTTCCTCTTGATCGAGCTCAGCTATCTCTTCTTCAATTCTCGCACAAATGACAATGACCTCTGCACCTTCATTTTCTGCGTATTCTTTTACTTTTTGTACATTAGGATTATTTTCTGGTTCTACAACCTCATCTTCACCAACATTGGCAACATATAACATTGGTTTGCTCGTTAATAGATGTAATCCTTTTACTATTTTTTGCTGTTCATCACTAAATTCAATCGCACGTACTGGTTTTTCTTCTTCTAATCCAGATTTTAGCTTCGATAGAATATCAAATTCAACTAAAGCTTCTTTATCCTTTTGCTTTGCAAGCTTTTCAACTCGTTGGTAACGCTTATTGACGGTTTCTAAGTCTGCTAGAATTAATTCTAAATTGATGATTTCTATATCATCAATTGGATCAACTTTACCAGATACATGTGTAATATTTTCATCTACGAAGCAACGAACAACCTGACAAATTGCATCTACCTGACGAATATGTGAAAGGAATTGGTTTCCTAATCCTTCCCCTTTACTTGCACCTTTTACAATCCCAGCAATATCTGTAAATTCAAATGTAGTTGGTACTGTTTTCTTCGGATTAACTAATGCTGTTAATTTATTTAATCGTTCGTCTGGCACTTCCACCATACCGACATTCGGATCAATCGTAGCAAATGGATAATTTGCTGCCTCTGCTCCTGCCTGTGTAATTGCATTAAATAAAGTAGACTTACCTACGTTTGGAAGTCCGACGATTCCTGCTGTTAAAGCCATTCATTTCCACTCCTTAAGGATTCCATTCAACTCTGAACGCGTTCAATATACCAATTATAGATTTTAGAAAAGAAAAAGACAAGCAAGCAAAAAGTAAAAATAGGCATCATAATGAGGCCTATTTTTACTTTTTTACCCTATTATTTTTTGTTCTCTCTCTCTATCTATTACTAATTTTACCATTTTATTACAATTCAGTCTATTATAAAATCTTACTCTGACGCTTTTTCTAAAACCTTTTTTAGCTTTTTCGTAAAGTCTTTACGAGGTATCATAACGCTATGATCACACCCTAAGCATTTAATTCGAATATCCATTCCCATTCTGATTATTTTCCAACGATTTTCCCCGCATGGATGAGGCTTTTTCATTTGAACAACATCATGTAATTGAAATTCCTTATCTACCATTGTCTGTTCCCCTTATCCTTTATTTAATTGTTATTTTTCCATATTATTCCAAATAGGGAATAGTAATAGTCTTGTTAATACGTATAAATTCAGTAACCCATATAATGGATATAATATACTAATTAAGGTTGAAAATCCTACTGTTGTTAATGGTATCATTGTAGCTAAAATAAGGATGACTAGCAACCAAAATGGTAGCTTAAAATAGTCCCGAATTCTAGTTGTAATCCCTAGTATTCCGGATGCTGCCGTTGTAAAAATTGCAAACCATAGTAACACAGACATAAATAATACCATATTAAATGGATAATTACTTAGTATTGCAAATAACGGAATCTCATATAGTAACAGCTCGTCTGCAATTTGAATCAAGCTATTATTATAGATATAAGTCACTACTCCAAGTATTAGCCCACTTCCAATACTGGCTACCCATATTTCTTTCTTTGAAGTTACCTTATTACCTACTGCTCCTAATACAGCAATTAAAGGAAGTATGTTTAAGGCTGTAAAAGGGAAAGCTGCTGTCCAATTATTTTGCTCGCGCCAATGCGAAAATAAGTCCAGTTTCTCATCAATTGTAAACGATAGTAAAACGTATAGTAATCCAATAATTAGAACCGGTAAGATAATCTGGTTAATGGAAAGTAAACCACTTATATCTCTTAAAAATAATATGATGAGCATTATAACAATAAACGCAATCCCCCACGAATAGGAGAAATTAAAGGCTTGTCCAGTAGCACCACTGCCCGACAACATCACTACTGTTGTTGTATACAGATATAATAGTACCATTAAATCATAGATTGGTAACAGCTTCTTCCCTACGATTACTTTTAACACGGGTCGGTATTCCGTTGTAGCTTTTTTATGACTAATCGTCATAATTACATTACAGGATACCGTGAAGAATAAAACAAATAGTACAATAGCTAGTCCACTTCCATGACCAAAAAACTCCCATAATTCTCTACCTGATGCATAGCCAGCTCCTATTGTTGTCCCTATTATTAAGAACATCCATTTGAATCCTGATTTCCACATTTGTTCTCCTCCATTAATGATCTATGTATAAAATCTATATTTAATCCGTATACTATTATCAATATGTATGTGGAGGAGAACCTATGAATCTAAAGAGTCGTTTAACGCCAAAAATTGAATCCTTTAGGATGCTTCATACGGACACAAACCTTTGTGAGTCGATGAGTGAGCAGCTTATTGCCTGGTTTCCAAATGTTCCAAAAGAATATGTAATTGTTTGTGTAGGAACTGACCGTTCTACCGGAGATGCTTTAGGTCCATTAACAGGTACATATTTACAAGATAAAAAGTTGAAGCATATGTCAGTCTATGGAACACTACAAGATCCTGTACATGCAACCAATTTACAGGACTATATACAATTAATTAATCAGCAGCATAAAAATCCTTTCATTATAGCTATTGATGCATGTTTGGGAAAGACAAGTTCCGTTGGACAAATCATCGCTTGTGAAGGTGCACTAAAGCCTGGGGCAGCATTAAATAAACCTTTACCTCCTATTGGTGACGTTCATATTACTGGCGTCGTTAATATTAGCGGATTTATGGAGTACTCTGTTTTACAAAACACACGCCTCTCCATTGTTGTTGAAATGGCTAAAAACATTGCAAACTTACTTGATTATGTTGATCAACAGCTTATCTCAAGTTATATGACACCTGCAATTGTCTTACCACAAATAAAAGAAAAATTATTATAAAAAGGATAGTGGTTCACGTCTCGGCTTGCCTGTATATAACGTAATTTACAAGTTCGGCTCTTTGGATGTGAATACAAGCTATTCTATCTGTTCATTCTAGTATTTTTAAGTGGTACAATCCTGTTTCCCAAATAAAAAAGAGCTTTGTGTGTTTACAAAGCTCCTTGTGTATTCCTTAGAATAATTGATAGATATAATAGACAAGTACCACTGTAAGGATAGAAGGTAATAGATTTCCAATCCTTATTTGGACAATCTTTAACATATTTAGCCCAATTGCAACAATTAATATTCCACCAACAGCAGTTAATTCTACAATTAAACCATTTAAAAAGGTATCAGGAATCCAATTTTCAATTTGTGTTGCTAATAAAGCAATTGATCCTTGATACAATACAACTGGTATAACAGAGAGAACAACACCAAAACCTAATGTAGTCGTTAATACAAGTGCTACAAATCCGTCTAGAATTCCTTTTGTAATCAGTACTTCATGATCTCCTCGAATTCCACTATCAAGGGCACCTATAATTGCCATTGCACCAACAACAAATATTAGAGAAGCTGTAACAAATCCCTGTGAAATTGATCCACTGTCCTCTGCTACTGTGAACTTGCTACCAATCCAATGTCCTAAGTCATTAAGCCGCTCTTCCACCCTTAATAACTCACCTACAATTGCGCCTAATAGCAAGCTTAATAATACGACAATGATGACCTTTGTTGAGAACGCCATTTGCAGCCCAATTAATATTACAGCAAGTCCAATTCCGTGCATCACTGTTTCTTTATATCGCTCCGGTATTTTCGTAAATAATAAGCCAAGTAAAGAACCAACTATTATTAACCCACCATTAACAAATGTTCCATATAAAGCCATATCCATTTCCCTCTCTATCTATCTCTAGCTATACTTTTCTCCAATGTTCCACGTGAAACATTCCCCTATTTGCTCTTCTCGATATTATCAGTAAAGAAAAAAGACTGGAGTATGAAAACTATCCAGCCCAATCATTAATTAACTATTGAATCATCCTTCTAAGACCTCAATGATTCGTTCTAAGTCATCGTCTGTGTAAAACTCAATCTCAATCTTACCTTTTCGTTTACCTCGTTGAATGTTAACTGCCGTTCCAAGTTTGTCCCTTAATACAGATTCTCTTTCCTGTAAAAAGATATCTTTCTTTGGCTTAACTTTTTTCTTAGATGGTTTTTCATTTAATAAAATTATTAATTTTTCAACCTGTCTTACATTTAACTTCTCGGAGCGAATTTTCTTCACTAAAGGATTTACCTTTTCTTTATCCTTCAGTCCTAAGAGTGCTCTCCCATGCCCCATTGATAATTCTCCATTATTAATATAGGCAATAATTGGCTCAGGAAGTCCAAGGAGTCTTACAAGATTGGCGATATGTGAACGACTTTTACCTAATCGTTTGGATAACTCTTCCTGTGTAATATTCAGCTCTTTCATGAGATTAGCATATGCTTGTGCTTCTTCAATTGGCGTTAAATCCTCGCGCTGAAGATTTTCTAACAATGCTAATTCCATCATTTTTTCATCTGTAAGCTCTTTTACAATTGCCGGGACTTCAGAAAGACCAGCTTCTTTAGCTGCACGAAAACGTCTTTCCCCTACTACTATTTCAAAGCCCTTTATACTTTTACGAACAATCAATGGCTGTATAATACCGAATTCTTGGATGGATTCCTTCAGTTCCTCAATAGCATCGGTGTGAAATGTTTTTCTAGGTTGATAAGGATTTGGTCTACATTCTTTTATCGGTATTTGTTGAACAACATCATCATCTTTTTCCTCTATTTCAGGGAAAAATGCATCAAGTCCTCTACCCAACCCTCGCGCCATTGGCCATCACTTCCTTCGCTAACTCTAAATATACTTCAGCACCCTTAGACTTTGGATCATACGTAATAATCGGTTGACCATGACTTGGTGCTTCACCTAAACGAATATTTCTTGGAATAACAGAATTATAGACTTTATCTTGGAAGTACTTTTTAACTTCTTCAATTACCTGAATACCTAAATTTGTTCTAGCATCAAGCATTGTAAGTAATACTCCCTCAATCATTAGGTCCTTATTCAAATGTTTTTGAACTAGACGTATCGTATTCAATAATTGACTTAAACCTTCAAGCGCATAATATTCACATTGAACTGGAATTAATACAGAATCCGATGAAGTAAGAGCATTTAATGTTAGTAAACCTAGTGAAGGAGGACAATCAATAATAATGTAGTCATACTTATTACGAACCTCTTCTAATGCCTTCTTCAAACGTATTTCACGTGAAATAGTTGGTACTAACTCAATTTCAGCACCTGCTAATTGAATTGTTGCTGGAATTATATCAAGATTATCAAGGCTAGTTGGAACACATACTTCACTCGCTGGAAGATCTTCTACTAGCACATCATAAACACATTTGCTCATATCTGCTTTATTTATACCGACTCCACTTGTTGCATTGCCTTGTGGGTCAATGTCCACTAACAATACTTTATTGCCTAAGTGAGCTAAACATGCACTTAGATTAACGGATGAAGTCGTTTTACCCACGCCACCTTTTTGGTTCGCGATGGACATAATCTTCCCCATGATTTCACCTACCTAAAACGATATACTATTTATTTTATCACTTTTTCTATTGTAAAAACTATTAAATTTGCTATTTTTTATAGAAATGAAATGTTTTTACGCGTAATTTCTACGAATACTAGCAAAAATCCATAATAATCCCCCATCGATGATGATGGGGGTAGCCAAATTTATCGTATTCTATTTTTTCTTCGGTATTTTAATGGTTATTTGATAATAGTCATCTAAGTCCTGTTCGTCAGACTCAATATCAATTCCAGTATCAGACACCATATTTAATGATTGCCTTATTGTATTCATTGCAATTCTAATGTCTTTATTAATCCCTTTTAATACTGGCTTTTTTCGCTTCGGTTTTTCATTTGTACTATTCAAGTTTTCAATACGTTCTTCCGTTTGCTTCACATTAAGCTCATGCTCAATTATTTCTTGAAGTAGTTTTAATTGTACGGGTTCTTCTTTTAATTTTATAAGTGCTCTCGCATGTCTTTCCGTAATCTGCTTGCTTAATAATGCTTGCTGGACTGGTTCAGGTAATTTAAGGAGACGAAGCTTATTTGCAATTGTAGATTGATTTTTTCCAAGCCTTTGCGCTAATGCTTCTTGTGTTAATCCTTGTAATTCTAGCAACTTCGCATAAGCAACAGCCTCTTCAATTACAGTTAACTCTTCTCGCTGTAAGTTTTCAATTAAAGCTACGGATGCAGTTTGCGTATCATTCATATCACGAACAATTGCTGATACATTCTCCCAGCCCAATAATTGAACTGCACGCCACCTACGTTCACCAGCAATAATCTCATAATGTTCATTATCTATTTTACGAACTACGATAGGCTGGATAATTCCATGCGTATTTATCGTTTTAGCAAGCTCCGTTATCTTCTCTTCATTAAAGATTGATCTTGGTTGATACCTATTTGGTTGTATTTGTTTAACTGGAAGCTGTATGACTTCATCTGGATGATAGGATTCTTCCTCGACTTCTCCATTTCCATTTTCTTTTTCACCAATACCAAAAATGCGGTTAAATGGACTTACCATCATCAGACACCACCTTTTATAATAAATAAATAGATTGATAGATGTTTCGTACACATATCTCTCTTTCTATTAAAATGTTTCACGTGAAACATTTTGAAAAACTGTTATGTAAAACACAGTAAAAATGCCTTAGTAAGCAAGCGCAATCTATTATAGTTTACCACAGATTTCACCTTAAGCCTATTTTATCATACTCCTGAATAGATGGATATGTTCTATTAAATAGAAATAAATAAAAAATAGGAAAAACGCTTGTTTTCCCTATTAGTATGTTATTCGATTGGCTCTTTATTTGGTGTTCCAGGTTTTCTTGGATACTTCTTAGGTGTTTGTCTCTTCTTATCAATGAGAATAATGGAACGTTCACTCTCTTCCTCTGGAAGCGTAAAAGTATGAATGGAATTCACCTGACCACCGAGAACTTCAATAGCTGTGCTAGCTACGTCTAACTCCTCTTTTGCTTGTGCACCCTTCATGGCAATAAATACACCATTTTTCTTTACAATTGGTAAACATAACTCACTTAATACCGACATTCTTGCAACAGCTCTTGCCATTACCGTATCATAGGATTCTCGGAACTTACTGTTCTTACCAAATGTTTCAGCACGATCATGGTAGAAAGCAACATCTGTAAGCTTTAGTTGTGCAGCAAGATTATTTAAGAAGCCAATACGCTTTTGTAACGAATCAACAATGGTAACCTTTAACTGTGGAAAACATATTTTGAGCGGAATACTTGGAAAACCTGCACCAGCACCAATATCACAGATATGCTGTTCTACTGTAAAATCATGATAGAACGCTGCAGATATCGAATCATAAAAATGCTTTAAATACACGTCTTCTTCAGCTGTTAATGCAGTAAGATTGATATTCTCATTCCATTCGACAAGTGTTTTGAAATATATATTAAATTGCTCTAATTGCCAATCTGTTAATTGGATACCCTTTTTCTCTAATTCAACTGCAAATTGCATGGCATTCATTTGATATCTCCTTCATCATCCGTTATGTATGTTCAAAAAGTCGACTACATAAGATGTCGACTTTTTGAAAACAACTTCAATTAATTCGCTACTTTAGCGATTTTTCCATGCTCAATATAAACAAGTAAAATGGATATATCTGCTGGATTAACGCCAGATATTCTAGATGCCTGCCCTACTGATAAAGGTCGTACTTGCTTAAGCTTTTCTTTCGCTTCTGTAGCAATACCACCGATTGCATCATAATCAATATCAGCAGGAATCTTCTTATCTTCCATCTTCTTCATACGGTCTACTTGTTCATTCGCTTTTTTAATATACCCTTCATACTTAATTTGTATTTCCACTTGTTCTTTCACATCTTCAGGTATACCAGCAGTTTCGATTACTTGTTCTAGAAGACGATAGGTTAGTTCTGGGCGTTTTAATAAATCATAAGCTTTCACTGCATCCTTTAATGGAGTAGCATTAGCACTCTCCAACATGCTTTGAACATCTTCAGTTGGCTTTAGAACAATTTTTTGGAGACGTTTCTTCTCTTCTTGTACAAAATCCTTCTTATCTAGAAACTTTTGATAACGCTCCTCCGAAATTAGTCCAAGCTCGTATCCGATATCAGTTAATCGTAAATCAGCATTATCATGACGTAGCAGAAGACGATATTCTGCTCGTGATGTTAACAGACGATATGGCTCTTTAGTACCTTTCGTCACGAGATCATCAATTAATACACCGATATATGCTTGCGAACGATCCAGAATAACAGGGTCTTTGCCAAGCACTTTTGCTGCTGCGTTAATACCTGCCATAATTCCCTGTGCAGCTGCTTCCTCATAACCAGAGGTACCGTTAATTTGGCCAGCAGTGTATAAGCCTGGCACCTTCTTCAGTTCTAGCGTTGGCCATAATTGCGTTGGAACAATGGAATCATATTCAATTGCGTAACCAGGTCGCATCATCTCAGCATTTTCTAATCCAGGAACAGAACGAAGCATTTCATGTTGAATCGATTCAGGCAATGATGTTGATAAGCCTTGTACATATACTTCTTCTGTATCTCTTCCTTCTGGTTCTAGGAAAATTTGATGACGAGGCTTATCATTAAACCGCACGATCTTATCCTCTATTGATGGACAATAACGTGGTCCAGTGCCTCGTTTCATACCAGAATACATTGCAGATAATCCTAAGTTCTCATTAATAATATTGTGCGTGAACTCATTCGTGTACGTTAACCAGCATGGAATCTGATCTGAAATAAATTCCGTAGTCTCATATGAAAATCCTTGTGGCTTATCATCGCCTGGTTGAATTTCTGTTTTGGAATAATCAATCGTATGACTATTCACACGTGGAGGTGTACCCGTTTTAAAACGCACCAATTCCACACCTAATGTCTCGAGATATTCAGAGAGTTTAATAGAAGGTCGTTGGTTATTTGGTCCACTTTCATATTCCAAATCACCCATTAAGACTTTTCCACGCATAAATGTTCCAGTTGTGATGATAACTGTTTCAGCATGATATGCTGCACCAGTTTCCGTTAACACACCTTTACAAACTCCGTCCTCCATAATTAAACTGTCAACCATCCCTTGACGAAGTGTGAGATTTTCTTGATTCTCTAGTGTTTGTTTCATTTCTTTAATATAAATAGGTTTATCTGCTTGTGCACGTAAAGCTTGAACAGCAGGACCTTTTCCTGTATTAAGCATGCGCATTTGAATATAGCTTTTATCGATTGTTTTAGCCATCTCGCCACCAAGGGCATCAATTTCACGAACAACAATACCTTTAGCTGGTCCACCAACTGAAGGATTACATGGCATAAAAGCAATCATATCAAGGTTTAATGTCAGCATTAAGGTTTTTGCACCCATTCTAGCTGCAGCAAGGCCGGCTTCTACACCTGCATGGCCTGCACCAACAACAATCGTGTCATAATGCCCTGCATTATATACCATAATTACTCATCCTTTCTATATCATTCATTTTATCTATTTTCCTAAACAAAATTGCGAGAATAATTGATCGATCAAACTATCACTAGCAGTATCGCCAATAATTTCACCTAGAAACTCCCATGTTCTCGTTACATCAATTTGCACGATATCTAGTGGCATTCCCATTTCAAGACTAGCAATTGCATCTTCAAGAGCTTGCTTCGCTTGTTTTAGTAACTGAATATGTCTTACATTTGATACATACGTTAAATCACCGGTATCAATATCACCTGAAAAGAATGATTTTGCAATAGCAGATTCTAATTCATCAATGCCTTCTTCCTTTAATAAGGAGGTTGAGACAATTGTATTGTCACCGACTAACCTTTGCACTTCATCAATATTTAATTTCTGTTCGAGGTCTGTCTTATTAATAATAACAATATACTCAAGACCTTTTATTGCTTCAAATAATCGTAAATCCTCTTCAGACAGCTGCTCATTATGATTGAGTACAAATAAGATAAGATTCGCTTCTTTTAACGCTTGTCGTGAACGCTCTACACCGATTCGTTCAACAATGTCCTCGGTATCACGGATTCCAGCTGTATCCACTAATCGTAAAGGAATACCTCGAACATTTACATATTCTTCAATAATATCCCTTGTCGTTCCAGGAATGTCCGTAACAATTGCTTTATTTTCCTGTACTAAAGCATTTAATAAGGAGGATTTCCCTACATTTGGACGACCAATAATGGCTGTGGCAATCCCTTCACGCAAAATCTTCCCTTGCTTCGCAATACTTAATAGCTCCTCGATTTCAGCAAGTACTTCTTTTGTTTTTTGTCGCATCATATCCTGTGACATTTCTTCTACATCATCATACTCTGGATAGTCGATATTTACTTCAACATGTGCAACCGTTTCAAGAAGCGATTGGCGATACTTTTTAATTAAATTTGATAACCGTCCATCCATTTGTTTTAAAGCAACATTCATTGCTTTATCCGTCTTTGCACGAATTAAGTCCATTACTGCCTCAGCTTGTGATAAATCAATTCGTCCATTGAGAAAAGCACGTTTTGTAAATTCTCCTGGCTCTGCTAGACGTGCGCCTTGACTAAGCACAATCTCTAACACTCTATTCACCGACACCAATCCACCATGGCAATTCACTTCTACGACATCTTCTCTTGTAAATGTTTTCGGACCACGCATTACCGTAACCATTACTTCTTCTGCCACTTCATTTGTTAATGGATCAATAATCTTTCCGTAATGAATCGTATGTGAGTCTACTTCAAGTAAGTTCTTTCCTTGAAATATTCTTGCTGTCATATCAATTGCATCAGGCCCGCTTAATCGAACAATTGATATCGCACCCTCACCTATTGGCGTTGATATAGCCGTAATTGTTTCTGTTTCCATTTCTGATTCACCTCCAACACATTGTTTACTTTATCTATTTATAACCATCATTAATTATCAATCAAAAGTAGCAACACATAATTTAGCGTCACTAACTTAATAGAATAACACAACTCATCACAAAAATAAACTTATCCACAATAATATTTTTTGAAACTTTATATAAGCAGTTATCCACATGTGCATAAGTTTATTTCACTCAATATTATTTCACTTATCCATAAAAAAAAGCCTTAACCAAGTTAAGACCTTTTTCATGTAATTACCTGTGTATATCTTCACCATTATGGCTCTTCAATTCACCTTGTTCATCTAATTCATCAATTTTCGCTTCAATTGTTCCTTCTGTATAGGCATCTGTAGCTTGTTCATGTGTAATGGCCATTCCTTTTTCTACCTGATTACTACTTTGGTAACCCGTCACATCATATTGCTTTTCTGCAACTTCATTTGCACCGCTATTTCTTTTCTTATCATTCATATTGGTTACTTCCTTTCCTTATTAAGATAAAATACTTACGATTGCTTTTAAATCTTGCAGCAAATGATTCATATCTTGCTCATTTAATAACATTGGGATTTGATCATTAACTGTTATCGTGCAGGATTCTTTTTGTGCATTCAAATATTCCGTAAGTTTGTTTATATGGTCAATTGATAAAGAAGAAGCGGTTGGAATATTCTTCACTTGTGTCAGATAGAAGCTACCTGGTTCGATTTCACCATTAAAAATTGCACCGGAAAATTGCTCCACGTCATCTTCTCCTTTTTACAACTAGCTATTCGTTAGTATGAGGCAGATTTTTAGAAACATACTTAAAAAACAATTGATTAGGAGCTCATACAAAAAAAACCTCTGGTTTTCCCAGAGGTTTTTAAAATTCTTACCATTATGGTTTTATGACGACATGTCGATGTGGCTCTTCTCCGTCAGAATAAGTTGAAATACCACTCTCATCCTGCAATACACTATGAATAATTTTCCGTTCATATGCAGGCATCGGCTCAAGCGCTACTTTCTTACGAATACGCTTTGCCTTTTCAGCCATTCTCATGGCAAGATTTTCCAGTGTTTCCTTACGGCGTTCACGGTATCCTTCTGCATCTACTGTTACCGTATGGTATTGATTACCTTCTTTATTCACAACAAGATGAACTAAATATTGCAATGCATTTAGAGTTTGACCGCGTTTGCCAATTAACAATGCAATCTTTTCACCACTTAAATTAATACTGACATGATTTCCTTCTACAGTTGTATCAATTTCAGCATCAACATTCATATTCTTGATGACATCACGTACAAACTTTTCAGCTTCTTGGATTGGATTTTTCGTGATTGCAACTTTGACAATAGCACGTTTTGCACCAAATACCCCAAGAATACCTTTTTTACCTTCATCTATAATCGTAACTTGCACTTGGTCCTTCGTCGTGTTTAACTGCTCTAAAGCTGATTGGACCGCCTCATCAACTGTTTGACCGGTAGCAGTTATTTCTCTCACTTTTTGTCTCCCCCAGTATTCGTATCCTTCATCATTGGCTTACGAATAAAAATGGTTTGTGCAATCATAAATAAGTTACCAATTACCCAATAAAGCGCTAATGCTGCTGGGAACATGAAAGCAAATACAGTAATCATGATAGGCATCATATAAAGCATCACTGTCATTTGTGGGTTATTTGCACCAGCACTTCCAGACATCATCAGCTTTTGCTGTAGGAATGTCGTTAAACCAGCAATAAATGGAAGGATTAAATCCTTTTCATCTAATGGGAACCATAAAAATGAATGGCCATCAATAGCATCTGTACGCATAATTGCATGATAGATCGCAAGTAGAATTGGCATTTGGATGAAAATCGGTAAACATCCAGCTAATGGGTTTACACCATGCTTTTGGAATAATGCCATTGTTTCCTGCTGTAGCTTTTGCTGTGTATTTGCATCCTTTGAGCTATATTTTTTTTGTATTTCCTTTAATTCTGGTTGGATATCTTGCATTGCTTTTTGACTTTTTAACTGCTTAATATTTAATGGAAGTAAAACTGTACGGATAATAACTGTTACGAGAATAATCGATAACCCAAAGTTTTCATTAAATAGTTCAGCAAAATACATGAGTAACTGTGATAATGGATATACAAAATATGTATTCCAAATCCCTTCACTTTCTGATGTTATCGGTTCATTGATTTCCGTACAACCAGATAAAATTGCAACCAAACCGATTAACATGACAATTAAAAATAACTTCTTTCGCAACTTTTGCTCCTCCTAACTAATCCAAAACAAATAAATCTTGTCCAAACTTCAACAAGTTACTTTCTTTATGCAAACCCTATATATAACACATATTTTACAATAAACCTCATACACATTCTATCCTAAACTTAGTTGAAATTACTTTTTTAACAGCCTTTCTTTCGATAACAAATGATTTAGGCTTTTTTTAATAGAGATTAGATCCATATCCTTGGTTGGTTGTCTAGCTATTACGATAATATCATATGGAGACTGAATCTTATCCTCTAGCTCGTGGAATGCTTCTCGTAAATATCGCTTAATACGATTTCTTACTACAGCGTTTCCAATTTTTTTCCCAACAGATAACCCTATTCGAAAATGTGCTTGATCCGGTTTTTTCATATAATAAATAACCAATTGTCTATTCGCAAAGGACTTTCCTTTTTTAAAAATCAATTGAAATTCTTTATTATCTTTCACACGAAATGCTTTCTTCATTTTCATCACCTTACGCCAAAAAGACACTTCTTTATGTAAATAAAAAGCAATGGACTCCTTTTATCTACCATTTTGAACCACTGCTTACAAGTTTATTCCATTTATTAAATTTATCCCTATAAAACAAGTTTATAGATTTAACCGGAAAAAAGACCACTGATATTTCAGTGGCCTATGCAGACAATACTTTTCTTCCTTTACGACGACGACGAGCTAAAACTTTACGACCGTTTTTTGTGCTCATACGTGCGCGAAAGCCATGTACTTTTTTACGTTTACGATTATTTGGTTGAAACGTTCTTTTCATTATGTTGCACCTCCCCGAGGGATCAATATTTTACGCTGCTATTCACTAATTAGCAAATACCATCGTTATACTTAAGCAGAGAAATCAAAAACTTTCTTATCTGCTAAATAAAACATCTAACCAATTAGACAGTCTTCGTAATTATACTTAAAAATCATGCTATCGTCAACATTCCATTTTAAATTAACTTATCCACACAACCTGTTTACACAATTTCTCACTTAAAATATTATCCACAGTATTTGTCGACAAGATAATCACAAAATATAGTAGTGTGAATAAAAATTGTCTACAATAGATGGATATTGTGGATAACTGTCGAAAAACCATTGCAGAACTGGGATTTTTTTGATATTATAGTTGTGTTTTAACATGTTAGTAAGTTCTATCACCATAAAACTTATACACAATTTGTGGATATCCTGTGGACATTTATTCACATGCCTGTTTTTAACGTTATCCACAAATTTTCGTAATCTGCGAATAACTCTATTGAATGCTTAGTAATTAAATGCTTAATTATCCACAGCAGCTCTTAATTATTTTTTTCTATTAGAATAAAAAAATATAATAGATTGCTTACCTTTCCATCTTTATGCTGCAGTTAACCAAAATATGCAACATCAAGATAGAGAGAGGTTTTTTATTCTTTAAATAGTCTATTCTATTAGGTTTCTTTTGAAAGGGGGGAAAATAAATTGGAAAATATTCATGATCTTTGGAAAGCTACTCTCGTTAAGATAGAAGAAAAAATTAGTAAGCCAAGCTTTGATACATGGTTAAAAAACACAAAGGCCGAGTCACTAGAAGGCAGCACATTAACCATTTCAGCTCCTAATGAATTTGCTAGAGATTGGCTAGAAGAACAATATACACAACTAATTTCCAATATCGTATTAGAAATTACAGGATCAAAACTTGCGATTAAATTTATTATTCCGGAATCCATTATTGAAGAGGATGATATAAAGCCTGAACCAAAACCAATTCCTCAAATCAATGATGCGCATGATGGAAAAACGATGTTAAATCCGAAATATACATTTGATACGTTTGTTATCGGTTCAGGAAACCGTTTTGCTCATGCTGCTTCACTTGCAGTTGCAGAAGCGCCGGCAAAGGCATATAATCCCCTATTTATATATGGTGGAGTTGGATTAGGAAAAACACACTTAATGCACGCGATTGGTCACTATGTATTGGAGCATAATAAAAATGCAAAAGTGGTCTATTTGTCATCGGAAAAATTTACGAATGAATTTATTAATGCCATTATGGACAATAAAACGATAAATTTTCGTAATAAATACCGAAATGTCGATGTGCTATTAATTGATGATATACAATTTATTGCTGGAAAAGAATCGACTCAAGAGGAATTTTTCCATACCTTTAATGCACTTCACGAAGAAAATAAGCAAATTATTATCTCAAGTGATCGTCCTCCAAAAGAAATACCAACCCTGGAAGACCGATTACGCTCTAGATTCGAATGGGGATTAATTACAGATATTACTCCTCCAGATTTAGAAACCAGGATTGCTATATTAACGAAAAAGGCTAAAGCAGAGGGGCTAGATATACCAAACGAAGTTATGCTTTATATAGCAAATCAAATCGATACCAATATTCGAGAGCTAGAGGGCGCTTTAATTCGAGTTGTCGCTTATTCATCACTAGTCAATCAGGATATCGATGCCGCACTTGCAGCAGATGCCTTAAAGGACATTATTCCAAACAATAAGCCTCGTATGATAACCATTCCTACTATTATGGAGGTTGTCGGGGAAAAGTATAATGTGAAAACAGACGATTTCATTGCTAAGAAACGTACAAAATCGATTGCGTTTCCTAGACAAATAGCGATGTATTTATCTAGGGAATTAACGGATTACTCCTTACCAAAAATCGGTGAAGAGTTTGGTGGACGTGATCATACAACCGTCATACATGCGCACGAGAAAATTAGCAAAATGATGGAGAATGATTCCCTTCTAAGTAAAGAAATTGAAGAAATTAAGCAGCAATTACATTCGCTATAAATGAAATTACCTGTTAATAACGTGGATAAGGCATACACACTTATATACAACTTATACACATGTGGATAACTAATAATCATCAAGCTTTTTCCTAGTTATCCACATAATCACAGCCCTTATTACTATTATTACTGTTTTTTTTTATAAATAAAATAAATATATATAACATCCTTTAGGAGGATTTTTTTCATGAAATTTATTATTCAACGTGATCAATTAATTGATAGTGTTCAGGATGTAATGAAAGCAATTTCTTCAAGAACAGCAATTCCAATACTAACTGGTATGAAAATTGAAGCGAAACAACATGGTATTACATTGACAGGTAGTGACTCTGATATTTCCATTGAATCCTATATACCTGCAGAGGAAAATGGAATTGTTAATGTGGAAGAGATTGAAGAAGGCAGTATTGTATTACAAGCGAAATACTTCCCGGATATTGTTCGTAAATTACCTGAGAAAACCGTTGAAATCGTTGCAGATGAAAATTTAAAAGTGACGATTCGTTCTGGTAAAGCAGAATTCAATTTAAATGGCCAGGATGCTGAAGAGTATCCACATTTACCAAAACTTCAAACAGATGATAGCTTTGAAATACCAACTGATATTTTAAAAAGTCTTATAAAGCAAACTGTATTCGCTGTATCAACAATGGAGACTAGACCAATTCTAACTGGAGTAAATATTTCACTTGAAGATGGTAAATTAACCTTCACTGCAACAGATAGTCACCGTTTAGCAGCGAGAGAGGTACCTGTTAACACATCAAATGTGAAGTTCTCTAGCATTGTCGTTCCAGGTAAAAGCTTAAATGAGTTGAATAAAATTCTGGATGATACAGAAGAAACGGTTGAAATTAGTGTGACGAGTAATCAAATTTTATTCCGTACCAAGCATCTAAACTTCTTATCTAGAATATTAGATGGCAACTATCCAGAAACTTCTCGATTAATTCCAGAGCAAAGTAAAACGGTATTACATGTAAAAACAAAGGAATTAATAAGCAGTATTGATCGTGCTTCTTTACTTGCACGAGAAGAACGAAACAATGTAGTAAGGTTATCCACAAAAGAAAATAATGAAGTAGAAATTACCAGTAATTCTCCAGAAGTAGGAAGAGTATCAGAGGAATTGACGGTTAAATCCATTGATGGAGAAGAGCTGAAGATATCTTTCAGTTCTAAATACATGTTGGATGCATTAAAGGTAATGGATGTTGAAGAGGTTAAAATTGATTTCACAGGAGCCATGAGACCATTTATCATTCGTCCTGAAAATGACCATTCTATCTTACAATTAATTCTACCTGTTAGAACGTATTAAATTTTAAAAAATGACTTTTACCATCTGTAGAAATGATAAAAGTCATTTTTTATGTCTATAGAAAGCATTTTTAAGTATGTAGAAACGTTTAAAATGCTTTTTTAGTATCTTACCTTTCCTAAAGCTAAAAACTTTAGTAAAATGGTTATTAGAGATAATTATTAAATACACAATGGAAAATTGGTGAGAAATTTGCATACATCCATCGAAATTAGCACGGACTATATTACACTAGGTCAATTTGTTAAGCTTTGCAATATATTGGAATCTGGTGGAATGGTAAAAGCATTTTTACAAGAGCAAGGTGTTCTTGTAAATGGCGAAATGGAACATCGGCGTGGAAGAAAGCTATACCATCATGATGTCGTTGAAATTGAGGGTGCAGGATCTTTTATTGTTGAAAAAAAAGACTAAGTTCCCAAAATGAGGAATTCTAAATGCATATTGAAGAATTAAAATTAAAGAATTACCGCAACTACCAAAATTTGGAAATTCGGTTTGATGATAAGGTCAATGTAATTATAGGTGAAAATGCTCAGGGTAAAACAAATCTTATGGAAGCAATCTATCTTCTTGCATTCACGAAGTCCCATCGAACATCAAAGGAAAAAGAATTAATCCGATGGGATGAGGAATATGCTAAAATAGAAGGTAGGGTTAAAAAGAGAAATCAAACAATTCCACTAGAATTTGTTATATCTACTAAAGGGAAAAAAGCCAAGTTAAATCATTTAGAACAACGAAGATTAAGTGATTACATTGGTAATTTAAATGTTGTGATGTTTGCACCAGAAGATTTAACTTTAGTCAAAGGACCTCCTCAAATACGCAGAAGATTTATTGATATGGAGTTAGGTCAAATACAGCCTCGGTATATCTATCATCTAGGGCAATACCAGAAAGTATTAAAACAACGAAATCATCTACTGAAACAAATGCAGCGAGACCGAACGATAAATCGGGTAATGCTTGGTGTCCTGACCGAGCAATTAGTTGAACATGCCAGTATAATACTAGAACGTCGCTTTGCCTTTTTAGAGCTATTAAGAAAGTGGGCAAAGCCAATTCATCATGGAATTAGTCATGAATTGGAAGAGCTTGAAATCGTGTATTCACCAACGATTGAAGTATTAGAAAGTACAACTAAGGAAAAAATAGAAAGTAATTATCAGGAGAAATTCAAGCAAATAGAAGAAAAAGAGATTGAACGTGGAACGTCTCTAATTGGACCACATCGAGATGATATTCTTTTCTATGTAAATGGTAAGGATGTCCAAACCTATGGTTCTCAAGGTCAACAACGTACAACTGCTTTATCGATAAAGCTCGCTGAAATTGATCTTATCTATAATGAGGTAGGTGAATATCCAATACTTCTACTTGATGATGTGTTAAGTGAATTAGATGATTTTCGACAATCGCATCTTTTAAATACCATCCAAGGAAAAGTTCAAACCTTTGTATCGACTACTAGTGTTGACGGAATTCATCATGAAACATTGGAAAAAGCTGAAATTTTCCGGGTTAAAAACGGAACAGTTACGTACTAAAATCGTTCTGTAAATGACAGAGGTTTTGAAAAATGGTGGGGGAATAAAATTTGTTTATTCATATTGGTAATGGAAATGTTATTCGTTCAAACGATATTGTCTCCATAATCGACTATAGTATCATTTCATCATCTACGATTATGGAGGAAATGATGGCCAATAATCATGAAAAGGTAATTGGACCTGAGATTGATGCAAAATCAGTCGTCATAACGAATGATTTATTATATATAAGCACGCTATCCGTAGCAACGCTAAAAAAGCGGGCAAGCATGATTTCAACAATAAGCAAACTTGATGATTATTCAGACGAGCTCGAAATAGAATAATTCAAGTAGAATGTAGGTGGAATAATGGCAATGGAAGAAAAATTACAATCAGAGCAATCATATAACGCCGATCAGATTCAGGTTCTTGAGGGCTTAGAAGCGGTACGTAAGAGACCAGGTATGTATATTGGATCAACTAGTGAGAAAGGTTTACATCACCTTGTATGGGAAATCGTAGACAACAGTATTGATGAAGCATTAGCTGGGTACTGTGACCATATTCAAGTTATTATCGAAGAAGATAATAGTATTACTGTTATTGATAACGGACGTGGTATTCCTGTTGATATCCAGAAAAAAACAGGGAAGCCTGCAGTAGAAGTTATTATGACTGTATTACATGCCGGAGGTAAATTCGGTGGTGGTGGATATAAAGTATCTGGAGGACTTCATGGAGTTGGTGCATCCGTTGTAAATGCATTATCTACTAATTTGGAAGTTCACGTTCACCGTGATGGAAAAGTTCATTATCTAGCATTTGAACGTGGTGTTCCAGTTGAAGAATTAAAAGTAGTCGGTGAAACAGACCATACCGGTACGACTACTCACTTTAAACCAGATCCTGAAATATTTACGGAAACAACTACTTATGATTTAGAAACACTCGTTCAACGTGTACGAGAACTAGCATTTCTTAATAAAGGTATTCGCATTTCCATTCAAGACAAGCGTACGGATGATGAGCCAATGTCATTCTTCTATGAAGGTGGAATTAGTGAATACGTTGAGTACATCAATCGTAATAAAGAAGTATTACATGAGCCGTTCTATGCTGAGGGTGAAGATCAAGGGATTGCTGTGGAAGTTGCTATTCAATATAATGAAGGATTTTCAAGCAGCATCTATTCCTTTGCCAATAACATCCATACGTATGAAGGTGGTACACATGAATCTGGCTTTAAGACCGGATTAACACGTGTCATTAATGATTATGCCCGCAAAAACAATTTAATTAAAGAAAGTGAAACGAATTTAACTGGAGACGATGTGCGAGAAGGAATTACCTCTATTATCTCCGTTAAACATCCAGATCCACAGTTTGAGGGACAAACCAAAACCAAATTAGGAAATAGTGAAGTCCGTACAATTACAGATTCTATCTTCAGTGAACTGTTTTATAAATTCTTATTAGAGAATCCTTCTGTTGGTAAAATTATTGTTGAGAAGGGCTTAATGGCGTCACGTGCACGAGCAGCTGCAAAGAAAGCCAGAGATTTAACAAGAAGAAAGAGTGCACTTGATATTTCGAACCTTCCGGGTAAGCTGGCGGATTGCTCTTCTAAAAATGCGGAAATCAGTGAATTATATATCGTTGAGGGTGACTCTGCGGGTGGGTCGGCAAAGCAGGGAAGAGATCGTCACTTCCAAGCAATTCTTCCATTACGTGGTAAAATTCTAAACGTTGAAAAAGCACGTTTAGATCGTATTTTATCGAATAACGAAGTACGTTCGATGATAACAGCACTTGGCGCTGGAATTGCAGATGACTTTGATATCTCGAAAGCTCGTTATCATAAAATCGTTATTATGACGGATGCGGATGTCGATGGCGCGCATATCCGTACGTTACTCTTAACATTTTTCTATCGTTTTATGCGTCCATTAATTGAACATGGGTATGTGTATATTGCACAACCACCACTCTATAAAGTTCAACAAGGGAAAGCCGTTCATTATGCTTATAATGATCAAGAGCTAGACAGAATCCTAGGAGAATTACCACAAGCTCCAAAGCCAGGAATTCAACGCTATAAAGGTCTTGGTGAAATGAATGCAGAGCAGCTTTGGGAGACTACTATGGATCCTGAAAATCGTACCTTGCTACAAGTTGAATTAACGGATGCAATGGACGCAGATCATGTATTTGATATGCTAATGGGAGATAAGGTTGAGCCTCGTCGTAACTTTATTGAAGAAAATGCCCGTTATGTTAAAAACTTAGATATTTAATATTCGATAACTGAATTTAAAATAAAACGTGATTTTTTGTTTTCAAGTGCTGGCATGTCTTAACGTCGCTTAAGGCTTGCCTACGCACGTTATTAGGAGGTTTAATCTATGGCGGATCAGGAACGTCGAAGTGTACAAGAAATTAATATAAGCCAGGAAGTTCGTACGTCCTTTCTTGACTATGCAATGAGTGTTATTGTCGCACGTGCTCTACCAGATGTCAGGGACGGAATGAAACCTGTACATCGAAGAATATTATATGCAATGAATGATTTAGGTATGCATTCGGATAAAGCATATAAAAAGTCAGCCCGTATCGTTGGGGAAGTTATCGGTAAATATCACCCACATGGTGACTCCGCAGTGTACGAGGCAATGGTACGTATGGCACAGGACTTTAGCTATCGAAATCCGTTAGTAGATGGTCATGGGAACTTTGGATCAGTGGATGGTGACTCCGCTGCCGCAATGCGTTATACGGAAGCAAGAATGTCAAAAATATCAATGGAATTATTGCGTGATATTAATAAAGATACGATTGACTATCAAGATAACTATGATGGATCAGAGAGAGAGCCAGTAGTTTTTCCAGCAAGATTTCCTAACCTACTAGTGAATGGTGCATCTGGTATTGCGGTTGGTATGGCTACTAATATTCCCCCACATAACCTTGGTGAAACAATTGATGCCGTATTAGCTGTGAGTAAAAATCCAGAAATCTCAATTGATGAGATTATGGAAGAGCATTTACCAGGACCAGACTTCCCTACTGCCGGACAAATTTTAGGCAGAAGCGGAATTAGAAGAGCCTATGAAACTGGTAAGGGGTCTATTACGGTTCGTGCGAAGGTGCAAATTGAAGAGCATGCAAATGGTAAATCAACGATACTTGTAACGGAATTGCCGTATCAGGTAAACAAAGCGAAGCTGATTGAAAAGATTGCAGAGCTAGTTCGTGATAAGCGAATCGAAGGAATTACAGATTTACGTGACGAGTCAGACCGTAATGGTATGCGTATTGTAATGGAGCTACGTCGTGACGTAAATGCAAATGTTTTACTAAACAATCTCTATAAATACACAGCACTACAAACAACATTTGGTGTGAATACATTAGCACTTGTTGATGGTGTGCCAAAAGTATTAAATATTAAACAATGTCTTGAATATTACTTAGAACATCAAAAAGTAATTATTAGACGTCGAACTGCTTTTGATCTCAAGAAAGCAGAAGCACGTGCACATATCTTAGAAGGCTTGCGAATTGCACTAGACCATTTGGATGAAGTGATTGCGTTGATTCGTAATTCCAAAACGGCTGATATTGCAAGAGAAGGTTTAATCGAACGCTTTAAGCTAACCGAAAAACAAGCACAAGCAATTTTAGATATGCGTCTGCAACGTTTAACGGGCTTAGAACGTGAAAAAATTGAAAATGAATATAGCGAGCTTTTAAAACTAATTGAAGAACTAAAAGCAATCCTAGCAGATGATGAAAAAGTATTAGAAATCATCCGTGAGGAATTAACCGAGATTAAGGAAAAGTATGGCGATAAGCGACGTACGGAAATCACGGTTGGTGGTGCAGACTTCTTCGAGGATGAAGACCTTATCCCGGAAGAAAATATTGTTATTACCTTAACCCATCAGGGCTATATAAAACGCCTTCCTTCGTCTACATACCGTACACAAAAACGTGGTGGACGAGGCATCCAAGGTATGGGAACAAATGAAGATGACTTCGTAGAGCATTTAGTATCTACCACAACACATGATACGATTTTATTCTTTACCAATAAAGGTAAGGCTTATAAAGTAAAAGGCTATGAAATTCCAGAATATAGTCGTACGGCTAAAGGAATTCCACTAATTAACCTCTTGCAAATTGAAAAAGGAGAATGGGTAAACGCAGTCATCTCTGTTAATGAGTTTAGTGATGATTGGAATTTCTTCTTTACAACAAGGCAAGGGATTTCCAAACGTACTCAATTATCACAGTTTGCGAATATACGTAAAGGTGGATTAATTGCGTTAGGGTTACGTGAGGATGATGAATTAATTTCAGTACGTTTAACAGATGGTACGAAAGATATTATGATTGCAACGAAGAATGGTTCTCTCATACGCTTCCCTGAAGAACAGGTTCGATTAATGGGTAGAACAGCAGCTGGTGTTCGTGGAATATCCTTACGTGATGACGATGTAGTTGTGTCAATGGAAATTTTAGAGCCAGGATTACAAATCTTACATGTAACGAATAAAGGTATTGGTAAACGTACACCGGAGGATCAGTACCGAATAACAAATCGTGGTGGTAAAGGTATCTTTACGGCTAAGTTAACAGAGGATACTGGCCATGTGGTATCGGTACAAGCGGTAACCGGTGAAGAAGATATTATGCTTATAACAGCAGCTGGTGTACTAATTCGAATTCCTGTAGAAGGAATCTCACAAACCGGAAGAAACACACAAGGGGTTCGTTTGATTCGTTTGCAAGAGGATGAGAGTGTGGCAACAGTAGCAAAAATAGATCATGAAGATGATGAGGAGCTTGATTCTGCTCAAGCTGATGAAGAAATTGATCAATCTATTGAAAATAGCAGCGATGTAGAATCAGAGTAAAAGAGAATGCTTATCTTGAGGTGACTCTAAAAATATCGGTAATCGATTTTTAGAGTCAGCTTACTCATGAAAGGGAGGGGAAGAAATGCGTGTTTCACCATCACAATTAGTCCCTGGTTGTGTCCTTTTACGAGATGTGAAAGGAAAAACGAACAAGCCAATTATCCCACAGAAAACAGTATTAACAGAAAA
The DNA here is from genome assembly GCF_039614845.1 of Ornithinibacillus xuwenensis. Taxonomy (NCBI): domain Bacteria; kingdom Bacillati; phylum Bacillota; class Bacilli; order Caryophanales; family Bacillaceae; genus Ornithinibacillus; species Ornithinibacillus xuwenensis. Next base: position 80,461 of record NZ_JBDIML010000002.1, on the reverse strand, counting down.
GCATATCATGATCTTATCCAAGTTTTTAATCGAAGAGGTCGATGTATCTGAAAGGCTTGCAGAAGGAACGGTCTTTAAACCAAAAGGAAAAAAAGAGGAAATCACCAAGACAGATCACAAGATTGAGGATTCTAATCAACCAATCACTAATCGATCATTTGAAGAACATTACTTATATGTGGTAGAGAATTTTAAGAAGCTGTTTAAGGGATGGCAAAATACAGTTCCAATTGATAACTTAGCTGTTCGAAATCTAATCTTACCGCTCATTGATCGTATGGATGATATCGGCTCCGCAGTATATGCATTGCATCAATATGCCGATAAAAAGGATTATTTTTACCATCATTGTGTATCTGTATCGATTTTAAGCGCATATTTGGGTAAAAAGATGGGCTATCAAAAAGGTGAATGGTACCAAATTGCATTAGCTGGATTATTAAGTGATGCTGGTATGGCAAGGCTAGAGGACTTTGCTTTCATAAAAGAGGGTATTCTAACCAAAGAAGAAAAGCTCGAGATTCGGAATCACCCAACCTATTCTTACCGAATGGTCGAAAATATTTCCTCTATTCCTTATACAGTAAAATTAGCGGTATTACAGCATCATGAGCGAATTGATGGTAGTGGATATCCACTAGGTTTATCCCATGAAAAAATACATGGATATGCGAGAATAATTGCTGTCAGTGATATTTATCATGCCATGACGAGTGATCGATATTATCGTAAAAAGCAATCCCCTTTTCAAGTTATTGAGGAGCTTCAAAAAGAGCAGTTTACAAAGCTTGATCCGAGAGTAGTACAGGTTTTTGTTGATTCCATTGCTAAATTCTCCATTGGAACAAGGGTCTCTCTATCCAATGAACAGGTTGGCGAAATTGTGTTTATTGAGCATAAACATCCAACAAGACCAATTGTACGTCTGGATAATGGAGAAATTATTACGCTTAGCAATAATAAAAATCTTTTTATTAATGAAATATTATCTACTTAAGGCCCAGCTAAGCTGGGTCTTTATTTATTTTGATAAAGAAGGTTACCAATTAAAAGTGGTATTTTTGATTGTGTAATGGAAAGAAACGCTTTGATAAGTGGATAATCTAAATCAGGCTTCGCTGTAAGTAAATCTCCCCACCACTCTGCTTCATAGCGTGAAAGCATACTTAGATTATATAGCAATAGATAATGAATCATAATTTCAGATAATGGATAAAAATATTCTCGATCTTTCGGAATATAAATAGATTGATTCGAATGGACAAAAAATGGCCCTTTCACATCCAAAAATGGCTCATTCAACTGAATGGTAATATCGTTTGCGTTACTCTTCATTGTTTCGATGGAAGGTAGATATCCTTCTAAACGCTTCATAAATGCATTCTCTGTTAAGTTTAAGTCATCACAGATCGATTTATGAATGGTAATCGTTGTATCCCCAATCTCTCCAATATGCATCAATGATTCATCTTGTTCAAATTGAAATAATACGATTAATTCGGGAATTAACTTTAATAATGCGTTCATTGTGATTTTTTCAAACGGAATGTTTTTCATCTTAAAAAGATGCTCAGAGAAGTATGGAAACAAACCATTATGCTGAATTTTCACTTCGTCCTCTAAAAAAGTATAATTTTTCTTTTTCCGTTTTCTCGTAGAAACACCATGTGCCAACACCGTTGTAGATTCTGGATAGTTTGGGCGTATGGTTAAAATACTAGCTTTCAACAGATGTGCCATCCCATAAAAAAACATAACAGGTTTAATGACCATATCCAGCTGTTTTCCTGCCTCATAATAGTGCCTACCATGCTCTAAGTAATAAAGAAACACATTACAATTTTCATAGCTCTTCACCTCTGCATCTACCCCATCTATCCGTTTATAACAATTCAATAAGTATTTTTGGGCAGTCTGCTGCGATTGTAAATAAGTATAAAAAGAATCTATGTCATGAAATTGCATTTAAAGTCCTCTTTTCTAAACATCCAAAAAACAATTAATAAATGTTTTACCCAATGAATAAACAGGTAGGAGAGCAGTTGTATTTTATTAGAAAAATTTGAATACATTTACTTTTTATTTCAATAAATAGGTTATTGAAAATATCCTATTGTTCACGTATTCTAGATAACAATAGATTTACCTACTAGCTTTTCCAGAAAGAGAAATGATTATTCTATTACATGTTTTTCCGGCTATTTATAAAAAGAGGAGGATTCATATGAGAGCTGATAAATTTGCAAAAGAAGGGTTAACATTTGATGATGTCTTATTGTTACCAGCAAAGTCGGAAGTATTACCTCGTGAGGTAAGCATCAGTACAGTATTAAGTCCAAACCTTACATTAAATGCACCGATAATTAGTGCTGGAATGGATACTGTTACAGAAGCACCGATGGCTATTGCGATGGCAAGACAAGGTGGTTTGGGAATTATTCACAAAAATATGTCGATAGAAGAGCAGGCAGAGCAAGTTGATCGTGTAAAACGCTCTGAAAGTGGCGTTATTACGAATCCATTCTTCTTAACACCAGAGCATCAAGTATATGATGCAGAGCATTTAATGGGTAAATACAGAATTTCTGGTGTGCCAATTGTTAATAATGAAGCGGAGCAAAAGCTTGTAGGTATTTTAACGAATCGTGATTTGCGTTTTATACAAGATTATTCCATCACTATTTCTGAGGTCATGACAAGTAAGAATTTAGTAACTGCACCAGTGGGTACAACCTTAGATGAGGCTGAAAAAATACTTCAGCAATATAAAATTGAAAAGTTACCATTAGTTGATGAAAATAATGTATTAAAAGGGCTTATAACCATTAAGGATATTGAAAAAGTTATCGAATTTCCAAATGCTGCAAAGGACAAACAAGGAAGACTGCTTGTTGGAGCGGCTGTTGGTGTAACGGGGGATTCATTAAAACGAATTGAATCCTTAGTACATGCTGGTGTGGATGTTATTGTAATTGATACAGCGCATGGCCATTCACAAGGTGTATTAGATCAAGTGAAGCATGTCCGTGAGGCATATCCTGCGTTAGATATTATTGCCGGTAATGTTGCAACTAAAGAAGCAACAAAGGCATTAATTGAAGCAGGTGCAACCATCGTAAAAGTGGGAATTGGACCAGGTTCAATTTGTACAACAAGGGTGGTTGCTGGTGTTGGTGTTCCACAAATAACAGCTGTATATGATTGTGCAGTAGCGGCTGCTGAATATGGCGTTCCGGTCATTGCAGATGGTGGAATTAAGTATTCTGGCGATATTGCCAAGGCTATCGCAGCTGGTGCACATGCGGTTATGTTAGGTAGTCTATTTGCTGGTGTATCGGAAAGCCCTGGGGAGACGGAAATTTATCAGGGTCGACGTTATAAAGTATATCGAGGAATGGGTTCAGTTGGTGCCATGAAAGCAGGCTCAAAGGATCGGTATTTCCAGGATGCAGAGGATACTAAAAAGCTAGTTCCAGAAGGTATCGAAGGAAGAGTAGCCTATAAGGGTCCACTAGTTGATACCGTACATCAATTACTTGGTGGTTTACGTTCAGGTATGGGATATTGTGGTACGCCAACGATTGAATCCCTTCGTACAGAGGCACAATTTGTTCGGATTACCAATGCAGGCCTAAGAGAGAGCCATCCACATGATGTCCAAATTACAAAAGAGGCTCCGAATTATTCAATAAAAGGTTAAATTATGAAAATAGATGGGCAATATTGCCCGTCTATTTTTTTAGCTGATTTTATGATAAAATACTAGAGGTGTACAACCAGTATAGATAAAATAAGTTTACTAGCATAAGGTGGAGGTAAAAACAGTGAAACAGATCTATTCAAAACTATTTATTTTGTTACTTGCTGTATTAGTAACGACAACAACGTTTATCACACAACCATTGACTACACATGCAGCAGGGTTGGAATTAGATGCTGAATCAGCTATTCTAGTTGATGCGCAGACAGGGAAAGTTTTATATGCAAAGGACCCTGATATCGCACTTCCACCAGCGAGCATGACAAAGATGATGACAGAGTATCTTGTCTTGGAAGCAATAGAAGAAGGGAACATTACTTGGGAAACAAAGACCCAAATTAATGACTACCCATACAGTATTTCTGCAAACAAAGAATTCTCAGGAATTGGTTTAACGCAGGATAAACAATATACTGTCAAGGAACTATATGAAGCAATGGCCATTTTCTCTGACAATGGAACAACGATTGCTTTAGCAGAATTAATTGCTGGTTCTGAAGGTGAATTTGTTAAATTAATGAATCAAAAAGCTGATGAAATGGGACTTCCAGATGCTACGTTTGTAAACAGTACAGGACTAGAAAATAGTTCACTTGGTGATAATTATCCAGAAGGTACGGATCCGGATGGAAGCAACTTATTATCAGCAAGATCATTAGCTTTACTAGCATACAATTTAGTAAATGATTTTCCTCATGCGTTAGATATTTCTAGTCGTATTGAAGATGATTTTGAAGGATATACGGTTGAAAACCTTAACTGGATGCTACCACATGAAGCATCCTATCTAAAGCAGTATTACTATGAAGGAATTGACGGTCTAAAAACTGGTTATACTGGTCTCGCTGGTTATACATTTACTGGTACTGCAGAACGTGATGGTAGAAGATTAATTTCGGTTGTTATGCGTACAGAAAGTAAAGAAGCACGTTTTGAACAAACTGCTATCCTGATGGACTATGGATTTAATCAATTTGAAACGAAAGAGCTTTTCCCTGCTGGTTATCAACTAGAGGATCAAAAAACACTTCCAGTAGCTAAAGGGAAAGAGGATACAGTTGAAATCTCAATTAGTGAAGGATTTACTGTTCCAATTGCAAAAGGTGAAGAGGAACAATATAGTATTGCATACAAAATTGATAAAGATTTGCTAAATGAAGATGGCGAGTTAGTTGCACCAATTAAAAAAGGTGAAAAAATTGGAACCGCTGAATTAGTTTACAACGGGGAAGATAACTTTGGGTATATCTTCAATGCAGAACATCTCAATGTTGATATCGTTGCAGACGAGTCTGTTGAAAAATCCAATTGGTTTATGCTTGCGTTAGGAGCAATTGGTGATTTCTTCAGTGGAATCTTCTCATCGATTGTTGATACAGTTAAAGGCTGGTTCTCTTAATAACTATTTTTAGAAGATAACTTGCATCGAACGAAAAAATTAGCTATGATATACAATAATTAAAGTGAAATGTCATGATAGGAAATAGTAACAATAACCCTTTCTTAAAGAGAGTCGATGGTTGGTGTGAATCGATGAAAGCTTATTGTGAATCCATCCTTGAACTGGTTTATGGAATATAAGCTAACCCTTATTAGTAAGTAAACCCGGTAGTGTACCGTTAACACATGTTGAGCCGGAAGAGGTAACTCTTCAATAAGGGTGGTATCGCGGGAATTTAAACTCTCGTCCCTATTATATAGGGATGAGGGTTTTTTTATATTTATAAACAATTAGGAGGTTATGTAGATGTTAGACATGAAGTATTTACGCAATAATTTTGAAGAAGTGAAAGCAAAATTAAATCATCGTGGAGAAGATTTATCCGAGTTAGACCGATTTGGGGAGTTGGATGAGCGACGTCGTGATTTAATTACTAAAACAGAACAACTTAAAGCAAAACGTAATGAAGTAACAAAGCAAATCTCTCAGCTCAAAAAGGAAAAGAAAGATGCAGACGCAGTGATTAAGGAAATGCGAGAAGTTGGCGATCAAATCAAAGAATATGATCAAGAGCTAAGAGAAATTGAAGAGACACTAGAAACAATCCTGTTATCAATTCCAAATATTCCACATGAAAGTGTACCTGTTGGAGAAAGTGAAGATGATAATGTCTTAGCACGAGAATGGGGAGACGTACCTTCATTTGATTTTGATGCACAGGCACATTGGGATGTCGCTACAAATTTAGACATTCTTGACTTTGAAAGAGCTGGAAAGGTTACCGGTAGCCGATTTGTCTTTTATAAAGGGTTAGGCGCTAGACTAGAACGTGCCCTCATGAGCTTTATGATGGATCTGCACGCTGATCAGCATGGCTATGTCGAAATGCTACCTCCATCTATGGTAAATCGTTCTAGTATGACAGGAACTGGACAGCTACCAAAATTTGAAGAGGATGCCTTTAAATTAGAGGGATGGGACTATTTTATGGTACCTACTGCTGAGGTACCAGTCACCAACTATCATCGAGAGGAAATATTAAGTGTAGAAGCTTTACCAACAAAATATGTTGCATTTAGTGGTAGCTTCCGATCTGAAGCGGGTTCTGCTGGACGAGATACACGTGGATTAATTCGTCAGCATCAATTCAATAAAGTAGAGCTTGTTCAATTTGTGAAACCGGAGGATTCTTATGAAGCATTAGAAGTCCTTACTAGCCATGCTGAAAAGGTACTACAGCTTCTTCAATTGCCTTATCGTGTAATGAGTATGTGTACTGGTGATTTAGGCTTCACAGCAGCGAAGAAATACGATATTGAGGTATGGATTCCAAGTCAAAACACATATCGTGAAATATCTTCTTGTTCTAACTTTGAAGACTTCCAAGCGAGACGTGCGGGTATTCGCTTTAGAAGAGAAGTCAATGGTAAACCAGAATTTGTCCATACCTTAAATGGATCTGGACTTGCAATCGGACGTACTGTAGCAGCCATTCTAGAGAATTATCAGCAAGCGGATGGATCTGTAAAAGTACCTGAGGTGCTAATCCCTTATATGGGTGGAAAAGAAGTCATCAAATAAGTATGCAAGCTACTCTTAGGAGTAGCTTTTTTTCTCATGAATAGTTATAGTAATTTCTATTATTTTCCTATAAAATAAAGACAAACTACTGTCGGAAGGAGTAATAGAAATGAATCGAATTAATCTACTAACACTTGGTGTAGAGAATATCCAAAACTCACTCAAGTTCTATCGCGATGGATTAGGATTTACGACTAGTGTAAAAGAGGATAATCCTGGTATTGTATTTTTCAGTAATCAGGGTACGCGGCTATCATTGTACCAAATCGATGAGCTAGCAAAAGATATTAATCAAGCAAATCCTCCAAAAAGGGATGGGTTTTCAGGGATTACACTTGCGTATAATGCAAAATCAGAAGAAGAAGTAGATCAAGTAATTGAAAAAGCAAAGCGAGCGGGTGCAAGTATTATTAAGACGCCTCAGCGTGTATTTTGGGGTGGATATAGTGGCTATTTTTCCGACCCAGATGGGTATGTATGGGAAGTTGCCTATGGGGAAAATTGGAGCTTCGATGAAAATGATATGCTAGTGATAGACTAGTAAGGATGAAAAGCATTGGTACCTATGCCAATGCTTTTTTAGTAGAGTGGCGCGGGTAAGTGAATATATTTAAGGTGAAAATTTTTAAGAAATTATTGAAAAGTATTATATTTTATTTCCTAGCAAAAAAGTACAAAATCTAATTGACATTAAAAACTAAATCCTGTATATTAATAAATGTTGCTACGGAGGTATACCCAAGTCTGGCTGAAGGGATCGGTCTTGAAAACCGACAGGCGGGTCAAACCGCGCGGGGGTTCGAATCCCTCTACCTCCTCCATTTAAAAAGCGCATAAATATTGGAGATATGGAAACCGCTACTTCTAGTAGCGGTTTTTTTAATGGATTATTTTTTTAGAAAGGATTCTAGAAGGGAAAGTGGTAAGTGAAACTTATTATCGTCAAGCTCTAATAGATTTTCATTATCTTTCATCATTTCTTCTTCTTTTATTTCCTTCATTTGCTTATGAAGCTTTTCCATTCGGTAATCCAACTCGGTCGCAACTTTGGCTGCATCCTTTAATTCACTGGATAGGTCTTGTGGGATATCCTTCTCATATTTATAGTATATTTTATGCTCCAGACTTGCCCAGAAATCCATTGCAACGGTTCGGATTTGAATTTCAACATTTACTGCTTCAACACGATCAGATAGGAAAACTGGAATGGTAAGGATGAGATGAAGACTTTGATAGCCGTTTGGCTTTGGATTCTGGATATAATCCTTACAGTCTACAACTGCTATATCCTCTTGTTTTTGGATCATTTCACTAATCTTATATATGTCAGAAACGAATGAGCAAACAATACGAATACCAGCAATATCATGAATGTTGTCCCGTATGCTGTCTAAAGAAAGCTCCAGATCTTTACGATAAATTTTATTCAAAATACTCTCTGGTGATTTAAGGCGGGACTTCATATGTTCAATTGGATTATAGTCATGGATATGTTGGAACTCTTCTTTCAGTATTTTGAGCTTCGTATTTATTTCATCTAATCCGAATTTGTATGTCATCATAAATCTAGTCAGTTCATTACGAAATAATTTCATTTGCTCTAATTTAGTTTGTTGTCTGTCCAAGCTGTTTCTTCCTTTCTATCTGCATATCCCCATTATACAATAAGTAATTTCGAAACAAGGAGTAGGAGCTAGCAAAAATAAAAAAGGGTACATCTTAGATGCACCCTTCGGAAAGTATTATTTAATTAGTTCACGTGTTTCCCATCGTCTAGATTGCTGAATAAAGTGACCGATTTTCTCTAAAATAGGTTCAATCGATGTTTCATCATTCATTAAGTCATAATCAGATATATTAATACGTAAGATAGGACATGCATTAAAGTTATTAATCCAATTTTCATAACGATTGTACATTTCTTCCCAATACGTTATTGGAGTACTTTTTTCCATTTCACGTCCACGCTCTTGAATTCGATTTAATACTTCATCAAAAGAACCTTCTAGATAGATTAATAAATCGGGATGTGGAAAGTATGGTGTCATGACCATTGATTCAAATAGACTTGTATAGGTATCATAATCTGTTTTGGACATTGTACCATTTTCATAATGCATCTTTGCAAAAATGCCAGTATCCTCATAAATGGATCTGTCCTGGATGAATCCACCACCATATTCAAAGATTTTCTTTTGCTCTTTGAAGCGTTCTGCAAGAAAGTAAATTTGCAAATGGAAGCTCCAACGTTCAAAGTCTGCATAAAATTTTTCTAAATATGGGTTTGTATCAACTTTTTCAAATGAAGTTTTAAAATTTAATGCATTTGCTAATGCATTTGTCATGGTTGATTTTCCAACCCCAACAGTCCCAGCAATAGTAATAATACTATCATTAGGAATATGGTATTTTTCTCGTAAGTTCATTACTTAATCTCCTTTATAACTGGGTATGAATAATATGCTAACTATTATTTCGTCACACTTATAAAATTACTTAGCTGTTCTTGCACTTGGGCAATAATGGCATCTAAATCATCCTGATGCTTTACAAAATCAAGCTGATCGCCATTGATTCGTATTACTGGGATTTCTGGATGCATAATTTCAAATTCATTCATATACGACTCATAGTCCTCGGAAAGCTGTGCTAAGTAAGATGCTTTTATATTTTGCTCAATTTCCCTACCACGCATCTGGATACGATTTAAAATAGTATCTAAACTAGCATGTAAGTAAATCATCATATTTGGCACAGGCATGTCTGCCGTTAAAATGTGATAAATTTGCTCGTATTTTTCAAATTTATCTGCTTGAAGTGTACGCTTTGCAAAAATCATATTTTTCGATATATGATAGTCTGCTACGACTGGTTTTTGCTGATTTAGATATTTTCTTTCAATATCTTCTAGTTGCTTAAAACGATTGCACAAGAAAAACATTTCCGTTTGAAAGCTCCACTCATCTATATCATCATAGAATTTCCCTAGAAATGGGTTTTCTTCAACGATTTCTTTTAATAATTGAAAATTAAACCGTTCAGCTAGTTTTTTCGAGAGTGATGTTTTACCAATACCGATTGGCCCTTCAATTGCAATAAATGGGACCTCTGCCATTCTAGTTCCCCCAATCAAAATGAATTCTGACAGATATCTTATAATTTTATCATACTAATAGAATCTCTTCTATAACAGTTTCATATCGTCTTCAAGTAATATTTGGTACGCGTCATTATGTGGTTAATTCCTTTGATTTTTTAGACAGTTTTTGTATAATTATGGTTGTTCCTATTTTATATGCCTTCGTAGCTCAGGGGATAGAGCATCGGTTTCCTAAACCGTGTGTCGCAGGTTCGAATCCTGCCGTGGGCATTAAGTAAAACCTTGCTTTAGCAAGGTTTTTTGTTTTTAGAATTAATTAAAAGGGATTTAAGAAGTATGGGGACAAATGCTACTTATTTAATTAATACAAACCCCAAAAACTAACAAAAAAGTATTTGATTTACTAGTAAATGGGTACAAAGTAATGATAGTGAGGTATGGTAAGCGTAAGTGTATGGGGGAAATTCCTTATCTTAACGATTGAATTCATTGGTTCCTTAATCTAATGAACTGCAATTTCAATCGATATTATTTCAGTCATTTACTGATCGAGGAATTTTGGAGTTAATATCATTAATGCTTTTATAATTCCAAAAAGCATCTATCTGAAACTTGAGAATCAAATAGATGCTTTGGTACAAAAATGAAGAATAAGATAGTCCAATCAATTAGGTATTGATAAGTAAATTGCCCAACAGTAGTTTCGGAAATTAGGTAATTAATTTGTGCAGAAATATAATAAAATTACTTTTTTGATGGTGCAGATTTAAACAATAATTTTTATTCCAATCAAATGAATAAGAGTTTCTAGAATAATACGATATACCTTATTTATGAAAGTTCGTATTTTAATTTGTTGTTTTAGCTAACAGAATACAACATAGAATAATATTCTATAGAAACAAAAAATCATTCGTTAACTAATAGCTGGTTTAGGTAAGATACTTCTTTATTGCTGCATTAGCTCTAAAAGCGCCAAATATTTTTACTGTTTTTATAGTTTTTCTTACTAAGTCTAAGTCGATATCATTATCAAAAACCAACATTCCAACAATTTTAATGTCTAATACCTTATTTTTTTCTAATAAACTTTCGAGCATTTTTTTACTATAACGACTAATACCAATTACAAAGGATTTTTCATTAATGACCTTTTCAATAACATTTGAATGACTTGATATTTGATTACGAATTGATGTTTTAATAAAATCTGTACGATTTGAATAAAAACCCTCTTCAACTAATAAATCAATTTTTCCTAAATCCACCACATTTGAATTAATTGTAATTTTCTCTGTTTCTGCCATCCATTAACCATCTCCTTGCCATCTATATATTTATAACCATATATTATCACGTAAAAAATAAATAGTAAACATCTAAATACCATCTGTATAGATGGTAAACGTTTTTTTGTGGTAACTTATATAATTATCTTCCTATCTAATTTGGGAGGACATCATTTTATACATCTAGAGTTAGTCTAGAAATATCTAAAGGGCAAATTTTATAAATAGGTTTGCAAAGTAAAGTTTGTAAATTCGGATTAGAAAACTACTATAAGAATTTTAGTAATAAATCGATTTAGCCAATAAAATATTTATTTTGAGTTTATAAGGTTCTCTGGAGATTGTTTCATACTTCATGAAATTATATATAGTAATAAAATTTTATACATACTTCCAAAGGGATTTAAGCATAATTTGTATATAATATTAGTAAGGATGGGAGAGCGGGAATAATCCTCAATCCTTGGGTGATGTTAAGACTTTCGCTTGCTAGAGTAGGGGATTAGTTATTTTAAAATATATAATAAGGATTTATCTAACGAAATTACTTTCAAGTGCTTAGTTTTAGAGCTTTTGCCAAAGTGGGCAAGATTAGACAAATTTGACTTATAAAGATAACATATCCCTTGTGGAATGATATATTAAATTATTTTATACAATATAATCTAATAAGACAGAGCTTTATAATCGGTTTCCTAAACCGTGTGTCGCAGGTTCGAATCCTGCCGTGGGCATTAAGTAAAACCTTGCTGTAGCAAGGTTTTTTGTTTTACATCATAAGTGGAAATTAGAATTTTTTTCCTGCGCAAGTAAAAGTGATGGAGCATGTTCGATATGTTTATAGCTGTCGTCATTGCGAACGAAATGAAATAGAAACACCTATTACAACAGCATCGATGCCTTCTCATGTTTTTCCGGGAACATTAGCTTCTCCGCTTATCTTTGTGTTTTTTCTTATTTTAATTGATAATTAGTATGTTAGTAGTGTTGTGAATTTAGCTGTCTTTGCGTTGCGTTTTCTAGTTTTCTCCACGTATCTGAACTACTTAATCAATAATGAGGTTCTTTTATATGCGGATTTTTGGAACACCTTATATAAGTTGTGATTTTTTGTAATATTTTGCAGAAATATGTCGAATCGATAAATAACCCTCAAAATTATACTGAACTTTCCCAATATCACTATCTCCCTTATGCGCTAATATTGAGATGAAGGGAGAATGGAGAAGAATTATATCGATAATAGTCTAAATATTATAATAAATAGGGGTCTGAAATGAAGAAAACAAAAGTGATTGTATTTATTAGTCTCAGCTGTAGTGATGTTTATATCTACTACACATATTTCCGCACAAAATATTGATTTTAAATTAGATGGAGAACAAATCGATCAGGATGTTTTAAAGGATAGTCAAGCCGAGATAAACACTGTACTTCCAAAGATAGCGAAGTTTCTTGCTAAACATTAATAAATTATATTACTAATTTACCCATGGGAAGTCACCCCGGTTCTGTAATTCATCAAGGTGGGGGAGACTACCATGTAACACATCCTTCAGTAGACTTTAATAAAGGTAAAGGAATTAATACCACAGTAATTAAAAGTGCTACGGGTTATGGACAAGACATCTTTAGACCATACATGCAAAAGAATGGGCTTTTCGGACTTGGTACTGCTGGCATTGAAATTTTCAGAAATGGTGTCCAACTTGATGATAGATTAGTTAAAAGTAATCAAACATTCGATTACAAAATTCCGGGCGGATACAATACAGAATATGGGGGTTATGAGATTCACTATTCTGTTCACGATAGTCAAAGATGGACCCCAAAAATGTATTATATCAATATAAATCCTCCATGCACTCAATGTCAGCCTTCTTTTGATGGAGAAATCAATGACATTACTACTAATCATGTAATGAAAGATAATCGCATCTATGTAAAGCAAAGTGAAAACACTGCCAGCAAAAATTCAGTGAGTTATAGCCCAATATTAACAATGGACGAATTATATACAGAGTTTTACGATAATAAGACAAAAGAACTTACTAACCAAACAAAAACGATTGCACCAGGTTCTCAGATAGTAATAAATGATGTGATTATAGGACTAACTTACAATAAAGAAAAAGAATTCACTACACTTAACTTTAACTCAGAATATCCTGAACTAGATTACCATAGTATCTATTTTAAAGGAGATCTTTCAAGCGAATATGAAATAGGAGATTCATTGACATTAGTATTCGAGCTTGTGAAAACAGAAGAAATAAACGGGAACACCTTTGTTGAATTGGATTACAACTTACAAGCTGAGAAAAATGATGAATATCCAAGTCTCGATGCTTTTGTAAAAAAGTGACAACACTAGAAAAGGGGAGCGTTACCTTCCGCCCCCTTTTCTGTTATTTTGTATACTATAATAAAAGTTAAATAAAAAGGATGATTTAATGCATAATATAAAAAGGCATTACTGGATAATTTTTATCTTTGTGTTATTTGCTATCTCCTACTTAAACTATTTATTGGCTATTGAATTTCAAATCTGGAGTGCTACGCTAGGCATTTTCGCTAACGTTTTGATTTTTCTTGTAGTCATAATTCCATTTACGGCGTATCTATCTAATCAGATTCATACGTTCACACTATCTAGAAATATACAAGAAAAAAGTGCTTTTAAGTTCCTCCTCCTAGTTCTGATTGTACTCCCAGTCGTAATAGTCTCTTTAACGATTTATAACGAATATAAAGAAAAGAGTTTAATAAATATAATAGGCTATGATTCAGAACAAGTAGAGTCATTAGAATTTCATTTAGATGGAAGTAAATATTGGAGGAACACCAATGAAGAAGCTATTGAGGAACTATTTGATTTTTTGAGTCAATATAATGTGAAAAAAATAAGCAATAATGATTGGAATAGTGATGTTTCTAAAGTACTAAGTTTTAGATTTACTATGTTTACTAAAAATGACGTAATTGCAGTCTCTATTCATGAAGACCGCTTATCTTTCCATGGCAACAATAACAGTGGCTATTATTCAGTAATAAATGGACCAGTTAATACCCAGTGGGTTAAGGTTTTTAATGAAAAATATAACGGAAACTGAGTAATAAACAGTAGCAACTAGAATACAAAGTTTATCTAAGGATACTTTAATAACTATAATCGTTGTGCTAAATATTAAAAAAGATAGCCCTTAACAATAATGACTATCGGGAGAGGTCTACTTTGTTAAGGTTTTTTATGCCAGACTATTAAATATAGTATTTTTCGACTTCCTTAAATAGGGTTATAGTTAGATAACTACAAATTACTTAAGAAATACAAAAACATCCAAACCAATTTATTTAATCTCCGAGTTTTGCCACCGATGAATTAAATATTACAAAGAACGCACAGAAAAGCTTGAAATGGAAAAGGAAGAGCTGGAGGCAAAATTAAAATGGTACCAGGAGCAATTCCACTGTTGAAGAGCCAACGGTTGAAACGATTACTCATAAACGTAAGTAAAAGAGTGGCCATCGTGAACGAATTTGAAAACCTGCCTACGGAGACGATTGAATACCATTTATCCGATGAGGACCAGGTTTGTTCGTGTTGCGGTGGTACGCTGCATAAAATGAGCACGGAAGTGCGTAAAGAATTAAAAATTATTCCAGCACAAGTAAAAGTGACGGAACATATTCCTGTTTTCCTGGGAAGTCTAGCATCTCCATCGGCAATGGCATATAGATGACACAAAAGTATCTAGAGGTTATGCCTTTGTATCGCCAAAAGAAACATTTGGAACGCAGCCAGCCAGTGTTGGAGGATTTTTCAGTATGTCTTCGTGAACAAACGCCTCGTGTACTGCCAAAAAGCGCACTTGGCCAAGCCGTTAAATAGTGTCGTAACCAGTGGGAAAGATTAGAGGAATTCCTAAAGGATGGTCGTTTGGAGATAGATAATAACCGTGCAGAACGGTCAATCAAACCTTTTGTGATGGGACGCAAGGCCTGGATTATTAGTAACACTGCAAAGGATGCAATTCAAAAGCCCCTTTAGGGCTAGTTGGTAAAGTTTCCTTCTAGGGCGAAAATAAAACCGCCCGTTTTACGGGCGGATATTTATTTAAGGCTTATCAAAAAAAATTACGATGATTGTTGGACAAGTGTCCTCGCCATCACAATTGCATATTCTGTAGCTTTCTCCACTCCAATTAATGTCGTCATAGAGGTTGTTCCCTCAAGCAATAATGTAAGTTGGTTTGCTAAATCTTGTTGATTATCCTTTCCGTCACGTTGCGCTAACTGCTGGAAATATTGAAGTAATTTATATTTATGGTTTCGTGCAATATTTTCAATTTCATTATCCGTTCCCGCATAATCCTCAATCGCCCTTAGAAACATATCCCCTTTATAGGATTCTTCCTTTAACCAACGGCAATGCGCTTCTACAGCAAGAATGAAAGTGGAATCTGAGTCTTTTTCTATATGTGCATCCAAATAAGACCAATAGCGTTCCTCGCGTTGTCGAAGTACTTCTTCAACCAGTTTATTTTTTGAAGGAAAATGATTATAGAGCGTCATCGTTGCGATATCTGCTTCCTGTATAATTTGCTTTAACCCTACTCCACGAAAGCCATGCTCATAGAATAATCGTTCCGCTACTTCAAGCAACTTATCCTTTTTTGTAGATCGACTCATATAATCAACTTCTCCTTTTATCCAAAATGAATCCACTTTTTTACTTCACATTATCAATTTACTGCTTCTATCGTCAACCTTTTAGCGAAGGGATTTCCTTATTTGTTATTTTGAGTGTCTTATCTTAAATACTACATTAGTAATCTAGTTATCAAGGCGACATTCTAATTTCCCTATCGGTTGAATACTTCCTAACTTTATGTAAAAATAGAAAGGTCGTTCTATATAATATGGTGAAATTGTTCCATATTTTTGTACAAAAATAGGAATAGCTGCTTTTGAAAAAAATGAGGGAAATCAATTATCAATGAACAGTATTTCTCTTTCAGCAATAGCAATTTACCAGCAAGTTTATACATAAATCAATAAAGGAGTTATTATATGGGTAAAATTGGGAAGGTCTTTTGGATATCATTGATAGTATCCGCTATTTTTGTTTTATGGGGAGTGCTAGCACCAGCTAATCTAGAGTCTATTACATCTAGCATTCAATCTTTCCTTACCTCAAAATTCGGTTGGTTCTACATTCTTTCTGTTGCCATATTCTTAGTATTTTCTATCTATCTAATATTTAGCCGTTTTGGTAGTATGCGTTTAGGAAAAGAAGGAGATAAACCAGAGTATAATAAAATCACATGGTTTGCCATGCTGTTTAGTGCTGGAATGGGGATAGGACTTATATTCTGGGGAGCTGCTGAGCCTCTTGCTCACTTCGCTGCTCCGCCATCAGCAGAACCAGAAAGCATTGCAGCTGCAAAGGATGCGCTACGATTATCTGTTTTTCATTGGGGATTACAAACATGGGCTGTTTACACCATCATTGGATTATCAATTGCTTATTTTAAATTTCGAAGAGGTGCACCAGGCCTAATCAGCTCTACGTTTCAGCCTCTAATAGGTACGAGAACAAACGGTTGGATTGGAAATCTTATTGATATTATCGCAGTATTTGCGACCATATTTGGCGTTGCAACCTCTCTTGGGTTGGGAGCCACTCAAATTAGTGGAGGTTTATCCTTTGTTACGGATATAGAAAATACCTTTACCACAAAACTAGTCATTATTATTGTAGTCACGGTATTATTTATGATTTCAGCTTGGTCAGGGTTAAGTAAAGGGATTAAATATTTGAGTAATACAAATATCGTCTTGGCAGTATTGCTTCTTTGTTTAACTGTTATATTAGGTCCAACTATTTTCATTATTAATACATTCTTTTCTACAATTGGAAGCTATATCGATTCTCTGCCGTCCCTTAGTTTTGAATTAGCATCATTCGATAGTAAACATAATGAATGGATTCAAGACTGGACTGTCTTCTATTGGGCTTGGTTTATCGCATGGTCTCCTTTCGTAGGAAGTTTTATTGCTCGTATTTCTAAAGGAAGAACAATTCGTGAATTTGTCACAGGCGTCTTATTTATTCCAACGATATTCTGTGCAATCTGGTTCATTGTATTTGGAGGTACTAGCTTATTTCAAGAAGTAAATGGTATCAATACCGGCTTGACGGAGTTAGCCAAAGAGGAAACTTTATTCGGTCTATTTGAATCACTTCCTTATGGATCCATACTGATTGTTGTTGCTATCCTACTAATTGGTACATTCTTTATTACATCCGCTGATTCGGCGACCTTTGTTCTAGGTATGCAAACGACAAACGGCAGTTTGAATCCACCTAATAAGATAAAATTGGTTTGGGGAGTTATTCAAGCAGCTACTGCTGCTGTATTGCTTACCTCAGGTGGACTTGAAGCATTACAGACAGCGTCTATTGTCTCTGCATTTCCATTTACCTTCATATTATTAATAATGATTGTCTCGCTAGTGAAAGCTTTAAAAGAAGATTTTCAAGAGCAAAAACAATTAAAGACAACTGATAAAGTATAGTGCACTTTATAGTTTTACTAAAAAAATCCTCCCCAAGTAGTATTCGATACTTACCAGGGAGGATTTTTTAAAATTTTTTGTTTAGGTACAGGGTTATTGCTAAATAGTTGAGTTTATAATTTAGTATGGTTTACAATAAGTACTATTGTGTTGCGTACAAACTGTGGAGTAATATTTTCTAATATAACGCAACATCATAAAAGAGTTTTAACCGGTAACTTAGGTTTTGATTCCACCGAAGTGCCAACGTATTCTGTTATGCCATCCTACATCTTCCATCGACCATTCAATTTTTTGCAAGTCCACAAAACAAGACTCATCGCACATTTGACAACAAGAAGGGAGCAACTCTATGAATCTAACAAAAAAAATAATTATTGCATTAATTTTAGGTATTGTAGTTGGAATCGGATTTAGTTTTACATCTACTAGTTTATTCTCCTCCATTGATTATTGGGTATTACATCCAGTCGGACAAATTTTCCTTAATTTAATTATGATGATTGTTGTCCCAATTGTATTTATCTCAATAGTTTTAGGGACTGCGGGTTTAGGAGATCCAGCTAAACTAGGGAAAATAGGATTAAAGACCATTTCGTTTTACTTAGTGACAACAGCTATCGCTATCATGATTGGTTTAGGGGTAGCCTATCTATTAAATCCTGGTAAAGCAGGAATCTTTGATGTTAGTACGGTAGATTATGAGGCAAAAGAAGCACCACCAATTATGGAGACATTGGTGAATATTATTCCTTCTAATCCGATTGAAGCACTGTCTTCTGGAAACATGCTCCAAATTATTGCATTTGCAATATTTATTGGGATAGCGCTTGCTGTTCTACGGGAGAAGACTAAGGGAATCCTTCAGTTATTTGAACAAGCTAATGAGCTATTTATGTGGTTAGTGAATACTATTATGAAGTTTGCCCCATATGGTGCTTTTGCATTAATAGCATCTGCGATTGGAAATGCAGGATTAGATGCAGTGGGATCAATGGCAATGTATATGATTGCTGTAATCGTTGGGTTAGTTATTCATGGTGGTATTATTTACAGCCTAGCAATTTGGTGGTTAGGTAAAGCAAATCCTATTCACTTCTATAAAGAATTTTTCCCAGCAATGTCTGTTGGCTTTAGTACCTCGAGCTCTAGTGCTACCTTACCTGTGGCGATGCAAATTGCGCAAGAAAAACTTGGTGTAAAGAAATCCATTAGTAGTTTTGTTCAACCACTTGGAGCTACGATAAATATGGATGGTACTGCCATTATGCAGGCAGTAGCAACTGTGTTTATTGCACAGGTCTATGCGGAATCTCTTGGATTTAACGACATTATTATCATTATTCTAACCGCAACTCTTGCAAGTATTGGTACTGCTGGTGTTCCGGGCGTAGGGCTAGTCATGCTAGCAATGGTACTTAGCCAATTAAACTTACCTGTTGAAGGGATTTCTTTAATAATTGGTGTCGATCGAATATTGGATATGCTACGAACCTCTTTAAATCTAACTGGTGATGCAGCATGTGCTTATATCATTTCAGAAAGTGAAAAACGACAAGAACATAAGATGACTTAATGAACGAACCTCTCTAATAGACTTATTAGAGGGGTTCTTTTAGAAGGAAAATATAACTTGGTATTTCATTATATTCACTATTGCGTTCAAATTAATGTGAAGATAGTTTAAGCAAATGGAAATGATCGAAAGGAAAAAATAATATTACTAGATTCGAGAAATGCGTCTTTTCAAAACCAATTAATTATTAATTGGTATTCTTGTATTAATAAATTCATCAAGAGCAGAATTTAAATTTTTTACGAGTTGTGCTTGGTTTTCTTTTGGCTTTATTGGATCACCAACCTTAAATAGTTGTTCTGAAGCTTTTTCTATATTATGGAGCAATGTAACTTCATCTTTATCTGTTGATAGAGCGGCGAAATGTTTTGAGTAAGAAGATATCCATCTTGCAACATCTAATTGCCATAGCTCTCTAGATGGGTCAGCGTAAGTTGGTGGATTAGAATTCAATTCATGTTTAGCAGATAATACAAAGTCTTCTACCGACTTATATTCACTTTTTCTTAAAATATCTGGATTACTTTTGTCTATTGCAAGGATTTCATTGATGTTGTCTAAATCAATTATTTCATCCATCGATTCTGTTACCGTACCTGCGTTATGATGGAATAAATCTAATTTATCTACCAAAAAATAACCTGATCCTATTAAGAAAAAGCACGTTATACTAATACTGAGTAGGGTCATCAATATTGGTTTTAAATGAGAAACTTTCCTTTGGGATGAGTGGTATAAAGACTTTCTAATATTGGCTTTGCTTTCCTCGCTTAAGTCAATATCTTTAAGTACAGATCTATCCATGATTTCCTTCAAATCATTTAATAGTTGATTCATTAAATCCACTCCTCTCAAATAATTTATGTAATTTAAGCCGTGCTCGATAAAGACGAGCCTTCACGGTTTGTAGACTTATGCTTAGTGTTTCCGAAATTTCGATATATGACATTTCTTCATAGTAATATAGAATTATGACTTCACGATATTTTACTGGTAGTGCTAAAACGAAATCTGCAATTGTTCTGTTTTTCTCTACCGTTATAACTTCTGATTCAGGTGATTCATTGGTAAACATAGATTTTGAAAAAAGGTCTGAGATTGTAATATGTTTATATGTCCAACTCCTAAAATAATCTTTGCATAGGTTAATGGTTATACGAAAAATCCATGTCTTATAAGAAGATTCATGGCGAAAAACATCTATATGTTGATAACATCTAATGAAAACCTCTTGTGCAATATCTTCAGATAACTGTCTTTGTTTTGTATATGTAAAAGCCAGTCGGATAACATCTTTCCCGAACTCACTCATTAACCACTCAAGCTGTTGATCTTTAGTTAATGGTTTATTGACTTTCTCGTAGTTCTTCAAATATCCTCCACCACCCTTTCATCTATTAGACGGCGCATCTATAATTTGGTTGTATAAAAATATTTAAAAATTCTTGTCTTTATCTATTCTAACAGTATAAAAATTCTAATAATTTGTGATAAATGCTTTCAAAAAATCATAAAATGTTCTAAAATATAAATCAAATAAAAGTTTAAATATTTTATAATTTAAGAATTGTAATCGGTTGCAAATATTTTCAAATGAGGTGATTGGATGGACATGCAGCGCATACCTGCAAGAGAAGGAAACCATAACTTGAAAAATGTACAAGAAATGCGAGCTTCCTTTAAGTGGGAGGATTTAAAGAAAAACTTTACCTGGAATGAAACTGGAAAAGTAAATATTGCATATGAAGCAATTGATCGCCACGCAGAAAATCCAGCTAAGAAAGATCAGATTGCACTACTGTATTCAGCACCTGGAAGAGAAGAATCATTAACATTTGAACAAATAAAGCGGGAAAGTAATAAGTTTGCAAACGTCCTGAAGAAACATAATATTCATAAAGGTGATCGCGTCTTTTTATTTATGCCAAGAAGTCCGGAATTTTATAGTAGCTTCTTTGGAATATTGAAAACAGGAGCAATTGCAGGTCCTTTATTTGAAGCATTTATGGAACAAGCGGTACGTGATCGTTTGCAGGATAGTGAAGCTAAAATGCTCATTACAACACCAGAATTACTTGGTCGAGTACCTCAAGAAGACCTTCCAAACTTAGAAAAAATTATCTTGGTTGGAAGTGATGATGGGACTTCTGGAGACTATATAAATTATCAAAGTGAGATGGAATCTGTAAATGATTCCTTTGAAATTGAATGGGTTGATTTAGAGGATGGAATGCTTCTTCATTATACATCTGGATCTACCGGAAAACCGAAAGGCGTCTATCATGTACATAATGCCATGATTCAGCATTATGCAACAGGTGAGTGGGTGCTTGATTTAAAAGAGGATGATATTTATTGGTGTACAGCTGATCCAGGTTGGGTAACGGGTACTAGCTATGGAATCTTTGCCCCTTGGCTGCATGGTGTAACCAATGTTATTCGCGGGGGTCGTTTCACACCAGAGGATTGGTATCAAACACTAGAAAAAAATAATGTTACCGTATGGTATACGGCACCTACTGCACTAAGAATGCTTGTTAGTGCTGGAGAAGAATTGGTGAAGAAGCACAATCTAACTACACTTCGTCATATCATGAGTGTAGGAGAACCATTAAATCCAGAGGTTATCACGTGGGGATTAAAAGCATTTAATTTACGAATACATGATACTTGGTGGATGACTGAAACGGGAGCACAGCTTATTGTCAACCTTCCATCTGAAGAAATCCGACCAGGTTCAATGGGGAAACCAATACCCGGTATTGAAGCATCAATTGTTGATAATGAAGGAAATGAAATTCCACCAAACCAAATGGGGAATTTAGCAATTAAAGCAGGCTGGCCTTCTATGATGCGTGCCATATGGAAAAATCCAGGGAAATATGATAGTTATTTTGTAAATGGCTGGTATGTATCTGGAGATAGTGCGTATCGAGATGAGGATGGGTACTTCTGGTTCCAAGGACGTTTAGATGATGTCATTAATACCTCGGGAGAACGAGTCGGCCCATTTGAGGTGGAAAGTAAGCTAATTGAACATCCTGCTGTTGCAGAAGCAGGTGTCATTGGTAAACCTGATCCACAACGAGGAGAGATCATTAAAGCATTCATTACGCTAAATCCTGGACATCAGGAATCTAGTGAGCTATTAGAAGACATTCGTCAATTTGTTAAAACAGGATTAAGTGCACACGCTGCACCACGAGAGATTGAGGTTCGTGAATCGATTCCAAAGACCCGAAGTGGGAAAATTATGCGACGTTTACTGAAATCCTGGGAGTTAGGGTTGCCTACAGGGGATACGTCAACATTAGAAGAATAAACTAATAAACCTCCAGTTCAGGATTTGAACTGGAGGTTTATTCATTTTGTTTAGGATGATTTTGATATCGTAAAGTTATCTTGCAATAATAGCCAGTTTTGTGGAAATGCTAAGCCTAGCTTCCAGTAGCTTATACCGCGTAACCCGAGCTCTTTAATTAAATCAAACTTAGCCTGAATAGAGCGTGCATCCTCAAACCATACTTCATGCTGCTTCCCTTCAGCATCCCAATAATTAAAGAATGGTGCCTGTGCAGTAGTATCATATTGAATCGCTACATTATTTTCTCTCGCAAGTGCAATTGCCTGCTGTGGACTTACAGCTTTCGCATATTCTCCTCCTTCAACAAATGGGAGTGTCCAATCATATCCATACAGGTTTTGACCTAATAGGATTTTATTAGCTGGCATTTCTGTTAAGGCATAATTGACAACCCTGCGTACTTGATCAATTGGCGATACTGCCATCGCAGGACCTCCACTATAGCCCCACTCATATGTCATAAGCACGACAAAATCAGCGACAGAACCATGTGCACCATAGTCATGTGCTTCATACCATGCTCCTTCTTGTGTTGCACTGACCTTCGGAGCAAGTGCCGTTGACATGAGTAATCCTTCCTGTGATAAGCGCTCCTTGGCTTTCGCTAAAAAGCTGCTATAAGCATCACGGTCCTCAGGCGGTAAAAATTCAAAATCAAAATGTACATCACTAAAACCAACCTGTTTTGCGGTATTCACAATATTATCTAATAACGTATTTTGTACTGCTTGAACGGTTACGATAATATGTCCGAGCTCTGCACTAAATGCTCCTTCTTCTAAGGTTGTAATAACCATCATAAGCTTTGCATTATTTGCATCTGCAATTTGTTTGAAATTGTTTAAAGGTGGGGCATTTAAGGAACCATCACGATTGACCTGATAACTAAAGGGTGCAAGGTAAGATAAAAATGGAGCGTTTTTTCTTGCGGAATTTTCTAGTTCTTGGGAAACAGAACCTCCTATTGGTTCAACGTATGCATTTGCAATAATTTCGGGTTTAGGGCCAGGTGGAATATATAAACGCAATCCAACCGTTAAAGGACCATTAACCGGAATACTGTTTACTCGTGCTAGTTCTTGGTACGATATATTAAAACGTTGCGCTATAGAATAGAGGCTATCACCAGGTTGAACAAAATAAAATTGCCCAACAATTGGAATGACGAGTGCTTGCCCGACAACTAAATTATTTGGAGCTTCCAGTTCATTGGCGTTAATAAGTGCATCTGTTGTAGTACCATATGTACTAGCAATGGTGTACAAGGAATCTCCACTTGAAACAACATGAATTTGCATAAAACTCCCTCCTTCTGATTCAATCTTCAAGCTATAAACTTGATATTGTCTCTATATAAATCTTTATGAAGGGAGTATGCAGGTTATGTCTTTTAGATAGGTTCAATATTTGCTTTCATAACAGTGTTCATTAAGTAAAGCGCGTAATCATTGCCTTCCTTTTCTTCAGAGGCCATACAATTTTTGGGGATATGCATCGTAAAATTGTACATATAGGCATCCTTTGCTGTGAAAAGAATACAAATATCTCCAGCAATTCCTGCAAGTATTACATGCGATTTCCCTAAATCAGTTAACAAGGATTGTAACGGCGTTTGAAAAAAAGCAGAATGCTGTGGTTTAATTAGAAAGTAATCTTGATTTCTAGGTTTTATTTTATCAATAATATGCTTGCTCTTATCGTTTCTGCAGTGATTGATAATAACCTCAGGATCAGATTTCCAAAGCGTATAATGATCATTTACATAAATAATTGGAAGATGATTTTCTTCTGCAAAATGACGTAGCCGTATTAAATTTGGTAGAATTTCCGCTGTATGAGTACATAGTTTGTCTCCGCCATGGAAGTTAAAATCATTTATTACGTCAACAAATACAATCGCTGTCTTCGTTAGCTTATCTTTCAAATGGAATCACCTCCAAGAAGGCTGTGAACTATTAGTATTAAGAAGAAAGAGAGAGATTATTCAACTATTAAAGAGAGCAGTGATAACAATGAATGATGAATATTATATGCGTTTAGCATTGGAACAGGCTGATAAAGCAAAGGAAAAAAATGAGGTGCCAATTGGGGCCATAATCGTTTATCAGGATGTCGTCATTGCAGCTGGTTATAATATGCGGGAAATGTCCCAGGAGACATTATCACATGCCGAGCTTATTGCCATTCAGGAGGCAAATCAAAAAATAGGTAGTTGGCGTCTAGAGGATTGTACATTATATGTAACCCTTGAGCCATGTCCAATGTGTGCAGGAGCAATTGTTCAGTCCAGAATAAAACGGGTCGTTTTTGGTGCCTATGATCCAAAAGCAGGTTGTGCGGGTACTTTAATGAATTTACTAGATGAAAATCGATTTAATCATCAGGTTGAGACTACCGGTGGAGTTTTGGAAGAAGTATGTCGTGAACGATTAACGAGCTTTTTCAAATCACTGCGTGATCGAAAAAAACAGTAGGTTTCCATATAATCTCAACTGGATCAGCATTGCATTTTCTTTTCAACATGTTATAATGGGTATTACCGTGCTAAGCGGGGAGGTAGCGGTGCCCTGTACTCGCAATCCGCTATAGCGAGGCTGAATTCCCATCATGAGGTGAGTGACCGTGTGGTCTGCCTTAAGGGATTGGTGTTGACGTTTAGGTCCTGCGCAACAGAGACCCACGAACCCTGTCAGGTCCGGAAGGAAGCAGCAGTAAGTGGTCATTTCTGTGTGCCGCAGGGTTACCTAGACTGAGCCATGAACTTAAGTAACGCATGGGGTCACTTCATCGACGATGGGTGCACGGCTTACATAGTGACTTTTAAACCTCTTGTATCAACAAGAGGTTTTGTCGTACCTCATCCAATAATGGAACACTAACCTCTGTTAGCTTCTTTTTTCAATCTTCTAGCGATAATCTTTTTTGTAATATACGATATCTTGGTTCACATTCCATCTTAAAATCGGTATAATTAGGTAGAAATCATAGAGGGGAATTTATTATGAGCTATCAAGCATTGTATCGCGTATGGCGCCCACGAACATTTCATGATGTTGTTGGACAAAGCCATATTACACGAACACTACAAAACGCAATTGTTCAAGAAAAATTCTCGCATGCCTATTTGTTCTCAGGACCAAGAGGAACTGGGAAGACAAGTGCTGCAAAAATTTTTGCTAAAACAATCAATTGTGAACATGCCCCAGTGAAAGAGCCATGTAACGAATGTGCAGCTTGTCGTGGAATCCAAGACGGTTCTATTTCTGATGTAATTGAAATTGATGCTGCGTCTAATACTAGTGTTGATGACATAAGAGAAATTCGTGATAAAGTAAAATATGCTTCTAGTGTTGTCCCATATAAGGTATACATCATTGATGAGGTTCATATGATTTCTGTTAATGCATTTAATGCATTACTCAAAACATTGGAAGAACCTCCAAAGCATGTTGTATTTATATTGGCAACCACGGAACCACATAAAATTCCATTGACCATTATTTCAAGATGTCAACGCTTTGATTTTAAACCTATTTCGAATCAAGCAATAGTTGAACGTATGCAAACGATACTAGATGGTGAAGGGTTAACGGTTGCGAAAGAAGCATTAGATGCCGTCGCGTTAGCCGCTGAAGGTGGAATGCGTGATGCACTTAGTATACTAGACCAAGCCATTTCCTATAGTGAGGACAGTGTGCAACTAGAAGATGTTCTTGCAGTAACAGGTGGCGTATCACAGCAAATACTAACAGAAATTATTGCGGCGATGACTCAAAAAGAAGTCCAAACTGCATTAAAAATGTTAGATGAACTCATCCAGCATGGTAAGGACCCAGCTAGATTTGTTTATGATATTATTTATTTCTTACGAGATCTCTTATTGTATAAAAGTGCACCTGCACTTGAAGGGGTTTTAGAGCGTGCTATTATTGATGATGCATTTAAGGAATTAGCACAGAACGTAACGGAACAATGGATTCAGCATGCAATTATGCAATTAAATCAATGCCAGCAAGAAATGAAATGGACGAATAATCCAAAGGTGTTTATTGAAATTGCGATTATTACCATTACCAATCAATATCCAGAAGCGGCTGGCTCAGCAGATATTGCCTCTTCAGATGCTGTGATGCAATTAACTACTAAGTTAGCGCAACTAGAGAAAGAAATAACGACATTAAAAGAAGTACCTGCACAGACAAATACAGTAGCTCCTCAGCCAGAGCGAAAGAGGCAGCAGCAACGACAATCGAAAAACAGTTATAAAGTTCCATATGAAAGAATTCGTAACGTACTAAAAGAGGCACAAAAGCCTGCTTTGAAAGAGATTCAATCACAATGGGCATCATTTTTAAATAAACTAAAAACAACAAGTGCACCAGCACATGCAACGATTCAGGATTCAAAGCCTGCTGCCGCATCAGATTCGTCACTTGTCGTTGCTTTTAAGTACGAAATCCATTGTGCATTATTTTTAGATAACCGTGAACTAGTTGAATCTGTATTAAGTAGTGTATTAAATAAACAGCTAACTATTATTGCAATCCCCGAACAGGATTGGCAGGAACTACGGAATGATTATTTGAAAAATCAAGAGCAATCTACTCCAGAGCAATCAAATGCGAGTGATCCTCTAGTGGAGGAAGCAAGAAAGCTTTTTGGAGATGACTTGATCGAAATACATGACTAACAAAATTGGAATTTAAAGGAGGCGTTTTCCATGAAAGGTATGGGAAATATGGGTAATATGATGAAACAAATGCAAAAAATGCAGAAGAAAATGATGCAGGCACAGGATGAGTTACATGAAATGTCTTTTGAAGCATCTGCTGGTGGCGGTATGGTAACCGTTGTAGCAAATGGTAAAAAAGAAATTACAGATGTACAAATAAAAGAAGAAGTAGTTGATCCAGATGATATCGATATGCTACAAGATTTAATTCTTGCTGCAACAAACGATGTCCTAAAGCAAATTGAAGAAAAAACCAATGATACAATGGGTCAGTTTACGAAAGGATTAAACATGCCAGGAATGTTCTAGGGGGAAACTTCATGTATTATCCAGAACCGATTTCAAAGCTGATTGACAGCTTTACAAAATTGCCAGGTATTGGGCCAAAGACTGCAGTCCGTCTGGCTTTTTTTGTTTTAAATATGAAAGATGATGATGTACTTGATTTTGCAAATTCACTTGTGAATGCGAAACGAGAGCTGACGCATTGCTCAGTATGTGGGCATATTACCGATCAGGATCCATGTGCGATTTGTTCCGATTCATCTAGAGATAGCTCTATTATCTGTGTTGTACAAGATCCAAAAGATGTTATCGCAATGGAAAAGATGAAGGAATATAATGGTAAATACCATGTGCTTCACGGTGCGATATCTCCAATGGATGGAATTGGTCCTGAAGACATAAATGTTCCAGATTTGTTAAATCGTTTAAAGGACGATGAAGTGAATGAAATTATTTTAGCAACAAACCCTAATATCGAGGGAGAAGCAACTGCAATGTATATTTCGCGCTTGGTGAAGCCTTCTGGTATAAGAACAACAAGAATTGCACATGGATTACCAGTTGGTGGCGATTTGGAATATGCAGATGAAGTTACATTATCTAAAGCGTTAGAGGGTAGGAGAGACTTATAGAAGTAAGGTGACATTTGTGGGAAGAAAGAAAAAGAAACGTAGGAAACGAGAGGTTGACGAGTTATTATTAGATGCTATTTTCTCCATTGAACACGAATGGAAACAAATAAAATCAATTGTCGGTAAAAGTATTGAGCCGACTTTCAATGGGAAAAGCACCGAAAGAATTGCGCAAGCTAAATATCTATTTTTACTACGAGAAGCAAAGCACCGAAAGATTAGTGCTGTGCGGTATAGTAAGTAATGATGAAAACACTTCACCATACAATTTTGTGGTGAGGTGTTTTTCATATAAATAAAAAAATCAGTTCTTTTTTAACGCCTTCCGTCATATTTACATATATAAGGGACAAGTTAAAGGAGTTGATTTAGTTGGATTCCACAATTGTTATTTCGATTATGGTTGCAGTTATTGTCATATTGCTTTTTGCTGGCACATCCTTCAAACCAATGCGATTTCTGGCACAAGGTACGGTTAAACTAGGAATAGGTATATTATTTTTGTTCTTTTTTAATATCATTGGCGGATCTTTTGGGTTACATATCCCGATTAATTTATTTACAACAGTTGTATCAGGATTCTTAGGCTTATTTGGTGTTGCATCACTTGCAGCAATTCATTTAATTATTATTCCATAAGAAAGAAAAGTTTCAAAGATTTCTAGTATATTCTCCGTTAAAGTAGGACAAACTAGTTACTAGTTTAACGGAGGTGGGGAAAATGGAAGAAAGAATAGTAGAATTGGAGCATTGTGGTATTTGTGAGGAGAAAAAGCACCAGGGAATTCATGTATACAATATGTTTATTTGTACGGAATGTGAATATAATATGATTCATACAGAGCCTCGAGAGGAAAAGTATAACTATTACCTTCAAAAATTAAAAAATATTAACCAGCCCTCTATATTTTCATAGATTTCGTAATTGGGTCTTTGCATTCTTACTTGCAAAGGCTTTTTTTGTTGATAAGATAAAGATAATAGCAATGGAAAGGGAAAGATCATGAAAAATAAACAGCAACAAATGCCCTTATTGGAACAGTTAATTCATTTTACCAAGCAAAATCCAACTTCATTTCACGTACCTGGTCATAAAAATGGAACGGTTTTTGTAGAGGATGCGAAGCCTTATTTTGAGCACCTTTTACCAATTGATCTAACGGAGTTATCTGGTTTAGATGACCTGCATGCGCCACAGGGCGTGATAGCCGAAGCGGAGCAACTAGCAGCAGAATTTTTTACTGCTAATCATACGTTTTTTTTAGTTGGAGGAAGTACAGTTGGAAATTTGGCAATGATACTTAGCACTTGTTCCATAGGTGACGAGATTATTGTGCAACGAAATAGTCATAAGTCCATCATGAATGGACTTGAATTGAGTGGAGCAAATCCAAGGTTTATTCGTCCAGAATATGATACAGCACTGCAGCGCTATACCGCACCAAGCTATGATACCGTAAAGAAGGCTATTGACCTGTATCCTAACGCAAAGGGGCTAGTGTTAACATACCCTGATTATTTTGGGAATACTTATGATATCAAGAAAATAATTGATTTAGCACATCACCATGACATACCAGTTCTAGTAGATGAAGCACATGGTGTTCATTTTTCAATTGGAAATCCTTTTCCAGCATCAGCATTAAAGCTAGGAGCAGATATGGTTGTTCAATCTGCACATAAAATAGCTCCTGCCATGACAATGGCTTCATTTTTACACATAAATTCTGATCGAATAAAGAAAGAACAAGTGGGCCATTATTTACAAATGCTACAATCAAGTAGCCCGTCCTATCCATTAATGGCATCCTTGGATATTGCAAGGTATTTTCTTGCTACTTTAACAACGGAAGACTTAGCTGACATCATTTCCAGTGTTAATCAATTAAGGGACGTGTTTGAAAAAGGGGAGCATTGGGAAATTTTAAGTAGTCACGATCCATTAAAAATTACGATTCAAGTGAGAGATGGATTATCCGGCTTTGCGGTTGCCCAATATTTTGAGGAGCAAAGCATCTATCCTGAACTAGCAACGGATAAACAAGTGTTATTTATTCATGGCTTACAGGGAGTTTGTGACATCGAAAAAGTGGAAAAAACAATAAAAAGCCTAAATGAACAATTAAAATATATGTCAAACCATGCTACAATAGATAGTAGAGGACTATTTACAGATTCTGTTCAGGAATTAGCTGTTACGTATCCTGAAATGCGTAGCTTGCCTAAACAGGTAGTTGCAATGCAGCAAGCAAAAGATTTCATTGCTGCAGAATCCGTAATACCATATCCGCCAGGAATCCCTGTTATTCTTAAAGGAGAAAAAATAACAGAAGAACAAATTAGCCTATTACGGCATTTAATACAACAAGGAGCAACCATACAGCACCAGGATATTGAACAAGGCATCCAAGTGTTTGACTTAACAGACAGAAAGGCATAGATTTTTCAGTCAGTGTTCTAAGCTGAAGCTTCCTACTTGGACAGCCGCTGTCTACTAACTAAAGGAGAAGAATTACGTGAGTGGTTATTTTATAACATTTGAAGGTGGCGAAGGGGCAGGAAAGACTTCTATACTTCATTCATTAGGAAAAAAATTACAAGACCAAGGGTTCGATGTTGTGATTACTCGTGAACCTGGTGGAATAGACATTGCAGAGAAAATTCGAAACATCATTCTAAATCCAGAGCATACCGCAATGGATGGACGAACGGAAGCATTGTTATATGCTGCTGCTAGAAGACAGCATCTCGTTGAAAAGGTACAGCCAGCATTAGAAGAAGGAAAAATAATACTATGTGATCGTTTCATTGACAGTAGCTTAGCCTATCAAGGCTATGCTAGAGGGCTTGGGATTGATGAGGTTTTTTCAATTAATCAATTTGCTATTCAAAATTCTATGCCGGATTTAACATTACTTTTTGATATAGAACCAAGAAAGGGATTAGAACGAATTGCTGCAAATAAAGACCGGGAAAGAAATCGTTTAGACTTAGAAACAATCGCTTTTCATGAAAAGGTCTATGAAGCATATCAAATCCTTGTCAAAAGGTTCCCAGAACGAATTCAAGTCATCAATGCCGATCAAGTTTTTGATGATGTTGAGAAAGACAGCCTATCATTAATAACCCAATATTTGAATAATCATAATGTAAAGGGGGGTTTTTTATGAAACTAGTAATGGCAGTCATACAGGATAAGGATTCCAATCGTTTAACGGAGGCACTAGGAAAGAACAACTATAAATCTACAAAGCTTGCAACGACAGGCGGATTCCTAAAAGAAGGAAATACGACGTTAATTATTGGTTGTGAGGATGAGTATGTAGATGATGTGCTCGGAGTTATTAAAGATAATTGCTCACAGCGTGAACAAATGGTAGCGCCTATTTCACCAATGGGCGGAAATGCAGATTCCTATATTCCGAGACCTGTTAAGGTTGAGGTTGGTGGAGCGACTGTATTTGTATTACCAATTGAAACGTTTATTCAATTCTAAACAGACTATAACAAGGGGGCTGAATCGATGAAGATAAGCCAAGAGCTTCTCAAGCAGGTAGATACATCACAGAAGAATATCCGTAGATCGAATACAGGAAATCAATCATTTGAAGCTATCGTTCAGTCCCAATCACAAAAAATGCAAAAGACTGAATTACAAAAAATGATGAGTGATATTACCTTACAAGGTGATCGTTTAGCACGTTTTCGCTCATTTAAGGATTTAGTGAAATTTAAACGACTAATCAAGCGATTTTTAGAAGAAGCTGTTTCAAACGGAATGGATTTACAAAAGTCACATAGCTTCAGTTATACAGGAAGCAGTCGTCAATTAACCATTGTAAAACAGATTGATGATAAATTAATGGAATTAACAGAAGAAATTATGAACCAGGAAAAAAAGACAGTAGATTTACTAGGTCTTATTGGAGAGATTAAAGGTCTACTGATTAATTTATATACGTAGCGATTTGGGACAAGTAGGATGACAAAAGGTAATACACCATTTATTCCCTGAGAAAACTACATGATGACTTTTCTCAACGCTGGTGTCGTATCGCAATAATCCCAAATGACAAGCCCGCTTGTGCGAGCACTTATGCTTAATAAGGAAGGATATTATGAATACGTGGTCTGATATTGCAGCAATACAACCAATGGCAAGCCAAATTATTACGAATAGTATTATTAAGGACCGCATTTCACATGCTTATTTACTTCAGGGTGCGCGCGGAACAGGTAAGGAAGATATTGCCATCTTAATTGCAAAGGTCTTATTTTGTGAAAACAAGTCAGGCGCTAATCCTTGTTTGGCCTGTAATGCATGTAAACGGATTGACTCTGGTAATCATCCTGATGTGCATTGGATTGAACCAGATGGCCAATCCATTAAAATTGAACAAATTAAAAACCTTCAAAAGGAATTTACCTATTCAGGTCTTGAGTCCGATCAAAAGGTTTATATCATAAAAGGTGCAGATACATTAACAGCAAATGCTGCTAACCGAATATTAAAGTTCTTAGAAGAACCAAGTAAGAAAACAACCGCTATTATGCTTACCGAAAATAGTCAATCAATCCTACCTACTATACGGTCAAGATGTCAGATTATCGATTTAAAACCGTTAAACCCACTTCACTTCCAGCAGAAATTGATTGATGCAGGATTAAATGATGCAACTGCAAAATTGATGAGTGCCCTCACAAATAATCTCGATGAAGCCATTAAATGGAGCCAAGATGAGTGGTTTGCCGGTGCACGAAAATTAATGGTACAATTAGTAGAAGCATTTACTGATAATGTCAGTGATGTCTATTTATTTATTCATAATCACTGGATGCAGCATTTTAATGAGAGAAAGCAAATGGAGCAAGGTCTAGACTTATTGCTACTAGCTTTTAAGGATATACTTTATTATCATATTGATCATGAAGATGCATTGGTTATTTTTGCTCCAGATGAGCGTCTTGAGAAACTAGCAATGTATTATTCGCAGGATAAGCTAATTTCAATCCTACAAGATTTACTCGAGGCAAAACAAAAATTGAAGCAAAATGTTCATCCAACACTGGTGATGGAACAGGTGACACTTCAAATAAAGAGGTGATATACGTGATAGAGGTAATAGGTGTACGCTTTAAAAAAGCGGGTAAAATATATTATTTTGATCCCTCAAACCTTTCGATAGAGTTAGATAACTATGTTATTGTAGAAACGGTAAGAGGAATTGAGTTTGGGAAGGTCGTTATTGCAAACAAACAAGTAGATGAAGAGGATGTTGTACTTCCGCTTAAAAAGGTTATCCGTGTTGCAGACGACAAGGACAAGTTATCGGTTGTTGAAAATAAGGAATACGCCGATAAGGCATTCACAGCTTGTTCTGAGAAAATAGAAGAACATCATTTAGATATGAATTTAGTGGACGTTGAGTATACATTTGACCGAAACAAAATTATCTTTTACTTTACAGCCGATGGTCGCGTTGATTTTCGTGAGCTTGTAAAGGATTTAGCAGCAATGTTCAAAACAAGAATTGAACTTAGACAAATTGGTGTTCGTGATGAGGCGAAAATGCTAGGCGGTATAGGACCTTGTGGGAGAATGCTATGTTGTTCAACTTTTTTAGGAGATTTTGAGCCAGTTTCTATTAAAATGGCAAAAGATCAAAATCTTTCCCTAAACCCAGCGAAAATTTCAGGTTTATGTGGACGTTTAATGTGCTGCTTGAAGTATGAAAATGATGAATATGAAGAAGCCAAACGAGATCTTCCAGACTTAGGTCAGCGTGTCCATACACCTCATGGAAAAGGTCATGTTGTTGGTCTTAATATACTTGATCGCGTGATACAAATAGAAATTCCAGAAAAAGAACGTGTTATAGAATATACCTTGGATGAACTCATCGAAGAAGGAATTGTGACAGCACAGGGCCAAGAATAATGGAGTGAGTCGAATTGAATAAAAGACAAATATTTGATCAAGTATCAGATATGGAAAAACAAATTGGCGAATTATATGAACAACTTGGTGACTTAAAAGGGAAACTAAGTGATTTGCTTGAAGAAAATCATCGCCTCTCCATGGAAAACTTACATTTACGTAATCGATTGGATTTAACCGAGTCCGAGCAAGATTCATTACCTGAGGGAACTAAACTAAAAGAAATGCCAAGTGAAGGCTATGATAATTTAGCTAGACTATATGAAGAAGGATTTCATATTTGTAATTTGGAATTTGGTAGTCCAAGAAGAAACGAGGATTGTATGTTTTGCCTAGATTTTCTTAGCAAAACAAAATAACGTATAATGTAGCTGTCTGGTAATCGATATTCCAGGCAGCTTTTTTCTTGTTTTGTATTTCTTACATAAGAAAGGATTTTCGAATTGGTTCAACTATATGATGATGAAAGACTTGATTATTTAGTGGCAGATGAAAGCATGCAAATTATTCAGAGTCCTACTGCATTTTCGTTTTCACTAGATGCTGTATTATTAGCAAATTTCGCTTCTATACCAATAAAGAGAGGTTCAATATTAGATTTATGTAGTGGTAATGGAGTGATACCACTTTTGCTTTCAAGGCATACGAATGCTAGTATTGTTGGAGTAGAAATACAAGAACGAATACTTAGCATGGCAAAAAGAAGTGTCGAACTTAATCATCTAACAGAACAAGTAACAATGCTGCATGGTGATATTCGAGAACTGAAAGCGATCATTGGACATAGTAGCTTTGATGTGGTGACATGCAATCCTCCATATTTTAAAACACCCTCTAAGAATGAACATAATCAGAATGAACATTTAACCATTGCGAGGCATGAGGTTTACTGTACGTTAGAGGATGCGGTGAAAGCCTGTAAACTACATGTAAGACCTGGAGGTAAGGTTGCCATGGTGCATCGTCCAGGAAGACTGGTGGATATACTGACGGCATTTCGGGAGTACAAATTAGAACCGAAGCGGTTACGTCTTGTCTATCCTAAAAAAGGTCGTGAAGCAAACATGCTCCTAATTGAAGGAATTCGTGATGGAAAACCAGATTTACACATTCTACCACCCTTATATATTTATCAAGAGGATGGTTCCTATACAGATGAAGCAAAGGAGATTATCTATGACTGAGATGGAGCATACCGTTTACATGCTAAAATGCGCGGATGATACATTATATACGGGCTACACCAACGACTTAGAGAACCGGTTAAGAACACATGAATCTGGAAAAGGTGCTAAATACACAAGAGGACGCGGACCGTTTCAAGTCATGTTTGTGGAAAAATTTCCTACCAAAGAGGCAGCATTGAAGCGAGAATATGAGATTAAACAGCTAACTCGTAAAGGGAAATTTCAATTAATCCGAGATAAATTGAAAGAGGTTATGCAATATGATGATACAAAAGAGCTATGAACAACGTGAAGAAGGATCCTTATATGTGGTTCCTACTCCGATAGGTAATCTAGAGGATATTACCTATAGAGCACTTACCATTTTAAAAACAGCTTCCGTAATTGCAGCCGAGGATACTAGAAATACCAAGAAATTGCTCAATCATTTTGAAATCTCAACCCCGCTCCTTAGCTATCATGAGCATAATAAAATGGAGCGGGAAAAACAGCTGCTTGAAAAACTGTCAAATGGTGAATTGATAGCCATCGTGAGTGATGCAGGTATGCCAGCAATCTCAGATCCGGGATATGAAATAGTAGAAGCAGCAATTCAGAATAATTATGCTGTCATCGTATTACCAGGAGCAAATGCAGCTTTATGTGCTTTAGTCGGATCAGGCTTACCAAGTAAGGAGTTTCTATTTTATGGATTCTTACCTCGGAAGAAAAAGGAAAAAGAAGCGGAATTAAAACGTTTAGGAATGCAAAAAGCAACCTTACTATTTTATGAATCTCCTTATCGAATAAAAGAAACCTTAAAAGATATTCAACAACATCTCGGAAATCGACAAGCAACAATTGCTCGAGAGATTACAAAGCGCTTTGAGGAGTATGTTCGTGGTACTGTTGGGGAGTTAATAGAATGGGCAGAAGCACAGGAACTTAAAGGTGAATTTTGCCTAGTAGTAGAGGGAACTAGTGAAGAGAGTCACATCGAAACAGAAGCGTGGTGGACGAATTTAGCTATTCGTGAACATGTTATGTATTATATAGAAGAGAAACAACTTTCTAGTAAAGAAGCGATTAAAGAGGTTGCCAAGGAACGAAGCTTACCGAAAAGGGAAGTCTACCATTCTTATCACATTGAATAGGAAAATTTTCATGAAAAGGTATTAAAAAAGAGCTCAACCATTGTTGTAGCTCTTCTTTGATGCCTTTTTACTTGAAACGAGATTCAATTTCTTCCAATAATTGCTTAGCTCCCTCAGGGCTTAATACAATTTTACCATTTGCCAATGATAGATTTTCATCAGAGGAATCGCCAGTAATTTGGCAGGCCATATTTGGCTGATACTTTTTCAAGATTACTTTGTCGTTATCAACGTAGATTTCTAGAGGATCCTTAATATTAATATCTAAGGTTCTACGTAATTCGATTGGAATAACAACACGTCCTAATTCGTCAACTTTTCTTACAATACCAGTAGATTTCATAACTGTAACTTCCCCTCCTCCTACAACCTCTTTTTCGTCAAAAATCGACAGTTTCGTTTGCTTTATCGTAGCAATTTTTCCTATTTGTGTCAATTGCTTTGCATAAATAATAGGAAAATTTTATGAATTTACATACTTTTATTACCCTAACGCGAAAGTCTGTAAACCAATTTTTTTAAGAAAAACGAAAAAAATACTAGCTATGATTAGAACAAGCCGTTCGATAGCTTCAATTTTCACTAGAAAAGTATGCTATGATAAAAAATAGGTTAGACCGTATATAATACGTATTAACTGACTATTTTATTGGTGTGAAAAGTGAGCTGTTTGATAATAAATTTAGGGATAGAGGTCTTTCGAATAGTATTGAATGGAAATCTAAAGTAAAAATAGATACAATAGAAGAATCATTGAATATGTGCGAGGAGGCAATGCGATGAGTGAACAGAAAACATTTTATATAACAACACCAATTTATTATCCAAGTGGTAAATTACATATTGGTCATGCTTATTCGACGGTGGCAGGCGATGCCATATCTCGTTATAAGCGCATGCGTGGTTATGATGTCATGTATTTAACGGGTACTGATGAACATGGTCAAAAAATCCAACGTAAAGCAGAGGAAAAAGGATTATCTCCTCAAGCGTATGTGGACGAAATTGTAAGTGGTATTCAGGATCTATGGAAGAAGCTAGAGATTACAAATGATGATTTTATACGAACCACACAAGAACGACATAAGAAGGTTGTCGCAAAAATATTTGATCAGTTAGTGAAGCAAGGAGATATTTACTTAGATGAATATGAAGGATGGTATTGTACATCTGATGAGTCCTTCTTTACAGAAAGACAATTGGTAGATGGTCAGTGTCCTGACTGTGGTGGAAAAGTTGAAATGGTTAAAGAAGAATCTTACTTCTTTAAAATGAGTAACTATGTAGACCGTCTTGTACAGTACTATGATGAACATCCAGAATTCATTCAACCGGAAAGTCGTAAGAATGAAATGCTAAATAACTTTATCAAACCAGGATTAGAGGATTTGGCAGTTTCTAGAACGACATTTGATTGGGGAGTTAAGGTCCCAGGTGATCCGAAGCATGTGATATATGTATGGATTGATGCTTTAAGTAACTATATTACAGCACTTGGCTATGGAACTGAGAATGAAGAGAAGTATAAAAAATATTGGCCGGCTGATGTGCATCTCATGAGTAAGGAAATTGTCCGTTTCCATACGATATATTGGCCGATCATGCTCATGGCGCTTGATCTACCTCTTCCAAAGAAAGTATTTGCCCATGGTTGGATATTGATGAAGGATGGAAAAATGTCTAAATCAAAAGGAAATGTAGTTGATCCAGTTAGCTTAATTGATCGCTATGGTTTAGATGCTCTTCGATATTATCTACTTCGCGAGGTACCATTCGGCTCAGATGGTGTATTTACACCAGAAGGATTTGTGGAGCGTACGAATTTTGATTTAGCAAATGATTTAGGTAACCTGTTAAATCGTACCGTTGCTATGATTGAAAAATACTTTGATGGGAAGCTTCCGGAATATCGTTTAGCAGAAACGGAAGTAGATGCATCCCTTGAGCAAACAATTAACGACACAATTAAGCATGTAGAAGAATCACTTGAAAATATGCAGTTCTCTGTTGCGCTATCATCACTATGGCAACTAATTAGTAGAACGAACAAATATATTGATGAAACAGAGCCTTGGGTTCTAGCAAAGGATGAGGCAAATAAAGCTAGACTAGGAAATGTGATGGCACATCTAGCCGATTCACTTCGTATCGTGGCTGTCATGCTGCAGCCATTCTTAACCAATGCACCAACTGAAATCTTTAAGCAATTAGGGGTTCAGGATGATTCATTGAAAGAATGGGATAGTGTTTATGCGTTAGGGCAAATAAAAGCTGGTACAATGGTAGAAAAAGGTGCTCCATTATTCCCTCGTCTTGAAGTAGAAGAAGAGGTTGCTGCCATCAAAGCTATGATGCAAGGTCCTCAAGTAGAGGCTAAAGAAGAACCACAAGAAGAGAAAAAAGCAGAAATTGTCTATGATGATTTTATGAAGCTTGATATGCGAGTTGCAGAAGTCATTCATGCAGAAAAAATGAAAAAAGCTGATAAGCTTCTGAAGCTTCAATTAGATTTAGGAACCGAGAAACGCCAAGTTATTTCGGGGATTGCAAAATATTACACACCTGAAGAGATGATAGGAAAGAAAGTTATTTGTGTAACCAATCTAAAACCAGTTAAACTACGTGGCGAGATGTCAGAAGGAATGATTTTATCTGGTGAGGATGCAAATGGCGAGCTATCACTAGCAACTGTAGAAGCAACATTACCAAATGGCTCCATTGTAAAATAAGTTATCCTATATGAATAAGGTCAGCAGGCTACGATTGTA
Organism: Ornithinibacillus xuwenensis; assembly: GCF_039614845.1. Classification (NCBI taxonomy): domain Bacteria; kingdom Bacillati; phylum Bacillota; class Bacilli; order Caryophanales; family Bacillaceae; genus Ornithinibacillus; species Ornithinibacillus xuwenensis. Next base: position 41,093 of record NZ_JBDIML010000002.1, on the reverse strand, counting down.
GAGGTTGGCCTTTTCTATTCTATTTGGATATGAATAATAAACGAGTAAGGAAGGATACACATGTTATTTGATACACATGTTCATATGAATGCAAGACAATTTATAGAGGACCGTGACGAGGTTATTAAACGTGCATTTGAGACAGGAGTTACCCATATGGTCGTAGTAGGATTTGATCGTGAAACAATCCCACTAGCAATCGAAATAGCGGAGCAATATGAAACAATCTACGCAGCTGTTGGATGGCATCCAGTAGATGCGATTGATATGACAGATGAAGACTTAGCTTGGATAGAGGATTTATCCGCTCATCAGAAAGTAGTTGCAATAGGTGAAATGGGGTTAGACTATCATTGGGATAAATCTCCAAAGGAAATTCAGAAGGAAGTCTTTCGAAAACAAATCCAATTAGCGAAAAAAGTAGAAATGCCAATTATTATTCATAATCGGGAAGCAACAGAAGATATTATTGAAATTCTAAAAGAGGAAGGGGCATCTGAGGTAGGAGGAATTATGCACTGTTATAATGACTCTGTCCAATATGTTCAGACCTGTCTCGATATGAATTTTTATATTTCACTAGGTGGTCCCGTTACGTTTAAAAATGCTCCGTTGCCAAAGGAGGTAGCAAAAGAGGTTCCGCTTGATCGCTTACTTGTTGAGACGGACGCACCATTTTTAGCTCCTCATCCAAATCGAGGGAAGCGAAATGAACCCGCCTATGTTAAATTAGTTGCTGAGAAAATTGCCGAGCTAAGGGAATTATCTTTTGAAGAATTGAGTAAAAAAACCACTGAAAATGCCTTCTCTATTTTTAAAATAAATGCATAGAATAGTAAATATTTACTAATTGTTTCATATTTTATTCATAAATTAGACCGAAAAGACTAGAAAAGATCTAGTCTTTTTTTCTATTCTTGTAAACGTAGTAAATCCTTTAATAGCAACGATTCGGGTGATTTTATTTATTCTATCGTATCTTCTATCCCTTCGTTTGTAATGAAATTGTAAAACAAACGTAATCCTATAAGTATTTACTTTGCATAATAGTGTTTATATAATCAATTCGAATAAGGAGGCAAGATGCATGCGAATTTTTTCAAAGCTATTGCCGGCCTCGAGACAGAAGCTGGTTATTTCAAGTATTGGCATTGTCGTGCTTGTGGCATTTGCTAGTTTCATGCTATTTCAGGTGACGCAAAAAGAAGTAGTATTAGTGGAAAATGGCAAAGATAGTACTATTGACACACATGCAAATACCGTAGAAGAACTGCTTGAAGAAGTAGGAATTACTGTTGCAGAACATGATCAATTATCCCATGATATAGATGTAACAATTGTAGACGGTATGAAAATAGAATATGATACTGCACATAAAGTGACTGTTGTAGTAGATGGAAATGAGAAAGTTTACTATTCAGTAGCCGATACAGTTAATGGATTTTTAGAAGAAAATAAACTTTCGATTACAGAACGAGACGAAATTTCTCATAATCTAGATGAAGCCATTAATGGTGATTTAACGATTACGATTAAGCAAGCCTTTGAAGTGGCCATTCAAGATGGTGGTAAAGAAGTAAAGGCTTGGTCTACAGGTGGTTCTGTTCAAGATTTATTGGCAGTGAATAATATTACATTGTCGGAATTAGATAAAATTGAACCTGCAATAGACGAAGCTGTAACAAAGGATACGACGATCTCTATTGTTCGAGTTGAGAAGAAGACCGAAGAAGTAACCGAGTCTATTGCTTTCCAAACCGAAACACGTACCGATAGTTCGATGGAAAAAGGCGAGGAGACAGTGCTTGCTTCTGGTACAGATGGTTCTGTCGTGAAAACCTATGAAGTTACCTATGAAAATGGTAAAGAGGTTACTCGTGAGTTATTGGAAGAAGAAGTAACAAAAGAAAGTGAAAATCGTATCGTTGTGGTTGGTACAAAAGAGCCAGCACAAGATTTAGTCACACTTTCTTCCGGTAAAGAATTGACAATGACTGCAAGTGCTTTTACAGCGAACTGTTCAGGGTGCTCTGGGTACACTGCAACAGGAATAAATCTTAAAGCAAATCCGAACCAAAAAGTAATTGCGGTTGATCCTAGTGTTATCCCTCTAGGTACGAAGGTATGGGTAGAGGGTTATGGAGAAGCGATTGCTGGAGATACTGGTGGTCATATACAAGGATTCCGCATTGATGTCCATGTGCCAACAAAGGCAGATGCCTATCAATGGGGTGTGCGAAAAGTAAAGGTCAAGATTATCGAATAATGAAATCTATGCTCTTACCATGTTATAGTGGTAAGAGCATATTTATTTTTTTCCGGAAAAGTGAGGAGCATCTATTGAAGATTAAGGAAATAATTGTTGTAGAAGGCAAAGATGATACCGTAAAAATTAAGCTGGCTGTGGATGCAGATACAATTGAAACAAATGGTTCTGCCATCAATGATAGAACACTACAGCAAATAAGGCATGCAAAGGAAAAGCGTGGCGTTATTATTTTTACAGATCCTGATTATCCTGGTGAACGGATTAGGCATATCATTGATCAGGCGATACCAGGATGTAAGCATGCTTTTTTAACAAAGGAAAAAGCAAGAGCAAAGCATCCAGAGAACAGAAGTCTTGGTATAGAACATGCCTCAGTTGAGGCAATTAGACAAGCTCTAAAAGATGTATATGAACTAACCGAGTTGGAACAAACTGAAATTACAAAGGAAGATCTAATCCATCATCAGTTAATTGGCGGGTTAGGTGCAAGTAAAAAACGTGAAAAACTTGGGGAGCTATTACAGATTGGGCATACGAATGGTAAACAATTATTAAAAAGACTTACCATGTTTCAAATAACCAAAAAGCAGTTTGAAGAAGCGATGAAGGTTATCGAGCAGGAGGACATGCATGGATAAAAAATATATTGCAACACCGATTCGAACAAAAGAGATATTACAAAAGTATCATTTTACGTTTAAGAAAAGTCTAGGACAAAACTTCTTAATCGACGTGAATGTTTTAAAGAATATAATCGGGCATGCAGGTATTGATGAAACAACAGGAACAATAGAAATTGGCCCTGGAATTGGTGCTTTAACAGAGCAACTAGCAATTCATTCTGATAAAGTGGTTGCATTTGAAATTGATCAACGCTTGTTACCAATTCTACAAGATACACTAGCTGATTATGATAATATTAACATCATTCATGCGGATATTTTACAGGCAGACGTGAAGGAAGTAATAAAGCATAACTTTCCTGATGGACAGCAAATACATATTGTTGCTAATTTACCCTATTACATTACAACACCAATATTGATGAAGCTATTACGTGAACGCCTTCCAGTCGGAAGTATAACCGTCATGATACAAAAAGAAGTAGCAGATCGAATGGCAGCAAAGCCTAATACAAAAAGCTATGGGTCACTTACGATTGCGGTTCAATACTACACAGAGGCGAAGGTAGTAATGAATGTACCAAAAACAGTGTTCATGCCGCAACCAAATGTTGATTCCAGTATATTAAATTTAGTTGCTCGAAAAGCACCACCAGTTCAAGTAGAGGATGAAGACTACTTTTTTACTATTGTCCAAGCATGCTTTGCACAAAGAAGAAAAACATTGCGAAATAATTTATCGAGCCATTTTAAGGGAGAGTTCGATAAAGAGAAAATTAATGACATATTAGAATCCATTGAGATTGATGGAACAAGACGCGGCGAATCGTTAGATATGCAGGAGTTTAGTATGCTTGCAAATGCGTTTTATCGACTTCAACAGCACGAATAATTAGAATAATGGTATTTTGAATTCGCTAACAGAAAGCTATTGCTAACAAGAAGCAATGGCTTTTTTTTACGAGTAAATGTATAACCAGCCCATACACTTCCTCTAGAGCGCTTGCACGTAATTCATAGCTGAAAGCACGTATAAGCGACTTTCCTCATAGTCTATAGCGTAGGAATGCTTTCATCATGATGAAGGCTGTGAGGTGGATATATGGAACGAAGAACAGCAGGAGAGTTAGTAACACGAAAATCGTATAAGCATGATTTATTATTTCGGATTGCAACCGTCAGTCAGGATAGAGCGATATTGCATGGTGAAGATATTCGTCTGGAAGCGGATGCGCCATTAGATGATTTAACGAAAGTTGAAGAAAGAGATTTAGAAAAAAGAAGGCAAAAAGGCAAAGAACAAGAAGAATTTTCTTATCGTTTATTCCGTCAAGATTATCAACTAATGAAGGAAAAACGTGACTTTCAATCAACCGATGGTTATCAATATGCAGAATATTTTCAGTTGCCTGCGCGCGTTCTTCATTTAGACGGCGATCAGTCCTATTTAAGAAAATGTATTGCCTTATATCAACGATTAGGACTACAAGTTCATGGAGTTCATTTACATGAAAAAGAAATGTCTTTTCAAATACGTGGCTTAATTGAAAAAATACAACCAGATATCATTGTGATAACAGGCCATGACTCCTTTTCTAAAAGTAAAGGAACGAAGGATGATATCCGCGCATACCGGCATTCAAAATATTTTGCCGAAACAGTAAGAGAAGCGAGAAAAGCGGTGCCGAGTTTAGATCAGCTTGTCATCTTTGCTGGAGCTTGTCAATCGCACTTTGAATCGCTAATTCGTGCAGGTGCGAATTTTGCTAGTTCACCATTTCGAATTAATATTCATGCACTAGATCCAGTCTATATTGCAGCAAAGGTTGCCTATACGCCATTTATGGATAAAGTAAGTGTTTGGGATGCATTGCGCAATACCATGACCGGAGAAAAAGGAATGGGTGGTGTCGAAACAAAAGGATTGCTTCGTACAGGACTTCCTTACTTAAAGGAGGAAGCGGACAGTTCGGATGAGCCATCAGCTCCAACAGAATATATGTAGAAATTTTTACTCGACTAGCGTTTGAAGCAGGTCGAGTTTTATTTTTTCCATTGCTGTAAGTTATATAAAAAACATACATATTTTGTTAACATTTTGCCATAATAAGACCAATAGGCGAAATTTAGTTGTTGACATCAAAAAACATATCTTGTTATAATATAAGATTTTATTTGACTCTAATACAAGCTTATGTTATACTGAGACTACAGTGAGGTGGAGTGTATTGGCTAAAACATTAATCGAAATTAAGCAAGGTCTTGAAGGTCAGATTGGAAAGCGATTGACTTTAAAAGCTAATGGTGGCAGAAGGAAGACAATTGAACGATCGGGAGTATTAGCAGAGACATATCCTTCTGTTTTTATTGTTGAGCTAGACCAAGATGAGAATGCTTTCGAACGTGTTTCATACAGCTATGCAGACGTACTAACGGAAACAGTAGAACTAAACTTCAATGATGAACGTACAAAGGCAATTTTATTGGATCAGTAACCAACTAGGTTTACTGATCTATATTTTTGAATTGAATTATTTGATTATTTAAATAAAAACATGAGGAAGAAGAAGATGGACATACTAGAAAAAGGTAATATTGATGAGATTATGGAACAGATTGCAGGTATCTTAGAAGCTAATAAAGAGCCCTATGCTTCTTTCAATTGTACATATGAAATACAGCTACTAGATGAAAAGCTATCCTATCAACTTCAATTTCATAATGGCGTGGCTACTGTCATGAATGACCTGGTCGATAAACCTGATTGTGTACTGAAGATGGAAAGTAAGCTATTTCGTAAGTTTCTAAATGGCAATTTAAATAGTATGACAGCATTTATGACAGGAAAACTAAAGGTAGATGGCAATATCGGACTCGCCTTAAAGCTAGAAAAGCTGTTAAAGGAATATCAGTTCTAAACATATATTTCCTTATTTGCCTATAAATAACGCGGCTACTTTTGAAGAAAACGCAGAAAATAAGTGTGTCGTAAGAAGTTTTAACACGGAAAGGGGTTGTTCTTTCGTGGGGAGACGTAGAGGTATCATGTCTGACCAACTGAAAGAAGAAATTGCAAAAGAGTTAGGCTTTTACGACACGGTTCAAAAAGAAGGCTGGGGCGGAATTAAGGCAAGGGATGCCGGGAACATGGTAAAACGTGCGATTGAAATAGCCGAGCAAAACATGCAGAGCAGATCATAAGAGATCTGCTCTGTTTTTTTAGTGTTTTCATTGGAGATGAGCGTACATATAGCGAATACTTCAAACAGTCGCTTCCAATTTTAATATATGTTACAATTTTCATACATGAAAAAAGTAGGTGACGGATATGACTCATTTTGAGAAGGCGCCTGCTAAAATCAACTTATCCTTGGACGTTATAAGGAAACGTAGTGACGGTTATCATGATGTCGAAATGATTATGACAACGGTTGATTTAGCAGACCGAATTGAGTTGAATACCTTACAGGAAGATCGAATTGAAGTGTCCTTATGGAGTAGGTATGTACCGAATGATGAACGGAATTTAGCCTATAAAGCAGCGAAGGCTTTTAAATCAAGATACAACATAACCAAAGGAGTCCAAATAAAAATTGAAAAAGTCATTCCTGTATCTGCAGGATTAGGTGGAGGTAGTACAGATGCTGCTGCTGTTTTGCGTGGATTAAACAAGCTCTGGGACTTGAATATTCCCATTCAAGAGCTAGCAGCACTTGGCGCGACAATAGGTTCGGATGTACCCTTTTGTGTTTACGGTTCAACAGGTATTGCAAAAGGATTTGGTGATATCATTGAAACGTTACCACCGCCACCACCCTTTTGGGTTATCTTAGCTAAACCAGATATTGGTGTTTCTACAAAAACAATCTTTCAACGTGTTGATATTAATGAGGTCATCCACCCGAATACAAATAAAGTTATCGAAGCATTATATGAAAAAGACTTCAAGAAACTTTGTCAAAACATTGGAAATTCACTAGAGCCGGTAACAACCTCACTTCATCCAGAGGTACAACGGATAAAAGAAAAAATGCAACAGGCAGGGGCTTCCGGTGTCCTGATGAGTGGAAGTGGGCCAACCGTGTATGGAATTGTAGAGCAGCAAAGTAAGGCGCAACGAATCTACAATGGTATGAGAGGTTTCTGTCACGAAGTGTATTTAGTAAGATTAATTGGCTAGCACTTGCTAAAGTCGTATAATGATGGTATCTTAATAGGAAATAATTCGGTTTTTGAGGTGGGCTCATGAAGAGAAGTGCACGTTTAGTAGCAATAACAAACTTTTTTCTGGAAAATCCAAGAATTCATAAAAATTTACCATCATTCTCTGAGAAGTATCATGCAGCAAAGGCTTCTATTAGTGAGGATTTAGACATTATTGATCAAATGTTCCAAGCAGAAGGTCTAGGCTATTTGAAACGAACAGCAGGATCAGCGGGCGGAGTGATGTATATTCCAGAGTCAACATTAGAAAATGGCGTGGAATTTGTTAAACAATTGTGTGAGCGACTAAAGGATCCAGTTCGTATTCTTCCAGGTGGATATCTTTATATGAGTGATATTTTAGGAGAACCTAGTACGGTTCGTGAAATTGGACGGGTCTTCGCATCAAGCTTTGCAAAGCTTGATATTGATGTAGTCGTAACGGTCGCTACAAAAGGAATTCCACTTGCATATGCTGTTGCATCCTTTTTGAATGTGCCAGTTGTCATTGTCAGAAGAGATCCAAAGGTTACAGAAGGGTCTTCTGTTAGCATTAACTATGTGTCAGGTTCTTCTAGAAAAATACAAACAATGGTACTACCGAAGCGTAGCTTAGAGGAAGGTGCTAATGTTTGCATCATTGATGACTTCATGAAAGCCGGTGGAACGATCAATGGCATGGTCAGCTTACTAGCGGAATTTAATGCAAATGTAAAAGCAATTGGAGTACTTGCGGAAGCAGATGATGAAGAGGAAGAACGTGTTGTAGAAGATTATACGTCACTTATTAAGATTTCGAATGTTGATTTAAAAGAAAAATTGATATCGGTACAACGTGGGAATTTCGTGCAGAAATCCTGATTCTATAAGACCTTTCTAATTGGAAAGGTTTTATTTTTTTTACTTTTTGTGTAAATTATTAAACTTTTTTCAAATTTAAGCAGGAATTCTATAATATTTGTAGAATTAGAATAATTAACTTAAATACGAAAAGGTGGTGAAACAGCATGGAAGTAACTGACGTAAGATTACGCCGTGTGAATACGGAAGGTAGAATGCGCGCAATAGCATCCATTACGTTGGATCAGGAATTTGTCGTTCATGATATCCGCGTTATTGACGGTAATAATGGATTATTTGTTGCAATGCCATCCAAACGAACTCCTGATGGTGAGTTCAGAGATATTGCACATCCGATAAATTCTAATACTCGTTCTAAGATTCAAGATGCCGTATTAGAAGAATATCGCCGTGCAGGTGAAGAAGTGGAATATGAGGAAGCCGGAGCTTCCTAAAATGAAACCCTTTACAACTAGAGGTCTAATCTCCTACAGATTAGCCTTCTTTTTTTGTGCCCCATATTATCCCTTTCAAAAGGCTCTCTATTGGTTGAAATCAACAGTTTTTTAGGATATAGTCATAATGGATAATGGATATGTTAAAAGACTGGTTTATTAATTTAAATATTGGAGGGTCCCCTCGTGACAAACAGATATGCAATCATTCTTGCTGCTGGTCAAGGTACCAGAATGAAATCAAAGCTATATAAAGTGCTTCACCCAGTTCTTGGAAAACCGATGGTACAGCATGTACTAGAACAAGTACAAGTAGTCGGTCCAGAGGATATTGTTACCGTTGTTGGATTCGGTTCAGATAAAGTAAAAGACCACCTTGGTGAAGCTTGTAAGTTTGTTCTTCAGGAAGAGCAGCTAGGAACTGGTCATGCGGTTATGCAGGCTGAAGAATTACTACAGGATAAAGAAGGAACAACGATTGTTGTTTGTGGGGATACACCACTTATAACGGGTGAAACCTTTCAGCAGCTCTTTGACCACCATGAAAAGGAAGGTTCAAAGGCTACTATCTTAACTGCAAAAGCTCCTAATCCTTCTGGTTACGGTAGGGTAATTCGTAATGAAAAAGGTAATGTAGAGCGAATTGTTGAGCATAAGGATGCTAGCTCCGATGAATTACTGGTAGATGAGATTAATACAGGTACGTACTGTTTTGATAATAAGGCATTATTTGAGGCACTGAAGGAAGTTTCGAATGATAATGCACAAGGTGAATATTATTTACCAGATGTTATTGAAATTCTTAAAAATAAATCTGAAAAGGTAAGTGCATTTTTAACCTCAAACTTCGATGAGACATTGGGTGTTAATGACCGTATTGCATTAGCGCAAGCGGAAAAAACCATGAAATTACGCATCAATGAACAGCATATGCGTAATGGTGTAACGATTATTGATCCTGAAAACACATATATTCAGCCAGAAGTGGTGATTGAGCAGGATGTTGTGATTTATCCTGGTACGATCATTAATGGCCCCTCCATTATTAAAGAAAATGCTATTATTGGTCCAAATAGTGAAATAGCTAACTGTGAGGTTGGTAGGGATACCGTCATTAAACAGAGTGTGGCAACGGATAGTAAGATTGGCGAACGCGTCAATATTGGTCCATTTGCGCATATTAGACCAAATGCAACAATTGGTGATGAGGTGAAGATTGGAAACTTTGTCGAAATTAAGAAAACTGAAATCGGTGAGGGTAGCAAAGTTTCACATTTAAGTTACATAGGTGACGCACTTGTTGGAAGCAATGTGAATGTTGGTTGTGGTACAATAACAGTGAACTATGATGGTAAAAATAAATACTTAACCACAATTGAAGATGATACATTTATTGGCTGTAATTCTAATCTTGTTGCACCTGTAACAATTGGAAAAGGATCGTATGTTGCTGCGGGATCTACGATTACAAAAGACGTACCAACAGATGCATTATCTGTCGCTCGTGCTAGACAAGAAAATAAAGAAGGCTACGCATCTAGACTTAAAAACAGATTAAAGGATAAATAATAACGGAGGGTTTATTTCATGTCTCATTACCAGAATTCTAATATGAAGGTTTTCTCACTTAATTCAAATCCAAAGCTAGCAGAAGAAATTGCTAACCACATCGGAATTTCTTTGGGGAAATGTACGGTTACATCTTTTAGTGATGGAGAAATTCAGATTAATATTGAAGAGAGTGTTCGTGGCAGTGATGTTTATGTAGTGCAATCAACGAGTACTCCAGTAAACCAACACATAATGGAATTGTTAATTATGTTGGATGCATTAAAGCGAGCTTCCGCAAAATCTATTAATGTTGTGATGCCATATTATGGTTATGCAAGACAGGATCGTAAGGCTCGAGCAAGAGAACCAATCACAGCAAAACTAGTAGCAAACCTATTAGAAACAGCTGGTGCCGATCGCGTTATTACACTAGACTTACATGCCCCGCAGATTCAAGGGTTCTTTGATGGCCCAATCGATCACTTACAAGGTGTACCGTTGCTCTCCGATTACTTTGAAGCGAAAAACTTTGAAGATATCATCATCGTTTCACCTGACCATGGTGGTGTAACCAGAGCTAGAAAGATGGCAGAACGCTTAAAAGCTCCGATTGGTATTATTGATAAGAGAAGACCACGCCCTAATGTTGCTGAAGTAATGAATATTATTGGTAATATTGAAGGTAAGACGGCAATCCTAATCGACGATATTATTGATACAGCTGGTACGATTACGTTAGCTGCAAATGCTTTAATCGAAAATGGTGCAACAGATGTGTATGCTTGCTGCACACATCCAGTATTGTCAGGACCAGCAATAGAACGTATTTCAAATTCAAAAATTAAAGAATTGGTTGTTACCAATTCAATCCCTCTACCACAAGATAAGATGATTGATAAAATCACTCAGCTATCAGTGGCACCGCTTATTGGTGAGGCAATAATCCGAGTTCATGAAGAACAATCCGTTAGTATTTTATTCGATTAACGTTTAAGCAAGCTGTTTTAAGGGAACATACTATATTAGGCACCAAGATTTAGATAAAAATTTCATATACGAGAAAGTTTGTCACAGAATTATTGGATGATATCGAGTTTATAATTGGAAGGATGATAATTATGTCAGTAACCTTAAATGCAATGAAACGAGAAGATCATGCAAAATCGACAACCAAACAACTCAGAAACAGTGGACAAGTACCTGCTATAGTCTACGGAAAAGAAAAGGCATCTAAATCAATTTCTGTTGATAGTATGGAGCTACTAAAAACAGTACGTGATGAAGGAAAGAATGCGATTATTTCACTAACAGTACAAGGGGACTCCCCTGTAGATGTGATGCTTCATGAGTATCAAACGGATAATATTAAAGAACAAATTTTACATGCAGACTTTTATATCGTTAATATGACAGAAGAAATGGATACAACTGTACCAGTACGACTTGTTGGTGAACCAGAGAATGGTGTTGTTCAGCAGCCTTTATACGAAGTACAAGTTCGAGCGATGCCAAGTAATATTCCAACTGAAATTACAGTAGACATTTCCACACATAGTATTGGTGATATCATTTCAGTAGCCGATCTGCCTAAAGCGACAGCTTATCAAGTAACGGAGGATGAAGACACAGTTATTGCTAGTGTTTTAGCTCCAAATACAAATGCAGATATGGAAGGTACTGAAGAAACAGGTGAAGAACCAGAATTTACTGGTGAAGCACAATCAGAAGCAAATGCAGACTAAATGAAATGATACGTTCTTGTAAAGAATAAATAGAGAAACCCTCCATATAATTCTTTTATATGGAGGGATTATTATATTTAGATAAGGGAAGAAACTGGGATGAAATGTATTGTAGGATTAGGAAATCCAGGAAAAAAATATCAAACTACTAGACATAATATTGGCTTTATGGTCATTGAAGAATTATTAAATCGTCATCATTGGCAACTGAACAAAGATAAATTTAAGGGTAAGTATGCTTTAGAAAATTTAAATGGTGAAAAAATAGTATTGTTAGAGCCACAAACCTTTATGAATCTTTCAGGTGAATCACTTCGTCCCATTATGGATTACTATAATATTGAACTTGAAGATGTGTTAATCATTTATGATGATCTGGATCTTCCACCAGGTAAAATTAGGCTGCGCCAAAAAGGAGGACATGGTGGTCATAATGGTATTCGCTCCATTATTGATCATGTAGGTACCAAGGATTTTAAGCGCATTCGTATAGGTGTTGGGCGGCCAACATCGCCATTATCTGTAGTAGATTACGTACTAGGTTCTTTTTATAAAGAGGAGCAGGAATTAGTCAGACAAAGCATTGAAAAGGCTGCGGACGCCTGTGAACGTTGGATGGAGAAACCATTTGAAGAAGTCATGAATGAATATAATGCGTAAACGAATAAATTAATCGGAAGAAATTGCTGTATTTCGTATAAATTAGTACTTTTCGGATAAACCTATTAACTAATATTCCATGTTTATTCGAGGAGGTTTTTCTATGTCTATTGTCTATAAATGTAGACATTGTGGGCATGTTATTGGTGAAATAAATCAGCAAGTAGTGGATACTTCCATTTTAGGATGGAATAAGCTAACAAACGAGGAAAAAAGAGAAATGATTCAATACAAATCAAATGGAGATGTGCAGATTCAAGCAATTTGTGAAAATTGTGAGGAGTCATTAGGACATCATCCAGAATATCATGAATTAGATTTTTTTATCCAATAATAGGTAAAGATAGCTTTGGTTTTTCAAGCCAAGGCATTTTTGCGCTTGCTTAATAGAGAGGAAAGAAGCTATTAAGTTAGCATTGGTTTTGTTGCTCATAGGGAAAGCATAATGGGGGTTATGATGTGAAAGGTTTCAATCAGTATTTACAAGCAAAGGAAGATATACATTCGATAATTAGTGGAGTTAATAGTGGACTCAAGGAGCAACTAGTTGCGGGATTATCCGGATCAGCCAGAAGTATGCTGGTATCTGCGGTAGAGGCATCTACGAGTCAACCAATTCTCCTCATCACCTATCAATTAGTACAGGCACAGCAATTATACGATGATCTAACCGTATTATTGGATGAAGATCATGTGCATTTATATCCAGTAAATGAGTTAATTGCTTCAGAAGTCGCGATTTCTAGTCCAGAACTAAGAAGTCAGCGAATTGAAGCATTAACGAAATGGTCAACGATGAATTCCGGGATATTAATAGCACCTGTAGCAGCATTAAAGCGGATTTTACCCCCTAAAGGCTATTGGAGTAAGTATCAGCTTATTTTCGCTGAAGGAGAAGAAATAACAATCGATACCTACTTAAAATCTTTAGTAGATATGGGTTATGAGCATGCTTCCATGGTTACATCTCCAGGTGAATTTAGTCGCCGAGGTGGAATCATTGATATCTATCCAGTCACTGAAGCACACCCGGTACGTATTGAGCTATTTGATGATGAGGTGGACTCGATCCGTTATTTTGACGCGGATACACAGCGTTCATTAGATAGACTGGAGCATATCAGTGTTGGTCCTGCTACCGAGTTACTATTATCAGATGAAGATATTTTAACTGGAGCAGAGAGATTAGAAGAGGCTTTTGCAACTACATTAGGTAAGCTAAAATCTGACTCCGCAAAAGAGACGCTTATGGAAACGATTGAGCCAGAAATATCTCGATTGAAAAATTTAGAGCGTTATCAAGAGATGCAGAAATATATCGGATTTTTCTATAATGATCCTGCTAGTTTATTAGATTATTTGCCTTCTAACGGGATTATCATACTGGATGAGATGAGTAGAATACAGGAGACCGCAACGAATTTAGATCATGAAGAAGCAGAGTGGTACAGTAGCCTATTAGAAGCAAGTAAAATGGTAGCAAATAGTAGTTTCTCATTTGATTGGCATACCATTTGGGGAAATATGCACGCTCGTCGTATCTATATGTCTGTATTTTTACGTCATATTCCAAATACGAATCCGCAGAATATTATCAATCTCTCCTCGAGGGCAATGCAGGAGTTTCATGGGCAAATGCATTTATTCAAGAATGAATTGCAACGATGGAAAAAAGGTGATTTCTCCGTTGTAATCATGGCACCAAGTGAGGATAGAGCGGAAAAAGTACATGCTATTTTATCGGATTATGATATTGAAGCAACCGTGACCAATAATTTAAAACTACCAGTTGACATTCCAACCATTGTGGTTGGAAATTTAAGTGCTGGAATAGAATTACCGATGCATAAGCTTGCTCTGATTACAGAGAATGAGCTGTTTAAAAAACGCTCGAAGCGCACAAGGAAGAAACAGAACATCTCCAATGCAGAGCGTATTCAAAACTATCAGGAATTAAAGGTAGGAGACTATGTGGTCCATGCCAATCATGGTATTGGTCGTTACTTAGGAATTGAAACATTAGAAGTAAGTGACAAGCACAAGGACTACATGCTCATTAAGTATTCAGGTGATGACAAATTATTTGTACCAATTGATCAAATTGATTTGGTACAAAAATATGTAGGTTCTGAAGGCAAGGAACCAAAGCTATATAAATTAGGTGGTAGTGAATGGACGAAGGTTAAGCGAAAGGTCCAATCCTCTGTTGAAGATATAGCCGATGATCTTATTAAGCTGTATGCAGAAAGAGAATCTAGAAAAGGCTTTGCCTTCTCAACAGATGGAGAGCTACAAAGAGAATTTGATGCATCTTTTCCGTACCAAGAGACAGAGGATCAATTGCGTTGTATTGAGGAAATTAAACAGGATATGGAAAAAGAAAGACCAATGGATCGCTTATTATGTGGTGATGTTGGATATGGAAAAACAGAGGTTGCCATTCGTGCAGCATTTAAAGCGGTAGCGGACGGAAAGCAGGTTGCTATCTTAGTTCCGACAACGATTTTAGCCCAGCAGCATTATGAAACAATTCGAGAACGGTTTCAGGATTATCCGATTAATATCGGTCTATTAAGTAGATTTCGAACACCAAAGCAACAGAAGGAAACGACCGATGGCTTAAAACGTGGATTAGTAGATGTGGTAATCGGCACACATCGTTTGCTTTCAAAAGACATTCACTATCATGATCTTGGACTACTCATTGTAGATGAAGAACAACGCTTTGGAGTGAAGCATAAAGAGAAAATTAAACAGATGAAATCCAATATCGATGTATTAACCTTAACAGCAACACCAATCCCTCGTACATTGCATATGTCAATGCTTGGGGTTCGTGATCTATCCGTTATTGAGACACCACCGGAGAACCGTTTTCCTATCCAAACCTATGTTTTGGAATACAATCCGGTTTTAATACGGGAAGCAATTGAAAGAGAGATGGCACGTGGTGGCCAAGTGTTTTTCTTATACAACCGAGTAGAGAACATTGATAAAATGGCTCGGGATATTGGTATGCTTGTTCCAGATGCAAGAGTTGCTATTGCGCATGGTCAAATGAATGAAACGGAATTAGAAAATGTCATGTTTGGATTTTTAGAGGGTGAATTTGATGTCCTAGTTAGCACAACCATTATTGAGACAGGAGTAGACATCCCGAATGTGAATACGTTGATTGTATATGATGCAGACCGCATGGGATTGAGCCAGCTTTATCAGTTGCGAGGACGTGTAGGGCGTTCGAATCGGGTTGCCTATGCATATTTCACCTACAAAAAGGATAAGGTGCTCACAGAGGTTGCGGAGAAAAGACTTCAGGCAATTAAGGAATTTACTGAATTAGGTTCTGGGTTTAAGATTGCAATGCGGGATTTATCGATTCGGGGTGCCGGTAATTTACTTGGTGCACAACAGCATGGATTCATTGATTCTGTAGGTTTTGACATGTACAACCAAATGCTAAAAGATGCAATAGAGGCGAAGAAGCAAGGCAAGGATATTGAGGAAGTAAAGCCATTTGATCCAGAGCTTATTCTGTCAATTGATGCTTATATTCCAGAAACGTATATAGCAGATGAAAAGCAAAAAATTGATATGTACAAACAATTTCAAACTATCACATCCTCCTCAGATGTGATGGAGTTGAAGGATGAATTGCTTGATCGATTTGGTGATTTCCCAACTGAAGTAGAGAACTTATTCATTGTTTCGGAGCTTAGATGGTTATCCAAACGTGAACGAGTAGAGTCCATTTCAGAAAAAAATAATAAAATTGAATGGTTGCTCTCAGAAGATAGAAGTCAGCTTGTTGACGGAGCAAAAATATTTGAGCTAGCAAATGAATTTGGCAGAGAAATAATGCTAGGTACAGAACAGAATAAACTCAAGGTAATTTACCGATTTAATCGAGAAACAAGCTATAAGCGCTATGAAGTGGTAAAAGAATTCATTAGTAAATTGGAAAATGTTAATCGTTAACGCGGTAAAGTCAATCAAACAGTGGGTAATTACCCACTGTTTTTTTTATGTAAAACGTCGATTTTATAGTCGACTTATACAGGTTTTTTTCATAAAGATTGAAGGTTATTCTGTGAGAATATGGTATTTCATGTATAGTTCTTCCAAGATGATTAATACTATAAAACACAACTGGCGTTTTAGGGACATCAAAAAACATAGCAAGAAAACAAAGGTTGTAGAACTTGTACTTAGGTTATGGATTCTACTTAGATGAACCTAACCAGAAACTCTATCACCATTATTGCGACACATATCAGGCTAAGCTTCTAAAACAAATTGCACTAGAAATCATCATAAGAAAGCGAGGCTTCATTCAATGAAGGCAACAGGAATTGTAAGACGGATTGATGATTTAGGTAGAGTAGTCATCCCGAAAGAAATTAGAAGAACTTTACGAATTCGAGAAGGAGATCCACTGGAAATTTTTATTGACCGTGAAGGCGAAGTTATTTTAAAAAAATACTCTCCAATTAATGAGTTAGGTAACTTTGCAACGGAGTATGCACAAGCATTGTTTGATTCCTTACATTTTCCGGTACTTATATGTGACCGGGATGAAATCATTGCAGTAGCAGGCGAATCAAAAAAAGATTACTTAAATAAAAACATTGGTTCAAAAATTGAAAAAGCAATCGAAAACAGATCACAAACCATCGAGACAGAGGCAACCACAATAGAATTATTACCTGGTAAAGAAGAGGAGGTAAATTCGTATTGTGCAAGCCCAATTATTGCTAATGGAGATCCGATAGGGTGTGTGGTGATGTTTTCAAGAGATGGAGAGAAGCTTAGTGAAGTAGAGCAGAAGGCTTTAGAAACAGCAGCAAGCTTTTTAGCAAAACAGATGGAATAACGGTACACATATGGAATGGGCAAAAATTAGTATGCGATACTGATTTTTGCCCTTTTTAAAATTCATTACCTCTTCATGGTTACAGTGACAACTATGCTATAATAAAGTGGAATTTTATGGGGAATCCCCTTCAGGTTAAAGGACGTCATTTATGGAATCGAATACATATGTTAAAGGGGCATTATTACTTACATTAGCTGGTATTGTGAGTAAGATTTTGAGTGCTGGATACCGAATACCGTTACAAAATCTTACTGGTGATGTAGGGTTTTATATTTATCAGCAAGTTTATCCAATCGTTGGTATAGCATTAGTATTAGCTTTGTACGGATTTCCGACAGCTGTCTCGAAGCTATCTGCAGAATCAGAAGAACTATCATATAAGCATTTTGCACTTCCCATTTTCATCATTTTAATGGGAATTTGCGGAATAGCGTCAGTATTGTTGTACGTTAATGCAACAACATTAGCGTCATGGGTTGGTGATGAAAATTTAGTTACTCCCTATAAAATAACGAGTATCGTATTTTTGTTCGTCCCTTTTTCTGCTTTATTAAGAGGGATTTTTCAAGGGAAATCAGATATGAAGCCCACAGCCTACTCGCAGGTTGGCGAACAGCTTATTCGTGTTGCCATTATTATTACAGGAGCATTCATGGTTGCTATCTATGGATGGGATATTTATGTAGTTGGATCTTTAGCAGGTATTGCTGCAATTGCTGGCGCATTCGTGGCAATAATAATCCTGCTAGTTTTTATCAAACAATATAGACATGTACCAAAGCTAGACAAAGCTATACCGTGGAGATATTATGTGAAAACTATCCTTACATTTGGCTTGATTGCATCTATTAATCATATGATTCTCTTGATTATTCAATTTGCAGATGCGACAACAATTGTTTCTGGTTTAGTGGCGCATGGCTATTCCTCACAAGAGGCAATGGAGGCAAAGGGAGTTTTTGATCGTGGACAGCCATTAATTCAAATCGGTGCGGTATTTGGATCCGCATTTGGATTAGCATTAATTCCCCAGGTATCCCGGAATGTAACTACAAAACAATTCCATGAACAGATTAACCGAGGAGTTAGCTTAAGCTTTTACCTTGCTGTAGGTGCAACCGTTGGGATTATATTCCTATTTCCAGAAGTAAATAAACTTTTGTATCAAGATAATCAAGGAGATACCAGCTTAATGGTTCTTATGATTGCAATCCTATTAAGTGCTATGGCTATTACTTCCTGTTCTATCTTACAAGGGATGGGCTTTTTAAAGCGGACTGCACTAATTATTGTTGGTTCTTTTATGATAAAATGGGCTGCTAATTATATATTAGTCCCTCTGCTAGGGATTACTGGTAGTGCAATCGGTACGATCGTGAGCTTATTAGGTTTAGTTATCGTTTCATTCCTAGAATTGAAACGAAATGTAGTCGGTATTCGTTTACGAAAGCACGTCAATTGGAAGGCTTTGTTGATTGCTTGTTTGAGTATGATTGTTTTTCTAATAGCAGTTGACCTTATCGCTAGCACAGAAACATTTTCGCGATTTGAATTGCTTTTATATGTCCTCTTTGTATCATTTACTGGAGGTATTATTTATTTTCTATTACTAGTGCGTTATCAAGCATTTTCGGATAAGGAGTTATCCATGCTACCATTTGGTTCAAGATTGTTACGAAATAAGTAGGAGGAGTAATACATGGAACAACATATTGAAGTCATCGGCTTAGGAGCAGGTGATATGGAACAACTACCATTAGGAATATATCGCAAATTGAAGGATACTTCTCGTACTGTTTTTGTGCGAACCATCGATCATCCTGTCATCCAGACACTGGAGCAGGAGGGTGTTTCATTCTTTGCTTTTGATTATTTGTATGAACAGGAAACGGAATTTGAATCTGTTTATCATGAAATCGTAAAGGTTCTTATGGAAAAATCGAAGTCAGAATCAATTATTTATGCGGTGCCTGGTCATCCAATGCTCGCAGAGAAGACCGTACAGCTCTTGTTGGAGCAAGGGGAAGTTCAGGTGGACTTGGTTGGTGGACAAAGCTACCTAGATGCCTTATTTACTTCACTTCGGATTGACCCGATTGAAGGGTTTCAATTTGTAGATGGGACAGGCTTTAGTCGAAGCCAGCTTGATTATCGGCATCATATCATCTTTTGCCAGGTGTATGATCGATTTATTGCTTCTGAGGTTAAGATAGCGTTACTAGAGGATTTACCTGCTGAATATCCCGTTACCATTATTGATGCCGCAGGAAGTAAGGATGAAAAAATAACGACAATTCCATTAGAAGAATTGGACCATTCCATGGAGATTAGTAATTTAACGAGTGTTTACATACCACCAATAGCAGCAGAACGATTAAATCACACCTTTGCAAGGCTTAGAGAAGTAATTGCAA
The DNA here is from genome assembly GCF_039614845.1 of Ornithinibacillus xuwenensis. Lineage (NCBI taxonomy): Bacteria > Bacillati > Bacillota > Bacilli > Caryophanales > Bacillaceae > Ornithinibacillus > Ornithinibacillus xuwenensis. Next base: position 21,460 of record NZ_JBDIML010000002.1, on the reverse strand, counting down.
CACTAAGAGGTCCAGAAGGCTGTCCGTGGGACAAAGAACAAACACATGAATCACTAAGAGAATACGCAATTGAAGAGGTTTATGAGTTAATTGATGCAATCGATGAGCAAGATGACCATGGAATTATTGAAGAGCTTGGAGATGTCTTATTACAAATAATGCTCCATAGTCAAATTGGTGAAGATGATGGCTATTTCACAATTGATGATGTGATACAATCTATTACCGATAAGATGATATATCGACATCCACATGTATTTTCTACTGTGCAAGTAGAATCGGTAAATGACGTAACAACAAATTGGGAAGATCTAAAAAGAAAAGAAAAGGGAGAAGCTAGGAAATCAATTCTTGACGGGATACCGAGAAATCTACCATCTCTAGCAAAGGCTTATAAATTACAAAAGAAGGCTGCAAAGGTAGGGTTTGACTGGAGTGATGTCGGTGATATTTGGAAGAAGCTGAATGAAGAAATAGAGGAAGTGAAAGAGGCAATTGATACAAACAATGCAGTAGAGCTAGAAAAGGAATTTGGAGATGTATTATTTGTACTTGCTAATTTAGCAAGATATTATAAAATCAATCCAGAGAATGCACTAAATCAAACAAATCAAAAGTTCATCAGTCGATTTTCCTTTATTGAGGAGCAATTAGAGGCTAACGGAAAAGACATCATGCAAACGGAAATAGAAGAGATGGACTATTACTGGGAAAAAGCAAAGGAAAGAGAGTGAAGAAAATTGCGTTTAGATAAATTTTTAAAAGTGTCACGCTTAATTAAAAGACGTACTTTAGCAAAAGAGGTAGCGGATCAAGGGAGAATCTCCATTAATGGAAATCAAGCGAAAGCATCTTCAATCGTAGCCATTGGAGATACGCTAGAAATTAAATTTGGGCAGAAGCTTGTAACGGTTGAAGTAACCTCCCTAAAAGAAACCGTTCGAAAAGAAGAAGCAGACTTGTTATATAGAATTATTAAAGAAGAAAAAATTGAGGTGCAATAGTTCTATACTTGTCCCTCCTTTCATAAATTATTACTGATAAGGAGGAAGCGGATATGAACTATTATGAAAAAGAAAATACGACAAGGGTCCAACAGCAGGATCATCAGTTAAAAATTAACAATCGCAGACTAATAGAGATTACAGGTGTGAAAGAAGTCGATAGCTTTGATAATGAAGAATTTTTATTAGAAACGGTAATGGGCTATTTAATCATTCGTGGTCAAAACCTACAATTAAAGAATTTAGATGTTGGCGAAGGTGTTGTCTCTATTAAAGGAAAGGTTTACGAGATGTCCTATGTAGATGAACACCAGCAGGAGAAGGCTAAAGGATTCTTTAGCAAGCTATTTCGATGACACTTAGTGTCCAGTTTTATACGATGGTTTCCATGGTAGCTGGAGGCTTTTACTTAGGGACTGCTTTAGATACCTTTCGTCGATTCCACAGGCATTGGAAGCACCATATATTTTTAGTATATCTTATGGAAATTAGCTTTTGGCTCACTCAGGTATTCATTTTATATTATGTATTATTTCTTGTGAATTCTGGGGAGCTAAGGCTATATGTCTTTGCCGCTTGCTTGTTAGGCTTTGCAATCTATCAAGTACTAGCTGCCAATCTATATAAACGCCTATTAGAACGAATTATTAGCATTTTATTACGAATCCTACAGTTTGTGAATAAGCTAGTGAAGACAATTATTATTGCACCAATTCAATATATTATAGCGTTACTCGTTGCTTGTATAATCTTCCTTGTGAACACATGTATTGTCGTATTGCGGTTTGTATTAAAAACGATATTTCTTCCAGTAAAATGGATTTTACAGTGGTTATACAGCCTGCTACCAAAAAAATTCAAATTATTTTTACACAATTTAGCAGGAATTTATAGTAAAATACAGAATATATGTAGAAAGTGTTTACAGTATATATCATCTAAGAGGAGGTGACGCTATGCAAACGAAAAAAACCGTAACAAGGTTAAATTCTAATTATATGGATCAATATGATGCTCATGTCGAAAGGCAAAAAAGAAAAAAGCAGCGCTTATTTCGCCGTTTAATACTTTTCGCAACACTTGTAACACTTGTTATTGGTTGCATGGCGGCATATCATTTTAAGCAACGAGCACTGCAAGCAGAAAAAGTTGAAGAATATAAACTCCTTCAGGAAGAACTAGCAAGTTTAAAGAAAGACGAGAAAGATTATAAAGAAGAGATAGAGTTATTAAACGACGAGGAGTATATTTTGGATATTGCTCGTACAAAATATTTTCTATCAAAAGAAGGCGAGTTAATTTTTAAAACACCTGATGATGACACGTCTTATTGACACACTTTTAACAGCTTCGCTATAATATATAAGTAAAGTATATTTAAATCTTAAGGAGGAGCATTTTTTTTATGTCAATTGAAGTAGGCAGCAAGCTGCAAGGAAAGGTAACCGGCATCACTAATTTTGGTGCTTTTGTTGAACTTGGAGAAGGAACAACGGGGCTTGTTCACATTAGTGAGGTTGCCGACAACTATGTCAAAGACATTAATGAACACCTATCAGTAGGAGATCAAGTTGAGGTTAAAGTAATTAATGTCGAAAAGGATGGCAAGATTGGTTTATCTATTAAGAAAGCAAAAGAAAAAAAACCAGTTCGTCAGAATCCAAGAGAACGAACTGAAACGTTCGAATCGAAAATGAATCGTTTTCTTAAGGATTCTGAAGATCGTTTAGCCTCTTTGAAGAAGCACACAGAATCTAGACGTGGGGGTCGAGGTGCTAAAAGAGGATAGAATTTGCTGTCTACCCGATAATGCTCTAAAATTTTCAACATAAAATCCTAATAAAAACAGCTATCTATTGCAATAGATAGCTGTTTTTATATGTTTATGATTTCTAAATCAGTCGGTCTAACAAAAAAACCTGTTATGCAGTAGGCTTGCTACTAGATAACAGGTTTTTAAATGATAGCGGCGGAGGGGATCGAACCCACGACCTCACGGGTATGAACCGTACGCTCTCGCCAGCTGAGCTACGCCGCCATAATGTGCAACAAAAATCATATTACAGTATGGAACGAATTGTGTCAATATCTTTCTCCAAAAAGGATATTTTCCAATAATCTAGAATTAATTAAATTATGAAAATAAAAAACAAAAGAGGTGGGTTATGAAAAAACGCCATGATGTATTATTTACCAGCTGAAAACATATCGTAAGGAAACATTAGGCTTGGTAGAAGGTGTTACGGATGAAGAAGCGGATGTAATCCCAGAGGGATTTCATAATAACATTAGGTGGAATCTTGGTCATATCTATTTAGACCAGTTTCTTTGGATTCAAGCTATTACGAAAGAAACAACAGCTATAGCGTCATTAAACAAATGGTTTGGGTTTGGAACGAGTCCAAAAGATTTTACAAAGGATACGCCAACCCTACAAGCGCTAAAAGAAATGCTGTATGATCAACCAGACGAAATACGTGAGAAATATGGAGAAAGACTGGAAGAAGAATTCGAACCAACAGAAATGGGGATGTACACGATTGAGCAAGTATTAGCTCGTACCATCTATCACGAGGGTTTACATGCTGCAGCAATCCAATTTATAAAACGGAATATCTAGACTAAATTGTCATCCACATGGTGGGTGGCTTTTTTATTTCTTAGTACGATGAATTGATAATAGTGAAGGAAAATGTAGAAATGAGCTTGACCCACTAGATTTCAGTCGAACGATTTTTGGAAACTGCTCTCTTGTTTTGACAAAAAAAAATGACATTCTATGGTTTACTGATAGGAAATGTATTGTCCATTTAAATGAAGAATGGTTATTAGAGAAAAGAATGAGTGGCCAATATACAATACCATATCAAGCTTTATCTGAATATAACAATTCCAGCCAGTATTGCTTCCGACTTTCAGGAGTTACCCGCAAGCAATGTCCGACATGTTCATGCTACATACAAATGGGAAACACCCCCTGCACGATGTTTCAGTATACTATCCGTCAAAGAGGAGTGGTTTTTATGGAATCAGTTACAAGAGCTCAGACGAAAGCAATCGCTGTCGAAAGTTCAATTTTCGAAAATATGCGGATGAAGATCTATACACAAGGAAAAAAGATTCTGCTTGATAAAGGGTTACTGTACGTATTTGTTGGCTTCTTACTAGGAAGAGCGATTATCTTATCAGTTGTTTCTCCATTTGCAGTAGCGTTTCTAGCAACCCTATGGTTTATGCAAAGAGAGAATACAGCAAAAACATTGCTGGCAACAATGATAGGTGCCTTTACCGTATCGCTATCACATGGACTATTTGTTGGTATTGCAATGTTTTTCTTTGTCATTGTTGCATCTATATTTAAAAACACGAAAAGCCAACAAAGCAAAATACCGATCTATGTGTTTTTATCAACAGTTGGACCAAGGGTTTTCCTTTATTCCATTTATGGACAACTTACGTCATATGAGTGGATGCTGTTATTTGTAGAAGGCGTTTTGGGTGCAGTTCTAGTATTAATCTTTATGCAGAGTGTCCCGCTTTTATCACAAAAAAAGTATCGTCCAACATTAAAAAACGAAGAAATTGTTTGTATGATTATTCTCATTTCATCTATATTAACCGGTACGGTTGGCTGGGAGATTTATGAAGCATCGATTGAACAAGTATTCTCTCGGTATTTTGTTTTACTTTTTGCATTTGTAGGAGGGGCGGCAATTGGTTCAACGGTAGGAGTTGTTGCGGGGTTAATTCTATCACTAGCAAATGTAGCGAACCTCTATCAAATGAGTTTATTAGCTTTTTCAGGATTACTCGGTGGTTTATTAAAAGATGGGAAAAAAATTGGTGTTGGTGCTGGCCTTCTGGTCGGAACCTTTCTCGTTGGAATCTACGGTGATTCCAGTACGTTAATACCATCATTAGTCGAATCATTCCTAGCAATACTGTTATTTTTACTGACCCCTGCAAGTTGGTTTAAGAAGCTTTCTCGATACATTCCTGGCACAGAAGAACACAATCATGAACAGGAGCAATATTTACAAAAGGTTCGGAATGTAACTGCCAAAAGGGTCGAGCAGTTTTCCGAGGTATTTGAAGCATTATCGAAAAGCTTTATTACTGCAGAAAACTATTCTTATGAGGATGAGGAGTCTCAGCGTGATACCGATATGTTTTTAAGTAATGTAACGGAACGAACATGTCAAAATTGTTTTATGAAAGAGCGGTGCTGGCAACAGCAGTTTGATACAACCTATTCCTTAATGGGCATGTTAAAGAATGATGTTGAAACAGGGAAAGAACCAGGCAGGAAGTTAGTCCGTGAGTTTGAAAATCATTGTATCAAATCTCGCAAGGTAATCGATACGATGAAAGAAGAAATCTCCTATTTTGAAGCGAATAGAAAGCTACGGAAACAAGTGATAGAAAGTAAAAAACTAGTTGCTGAACAGCTTCAAGGAGTCTCCGATGTAATGGAAGACTTTGCGAAGGAAATCTTAAAAGAGAGAGAACATCATGATAAGCAAGAAATACAGATTATTGACGCTTTGAAATCAATTGGTATCGATTTAGAAAAACTAGATATATACCAATTAGATAAAGGAAATGTAGATATTGAAATGACAGTTTCATTCTATGATTACCACGGGGAAGGGGAGAAATTAATTGCGCCTATATTATCTGATATATTAAATGAAACAATTGTTGTAAAACAGGAGGATATATCACCATTTCCAAATGGATACTCCTTCATAGCGTTTGGTTCTGCAAAGGAATTTATGGTTGAAACCGGGGTTGCTAATGCTGCGATGGGAGGTGGCGTCATCTCCGGTGATAGCTATACCATGATTGAACTAGGAGCAGGAAAATATGCAATGGCAATTAGTGATGGCATGGGGAATGGTGTCCGTGCAAATGAAGAAAGCAAGGAAACCTTAAGGCTACTGCAGCAAATTTTGCAAACAGGCATACCAGAGAAAGTAGCCATTAAATCAATCAATTCGATTTTGGCACTCCGAACGACGGATGAGATGTTTGCCACCTTAGATTTGGCTGTTATCAATTTGCATAATGCATTTGTTCGCTTTCTCAAAATTGGGTCCACGCCAAGCTTTGTGAAGCGTGGCGATCAATTATTAAAAATTGAAGCAAGTAACCTGCCAATGGGAATTATTCGGGAGTTTGATGTCGATATCGTAAATGAACAGTTGCAGTCTGAAGATATATTAATTATGATGAGTGACGGCATTTTTGATGGACCAAAGCATGTTGAAAATACAGATATTTGGTTAAAACGCAAGATTCGGGAAATGGAGACGGATGATCCACAAGAAATAGCTGACCTGCTGCTTGAAGAGGTTATCCGTACACGTTCTGGAATGATAGAAGATGATATGACCGTATTGGTTGCGAAAATTAAAAAGAATATCCCAGAATGGGCTACTTTTCCAATCTATCAAAACAAAGCACAATAAATTTCGTTATTTTAATAGATTCCTTCTTCTAGATGTATACGCGCCAACTTTTTTGTCAATGATGGTAGTGGAATAAGTTGGAGGTGTTGAGATATGAAGAAGGGGACTTTAAAACAAATTCTATTAATTACGGATGGGTGTTCCAATAAAGGAGAAGACCCTGCTGCAACTGCCGCTTTGGCATATCAACAAGGAATAACAGTAAATGTAATTGGTATTTTAGAAGATGATCAAACAGAAGATCCAGATGGTTTACAAGAAGTAGAAGAAATTGCGTTAGCTGGTGGAGGTGTCAGTCAGCTTGTTTACAAGCAAGCGCTGTCTCAAACTGTTCAGATGGTAACCAAACAAGCGATGACACAGACTTTACAAGGATTTGTTAATATGGAGCTTAAACAAATTCTTGGTAATGAGCAAACAATGGAAGACCTTGATCCAGAAAAGCGCGGAGAAATTATGGAAGTAGTTGAAGATATGGGAGAAACATGTGACTTAGAGGTGCTAGTCTTAATTGATACGAGTGCAAGTATGCATGATAAACTCCCAACGGTAAAAGAAGCATTAATTGATTTGTCGATTAGTTTAAACGCAAGGGTTGGAAGAAACCGTTTTTCCATTTATAGCTTCCCTGGTAAACGGAAGGATATTGATAAAGTACTAGACTGGTCTCCGAAGTTAGATTCCATTTCTTCTGTATTCCCAAAACTTACAAGTGGAGGGATTACACCTACTGGACCAGCAATTCGAGAGGCAATGTATCAGTTTGGCAAAAAAAGCTTGTTAAGGAGCTTTAGAAAAGACCATGAACAAGACATCGAAAACGCATGATTCATTTCTAACACCGGGGATGACCATTACCGGTAAATGGCATCAAAAAAGTTACTTTATAAAAAGAAAGCTAGGAAATGGTGCAATTGGATCCGTTTATTTATGTGATGCAAATGGTAAGAAAGCCGCTTTAAAGATTAGTGATAAAAGCTCTTCCATGACAATGGAGGTCAATGTTCTAAAGTCACTAGCAAAGGTCCAAGGTAAACGACTTGGACCTTATTTGTTGGATGTGGATGATTGGGTAACACCCCAAGGAACGAAATTTTCCTTCTATGTAATGGAATATATTCAAGGTAGATCGTTAGCCGAGTATATCAAACAGCATGGAAATGAGTGGATTGGCGTTTTCATGCTGCAGCTTTTAGATGATTTAGAACAGCTGCATCAATCTGGCTGGGTGTTTGGTGATTTAAAAGAAGAGAATTTATTAGTATCGACAACACCGATCCGTTTGCGTTGGATTGATGTAGGTGGAACGACACAGATTGGCAGGGCAATTAAAGAATACACAGAGTTTTATGACCGAGGATATTGGGGATTAGGCTCTAGAAAAGCGGAGCCGAGCTATGATTTATTTGCTCTAGCTATGGTATTCTTGAGTATCTATTATCCGAAAAGATTTTTAAAAGGAACCAACTCAAAGGCAACATTATATAAGCGAATACAGGATGTAAAAGCATTAAAACCTTATAGTACTTGTCTGTATAAAGCAATTTTAGGAAAATATCAAACCAGTACTGAAATGAAAACTGAAATTGCAAATGTAATATACCACGTTCAAAACCAAACTCGTGTAGGACATAATAGAAACTCGGATAATGTACCATTTGCTATGGAGTCAATAGGATTTCTTTTCATTGCCCTCGGTTATTATCTTTCTTCACTATTAATCCCTTAAGGTAGATCGTTAACTTATATGAAATTACGCTAAATTAGGGAATGTAGACTTCAAACTGAATGAAGTTTCAATTTATGTTAAAATGAAGTAATACGTAATGGAACGAAGAAAAGGTGGATCTGTTGGTGAAGGAAGCAGTAATGGATTTTATCCAAAAGCATAATTTATTAAGACCAAATGCTACTGTATTGGTTGCTGTATCAGGCGGACCAGATTCGATGGCGCTTTTGCATTTTTTGATGACGATAAGAGAAGAATGGAAGCTGAAGCTTATTGCCCTTTCTGTTGATCATCAATTAAGAGGAGAGGAAAGTAAGCAAGATCTCGAGTATGTCGAGCAAGTGTGCAGACAATGGAATATTCGCTTCATTGGAGCTTCTATTGATGTTCCGAGCTACAAGAAAAGTGAACAACTAGGCACACAAATTGCAGCTAGAAGACTCCGCTATAATTTTTTTGAAAAGCAAATGCATATCGAGCAAGCGGATTATTTAGCCTTTGGGCATCATGGTGATGATCAAACAGAAACCATGCTCATGCGCTTAGTTCGAACGGCTGATTCAAGTTCCTTTTCAGGCATTCCGATAAAGCGGGAATTTGCCAATGGAAAGATAATTCGCCCATTCCTATGTGTAACAAAGCAAGATCTTCAAAGGTATTGCGAGAAATACGGCATTAACCCAAGGATTGATCCATCTAATGAAGCAACGGATTATACAAGAAACTATTTTCGTAAAAAGGTACTTCCTTTATTAAAGGAAAAAAACAGCAATATACATACGACAATTCAATACTTGAGTGAGACACTTCAAGCTGATCAAAATTATATGGAAGCAGAAGCCAAAAAAATGGCTAAGAATGTAGTGGAATTCCAAGGAAATCCGAAATCAGCCCAGTTCGATATTGAACAATTTCAATCACATGCATCTGCTTTACAAAGGCGTGCCTTTCATCTAATATTAAACTATCTATATGATGGATTACCTGAAAATTTATCTTATATCCATGAGGAACATTTCTTTTCATTACTCGCGAATGACAAAAGTAATGTTCAAATTGATTTTCCCCGTCATTTAAAGGTAGAAAAAGCATATAATAAACTTATCCTTTATTTCCAAACTGATGAACATAAAATGCTTGAATATCATGAGGTGCTTTCTGTCCCAGGTAAGGTAATATTACCGGATGGGGCTGTGGTTACTGCTACATATTCAAATGAAGTAAAAACGCAAAGTAATCATACATATATTTGTTTGGCAAGTCATGTTGCGTTACCGTTACACGTTCGAACACGACGTGAAGGTGACCGCATGAGCTGGAATGGTTTAAAAGGAAGTAAGAAGGTTAAGGATATTTTTATTGACTTGAAAATACCTTTACAGGATCGGAATAGTTGGCCGATTGTAACGGATAATAAAGGGGAAATACTATGGCTTGTAGGATTGAAAAAGCGAGATCCTATTCCAAGTGACCAGGGTACCTCATATTTACAATTATATTATGATCAAGGCAATGTGTAGGAGGATTATTGTGCATAACGACATTAAAGAGATACTTATCACTCAAGAAGAAATTGCAGCTAAGTGTAAAGAACTGGGAGAACAGCTTACGAAGGAATATGAAGGTCGCTTTCCATTAGCGATTGGCGTATTAAAAGGTGCCTTACCATTTATGTCTGATGTGTTAAGAGAAGTTCAAACCCATTTAGAAATGGATTTTATGGATGTTTCTAGCTATGGAGGCACGAATATGAAGTCTTCAGGAGAAGTAAAAATCCTAAAAGACTTAAACACAAAAGTTGAGGGCCGTGACTTACTTATTATTGAGGACATCATTGATAGTGGCCTAACATTACGATATTTAGTGGACCTATTTAAATATCGTAAAGCAAAATCAATTACAATCGTAACGCTATTGGATAAACCTTCTGGAAGAACTGCTCAAATTAAAGCAGATTTAGTTGGCTTTGAAGTTCCGGATGAATTCGTTGTTGGTTATGGATTAGACTATGACGAGAAATACCGCAACTTACCATATATTGGTGTTTTAAAACCAGAAGTTTATGGTGGCGAAGAATAATTTCCTACCGTTTTGACTATCGGATTGACTAGGAAAAACAGAGAGTAATTAGTTGTAAAATTTAAATTTTATATGATACTATTGTTAATAGTTTTTCCCGCTTGGGAGGAGGTAAGCAATGAACCGAGTATTCCGCAGTGCGTTTTTTTACTTAATCATATTTTTGGTTATTATAGCCGTTATAAGTCTATTGAGTGGACAGCATGAACAAGCTGAAGAGATTGATGTCCGTGAGTTTATGCAAACTCTAGATAAAGGCGACATTAAAGAAATGACCATGCAACCTGTAAATGGAATTATGCGTATCACAGGTGAGCTAAAGGATGATAGCCAATTTATCGCTCAAGTTCCTGATAACGATGATATCATTTCCGATATCACTTCAAAGGCTACCGAGCAAAGTGTTTTAAATGTAGAACAAATGGATCAGCCAAGTATTTGGGTTACATTACTAACGACAATGATTCCATTTTTAATTATTGGACTACTATTTTTCTTCTTGCTTAGTCAAGCACAAGGAGGCGGCGGTGGCCGCGTCATGAACTTTGGTAAGAGTAAGGCGAAAATGTACAATGAGGAAAAGAAAAAAGTTCGTTTTACAGACGTAGCCGGTGCTGATGAAGAAAAACAAGAGCTTGTCGAAGTAGTGGAATTCTTAAAGGATCCACGGAAATTCTCCGCAATTGGTGCACGTATTCCGAAGGGTGTTCTTTTAGTGGGACCTCCAGGAACAGGTAAAACCTTACTTGCGCGAGCAGTTGCTGGTGAAGCTGGCGTTCCGTTTTTCTCAATCAGTGGTTCTGATTTTGTAGAGATGTTTGTTGGTGTTGGTGCATCTCGTGTACGTGATTTATTTGAAAATGCCAAGAAAAATGCACCATGTATTATCTTTATTGATGAAATTGATGCAGTAGGACGTCAGCGGGGAGCTGGACTTGGTGGTGGTCACGATGAACGTGAACAAACCTTGAACCAGTTACTAGTTGAAATGGATGGTTTTGGAGCTAATGAGGGAATTATTATCGTTGCTGCGACAAACAGACCTGATATTTTAGATCCTGCACTATTACGTCCGGGACGCTTTGATAGACAAATTACGGTTGATCGTCCAGATGTTAAAGGACGTCAAGAAGTATTAAAGGTACATGCGAAAAACAAACCTTTAGATGCTACGGTTGACTTAAAAACAATTGCAATGCGTACACCAGGCTTTTCTGGTGCAGACTTAGAAAACCTGTTGAATGAAGCTGCGCTTGTAGCCGCTCGTCAGGACAAGAAACAAATTGATATGACGGATGTAGATGAAGCAATTGACCGTGTTATTGCTGGTCCTGCTAAGAAAACAAGAGTTATATCAGATAAGGAACGCAACATTGTCGCCTATCATGAAAGTGGCCATACCATTATCGGAATGGTTCTGGATGATGCAGATATTGTTCATAAGGTTACGATTGTACCGCGTGGTCAAGCTGGAGGATACGCTGTCATGCTTCCGAAAGAAGACCGTTACTTTATGACGAAACCGGAGCTCTTCGATAAAATCACTGGCTTATTAGGTGGTCGAGTAGCAGAGGAAATTATCTTTGGTGAAGTAAGTACTGGAGCATCAAATGACTTCCAGCGAGCAACCAATATTGCTCGTAAAATGATTACCGAATATGGTATGAGTGATAAGCTAGGTCCATTACAATTTAGTAGTGGTGGTGGAGAGGTCTTTCTTGGAAGAGATATTAACAATGAGCAAAACTATAGTGATGCAATTGCTCACGATATCGATAAGGAAATGCAGAACTTCATTAATCACTGTTATGATCGAGCGAAAACAATCCTTACTGAAAACCGAGATAAGCTTGAGTTAATAGCAAAAACATTATTAGAAGTTGAAACATTAGACGCAAAACAAATAAAATCACTCTTTGACGAAGGTGTTTTACCTGAACCAGATGAAGTAACTGAGGATGAAAATTCAGAGGTAAAGGTTAACATCCAATCTAAGCAAGAAGAAGCTGTGGACTCTTTTGAGGAAGCGAAAGAGAAGGCAGATCAAAAGCTTCTTGAAGAAGAATCAGAAGACGATTCCAAAAAAGAATAGATTTTATACCAATAAAGCAGTCTCATCAGTGAGACTGCTTTTCTAATTTCCATTACGTTTTTTATTTTGGTATATTATTAAGTGAAATCTTGATCGATTTGGTTTACCTAATCATTGAAAAATAGGCAACTGGCTATCGGCTTGATTTCCCCGTGCAGAAAAAATTACATGGAAGCTACTCGTTACGTCATTGACGATAACCAATTTATGTAGGAAGGAATAATAACATGCTTTTTGTACTAGACGTTGGTAATACAAATACAGTATTAGGTGTCTTCGATGATGATGAATTAAAGCATCATTGGAGAATAAAAACAGATCGATATAAAACGGAAGATGAGTTTGGTATGCTTATCAAATCATTATTTGATTTTAGTAAGATAGATTTCAATGATATACACGGTGTTATTATTTCATCAGTGGTACCACCAATTATGTTCTCACTGGAAAAAATGTGTCAAACCTACTTTAAAATTGATCCGATTGTAGTCGGAAAGGATACTGTGAAAACAAATTTAAAAATGTGTTATCCGAATCCAAAAGAAATTGGAGCAGACCGTATTGTGAATGCTGTCGGTGCGATTAAAGCACACAAAGCGCCATTAGTGGTTATTGATTTTGGAACAGCAACTACCTATTGCTATATCAATGAATCTCAAGAGTATTGTGGGGGAATCATATCCCCAGGTATAAATATTTCAGTTGAAGCGCTCTATCAACGAACTTCGAAGCTTCCTAAAATAGAAATTGAAGCACCTGAAAATGTTATCGGAAAGTCGACAGTAGAAGCTATTCAGTCTGGTGTTTTTTATGGATATATCGGACAGGTAGATGGAATTGTAAATCGGATTAAACAAACGGTTGGAAAAGATGCCAAAGTTATTGCAACTGGTGGATTAGCCTCACTAATAGGTGATGCATCCGAAACGATTGATTATGTCGACCCCTATTTAACCTTAAAGGGACTATATGAAATCTATAAAGATAATCAATAAAGGAGTTTTTACATCATGTCAGATTATTTAATTAAAGCAACCACCTATGGTGGGATGGTTCGTGCCTATGCCATTCAATCTACCGACTTAGTTGAAGAAGCTAGACGACGCCAAGATACTTGGGCGACAGCTTCTGCTGCTATGGGTCGTACGATTACAATTTCGGCGATGATGGGTGCAATGTTAAAAGGAAATGATTCCTTAACTGTAAAAGTAGAGGGCGGTGGCCCAATCGGTGTTATCGTTGCGGATGCCAATGCAAAGGGAGAAGTAAGGGGCTATGTAACGAATCCACATGTAGATTTTGATCTTAATGCGAATGGGAAATTAGATGTCGCACGTGCAGTCGGTACTGAGGGTGGTTTAAGTGTTGTAAAGGATCTTGGACTACGTGATTATTTTACTGGACAAGTACCAATTGTATCCGGTGAAATCAGTGAAGATTTTACGTACTATTTTGCCACATCAGAACAAGTACCTTCGGCAGTAGGTGCTGGGGTATTAGTAAACCCAGACCATAGTATCCTTGCTAGTGGAGGATTTATTGTACAGGTGATGCCTGGTGCCGATGACGTGATCATTGATAAATTAGAAAAAAGAATACAAGATTTTCCTGCTATATCTTCACTTGTGCGAGAAGGGAAGACACCTGAAGAAATATTAGAGCGTTTATTTGAGGGTGAAGAATTAAAAATACATGAGAAACTACCGGTCGTTTTTAAATGTAAATGCTCGAAAGAAAGACTTGAACAGGCTATTATCGGTTTAGGCGAAGAAGAAATACGGAAAATGATTGAAGAGGATCATGGTGCAGAAGCATCCTGCCATTTCTGTAATGAAAAATATGTATTCACAGAAGAGGAGCTTAAGGAACTAATAGAAGCTTAGCGGATAGGAACTACGGTTCTAGGGAGGAGTAAAACTATGACAAAAAAACTATTGCTCAGCATAATTGTTGTACTCCTTATAACAAATGTTGCAACAATGATTTTTTGGAAGAATGATGGATCAGATAAAGTAGCGGATGATGATACAGAGATTGATGTGAATAAACCGGTTGCTACCATTGATGGACATGATGTAACCTACGAGGACTGGATGACTTCTTTGCGAAAAAACTATGGCAAGAAGGAACTGAAAGCTCTTATCAATCATCAGGTTGTGAAGAAGCTAGCGGAGGAACAAAACATTACGATTAGTGATAAAGTAATTGAACGCGATATAGCTTTTTTGACAACGATGCAAGGATTAACATCTGAGAAGAAGATGAATGATTTAGAAGAACAATGGAGAGAGGATATTACTTATCGTTATCAGCTTGAAGCCCTGTTGGCTGATGGAATTCAAGTGTCTGATGCAGAAGTTCAATCATACTACACTAAGTATGATCGTCAATATCAATTTTCAGAGTCCATGCAATTATCGCATATCGTAGTACCTGATATGGATACTGCTGAAAAAGTATGGGAAGAACTTCAGGATGGTGCGACATTCCAATTATTAGCGAAGGAATACTCAATAGATGAGGATACGAGAGATAATGGTGGGTATTTAGGTTTTAATTCTTCTGAAACGGAGTTTTTACCATCCGAATATTTTGAAGTTGCGGAAGGACTTGAAGATTACTCCTATAGTGAACCATTTGCTATAAATAGTGGAGTTGCCATTCTATATCTTCATAAAAGCTTGCCGGATATCACATTTAGCTATGAAGAATTACAGCCATATATTCGTAATGA
This sequence comes from Ornithinibacillus xuwenensis, assembly GCF_039614845.1. NCBI lineage: Bacteria > Bacillati > Bacillota > Bacilli > Caryophanales > Bacillaceae > Ornithinibacillus > Ornithinibacillus xuwenensis. The sequence goes on along the minus strand of NZ_JBDIML010000002.1, from coordinate 6,351 downwards.
GCTAGCACTGCAAACAACAAACCAGAATTTAATTGCGGATCCATTATGGGAGAAATTAGATATAGAATGGGTTTATGATGAATAAAATAACACTATCCATGAATCTTTGGTGAAAGCTAGTAACGAAGTATTAAATGCCCATTTTTAGGCATTATAGTTGACAGTAGCACGCGCCTAGAATTACATTAGTTATAAATCCTATAGAAATACTAGGAATTATGAGGAGGAATTTTACATGAGAGTGGCAGATAACATTACTGGGTTAATTGGAGAAACGCCAATCGTAAAATTGAACCGCATCACAGATGATGATAGTGCAGATATTTATGTGAAATTAGAATTTATGAACCCTGGAAGCTCGGTTAAGGATCGTATCGCTTTAGCGATGATTGAAGCTGCAGAAAATGATGGTACCCTTAAAGAAGGGGATACAATTGTTGAGCCTACAAGTGGAAATACTGGGATTGGTTTATCCATGGTTGCTGCAGCAAAGGGTTATAAAGCAGTACTTGTAATGCCGGATACAATGAGCCAAGAGCGTCGTAACCTGCTACGTGCATATGGAGCACAATTAGTTTTAACTCCTGGTGCAGAAGGTATGAAAGGTGCCATTAAGAAAGCAGAAGAATTAGTTGAAGAAAATGGTTATTTTATGCCACAGCAATTTACGAACCAAGCGAATCCAGAAATACATGCTCGTACAACAGGGAAAGAAATTGTGGAGCAAATGAATGATGGATTAGATGCGTTTGTTTCTGGTATAGGAACAGGCGGAACGATAACAGGTGCAGGTAAAGTACTGAAAGAACATTTTAATGATATTAAATTGTATGCTGTTGAACCAACTGACTCTCCAGTTCTTTCTGGTGGATCACCTGGGCCACATAAGATCCAAGGTATTGGTGCTGGGTTTGTTCCCAATGTACTCGATACACAAGTTTATGATGAAGTCATTCAAATTTCAAATGATGAAGCTTTTGAAGCTTCTCGACAAGTAGCAAGAACGAATGGAATTTTAGGTGGAATATCTGCAGGAGCTGCTGTTGCTGCTGCTAAAAAAGTTGCCAAAGCATTAGGAAAGGGTAAGAAAGTGCTTGCTGTATTTCCTGATAATGGTGAAAGATATCTATCCACACCACTTTATCAATTTGATGAAGAATAATTATAAGTATTGTAAGGCTAGCATTATTTTCAGATGCTAGCCTTTTTCTTATGTGATAGGATGGAACTAGATTATTATAATGAAGGGAATTGTGACAGCATGTTACTTAAAACTTCTTCAAAGGTATATGATTTATCTGCCCGTACACATATTATGGGAATTTTAAATGTTACACCAGATTCATTTTCAGATGGTGGAAGCTACACGACTGTAGAAAGGGCTGTAAAACAAGCTGTTGAAATGGAGCGATCTGGTGCGGATATAATTGATATTGGAGGAGAGTCGACTCGCCCAGACCATGAACCAATATCGGTAGAGGAAGAGCTATCTCGAGTTTTGCCGATGATTGATGCGGTAAAACAAGCGGTGCATATACCGATTTCAATTGATACGTATAAGGCAGAAACAGCAAGAAAGGCAGTAGAAGCCGGTGCTGAAATAATTAATGATGTATGGGGTGCTAAAAAGGAGCCAGAAATTGCTTCTGTTGCTGCAGAATACAATGTGCCGATAATACTCATGCATAATCGTATGAACGATAACTATACATCTATTATTGATGATATGAAGCGGGATTTACAAGAGAGTATAGAAATAGCTTTAAAAGCAGGTGTACCAAATGAAAATATTATTCTAGATCCAGGAATAGGCTTTGCTAAGGATGCGAAGGACAACCTTATCGTTATGAATAATTTAGAACAGCTAGCAGAACTGGGTTACCCCCTTTTGCTTGCCACGTCAAGGAAACGCTTTATAGGTAGTATACTAGATGTTCCTCCAGTTGAACGGGATAACGGAACAGGTGCAACTACATGCCTAGGTATCACAAAGGGAGCAAATATTGTTCGTGTTCACAATGTGAAGTTAAATGTGGAGCTATCTAAAATGATGGACGCGATGATAAGAGCGGAGGAAAAGTAATGGACAAGATATTATTAACCAACATGCAATTCTATGGTTTTCATGGACTTTTACCAGAAGAAAATAAATTGGGCCAACGATTCAATGTTGATCTAGAGCTCTTTTTAGACACGAGAAACGCTGGACTATTAGATGAAATGGAACAATCAATTGATTACAGCAAGGCATATCAGCATGTAAAGAAGATTGTAGAAGGCAAAGCTAAAAATTTAATTGAAGCAGTTGCGGAAACGATTGCGGAGGATTTACTTACGTCTTTCCATTTGTTGCAGGCTTGTCGAGTAAAGGTTATTAAACCAGATCCCCCAATTCCTGGACACTATGAATCTGTAGCAGTTGAAATCTATCGGGAGAAAAATCATGAATAAATCATATATTGCACTAGGGACTAATATCGAACCTAGAAAAAAATACTTAGATGATGCACTTCGATTACTTGGAAATTATGAAGAAATACGTATAACAAATAAGTCGTCTTTATATCAAACTCCACCTGTTGGGTATACAGACCAAGCTGACTTTTTAAATATGGTTATAGAAGTTCAAACTAGTTTCTCTTCGGAAGAATTATTAACGATTTGCCAGAAGATTGAATTGGGATTAGGAAGAAAAAGGGAAATTCGTTTTGGTCCAAGAACAATTGACCTTGACATTTTAATCTATAATAAAGAAAATAAGGAAACGGAACGATTAACGATTCCTCATCCAAGAATGCATGAAAGAGGATTTGTGTTAATTCCGTTAAATGAAATTGCCCCAGATTTAATTATTCCTTCCGTGGATAAAACAGTTAAGAACTTATTAGCTGAAATTCCTGAGAAGGATAAAAAGGATATTCACAGATGGAACGAAGTAGAATCGGTAGACGAATAAAAGCTTATCGTAAGCTGAAGGGATATACACAGGTGGATTTTGCAAAAGTTATTGGCGTATCACTTAATGAGCTTGGATCGATCGAACGAGGTACTCGGGAAATATCGGAAGAATTACTAGAAAAGATAGCGGAAACGCTAATAATAGATAAGGAAGAAATCCTTGGATAAGGTGGAGGAGCAATAATGTGGAATATTGGTGACATAACCATTCCGAACCGTGTAACATTAGCACCGATGGCTGGTGTTAGTAACTGGGCATTCCGCCTAACAGTGAAGGAATTTGGTGCTGGACTAATTACAGCTGAGATGGTTAGCGATAAAGGGATTTTAAATCGAAACCAAAAAACGATGAAAATGCTATATATAGATGAACAAGAAATGCCAATGAGCTTACAAATATTTGGTAGCGATAAAGAAACGCTTGTTCAGGCTGCGCAATATGTGGATAACAATACGAACGCATCCATTATTGATATAAATATGGGTTGCCCAGCTCCTAAGATTACAAAAGTTGATGCAGGATCTCGTTGGTTGTTAGATCCAGACAAGATATATCACATGGTAAAAGCGGTTGTTGAGAACGTCGAAAAGCCAGTTACTGTGAAAATGCGTACTGGATGGGATGATGATCATATCTTTGCAATTGATAATGCGAAGGCAATTGAATCTGCTGGTGGTAGTGCAATTGGTTTACATGGGCGTACAAGACAACAAATGTATGAAGGCTATGCAAATTGGGACATTATTAAGCAGGTTAAAGAATCAGTCAATATCCCTGTGATAGGTAACGGGGATATCGATAGCCCTGAGATTGCGAAGAAGCGACTTGATGAAACCGGTGTTGATGCAGTGATGATTGGTCGTGCGGCATTAGGGAACCCATGGATAATTTATCAAATAGCGAAATACCTTGAAACGGGTGTGCTAGTTGCGGATCCAACGCCACAAGAAAAGATTGATGTTTGTATCTTGCATATGGATCGCTTAATTAAGTTAAAAGGCGAAAAAGTCGCGATAATGGAAATGCGGAAGCATGCAGCCTGGTATTTAAAAGGAATTAAAGGAAATGGTAATACAAGAAAGCTGATTAACCATGCTGAAACTCGTGATGAATTAATGAATATATTGTTTGAATTCGTTAAAGAGGTAGAAGCGGATATTATTGCTTCCTAAAATGAGAGGATATTCAAAAATCTGCTGGTTATTTACTAGCAGATTTTTATAATATAGGAAGAATTAGTGTGAATAGTTGATGTGGAAGCCTTATGAGGTGTAAAATATAGGTTATGTTGAGATAATGATATAGTAAAATTAAAAATATAGATACACCCTGAACTTATTCATACATAGAACAAATAAAATGGAGTGATGAGGAATGTCAGAAGAATTAAATGAACATATGCGTGTTCGGCGTGAGAAATTAGATACATATCGTGAAAAAGGTTTAGATCCTTTTGGTGGTAAGTTTGAGCGAACAAATATTGCAAAAGAACTACTCGAGCAATTTGAACAATTTTCAAAAGAAGAGTTAGAGGAAAAAGCACAACGCGTTACGCTTGCTGGTAGAATGATGACAAAAAGAGGTAAAGGGAAAGCGGGCTTTGCTCATATCCAAGACTTGAGTGGCCAAATTCAGCTTTATGTTCGGAAAGATGCTATCGGTGAGGAAGCATATGAAGTGTTTAATTCTACCGATCTAGGCGATATTGTTGGTGTAACTGGCGTTATGTTTAAAACAAATGTAGGAGAACTTTCTATAAAAGTAACGGAATTTCAACTGCTATCTAAATCATTAAGACCACTTCCGGAAAAATATCACGGATTAAAGGATGTTGAACAACGCTATCGTCAACGTTACTTAGACCTTATTACCAATATGGAAAGTAGAGAAACGTTTGTTACGAGAAGTAAAATTATCCGTGCTATGCGTAATTATTTGGATGCACAAGGTTTTCTTGAAGTAGAAACACCTATGATGCATAGTATTCCTGGTGGTGCATCAGCAAGACCATTTATTACGCATCATAATGCACTAGATATTCCATTATATATGCGTATAGCTATTGAACTACATCTAAAGCGATTAATAGTGGGTGGGCTTGAAAAGGTTTATGAAATTGGGAGAGTATTTCGTAATGAAGGCGTCTCAACAAGACATAATCCAGAATTTACAATGATAGAACTATATGAAGCTTATGCAGATTATCACGATATTATGGCACTAACAGAAAATATGGTCGCGCATATAGCAGAAGAAGTACTTGGCACTACCACTGTTACGTATGGTGAATATGAAGTCGACTTAAAACCAAATTGGAAGAGGCTTCATATGGTTGATGCAGTAAAAGAGCATACAGGTGTTGACTTCTGGGAGCATATGAGTGATGAACGAGCAAGGGAATTAGCAAAGGAACATGGGGTAGATGTCAAAGAAAACATGACATTCGGACATGTTGTAAATGAGTTTTTCGAACAAAAAGTAGAAGAGAAATTAATCCAACCTACTTTTATATTTGGTCATCCTGTAGAAATTTCTCCGTTAGCTAAGAAGAATCCGGAGGATGAACGCTTTACAGATCGTTTTGAGTTATTCATTGTTGCGCGAGAGCATGCAAATGCGTTTAGTGAGCTGAATGATCCAATCGATCAACGAGAACGATTTGAAGCGCAAGTAAAAGAAAGAGCAGAAGGAAATGATGAAGCGCATCTTATGGATGAAGATTTCCTTGAAGCATTAGAGTATGGTATGCCTCCAACCGGTGGATTGGGAATTGGGATAGACAGATTGGTAATGCTATTAACTAATGCACCTTCAATTCGTGACGTACTTCTTTTCCCACAAATGAGAAACAGATAAACGTAAATAATAGAATACGATAAAAAGTCCCTTCCATAGTGAAGGGGCTTTTATTATAAGTGATAAACTGAATCCATATATTTCCTTGTATAAAAACTTGATTAATGGGTAAAATCATGTTAAATTATATTTCGTTGCTTGTTTTCAGAAGTGATATTGAATTATTAAATCATAGAATCAAGCAAAAAAAGATGTTGACTTTGAATTGTCAGCATGGTATATTAATAAAGTCGCTAATTTGAATTGCGACATAAAGCATGAAAAAACTTTTATAAAAAACTATTGACATGAAATGTTGAAAATAGTATAATATAAAAGTTGACGCAAAAAGCGTAATAACATTTTTGCTCCTTGAAAACTGAACAAAACAACCAGTATGTCAAGAAAAAACATACCCTGTTTTTTCGATAAAAGAAATACAGAAGCTAGCGCTTCTTTGCTAAGAAACAACCTATAATTGATTGGTGTCAATTATAGACAAACTTTTTTGGAGAGTTTGATCTTGGCTCAGGACGAACGCTGGCGGCGTGCCTAAT
>NZ_JBDIML010000016.1:0-1351 GCF_039614845.1 Ornithinibacillus xuwenensis | reverse complement strand
TCCCATCACTTCGAGTGAGTAAGATCCCTCAGAGACGATGAGGTTGATAGGTCCGAGGTGGAAGCGTGGTGACACGTGGAGCTGACGGATACTAATCGATCGAGGACTTAACTAACACTTTTTGAGTTGTTGTGTTGCTTATTTAGTTTTCAGGGTATAAATTTTAAAAAAAACCTTGCATTTCTTCTTAGAAATGAATATAATATATCTTGTCTTGATTTTAAAGATTGTCTGGTAGCGATAGCGAGAAGGTCACACCTGTTCCCATACCGAACACAGCAGTTAAGCTTCTCAGCGCCGATGGTAGTTGGGGCATTGCCCCTGCGAGAGTAGGACGCCGCCAGGCGGAGGATTAGCTCAGCTGGGAGAGCACCTGCCTTACAAGCAGGGGGTCACAGGTTCGAGCCCTGTATCCTCCACCACTTGCCGGCCTAGCTCAATTGGTAGAGCAACTGACTTGTAATCAGTAGGTTGGGGGTTCAAGTCCTCTGGCCGGCACCATTTTCTTTAAATGCTCAAACTCTAATAATATTACTCACTTAGATGAGCCATTAGCTCAGTCGGTAGAGCATCTGACTTTTAATCAGAGGGTCGAAGGTTCGAATCCTTCATGGCTCACCATTATATATTGCGGGTGTGGCGGAATTGGCAGACGCGCTAGACTTAGGATCTAGTATCTTCGGATGTGGGGGTTCGACTCCCTTCACCCGCACCATTTAAAATAAAATATTTGTTTGCGGAAGTAGTTCAGTGGTAGAACACCACCTTGCCAAGGTGGGGGTCGCGGGTTCGAATCCCGTCTTCCGCTCCATAATGTGCCGGGGTGGCGGAATTGGCAGACGCACAGGACTTAAAATCCTGCGGTAGGTGACTACCGTACCGGTTCGACTCCGGTCCTCGGCACCATATGCGCCCGTAGCTCAATTGGATAGAGCGTTTGACTACGGATCAAAAGGTTAGGGGTTCGACTCCTCTCGGGCGCGCCATTTATAACGGGAAGTAGCTCAGCTTGGTAGAGCACATGGTTTGGGACCATGGGGTCGCAGGTTCAAATCCTGTCTTCCCGACCACTTTATACGGGGCCTTAGCTCAGCTGGGAGAGCGCCTGCCTTGCACGCAGGAGGTCAGCGGTTCGATCCCGCTAGGCTCCACCATTTTTTAAAGTTGATTTGACAACTTGTACAATTTACACTATAATAATGAAACTGTTAGTGTGATTTTTTTATTTTTGCTCCTTGAAAACTGAACAAAACAACCAGTATGTCAAGAAAAAACATACCCTGTTTTTTCGATAAAAGAAATACAGAAGCTAGCGCTTCTTTGCTAAGAAACAACCTATAATTGATTGGTG
>NZ_JBDIML010000015.1:0-1478 GCF_039614845.1 Ornithinibacillus xuwenensis | reverse complement strand
TGGTACCGACCCCCGAAAGTTAGAGTGAAAATCTAACTTTCGGGGGTGTTTTTTATGGCTAAATATAGTGAAGAATTTAAAATAAAGCTTGTAACCGAGTATTTATATGGGAATCTTGGATATGGATCACTGGCTAGAAAATATAATATGGGAAGCCAGACACCAATAGTTGAATGGGTGAAAGCCTATAAATCTCAGGGGATGGAAGGATTAAAACGAAGGACGACCAAGAAGGAGTATTCTGTTCAATTTAAATTAGATACGATACAATTTATTTTAAATACAGGCGCTTCTTACTTAGAGACTTCGGATCAATTTAATTTGAACAATCCTTCCTTAATTAAACGTTGGATGAAGACATTTCGTGAACAAGGAGTAGAAGGCCTAAAACTAAAACCAAAGGGGCGGCCTTCTATGTCTAAGAAACCTAATAATCAGAAGAAAAAGGAAGAAAAAAAGTTAACACGAGAAGAAGAATTAGAACGTGAAAACGAACTCCTAAGGCTGGAGAATGCATATCTAAAAAAGCTGAAAGCTTTTCGCGAGAATCCGAACGCTTTTCACGAAAAGCACAAGCAAAGATGGCGTTCGAACTCAAAGAAGAAGGATTTAAACTGAAAGATATTCTCATGGTTGTAGGAATTCCAGAAGCAACCTATCACTATCATTTGAAAAAATTTGGTGAGAAAGACCCGGAAAAAGAATTAAAAGAACTCATCACACACCTATTTAAAAAATTTCATGAACGGTATGGTTATAAACGTATCACGAAGGAGTTAACAAAATTAGGACATCATATCAATCATAAAAAAGTCTATCGTATTATGCGGGAGCTAGGATTGAAATGTGTGAAATTCATGCGGAAATCTCGTAAATATAATTCCTATAAAGGTACTATTGGAAAGATAGCTAAAAATCGATTGTCTCGCCGTTTTAGTACACCTATTCCTCTTCAAAAATTAGTAACTGACATTACAGAATTCAAGTGTCTAGGAGAAGAAAAGTTGTATTTAAATCCAATTCTTGACCTCTATAACGGAGAAATTATTGCGTTTGGAATCAAGAAACGTCCAACGTTAGATCTTGTCATGGAACCATTAAAAGAAACTATTGAAGTAATAAAGAATCATGCACCCTATCGCACCACTATCCATTCCGATCAAGGCTGGCATTACCAACACAACCAATGGGTGATGACATTAGAAGAAAACAATATTTTTCAAAGCATGTCACGTAAAGCAACCTGTGCAGACAACGCTTCGATGGAGAATTTCTTTGGGATATTAAAACAAGAAATGTATTACGGGGAAAAATTAGTAAACTATGAAGAGTTAAAAAGACGAATTAAAGAATATATCTATTGGTACAATCATGAAAGATCAAAAGAAAAATTGACTGGGATGAGTCCGGTTGAATACCGAACTCACTCCAGCCAATTAGCTGCATAATAGAAACTCTAACTTTTGGGGGTAACCACC
>NZ_JBDIML010000014.1:0-1810 GCF_039614845.1 Ornithinibacillus xuwenensis | reverse complement strand
AAAGAGGCTGGGACAAAACCCCAGTAAAATAAAAAGTGGTGTTCACCAAAACCGGTGAATACCACTTTTTTTGCACACAAAAAGGACACCTTTTGATAAAATTAAAGTAACCACACAATAATTTACGGAGGTGTCCTTATGTTTAAACATTATACCATGAACCAAGTGGTTTTGCCGTTAGATTTAGAAATTAAATTACAAGAAAATGATATTGCTTACGTTGTGAATGATGTGGTGGAAAATATTCCAGATGAGGCATTCATTAACTTTTTACGAGATACTGGCTGTCCTGCTTATCATCCACGGATGATGATGAAGATCATCCTATGTGCTTACACACAAACTGTTTTCTCTGGAAGAAAGATAGAAGGATTACTACGAGATAGTGTACGTATGATGTGGTTAGCCCAAGGATATGAACCAAGTTATCGTACAATCAATCGTTTCCGCGTGCATCCAGAGGTCAAAGAGTTACTACGTCAATGCTTCGTCCAATTTCGCTGTCAGCTTGTTCAAGAAAAGCTGATTGATGAAGAAGCTATCTTTATTGATGGAACAAAAATTGAAGCTAATGCCAATAAGTTTACATTTGTTTGGCGTAAGTCAATTGAAAAATATAGTGCACAATTGGTAGAGAAGTCTAATCAAATGTATGATGAATTATTGGAAAAAGAAATTATTCCAGAAATAAATCGGGAAAGTTCGGACGAACTTTCAGCGAAAGAGATTAAGACAATCATAAAAAAACTAGATGAAAAAATAGAAGACTTTGACAAGAGAATAGAAGAAAGTGATGTAAACGAACGCAAGAAGCTTCGCTCCGAGCGTAAAGCACCAAAACAATATCGCAAACGATTTAAAGATTTTTTAGAACGTAAACAAAAGTACCAATACGACATGAAAATCTTTGGAGAACGTAACAGTTATTCAAAGACCGATCATGACGCCACCTTTATGCGAATGAAAGATGATTATATGAAGAACGGACAATTGAAAGCTGGTTATAATGTACAACTTGCGACCGAAGGTCAGTATGCGCTCGCTTACGATGTGTTTCCCAATCCAACAGATACACGCACATTCATTCCTTTCTTAGATACTATTGAAAAGAAATTTTTTGCGTTACCAGAGTACATCGTAGCTGATGCAGGTTATGGAAGTGAACAAAATTATGAGGATGTTCTCAACCAACGAAAACGGACTCCACTTATTACTTATAACCAATATCGAAATGAGAAGAAGAAGAAGAATGATGCTTTCAATTTATCCAATTGGAATTACAACGAAATGAATGACTCCTTTACATGTCCAAATGATAAAACATTAGCTTTCCGATATCTCTCTAAACGAAAAGACAAATACGGTTTTACTCGTTCGTTTAAGGTATATGAATGCGAGGACTGTTCCGGATGTCCACTTCGTTCTTTATGTACAAAGGCGAAAGCCGAGAGTAATCGAAAAATCTACTATAACGTGAAATGGGAACAACAAAAAGAATATATAAAAGAGCAGCTTTCGAAAAAAGAAACTGGAGAAATCTACGGAAAACGCAAAATTGATGTAGAACCAGTCTTCGGATTTCTGAAGGCTAATTTGCGTTTCACTCGAATGTCCGTAAGGGGCAAAGAGAAAGTAGAAAATGAATTAGGATTTGCGTTCATGGCGGTAAATCTGAGGAAGTTTGCCGCCCAAACATTTAATTTACCAATGGATATTGAAAATAAACCAACGAAAAATGGTTCCAATCATCATTTTTTGATGTTTGGAACCACTTTTCATTTATTTTTGGCTAGTTATGTCCCAGCCTCTT